>CAVUUH010000028.1:0-92987 GCA_963744545.1 uncultured delta proteobacterium
CAGATTTCTTAATACCCAAGAAGGGAAGCGACAGCAGGGAAGCGGGGGACTATCGTTCAGCGCGCATCTCACTTCTTCCCCCTCTCCCGCGGGGAGAGGATTGAGGTGAGGGACCTTACACAGCGAACGATTTTTTTCCGGGCGCGATTCAAGATTCCAGTCCGGTACCGTGGTATGCAAATCCCCTGGTCCAAAGAGATACCTCTACAACCCGTTTTCGGCACAGACGCGAAATCTTGAATCGCGCGAGGCGCGCTGAGTAAGGTCCCTCACCTTAAATCCTCTCCCGTCGGGAGAGGGGAAGAGCGCTGCGCCGAGTTATGCAAAGGGCTCCTGGAAGGGAGAGGATGATGCTTCGGCCAACCATCGTGCGGTAGAAAGTCATGACTGTCCGGGAGTGCAAAGTGCGGCGGCATAGCGGCGATCAGGTTGCCGCCGAGCTGCGGAAGCTATTCGCCAGCATCTAGTAGGTGTGTCGCGCGACGCTTCGTGAAGTATATTTAGTGTGACGGTTCGCGCAGATCGGAGGAGGGCAGCGGAGTGAAGAGGCATATGGCGCTGGGCGATTTTCTGGTCGCGTACCTGCGCAAGATTGGCGTGTCGCATGTTTTCGGAATCCCCGGGGACCTCGCGCTCAAGCTGTTTTTTGCGCTTGGCCGCAAACACGGGATGGAAATCATCACGCTGTCGCATGAGCCGGGCGTCGGCTTCGCGGCGGACGGCTACGCGCGCGCGACCGGCAAAATCGGCGTGATATGCGTCACTTACGGCGCCGGCGGCCATAATATGGTTAATCCGGTCGCAGGATCGTTTTCGGAACGAGTGCCGATTTTGATTTTTTCGGGAGGCCCGGGCGAAGAGGAACGCAAGCTCGGCACCCTGATCCATCACCAGGCCCGCGAGATCGAATCGCAACGCCGCATCTACGACGAGGTCACTTGCGCGGGCACCGTGCTGACCGACCCGAGCACGGCCGCCAGCGAATTGCATCGCGTCGTGAAGCGCATCTGGGCCGAGCAGCGGCCCGGCTACGTCGAGATTCATCGCGACATGGTCGATCGGCAAATCGAAGTCCCCGAGGAACTGATCGAATGGGACGGCCGCCTGCACTTCCAGGAGTCCGACGCGCGCAAAGTCGAGGAAGCGGCGCATGAAACCGCTGCGATGTTCAACGAGAGCCGCAAGCCGGTGCTGATCGCCGGTATCGAGATTCACCGCTTCAAGGCGTCGCACGATCTGGTCGAGCTGGCCGAGAAGATGGGCGCGCCGGTGTTCACTACCGTACTTGGCAAGGGCGCGTTCCCGATGGACCATCCGCTGTACATGGGCGTGCACGTCGGCCCGATCAGTCCACCGTCGATCGTCGAGCGGATGGACGCGGCGGATTTCGTGCTCAACCTTGGATGCCTGCGGACCGACATGAACTTCGGCAACCGTCCGCCGCACGTGATCCAGCAGAAGACTGTGTGGGCGGTCGATCGCAAGGTCGAGGTGAAGTATCACACCTATACCGACGTCGGAGTGCGCGATTTCGCGCGCGCGCTGCTGCGAGAGAAGCTGCGGAAGCATCATGAGAAGGTGCAATACGCCGACAATCTTCGCGAGATTGCCGCGCGCAACGGCAAGCCGGTCAAGGTCAGCCAGATTCTCGCGGTCGTCAACGAATTTCTCGCCGACAAACGCGACTACATAGTGGTGACGGAGTCGGGCGACATGCTGTTCGGCGGGCTCGACATCCGGGTGCCTCACAACAACGGTTATTTCGCGCAGGGGTTTTACGCGTCGATGGGATTTGCGGTGCCGGCCGCGCTCGGCGCGCAAATCGGCAGCGGGCTTCGTCCGCTGGTGATGTGCGGTGACGGCGGCTTCCAGATGACGGGGCCGGAAATTTCGCAGGCGCCGGCCAAGGGCGTTAATCCGATCGTGGTGCTGATCAACAATGGCGGATGGGGCATCTTCCGGCCGATTGCCGAGCGGCGCGAGCTGCTCGAGATTCCGCCGTGGCCGTACGCGCAACTCGCGCGCGATTGGGGCGGCGAAGGATTCGAGGCGACCACAGTCGAGCAGTTGCGCGACGCGCTCCGAGCGGCACACGACTGTAAATCGTTCGCGATTATCGACGTTAGGGTCGAACGCGACGATCTCTCTCCAGTTACCGTGAAGTACATCAAGGCGGCGGCGAAGCGATCGCAGGCGCCGCCGGAGCACGCGGCGCGCGGGAACTCGCGCCCATGACTGATTCAACAAAGTCTGATCCACTCGCGCCTGACGCACTCGAACAGTATCGGCGCAAGTATCGCGACTTCCGGTGGGAGACGCCCGAGTATTTCAACTTCGCCGCGACCATCGACAAGTTCGCCGAAGATCCGCATCGCGTCGCGATCCTGTGGGAAGACAGCGAGGGCCGGCGCGCGCGTCTGACCTTCGCGGACATCGCGGCGCAGTCGAAGCGTATCGCGACCGTTCTCGCCGGCCATGGAATCAGGCGCGGCGATGCGGTCCTGCTGGTGCTGCCGCGAATCACGCTGTGGCAGGCGGCGTATATCGGCGCGCTCAGGCTCGGCGCAATCGTCATCCCATGCACCTCGATGCTGCGCGAGAAGGACCTGGTGTATCGCGCGAATCATTCCGGCGCGCGCGCGGTTATCGCATGCGTCGAGAACGCCACGATGATCGCCGAGCTGCGCAAGCAATGCCCCAGCGTCGAGCACTACTTCATCGCCGGCGCCGCACGCACCGGATGGATCAGCCTGCAGGAATACATGGCGCACTCCTCGGCTGCGTTCAGGGCGGCGAATACCAAGGCGTCGGAGCCGGCGATTTGCTACTACACTTCCGGCACGACGCGCGAACCGAAGGCGGTTCTGCATAGTCACTCGTATACCTACAGCCACAAATCCACTGGGCTCAATTGGCTGGATCTGCGGCCCGGCGATATCCATTGGACGACCTCCGACACCGGATGGGCCAAGGCGGCGTACGGCGTGCTGTTCGGGCCGTGGATGAACGGTGTGACGACGTTCATGTACAACGGCCGCTTCGACGTGACCAAGGAGCTCGAATTGCTCGGTCGTTACGGCATCACAACTTTCTGCGCGCCGCCGACTGAGTATCGAATGATCATTAAAGAAGACCTCGCGGGCTTCGAATTCCCGAAACTGAGGCATTGCACCGGCGCGGGCGAACCGCTGAATCCCGAAGTGATCGAAATCTGGCGCGAAAAGTTCGGCCTCACGATTCATGACGGCTACGGTCAAACCGAGACGACAATCCTGGCGGCGAACATGCCGGGGATGCCGGTGAAACCGGGCTCGATGGGCCTACCGTTCCCAGGCCACGACGTCCGCGTGATCGACAATGATCTCGCGGAGACCAAGACCGACGAACTCGGCGAACTGGCGGTGCGCGTGGCTCCGGAGCGTCCTCCGTCGCTGTTTCTCGAATATTGGAAGAACGCCGAAGAGACGGCCGGCGTGTTCAAGGGCGACTGGTACCTGACCGGCGACCAGGCCACCCGCGACGCCGACGGCTACCTGTGGTTCGTCGGCCGTGCCGACGACGTAATCATCTCGGCCGGCTACCGAATCGGCCCGTTCGAAGTAGAGAGCGCACTGCTGGAACATCCCGCGGTGATGGAATCCGCAGTGGTTGCGACGCCCGACGCCGATCGCGGATCGATCGTCAAGGCTTTCGTGAAGCTGCGCCCCGGTGCCGAGCCCGGCGATCGGCTGGTCGCGGAACTGCAGGAGCACTGCAAGCGCATCACCGCGCCCTACAAATACCCGCGCGAGATAGAATTCATCGACGAGCTGCCCAAGACAGTCAGCGGAAAGATCCGCCGCGTCGAATTGCGCAAACAGGAAGAATCGCGCAAACGGCCGCCGCTTTAGGCAGATCGTTCTTCGACCATTCAGCCGCCGAACCCCAACGTGTCCGCGATCTGCGTGTATCGTTCGGTCCAGTCGCGCAGAGTTCCCATCTTGCTCGCGACTGCTGGCTCGTGGCGCTGGACATATTCCCAGATGATCAGCCGGTCGAGCAGCATGTAGAGCGGGAAGCGTTCGCGGAAGCCAGGTCGGGTGGCGCACAGTCGCATGTATGTTGCCAGGAATTCGCGCGCCAACTCCGGATCCTGATCGAAATATTCGGCCATGATCCGCGACAGATCGGTCTCGCCGTCGCCGAAGTAGCATCCCATGAAGTCGAACGCCCCCGTGACCCGCCATCCATCGGATGTCCGGCTCACTACTACGTTGCCTTCCTTGTAGTCCTCCATTGCGAAGCACGGAGAAAAAGGTACGGCCAGCGCATCTTGCGCGCGTTCGACTAATCCATCAGCCCACTCGACGTCGGCTGCGGTCGTGCGATCACTCGCCGATTGCGATCGTTCAAGGATGCGCCGGATGCGCGCGGTGACGAGTTCGCGATGCGTCGGCGGCTGAGAGACATCACCGTAGCCGTTGTTGAAGGGCCACTCGGCGTGATCCTTTACCGGCACCGGCCTGACGACATCGCGATCCGGATCGTAGCGCGCGCAATGAGGCTTGGTAACCTGCTGCATCGCGACCAGGTTGTGCGCCATCGCCCGCGCGATCGCGCGCAAGTCATCGCCGCTCAAGTCGCTCCGCACCTTGCGATCCGTGACCTGCAGTCCCTGCATCCGCGGCATGATCACGTAGCTCCAGGGAAAGAAGTCGCACGAATCGTCAACCTGGTACGGCCACGCCACCGGCACGCTCGTCCGCTGGTGGAGGATGCGCGTGAAGAAGCGCTCGGTAGGAAACTGCGTCGGTCCGTGCGGTGCGCCGCGAAATACAAACTCGCCGACGCTCGACGTGACGAACAGGTTTTGCCCGAACAGACCGAACGGCACCGGCTCGACCGTGAGCAAGTCGCCCAGCTCGAACCGGGCCAGTGCGCGACTCAGCTGATCGTGACTAATCGGCCCGAGCCGTTTGGAAGTTTCATAAATTCGCGGCGGCATCGACTGATCCGATCTCGCGCTTGTTTTTTTTCTCTCCCAATGAATAGCCTAGGAGCAGGTCGACGAACGGTCTTACTACAATCGAGGTAACCAATGAATAGATGCAAATTTCTCGTGATCGTTGCTGTGGCTGCAATCTGCTTCACGATAGCCGCTCCGAAAGTAGAGGCTCAGATCAATATCAACATCGGACCGGCGCCCGAGTGTCCTTACGGCTACTATGACTACCCGCCTTATGGCTGTGCTCCTTATGGCTACTATGGCCCAGAATGGTTTACGGACGGTGTATTCGTTGGCGCTGGCCCGTGGTATCACGGCCCTGAACACTTCCAGGGCCACGTCGATAATCATTACGATCCTCATAGCGGCTACAAAGGACCAATGCCAAAAGTTGGCGAGAAGCCTGAACCTTCAAAGCATCCCGGTCAGGTAGCCAACTTCAAAGGAAATGAAGTGCATGATGGGCATGGTCAAGCTGGCGGAGGTCATGCTCAAGCTGGCGGCGAGCATCACTAAGCGAGTCACCGTCAAGAGTTCCAGGATTTGGAGAATAAAAAAATGGCAAAGACATTTGGAGCGGAATCAACGGCCGACGAGGTGCTCGAGGGCATCGATCTTTCGGGCAAGCGCGTACTCATAACCGGCGTCTCGGCCGGGCCTGGGCGTTGAGACGGCCCGCTCGGTCGTCGCGCATGGCGGCACTGTGGTCGGCACGGCGCGCGATCTTGAGAAAGCGCGGCGCGCGCTGGCGGCAGCGCTGGCGACCGGCGCGTCGGTTGAACTCGTCGAAGCGGACCTCGCGTCGCTCAGCAGCGTGCGCAAAGCGGCGGACGAGATTGCTCGCGCGCGCAAACCCTTCGATGTGATCATCGCGAATGCGGGCGTGATGGCGTGTCCGCAGGGCAAGACCGCAGGATGGCTTCGAAACGCAATTCGGAACCAATCACCTTGGGCATTTCGTGTTCGTCAATCGGCTGGTGCCGCTGCTGAAGTAGGGCGGACGAATCGTCACGCTCTCCTCGGCTGGTCATCAGATCAGCGACGTCAACATCGAAGATCCGAATTTCGAGCGCACCGAATACCAGCCGTTCTCCGCTACGGCCGTTCGAAGACCGCAAACATTCTGTATGCGGTGGCTCTCGACAACCGGCTCAAGGGACGCGGCGTGCGCGCGACTTCATTGCATCCTGGCGGAATCCAGACCGAGCTCGGGCGCCATATGACGCCGGAACTTCGTCGAGCAGATGCAGGCGCGCATCAGCCGCGGAGCAAAGGAGGCTGCCGACGTTCCGGTTCAAGACTGTTCCGCAAGGTGCGGCGACTTCGGTATGGGCGGGCTTCGTCGCACCGGCGGACGCGGTCGGCGGCCGCTATTGCGAGGACTGCCACGTATGCGAGGTGAATGACGACGCGAACTCGCGCGTCGGCGTGCGCTCATATGCTCTCAACCTGCCCACGCCGAACGAGTTATGGCGCAAGAGCGAGGAGATGGTCGGCGAGCGCTTCCCGTTGTAGCGTGAGTTCTTAACACTGGGTGCAGGGGTCACCCCTGCCCAAGGAAGCGTGAAACCCACGGCGGGTTTCACATTAAATCGTTCTGGCGTCAGGGAGATCGAGATGGCGGAGACGCAGGAAAAGCCCATTGGGATGGTCGCGAAGCCCACGCAGCCGCAGGAGTTCTACGACAGCGTCAAGCGGAAGTTCGCCGAGGAACGCGACCTCCGGCTGAGCTATCGTCCCGGAAGGCACCGCGCAGTACACGTCCGATCTCTCCGGCGAACTCGCGCGCTACGAAATCGACCCCTACGGCGGCGAAATCAAGCCTCGCGAAGCCATCAACGATACCGTCGAATGTCCTTTTCATCGGCGGCGGCTTCTCCGCCCTGCTGACCTCCGCCCGCCTGCGCGAGTACGGCGTCGAGAGCATCCGGATCGTCGAGCGCGGCGCCGACGTCGGCGGCACCTGGTACTGGAATCGTTATCCCGGCGTGGCCTGCGACGTCGTCGCCTACGATTACCTGCCCCTGCTCGACGAGATGGACTACGTTCCCAAGGACCATTACTCCAAGGGTCCCGAAATTTACGCCCACTGCCAGGCGATCGCGCGCAAATACAACCTCTACGAGCTGGCCGTCTTCCAGACCACCGTCACCTCCACCGTATGGGATCGAAGACGAGCAGATGTGGCATCTCACCACCGATCGCGGCGACCATATGCGCGCGCGCTTCGTCATCTGCGCCAACGGCACGCTCTCCAAGCCCAAGCTCGCCAAGATCAACGGCCTCGAGCTGTTCGAGGGCCATTCCTTCCATACCTCGCGATGGGACTATGCCTACACCAAGCCCGACCTCTCCGGCCTCGAGGACAAGGTCGTCGGCATCATCGGTACCGGCGCGACCGCCGTTCAGGCGATTCCCGGCCTGGGCGCTAACGCCAAAGAGCTTTACGTCTTCCAGCGCACGCCTTCTTCCATCGACATTCGCGACGATTGGCCGACTGATCCCAACTGGGCGCGCCGCCTGCGTCCCGGATGGCAGGCGAAGCGCCGCGAACGGGCCAAGGCCGAGCCGTTCATGACGCTCAATCCCGAGCAGCGCGCCAAGCTCGACCGCATGTCGCACGAGGAAAAAGTCCGCGCGCAGGAGAACGCCAACATCGAGGCCATGATGAAAATTCATGCGCGCATCGATTCGATCGTCAGGGACAAGGCCACCGCCGACGCGCTCAAGCCGTGGTACATGCTGATGTGCAAGCGGCCCTGCTTCCACAACGACTACCTGCCGACCTTCAATCGCCCCAACGTCCACCTGGTCGATACCCACGGCAAGGGCATCACCGAGATCAACGAAAAAGGCCCGGTGTTCGAGGGCAAGCAGTACGAGCTCGACGTGCTGATCTATGCCACCGGCTTCGAGGTCCAGAAGACCGGCATCTACAACGAGATTCGCGGCAAGAACGGCCTCGAGCTCAACGACAAGTATCGCGACGGCATCCGCACCCTGCTCGGCATCCACTCGCGAGGGCTATCCGAATCTCTTCATCATGGGTGGCTATCAGGCGTCATTCCAATTCAACCTGACCGACATGCTGCAGGCGCAGGGCGATCACATCGCCGCGTGCATCGAGTATGCGCGCCGCCACGGCTATCCAGGCCATCGAAGTGACGCCGCGAGGCCGAGGAATGGTGGGTGCAGGAAGTCATCAAGCATCGCGGCAAGACCACCCGCAATCAGGAATGCACGCCCGGCTATTACAACTTTGAGGGCGAATCCAACCGCCGTCAGGACGGCAACTATAACGGCGGCTTCTTCCAGTACTGCAAGCATCTGAACGAAGTGCAGGAGCGCATGGAGGAGCACTTCACCTTCATAGGGAAATAGGTAGCGCAGAAGAAGCAGAATCTTGAATCGCGCGCAAAAAAGAGCGCGCTGTATAAGGACCCTCACCTTCGATCCTCTCCCTTACAGGGAGAGGGGAAGAACTCCGAGCAAGCGCAAAGGTCTGCTCAATTGAATTGCGGAAATATCGCGAGCGCGTTGCCGCGTCCGATCGCCCGGAAATCTTCCGGCGACAACAACTTGCTGCTCAACAACTCCGCCAGATGCGCCGACACTATCGCTTCCGGCGTGTGCACGTAGTCGCTGCCGTACAGGATATGCGAGCGTTCGGTCATTTCGAGAAGCGGTCCGATCGCATTGGAGCCCGGCGATCCCGCCAAATCGTAGTAGAGATTGCGCAGATGCTCTTCCGCGGCGACTGGCGTGCCGCCGGCCGCGCCCCTGCCGAACATCCCGATTCGCCGCGCGAGGAACGGCAAAGTGCCACCGGCGTGCGGCACGATGAAACGGACTTTCGGACAGCGCGCCGTCGTGCCACTGAATATCAGGTTGACCACCGCGCGCGTGCTGTCGAAGGTGAACTCGATCATCGGACGCGGATATCCGAGCGCGCTCTGCTGCCAGCATATCGGCGACGTCGGATGGATGAAGACGATTGCGCCGCGGCGGTTGAGCTCGTCGAACACCGGATCGAGCCGCTTGTCGCCGAGATACACGCCGTTGAAGTTGGTCAGCATGACAACGCCGTCGAGCTTGAGCGTATCCAGCGCGTAGGCAATCTCGAGCAACGCGCCCTCGACGTCGGGGAGCGGCAGGCTCGCGAAGCCGCCGAAGCGGCCGCGATTATCCCCCATCGTGCGCGCCGCGAACTCGTTGACCGATCGAGCCAACAGACGCGCCTTCGCGTCGTTGCCAAAATGCACTCCCGGAGAGGACACCGATAACATCCCGGTCGCGATGTTCATTCGGTCCATCATTGCGAGCGTGGCTTCGACGCTCCATTGCGGCGCCGCAAACCCATCCGGATAGCCGCCGACGGCATCGATCATCTTCTCGCGGTACTCCGGGCTCAGATAATGGAAATGGACGTCGATACGATTGCTGAACTCATCTGTCATCGGCGGCGGCCTCCAGCAGCGTTGCACCTACCTATAGTCCAACCGCCAGTTGAAATTCGAATGCTCAATTCGACGCAGATGGTCTCTGATACCGCGGACGCAGGACGTCCATGACCGGCGCTGGCGCGCGATCCGCGTTTCCGTCGAATGGCGGCTGCGGATCGTACTCGATGCCCACCTGGATCGCGTGCGCAATAGTGTCGCCTGCGACGCGACGCGCCAGATGCAGCGCCATATCGATACCGGCGGATACTCCGGCGGCAGTGATAATTTTGCCGTCCTCGACGATGCGCTCCGACCGCGGCTCGGCGCCAAACTCGCGCAACTTCTCGAGTCTCGCCCAATGCGTCGTCGCGGGCCGTCCTCTCAGCAACCCGGCCGCGCCCAGTATCAGCGCTCCCGTGCAAACTGACGTGGTCCATCGAGCAGTAGCGTCGATATTCCGCACCCACTCGAGCATGTGCGGCTTCTCGCGGACCTGCGCCTCGCCGCGTCCGCCCGGCACAACCAGGATATCGGCGCTAGCCACATCAGCGATCGAGTAGTCGGCGACGATACCGAGCGATTTCGGATCGGCGCGCTTGATACCCGCGGTCTCGCCGACGAACATCGCCTCGGCGCCTGGAATTCGGCACAGCACTTCGAACGGTCCGATCGCGTCGAGCGTGGTCAGGTCGTCGAAAATCAGGATGGCTATTTTCACGGCGTTCTCCTTTTTTGTCAGGCGCTCAGTTTCTGATGAAAGCGGCTGCGATACGCGCTCGGCGGCACGTGCAGCGTGCGAAGGAATGCGCGGCGCATCGATTCGCGCGTGCCGAAACCGCATGCCGACGCGATAGAATCGACGCCCTCGGCGGACTCTTCCAGCCGACGCCGCGCAGCTTCGACGCGGAGGTTCTCGACGAATTCTCCCGGCGTCATTCCGACTTCGCGCGCGAACACGCGGGCGAAATTGCGCGGACTCATCGCAGCGCGCCGCGCGAGCGCTTCGACCGAGAGATCGGCGCCGAGATGGTCGGCAATCCATCGCTGCAAGTCGCGTAACGGCTCGCGATCCGCAACCTGCGCGCTCAGTTGCACGGAGAACTGCGACTGCCCGCCGGGGCGGCGCAGGAACATCACGAGTTCGCGCGCCACCGCGAGCGCAACATCGCGACCGTGATCTTCCTCCAACAGAGCCAACGCCAAGTCGATCCCCGCGGTCACGCCGGCGGAGGTGAATATTTTGCCGGCGCGCACGAAGATCGGATCAGTCTCGACCGAAACCGCGGGATACCGAGTCGCAAGCTGCTCGCATTGCCGCCAATGAGTCGTCGCCGACAGTCCATCGAGCAGACCAGCCTCAGCGAGCAAAAAAGCTCCGGTACACACCGAGCAGAGCCGGCGTGTGCGATGGATACTGCTGCGAAGCCAGTCGATCAGCGCGCGATCGCGAAGCGCAGCAGGAGTTCCGCGCCCGCCCGCGACCAGCAGCGTGTCGATCGGTCCGCGGACCTGCGCGATAGAACGATCCGCAATCAGCCGAATGCCCGATGAGGTCGGGAACGCACCGGCCCTGGTCGCCACAATTTCGACCGTGTAGGCGGGAACCCTCCAGCCGCGTTCGTCGGTCATCCAACGCGCCGCGCGTCCGAACACTTCAAGCGGGCCGGTGATGTCGATGATTTGCGCGTCAGGAAAAGCGACCATCACGATTCGCCGAGTGCGCGGGCCGGTGGATGTGCGCATGATCTTCATGCGACGAATTATCGCGCTGCGCGATCATGGCAGCAATACATAAGCTGCCACAGTTACTGCCAATCGCGGCTACGCGGCAGACATCTCAATCATAGGTGAGATGTGTCCCGTGATGACTCTTTTGTGTAAAGACATGCTTGTGGCAGTACGATCATCGCGTTATTCGAGCGCTCTCAGGGGCGCGGCGTGCCTGTCGATTGTTACTTTGACCGCGTGCGACCCGATCATCACGATCGCGGGCGCGAATTTTCCAAGCTGGCTCTTGTGCATGATCGTGGGCGCGATCCTGGCCGCGATCGTGCGCCCGCTCCTGGTACTGGCGCGTCTTGAACCGTACGTGGGACCGCTCACGATCTTCTACCCGAGCCTGATCGCGATGTTCGCGATGATCGTGTGGGTGATCTTCTTCAATCGGGTGTGACCGAAGATGGCATCAGGCGGCACGCAGCTCGGTCGCAAAATCGCGGGAAAGATTCTCGCCGCCGCGGTCTATGCCGTCACGATTCTGCTCGCGATTTACGTCACTCGCATCTACCTCGAGTATCCGCAGACCGACGACGCTTACGTGCGCGCAGACACGGTGGGTATCGCGCCGCATATCAGCGGACCGATCATCGACCTGCCGATTCGCGACAACCAGATGGTGAAGAAGGGCGACCTGCTCTTTATCGTCGATCCCCGCCCGTACCAGGCTGAACTCGATTCCGCAGTCGCCAATGTTGATCTCACGAATCTACAGATCGGCGCGCTCGACAACTCGATTTCCGCCGCCAGGGAGCGGCAGGCTCAGCTCGAAGCCGATCGCGCCTACGATCAGCAGTACCTCGATCGAATTACTCCGCTGCTCAGCGAAAATTTCGTCACCGCCAACGATGTCTCCAGCGCCAGGAGCAAGCTCGCCGCCGCGCGCGCGGCGGTGGAGAGCGCGAAGAGCGAGGTCGCGCGCGCCACCAACGAACTCGGCAAGTATGGCGATATCAACGCGCGGCGCAAAGCCGCTGAAGCGGCAGCCTACAAGGCGCGGCTGAATGTTGAGTACTGTTACGTGAAGGCGCCGTTCGACGGCTACGTCACCAACCTCAATATCGCGGTCGGCCAATACGCCAACGAGGGCAAGCAGGTGGTGAGCCTGGTCGATGATCGCAACTGGTACGTGCTGGCGAATTTCCGCGAAACCTTTCTCGCGCGGATCAAGCCCGGCATGCATGCCGAGGTCTTCCTGCTCGGCTATCCCAACGTGCGCTTTCGCGGACGCGTCGAGGGCGTGGGGTGGGCGCTGTTTCAGGAGAACGGCGCGAGCGTCGAGGGCTTGCCGCGGGTCGAGCCGACTCTCAACTGGGTGCGCCTGGCGCAGCGCTTTCCCGTGCGCGTGACGCTCGAGGATCGCGATGCGCGCTATCCGTTTCGAATGGGCGAAACTGCTGTCGTCACGATCAAGGGCGACCACTGAGTTCCGACGCGGCAGATTTTTGCGCGACGCTCGAGCGATCACGGCTTCGCTTCAGGCGGGATTGCTCCCGTTGCAAACGTCACTGCGGCCGCCGAGATCAACAACTCAGCCTTGCTCTGAATGATCGTGAAGCGCGCCGCGGCCAGCTCGCGCTCAGCCGACAGCAGATCGACGATCGTCGCGAGCCCGAGCCCATACGATCTGAAATTGGAATTGTACGACGACTGCGACGCCGTCAGCAGCGCCTGGGCGTAGTCGTACTTGCGCTGCGCGGTTCGATACGTGAAGTACGCCCGCCAGACGTTGGCGGCCACGTCGAGCTCTGCGCTCTCGAGGTCGGCGCGCGCGGCATCGCGCCGCGCCTCGGCCTCCTTGATCGAGTTGACGCGCGAGAAGCCCGTGAAGATGTCCCACTTGAGCGATACGCCCGCGCCGTATTCCGGCGCCATCGCAGTGAACGTCGGGGTCGGCGGATTCGACAGCCGATAGGTAAAAGCCTGCTCGCCGTAAAAGCTCGTGAGCCTCAGCGTCGGATATAGCGACGCATGCGCCAAATCGACCTCGGCCTGCCGCGCGCGCACGGTCGAGACCTTGGCGGCAAGATCGGGGCGTTCGCGCACCGCGGAATCGATCAGGCGCTCGATATCGGCGCCGAGCGATTGTGGCAGCGGCTGATCCTTGAGCAACTTAACTTCTGGAGCATCGTCGGCCCGCACTCCCAACGCGACCGCGAGGTCCGCCTGCGCGAGGCTCACCGCCAGGCGGGCGTTCTCGAGATCATAGTCCGCCTGTGCTTCGCGCTGGCGCGCGAGCAGGACTTCCGGCGCCGTTGCGAGCCCGTGTTTCTGACGGAGCTCGGTCGCTCTGCGATCGGTCGTCGCGAGCTTCACTGTGGCGTCCGCGGCTTCGACTCCGGCGCGCGCTGCGTCGAGTTCGTAGAAAGATCGCTCGACGTTGAAGACAACTTCCTGCACCTTGCGATTGAAGAGCAGGTTCGCGGCGACGAGTTCGTTCAACGCGGAGCTGGCGGCGGCGTCGCGCCGTCCGAAATCGATCAGGTCGTAGTCGAGTGACAGGATATTTCTGCTTTGCCAGGTTTTCAGCGTCCCCCAATGATTCGGAACGAGATCAACGAGCCGCTGATATCCGTTGTCGCTCTGCGCACTGACGATCGGGTAATAAGGAGCACGCGCTTTGCCGGCGGCGGCTGCCGCGGCTTCGGCCGAACGCCACGCACTTCGGGTCGAAGGATTGTTGGCGAGCGCGTAACCGATCAGTCGGTCAATTCCAGGCGCCGGCCGGCGGGTGGTTGATCCGAAAGCACCGCCGCTTCTGCCGCTGAGCCGACGAGCCCATGTTGACCGGGCGCGGGCGCCCATTCGCGCTGAACGGCTTGCGGAGCCCACGCGCCCGGATTCAGCTCGAGTGGTTCCGCGTACTTCGCGCATCCGCCAAAGACGACGGTCGCAGAGAGGCTCGCGCAAAGTGCACCGCGAACGATGCGTGACGCCTTAGACGGTTGGCTGCCGGTTCGATAAAGGTACATAGGAACTCCACCAATCGAGTGTCTACTACGTACTCAACTATTCGCGCGTTCCTAAGCTCTTTGAAACCACTCAGCACGAGGTCCGGCGCGTTTTCCGGCGCGGCTCAGCGATGGCATCGCTAGGCGCAGCAGGCAGCATCGCGCGTCCTGTTGAGCCGGACGATCAATCCTTCAGCTTGATGTTGAGGTCGTGGCGCGCCGAGCTCGCGCCGTTTCCCAATCGATGGCGCCGCGCGGCGCGCGTCGGGTTCGTGACCGCGCTGGGAGCGGGCGTCACGGCAATCCTCCAGATCTCGAATCCGCTCGGGCTGACGATGCTCTTCAGTTTCGCCGCGCCCGAGTATGCGTTCAGCCTGGCGACCGCGATCACGTTCCTGGTTGGCGGCCGCCGCCATGCAACTCCTCATGCTCGCGGTGGTTGGCGCGCTGGTGAACGCTCCCGTCCTGCACGTCTGCGTGTTTATCGCCTACACCTTTATCACCACCTATCTGATTTACGGCGTGCCCGGTCTGGGCCGGCTCTGGATATGGGTGCAGATACCGACGGTGACCGCCTTTTACCTGGTGCTGTTCGACCATCGCGGGCTGGGCTGGGATAACGCGCAGATGTTTGCCGGCCTCGTCGTCGCGGTCACGATGCTGTGGCTGTTCAACAACGTCATCTGGCCGGAGCCTGCGGCCGCTGTGTTATCGGGTTCACTTCGGAGCACGCTGGAGCGGTCGCGGCGGCGACTTGAACTGCTGATGCGGATTTTTCTGGCCGAGGGCGGCGCGATTCCCGATCACGATCGCGGGGTCGCGTCCAAGCTCGCTTACCATCTGACGTTGCTGGAGCCCTCGATTCGCAACGCCGCCAATATTCGCGAACCCGCGGAGCTATTGGCGGCCGTGACCGTCGCGGAGCGAATTCACAATGAAATCGATCGGCTATGCGTCGTCGCATGCACTCAGCTTGGCGCCGCGCTCGACGAAACCGGAAGGCTCGCGCTGCGCGAGGCAGCGCGCGCGCTCGACGCCGCGCTCGAGGCGCACATCTCGGGAAGCGATGGCACCGCCTCGCAAACTGAGTTGTCGGCGAGAATTGGGAGCATCCGTCGCGTGCAGGCAGCGTCGCCTCAGCGCGAGGCGCTTGCGGGACTCGCGGCGCATTTTGAAAATATCGCTGCGTTGCTTTCGGACTCAGCCAGACGAACTGCCGCGGGCGTCAGCGGAAGCGGCGCAGCGCCTCCCGAAGCCGGCCTTTCACCTGAGCAAGTTCCTCGTTCGTTTCTGCGCGCGGCACACGATCGCCATGACGATCGCGTTCGTGGGCGGGCTCTTCGACAACAACGCCGCGATTCACGCGGCGCTGTGGCTGCTGATGATCGGCGGTCCGCCCAGCCATGGCGGAACGGCGAAGAAGTTCACGGTGCGCGCGATCGGTGCGGCGGGCGCGCTGCTCTTCGCCGCGCTGGGAACGATCGTCCTGGCGCCGAACTTCATGTCGCTGCCGCCTTACATGTTGGCGATCTTCATCGGCGTTGCGCTGATGACCTATATCGGCGAAGGCGGCGGCGAGCTTTCGTACCTGGCGATCGGCGGCACCGCATTCGTGATCGCGTTCAGCGCGCCAGGCCCGCGTACGGAAATGGTGGGCTCGATCTGGACGATATGGGGGATCAGCCTCGGCATGATTATCCGCGCCGTCGTGTCCGCCGTGTGGCGAGAGCATATGAACCGCACGCTCGCGGAAGAATTCGAACGGCCGCTCGCCGCATTGGTCAGGTTGACGCGGAGCGCGAGCCTCGAAGAGCACGAGATCGTCGCGGCCGAGATGGTAATCATCACGGGCGTTCAGGCGATGCTGACCGTCGCGACCGACGCGCAACTTGAAGGGCGTTCGGCGGGAATCGACGCGCGCAACCTGGTGGACGCGCTCGACACTACGCGCCGGCTCGCGTTCGCGTTGGGCAATCTTTCGACTGCTGCGCGCGGGCCCGAGCGCGACGATTTCGACACCGCTATCCGGCAGCGCCTCGAATCGTGGCTCACGAGTCTGCGCGCTCAACTTGAGCCGGGCCAGTTAAACATCGCGCCGTTGCGGACAATGGTTGCGACCGCGATCACACCTGACCTCATCGCGGTCGATGACCCGGCGCGTGAGCACATCGCGCGCCTGATGCTGACCCTCGACGCGCAGCTCAGGATGATTTCGCTTCGCTGATGCGCCGCCGACCGCGCTTTCTGAAAGCCGGCTACGCAGCAGAGTTAATGTGGAGATTGCGTCGCTGGCGTCGGCGTCGATGCAGGAGTTGCTTCGGCGGCGCGTCTCGGCAGTGCGTCGCGAAATTTCGGCTGCAGCACCAGCAAGCCGATGCTGCGCGAAAGTGCCACCGACAGAGACTCGGCGGGTTCCGTCTCGAGCGGCAAAAAGACCTCGGCGCCGACCGGATTTGGCGGCTCATTTTCGAGGCCGGTGATCTCGCCCGAATAAACCACTGACCCATCGCGATCCCTGAGCTCGAATTTCACCCGCACCACCGCTCTCATCGTGAAGTATTGGCCGTGTATCGTCTGCGTCGCTTCGAACCGCTTGTTCACCTGGATCTGTTCGAGGTCCGACGTGAGGATGAAATCCGATCCCTCGGGCGGCTTGCCGTCGGCCGGATTCGAGTCGAGCGCAACCGGCACCAGGCCTGCGTCCGCGAGTCCTTTCAGCAACGCATTGTTGAAGGTCCGGGGCGCATCTGCGACCACAAGCGGCGTCTGCACCGTGCCGTCGGCAGCGTAGATCGCACCGACCTGGTAATTGCCGGGATCGACGCTCCCGGTGGTTGGAGGCACCGCAATTTTCACGGGACGAAAAACATTCTGCGACCCAGCCACGAAGTCCGGAAGATAATGCAGGTCGATACGTGTGCCCGGCTTGCATCCGCTCAGCGCGAGCCCTAGCGCCACGATGGCGATGCAGCCGCGAGCGCGACTACGGTTGAGGCCGCGACACCGCAGGATGCCGATCTCTCCACCAAAAGACGAGGATCACGAGCAGCAGGACGAATCCCGCCACGCCGATCCATCGCGAAACCTGATGCGCCATCGCGAGCGCCGGATACAATTCATCGCCCACCAGGTAGCCGACGGTCACGACCAGCGAGCACCACACGATCGCGCCGAGCACGTTCCATCCGAGGAACTGAAAGAACGGCATCCCGCACGCGCCCGCCATCGGACCCGCCATGAATCGCACGCCGGTGATGAATCGAGCCATGAAGACTGCCTTGCTGCCGTGGGTCTGAAAAAAAAGCTGCAGGCGTTCGTAACGCGTGCGCATGAAGGGGAACGTCGACGCCAGCCATATCAGCACGCGTTGTCCGCCGGTGCGCCCGATGACGTAGCCGCAACAGTCGCCGATGACCGCGCTGATGATCACGACGACATACACGAGTCGCAGATCGAGCAGCGTTTGCCCCGCGAAGAATCCCGCCGCGAGCATCACGGTTTCCTCGGGCACCGGGATTCCGAGATTGCCGACGAATACGGCGACGAAGATGCCGAGATAACCCCACGTCGCGAGCAGGTCTGCGATACGCGCGGGGTCTGTTATCCCATGCATTGAAAAACCATCGGTCGCGAGGTCGTCGCCACGATGTCCAGCTTGCCGGATTCAGTGTGGCAGCGTAAGAGGCTGTTGACTAGTCAGGTGTTAAATTTACGCGTCTGGAAGCAAAACTGTGAATTCACGATTCCAGCGCAACGACCGCGGGCTTTCTGAAAACAAAAAACTTGTAGCCGAAAAAATTTGTGAAGAGCGTCAGGCCCGGCGCCCGAAATCGCGCCGATGTTTGCCCATAGCTTCGAGCTGATTCCACTCGGCGCGCCGATTACGTTCACGATCACGTCGGCGCCCGCCACGTTGACGCCGACCGCGATCAGCGTCACCACCATGAACGAAACCAGCTCCCGCCGCGCGTCCGAAGATTTCGCCGCCGCGAAGGTCCAGTACTTGTTCCAGATGTAGCTGTTGATCACGCCGAGCGTCACCGAGATCGATTTGAACGCGAGAAATGCGCCGCCGGAGGCAAGGCCGGTTATCAGCATCAGCGCATTCAGGATGCCAAAATCGACCCCCGAATTCAGAACTCCCACCACCGCAAATTTCGTAAATTCGAAAAATGAAGGAACTCGCAGGGCAACCAGGCATGCGGCCAGCAGCGCAGCCGCGAACAGCACGGCGCCGATGAAGGGCAGCAGGAGCAGCGGAATCCTGATCGCGATCCCGAGATTGATCACGACCGGGATTGCCAGCGCGCCCGTCAGAAATCCGACGATCAGCGCGAGCACAACGTCCCGCACCAAAGTGCCGCTGCCGTCCGAGCCGTTAAACCCCCGTGATGCCATCTGTCGCGATTTCGGATACAGAATAGGGATCAAATCGGGCGGACGCTATAATCCCCGATGAACAGGAATCGACCGCTTTGCCCCTGACCAAGCAAGAGCCCAACTACCACCAACCAATCGCGCCCGATCTCGCGCGAACCCGGCCGCGTCTCGCAATCGTGGTCCCATGCTTCAACGAAGAACTGGTGATAGGCGAGACCGTCCGCCGGCTGGCGGCAGTATTGCGCGACTTGCGGGAAAAGGGACAGGTAGCGCCCGATAGCTTCCTGTTTTTTGTCGACGACGGCAGCGTAGACAGAACCTGGGGCCTCCTGCGCGAGCTCAACGAGTCCAATCCCGAAGTCAAAGGGTTGAAGCTCGCGAGGAACTTCGGCCATCAGAATGCAGTGCTGGCCGGGCTGTTGACGGTCCGGCATCGCGCCGACTGCGTAATCTCGATGGACGCCGACTTGCAGCACGATGAACAGGCTATCTACGACTTCCTGGGCAAGTACCGCGAAGGCGCGGACATCGTTTACGGCGTCAGGCGAGACGCGGGCAACGTCCCACTTTCAAAAAAAGTCGGCTCGTCGCTTTTTTATTGGCTGATGACGTCGATGGGCGCCAAGGTCGTCAAAGATCATCCGGACTACCGGCTGATCTCTGCGCGAGTTCTCGACACCCTTGCCGACTACAAAGAGGTCAACGTCTTCCTGCGCGGCATCTTCGCCAACATGGGCTTCAGATCGGAAGTGGTCTACTTCGACGTGCACGACCGCGCCGCCGGCACCACCCACTATTCGTGGAGAAAAATGATTGCCCTCGCCCTCGACGGCGTCACCTCATTTTCGGTAGTCCCGCTACGAATCATCGCGATAGGCGGCGTCCTGATCACGCTCGGCGCATTAGCCGTCGCTACGTTTGTAGTTATCAGCGCGATTCGTGGCGACGTCGTGCCGGGCTGGGCGTCCACTGTCCTTCCGATTTATGTGCTAGGCGGCATTCAAATCATGACCCTGGGCCTGGTCGCGGAATATATTGGTAAGATTTATTCAGAAGTGAAGCAGCGGCCGCGCTTCATAACAGAGCAAGAGCTATCGTGACTGTCTCGTTAGTGTCCTGCGCCGCCTGCGATCCCACATCCAACGACAGTATCTTCGGTGGACTGCTGCGCTGCCGTCATTGCGGTCATGCCTTCGCTCCGCCAGGCGCCACGGAAGAGGACCTCGCAGCTATCTACACCGAAAGCTACTTCGCGGGCGAGGAGTATCATGACTATCTTGCCGACAAGCATGTGGCCCAGCGCAATTTCCGTTCGCGCTTGCGCGTGCTCAAAAAGTTCATCAACCAGCCGTCACCGGCGCCTCTTCGAAGTCGGATGTGCCTACGGATTCTTTCTTGAGACTGCAAAAGGACTGCTTCACCTCAGTCCAAGGCGTCGACGTGTCCGCGGCCGCGGTGAGTCATGCGAAAAATAACCTCGGTCTCGACGCAACCTGTGCAGACTTTCAGAATTACGACCTGGGCAGCCGCGAGTTCGACGTCGCATGCATGTGGGATACGATCCAACATCTCGCGCATCCTGATCAATATATATCGCCAAGCTAGCCGATCACATGAAGACCGGCGCGCTGATTGCCATCACGACCGGCGACTTCGCGAGCCTTAACGCACGAGTCAGACGCACCAAGTGGCGGCTGATGCATCCGCCGTCACACGCGCACTACTTTTCGATCGCCAGCATGACCACGATGCTCGACCGGTTCGGTTTCAACGTGGTCTACGCCCGCCATTGCGGCTACTACCGCAGCTTGCGCAGCATGGCTTATGGGGTATTCGTACAGAAGCACGGCGATACGCGCGCGCTCCATGTCCTGAACCGCCTGGGACTAGGCGGCTTCCCTCTATAGCTGAACTTCTACGACATAATGTACGTGATAGCGCGCAAACGTTGATCGCGCATCGAGTATTCCAGCGTCAGCCCGTCATCGTGCACTCCGGTGAACGGCCTCGCGAAGGAGGAAGCCGTTATGATCCTGGATTTGGAACGAGGCCGGCGTCAATGTGCCTTGCGGTGTAGGCCATCCCAGTGCCTCCCACAAGTTTGATGGGCTCATGAGTCAGCAATTTAAAATCGCGCCGATTGGATACAGACGGCTCCTATTGGTATTATCCAAGATAACTTGCGGCCTGCGTTTGGGTATCGAACGCCTCGCGACCGAGCGAGGCGCTCGCGTCTTCGACCCATCTCCTTTAGTACGTGCAATAATTCTTTCCGTTGAGTCGGTGAACGTATGCGCCCGTTTTCGCTCTTGTGCAGGCCCCCGGCGGGTTGCGTGGCGGATTGCAGTCGCTGGCAAAATCCCGGTCTGGCCGCTGGCCGTGAAGGTCGTCGCCAGATCTGCATATGGGTCGCCGCATATTTCGTCAGCGATATTCCGGCCACGTTGCTCTCGCGGGCCACTGGCGCTTGCAGGGTTTTGAATGCGGCAATGAATTTGAACCGAATTGGCGCTCGTACTGAGCGTCGTGGGTTTGTTCTGGTTCCAGCCTGTGGGGCTGTTTCATCCGCCGCTCCGCGATATAGCACGGTAGCGGACTGGCCTGCCGCCCCGCAGCCGGTTGGCACTGAATACCAAGTCCGACTATCGGTCCGACCCACGTCTGCACCTGCTTGCCGCTGAAGTCGTCGCAAACAATCGAGTAGATGTGATCCAGATAGGACCTCGTCGTGAGGCTGATGCTGATAGTAGCCTGCCCTTTGCCGGTATACGCCGTCGGTTCCGTGTCTGTGGGCGCAATCGTCGAGAGCGTATCGGCCGTGCACATGAGAGCGTGTGCGTCCGCCGGCCTGAGCCAATAAAACCATGGATCGCGAACGTGAACCGTCAGAACCAGATACAGAAGGTAAAGGGCTGTGCATCCCTAAGCCTGACGCTTGAGTCGCGATTTGGACAGCTCCCGGCGGCGCGTTCAACGATACGCACTCGTTCCTCGATAGGTTGAGGGCAATGATCGCAACGCCGTTAACGCCCGCCGAGCCCTAATTCGAAATCCGTATCGAAGTCCCGCCGACCACCAAATCGCTCCCAACAAACGCAGCGCCCGGAAACCGCGGCGTTCTGATAACCGATATCATCGCCTGCCGGAATCTGAGCCAGCGAGACATTCGGGTTGCAAAGAAGCAATGCAATCGCAGCAGCAAACCCCGCAAGCAGCCTAATCAAGGAAGCTCCATGCTGTGATTCTTCGTGTACCAGACCAGAAGCGGATCGGTTGGGTTGATAAAGCAGTGGAACGACAGAAAGTGATGCGCATCGTCCTGTTGGTCTGCCTCGAACGGAATATGAACACATTGATTGCCGTCGATCTCGTGGTCGCCGTCCACCCGGCCCATGAAGTCGCCTACCCTGCATACCAGCGAGTAAGGCGGTCTCGCTGTTGGGATTACAGATCGTGGACTTGTGCGACGTTGTATAAATAACATAGTTGGACCCCCCATTCGGTAGAGTTGCCATTGTCGCTCATATATTGGGTCCAATAATTTGCGGGACATAACGCAGGCTGGTCGGCAACATTGACGTTGCCGTTGCCGAAGCCAAGCTGTTCATTGTTGCCCTGAGTGGTGGCGCCACTCTCAGCGCGATTCCGCGATCTGGCGATTATTTTCCAGACGGACACCCGCGCTTGCTGCCACACTAGAAAGTAGGTCTCCTGGGACTTCGGGAACAGGTCTGCTGGCGGCCGCGGCGGCAGCCATGCTGTTGCTTGTGGTGGGATCAACCGCCCAGATGCTTGCCCCATACGACTGGGTGGCCGCCCGCGATCCTGCTCAACCGTCAGCGCCAAAAGGCGCCGGCCTTCGCGTTCGCAGGGCGCGCCGCGTCAACGATAGCGTTGTCTTGCGTGATCGTGACCCTAAACCACGCATCCGGCCGGCACCGACCATCGCTTTTCATCTATGCCCGTGCATGTAGCGCGCGACGCCGCGATCGCCGTGGTCGCGCCCTGCACGCCAGCGGGTAGACCTAGCGCCAACCCTGCTGCTATTAATCCGAAGTTTTGCAAGCTTAGAAAGGAATCCTTTCTCGTACTGGCCAACAATATCTTATGCATATCAATAGCAAATCTGCCAAAGCAGACTAGGCGACTTCTTCGCCCTCCCACTTTCCTTTTGTCGATACGATGGTCATCGGAACATCGGCTTTATCATTTGAGACGCCGCTCACTATAATAAACGTTGTCGCAGCCAGCCTAATAGAACAGAACTCGCGGAGATATGTTGGCTCGTTGCTCGCTCGGATGACGGCGCAGAGTCGGTGCACGGCGCGCCTGATTGCGCAGCCCACGCCTAACGCGGCACCGACACCGTCGAATGAAATAGAGCCAGCAGCGCTCGGCTCCTGAAGGCGCGCAGCAGCGACGTTATGCTGGCTGGCCGGGAGAGAGATCATGGCGACGGAAAAGACGGACTCCGCCGCCGTTGAAGATCTCCCCTGAGCCATCGGGAGGCAGCGTCAACTATGGCGACGCCTCGCCATGGACGACGAGATATTGCGTCTGCAAGCGCGGCCGGGGCATCGAGATAGGTGCAAGAACCTTTACTACATCATCTACGCGATCGGCTGCAAACCGCGGGGTGCACTCAAGCCGTTGCCACTCGATTCGAAATTCCGCGACGCGTCATGCACGCGATTGGGCGGGACAAGGCATTTCCCTTATCAGAGACATTGGTGTCCCCCGCATAAATATTTCGGGGGCCTCCCTTTTTTTTCATTCGGGGATAAAGGAAACTGGCCAAGCAATGGACATTTCCGTAATCCTTCCCGTCGTCAACGAATACGACAACCTGCGCATCCTGATTCCGCGCATCCAGGCCTCGCTCGATCGCGAAAAGCTCTCCTACGAGATCATCGTGGTTGACGGCGGCTCGATCGACGGCACTCGCGAGGCCTCCGCCGCCCTGGGCGCGCGCGTACTCGTCGAGCGCCGCCGCGGCTTTGCAGGTGCGATGGAAACCGGCTTTACCGAAGCCGCCGGCGACTACATCCTCACCCTCGACGCTGACCTCTCCGACGATCCCGATTTCATCGGCAAGATCTGGGCTGCGCGCACCCGCGCCGACATCGTCGTCGCGTCGCGCTACGCCCGCGGCGGCGTTACCTATTCGTCATTCATCCGACACTCGATGAGCTGGATGCTGAACGCGGTGCTGCGCCGGCTCCTTTCGATGCCGGTGCGGGACATGTCCAGCGGCTATCGCCTCTACCGGCGCGAGGCGCTGCAGGACATGGAGATCAAATCGACCAATTTCGAAGTTCAGCAGGAGGTGCTGGTGCGCGCCTACGCCCGCGGCTTCAGCGTGGTCGAGGTGCCGTTCGTGTATTTCCCGCGCAACACCGGCCGTTCGCATGCGCGCGCTTTCAGATTCGGCATCGACATCGCGCGCTCTGCCCTGACGCTGTGGAAGCTGCGCAACTCGCTGGCCTCGGCCGACTACGACGAGCGCGCCTTTTACAGCATTATCCCGATTCAGCGCTTCTGGCATCGCAGCCGCCATCACTTCGCCGTGACCTGGGCCCGCGGCCACGAACGCATCCTCGACGCCGGCTGCGGTTCGAGTCTTATCGTGCAGAGCCTCAACCATGTCGTCGGGATGGACTTCAATCTCAGCAAGCTGCGCTTCCTGCGCCGCTACCGGATGCCGCTGGTGCGCGGTTCCGCGTTCGCGCTGCCGTTTTGCGATCAGAGCTTCGATTGCGTCATCTCGCAGGAGGTAATCGAGCACCTGCCCTACGACGAAGGGATTTTCGAGGAGATGCGCCGGGTGCTGAAGCCGGGCGGCATCGTGATTCTCGGCACCCCCGACTACGCCACCTGGGTCTGGCGAACGATCGAGCCGGTGTACGGATTCCTGATGCCCGGCGGCTACAAGGACGAGCACATCACCCACTTCACGCGTGAGAGTTTGACCGAAATCATGGTGCGCCTCGGCTTCGCGGTCGAGGAAGTCGCCTACGTCGGCGGCAGCGACCTGCTGATGCGATGCCGCAAGATCGATGGCGTCAATCAAAGAGACCTCGAACACGTGAGCTAGCGTGCCGCCTGCATCGATTTCGGCTCAAAGATCATCGCGCCGATACAGCCGAAAACCTTCGTCATCCCGAAAAATCTCCCGATAGCCCTCAGGCGCAGACCACAGGTACGGCGGCGGCTGACGAAACACCGCGATATATGGCGGATGCTCTGCCAAGGCCCTCGGCAATTCGGAGATCGGCTTCGTACGACTGCCGGCTGAAGCGGTCGTGCTGAGATCCGAGAATGGATGGATCACATATATGTCGTCGTTTATTCCGGTAAAGACCGAGTACAGCAAGTTGTCCTGCCAGATTATGACTTCGGGAGTCACTTGAACAATGTGAGTGGCTGTCGTGATGCGACCCTCTTTGATCTCTCTTGCGCAAAATATCGCTTAGCCTGAGTTCTCGCGGGCTTTGCACCCATCGATGGTCGGTTTAAGTTTCCCCACCAACCGGTTTTCGCCACGTATAGGTTTCTCGCCCACTGTACCGCCACTGGATTTTCGTAGTAGAACATGTCCACATACGGTCTTTGCCACCATGGAAAAATCAGGAATATAAGTAGAGCCGCAACCGCAAGCGACTTCGAAGTGTTGCGATAGACCCACTGGAATACCACTGCTGCGGGAAACAAAAGAAAATAGGCAGCCCAATATTCATTCAGCTTGAAGACACTGTCTTCAAAGCCCCACTGCACTTGCGCTCCGGATGCCTTGAATAGGTTGGTATTCGATCAGATATTGCGTCAGTCCGCCGATTAGCAGCGCCATCGAAGCCACGTATACACCGCGAACCCGCGGCTGCCGCCAGACCATCGCGATCAGCAACCCGGCCAGGCAGCAAACGAACAGCGGAGGGAAACTGTCCCAAAGGCCTTGCGGAATCCCACGTCCCCGCCATCCCAGAAAAACTGAATCCGGCCCAGACTGATCAGGCGTAGTGACCATTCCTTCAGTTTTGGACGGCGTGCCGGACGCCTGGGTAACTTTCGAGCGGCCAGCCAGACCACCACGAGTCCCGCGATTTGAGAAATTGAAAGGACCGGATATGGCGCCTTGATCTGCAAGGCAACAGCGAATTCCGGCAATCCGACCAGAAGGCCCCCCAGGATAGTGACGATTTCGAGCAGGACGTTCCGCAAGTCGTCGTCGATAAATCGGATGAGTACTATTGCGCCGGCCGTAGCCAGGGCTGCGCCGCCGTCAATCGCGTGCGCCGCAAGAGCCGTTCCTAGCGCCACAGCACCAATCGCCGTGCGAATAGGCCGCCGGTCGGGATCGATAAAGAACGCTAACCCGATTGCCACCAGAACAAATGCTACTGCTGTACGCATCGCCTGAGCGCGCATCAGCAATGTACCCGCGAAGAGAAGCTGTAATACATTCCGCCCGCGACGTCTCCCATCATCGCGCGGCCTAGCCGATAGGTCGCAAAGATGATCAAACACGCCATTGGCACCATCGCTGCCGTGACCGCTAGCACACCAAGCTTGATGTGCGCACCCAGCCCGAGAAAGGCATACAGCACTTCCGTAGCGGGAGTCTGAGTGGCCGGGCCCCAGTAACCGTATGGATCGTTATCGAAAGGCAGATATTTACCAAAGGTCAGGATGCGCTGTGTCGAGGCCGGAGTGTTTAGCGAGTCCATGTAGGGTGTCACGGGCGATCCAAGCTGCAGCGGCACCATCCCAACCATCATAAGTGCGCATGCTAGCAGCGAGAGTTTCTGACCGGTCGAAGGCGGACGAACTTCAACTAGAGACGGGCTTCGCACGAGCCAAACTATTGCCGCAATCGCAATCGGCCATATCGTCCAGATTCGAAAGAACCCGATTGGGCCTAGCAGATCACCAGCAACATACGCGAATACCCAGATGGCGGCTGCTCCACCGATGATGCCATCGCCGATCCCAAGCTGCGGTTCTAACTTGAGCAGTATGAGAGCGGCGATAACAGTATAGATTCCCCAAAACGTCCACAGCTTGAGTGCGGCCCAGCCTGTGACAGGCAGCACCGTAGCGAAGTTCTGGTAGTCTGTTATCCAGACCCATTCATGAAGGGGGCCGTGCAAGAACCAAAGCGAGGTTGCACTTAATAGAGCAACGGCAACCCCAGTTAGTGCGGCAGTTATGTGGGTCTCGTCGTGAGTGCTCGATCTAATTGAGCGATCAGGGGTCTTGAAGGTCCAATCTCTTAACTTATGGCCCAGCCAAGCCCCACCTGCGGATTTGCCAAACTCCAAACGCGACCAAAATTATAGACACCACGATCAAAATCTTCGTAAGCTGATCTGTCTTGGGTGGCATCCCCATCGCCATCATCGCCAGTAAAAAAGGATACGTCTGGATGTAGAATCGCGCTCCAAATTGCGCAAACCCGTTGGTCGATACTAACAAAAACGGTACCGAGACCAGCAAAGCACCCAGACCGAGCGCGACGATCTCAACTCGTTTGAAACTTGGTCTTAGTGCCAGCACGAACGCCGGGCTGGTAAAGACCAGAGCTTGTCCGGCAAACGACGTATGAAGAAGGGAACGTGCCATCCAACTTCGGCCCCATGAATAGCACTGTATAGAGATTGCCGGGCACGTACTGTATTCCAAACCAGTGGTCATGCCCAACGTTCGGTATATATTTAAGTCCCTGATCGAACAAGCTATGGTAACGCACTTCATTGAACCAGATCACAAACGCGCCGGCGACCAAGAATCGGAAGCTATCGATAGCATCTCGCTTATTTTCCGCCCTTTGTGCCACGACAAGAAAGCAATGACTGGCATAGCCAGTACCGCCTCGTACCGTGCGAGACAGACCAGAGCGCCCCAGATACCAACCCATAATGGCCGGTTTTCTCCGAATATCTCAGCAAGCGTTCCTAACATAAACACTACACTGACAATTGTCGGCGTTGGCCAACTTGTGCCGGTCGCCGCGTAGTACCAAAATATAGTTCCCGCTCCGAAGAAGACCGTAAGCCAAATGCACTCCTCAGTCGGCAATCCAAGACGGTGGAGTAAAACCCATGCCATCATGACTCCCGCCGCTCCGATCAGCACAGCGAACATCGCCTCGTTCGTATTCAAACCCCAGATTGCGGCGAACGGCATCAGCAGGATCGCCGTTAGCGGTGGATGAATAGTATAGCTGTGCGCTCCCACCTGGGCGTGCTCAAGGTAGTCTGGCGTCTATCTGCACATGACCATGAAGAAATGCATAAGCCTGTCTAACCTGCTCATTGTAAGGACTCTCCGGGAACATCGTCGCCGCATAGAACACCAGCGCCAGAAGAAATACGATGGTTTCACCCCTTCTTAGTCTTAGTAGCATCTGCTCCTACCGATGATTGTTAGCATCCTTCACCAGAGCGTCCCTTCAATACAGCCGAAGATTGCCATGGTCGAAAATTTTCTCGTAGCCGGCGGGCGGTTCTCCCATCGAGGTCGGGGGCGGGACATGTTCAGAATATAGGGCGGCCGCCGCGCCAGAGCCGCGGCTAGATCGGCGGGTCCGCGCACTCGGCTCCCCGCCTGAAATAGATGTACGGGTCGTAGTGTAGGTCGATGGATCGTCGTCGATGCCAGTAAAGACAGTACTTGCATCAACGCCCCGGAGAGGTGTCATCGGTCAGATGAAGAATGTGCGTCGAGAGGGTGATTCTCCCCGCTCGCAACTCTTGCTGAAGTACCTCCACCAACGCGAAGCCGTCATCGCCGATCGTCCATCGGCCATCGGCCTCCCGCCCAATACCCGAATTCGCGCGACTGAGGTTGAAAGCCCACTGTTCCGAAATCGCGTGCTCGTTGCCGTCATAGTCTTGGGGATTTTCGGCTCGCGTCCAGGGAAATATCAGGATCGTAAGCACCACGAAGACGCCAACGATTTCGAAATTCGATCGTGAATAAGGCAATACGCAGTCCGGCGGGAAAAATCAGGACAAACGGAATCCAGTAGTCGATGAGTTTGCTGATTAGATTCGGACAGCATGTCGCTGGGTTGGACGCGGTAATAACGGGGTCAGATAGTTATTGGCGATATCCGCGGCTAGGCCAATGATAAGCGAATCTGCGAGCAGCCCTGTGTTGGGCCGCTGCCTTTGTCAACGAAGCCGAAGATGACCGCAACAATCGATCCGGGCCGCAAAGCGCATAACATCGGCAGGTTTTGCATGACCTGATCGAAGATCGAGCCGGTAAACCATTGCCTATAAATGAGTAGGGCGAACAATGCTGCGACTAATGCCGCCGCCCAGTAGAGAGAACGACAGACTGCCCCGGACCTTGCGAACGGAGCCGTGATGCCCCGGCAATGATGATGACGATTCCGGCGACTTGCATCAAGAACAGAATCGGATAACGGACTGTATTTAAGGTCGCGATGAGCAATTCAGGTGCGGCGACCATCGAAGCCCCCGCCAGGCAAATGATCGCTGCAATGGAACCGGAAAAATCCCCAGACGCCATCCAGAACATGACCGCCGATGCCGCAACGACCATAGCTAGTCCGCCGCCAATCGCGTGCGAGGCAACCGCAGTTCCCAGAACGATCGCGCCGCACGCGAACAAGGTGCGGTTTCGCCGTGGGTCAAGGAAAAAGGCGAGGCCTATGCCAACCAGCGCGAAAACTACTGCCGTCGCGCGCATCCCCTGTTCGCGCCGAAAGAGACACGTCAAGAACAAGAACAGCGATGCCATTCCGCCGGCAGTGTCTCCGAAGAGTGTCCGCCGAGGCGGTAGGCTGAGAAGATCATCAGCCCCGCCATCGGCACTATCGCGGCAGTTTCCGCCAATGCGCCGATTTTGTAGCCGGCGCCGAGCGCCAGCACCGCGTAAAACAGCTCCAACGCGGGAGCCTGCACATGCGCGCCGTATGCACCGTAAGCATCGTTGTCGAATGGCAGATATCGATGGAACGTGAGTATGCGCTGCGCGGATGCAGGATGATTCAGCACGTCCATAAACGGCGGCACGGGAGAGCCCAGTTGCAGCGGCATCAGCGAGACACTCAGCAGGGCCCATCCGATCAATGCCAGCTTCTGCCCGTCACTCGGAGGGTCGAATTTGAATGCCCGCAGATCGCGAAGTTGTGCTGCGAGGGCCCCAATCAGCAATAGCCAGACTAGCCACGAACTCATCAGTCCCAATGGCCCGACCAGGTTGCCGAGAACGTACGCAAGAACCCAGACGCCGACTGCTCCCGCGAGCACGGCGTCTCCCGCCTCGATGGTGGGATCGTAGCGGCGTAGAAAGCCAGCGATGGCGCACGAACTAAGCCCCCAGAACGTCCAGACTCTGACCGCGGCCCACGCCGTTTCCGGCAGCACCGGTGCGATCGCGCGCCACGCATGAATCCAGCTAAGTGGACTCAGAGGGTAATCGAAATTGCGCAGCTTATAGATCGCAAGCGCGGTGACCACGGCCAAGCCTAGCCACACAGCCTCGCGGGGGATGAAAGACTCCCACGATCGATCGCCAGTATGCGATGCCCCCTCCTCGCTCATCGACAATCGATTAAGACAGCTCGCGCGATAGCTGAACCTCCCCGATCACGGAGTCGCCGTGCCCTTCTTTATCGCTACCTGGGCTGCGGTCCAATTGAAGAGCTGCGCGACGGTGGAGACTTGGTCCTCGGTGGCTGCATTCTGACTCTGGTAAGTCGACAGGATCCAGAATTCGTTAGGCGCCGCTTCCTGATTTATCAACGCTTTCGTATCGGCGGGCAATTGTGGAGCGAGTCCGGGGAGATGAAAATCGGTTGCATTGAAGCTAAGGATCAAATCCCCATCGCTGGTAGTAACGATCGACTTGGCAGTCAGCGTACCGCCGTTGCCCGCGTTACCACTTGTCATATCCGCCGGTGATGCGGCCGCAACATTGTCGAGCAAAATGAGCGCGCCCTGAGCATCGACCGGCTCGTTGAAGGTCCACGTCGCGGTGCTTGGGTCATTCGCCTGGATCGCATGCCAGTACAGCGACTGCCGCGTGGTTGGCGTGGAGTCCTCGCGAATCAGTTGCCATCCAGCCGGCGCGGTGATCGTGACTTTCGGGCCGCCGTAGCTGACGACATCAGCGACTGCGAGCTGCCCGGCTTGCGCGTTCTTACCCCAATCCAGCGAAATACTCGTCGTCCCATTCGTCAGCCGCGTTTGCGCGGTGGAAACGACGTTGGGGCCACCAACAGTGTTTTCGGCAGTTTGTGACGGCCCGGAATTGCAGCCAATGAGAAAAACGATGGAGGCCGCCATCAACGAACGTTTGAACATTATTCCCTCCTCTTACCTTCTACAGAATTCGCTTGTCACTAAGCTTTCTTTGCGAATGGGCGATCGCGCTCTGTGAGTGCGCCCTTGAGGCCTTTCTCGCGGCTCGCTTTCATCCAGTTCTTTACCGTATCCGTCTGATGCGCGATCACGTCGATATCCGCCGACGACTGCTCGGCCGCGCGAATCCCGATGATATCCAGGTAACGATTCACCGCCGCCTTGTGGAGCATCAGCAACTCCGCCGGCACCATCGCGACCCGGCGCGCATAGTTCATCGTCTCTTCCTCGAGCCTGTCTTTCGGGAAGACGCGATTTATCAGATGCCATTCGAGAGCTTCTTTCGCCGACATGTAATCGCCGGTGAAAAAATATTCCTTGGTTTTGCGCGGACCCATCAGCACCGGCCACATCGACATCGTCGGCAGTATACCAAGCGAGCGGCCCGCCGGATGCCCGAACTGCGCATCCTCGCTGGCAAACACGATATCGCAATGGCCGACGAACTCGGTGCCGCCCGCCAGACAGTAGCCATGCACCTGCGCGATCGTGGGTTTGTTAATCGCCCATAGACGCTGCCATCGCTCGATCGTCTTCTGCAGACCCATCCGGTCGTTGGTGACGGTGAACGTCGACCCCGGATGTTGCGTGCCTTGCAAATCGTAGCCCGCCGAGAACGCGCGACCCGCGCCGCGGATGATCAACACGCTCGCGTCGGCATTCGACTCGTACTCGTCCATCACCGAATCGAGTTCATGCAGCAGCTTCTGCGACAGCGCGTTGAGCTTTTCCGGCCGGTTGAGCGTCAGCCGGTAGATTTTGTCCTCGACCTTTTCGTAAATGACGGTTTCGTAGTTCGCCATATTTGAAACTCCGGCGGTTACTTGACCGCAGCTAAAAAATCGCCTGCCACGCGCACCGTTTCTTCCGGCACTTCCCAGAAAAACATGTGGCCCGCGGCCTTCAACGCATGCTTTTTCGATCCCGCTATCGCACCCTGCAGAACGTCCGCGTTCGGATACGGCACGATCGAATCGTCATCGCCGTGAATAATAAGTGTCGGCGACTTGATTTGTCCAAGCCGCGCGAAGCTGTCGAACCCGCCTATCGCCTGCCCCTGCCGCATGAACGTATGCATCGGCGTCACCGGGTAATTGCCCATCTCGGCGATCGCCTGCGTGAGGACAGCTTGCCCTGCTTCCGAATTGAGAAACGCCTTTCCGCATGCGACCGAAAATGCGCGCCGCGCCTGCTCAATCGGGTCGATTCCTGGCGCCGGTAGCAGGTTGGCTATCGCCGCCGGATCGACTGCTATTGAATGACTCGCGCCGCAGTTGGTGCATCCGAGCACCAGCCCGCGTGTGCGTTCCGGATACGCGAGCGCAAATTCCTGCGCGATCATCCCGCCCATCGAGATTCCGAAAATATGCGCGCCCGGCGTCTTCGCATGGTCGAGCACGGCCGCAATATCCGCCGCCAGGTCGCCGAGCGTGAACTCGGTATCAGGCTTATCGCTTTCGCCGGTGCCGCGATTGTCGATAACGAAAATCTTGAACCGCGCCTCCATCAGCTTGAGAAATGCCTCGCCCCACCCGCGGCCCGATCCGCTGAATCCCATGATCAGCGCGACCGGCTCGCCTTGTCCTCGAATCTCGTAGCGGAGTTTGAGCCCGTCTTTGCTCGGGGCGAAATCGCGAACTGCTGCCACGTCGGTATCTCCTCTTGGTCGGAATCTTCGTTACGATGAATACTAACTACGGGCGGGAAAGGTTCAAGCGGCGGTGTTCTCGAACGCGGCGTCTGCGAGGATTGCTGCCAGCAGCCGATAGACTTCGCGATTAACGATCAGGCCCACGTGCAGTCCCGACACTTCGTAATTGGTGCCCTCATCGTCGATGCACGATTGCCACTGCACGACCTCGTCGCGGCGGGTGTAGATTGCGCTGAAGCGACTGCGCGGCGGAGTCGGCGCAAACACTGCTTCGGCGATACCGCACGAGCATTCCATCGTGCCGCAATTTTCACGGGCGCTGGAGAAGGTCTGCCAGAACGACTGAATCGCCTGCAGTGTCGGACGCATCTGATCGTGGACTCCCGTCCATCCGTTGCGAATCGGCGAACCCAGCGCCACCACTTCACGCACGATCGCGGGATTTGACGCCGCGATTGCACGTCCGAGCACGCCGCCCAGGCTGTGGCCGATGATCGTGACGCGCTGGCCGGTCTCGCGCGCGATCTTTTCGACGCGCCATCCCACCAACTCCACCTTGCGTCGCGGACATCCGACGTTGAGATCGATTCCCGACAGGTACGGCTGGTATCCGATCCGCCGCAGCCATCGCGCCAGCGTGCCGAGCGACCAATCGCCTGCGGTGAATCCCGGAATCAGCAGGACTGGACGGCCGTCACCGCGCGGAACTCCGACGCCATAGCCGACAGGGTCGCGAGCGAGCGACGCAAACTGTTGCAGGTAGTCGAAGTACGCAGACGCCGTAAGTTGCAGCAGCATTCCGTTGCTAGAGTGTCTCTCCCCAACGCGTTCTAAACACGCGTCGCGCGACACTGCCACGAAAAAGGTTCCCAGTAAAGTAACGGAGAGCCAAAACTGTGGATAGTCGGTTGTGCGCGAGAGCCTACTTCCTAACCTCTCCTTGACCGAGAGAGCTTTGCATAACTCGGCGCGGCGCCCTTCCCCTCTCCCGCCGGGAGAGGATTTAAGGTGAGGGACCGTTCAGCGCGCATTTTTCGCGCGCGATTCGAAATTTTGGTTCTCGGCGTGCCTTGTATTTCTCTGCGAAATTGCAAAATTCCTGAAACCCATGCCTTCGTCCGAATCGTCTCATGAAACAGCACGCAGACTACGCCGCGAGCAGACGGTGGCGGAGAAAATTCTCTGGCGTCATCTTCGCGGCAGGCAGCTATGCAACATTAAATTCAGGCGTCAATTTCCGATTGGTCAGTATTTCATTGATTTTTGCTCAATCGAACGCCGACTGATAATCGAACTCGATGGCGGCCAGCATGCGGATCGATTTGCCGAAGACGAAGTCCGCACAACCTATCTCACCTCGCGTGGCTGTCGCGTACTTCGATTCTGGAATGATCAGGTGCTAGCGAGCGCTGACCAGGTTGTTGCTGATAACGAGAAATTCCTGAGCACTCATTCACCAGAATCTTGAATCGCATGCGAGGCGCGTGCTGAGTAAGGTCCCTCACCTTAAATCCTCTCCCGTCGGGAGAGGGGAAGAGCGCTGCGCCAAGTTATGCAAAGCTTTCTTGACCGAGGAGAGGTCGGCGTAAGCCGCGCAGCGGTGTCGCCGGGTGAGGTGCAGCGCCTGACATCGCACCAATGCCTACTCGTCTAATCGCAAAGTATGAGACTGGTGGTCGCCGCCCAACAGCAGCATTACTTTCTAACGTACTGCAAAAAAGGATGACCGAGCGTGGGTGCTTCGGCCAGCGTTGCACCTCACCCGTCGCTCACCTTCGGCTCGCGCCGACCTCCCCTCGGACAAGGGGAGGTTAGGATTTGGACGACCGCCAGCGGTTACCCCTTCGGCAAGCCCAGCACTCGCTCGCCGATAATATTGTGCTGGATCTGATTCGTTCCGGCGTAGATTGTCGGGCCGCGCGCCGCGAGCATCCGGAACGACCACTTGCCCTTATCAACCGCGAACGGCGCGTTGAATTCGAGCTGGCTGAACGGCCCCAGCAGCTCCATCGCATAAAGCGCAATCTTGAGGCCGAGCTCCGTCCCGCACAGTTTCATCATCGAGCCTTCCGGCCCCGGCGGCATCCCCTTCAACTGTCGCGTCAGCTGTCGATATCCCGTGTATCGCAGCGCTTCCGCCTCGGCTGCGAACTGCGCGACATGCTGGCGCACGCTCGAATCATCCCACGCATTGCTGCCGTTGCGCGGGATACGTTTGGCGAGCCGCGCCAGTTCGTGCACCTCGCCGATATAGTCCTGACCGCCGCCGCCACCGCGCTCGAACATCAGCGTCGTCATCGCGACCTGCCAGCCGTTATTGCGCTCGCCGACGATATTTTTCTTCGGCACGCGCACGTCCTCGAAGAAAACTTCGTTGAAGCCCTTGCCTCCGGTCATCTGCACCAGCGGACGCACGGTCACGCCCTGGCTGTGCATATCGATCAGCAGGTAGCTGATTCCCTTATGCTTCGGCGCGTCGGGATCGGTGCGCACCAGCGCAAAGATCATGTCCGCATGCTGCGCCATCGAGGTCCACACTTTCTGACCGTTGACCACAAAGTTGTCGCCGTCGTCGATCGCACGCGTCTGCACCGACGCGAGATCAGATCCCGAGCCCGGCTCCGAGTAACCCTGGCACCAGACTTCCTCGCCCTTCAGAATTTTCGGGATGTGATTTTTCTTCTGCTCCTCGGTCCCCCAATGCATCAGCGTTGGACCGAGCAGGCTGATTCCCATTCCGATAAACGGCTCGCTCAGTCCGAGCCGGTTGAGTTCTTCGCGATAGATCAGCCGCTGCATTACGGTCGCGCCGCGCCCGCCGTATTCCTTGGGCCAGTTGACGGCCACCCAGCCGCCCTCGTTGAGCTTCTTGTGCCAGTTGACGCGCGCTTCCCAATCGCCCGCGCCCTCGTCGGCCATGATATTGCTCGGCGGCGGCGCAAATTTCTTGTTGGCTTCGAGCCACGCGCGCACTTCGCTCCGAAATGCTTCGTCTTCCGGCGTGTAGTTGAAATCCATCGACTGAATTCTTCTCCCCTGATTTACGAATCTCGGATGACGCCTTAGCCCTTGGGCAGTCCGAGCACACGCTCACCGATAATATTATGCTGTATCTGATTGCTGCCCGCCGCAATCGTGCCGCCGCGCGCCGCGAGCATTCTGAACGACCACTTGCCCTTGTCGACCGCGAACGGCGCCTTGTACTCGATTTGGCTGTAAGGCCCGAGCAACTCCATCGCGAACAGCTGGATTCTCATATTCAGCTCGGTGCCGCATAGCTTCATCATCGAGCCTTCCGGCCCCGGCGGCATCCCCTTGAGCCGTCTCGTGAGCTGGCGATATCCGGTGTAGCGCAGGGCGGTCGCCTCGCAGGCGAATTCCGCGATTTTCTGCCTCACACTGCCGTCGTCCCATGCGGTCGCGCCGTTGCGCGGCAACGATTTTGCGAGATTCACCAGCTCGCGCACTTGCGACATCCCGCCGCGATCGCCGCCGCCGCCCGATCGCTCGAACATCAGCGTTGTGATCGCGACCTGCCAGCCCTGGTTCTTCTCGCCGACTAGGTTTTTCTTCGGCACGCGCACGTCTTCGAAGAAGACTTCGTTGAATCCCTTGTTGCCTGTGATTTGCACCAGCGGCCGCACCGTGACGCCGAGGCTGTGCATGTCCACCATCAGGTAGCTGATCCCCTTATGCTTGGGCGCGTCGGGGTCTGTACGCACGAGCAGAAAAATCCAGTCTGCGTGCTGCGCGATCGAGGTCCACACCTTCTGCCCGTTGACGACGAAGTAATCGCCGTCCTCGACCGCGCGCGTCTGCAACGACGCCAGATCGGAGCCCGATCCGGGCTCTGAATATCCCTGGCACCAGATTTCCTCCGCCTTCATGATCGGCGGAATAAACCGCTGCTTCTGCTCCTCGGTCCCCCAATGCAACAGCGTGGGGCCGAACAGGCTGATACCCATCCCGATCATCGGTGCCGCAACGCCCGCACGCGCGAGCTCCTCGCCGTAGACGATATTCTGCAGGATTCCCGCTCCGCGACCGCCGTATTTCTCGGGCCAGCTCGGCGCGAGCCACCGTCCCTCGGCCATCTTCTTCGCCCACTTCTTCTGCTGATCGAACTCGCCTCGACCTTCGGCCATTCCGATGGTGGTCTCGCCCATATGTGGCGCGAATTGCTTGTTGGCCTTAAGCCACTCGCGAAACTCCGTCCGGAACGCTTCGTCTTCGGGATTGAAATTGAAATCCATCGCGCATTTTCTCCTGGCACGGCTCGAGCGCCTGTACCGGCTGTTTGACGACCACCCCCTGATCGCTGCGGCTTGAACTTAAAACATTAACCCCACCCTCTGCAAAGGCTGGCCGCAGCCTGCTAAGTCATGTGCATGGGCCCGCCGAAGACTGTCGCTCCGAATCTGTGGGTGGTAGACCAGCCTGACTTCGGCAGCGGCCCGGCAAAAGGAATCGGCACGCGGATGACGGTAATCAGGCTCGCCAGCGGCGGCCTGTTTCTACACTCGCCAACCAAGCTCGACGATGAAACCAAACAAGCGCTCGACGCACTCGGCGAGGTGCGAGCAATAGTAGCGCCTTCGCGCGCGCATCACCTGTTCGTCGGCGATTACGTGAAGACGTGGCCGTCGGCGAAGCTCTACGGACCGCCGGGGCTGGTCGGCGACATCGCGGATCTGAGGGCACGTATCGGCGCGCGACGAGATCTGAAACTCGATGCGGTTTTAGGAGACGAGCCTGCCTCCGAATGGGCGGGCGAGATCGATCAGCATCTATTCAAGGGTGCGACGGGTTTGAACGAGGTGGTGTTTTTTCACCGGTCCAGCCGCTCAGTAATCTTCACCGACCTGGTATTCAACGTGCCTGCCGATTTCAAAGATGCGCGAATTTTCTATACCTTCGTAGGAGGCCGCGGTCGTTTCGGACCCCATCGCCTGGTTCGACTGATAATTCGCGACCGTAAAGCCGCGCGCGAATCAGTCGCAAAAATTCTCGAATGGGATTTCGATCGCGTGATCGTAACTCACGGCGACGTGCTGGAATCCGGCGGCAAGCCAAAATTCGCCGCCGCGTTCTCGCACCTGTGAACGTCTTACCTCTCCTCCCGGGAGAGGTCGCGCTGCGCGGGTGAGGGCGCTCGCATTGCGCTCGATACTCACGCCCTCACCCGTCCGACGACATGAATGTCGTCAGACGAGCTCTCCCAGTTCGCGGCTGACGACTCCGTCGCCCGCCGCGGGAGAGGTAATGACCCGGGATTCTTCGCTACAGCAGCTTCCGCTCTGAATGACACGAAGATGACCGAACGACGCAGGAAAAGAACCTGAGAGCAAAACGGCGTCCTCGCCATTTTGCGATTAGTACTGGGTGCAGGGGTCACCCCTGCCGAAGGAAGTGTGAAACCCACCGCGGGTTTCACATTTAATAAAGTGATTTACCCTTTCCCCGCGTTTGACAATACTTTGGCGATTGCGGAAAGTCCTACTTCAAGCATGACTGTAAATTTCAAGATCGATCTTCCGGACGACCTCTTCGATGCCCAATTCACCGAATCCAGTTTCGCCGACCGCGTCCGTGAACTCGCCATCCTCGAACTCGTGCGCCTCAAGCGCCTGCATGAGCACGAGGCCAAGGAGATGCTCTCGCTCGAGCGTTATGAGCTGGTGGAGAGGATGAAGGCGGCGGGTATCGCGCCGACCGAGGATGTCTTCGCCGAAATCAAGGGCGAGCTCACCAAAGCGATCGATTCGAAGCGCCTCAGAAGCACCAAGCCCAAGGAGTAACCACATGCGCCTTTTGCACACGATGCTCCGGGTCAACAACCTCGACGAATCGCTGAAATTCTACTGCGACAAACTTGGGATGAAACTCCTGCGCAAGCACGACTTCCCCGGCGGCGAATTCACACTCGCCTTCGTCGGCTACGGCGACGAGAAGGAGAACGCGGTCATCGAGCTGACCTGGAATTGGGGCACGTCAAAGTACGAGATCGGTACCGCCTACGGACACGTCGCGCTCGGCGTCGACGACATTTACAAAACCTGCGCCGACCTCAAACAAAAGGGCGTCAATGTCGTGCGCGAGCCCGGCCCGATGAAGCACGGCACGACACCCATCGCGTTCATCGAGGATCCCAACGGCTACAAGATCGAACTGATACAGCAAAAGTAGCGCTGGTCGCGGCGCGAAAGAAAAGGTTGGCGTGAAATGAAAGCTGCGGTGTTCAAGAAACGAGACGAGATGGCCGTTATCGATGTGCCCGATCCGGTCGCGGGCGTCGGCGAGGTGGTGCTCAAGGTGCACAACTGCGGAATCTGCGGCTCCGATCTTCACGCCGTCCAGTACGGCATCGGGATGGCTCCGGACACCGTGATGGGTCACGAATTCTGCGGCGAGATTTATTCGCTCGGCACCGACGTCAACGGCTACCGGGTCGGCGATCGTGTCACCTCGCTGCCGTACATCGCATGCGGCGTATGCACCTGGTGCCAGCGCGACGACGCGATGCATTGTTCCAAGCTCCGCAGCTTAGGCCTCGGCCAGTTGCCCGGCGCTTACGCCGAGTTCGTCGCATGCAGCTCCGCCAGCCTGCTCAAACTCCCCGCCAACGTCAGCTCCCGCGCCGGCGCGCTGGTTGAGCCGCTCTCGGTCGGCCTCCACGGCGTGAATCAATCGTCGATCGAGCCGGGCATGGGCGTAGTCGTGATGGGCGCGGGGCCGATCGGCCTCTCGACACTGATATGGGCGAAGGCCAAGGGCGCGAGCGCTGTCGTCGTGTCGGAACTGGCGCCCGGCCGCACGGAACTCGCGATGAAACTCGGAGCAAGCGCAGTCGTCAATCCGACCAAGGAAGATCCCGCCGAGACGGTAAGAGCGATTACCGGACGCCCGCCCGAAGTTGTCTTCGAATGTATCGGCGTCAAGTCCACGCTTGGCGCGGCGATCGGGATGGTCGCGCGGCACGGCCAGGTGATCGTCATCGGCGTATGCATGGAATCCGACAGCATCTATCCGCTGAGCTGCGTGATGAAAGAAGTGCAAATCAATTTCGCACTCGCCTACACCCGCGGCGAATTCCAGGAAACCATCGACGCACTTTCGAACGGCACCATCGACGCGACCCCGATGATCACCGACGTAATCAACGTCGAGGAAGTCCCCGCGATGTTCCTGGAGCTAAAGCGCCCCGGCACCCGCGCCAAAGTGATGGTGGAATTCCCGCACTAATTCTTACCTCTCCTTGTCCTTGTCCGAGGAGAGCTTTGCATAACTCGGCGCGGCGCTCTTCCCCTCTCCCGAAGGGAGAGGATTTAAGGTGAGGGACCTTGTTCAGCGCGCATTTTTCGCGCGCGATTCAAAATTTTGGTTCTCGGCGTGCCTTGTATTTCTCTGCGAAATTGCAAAATTCCTGAAACCCATGCCTTCGTCCGAATCGTCTCATGAAACAGCACGCAGACTACGCCGCGAGCAGACGGTGGCGGAGAAAATTCTCTGGCGTCATCTTCGCGGCAGGCAGCTATGCAACATTAAATTCAGGCGTCAATTTCCGATTGGTCAGTATTTCATTGATTTTTGCTCAATCGAACGCCGACTGATAATCGAACTCGATGGCGGCCAGCATGCGGATCGATTTGCCGACGACGAAGTCCGCACAACGTATCTCACCTCGCGCGGCTATCGCGGACTTCGATTCTGGAATGATCAGGTGCTCGCGAGCGCTGACCAGGTTGTTGCTGATAACGAGAAATTCCTGAGCACTCATTCACCAGAATCTTGAATCGCATGCGAGGCGCGTGCTGAGTAAGGTCCCTCACCTTAAATCCTCTCCCGTCGGGAGAGGGGAAGAGCGCAGCGCCAAGTTATACAAAGCTTTCTTAGACAAGAAGCGGTTAGGATTTAAACCCCAAAAAATTCCTTAATCGCCCCCAACGACTCGACCTCCGTCAACGACGGCGCATGCCCCACTCCTGGCACCTCGACAACCTTCGCGTGCCTGAGCACCTTGCACATCCGGCTCGCGGTGGCGCGGTCCAGGATATCGCTGTCCGCGCCGCGCACGATCAGCGTCGGGCATGCGATTCGCGCATACGGCACCCATAAATCGAAGCGCTGCTGCGCAGTGCCTCCGCGCAAGCGGCCGCCGCACGTTGGGGTCCATCTTCCACAACAGCGCGCCGTCGGTGCCGGGCTTGACCGACCACTTGACCTGATCGGCGACGACGTTGTCCGGCAGCTTCGCCATCGCCGGATAATTTTCCTTGTAGTACTTCACCACTTCGCCGATATCTTTGAATCGCTCCGGCGCCGTGCCGACGTAACTCGCGATTCGCGCCATTCCCGCCGGATCGATCTCCGGCCCGATATCGTTGATCACCAGCCGATCGACCCGATCCGTCCATCCGCCGGCGTACATCATCGAGATTATCCCGCCCATCGAAGTGCCGATCAGGCTCGCGCGTGCGACGCCCAGCTCCTCGAGCATCTTCGCCAGATCGGTCACATAATTTTGATTGAGATATTCCGTCGGCGGACCCCAATTGCTGTCGCCGCGCCCGCGCACGTCAACCGAAATCACGTGATACTTGGCCGCCAGATGCGGTGCGAGCGCGTCGAAGTTATGCGCGTTGCGCGGTCAGCCCATGCACGCACACGACCCACGGCGCGCCGTCGTTGCCGTAGTCGATATAGTGAAGCCGCAGTCCATTAGCATTGACGAATTTATCCGATGCCATTTTTGTACCTTCACCCCGGCTGCGGCGTTTGCGCCACCTGCCACAATTTCTCCGGCACGATTATCAGCCGGCGCCCGTCGCGAGTAATAACCCCTTCGCGCTCGAAGTCGTTGAGCTGCTCAGTCGTGCGCTGTCGCGACGCGCCCACCAGCTCCGCCAAATCCGCATGCGTCAGCTTGATCGTCAGCAGCGTGCCGCGCGAATCGCGCACGCCGAATTTTTCCGCCAGCTCGAGCAGCGCACCCGCCAGCCGTTCGCGCAGTCCCAGTCCCACGAAGTTCGCATAGCGCACCAGCATCCCCCACCATCGCCCGACCGTCGCGTCCAGGATCATGCTCAACCGCTCGAGCGGAACGCCGAGCACAGTATCCACAAAAATTTCCGGCTTCACCACCGCCACCAGTGCAGTCGCTGTACGCCTCGCATCGAAACGGCCGCGTGGTCTGCGGCAGCAGCGACGACAATCCGAAAACCTCGCCCGGCCCCACGAACCCGACCAGCACGCGCTGCTCGCGATTCACGTAACACAGCTTCGCCACGCCCGACAGCAGGATATAAACGTGGCTCGAGGCCTCGCCCTCGTTGAAAATCGCACCTTCGCGCCGCACTCTGAGCGGCTCCGACGCCGCCGCTAGCCGCGCCGCTTGCTCATCGCGCATCCATGAGAGCGACTTGAGTCGCATTAGCGACCTTGCATCAACCGCGCCTTCGGCTACCATAAAGGTTAGCTAGCACATCCGAGGCAATTGTCGCGAATGTGACAGCAAACGCGATTTTTAGACCCGACCTGCCGCTTTGGTCACGCCTGCGACAAACGTAAGCGTAACTAATGCTTGACGTAACTGTGATATTAACGCAACTTACTTAGGTCAATAATCACGTGACATTCACCGAATCGGGAGAGGGACATCTGCAATGGCTGATAACAACGACAACCCAAGGAGCAAACTGAATTCCAACGACACCTCTTTCTCAGATGAGATGCTGAAACTCGCTCAATGCCTGATGCCGGAGCCGCCCACCTCCAAAGTGAAGCGGATGGTTGCCGACATCACCAACAAGGGAATCGATCGCCAACTCCATGAACTCGGCTGGAAGGCGTACGACACCGTAGTCGGCGCCGCCAACAACGCCACCAATCGCGTCTTCACCAGCCCGACCGTCGGCAACGTGCTCGGCGGTGCAATCGACATCATGCTGCGATACCAGCGCTTCAACGTCGCCGTCGCCGGTGCATTCTTCTCGGCGCTGTGGCCGGCGGTAGGCCTGCCCTCGGCGACCGAAGTCGAGTCGATCCGCAGCGACGTGCGCGCGATGCGCGAGGAACTGCGCGACGCCGTCGCCGACCGCGACACGAGAGACGACTTCGCAAGCGAGGTGCACAAAGCCGTCCGCGAATCGATCATCAGCCACAGTGCCGTCGAAAGAGCTGCCGCCCGCGAACAGAACGGCAACGCAGCGGATGACGGCCGGCCTGGCGCGTATCAATTCTCCGTATGGTCGGGATGGCCCGGCGCGGATCCGATGGAGCTAGGGGAAGATGTCGGCAATTAACGAAATCGCTTCGCTCTGGATGGAAGGCACGATGCGCACGCTCGACGCGTTCCGCACCGGCTTCGGCGCCACGATGGACGATCCGCCGCCCGCGACGCGCTCGCGCGTCATCTACGAGTCGGGCCTCGTCCGCCTGCGCCACTACGAAGCTCGCGGCGAGAACCAGAAACGCGTGCCCCTGCTGCTGATCTACTCGCTCATCAAACGCCCCTTCATCCTCGACCTGCAGCCCGGCCGCAGCGTGGTCGAGTATCTGGTCAAGCAAGGCTTCGACGTTTACCTGATCGACTGGATTCCGCCGCGCACCGACGACCGCAATCACGGCTTCAACGAATACGTGAACACCGAGATCGCCAACGCCGTCCGCGCCATCCAGATTTATACCGGCATCCAGCAGATCTCGATCCTCGGCTACTGCTTCGGCGCGCTGCTCGGCTTGATGTACAGCGCACTTGCACAGCGGCAACGTCAAAAATCTCGTCACCCTGACGATTCCGCTCGACACCAGCCTGCGCCAATTGCCGATCGAGCATCTGACCGCCGCGATGACCTCGCGCAGCGCCAAAATGATCGTCGATATGTACGGCAACGCGCCGGCCTGGATGATCTACTCGTTCTTCAACACCCTCGCGCCGACGCATCACATGCTCGACAAGTTCGTCGGCGCCTACCGCAGCTCGGCGCGCCCCGGCTACCTCGACACCTTCAAGCTGTTCGAGCGATGGCTCCATAGCGACGTGCCGATGGCCGGCCGAATCTTCCTCGAGACCTCCGAGATGTGGCGCGAGAACTCGCTGATGAAGGGCACGATGAAAATCGGCGAGTCGATCGCTGACCTCACGCGCATCGCAATGCCGCTGCTCAACGTGATCGGCGACCGCGACGACATCGTCAATCCCGCGTCGAGCGAGCCGCTGCCCGAACTGGTGTCGAGCGACGATAAACAGAATCTGCACTATCCAACCGGCCACATGGGCGCGGCGATCAGCGCCGACTCGCTCAAGCGGCTATGGCCCCAAATCACGAATTGGCTGAGCGCACGCGACGCTGAGATTAACTAAGCTGGAAGCCGCTGTCTGTGAAAATTGGATCGCGCGCACACGGAGAGCGATATGCCTGACGAAACAAAACCACCGGCGCCGCCGCACAAGCGACAAAAGAAATCGGCCGAAAAAGGACCCAAGGGAAACGTAGCGTCCCAGAAAATCGCCGACGCCGTCGGCGCTGCGGCAAAAACAATCTCGATCCATAACGTCAGCAAACCAACCGGCGGGCACGAGCCGCGCCGAGAATCAGGAGAAAAAGGAATGTCAGCGCACAAAGAGAACGGTTCCATGTTCGAAGGACTGAGCAGCAACCTGTTGAGCGTCGAGGGCGCGAAGAAGTTCGCCGCCTGGTACATCGACACCAGCGAGAAAGTCGCCAAGCAGGCGATCGAGATGCAGGCCTCGGCCACCAAGTGGGCCAAGGAAACCCCGCTCGCCCCGATTTTCGACGCGCAGATCGAGTACGGCAAAAAGTTCGTCGAGCGCTCCGCCAGCGCCGCCCGTTCCCTTTGGCGCCTCGAATAATCCGACAACACTTATCCCCTTTCTGTAATGTGCCCGGCCTCTCCCTGACTCACAGGGAGAGGCCCGTCTATGCCAGCTGCTCGTGACCGTCGCCGTCGCATCGGCTATTCTTTGAGTCCTCAGGATTTCCTGAGATCATGGCTTCCGAAGTCACCGCTGCCGCATACTCTTCGGGCGTCCCCGAAATCTCGCGCGACGAACTACTCCGCCGTCTGCACGATTCTTCGCTCACAATCGTCGACGTCCTGCCGCAAGCCTCGTACGTCGAAGCGCACATCCCCGGCGCGATCAACATTCCTCTCGAGCAAATTCAAACTCACGCGCGCGAGCAGCTTCCCGATTTCGCCGCCGAGATCGCCGTCTACTGCGGCAAATTCACATGAACTCGCGCCCAGCAGGCGGTCGCCTTGCTCCACGAACTTGGTTACTCGAACGTTCGCGACTATCGCGGCGGTATCGCCAACTGGGTCGAATCGGGATCGCCGACTGAGAGCGCAACCGACACGCGCCCCCGCCGAGCCGCAGCCGGACCTCACGCCACGATACCCATTGGCCCTCCGCTCGAGCCTTCGCCCGACGGAGCCGTCGGCCGCGGACCCGCGCGCCTATCCCGGATGGGTCGACTCGACAAATCGGTTCTCGACCTGGTTCAGCAGCGCTCCACCCTGCAGCTCTTTCTGCTCTGGATCGGCACGATCCTGCTGAGCGGCCTCTGCTTCTGGATTGGTGCGTTAGTCGGCGAGCATGGACTGATCGAGGGCGGCCGCCCGCTCGGCGCCGACCTCAACGGCTTCGGAAGCGCACTCTACTTCAGCTTCGTGACCGCGACTTCGATCGGCTACGGCGACATCGTGCCGATCGGAGCCGGCCGCGTGATCGCGGTCGCCGAGGCGATTACCGCACTACTGATTTTCGGCGCAGTGGTCGCCAAGTTCGTCTCGCATCGGCAGGAAGAGCTGGTGAGCGAAATCCACCGCGTCACCTTCGAAGACCGGCTCGATCGCATCGAGACCAATCTCCACATGGTGATTTCGGAATTGCTCGCGATCACCGCGATGACCGAAACAAAGGCGCCGCTGAATCGAATCAACACCCGGCTCGAGAGCGCAGTGATCCTTTTTTCCGGCGAGTTGCGCACCACCCGCGATCTTCTGTACCAGCCGCGCCTGATGGTCGAGGAAGGCGTGCTCGCCGCGATTCTCGCCACCCTCGCCTCTGCGATGAACGTGCTGGCCGAGCTTCTCGCATTAATGCCATCCGAATTCGCGCGTTCGCAGCCACTCACCATCACCCTCGATCGCCTGACCGGCCTCGCCCAGGAAATCTGCGGCGAATGCGTGCCCCACACCTACACCCCCCGCCTCGTCTTCTGGATGGATCAAATCCAGTCCACCGCGACCCGAATCAAGTAGTCACCAAATTTTCTTTCGCCTCACTGCGAGTACCTCTGCCGTTACTTTACGGGAAAGGGGCGGCGCAACGCGGCCGGTGGGTGAGCGTTCAGGGCGCATCCGCAATCTCAATTCGATCAGCGCCCTCGTTTCGTTTGACATAACAGATTGCAATACATATATTGCAACCCATAATAAGGCGGATGACCTCAATCCTTGCGTCTTCGCCAGTCAAACCAAATGAAACTCGGCGAAAAACTTCGATACCTCCGCCTCGTCGAAGGCACCCTCCGCGGCCTCGGCCGCGAGATGACTCAGCAGGACCTCGCCCGCGCCCTCAAAAAGGAAATGGGCGGTGGCCTCAGCCAGTCTTACCTCTCGCAAATAGAAAGCGGCGCCCGCCCTCATCTCACAAATTCGTCGCGCATGTTGTTGGCGCGCTTCTTCAAAGTTCATCCCGGTTACCTGGTCGACGATCCCGAGGGCTACCACACCGAGCTCACCAGCGACCTGCGCGCCACGCAGGACCGCCTTGACCTGTGGCTGATAAACGGCGCTGAGGAATTCACCGCCGATCCCGAGCTGAGTCATGCGATGCTACTGATCGCCAAGGATCGTGACACGCGCAAATGCCTGGTTCTGCTGGGTGCAATCCTCGAGGCGCCTGAGCTGGTCGACCGCTTAAGCGAAGTGCTTAAGCCTGCGGCAACCACGCCTTCCCATCGCGACGGCGCAAGGAAGCGCGCGGCGGGAGCAAATCCATGAACTGGGAAATGTTCTATCTAACCTGCTTCCTGGTGGGAGTAACTCTAAGCCTCATCGCATTCGTCGGCGGCAGTTTGCATCTGCCTCACGTGCACTTCCATCTCTCACACGGCCATGCCGCCATTCCCGGTGTAGGTGGCGGTCACGCCGGATTAAGTCGCGGTCCTGAGATGCCTGTGTTCAACTTTGCAACGATCACCGCCTTCCTCGCATGGTTCGGCGGCACCGGCTATCTGCTGACGCGCCACTCAAGCCTGTTGGTCGTAGCAGTTATTCTCCTGGCGATTGCCGCGGGACTAAGCGGTGCGACTATCGTCTTCTGGTTCATCGTCAAGTTCCTTCTCACCCACGATCAAGCCCTCGATCCGGCCGACTACGATCGCGTGGGAGTCTTAGGCCGCGTCATCAGCACTATTCGTGAAGGTGGCACCGGCGAAATTCTCTTCTCCCAGGAAGGAACCCGTCAAACCTGCGGCGCTCGCAGCGAAGATGGAACCGCGCTTGCCCGCGACACCGAAATCATCGTGACCCGCTATGAACACGGCATCGCCTACGTCCGCCGATGGGAAGAACTGGCCGATAGCCACTTGGCTGATAGGACTGCGAATTGATTCAACGCTGAAAACTGGCTGCTACAAGGGGAGTAGAAGTATATGCCGCAGATACCAACAGATGTCCTAATTATTGCAGGAACGGCTATCGCCGCTATCCTGCTCTTGATGGCCGTCTTTGCAAACCTCTATCGCAAAGCAGGACCCCATGAAGCACTCATAGTCTACGGCTTTCGCGGTACTCGCGTGATCAAAGGCCACGGCACGGTCATCCTGCCGATGGTCGAGAATGTCCGCGGACTGTCACTCGAGTTGATGTCCTTCGACGTCGCGCCGCAACAAGACCTATACACCAAGCAAGGCGTCGCAGTAACAGTCGAAGCCGTCGCCCAGATCAAGGTCAAATCGGATCCTGAATCGATACTTACCGCGGCTGAGCAATTCCTGACCAAGCCGCCCGAGGATCGCGAGGCTTTGATTCGCCTCGTGATGGAAGGTCACTTACGCGGCATCATAGGCCAACTCACCGTCGAGGAAATCGTCAAGCAGCCCGAGATGGTCGCCGACCGGATGCGTTCCACTTGCGCCGACGACATCAACAAGATGGGCCTGGAAGTGATCTCCTTCACCATCAAGGAAGTTCGCGACAAGAACGACTACATCGCCAATATGGGCCGCCCGGACATCGTCAGGATCAAACGCGATGCGGACGTGGCCGCCGCTGAAGCCGACCGCGACACCGCGATCAAGCGCGCGATCGCGCTCAGAGAATCCGCGGTCGCCAAGGCGCAGGCCGATCAGGAACGGGTCACGGCGGAGACGGCCTCGATGGCGCGGCAAGCCGAAGCGCAGCGCGACCTCGATGTGAAAAAGGCGACCTACAATGAACTGGTCAAGCGCCAGCAGGCACAGGCCGATAAGGCGTACGAGATCCAGACCAACGTGATGCAGCAGCAGGTCATTGTCGAGTCGGTCAAGGTCCAGCAGGCCGAAAAGGAACAGCAGGTAAAGGTGCAGGAGGCCGAGATTCTGCGCCGCGAGAAAGAACTGATAGCCACCGTGCTGAAGCCGGCCGAAATCGAGCGCCAGCGCATTCAAACGCTGGCTGAGGCCGATAAGTCCAAGACGATGGTTGAAGCGGAAGGTCATGCCAGCGCTATTCGTGCGCAGGGCGAAGCGGAAGCTGAAATTATTTTCAAGAAAGGCGACGCCGAAGCTCGCGCGATGAACGTCAAGGCCGAAGCCTATCAGGAATATAACCAGGCCGCCGTGCTCGACAAACTCATAACAGGGCTACCCGAGGTAGTTAGGGCGCTGGCAAGCCCATTGGCCAATGTCGACCACATAACTGTGGTCTCGACTGGCAATGGCAACTCGGCCGGCATGCACAAGATAACCGGCGACCTGACTGAGATCGCCGCACAAGTGCCGGAGTTGTTCGAAGCACTATCGGGCATGAAGATGTCCGACTTGCTCGGCAAGATCAGAACAATCGGCGACAAGGCAGACCGTCCGGATCGGCTGCTGCCGGCTGATGGAACCGACAAGACTAAGTAATGGCGTTTGCAGCAATGCAGCGAAGGAGTTCGTTATGGCACTCATGGATCGTGTAGCAACCCTGGTGCGAGCCAACCTCAACGACTTACTCGACAAGGCCGAGAATCCAGAAAAGATGCTGAAGCAGGTGATTCTCGACATGGAGAACCAGTTCATGCAGGTAAAGACGCAAGTCGCGATCGCTCTCGCGGACTTACACCTGCTTGAAAAGAAAAAAACCGAGAATAGCGAGAAGCACGCCGAATGGATGCATAAGGCGGAGCTGGCGGTCGATAAAAAAGACGACCAACTCGCACGCGCCGCGCTCGAGCGCGCCGTCAGCTTCCAGATGCTTGCCGAAAATTACGACGAACAGATCTCACATCACCACACCCAGGTCGAATCGATGAAAGCGGCCTTGAAACGCCTGGAACTGAAGCTCTCCGAAGCACGCGCCAAAGCCGACTTGCTCATCGTTCAGCACAGGCGCTCCCGCGCGACTCATCGCACCGCAAACGCCCAACACTCATCAGGCACTGGGCACGGCACCTTCGAACGCATGCGCCACAAAGTAGCCCGCGAAGAAGCCCTGGGCATGGCCACAACCGACCTGCTAGGCGACGACCTAGACGTCCGCCTACACGCGCTGGAGCGCGACCAAAAAATCAACGCTCTACTAAACGAGATCAAATCAAGAAAATCCCTCACCGCATGAAGCCCAAGGAGGCGCCGAACCCGCGGCGGGTTCCACATTGAATGAAACTTCGGAGCGTGAAAATCAGGCAACGCGAAAGCCGACAGCCCCAAATCCTGCTGTGACATTTGCTACGTCCGAATCGTCGCAAAGGATCTGCATCGATACGCCCGGTTCGCCCTTGAATGGATCATCTTCCGGCGGAATTGGTTGTGTCAGACAAGCGCCACATAGTCCTTTCGCGGCGGCTCTTCCGGTAGCGTCGGCTCCTAGCGGATACTGGTCGTCCGACAAAGCAGGCGTGACGGTATGAAACTTTACATTCGTCTTCGGAGGAGGAACCAACGGACCCACGCTTTGTAGAACCTGAAATTTAACCGCCACAAACGCGGCCTTTACAAAGGGGCCATTGGCGACAGAACTTTGAACTTGAATGCCGCCTCCGGCGGCACCAGTTTCTCGATAAGGAGTAAGTTTTGTCGAGTCATTCGGGTATTGCGGATCGGGGAAGCCCTGCGTCAGACCAGCTTTGAACAGCACGATTGCTACCGTGACAGCAACTGTAAGATCAGTCTCTTGGTCATGGATAACACTCAAAATCATTGGATTTCCCCTTTTGAACAGTCTTATAGGTCTCAATCATAGACTTAGCGCTCTTTCAGGATTTCCACTTATCACCGGACCTCTGCTAACGCAACGATGATCTTAATATAAGGTGCCACGGGCTAGCCCAGCCCAGGGAAGTGTCGAACCCCATGGATGGGTTTGATTACGATAGAGTCTCACGCCGACTGCGCACGCGCGCCTGGCCGGATCGATTCAGCCAGGTCAGCCGCGAACCTTCGCGTATCTTCGACCGGCAAAGTCGACACTGTCACGCGAATTCCAGGCGGGCTTTTGATCCGATAGCATTCGCCCGCGCGTATCGCCCATCCCTTCGACGCCATCGCATTCACCACCCCCGCTTCTTCAGCCACCGGCACCCACACGTTCAGCCCCGAGCGTCCCCGCGCCTCGATTCCGTGTTGCGCGAGCGCCTCGATCAGCGCTCGCCGCCGATGCGCATAAGCATCGGCAGCCTTCTGCAGGAGTGCGGGCGTCTCAGCATCTGCCCACATCATCGCGACGAGGTCCTGCAGGATATGACTGACCCATCGCGGTCCGAGACTCTGCCTCCCCTGCACCCGGGCAACAGTCAGCGCATCACCCGCCATCACGCTCAGCCGCAGATCGGGCCCGAGCGACTTCGACACCGACCGGACAGTCGCCCAATGCGCGCGGCCCGCCGACAACGTAATCGCCGGCGCACCCGACACGGGGCCCGCGTGATCGTCCTCGATCAACACGGCTTCAGGATACGCTGCGAGTACGTGGCGCAACTCGGCCGCGCGTTTGCGATCGAGCGCGGCACCGCTGGGATTCTGCGCGCGCGGCGTCACGATGAACGCCTTGGCGCCCAACTTGAGCGCGCGATTCAAATCCGCGGCGAGCGGCCCTGAGTCGTCGATCGCGACCGGCTCCGTGACCAGCGCCAACGCCGCAACCAGGTCGAGCACGCCGGTGTAACTCGGATCTTCGACCGCGACCATATCGCCGGGCCGCAGATGCGCCTGCAGCACGCGTTCAACCGCGTCGAGCGCACCGCTGACGACCGCAATCGATTCGCCCGCGACACCGTCGCTCTTGAATTGTCGTGCCGCGAGCTTCACCAGCGTCGCGCGATTCTCCGCGTCGCCATATCTGCCGGGAGTTCCGTCAAGCCGCGCGAGATATGGCTTCAGCTTCGGCAGCATCGCCGGGTCCGGACCGCCGTCCGCCAGGTTGCGCAGCCCCGGCGCCGGCGGCGGAAACACCGCGCGCGTCAGCAGCGGCGGCCGCCGATTGACGACCGTCCCGCGACGCCCCGAACCATGCACCAACCCGCGCACGCGCAGCGCGTTATACGCTGCGGCCACAGTAGTCGGACTGACGCGCAGCTTGGCTGCGAGCGCGCGCACGGTCGGCAGCCGCTCTCCCACCCGCAACTTTCCGCCGCGAATTCCATTTTCGATGCTTGCGGCGATCTGGTTGCTTGATTCTCCGCGGATTTGATATTGTACCGATACGTTCATAGTTACGTACTGTAACAAAAGGGACTAGCGGATGGAAGAGACACAGAACCAGCAAGTGCGGAGCGACGGATTGAATTCGCTGAAAAACGCGGTTGCGCCCACTGCGCGCACTCGCGTAAAGCGCCTGCCCAAGCGCGCATCGTACGATCGCGACGCCATCTATTCGATCCTCGACACCGCGCTGGTTTGCCACGTTGGCTTCGCTATCGATGCGCAACCATACGTGATTCCCACGCTTCACGTCCGTATCGCCGACCGCCTTTATATTCACGGATCGGCTGCGAGCAGAATGCTCGGCACCGCGGCCGAGGGAACGCCGATCGCGGTGACAGTGACGCATATCGATGGCCTGGTGCTGGCGCGATCCGCGTTCCATCATTCGGTCAACTACCGTTCCGTCGTGATTCTTGGGCACGCGAAGCTGGTCACCGACGCGGCTGAGAAGTTCGCCGTGATGAAAGGTCTGATCGATCACGTCGCGCCCGGCCGCTGGGATCATATTCGGCATCCCAACGAGAAAGAGCTGGCGGCGACGTCAGTTCTGTCGATTCCAATCGTGGAGGCATCGGCGAAGCTCCGAAGCGGCGACCCACTCGACGACGAGGCTGACTACGCGCTACCGATTTGGGCGGGACAGATTCCGTTTGCGACGAAAGCGTTGACCCCCATCGCCGACGCGCGCCTCGATGCTTCGACGCCGATTCCGGCGCACGTGATGGAGTACCGATTGCCTGCGAATAGAGGAGCAAGAGTAACGTGACAGCGATGGTGGTAATGGAGACGGGAAGATTTCTGATCAGCACCGATCGATCCAAGCTCGACGTCGATGTGATTCACGAGTTTCTCGCGCGCTCTTACTGGGCGGCGGCAATCCCGCGTGAGACGGTTGTGCGGTCGATCGAAAATTCGCTCTGCTTCGGCGTCTACGACAATGCCAATCAGATCGGTTTCGCGCGCGTCATCTCCGACTTCGCGACGTATGCGTATGTCGCCGACGTTTTCATCCTCGAGCCGTATCGCGAGCGCGGGCTGGGCAAGGAGCTGATGGCGTCGATCATGGCACATCCGGATTTGCAGGGGCTGCGGCGATGGAGCCTCGGCACGCGCGACGCGCAAGGGCTATACGCGCAGTTCGGTTTCGCGCCGGTCGTCAACACGCGATCGCGCACGGTCATGGAAATCGTGGACGCGGAGATCTATTCGCGTTCTTGAACGGCTCGCATCGACGTTCTATATAACAGGTGTTAGGGACCGCGGCCGCCGGCTGACACTCGTCGTGGGCGCAGCCAGGAGTGAGCATCGCGCGAGTCCCCATCGGAGGCACAAATGGATTTCAAGTTCAGCGCCGAAGACGAGGCTTTTCGCGCGGAGTTCAGCAGCTGGCTCAAGGCCAATCTGCCCAAGGCGGCCAAGAGCGACGACGGCGCCGACTTCATGAGCGAAGGCACGGCAGACGACTGGAAGCGGCGGGTCGAGTGGCACAAGAAGATGCACGCGGGCGGATGGGTCGGAATCAGCTGGCCCAAGGAGTACGGCGGCCGCGGCGCGACGCTGACGCAGCAGATCATCTACAACGACGAGCTCGCAAAAGTTGACTCGCCGATGCTCGTCAACGGACTCGGCATCATGCTGGTCGGCCCGACGATCATTCACTGGGGTACCGAGGAACAGAAGAAGAAGCACATCCCGAAAATTCTTTCGGCAGACGAGCTATGGTGCCAGGGATATTCCGAGCCCGGCGCCGGCTCCGATGTCGCCAGCCTGCAGACCCGTGCGGTCGAGGAAGGCGACTACTTTATCGTCAACGGGCAGAAGGTCTGGACCTCGGACGCGCATCACGCGGACATGTGTATCCTGCTGGTGCGAACCGATCCGGAGGCGCCCAAGCACAAGGGCATCAGCTACATCCTGGTCGATATGCATAGCCCCGGCGTGATCGTGCGTCCGCTGGTGCAAATAACAGGCGATGCGAATTTCAACGAAGTATTCTTCGAAGACGTGAAGGTGCCGAGGAAGAATCTGATCGGCGAAAAAAATCAGGGCTGGCAGGTCGCGATCACGACACTGATGTTCGAGCGGTCGGGAATCGGCGGCGGCCGCGACATGATGGGCCAGGTCAGGGAGCTGGTTGAGCTCGCGAAGTCCGTCCGCAGCAACGGACACACGGCGTGGGAAGATACCAGCGTGCGGCAGAAGTTCGGAGGCTTCGCGTGCGAGGCGGCCGCGCTGCGCTACACCGGTTTTCGGCAACTGACGCGACGTCTCAAGGGCCTGCCGCCGGGGCCTGAGGGCTCGGTGCTCAAGCTATGCACCAGCGAACTGAATTTGCGGATGAACAAGTTCGCGATGGAGATGCTGGGGCCGTATAGCCAGATGGAATTTCACGCACCGCATGCGCTCGACAAGGGCAAGTGGTCGTACCGGATGCTCGCGTCGCGTGCGCTGACGATCGCCGGCGGTACCAGCGAAATCCAGCACAACATCATCGGCGAGCGCGTGCTCATGTTGCCCAAGGGCTAGTTCATTCGAACTGAGTAATCGACGAAGGGCGGCCCTCAGCGGGTCGCCTTTCTTTTTTTGCTTGTAGGGAGACAGATATGGACGGCAAACTTGTCAGGCTGAGAGCATACGAGAAGTCCGACCTCGACGCCGTGATGAAATGGGTCAATGACGAAGAGGTTACTCAGTTCCTGCGCGACGAGCTGTTTGCTTATCCCGTTTCGCGCGCGCAGGAAGAGAAGTTCATCGAGCACGTGTCGATACCGTCGCACACTTCGCGCGAGTTCGCACTCGAAACGATCGCCGATCGCATTTACCTCGGCGGCATCGGCTTGCACGATATCGACTGGATCCTGCGCAGCGCAGAGGCGGGAATCGTGATCGGCAACAAGGACTATTGGGGCAAGGGCTACGGCACCGACGCGATGAGAACCCTGATGCGGCTGGCATTCGAGCGGATGAACCTGCATCGAGTCTGGCTGCGGGTGTACGACTTCAACACGCGCGCGATCGGGTCCTACGAGAGATGCGGTTTCCAGCGATGGGGTGTTCTGCGCGACGGCAAATTCATCAGCGGGCGATATCACGACACGATCGTGATGGGGATTCTCGAGAGCGAGTATCGCGCACTCGCCTAGCGCGGCGTTATTCGCCGGTTCCCTTGAGGTTCACTGTTCGCGGGCCGCTCGAGCTGTTGTTGTTGATCGTCAGGAGGCCGGGGCGCGGTCCTTTTGCCGTCGGAGCGAAGACGACGGCGTAGTTGCAATTCTTTTTTGGCTTCAACGTCGAGCCGCAGACCTTCGAGAGCGTGAAGTCGCCTGTCACCTGCGCTCCGACCAGCGAGATCGCAACTTTGCCGCCGTTGTGAGCGACTATCTTCCTGGCCTTGCTCCGCGTCCCCAGCTTCGCGGTGAAACTCGCAGAGCTCGGCGAGACCACCAGCGGCGCCGATACGGTCGGCATCGGAGTCGGCGTGACCGTTGCCGTCGCGCTGGGCGTTGCGGTTGCAATCGCAGTTGCCGTGGCAGTCGCAGTTGGCGTGGAGGTCGCCGTCGCCGACGTGACCGGAGTGCGAACCGTGGTGGGCGTCGCTGACACTGTCGGCGTGGTCGAGGGCGTAGCGGTAATCGTGGCAGTCGCGGTCCCGGTCGCGGTAGTTGTGGTAGTTGCGGTGGCAGTTGCGGTCGCGGTCGGCGTAGCAGTCGCGGTAGGAGTCCCGGTTGCCGTCGCAGTTTGGGTGGCAGTCGCAGTCGCGCTCAGCGTCGCAGTCCTGGTTGCGGTTGTGGTGACCGTTGCGGTCGCGGTGGGAGTTGCAGTCGCGGTGGCGGTACGCGTCGCAGTCGCCGATACAGTCGGGGTCGGACTCGCGGTTGCAGTTGCCGTCGGCGTCGCGGTCACAGGGCCGTTGTATGCGTAAAAGTTGTCGTCAGTGTCAGAATTCATATAGATGGTGCCATCGGAGCCGATCGCCGGCATCGACAGCGCCTTGTACCCGGCGGCGGCAGTGACGTTGACCAGGACGCTGCCGGCACCGCCAAAAAACGTCCGCAACGAGCCGCCGACGCCACCGTCGGTTACCGCGTAGAGATTGCCGTCACCGGAGCTGACGTAGATAGTGCCATCGGCACCGATCGCCGGTGAGACTTTCAGGCTGCTACCGCCGACGCTCAGCGACCACTTCAGCGAGCCACTGGTGCCGCCGTCGGTTACCGCGTAGAGCGTGTGGCTGGTGGCCTTGCCGCTGCCGAGATAAATGGTGGCGCCGTCAGAGCCGAGCGCCACTCCGGTGTTGAAAACCTCGCCGCTTCCCAGAGTCAATGCGGTCCACTTCAAGGCGCCGCTGCTGGCCCTTATCGCGAAGAGATCGCCGGCGACCGGGGCGGTGGTGTTGCCCGCGATATAAAGTGCACTGCCATCGTTGCTGAGCGACGGACTGTCGCCACTGAAGGAAGCGGCAAAGGTAGTGGGACCCCAATTGAACGACGCGCTGACGCCATTGTCCACTAACGACGCAAGCTTGCCGTCACTGGAGGCGGCGTAAATGGCGCCATCGGGCCCGACCACCGGTGCGATGGTGCCGGTCGAACCTCCCGTGCCGATTACGGCCGACCAATTCAAGGTGCCGGTGCTGGTGCTCAACGCGTGGAGCTTTCCGTCGCTGACGAGGATGTAAAGGGTGCTGCCATCGATACTGAGAGTCGGCGCGCCGGTCGTAACGAAATGGGCGCAGTCGCCGGTCGGCTGCACCGGCCCCCAATTCAGCGTGGGGCTGGTGCCGATCCCGTTATCCGTCAGCGAGTAAACCTGGGCGTCCTGGTCGACGAAGTAAATGGCGCCATCGGGACCGATCGCCGCCCCTGCGTTTATCCCCGGGATGCCGCCGCAGCCGGGGCCCTGGATCGCCTGGAACGGAGCCGACCACTTTGTCGTACCGCCCGGTGTGATCGCGTAAAAGTTGCCCGCGGTATCAGCGTCATAAATTGTTCCGTCGGCGCCGATCGTCGGGGAGTCCTCTATCTTGAAACCGCCGGTCGGAAGATTCCACTTTGTAGCGCCATTGTTGCCGGCGGTGCTGAACTGGCTTCTGCCGCTATGTGACCGATCGTGCTCGTACACCGGCCAGACCGTGGCCGCATCGGCGCGCGCGGCCGTCGATACGATCGAGAGGCAAATCGCAACTGCTACCGTCAAACTGATTGGTGTTTTCACTTTCCCCCTTTTCATTCTCAGACTCATGCCGTCAGTTCTCCGCGGTTGGCACGTCTTAATCGCGTCTATGGCGAGGTCCCGGTCGCGATCAGCGGAACGTCGAGCGGGCTGCTGGTATCGTTATTCACATTTATGAACAGATCAGAGTTGAACGGTCCCAATGCGTTCGCGGTGAACTCCACCGTGTAACGGCAGGTCGCAGGCGCGGGCGCCAGCGATGCCAGGCAGGTGTTGTTGATCACCACAAAGTTGGATGCATCGCCGTCCTTCGTGGGGGCGCTGAACACGGCCGTTGTCGGCGACAGGTTGATTAAAGTCACGGTCCGGTCCGGCGTTACGGACCCATTGTCCGGCGCCCCACTGAAATCGAGTTCTCCAGTCGAGAGCGAGAGGCTAACCGTCGCGGTTGCGGTCGGCGTCGCGATTGTAGTGGCGGTGGCGGTTGCGGTTGCAGTAGCCGTCGGCGTTGCTGTAGCGGTCGCAGTGCGAGTCGAGGTTGCGGTCGCTGATACAGTCGGCGTCGCGGTCCGAGTGGGAGTGCCGGTGCTCGCGGCCGTTGCCGTGGCCGACGAAGTTGGCGTCGGAGTCGGGGTCAAGGAACCGCCGATGGTAGGCGTCGAGGTCGGCGGCGAGCCTTCACCGGCCAGCTCGAATATCCCGCGCCCGTGCGTTGCTGCGAATATCACGCCGCTAAGATTCTGCTCGATATCGAAAACCGCGACGGCAGGAATTGCCCCGAGGTTGAACGGCGCCCAGGTATTTCCGCCGTTGATCGTTCTGAAGATGCCGATGTCGGTGGCGGCCAGCACGGTGTTCGCGGTTGGATCGTTGCGATCGACCAGCAATCGCAACACCGGTACGTCGGGCAGCGCGTTCGCGGGGGGCGGGCTCTGAAGGTCAGGATTGCCGTCGGCCTGGGTCCATGATCCGCCGAAATCCATGGTCACGAAAACGTGACCCATCCCGGTCGCCGCCGTGAAGCCCGAAAGGCTCAGGTACGCGACCGCGGAATTGAACGGATCAACCGCGATTCCCGTGGCCTGCGTGGAATCGGGAAACACGATCGGCGGCAGTTGCGCGGTCTTGTCGGTCCAATGTGCGCCTTCGGGTTGGCTGACATTCACCTGCATGTCGGCCTGGTCGGTGGTGAATATCTGGAACGGCGTCGGACGAAAAGTGGTGCTGGTCTGCATCGCGAGCGCATAGGCTTTGGTGTGGTCCGACGGCGCGATCTCGAGATCCTCGAGCGCGCACTCGCCGCTGTTGCATCCGCCGGTCAAATCCTGGGTCGTCTGCTGCGCCCATGTGGCCATCCCGTCGTTCGACACGTAGACGGAGTGCGCGCCAAACAGCACGCGCTCAGCAACGACCGGATCGCTGGCTATCGGCGGAAAATAGGCAGCGCCGTCGTCGCCCGCCGTCGCCATCGCGGTCTGCAATGCAGCGCTCGACACGACAGAATTGAACGCGACTCCACCGTTGGTCGAGCGCGAGACCCATGCTCCGGCCGAAGTGGTCGCGAATGTGTGATAGGCGAACAACGGGTTAACTGGGTCGAAGAGTGCGAAGCCGCCGTCTAGGTTATCGACCTCGGTCCAGCTCGATGCGGGCGGCTGCGTGGCGTTGTAGAGCGCGGTACCGTTGTCCTGAAATCCGGCGATCGCGACCTTGCTGTTGGTCGGATGAGGACCGACGGATTGCGCCTGCGCGACACCGATGCTGGCGTTGAGCGGCGCCCAGGTCAGCGAGCCGGCATCGAAGCGATAAAGCCCGCCATCGTTGCCGAGGTAAAAGCTGTGCGCACTTGCGGGATCGAACGCGATCGCATGCTGATCCGAATGCGTTCCGCCGCTCGGCGCGAGCGATGTCCAACTGGTGCCGCCGTTGGTTGAGCTGTAGATGCCGACGCCGCCGAACACGACAGTTGCGCCGCTCGCGTCGGCGGGATCGATCGCAATCGTCTGGTCGAAGAAGGACTGCGAAAAGTTACTCGAGCTGGATCCGTCGAGATTCACGCCGCCGACGGTCGCGCTCGGCACCGATGCTTGCGACCAGGTGACGCCGTCATTGGTCGATTGGTAGAATCCCGAGTACTCGACGCCGTCAGCCGCGCCGACGATCGCGTACGCAACCCCGTTCGCGGCGGCGACGCTCGCGCGGCCCACGCCGCCGGTCAAGTTGGGCAGGCTGGCCTGAGTCCAGCTGAACCCGGAATTGGACGAGCGGAACACGCCGACTCCGAGAATCGAAACGAGCACCGCGGTTGGCGACGCTGGATCGATCACCACTGATTCTGCAGGACACGGGTCGTAGGTGAAGTACGGACACGCGCCAAAGGTTCCCGCGGGATATGAAATCCACGATTCGCCGCCGTCGCTCGAGCGCCACAGGCCATTCTGGCTGAAGTCGCTCTCGACCCACGACGCCTCCGCCCGGTTCGCGCTGGAGCCGTAGGTCACTGCCGCGTAGATTATGCGCGGCGTCTGCGTCGTATCGACGGCAAGTGAAGCGATCGACGCGTTCGCGAAATGGGTCGCGCCGAGTTGCGTCCAGGTGACGCCGAGATTGCTCGAGACGAACACTCCTTCGCCGTAGTATGAGTCTGCCGCGCCGTTGCCTTCGCCGCTGCCGACGTAGAGCGTTGGATTCGGGCTGGTAGTAGTGTCGAGCGCGAGTGCGCCCACTGCCAGAGTCGGCTCGAGATCGAATATCGGCACGAAACCCGCAGCGGAATTGGCGCGCATCCAAACGCCCCCATCTCCGGTACCGACGAACATCCTTCCGCTGACCGTGGGGTCTGCGACGATAGCGGTGACCCGTCCCGTCACGCCGGCGATCGCGGTCCCCATCGGGACTCCGCCAAAAGTGGGAATCTCATTAGTCAATGGCAGAGGGCCGAGCGCCGTCCATGCGAAAGAGGCAGACGCCAGCGTCGAGTCGGTCGCGTTCAACCCCGAGGTCCCGACCGTGTCACGCTCCTGCTGCCGCATTTGGGCGATCGCGTTACGATACGCGTGAGGCGGCGCGCCAAAATTGAGCCCGCGCCGGCTGAGGAAGAATGCCTCGCGAGCCACTCGATCGCGCGCGTGCAGCGATCCGGGAGCGTTGATGTTGGCGCGAGCCGATCGCGAGTTCGCGCGCATCGGAGAAGACAGGATCACCACGAGACCGGCTACGAGCAGCAAGCCGCCGGCGGCGGCGAAAAGCAATGGAGAGAAACCTCTGGACAAAGCGAAGACCCCCCTTCGGCCTGCGTCCAGTAGTCACTCTACTCTCATTATATATACGAACGAATTACTTAATGAGTATTCACTTGATTACCTATTGGGTATTGCTCCCGTCTAACTGAGTATTCCTTCACCTACGATGGGCAGCACTCCGCCGCTGTATGCGACAGGACCGAAGTGCTGGACGAAAGATTGTGGGCTACGGCGGTCAGACTGCGGCGATTCGGAAACCAATCTTCGGGAAATGATTCACGATTCTGCCTAGCTCCGGCACGTCGCGCTCGATCGCGATCTCATGAATCGTGCTGACTACTACTCTGCCCGTCACTGGATCGAAGGCGTAATCGTCGGGCGTCACCGACACGCGAGTGCCGGCCTCGAGTCCGTTTGGATCTCGCGAGTCGACGTTCTCGGCAGTCGCGGGAGTGCTTTCCTTCGCGATCTTCAGTGCCTCATCGGGATCCATCGGGCGCACGTCGCCGTAGCCCATGGCGTCGATACGCTCGAACCATCGCATGAGATACGTAAATTTCTGCGCGAGTCCGAACGAGGTCGGCTCGGCGCGCAGGAACCACACCGGATGGAAGCAGGCGGCGTCGGCGAGGCTGAACGAGCCGCCGAGCAGGAACGGCGTAGATGCGAGTTGACGATCGAGGATTTCGAGAAACGCGCGCAACTGGTTTCGCGAATCGGGGGCGTTGCGCGCGATGTCTCCGAAGTTCGCACCCTGCATCATCTTCGAACGGTCCTCGATGAATTCCTTGGGCACCACCGCCCCGAGCTTTTCGAAAATCACCGGCGTCGTCGACCAAAACAGCCGGCGGTCAGCCCATTGATTCATCGTGTCGGCGGCGGCGGTAAGCCCGCCAGGATAAAGCGTCGGCTCGGGTTTCAGCTCGTCGATTTTCCTGATGATGATTCCCGTGTCGCTCCATACGTCGGCGCCGATTTGCAGCACCGGAATTCGCCGATAGCCTCCTGTGAGCGGCACCAGCTTGGGCTTGGGCATGATCACCGGCTGCTCGACCGAGCGCCAGCTGATTTTCTTGTGCGCGAATATTTTGCGGATCTTCTCGGAGAATGGCGAGGTCGCATATTGATGCAGAATTATTTCAGACACGATTTCCTCCAGCGGAAGAAGCTGCTCGATTCTTAGCGCATAGAATTTCCAGTCGCTACCGGAAAACTGATAGGTTCGCGACTATGCATGGTCATCATGAATTCGATTTGTTCGAAGCGATCTACACGACCCGCTCGATGCGAAGGCTGAAGCCTGATCCTGTCGAGCCGGGTCTTATTGTGAAAGTGATCGAGGCGGCGACGATGGGTCCGAGCGGACATAATCGACAGCCGTGGTTTTTCATCGTCGTCACGGATCAAGCAACGAAGAACTTCGTCGCCGAACGTTATCGCAAAGCGTGGGAAGTCGTGTTCACGCCGACGGAGCGCGAGGTGGTCGTCAACGATCCTCAAAGCCAGCGCGGACGAAATTTGCGGTCGGCAAGATATCTTGCCGAGCATATCGCCGACGTGCCCGTGATGATCTTCGCGTGCGTGAAGAAATACACCGATCGCGCACGCGCGGGGCAGCCGATGTGGGGTGCGATTTACCCGGCGATTCAGAACTTGTGCCTGGCGGCGCGCGCTTACGGACTCGGCACGTCGATCACCGGGATGCATACGATGTTCGCCAAGGAGATCGACGCGATGCTCGGCGTGCCGCCCGAGTATGCCAACGTCATACTGATTCCGATGGGCTATCCGAAAGGACGATGGGCGCGGCCGGATCGCAAGCCTGCCCTGCAAGTGACGTTCTGGGAGAAATGGGGAAACAAGCGCGAGAGCATGCCTGATTGAATTCAAGTGTCGAGCACGGCGAGGACGACATTGCGCTGAATCTGATCGCCCGGCTTGACGCGAAGCTCTGCGATGCGCCCGTTGGCCGGCGCCTTCACCGGTATCTCGACCTTCATCGACTCGATCACCATCACTTCGTCACCGCGTGCAACCTGCGCACCGCTCTCGACTGAGATTCGCAGCACCTTGCCGACGGCCGGGCTCTTTATATCCATCGCGCAATGAATCCTTGATCGAGCGTGATAGCAGGCACGGCTCGCATGTACCACCACTGAAAAAACACCTTGTGTTTTCGGGGCGCTTGGTTGTAGAGAAACTAAATCGGCGCGATGGTCCGGCTAATGGAGAGACGGCATGAACAGTTTTGTCGCGGCTCGAACGCTCACTGAATATCCGCGCGGCAGCCATCGATGGTCGCTGCTGATTCTCACGGTGCTCGCGTCGATCCTCGGCGCATACGATTTCCAGCTCGCACCGCTACTGCCAATCCTGCTCCCGTACCTGCACATGAGCCATACGGCATATGGCGCATTCATCACGTTCACTGTGCTGATTTCCGGCATCTCCGCATTCTTCGGCGGCCCGCTGGCAGATCGATATGGCCGTGTACTCATCATCGACGTATGCCTCGGCCTAATCACCGCCCTGCTCTTCCTGAACGTGCTGATCACCAACATCGTGACCTTCGTGATCCTGCGCCTGTTGATGGGAATCGTCGCGGGCCTCACCGCCGGAGCCGGCGCCGCCTTGATTCGCGATATGTCGCCGCGGCTTAGCCGCGCGCTCGCATTCGGATTGCTGACTATAGGCCCCGTCGGCGCGAACTTTCTCTCCAACTACGTCGCCGGCGCGACGCTGCCGATTTATCACACGTGGCAATCGCAGATTTGGATCATGGGATTCTTCGCGATCGCGATGTACATCCCGATCGTGTTGTGGCTGTGCGATCTGAGCCCCGAACTGCGCATGCAGATCATGAAGACCGAGATCCAGGCGCTCGCCGCCGAAGGACGACTGCCCTCGGCGTCCGAACTTCCGTCCAGCACGGGCGACGCCTTCCGCCGCCTGCTCGGTCACATGGAAGTCTGGCTGCTAGTGATTGGGATCACCGCGAACCTGACGCTGTACTTCGCGATCCAGGGCTTCGGGCCGTTGATGTTCACCGAAGCGTTTCATTACTCACCTGCGGAAGCTGCCAGGATGAACGAATACTTCTGGCTAGCTAACCTCGCTGCGCTGGTGCTGACAGGACTGGTCTCGGACCGTTTGCAAACGCGCAAGCCGATCGCAATCTTCGGCGGCATCCTCGCTTCGATTCTGATGGCGTGGTGGATTCCGAAGTTCGGCACCGAGATGCCGCGAGCGACGCTGATGATGGTCGCGTCGCTGATGGGATGCTTCCTCGCGATCGCTTATGTGCCTTGGGCCGCCCAGTTCTCCGAAACCCTCGAGGACGTCTCTCCCGCTCTGCAAGCCACCGGTTGGGCTTTCTTCGGGCTGGTTGCGCGCGCATGGGTGGCAATCTCGGCACCGCTGTCGCTCTACGTCGCGGTCCACTACGGATGGGGCCAGTGGGTGAAGGTCGCGCTCGGCGGAATGATAATCTACATAGTCGCGATGGCGTTCTCGCGCGGCCACGCCGCCATCGAAGAACACACTCACGCGGCCCCAGCAACTGATCGTGTAACCGCCGGCTAAGGGTTCTTCCCCTCTCCCTGTGAGGGAGAGGATTAAGGTGAGGGTCCGAATACAGCGCGCTCTGCGCGCGACTTAAGATTCTGCTCCTCAGACTAAGGCCGCATCGTGCGCGTGCGGATCCCCAACTGGGTCGGCACAATCTCGTACGCCTGATGCACCCAGTCGACGAGCAGCGGCCGCGTGTCGCGCGGATCGATTATTTCCTCAATGCCGAATGCCTCGGCGGTGCGCAGCGGCGATCGCACAGCGTTGAATTTATCCTCGAGCTCTTTGCGCAACTTTTCCGGATCGCTCGACGCTGCCAAATCGCGCTTGTACGCCGCCTCGATTCCACCCTCTATCGGCAACGAACCCCAATCCGCCGACGGCCACGCGTAGCGCAGGTTCAGCCCGGTCGTGATTCCATGACCCGCGCCCGCGACGCCGAACGCCTTGCGCACCATGATCGCGACCAGCGGCGTAGTAGTCTGGAACATCGCATACAGCGCGCGCACGCCGCGCCGAATCGTCCCCGCCATCTCGGCTTCGCGCCCAATCAGAAAGCCCGGCTGATCGACGAAGTTCACCACCGGCAGATGAAACGTGTCGCACAGGTCGATGAACTTGACCATCTTGTCCGACGCCGGCCCGTCCAGCGAGCCGCCAATCGAAAACGGATCGTTCGCCATCACGCCCACCGGAAATCCGTCGAGCCGCGCGAATCCCGTCACCAGCGACGGCCCGAAGAATGGCGCCATCTCGAAAAATGAATCGCGATCCATCACGAGCTCGACGATTCGCCGCGCGTCGTAACCGTGTCGGCGATTGCGCGGCACGATGCTAATCAACTCCTCTTCACGACGGCCTGGATCGTCGTCGGGTGTCGATCGCGGCGGCACATTCCACACGCTCTGCGGCAGATACGACAGGAAGCGGCGAATCTGCGCGAGCGCGTCATCCTCGGTCTCGGCCTCGTTATCCACCGAGCCGCTCATGTGCGCGTGAATCTCGGCGCCGCCGAATTCCTCTTTGGTGAGATCCTCACCGACGCCCCATTTGACGACCGGCGGTCCCGCGACGAAGAGCTGACTGGTCCCTCGCACCATCACCGAGAAATGCGACGCCGCCACCCGCGCCGCTCCGATGCCCGCGACTGAGCCCATGCATCCCGCGACGACAGGCACCTCGCCCATTAATTTCACCAGCACGTCAAAATCAGGATTCGCCGGGACATAGGTCCGCTTAACAGTCTCGAACGTCTTCACGCTGCCGCCGCCGCCAGTTCCGTCGACCAGCCGGATGATCGGGATATGCAGCTCATGCGCGATCAGTTCCGCATAGCTGCGCTTGTTGCCGATATTCGCGTCGGCCGCACCGCCGCGCACGGTGAAGTCGTCACCGCCGACGACTACGCGCCGTCCGTTAATTCGTCCGGTGCCACCGACGAAGTTCGCCGGCATGATCGACGCAAGCGTCTCGCCCTCATATTTCGGCGCCCCCGCCAGCGCCCCGTACTCATGAAACGTGCCCGCGTCGAGCAGCCGCTCGATCCGCTCGCGCACCGTGAGCTTGCCCCCATCATGCTGCCGCTTGATGTTGTCAGCCCCGCCCATCCCCTTCGCAAGCTCGACGCGGCGCCGTATCTCCTCGACCTCTTTCTCCCACGACATGCGAAGATTCTCCTATCAGATGCGATTCCTGATCCTATAGACCACCCCAACGTCGAATGTGAACCCGGATCTGACGTTGCGACTTAGTAGGACGGAATTTATTCCGTCGCTCCCGCCCGCTCAGACGACGGAATAAATTCCCTCCTACTGCGGGCGTTTCTCGACCGCGTCCTTCCTGTTAGCTTCAATCGGTACGCAGTTTTTCCGTTATGATGATGACCACAACCTCTGCGGCGCATCCGCGCCACGCCCTACTCTCCGGATGGGGGCGGTATCCGCTTTCTGAGAGCGACGTTTACCGGCCGGATAAGATTGCTGAACTGCAAGCTGTCGTCACCGCTGACTCGACCTCGCTGATTGCGCGCGGGGCGGGGCGGGCTTATGGCGATGCGGCGCTCAATGATCAGAATCGGGTCGTCGATTTGACGCGGCTCAATCGGATGCTTTCGTTTGACGCCACCACCGGCCTGTTGCGATGCGAGGCTGGCGTCACTATCGCCGAGTTGATCGACGTCTTTCTGCCGCGCGGGTTTTTTCCGCCGGTCACGCCGGGGACTCGATTCGTTACGCTTGGCGGATCGGTCGCGGCTGACGTTCACGGCAAGAATCACCATCGCGATTCGTCGTTGGCCTCGCACGTGACCAACTTCGATCTGATGGTTGCGTCGGGCGAAGTGTTTCGATGCTCGCGCGAGGAGAACTCCGATCTGTTCTGGGCGACCGTCGGCGGGATGGGGCTCACCGGCATAATCCTCGAGCTTGAACTCAGGATGCGCCGGGTCGAGAGCGCTTATCTCGATGGCGAGTTGATCCGCGCCGGCAATGTCGACGCCGCGATCGAGGCCTTCGAGCGTATCGACGCGCAGTACGGCTATTCGGTCGCGTGGATCGATTGCAACAGCACCAGGAGCGCGCTCGGCCGGTCGATCCTCAACGTCGGCAACTTTGCGACGCTCGAGCAGTTGCCGCGAAATATCGCGCAGGATCCGCTGAACACTATGCCGAAGCTCAGCCCTCCGTGCCGCTCGATTTCCCGGTCGTGAACTCGCTGACCGTCAGGGTGTTCAACAAGGTCAACTATGCGTTCCATCGTGAGAAAGCGGCCCACACGATCTTCGACTGGGGCAGTTTCTTTTACCCGCTCGATTCGATCCGCAATTGGCCTCGAATCTACGGCAAGCGCGGCTTCGTGCAGTATCAATGCGTGTGGCCGCCCGCGGAGAGCCGCGCGGGGCTGGTCGAATTGCTCGAGGAGGTCACGCGCAGCCGGCGCGCTTCGTTTCTCGCCGTGCTCAAGAAGTTCGGCGCGCAGGACGGCCTGCTCTCCTTCCCGATGCCCGGGTACACGCTCGCGATCGACTTCCCGGTGACGGACGGACTGCTCGAATTTCTCGACACGCTGGACGCGATGGTGCTGAAGCGCGGCGGGCGCGTGTACCTGGCCAAGGACGCGCGCATGTCGCCGGAGACGTTTCGCGCGATGTATCCGAATCTCCCCAAGTGGCAGGCGGCGAAAGCCGTCGCCGATCCCAACAACCGCTTCTCGTCGAGCCTTTCGCGCAGGCTCGGGATGACGGAATAAATTCCGTCCTGCTTATGAACAGAGTTCTGATTCTTGGCGCTACCAGCCCGATCGCACGCGCACTCGCGCTTCGGTTCGCATTCGATGGTGCGCGGTTGTACCTGGCTGCCCGCAATGCCGACGAGGCGCGTCGCGTTGCGGAGGACGTCAGCGTTCGCGCGGGCGTGCCCGCACTTTCCGGCACCTTCGACGCGTCGGACTTCGCCTCGCACGACGAGTTCATCCGCGATGTGGCGACCAAGCTCGGCGGACTCGACGGCGTCGTCGTATGCTTCGGCACGCTCGGCGATGAGGACGTTGCGCAGACCGATCCGGGCGAGGCGCTCGCTACGATTCATCAGAACTTCACCGGCGCGGTATCCTTGATGACGCTCGCCGCACGCCATCTCGAACAGCAACGTTCGGGCTTCATCATCGTGATCGGATCAGTCGCCGGCGAACGCGGCCGCAAGAAGAATTACGTGTACGGTTCTGCGAAGGGTGCCCTTGCTACCTTTGCGCAAGGACTTCGCGGACGCCTGGCCGTCAGCGGGGTGCATGTGATGACGGTGAAGCTCGGCACCGTCGATACGCGCATGACCTGGGGACGGGAGGGCGCGCTGCTCACGATAGCGCCCACCAAAGCCGCCGACTTGATCTACGCGGCCTATCGCAGGCGCGCCGAAGTCGTATACGTGCCATGGTTCTGGCGCCTAATCATGGGCGCGGTCCGGCTGATTCCCGAGAGCCGCTTCAAGCGTCTCAGCTTCTAGCCTTACTAGCCTAGTAATCCCATCTTGATCTCTGAATGCCCGGTTCGCGGGCATTTCCAGTTATTCCAGCGACGGCCTTCCGAACAGTGAACCGAGCGGTTCATACGGATTGAACGCCTGCAACACGGAGCCGCTCAGCCAGATGGATCGCTGCGTCAAGGAGGCGAACAAAATGCGATTCGAATAACAAATATTTACGGATGGCAGATGCACTGTCGACTCATTTGGATCATGCGGCTCGAGACGTGGCCATTGCGACTAAACGGTTCGTCAACGCAGTTCACAGACAAGGGAGGATACGAGCATGAAAGGAGGATATAGCACCGAAGAGAGGCTGGAGGAGATGGGGAGGCGCTTGGAGCGCGCCGAGCAGGCGAATCGCGCGATGAAGATCTGGAGCTCGATTGCCTTCGCGGCGCTGATCGCATTCGGCTCAGGACCGTTCGCTTCAACGGTTATGGCCAAGGCGAAAGCGAAGGCCGTCACCGCCTCAGAGTTCGATCTGGAATCGAACGGCAAGATTGTGGCAACGCTCGGAATCTTTAGCGGACAGCCAAACCTGGTCTTTTTCGACAACACCGGCAAAACGGTGGTGGGCGTTGGGATCGATGGAGATCTGTCACTGCCGACGGGGCACGCGGCAGGTATCGGCGTCTATGACGGTAACGCCGACATACCAGGCACCGGCAAGCTCAGAGCCACTCTTGGAGTGACCCCCAGTGGACCCTCATCTGGAGTGGGCGTTGCTACCTACGATGGCAACGGTGTGCAGCGATCGGCAGCGGGTTCGGCGGTCGACGGTTCTTTAGGTTTCCTTGAGACGATCGACCCCAATGGCAGTATAACCGGGATCATCGATAACGACACTGCCGGAAACGTTGATCAAGGTTTTTTCGCTAACGATCTCAACGGAAAGAATCGCGTCTTCGCCGGAAACTCGCTTGACGGGACGACTTTCAACACCATTCAAACAGCTGACCCCAATGGCAGTTTGGCTGGCATCGAGGACGATAGCATTGGCTCCTTAAATCAGGGTCTCTTCGTTAATGATCTCAACGGAAAGAATCGCCTTTTTGCGGGAACTTCGCTGGACGGGACGTCTTACGACCAGATTTCGTTCAGCGACACAAAAGGGAATTTCGCAGGGCTGCTCGGAACCAATACGGCGATTACACCAACTGCCATGGACTTACTTTTGATCGATCCGAGCGGCAGTTTTTTTGCCGGTGAGAATTCCGATGGGGCCGGCGTCGACTGGACCTTGACCGACACTAACAGCGTGCTCCGAGCGTTTGGTGACTTCGACGGGGCGAACGAGGCCGTTGACCTCTTTAGCCCATCATCCGTTTTGGTAGGCCATCTGCCCTAGATGTCTTTGACTTAATAGAGCTTGTCCGGCGCGGAGCCACACCCGCGCCGGACGGCGAATTTGAGTTCCAGAAGAGCACGAACGAAAACAGCAATATTGCGACTTAGTCGCGCGACCAGGGAGGGAATTTATCATGGATCAGGCTTCACAAACATTAAGCGAGCGGCTGGGGCGCCTGGAGCGGGAGAACTTCAGAATCAAACGAACAGCGCGGTTGATGAAGATCGCTGTGGTTTCGATTGTTTCACTCTGCGCGGCGACCTTTTCCGTTCCGTGGGCAACGGGAGCGCCCATCCTGAAACTGCTTAGTACCCAGCAGCTCAACATCGTGAACGCCAGCGGTAGGGTTCTCGCATCGCTGGGAGAGACCTCAGATGGGAACGTCCTTACATTCTTCGATTCTTCGGGAAAGAAGACGCTGACATTCGGCAATAACGCTAACGAAACACTTGCTGGCGCCCTCGCCTGGGACAATAACAACGTCATACCCGGCACCGGAAAGGTGCGGGTCACTTGGGGAGAGTCAAATCCTAACGTCGGGCCTGACAGCGGGTTTGGTGCGATAGTACTTGACGGGACCGGAAGGACCAGAACCGCCTTCGGAACGTCATACGATCTAACTGCTAATGAAGTTGCGGCCTTCGACTCGAATGGCAGCAGCTCCGGAATTGGAATATTCCCTTCGAAATTCGTGGGATATTTTGCCAGTGATTTGAACGGTGTCACCCGCCAATTCGGTGGACTATCACTGGACGGTACGAGCAACTTCTGGGGGGAAGCCGATCCTAATGGAGTGACTCGGGTTTCAGCCGCACAGGTGCAGCCTGACTTTGTTGACCCGCAGGATCGTAGAGGTAACGCGTTCGTACTTTGGGATCCTAACGGGCTCCAACAAGCCTCAATGAGCTCATTCACCGACGGTTCGCTGGCGGGCTTCAACGTTGTCGACCCAAACAACATTGACCGTCTCTCGGCGTATTTGTACATGAACAGCATGAACGTGGACACGCGAGATGCGAACGGCAACGTGACTGGGCATCTGCCATGACGTCAGCCGGTTAAAGGTTTCCATCAGCGGGAGGGGGAATCCATCTCCCTCCCGCGCGCTGGCGCGCGATCCTTAGTAGCTAGCCGGATCAACTTATGCTGGGGGCGGGTGGCATCTCGTCGCCGGCACTTCCCACCTCGGGCCTCTTTCGTGATTGAGCCGTCGAGGTCGAGCGCATCTTTCTAGCACTCGGTTTCAGGCTGTATGATTCGGTTAGCGAGGTGGAAGACAAAAAATGAAGCTTGTGTTGGTCACGCTAATCGCGTTCACGGTTTTGTCGCTTGCCAACTCGCCGCGCGCTGGCGTGAGTCCCGGGGACACTGTCACGGCGGATCAGGCCGACAAGGTTGCCGACCTTGTCAGTCCGGGAAATTTCATCCTCGTGAAGCAGGGCATGACGATGAAGATCGTGCCGACCGATCGGCTCGAGTGGCCGCCGCCGTACAAATCCGCGACTGAGAAATATTCGCCACAAGTGAGCCTCGCGCCCGACGGGACACTGAAAGGCTATTCGGCCGGTCTGCCGTTTCCGCTGGTCGATGCGAACGATCCGAATGCGGCGCTGAAGGTGATGTGGAATTTCAGCTACCGGCCGCTCTATACCGATGACGCGGTATCGAAGAATGTCGAGATCGCCAGCTATCGGCCAGGCTCGTCGCCCGCCGATCCAGTCGAGCATCTGACGATTGGTAACGTGGGATTTTACAACAACATCGGCCGCACCGAGGTCAATCCGATCCCGACCGACCCGGAAGCCACGAGGGGAGGAATCCGCTATCGCTTCGGCGCGTACCCGTTTCTCGAGCCGTCGGAGATGCGCGGATTTGGATTTATCCGCTACCGCAGTGTCGATCCGAAGATCGAGGACAACAGCTGGATGATGAATCGGCGAACGCGGCATGTGACCCGTGCGTCGGCGAGCGAACTCTCGGATGTCATGGGATTGCTCGACACGACTTCCGGCGGAGGTGCGGGAGCGGGCGCGGGAACCTACGCGAGCAATCTCGATCCCGATTCGTTTTTTGGCTTCGCCGCGAAAATCGAGGACTTCAACTACAAGTTCCTCGGCGAGAAACCGATGCTCGCGGTTGTGAACGCGGAAAATTCTCCGGCCAAGCCGTGCCCGACCGACGGCGGACGAACAATCTGCCCCGAGAACTGGGAGATGCGCCAGCTCTACGTGATCGAAGCCGACGCCAAGCAGACTTCGGTACTCGGGAGCGGCGTTTCGATTCCGAAGCGGATCTTTTATATCGACTCGGAAGGATGGTTCATCACCGCGTCCGATCAATACGACCGCGACGGGAAGCTGTGGAAGACGGTTGCAACGTTCAACGCGTATCGCGACCGTCCGATTCCGGATGCACGCGTGGCAATCTGGCCGTTCAAGCGGATGTTCCAGACGGCACTGGTCGACGAAGACGTAACCAACGGCTTCTCGACCGTCGTGCTGTCGCCGGGAGTTGAGACTGACGAGCACGAAAGCTGGTATATCAACATGGGAATCGCGACCGACAATTTTTTCAATCCCACGACGATGTCGAACGCGGCGCACTAGGAATTAAATGTGAAACCCGCGGTGGGTTTCACGCTTCCTTCGGCAGGGGTGACCCCTGCACCCGGTGAATAGTACTAATCGCAAAATGGCGAGGACGCCCTTTTGCTCTCAGGTTCTTTTTCCTGTGTCATTCAGCTCCCTGTGTCATTCAGAGCGAAGCGAAGAATCCCGGTGCCTGCTTTTCTCTCCATATCCAGTTCACCTTCTAAGGTCCGCTTCCCCTTCCCACTATGGGAAGGGGTTAGGGGTTAGGTTGCTGGCGCGCGCACCGAATCGTGAACTATAAGTGATGAATCTCGGACGCATGCGGAGTAAGCTTCAATGTCGAATCGGCTCGATGAAATCCAGAAACTGACCTTTACCGGCGCCGTCGATGCCGACGGGCATATCCTCGAGGACGCCGGTCTGTGGGACCGTTATATCGAAGCGAAGTACAAGGACCGCGCGGTCAGAGTTCGCATCGACGCCAAGGGACTCGAGTACCTCGAGGTCGCGGGAAAGCCGTCGAAGGTTTTCAACGGCGGACGGCTCGGGGGACTCTCCGCGATGGGTGCGACGCGCAACGACAAGTACGACGCCCCGCCCACCTACGGCGGCTTTGCCCCGTTCGGCGCGATGGACGCAAAGGAACGGCTGAAACGAATCGACCAGGAAGGACTCGCGGCTGCGTTCCTCTATCCCACGATGAGCCTGCTGTGGGAAACCGAGACCGAAGATCCCGAACTCGCGCAGGCATGCACGCGCGCCTACAACCGGTACATCGTGGACTTCTGCTCTGAGAGCGGCGGCAAGCTGATTCCGATCGCACATCTATCTCTCGGCGATCCCGCCGCGGCGGCGGTCGAGCTCGAACGCGCGGTCAAAGCGGGATGCAAAGGCGGATGGGTCGCGCAATTCGTTATGACGCGCAAACCGCATGCGCATCCCGATCACGACGTGCTGTTCGCCAAGGCGCAGGAGCTCGACGTGCCAATTGGGATACATCCGTCGCTGGAGCCGGTGTGGGCGGCGCCGGGACGTTACGATCGCAAATTTATGCGCGGGAATTATTACTTCCTGAATATCGTAGCAGCCGACGCGATTCGTCATGCGTTCACGAGTTTCTTCCAATACGGCACATTCGACAAATTCCCGAAGATGCGGCTGGTGCTGCTCGAAGCCGGTGCGGGATGGATCGATTACTGGCTGGGCCGCCTCGACGCTGTTTACGCCAGCGCAATGGGCCGCACGGTATCGCTCAAGGAGAAGCCGAGCTTCTACTTCAATCGCAACTGCTGGATCTCGGCGGACCCCGACGAGCGATCGCTGCCCGCGATGGTCGAGCTGTGCGGCGCCGACAAATTTTTCTGGGCGTCGGACTTCCCGCATCCCGATCACGTCGGCAGTTACATCGAAGAGGTCGAGGAGCTTGCGCACAAGCTGCCGGCGTCCGCGCGCGCGCAGGTAATGGGCGAGAACGTGATGAAGGTCTACAAGTGCGATCTGCCGCGGTGAACCGCGGATTGCGATGTTTTTTGTGTCATCCCGAGCGTAGCCGAGGGACCCCGGATCTTTCTGAATGCCCGCCGACGCACCCCAACCACGGAGCGATCGAAGCGCCTGCCAATGACATCACTCGATCCGTGGTTAGGGTGCATCTTCGGGCGTGGTAAAAAATCCGGGGTCCCTCGGCTACGCTCGGGATGACACAAAGACGAGACGACACAAGGACGAGAGGACACGAAGACAAGAGACACAAAAATAATCGAGAGAAAAAAAGGCCCGCGAGATTTGCTCGCGGGCCTTTTCGCATTCGTTAGAAATGTTCGCGGGTCAGTTGGTCACGGTCCAAGTATCGCCCTTGCCTAGCAGGGTTTTCAGGTCGCCGGCGCCCTGCTTTGCTTTTGCGTCTTCGAGCTGCTTGTTCACCGCGCCGTCGTAGGTCGGGCGCGACACTGCGTAGAATACACCCACGGGAGTCGGCAGTGGGGGCTCGAAGTTGCCGAGCATGAACGCGAGCGAGAGATTGGTCTCGTCGTGAACCACAAGATCCGCCTCGGTCACGCCTGCGCCGAGCTGCACCGACTCGGGCCGCATGCCGTTCATCCTGATTCCCATGTCGCGATTCTTGCCGAAGATGAGCGGCTTGCCGTGTTCGAGAATCAGTTGATGGTCCGCCTTGATCGCCTTGTCGCTGACGTCGTTGAAGGCACCGTCGTTGAAGATGTTGCAGTTTTGCAGAATTTCGACGAACGACGCGCCGCGATGCGCATGCGCCCGCTTGAGCATCTCGCCGAGATGCTTCTGCTCGACGTCAATCGTGCGCGCGACGAAAGTCGCGTGAGTGCCGAGCGCCACCGTGATCGGATTGAACGGGAAATCCACCGAGCCCATCGGCGTGGACTTGGTGACCTTGCCCACTTCCGAGGTCGGCGAGTACTGGCCCTTGGTGAGTCCGTAGATTTTATTGTTGAAGAGCAGAATTTTCAGATCGACGTTGCGCCTGAGCACGTGGATCAGATGATTGCCGCCGATCGACAGCCCGTCGCCGTCGCCGGTGACGACCCACACGTCGAGATCGGGCCGCGAAATCTTCAAGCCCGTCGCGAACGCGGGCGCGCGGCCGTGAATCGTATGAAAGCCGTACGTGTTCATGTAGTACGGAAATCGGCTCGAGCATCCGATACCCGAGATGAAGACCGTGTTCTCCGGCGCGATGCCAAATTCGGGCATCGTCTTTTGCACCGCGGCCAGGATCGCGTAATCGCCGCATCCGGGGCACCAGCGAACTTCCTGGTCGGAAACGAAATCCTTGCGGTTAAGAGCGGTAGCCATTTTCGATCAGCCCTCCAGGGCCCGGTTGATGCGGTTTTCGATCTCGCTGACTTTGAACGGACGGCCCTGGATTTTGTTGAACCCGAAGGCGTCGATCAGGTAATCGGCGCGAATCATCTTGAGCAGTTGTCCCATGTTCATTTCGGGAATCATGACCTGCTTGAAACGCTTGAGCGTCTCTTCGAGGTCTTTCGGCAGCGGATTCAGATAACGCAGATGCACGTGCGAGACCTTCTTGCCCTTCGCGCGCACATGCTTGACGGCCTCGCGAATCGGGCCGTAGGTCGAGCCCCATCCGAGCACAACGAGGTCGCCTTCCGGATCGCCGAACACCTGCGTCGGCGGAATCTCGCGCGTGATGCCCGCAATCTTGCGCGCGCGCGTCCGCACCATCAGCTCGTTGTTGGCCGGCGAGTAGCTGACGTTGCCGGTGAGATTCTCGCTCGACAGGCCACCAACTCGATGCTCGAGGCCCTTGGTCCCGGGCACCGCCCACGGACGCGAGAGAGTTTCCGGCTCGCGATTGTACGGCAAGAAGCCCTCGGGGTTGGTCGCGAACTCGACTTTGATTTCGGGAAGCTTGTCGGCGTCGGGTAGCAGCCACGGCTCTGCCCCGTTGGCAAGCTGTCCGTCGGTAAGCAGGATCACCGGCGTCATGTACTTGACGGCGATTCGCACCGCCTCGTACGCGCAATCGAAGCAGTCGGCTGGCGTCGAGGCCGCAATAATCGGAATCGGCGACTCACCGTGACGACCGTACATCGACTGCAGCAAATCCGCCTGCTCGGGCTTGGTCGGCATGCCGGTCGACGGGCCCGCGCGCTGGATGTCGGTAATCACCATCGGCAGCTCGACCTTCACGGCGAGACCGACCGCCTCGGCCTTCAGGTTCATCCCGGGGCCTGAGGTGGTGGTGATCGCGATCGATCCGCCGAAGGACGCGCCTATTGCAGCGCACACGCCGGCAATCTCGTCCTCGGCCTGGAAGGTATAAACGGGGAAATTCTTGAAGCCTGAAAGTTCGTGCAGGATGTCGCTGGCGGGGGTGATCGGATACGAGCCCAAAAACAGCGGACGTCCCGATTTCACCGCGGCCGCTACGAATCCCAGCGCCGTCGCGCTGTTGCCGGTGATGTTGCGATAGAGGCCAGGCGCGATTCGCGCGGCCGGCACTTCGTACGAACTCGCGAACATCTCGGTCGTCTCGCCGTAGTTGAACCCGGCCTTGAGCACCTTGACGTTCGCCTCAAGAATCTCAGGCGTCTTCTTGAAGCGGCTCTCGAGATAGCTGAGTGTGCTTTCGATCGGCCGCTGATACAGCCACGACAGCATCCCGAGCACGAACATGTTGCGGCATCGGAAGACTGCGCGATTGTTCAGGCCCATCCCATGCACGGCGAGCGAGGTGAGCTTGGTCACGTCCACTTCGATCACCTGGAACTTGTCGAGCGAATGGTCGGTGAGCGGATTGGTCTTGTAGCCGGCGCGCTTGACGTTGGAATCAGTGAACGCCTCGCGGTCCACGATTATGACGGCGTTGGGCGGGACATCTTCGATGTTGGCCTGCAGCGCGGCGGGGTTCATTGCGACCAGCACGTTGGGCTCGTCGCCGGCGGTGAAAATCTCGCTGCTCGAAAAATTCAGCTGAAAGCCGCTGACCCCGGCCAGGGTTCCCTGCGGCGCGCGAATTTCAGCGGGAAAGTCGGGCAGTGTTGCGATATCGTTGCCGGCCAGCGCGGATTCGGCCGTGAACTGCATCCCCGTCAACTGCATCCCATCGCCAGAGTCGCCCGCAAACCGGATAACAACGTGGTCACGCGTCAGATGCGGCTTGAGCGCAGACGCGGCGGAACCATGCGACTCGGCAGCTTGTCCAGCCGCCTCAGGTGGAACAGCCATCTCAGTCCAATCTCCTTGTGGTTAAAACTTGATTGAAATTTACTCCGACAATATCGAAGCGATACAAATACTCGTACACGCGGATTTAAAGCATAGCTAATCCAGCCAGACCATTAAAGGCCCGCCTTTTGGCCCGTCCAAATCAGCGAATCTGGAAATCGGTAAATTCCCCTGTGAAATCCGACCACTCTTCGCGTACCTCGGTTACGTGCGCCGACGGTGGCCCCAAGTGTGCCCACGCTGCAAGCATCTGCAAGTTCTCGCGGCTGCCTTCTGCGACGATTTCGACGTCTCCATTAGGCTGATTGCGGACGTATCCGGCAAGTGCAAGTTCTTTCGCCTTATCGTAGGCAGAAAATCGAAACCCGACTCCCTGCACTCGCCCGCTGATGATTAGATGCAATCTGGCGCGCTCGTTTTTGCTTTGAGTTGTCAACTCGTTCCTGCGAGAACTGATTCGAGACCCTTCTGATCGAGCACCCTGACTCCCAAATCCTGCGCCTTCTTCAACTTCGATCCAGGTTCCGCGCCCGCAACGACGAAGTCGGTCTTGCGGCTGACTGACGATGTGACTCGACCGCCCGCCGCCATGATTTTGCGCTCGGCCTCCTCGCGCGTCATCGATTCCAGGCTACCCGTGAGCACGAAAGTTTTGTCGCGCAATGCGCCTCGACCTTCGACTGCGGCCGGTACATCGACGTCCAGCAATTTGATCAGCCGCTTGACGGCCTTCAGATTTCGCGGCTCGTCGAAGTACTCGCGGATGCTGTGCGCAACTTCATTGCCGATATCGCGCACGCCGAGCAGATCGTCCTCGGACGCATCCGCGAGCGCGTCCATCGTCCTGAACTTCAACGCCAGTTGACGCGCGGTATGCTCACCTACGTGTCGTATCCCGAGACCGTTGATAAATCTGTCGAGCGTTGTCTTGCGCGCTTTCTGGATCGCGTCGAGCACGTTCTGCGCGCTCTTGTCGGCCATTCGCTCGAGGCCCGAGAGTTGATCCTTGGTGAGCCCGAACAGATCGTCCAGCTCCTTCACCAATCCCTTTTCGACCAGTTGCCCCACCAGCTTGTCGCCCAGCCCTTCGATATCGAGGCAATATTTCGATGCGAAATGACGAATCGATTCGCGCATCCGCGCCGGACAATTCGCGTTGACGCAGAAGTAGCCGACTTCGCCTTCCTCGTGAACGATTGCCGCGTTGCACACCGGGCAGTTTGTCGGCATCTCGAACGGCTTGGCGCGCGGATGCCCTTCCTTGGTGACGCGGATGACGTAGGGAATCACGTCGCCGGCGCGCTCAATCAGCACGGTGTCGCGCTCGCGGATATCCTTGCGCCGAATTTCGTCGAGGTTGTGTAGGGAAGTATTCGAAATCGTCACGCCCGCGAGCTGCACGGGACGAAGCTTGCCGACCGGCGTAAGCGATCCGATTCTCCCCACCTGCACGTCGATCTTCTCGACCACTGTCTCCGCCTGCTGCGCCTTGAACTTGTAAGCAATCGCCCAGCGCGGCGACCGCGAAACCTCGCCGAGCTGCTCCTGGAGCGCGTACGAGTTGACCTTGGCGACGACGCCGTCGGCCTCGAAGTCGAGCTCGTGGCGCTTTTCAGTGATCTCGTTCCAGTATTCGAGCACCGCGTCGATACCGTTGCACACGCGCGACAGTGGATTTACGCGGAGCCCGAGCGCTTTGATCGCCCTGTAGAAATTCCCATTGCGATTTGAAAGTGGCGCCCTCGATCTCGCCCGGCGCATAGAGAAAAGCATCGAGCGGCCGCGACGCTGTGATCTTCGGATCGAGCTGGCGCAGCGCGCCTGCCGCTGCATTGCGCGGATTCGCGAACACGGGCTCGCCGGCCTCGTCGCGCTCCTGGTTCATCTTCGCAAATGCCTTCCGCGGAATGATCACTTCGCCGCGCACTTCGAGGACGCGCGGGATTTTTCCATGCCCAGGATGCTGCAGTCTCAGCGGCACGCTCTTAATCGTGCGGATATTCTGCGTGACGTTTTCCCCGTTGACGCCGTCGCCGCGGGTCGAGCCGACCGTGAGCCGCCCGTCTTCATAAATCAGCTCGATACCGAGTCCATCGAGCTTGATCTCGGCGACATACTCGATGTCGGCGTCGGATCTCAGCAGGCGCTTGATGCGCTTGTCGAACTCGCGCATCTCCTCGGCGTCCATCGCATTGCCGAGCGACATCATCGCGCGCCGATGCACCACCACGCCGAATTTTTCGCTCGGCGCGGCACCGACTCGCTGCGTGGGCGAATCCGGCATAGCGAGATCCGGATGCTCATGCTCGAGCGCCTCGAGCCGGCGCATTAGTTTGTCGTATTCGGCGTCGGAAATTTCGGGATCGTCGAGGACATAGTAGCGATAGTTTGCGCGGTCGATCTCGTCGCGCAACTTTTCGGCTTCCGCGGAGAGCTTGCGAGAATCCTCACGCATTGCAGCGATCACTTAGTGCGAATCGCCGGCTAGCGGCGCGCGTAGCCCATCGCGTCGAGGAAATCGTCAAGCGTCGGAAATCGCATGTACATGTTGTGACGCTTCTGGTCGCCGATCGTGGTGCTCGATTCCGATGAATACGCATGACCCGGGTATACCACCGTCGCGTCGTCGAGATTACGCAGCGTGTCGTTCAGGCTGTGATACATCGCCTCGGGATCCGAGCCCGGCAGATCGACGCGCCCGCACGAGTTGACGAACAGCGTGTCGCCGGAAATCAAATTGCCCTCGACCAGGAAGCATTGCGAGCCCGGCGTATGCCCGGGAGTGTGCAGGAACTTCAGCTCGAGGTCGCCAACCTTGACCGTGTCGCCCGCATCGACCTTGACCATGTCGGAGTCCGACAATCCCGCGACCTGCTTGACGCCCTCGGCCTCATGCTTGTTGACGTAGACCTTCGCCTTGACGTTTTCGAGCATCTTGGCGGCGCCCTCGATATTCTGGCCCATCATGTGCCCGCCCAGGTGATCGGGGTGATAGTGCGTGATCAGGATTTTGTCGATGCCGTAACCCTCGGCCTCGGCGAATTTGCGAATCGCCTCGACGTCCCACGCGGGATCGACGACCGCGAGCTTGCGCGAGGCAGGATCGCCGACCAAATAAACGAAATTCGCCATCGGCCCGATCTGTGCCTGTCGAAGATAGATTTTTGAGGTATCAGCCATCGCAGGATTTCCTCGTTCAGGATTTCGCACCTCGACTCGATCTATTCTTCGCTGCACGCGCTGTCTTTTCTTCCTCTTCAATCCGCAGCGCGCGATCCCATAGAAATTCGGGCTCGCCAAGCCGCTTCGCGACCCATCGCGACTGCACGAACAGATGGTCACTCAGGCGGTTCACATAGATGATGAGATTGTCGTTGATTTCTTCCTCGCGCTTGAGGCGCCAGCACACGCGCTCGGCACGCCGGCAGACCGTGCGCGCCTGATGCAGGAACGCGTTGAGCACGCCGCCGCCGGGGAGCGTGAAGGATTTCAGCGGCTCGAGCTCCTTCTCCATCGCGTCCATCTCTTCTTCGAGCTTCTTGATCTCGCCGGCGCCCATCTTATGCATCTGCGGATATTCGCCGTCGGGCGGCGTCGCGAGTTCGCTGCCGACGTCGAACAATTCGTTCTGTATCCGCCGCAGCGATTCCGAATACGGATCGAAGTCGGCGCCGAACCCGTCGCGATAGTTCGGCAGGTACGTGCGGACGATCCCGATGATCGAATTCAGCTCGTCGATCGTGCCGTAGGCCTCCAGCCGCGCGCTCTCCTTGGGCACGCGCTTGCCACCGACCAGTGCGGTCTGCCCCTTGTCGCCGGTGCGCGTGTAGATACGGCTGAGACGTATCGCCATCAGACTCCAGCCTTTGCTTTCTGCGCGGCGTATGCAGCGTCGCCGAGGTCGTTAGTCACCGGCAGTCCCGCTTCCTTCCATCCTGCGACGACGACTTTGCCCGACGGGTCGCGCTGGCCGCCAAAGCCGCCGACCACGTTCGTCAGGTCGGTGAAGCCGGCATCTTCGAGCATCTCGCACGCGCGCTGCGAACGTCCGCCCGCCATGCATCCGACGACGAGTTTTTTGCCTTTTGGAATTACCTTCTCAGCGACTTCGACAAAGTCGAGATTCAATTGCATCTGCCCCGGACCCTTCGCCACCATCACCGGGATATTGATCGCGCCGGCGGCGTGTCCGGCTGCAAATTCTCCTTCGGTGCGAACGTCGAGGTAGAGCGCGTCGGGATTTTGCTTCAGCGTTTCGTATGCTTCGGGCGGGACTTGCTGTTTTATCGGCATCGAAACTTCCTTTTTTCAGTATCGAGACTCTATCAGATCTTTACGGCTTGGGATTTCCTACGCGCTCATAATGCACTATCTCGGTGCGCGGTTTGAGCGGCTTCGCCTGCGGTGGATTCTTCGGGTCGGCGTAGCCGAACGGCAGAATCGTGAAGATTGCCCATCCGTCCTTGACCCCGAGCATCGCGCCGATCTTCGCCGCGTCGAAGTTGCCGACCCAGCAGGTGCCGAGGCCGAGCGCCCATCCGGCGTCCGCCATGTTCTGCACCGCTTGCGCGCAATCGACGTCGGCCCATCGCGCGTTGGCGACGTCCTTGAGCACGACGATCGCCGACGGCGCGTCGGTGACGAATTGGCCGGTCGAGCACAGCGCGCCGATCTCCTTCAACGTGTCGCGATTCTGAATGACGACGAACTGCCACGGCTGCATGTTGCGCGCGCTCATCGCATGGCGGCCGGCGTCGACGATTTTCGAGAGTTTTTCGCGCTCGACCGGTTTGTCCGCGAACGTGCGCTGCACGCGGCGTGAGAGGATAGCTTCAAGTGCGTCCATGGAATCCGCCTCCGGAGATTTCGTTCGTTAAGCCAACTTGTAATATCAAGCGGCCGCTGAATCCAGTTTCTTTCGTGATTTGCTTCTTGTGTTATCCCGAGCGTAGCCGAGGGACCCCGGATCTTTTGCAATGCTGGCCGACTCAACCCCAACCCAGGTTCAAGCGAAGCGCTCGGGATCATCCGGCGTTCACATCGATCGCGCCATGGTTGGGGTGCGCTAGTTCGCGTCGAGAAAGATCCGGGGTCCGTCGGGCTACGCTCGGGATGACACAAGGCAAAACAGACAGAAAATGAAAGATTCGCTCAGCCGCGTTTGTATACCGAGAATTCCTGCTCGAGTTTTGTTACTCGCTCCTGGATTGATGACAGGCGTTGGACGCCGAGGAAGAATTGCACGAGTTCGTCGTGGCCGGCTTGGCCGCCGGGGCTCATCACTTCGACCAGCTCTTCGATCAGGCTGGGGAACTTTTCGCTTGGGATGTAGTAGTTGGCCCATCCGAAGTTGCAATGGCGATGGAGAATTTTGGCGATGGTCTTTTCGAGAAGTTCGCGGCGGCCGGCTGGATGCTGTTGTTCGTTTTCCTTGTTCACTGGATCGCTCCCCTGGCTCAGATGGTGCGCTGTTCCCCGTTCAGGCGCCCTTTTTAACGGGCGCGGGCGGTGCGTCCTCGGCCCACAAAATCTTGTGATAGTCGAAACGCATGTCCTCGATGATATTGAATTTGACGATCTCGAAATAGGGCGAAAGATCAAAATCGCGCGGCGTGACCAGCGTCGGCGAGACCATCCTGAGCGCGCCGTATTGCAGCGCGCCGGTGGTCGACCTCGAGCCGATCGGCCATAGCTTGCGGCGCGGAGGCTCGGGTACAGTCTCGGGCGGCAACTGCTCGTAGGCCGGCACGATCGGGAACTTCACGCGATGGAACGATGACGCGATCACGCTCGAACAGATCACTCGCGTCGGCTCGCCGCTGCCGAACTGCAGCGCCTGGCGGCGAAAGCGCGCGGGCACCAGGCTCACCGGCAGGAAGTAGCGCGCGAGATCGATCACGTTGCGCAAATCGTAGGTGTCGCCGACGCTGCGAATCGCCTCGTCCATCACGTCGGCCAGATCGGCCGAGGACAGGTTGAACGGGCGGCATACGCGGATGTTGAAGTCGCGATACTTGGTGAGCGGCGAGAGCACGACGCCTGCCTCGACGATCGCCTCGACCAGCAGGAAGTTCGCTTCTTCGCCGAATTGCGCGACCAGCGGCGCCTTCATCGCGGGATTACGCCGAATCGGCTCGTCACCGACGTACAACGCGGAATGCGACCACGAACTTTGGGTCAGATATTTGATGCATTCGCTGATCCGTTCGTTTCCCTCGATCAATATGACGTCGCCTTTGCGAATGTGACGCTTGAGCGCGGCAATGTCGTTCGGGATGTGGAGCGCGTAAGTTTTTATCGGCTTGGTGAGCAGACCGACGGCCCAATCGCTCATCCGGTCCAGCAACCAGGAAATGATCCCCGATTTTTCGCGCCGAGCCATTGAATGAATATAGGAACCCAAAAGGCTATGAAACAAGCGGGTGCATCGTTCCAGAAAGCAGCTGGAATAATCGCCTGCGCGGCGGGCGGCAGGGATGACCCCTGCACCCAGTGTGAAGCACAAAGTTGCGCGCGGCGCGCGACTTTGCTCTCAGGGGCGGGTGACGGAGTTGGGCAAGACAGGTCAGGTTTTGAACTGGCCTACTATTGCGTAGAACGGGACGTTCAGGGTGGCCTGATCGGGGTCGTCGGTTTTTATCGTCAGGTTGCCGCGCAGTTGGCCGTCGGGAGTGCCGTGCCGCAGCGTTACCGTCACCTTGTATTCCTTGCCGGGGGTGACCGGTTCTGCAGTCGCGGCGACGGCCGGGCTGCTGCTGGCGACGTCGAGCACCTTAATCGGATGTGCGCCCTGGTTGCTCAGCTTGAAAATCCGCACGATGTCCTGGCCACGCGGGACGATCCCGAACGAGACCTGCGCCGGGATCGATATTCAAATCGCCCGTCACGTTGCCGAACACGTCGACCTGCAGCGGCACGCGGTTGGTCGTGATTTTGATCGTGTCGTCGAACGGCCCCACCGGCATCGTCTTGAGCAGCGTGACCTTCAGCAGCGCGCCGGGCTTGCCGTCGGGGCGCTTGTCCTGTTCCACCTTTATGTTTGAACTCGAGTTGCTGACCGGGCCGACCGAGAACGCGCCCTTGCCCGGATTCAAATCGTTGACCAGCAGCTCCTTGGTCTCTTCGGTCCCGCGTTTCACGTCGCCAAACGGGACGTCGCCCGGCACCGCCTCGACCTGCTTCTTGACGATCCCCTGCACCGTCAGCGCTACCTGCGGATTGTTGGGATCGTTGGTGGACACGGTGATCGTGCGCACCTGGTGGCCCTTCTGAAAATGAGTGTCGAACGCGACCGCGATATCACTGGTGTCGCCCGGCGCGACGTGCATCTTCGAAGGATCGCCGGTGGTGCATCCGCATGAAGTCTTCACGCCCTGAATATCGAGGTAGCCCTGGCCGGTGTTCTTGATAGTGAAGGTATGCTTGACCATCGTGCCTTCGAGCGCGCTGCCGAAATCGTAAAGCGGATCGGAAGGGACGGCCTTGGGCACGCGGCCCGGAGGCGCGCCGTTGCCGCTGGGAATAAGAGGGTTCATGCCCGTCCTGCGCGAAGGCGGGCGCGCACGCGAGCAATCCGATTGTCAGTGCAAGAAGAGCAAGTTTCATTTTTTTCAAGTTAGTCATGTGACTCGCGGCGAGGCGGTCGCGCCTCGAGCCAACACCATCACTCTATCAAGCATGGCGCGGAGCGTTGCGGTCAAGAGGCTTTGCTTACCGGTGGGTGTTGCGCGGCGTCGCGACGGGCCGGCTCGTAGCGGCTTAGAAAGTCGGTCGCGAATTCGCCGCGGTTGAAATCCGGATCGTGCAGAATCTTCAGATGCAACGGGATGTTGGTCTTGATGCCGTCGACAACGTATTCGCGCAGGGCAGCCTTCGCGCGCGCGATCACTTCTGGGCGAGTCTCGGCATGCACGATCAGCTTCGCGATGAGCGGATCGTATTGCACCGGCACGCGATAGCCGTCGTACAGCGCAGTCTCGACGCGGACGCCCAGCCCGCCGGGAGTATGATGATTGGTCACGACGCCCGGGGAAGGAATGCCTCGCTCGGGATCCTCGGCGTAGATGCGAAATTCCATCGAGGCGCCCTCGAAGGTCACCTGCCGCTGCTTGAGCGCGAGCTTCTCGCCCATCGCCATCCGGATACTTTCTTTGACGAGGTCAACGCCGGTGACCATCTCGGTCACGCCGTGCTCGACCTGGATGCGGGTGTTCATCTCGATAAAATAAAACTCGCCGCTGCCGGCGAGCAGAAATTCCACTGTGCCGACGTTCGAATAGCCGACGACTTCGGCCGCGCGGACGGCAGCCTTGCCCATCTTCTCGCGCAGGCGCGGGGTCAGAATCGGGCACGGCGACTCCTCGACGACCTTCTGATGACGCCGCTGAATCGAGCAATCGCGCTCGCCAAGATGAATCGCGTTGCGCTGCAAGTCGGCAAGAATCTGAAACTCGACGTGACGCGCACGCTCGAGATATTTCTCGAGGTACATTTTCTTCGAGCTGAACGACGCCTCCGATTCTCCCTGCGCCAGCGCGAACAAACGCGTCAGCTCGTCGGCATTGCGAACGACTCGCATGCCCTTGCCGCCGCCGCCGGCAGCAGCCTTGATCAGAACCGGGTAGCCGAGCCGTTTCGCGTCCGCTTGCGCCTCGCGCAATTCGGTGACTCCCGTGCCCTCGCTGCCCGGCAGGACGGGAACGCCCGCGCGCTTCATGATTCGTCGCGCGCGCGGCTTGTCGCCCATCAGCCTGATATGACGCGCGCGCGGACCGACGAAGTTCAGCCCAGACTTCTGACACGCCTCGGCGAAGTCGCCATTCTCGGACAGGAATCCGTACCCTGGATGGACCGCGTCGGCGCCGAAGGTCGTCGCGGCGCTCAGAATCGCCGGGATGTTGAGATAGCTGTCTTCAGCGGCAGGCGGGCCGATACATACAGACTCATCGGCCATCCGCACGTGCAGCGCATTTTTATCGGCCGTCGAGTAAACCGCGACCGTCGAAATCCCCAGCTCGCGACATGCGCGAATTATCCGGATTGCGATTGTCCCGCGATTTGCGACCAGCAGTTTTTTGAACATCGACGAGCGCTCCGCCCTTTCAGATCACTTCGATGATCATCAAGGGTTGACCGTACTCTATTGGATTTCCATTCTCGGCGAGGATTCTTATCACGCGTCCCGCGGCCGGCGATTCGATCTCATTCATCATCTTCATCGCCTCGATTATGCAGAGCGGCTGGCCCTTGCGGACCGACGATCCTTCTTCGACGAACGGCGCAGCGTCGGGAGAGGCGGCGCGATAGAACGTGCCGACCATCGGGCTTTCGATCAATTTCTGATTCGGCGCGAGATCGACTTTGCCCGCCGCCTTCGAGCCTTCTTCCGCGGTCGCCTCGACATGCCGCGTCGCCATCTTGATCGGCGAGGACGCGCGCGCCGCGATATGCGCATCCGAGCCGGACTCGGTCTGGTCCACCGACGCGCGACCGCCGCCGCGCACCAGCCGCACCTTGCCCTTCTTGTCCTCGATTTCGAGTTCGACCAGCCCGTAATCGCGCATCAGGACCAGCAGGGTCTTTAGTTCGCGTACTTCCATCCCGTCTCCGTGTCGTGCTGCAATCGCGGCTCGCCTGCGCTCTGGTTCGTTGCCCGCCATGGCGTTACCCACTCCGTCGGCGCGACTCCTCGGCAATCGTGCGCGCCGCTCTGAGAGCCAGGCTGTAGCTCTCGGCGCCAAATCCCATGATTCGGCCATGCGCGATATCCGCAATCGTCGAATGATGCCGAAACGGCTCGCGCCGATACACGTTCGACAGATGCACCTCGATCACCGGAATATTCACGGCCGCGATCGCGTCGCGAATCGCAACGCTGGTATGCGTGTATGCGCCAGGATTGATCAACAGGACGTCACACTTGCCGCGGGCTTGCTGAATTCGATCGACGATCCCGCCCTCGCTGTTCGACTGAAACGTCTCAACCTTCATTTCGAGTTCGCGTCCCAGGTCTTTCAGTTCCTTGTCGATATCAGCCAGGCGGGTCCGGCCGTAAACTTCGGGCTCGCGTTCGCCGAGCAAATTGAGGTTGGGTCCATGAACGACCAGCACCGCGATCGGGCTACCAGCGCCGCCGGTTGCGGCTCGATCGGCTATTTGCCCGGCTTTAACCCTCGTCACCTTCACCGCACCACCTTTCATTGAACCGCACCCTGAAAGCGACTGCAAGCGCGGCCATCCAATGCTGTCCACCGGTCAGTCATCACTTGACTCGTCATCGCGCGATTTGAGCGCATCCTGGTACACTTCGCGACGAGCAATCCCGGTAAGTTTCGCAATCACAGCGCTCGCCTGTTTCAAGCCGAGTCCAGCTTCGCGCAGGACTTCGAGCGCTTCCCGCAGATCAATCGTGACCGATCCCGCATCCGCATTTCTGCTCGCTTCATCCGGCGCGCCCGCCACGACGATCACGATCTCGCCGAGCGCGGGAGTCGCGCGAAAGCGCTGTTCCAGTTCACCCAGCGTCCCGCGAATCGTACGCTCGTAAGTCTTGGTGATTTCGCAGACGACAGCCGCGTCCCGCGATTCTCCGAATGCGGTCGCCATCGCGGCCAGCGTATCAGCGACGCGGCGCGCGGCCTCGTAAAATACAATAGTGCGCGGCTCGCGACGCAGGTCCTCCAGCGCCTTTGCCCGCGCCGCGTCGCGCGGCGGAATAAATCCCTCGAAGGTGAACCTGTCGGTTGGGATTCCTGCAACCGACAGTGCCGCGATCACCGCCGAGGCCCCCGGAATCGCGACCACCCGCACATTCGCCTCCAATGCCGCGCGCACCAGGCGAAAGCCGGGATCCGAAATTGCGGGCGTGCCTGCATCAGTGACGAGCGCGATTTTTTCGCCCGCCTTCAACCGATCGACCAGCTCAGGCACGCGGCGATCTTCGTTATGCTCGAAGTGACTGACTGTCGGCGTATCAATCTGATGACGCGCGAGCATCTGTCCCGTGCGCCGCGTGTCCTCGCATGCAATCAAACCGACCTCTGCGAGAGTGCGAATCGCGCGCGCGGAAATGTCATCGGGATTTCCGATCGGCGTCGCGACTACATACAAAATTCCGCCGCCCTCGGTTTGTCTATTTGCGCGAGTGAGCCATTACAATTCGAACTAGACTATTAAATGCATCGTCCCGGAGAAACCAGCGTGGCAGCAGGCAAAGCTACTCTCCTCATCTCATGCATCGACCGCCCCGGCCTCATAGCGAAAGTCGCCAGCCACCTTTACACGCTCGGCTGCAATATTATCACCTCCGACCAGTACTCCGATGACGAGGACGGCCACTTCTTCTGGCGAATCCACTTCGAAAGCCTGCGACTGCCGATAAGCGAGCTGTCGAAGGAGCTCGACGCCTCGATGCCGTCGCTGCTGCCCTGGGAGCGCCTGAAGTGGGTTCTCTTCGACGCCGACAAACGTGACCGCATCGTCATCATGGTCTCGCGCCTGCCGCACTGCATGATCGATCTGCTGAGCCGGCATCATGTACGGCGAGCTGGATGGCGACGTGGTCGGCGTCGTCAGCAATCATCCCGATCTCGAATCGCTGGTGCGCCCGTTCGAAGTTCCATTCAAGGTGATTCCGGTTCCAAAGGATCGCAAAGAGGAGGCCGAAGCGGCGCTCCTGAAGCATCTCGGCGAGCTGCGCGCCGACACCGTCGTGCTCGCGCGCTACATGCAGGTGCTATCGGGCGAATTTCTTCGCGCATGGAACAAGCCGATCGTCAACATCCACCACAGCTTCCTGCCCGCATTCGCGGGACAGCGACCGCACAAGCAGGCACACGACAAAGGCGTCAAACTGATCGGAGCGACCGCACATTACGTGACCGAAGAACTCGACGCCGGCCCGATAATCGCGCAAGCCACCTCGCCGATGACGCATCGCGACACCGTCGCGGACCTCGCGCGCAAGGGCAAGGATCTGGAAGTGATGGTGCTGGCGAAGGCGGTGCGCGCCCACCTGAAAAAGCAGGTGCTCCTGCATCACAACCGCACAATTGTCTTCGAATGATAGCGAGCCCGACGACGCCTCTCTTTGTCATCCTGACGAAGCGAGCAACGCGAGCGGCAGGAGATCTCGACAGCTTCGCGCGCGCGAAGCGGTACCGGTTTTGGAATCGCGAGCGGTCCGCTATCCCGCCGCACAACACTGGCTCAAGTCGGGCCGGTGAAAAAACTGATCGAGCGGTTTGCGAACGAAATGATCGGCGACCAGTAGAGTCCGAACACTATCGTCGCGCAGGCCAGCACTCCCATCAGGCCGTAGTTCCAGGCCTCGAAGCGGACGGTGCCCTCATCGCCGCGCGGCTGCTCGAAGAACATCATTCGAATCGGCTTCAAGTAGTAATACAAAGACACTACTGAATTGAGTATTCCGACAATAGCCAGTATGTAGAACTGACCTTTAATCACTGCCGCGAACAAATAGAACTTTGCCGATGAATCCAACCGTCAGCGGAATTCCGGTTAGTGAGAAAAGGAATATAGTCAGTGCCACTGCTGGGACGATTCCGCCGCGCCACGCCAGCCCGCGGTAAGCCTCGACGTCCTCGCGTCCAGTCGAGTTCGCGACGATCATGACGACCAGGAACGCGCCTGCGTCCATTACATAGTAAGCGAACAGGTAGAACAGCATCGCGCGGATGCCGTCGTTGGACAGCACGACGAATCCCATCAGCGCGTATCCCGCCTGCGCGATACTCGAATACGCGAGCAGCCGCTTCATGTTGGTTTGCTGCAGGGCGGCAAGGTTGCCAAGCGTCATCGTGATGATGCAGACGAAGAGCAGCAGTTGCGGCCAATCGACGCCCGCAAGCGCAGTCCAGCTTCCGCCGGCCGCCAGATGCGAAATCGCAGGAAAGAAGAAGCGCGTCAGCAGCGCAAAGCCGGCAGCCTTCGATCCGATCGCGAGGAAAGTCGTGATCGGAATCGGCGCGCCGGTGTAAACGTCGGGCGCCCACATGTGAAATGGCACCGACGACACCTTGTAGCCCATCCCGGTCAGGATCAGCACCAGCGCGATAAACACTGCGAGCACGGGCAGATGCGCCGGCGTCGAGAGCGCCTTGTTGATCACGCTGAAATCGAGCGAGCCGGTGATTCCGAAAATCCAGCTCATCCCATAAATCATCGTCCCCGACGCGACGCCGCCGTAGATCAGATACTTAAGCGCGGCTTCGAGTGAGCGCCGGTTATGCCGCAGAAATCCGGTCAGGATGTACGAGGTCAGGCTGACGAACTCGAGCGCGAGGTACGCCATCAGCAGGTTGGCCGACTCCGCCATCAGGAACATCGCGAATGTGCTCGCGAGCAGAATCGCGTAATACTCGCCCTGGTCGCAGTTCTTCACTTCCTCGGAGCCCATCGACATCCAGATAGCCACGACGGCGGCCAGCGCCGATCAGCACGCGGAAGTAAATCGCGAACGAATCGAACACGAGCATCCGATGAAACAGCCAGGCGCCGCCGGGCAACGCGGGTTCTATCCCGAGCCGGATTAGCGCGACGGCGGCGACAATCAGCGCCACTGCGCCGATAGGCGACTTGTCGCGCACGATCAGATCGATGATCACGATCGCCAGAACTCCGGCCGCAAGGGCCATCTCCGGCATGAAATGTTGCAGGCTCGCGAGATTTCCGAGGTCCATCTAATTCCTGCCGGGCACTAGTGAAGCATCGCGACGGCCGCGCCCGAAGTCGAGAGCACAACCTGGTTGAGATGCACCAGCGAGGTGTTGAGCAGGCCGAGAATCGCGTGCGGATAGACGCCGAGTATCAGCACGATGATGCCGAGGGGCACCAGAGTGAAGGCCTCGCGGAAAGACAGATCCTTAAAGTCTTTGTACTTCTCGTTCAAAGGGCCGAGGTAGATTCGCTGAAACGTCCACAGCAGGTAGCCTGCGGTGAGAATCGCGGTCGCCGCGCCGAACGCCACCATGATCGGATGCGTCTGCCACGCGCCGAGAAGAACCAGTACTTCTGAAATAAATGCGGACATGCCGGGCAGTCCCATGCCGGCGAAAAACGCGAAGCCTGTTATCGCAGTGTATATCGGCATCTGCTGCGCGAGGCCGCCGAAGCCGTTTATCTCGCGATGGTGCGCGCGATCGTAAATCACACCGACCAGGATAAAGAGCATCGCCGTGATCGTCCCGTGATTGAACATCTGCAGCACGGCGCCGTTGATTCCCGCCGCGGTGAAGGCAGCCAGCCCGAGCATCACGTAACCCATGTGGCTAATCGACGAATAGGCAATCAACTTCTTATAGTCAGTCTGCGCCATCGCGCACATCGCGCCGTATACTATGTTGATAGTGCCAATGACTCCGAGGAACAGCCACGCAAGTTGGTAGCTGGCGGCGGGCAGCACCGCAAAGTTGACGCGCAAGATGCCGTAAGTGCCCATTTTCAGCAGCACGCCCGCGAGAATCACCGAGATAGCAGTTGGCGCTTCGACGTGCGCGTCGGGCAGCCAGGTATGGAACGGGAACGCCGGAATCTTGATCGCGAAGCCGATGAATAGCGCGATCCATGCTATTTCCTGAAAATGAATTGAGTAATGACTTGAGTTTGCTGCTAACTCAGTCAAATCAAATGTCGGAGTCGCGCCGTAGTAATACAGTCCGAGCATCGCCAGCAGAATGAGTACTGAACCGAGTAGTGTGTAGAGAAAGAACTTGATCGCGGCATACTCGCGTCGCGGACCGCCCCAGATGCCAATGAGAAAGTACATCGGCAGCAGCATCACTTCCCAGAAAATATAGAACAGAAAAAAATCGAGCGACACGAAGACGCCCATCATGCCCGTGTCGAGCATCAGCAGCATCGCGTAGTAACCCTTCTCCGCGCGATTGATGCCGAAGCTCGCGAACACCGAGATGAACATGATCAGCGCGGTCAGCAGGACCATCGAGATGCTGATGCCGTCGACGCCGATGAAGTAACTAATGTGGTACGCGGGCATCCACGACGCTTTCTCGGCGAACTGCACAGCGCTGGTGGTCGTGTCGAAGTGTTCGTAGAGGTAAACGGCTATCCCGAGTTGCAGTGCCGTGGCCACCACCGCGATCCATTTGAACGCCGGCTTCATCGAGTCGGGCAGTGCGAGAATCAGCACCATCCCGGCGATCGGAATAAAAGTTATCAGCGTAAGCACGTGACTCATTTCAGTTTCGCTCTTCCCGTTTGCCTTGATTGGGCGTCATGCTCGTGCGACCGCGCGTGCGAGCAGTATCAGCATCACCGCGGCCAGAATTCCGTACAGGTATCCGTTGATCGAGCCGGTCTGCAGCCGTCGCAGCCTGCCGCCGACGTTATAGGTCACGTTCGAGGCGAAGTTGACTAACCAATCGACTACGTAATGGTCAAATAGTCCGGAGAGCCACGACAGGAATACTACAACGCGCGCCGCGAGATTCACGAATCCGTCGATAATGTTGGTATCGAACCACGCGAGCGCCCGCGTCGCGAATAGGTACGGCTGTACTATTGCTCGATCGTAAAATTCATCGACGTAGTATTTGTTGTATACCCATTCGTACGGCACTCCGCCGAACATCTCGCTAAAGCGCGCGGGATCCAACCTGTGCTGACGGTACATCAAATCGGCAAGGTACCATCCGGCGATGACAACTATAACTGTGATAATTGCGAACCCCGCCTCGATGCCGTGGTTATGGATTCCAGCTTCGGTTACCCGGCGAGTCACCTCAGAGCTGAAGATCGGATCCAGGAATTCTTCGAACGGTTTGAACGAGACCATGAATTCCGGCCACTTCAACCATCCGCCGATGACCGAAAGGGCGCCAAGCACGATTAGCACGTAAGCCATCGACGGCGGCGATTCGTGCAGATGATGTTCCTGCTCATGCGTGCCGCGGAACTCGCCGAAGAAAGTCATGTAGACCTGGCGCGACATATAGAAGACGGTGAAGCCGGCGCCCAGCAGCAGGAACGCCCACACGAGGAAGTGCCCGTGCGAGAAGGCCTGCCAGATGATCTCGTCCTTGGAAAAGAACCCGGCGAACGGGAAAATGCCGCAGAGCGCGAAGGTCGCAGCGACGAAGGTCCAGAACGTGATCGGCATGTGGTGACGCAGCCCGCCCATCTTGCGCATGTCCTGCTCGCCGCCCATCGCGTGAATCACCGAGCCGCTGCCAAGGAACAGGCATGCCTTGAAGAACGCATGCGTCATCAGATGGAACACGCCGGCCGCGTACGCGCCAACGCCGAGCGCTGCGAACATGTATCCGAGCTGGCTGACGGTCGAGTACGCGAGCACTTTCTTGATGTCGTTTTGCGCGACGCCGATGGTCGCGGCGAACAGCGCAGTCGCTCCGCCGACCAGCGCGATCACGCCCATCGTGAATGGCGACATCGAAAATAAAAAGTTGAGCCGCGCCACCATGTAGATGCCGGCCGTCACCATCGTCGCCGCATGGATCAGCGCGCTGACGGGAGTCGGGCCGGCCATCGCGTCCGGCAGCCAGACGTACAGAGGAATCTGCGCCGATTTGCCCGTCGCGCCGATGAACATCAACAGCGTGACGAATCCGACCAGCTGATGCGCCGAGCTGATAGCCGGCGAAATTTATCGGCACTCCTGCGAGCAGCGGCGCGTAGTGCGCGACCTCGCGCGTCACCAGCGTTGGATGCCCGAGCGCCTGCAGACCCGCGAACAGACTGTACAGCGCGATCACGAATGCGAGGTCGCCGACGCGGTTCACGATGAAGGCCTTGTTGCCGGCGGTGGTGTTCGCCTGGACCTTGTACCAGAAG
>CAVUUH010000029.1:0-78484 GCA_963744545.1 uncultured delta proteobacterium
CGACAGGCACCGACGGCATCGCAGTCAACTGCTGCGCAAGTCTTTCCACTTCGTCTTTCAATCGAGCTTGCGGCACAACGCGGTTCACGAAGCCGATCGATTTGGCTTCATCCGGAGTGAATCGGCGACACGTCATCACGAGTTCCTTGGTAAGAGCCGGCCCGATTTCTCTCACGAGACGCGGGATCCCGCCCCACGCAAGCGGAATTCCCAGCTCAATCTCAGGGATAAAGAACGATGCGTCGTCGGCAACAACACGAAAGTCGCATACCGCCATCAACACGACGCCGCCGCCGACCGCGTAGCCATGAACTTGCGCGATCGTCACCGCGTGCATGTTCTCGAGCGCGTCAGCTGCGCGCAGTCCCAGTTGGCCACCTTCGCGTCGGGCCAGCCACGACCTATGCGACGCTGGAGCGCTTTGCCCAAGCGGCGAATCTTTGAGATCGGCACCAGCAGAGAAGGCGCGCCCTGCTCCGCTCACGATCACGACGCGTAGATCATGGTAGGTATCGAACCAGCGAGCGGCCTCCGCCAGTTCCCGGAGCATAGTGGCTCCGATTGCATTCAGTCTTTCGGGCCGGTTGAGAGTTAGTCTGCCCACGGCGTCATCGACTTCGACCTTGATCGTCTCGAATTCACGCGTGTCACTCATGGCCATGCCCTCCATTCGCCTTGGAAACGATCGGCGCCAATTGCGTTGCGGCTTTGAACTTCCAATCGCGACTCAACAAACCCTAAACTCCAAACCAGCGACGGTGCCGCCAGAAGTAAGGAATCAGAATCACCGGGGAAGCGAACGAGCTCAGGTTGATCAGCATTTCTAAAATCATGCCGGCATCGACGGACGCGTACTTGACATGTTCCAGATTGTAGAGCGTGTCCATGCAACCAAGGTAGACCGAGGCGCCGCTCGCAACTAGCGCCCACAAGACGGCCTGCGGGCGTCGGCGCGCGCAATTGATCGCACACCAGGCCGATGCGAACGCCAGCCATGCATCGGCTGCCGGAAACGCGCGCTCAAAGTCCAGATAGGCGGTGTCGCTGCTCGTCTGCACGACGGTCGTCGTAAAGAAGAGGATCCAGTAAGTAGCGGTCCATGCGACGGTGAGCCAGAGCCAGGCGACCACAACGCTCAGTCCGGCCGGCGCCTTTTCCCCTATGGTTGTTAAAGGTTCCAATGTGTCGAAGATTCTGGAGTTTCCGCATTCACCGACGCTATATCGCCGACATGCCTATGCCCGTGATCCGTCGCAAAGTACGTGGCGCTAGGACTAGGTGAGTCTTTTTTCGGTCCTGGCGCGTCTATTTCGCCATTTTCTTGCGATCTGCCCAACGCTTCTTCATAGCCAGTGACAGTCGCTTTCGACCCTCTGGCGTCATCGCCGCCACGCTTCTTTCTCTTCGTCGTGCTCCCCTTAGGCCTGCCGACGCGCTTCTTGCTGCCCGGTGACAGCGCCGAACCCAAAGCGCTCCGATGGCCCGGCTCAACTTATCTCGTTCCTTCTTCAAATCTGAGGTGGTACCCGGAGAAGGAGCGGGTTGCATGAAAAGCACGATTTCGCCGAAGGAAAACGATCGATCACAGAAAAAATTGGATAGCCTCCGCGCGCTGAATCCCGATCAACTCGCGGAGCGGTGGCGCGAGTTGTACGGGACGGCGATGCCGGCGCGGCTGCGCCGTTCACTCATCATTCAGGCGCTTGCTTATCGTCTTCAGGAGAAATCTTTTGGCGGCCTGAAGCCAGCCACCAGGCGACTTCTGGAGACCGCAGCGGGACGTGCCAGTGAACACCGAGCAGCAAAGTTGCGGACGAGGCGTTCAGCTCAAACGGGAACCGTGCTGGTCCGCGAGTGGCACGGCACCAAGCATCAGGTCACGGTGCTCAAAGATGGGTTCATGTTCAAGGGAAAACACTTTGAATCGCTCTCGAAGATCGCGCGCGAAATCACCGGCACTCGCTGGTCCGGCCCTCTCTTCTTCGGCTTGAGGTCTCGACAGGAGCACCAAGATGGAGCCCGGTAAACTGAAAGCATTCCGATGCGCTATCTATACGCGCAAGTCCTCGGAAGAAGGACTCGACCAGGACTTCAACTCGCTGCACGCTCAGCGCGAAGCGTGCGAGGCGTTCATCAAAAGCCAGACGGGCGAAGGCTGGAGGCTCATCAAGACTCACTACGATGATGGCGGTTTTTCCGGCGGCACTATGGAGCGCCCTGCCCTACTTCGCCTGCTTGAGGACATCCGCCAGAAGCTGATCGACGTCGTCGTGGTCTACAAGGTCGACCGCCTCACCCGATCGCTTTCGGACTTCGCGAAAATGGTAGAAGTGTTCGACGGCCACGGGGTTTCGTTCGTGGCCGTCACCCAACAGTTCAACACGACCACGTCGATGGGCCGATTGACGCTTAACGTCCTACTTTCTTTCGCTCAATTCGAACGCGAGGTAACCGGCGAACGGATCCGGGACAAGATCGCCGCTTCAACGCAAGGGCATGTGGATCGGCGGCCTCGTCCCACTCGGCTATGAAGTGCGCGACCGCCATTTGGTGATTGAGCCAACTGAGGCGGAAACTGTTCGTCACATCTTCCGGCGCTACAGTGAACTGGGTAGCGTACGCCTTCTGAAAGACCAACTCGATCAGGCTGGAATCCGTTCCAAAGTCCGCATTGCCAAGAATGGAAAGCGCTCGGGCGGCGAATCGTTCTCACGCGGCGCGCTCTACACGCTGCTCGGCAATCCGATCTACATCGGCGAGGTTCGGCACAAGGGCGCGCGCTACCCAGGTCTACACGAGCCAATCGTTGAGGCTTCGATATGGAAGAAGATCGATGAGCTGCTGCATGCTCACGCGGGCCGCGCTCGCGGAACCAGCACTAAATCAATGAGCAGTCCGCTTGCGGGCAAGCTCTTCGACGAAGCTGGACAACCGCTGACTCCGAGCCATGCGGTGAAGGGTGCACGTCGCTACCGCTACTACGTCTCGCGCAGCCTGATTTCCGGCCCAGTAGAGCAAACCGAAAGAGGCTGGCGGATTCCGGCCGCTGAATTTGAACGCCGCGTGGCAGCCGCTGCACGCACGATCCTCAAGGATCGTGCGGGTATCGCCGCCGAGGTGGAACACCTGGACTGGAATGCGGTGAGCGTGAAATCGATTTTCGAGGCTGCCAGCGCTTGGAGCGAGCGGCTCACATCCGAAGCGGAAAGGGCCGAGTCGTTGCGACTTCTCGTCGATCGCGTAGAACTGGAGGAAAATGGAATCAAGGTTTCCCTCAAGCTGCCTGCTACGCACGACGGAGCTCACCTCAAACTGACCCGGCTGATTCCGATGCAGCTACGCCGGCGCGGAATCGAAATGAAGTTCGTGATCGGCGGCGAGTCGCTCGTCTCCCGCAGAAGCGACCCTGCGCTCGTAAAGCTCATTGGACGCGCGCGCTGCTGGTTCGAGGACTTGTTGAGCGGGCGAGCCCATTCAATGGTCGACATCGGCAAACGCGAGAAGGTCGGCAACGCTACGTGAGCCGGATCATTCGCTATGCGTTTCTGGCGCCAAGCGTTGTCGAACAGATCGACCGCGACCACCAGCCGACGGACTTCACCGCCGAATCGTTACTAAGAGGTCAATCTGAGTTGCCCCTCGCCTGGGACGCTCAGCGCAAGCTTCTCGGGTTTTCCACTAGTGCCTCAATTTGAATTGTTATCGTGGCGGCGCATGGTCCTTTGCATGCGCGTCTATAAGTTTGCCCACGTGAAGTGAAGCCATCGTCCAGCGGCTTCTTTTTCTTCGACCACCCGCTACACGCACTCCGGCCAACGGTCCAGACACGTCATTCCGGGCATGTTGGAAAAATTTTGCTTTCGTCATTGATGCATCCTCCCTTTGAAGTGCCATCCTCGATGGGGACTCTCAGAACTTCGACGTCGATACCGATTCTTTCGATAGTTTCGGATGCGCGTGCCGAGCGATCGGCTCTTTCAAATCGCCCGCGTTCGATGCATCTTCGAGCAGTTTCGCATGTGTCGCTGATGATGTTGAACCGGACGGAAAACTGAAGTCTAACAAGCTGAGTGACGAAGTAGATCAAGACGGCGAGTCACTAATCTTTACATGCGTGAAGCGTTCGAATCCTTGCTTTTAACGAAAACCACCTTACCTCAGGTTCAAAAAGAATTTTTCAGCAAGCGATTCAGACTACCAGCCACGCCATGAACGGTTGACGCTAGCGATTCAGCGGGGTATCCAGTCAGCATCTTTTTGACGAACGACTGGAGGGCTTCGCAAGATGAACATCCTCGTTCCCGTTGTTGTCACGGTGGTCGTCGCGATCGTCGCTTTTGCAGCGGCGTGGTTCATCCTGCGCAGCTATGCGAACAAGCACAACATCAGAATCCGGAACATGATCAAGCCCGGCATCTAGAGCACCTTCAATCCAGCTGGTCTCGTAGTCCAGCACGCCGTTCGAAGGAGGACCAGATGGCAACTCGAGCATCACGTTCCCGCCGAATTTCTGCGGTCGCACTTTTTTTTCTGACCGCTGCTGCGCTTGGCTTATCGGTTTTGGCGCCAGCATATGCCGGCCTTTACGATTCCGATGCGACCTCGATAAAGAGCGGCCCGATCCTCGATCGCGATTACTGGCGAGCCAAATGGGACTCGATGCGCCTGGAAGACGCAATAAAGGAGCGTCAGCCGGAGGGCGCGGTGCTGATCGCGGTCATCGGCCAAATACAGTTGCTCGACGACCTCATCAAGAAGTATCCGAACGATCAGGAACTCAAGGATTGGAAGGCCCGCGCCGAAGAAATCCAGGCGAAGATAGACCCGAACGCGAACCGCTCGGATCAGTTCAAAGACGGATGTCTGTGGAGCGAAACCAATTACCGTGAGGCCTATGTGAATTTCCACTATGCGAAGCTCGCGATCCAGCAGCAGAACTGGGACGCCGCGAAGGATGGCCTTAACTACGCCGACCAGAAATTCAGAATTCTGCAGGAAAGAATCAAGAACAACGATCGCGTGAGCGCATGGCCCAGTGGGGCCGCAGATTGGATAACCAAGACCGCGCCCGAGCTCGCCCAAATGCAGCAGCAGGTCAACGCGAAGCTGAAGTGAGCACATGTTCAGTTTGCGCGCGCATGCGCTGATAACCGGCGGCCTGTTCGCGCTGATAATCGCGATGGCGATTGTTGGCAACGCGTTACAGGCCTCCGGCATCGTCAAGCATCCTGAAGCGCTGCAGACGCCGATGCGGATCGTCTTCTTCACGATCTTCATCGTTTTCGCATTCTCGCTCGTGCCGACCCTGGTCAAGGTGTTTGTCGCAGGACAGGGTGCGATCGGCAACGCCGACAAGGGATTCATCCAGCTAATCGCTCGGCATCAAGTCGGCGTCATCTTCGCGATATGGGGGATCTGGATCCTGGGCATCGCGGTTGCGCTGCCTACGATGATTAGCAGCGGCTTCTTTACTGACTTGGGCGGTGGAACTTCGCCGACTACGAGCGGGGCCGAGGACAATGACGCCGAGATCGCGCGGAGATCGCAGCGACGCCGGTGCAGGGCACCCTGGTTGCCGCACCGGGAATGACGGTCGCTGAGATGCGCAGCGGCTCAAGCTTGAAGATCGATCAAGCCGTCGGCTTGCCAGTATATGCTGGCGGCGCGATCTTCAATTTCCGTATCGCCGGCACCGTAATCGAATTTTCTCGATGCCGCTATTACTACATAACTACCGTTACCAAGGACCCGAGCCGTATCGACTCGATCAACATCGGCACTGCGCAGGCGAAGATGACGCGCGCGGAACTTGCCGCCGCCAATGCTGAGGTGCGCGCGCGGCTGAAGGCCGGCGGTTGGGAGACGGGGCACGAGGTTTATCGCGACGCAGAGGATCAGCGACTTCACGGTGGCGCGACCCGCGGGCCCGAGGGCAAGCTGTGGCTCAAAGCCGATCTCGTCCTAAATATCGAGGAGCGCAGGATCGACGACCCTGTGCCGGGCGAGGATTCCGCCACAGCGGGGGCCTGGATCCAGTATGTCGATCTCAGCACTCACGAAAACTATCCGAACATCGATCGTTACGTGTTCGCGCCGCCCGAGAAGTGATCCATGAGAGTGGAGCATATCGCGCTTGCGCTTCTAATCGCCGCGTCAGTCGCGAGCGCGGACGGCAATGCCGCGCCCCAGACCGATCGGCAGATAGATGATCTCTCGGGACCGGTAAAAGGCCTGCGCTTCGAAACTCTGGTTTTTGACACTTACACAGGAAAGATGGATACCGAGCGGATGCCGAAGGCCGAAGTATGGTACGACGAGAACGGCAATCTGATCGAGGAGAAATCCTACACGCCGGATTTTATCGACGACCGCCGTCCGCAGCGCATCGACGCGCAAACTCGCCTGCTCAAGTCGAACATGGGTGACCAGCGGCAGCATCGGGTCTTCGATTTGAGCGGCAGAATGATCGAGGAGAAGGTCACCGCCGGGACCAGCGGCACCCAGATAGTTAGCTGGACCCGCTTCCAATACGACAGCCACGGACGTTCTATCGAGGACGACTACATCACCGACGCGAAGGTCGACGGCCTCACGCTCATCAAACGTGATTCACGCGGCAGCATAGTGCAGATGGAATTCCACCTGACCGGCCGGCACCCCCCATTCCCTTGCGACTGGTACGAAGACTACAAATTCGATCGCCATGGGAACTGGATCGAACGCCGCGTCTATGAGTTCGATCCGGAAGCCGGCAAACCCAAGCGGACGTTCGCGGAGATCGACTTTCGGACGATCGAGTACTACGACTCCAAAGCGGAGCAAAAGCGATGAATGCGACTCGTCAGACGCAAATCCGGCTCGCGCTCTGAAAGCCGTCCACTTTCGCATTGAGTAGAGAATTTCGATTGTCGGAGACCGCACTTCAGCGCGTCACGCCCTAGGGCGCGCCTCCACGGTACTCACTGGCGACGCGGTTGGAATGACGCGCTTCAGATCGAACCCCCGGTCGGCTAGCAGCGCCCGGAACTGCTTCTCGGTGCGTTCGCGGCCGCCGGGAGTCCGCAGCAGCATCTCGAGGTCCGTGATGAATCCTGCTATCGAACGACCCGGTTGGGGTCGATCGGGCAGAACGTGATCGATAATGAGAAGCGTGGAGCTCCGCTGCATAGCCTTCCGGCAGCTGGCCAGGATCGAGGACGCGCGTACGTCGTCCCAGTCGTGGATGACGCACTTAAGGAGGTAGCACTCCGCTCCCGCGGGAACCGATTCGAAGAAGCTACCGCTCTCGATACCGCATTCTGCCCCCGCGGCGCCTTGGGCGCGCTCGGCGTCGTACCTCGGGCGCTTTTTCGATCACGGGCGAGTCATTCCCATCGAAGCCAAAGTCCACCGCCAAAATCCGATACGGAGAGAATCTCCACGAACGGCCGCAGAATCTCCGAGGAGAGCATTTCTCCGGTGGCCTTTGGACGCACGAAGCGGCGCACACGAGCGAATTTCGGAGACTTCTCAGACTATTGATCAGCAGAGAGGACTCAGGAACGGCGCGCAGTCAATTCGAACTCTCAGGAGACTTCGACTAATCGCTATGCTGGTTTTTGGAAGCATGGAATCCTCATATCCTTTTGTGCTTGACTCCAACGTGGAGCGCTATGCACATGCGCAATCGATCCGTCAGCCGACCCATTATTTCCAGGATCGTTTCGGAGAATCGCGATGTCTTCTGAACACGTGTCTGGTATCAGCTCCTCTACCGTCGCGCAGCCGACGGCGCCGTCAAAATCCCGCGCACGAATCGCCCCGGGACCACGCGGGCCGTTTAGCGGATTCCCTTTGTTGCGCAATCCTCTGCCGTTCATCGAAAAACTCTTCCGCGAGTACGGCGACGTCGTCAGCGCCCGATTTCTGAATTTTCCGGTTTACATCGTCGCCCATCCCGAGGGCATCAAACACGTACTTCAGGAAAACCACCGCAACTACACCAAGTCGCAGGATTACGTCATTCTCGCGCAACTGCTGGGACGGGGCCTGGTCACGAGCGAGGGTTCGCTCTGGCTTAAGCAGCGGCGCTTGATGCAACCGATGTTTCACCGCGAGAAAATCTCCGCGTTCGGCGCAATGATGACCGATTGCACGCTCGGTATGCTCGACCGATGGAGCGGTGTCGCCGAACGTCACGAACCGATCGACATGACAAGTGAGATGATGCGTCTGACGCTGGAGATCGTCGGGCGCGCCCTGTTCACGATGGACCTGACCGGCCAAGCGGAAGCGATTGGGCGCGAGATAACGATCGCCAATGAACGCTTCGGCCAATTCGATATCGGGATGGTGCTGCCGTGGCTGCCGACGCCGAAAAACTTCCGCTTCCGCAAAGCGGTCGACGCATTGAGGCGAATCGTCCTCGAGATGATTGCGAGTCGCCGCCGGGAAAATCGTGACTACGGCGATCTGCTTTCGATGCTGTTGGCGGCGCGCGACGAAGAGACCGGCGATAAGATGAGTGACGAGCAGTTACGCGACGAAGTCCTGACGTTGATCCTTGCCGGCCACGAAACCACAGCAAACGCGCTGTCGTGGACTTGGTATCTGCTTTCGCAACATCCTGAGGTCGAGCGCAAACTTCACGCCGAGCTGGACGAGGTGCTCGGTGGCCGGCCGCCCGCGATGGCTGACCTCGTCCATCTCAACTACACCGGAATGGTTATCGACGAAGCGATGCGAATTTATCCCCCGGTGTGGGCGATCGGACGCGCTGCGATCGAAGACGACGAGATAATGGGGTACCGGATCCCGCGCGGGAGCAACGTGATGCTCAGCCAGTGGATGACGCATCGGCATCCGAAGTTCTGGGAGTACCCCGAGCGCTTCGAGCCCGAGCGGTTTTCGGCTGAGGGCGCTGTTGGGCGTCCGCGCTACGCATACTTTCCTTTCAGCAGCGGCCCTCGCCAATGTATCGGAAACATCTTTGCACTGACCGAAGCGAATTTGATTCTCGCTGCCGTCGCGCAGAAATATAGTCCGAGCCTGGTTCCCGAGCATCGCGTCGAGCCCTATCCTCTGATCACGCTGCGTCCCCGATACGGCTTGAAGATGACGCTCGAGCCGACCCGGGCCTGAACGAGGCGGCGCTAAGGCCCGATCCGGTTTGTTGTGCTGAGATCGATAGGCTGAAAAGAGCTTCAAGTGCTGAATAGCTCGACACGGAAAAAGGACCGCACCCTTCCGAGCCGGCCCTCTTCCCACAGACTTGGATCGAACTATTTCTTGATCTTCACCTTCCTCGCAGGTGCCGCAGATCCATAGCGTTCACTAAAACACTTGCGGCATCGACGATCCCGCCGCTTGATGAAACTCGGAGCCAGATCATCGCTCCCGCAATAGCGGCAAACCAGTTTCTCTGATTTCGACTTAGTGCCCGTCGCCTTCCGGTGCGGCCGCGCGGACTCAGCCTTTTTTCGAGGAGCTTTCTTCGCGGCCGCTGTTGAGGAGCGTCGGATCGACCTATGCCCACTTCCGTTCGCTAGTTTCGCTTGTTCCATTTCGCTGTGAATCTCCTTGAGCCGTAAGGGCTCGTCGGGATGTTTGCTCTGGTCGGCGCGTGAAGCGAGCGATTTCAACCATTTTCCCAGGGCCATTCGCGCGGAAAGGAAGAAGCCGACGACTGGGTGCATTGACGGCCTACAACGCTCAGGGCGATTGGAAGGCGAATGGGAATCGCGACAGAGAAGACGAGACCTAGTGAGAGCCGACATTGCCCCGAATCTCCCTCCGCGGCACGACTGGCTCCGTGCTGCGAATCGAGCAATGTGTGTGTGTCGTCGGGCGAATAGCCCGCCTCAAGGAGGACCACATATGAGCTTGGAAGCCGATTTGAAAGTCGCGAAATATAGAGAGAAACGACCATGAAGCGACGGGCAGCTTCTATCGGCCGCGAGGCTCTCGCGTCGGAAATCGCGAGCCTGTCGAAGCTGGGCACTGATGAAATCCGCGAGCGTTGGAAAGCCATGTTCGGCAAGACGCCGTCGCGCGATATCAGCCGGTCGTTCCTGACGCGCGCGATCGCATATCGCCTCCAGGAAAAGGCTTTCGGCGGTCTCAAGCCCTCGACCCGACGCCTGCTGGAAGAGTTGACTGACGATCGTGCTGACGGGTCGGCTCTGGCTACAGCACCGTCTCGCATCGTGCAGCGTGGTGCGGTGCTGGTGCGTGAATGGCGCGGCATCAGCCATCAGGTGAGCGTCCTCGAAAAGGGATTTCGTTTCCGGGGCAAGCGTTACCGGTCGCTCTCGGAAGTCGCGCGAGAGATTACAGGAACTCGATGGTCGGGGCCTTTGTTCTTCGGTCTCAAGCGCGGAGCCAAGGAGGCGGCCAATGGCTAGCTCACCGATCAGGCGCTGTGCAATCTACACCCGCAAAAGCTCAGAGGAGGGGCTTGAACAGGACTTCAATTCACTCCACGCGCAGCGTGAGGCGTCCGAGGCCTTTATCAAAAGCCAGGTGGGCGAGGGCTGGCGGCTCATCAAGACCGCCTACGATGATGGTGGCCTTTCCGGCGCGACGATGCAGCGTCCAGCCCTTCAGCGCCTGTTGGAAGATATCAGGCGCAGACGGGTCGATGTGGTGGTCGTCTACAAAGTCGATCGCCTGACCCGCTCGCTCGCCGACTTCGCCAAGATGGTCGAACTGTTCGATGCGAACGGCGTCTCCTTCGTGGCTGTCACGCAGCAGTTCAACACCACGACTTCGATGGGGCGCCTTACACTCAACGTCCTGCTGTCCTTTGCACAATTCGAGCGCGAGGTAACGGGCGAGCGGATCAGGGACAAGATCGCCGCCTCCAAGCGCAAGGGCATCTGGATGGGCGGGGTGGCGCCGCTTGGCTACGACGTCCGCGATCGCCGGCTGGTAGTCAATCGAGCCGAAGCCACGACGGTGAAACATATCTATGAGCGATATATCGAACTGGGTTCTGTCCGGCTCCTAAAGGGCGATTTGGAGCGTCGCGGGATAGTCTCCAAAATCCGGGTGTCGAAAAACAGCGTGCGATCGGGAGGCATGCAATTTTCGCGCGGGGCTCTGTACCTGATGCTGTCGAATCCAATTTACCTGGGCGAGATCCGCCACAAAATGGAACGCCATCCAGGGCAGCACCAGCCGATAGTGAGCCGCGAGCTGTGGGAGAAGGTCCAGCGACGCTTGTGCGATTTAGCCGCCACGCATCGCGAACGCCCAACCAAAGCGCCGCGCAGCCCGCTTGCGGGTAAACTGTTCGACGAGAACGGCGAGCCCCTGTATGTGCAGGGCGCGGTAAAAGGAGTGCGCCACTATCGCTACTACGTCTCGCGCGGATTGGTCAGAGGGTCGCTACCAGATGACCAGCGCGGGTGGCGCGTAGCCGCACCCGGGCTTGAGCGAGCTGTTTGCGTTGCGGCTCAGAAGATTCTCGGTGATCGAGCGGCGATCGCTGAAGCGATTCAAGAGCTCAGCATCGATGCCAGCAGATTGCCTTCGGTATTGAAGGCCGCCGAAGCCTGTATTCAAAGCCTGCAGTCCGACGCGGAAGCGGCATCAGTACTGACCCGGCTCGTCGAACATGTCGGACTCAAGCAGAACGGCTTCCAGGTTTCCATCAAATTGCCGATACCATCCGATGAAGGGCGTGATGCCGCGACTTCGAACGAACTTGCGCTAGCTCGATTCGTCCCGATGCGCATGAAACGGCGTGGGGTTGAAATGCGGCTGATCATTGATGGTGACGCCACACTAACGGCCCGCGTCGATCTACCGCTGCTCAACGCGACCGCCCGTGCGTATCGATGGTCCAACGATCTGCTGGCGGGCCGGACAAGGTCGATCGGCGATATCGCCAGGCGAGAACATCTTACGAGCCGTCACGTGCGGCGCGTGATGCGGCTGGCGTTCCTGGCGCCCAGGATCGTCGAGACGATCGCCGAAGGCCGCCAGCCCGCGGACCTTAGCACCATCGCAATGACCCAAAGAATCGAACTGCCGCCACTCTGGAGCGCGCAGAAACAAGCTCTGAACATTCGATAGACTTACGCGGTCCAGCTGCTTGCGTCCGGCGTTCTTCCCTAGAACTCTTCCCCGCAAAAATGTCGGCCGGTTCGCAGGTGGACATGCCAAAATCGCCAACAGAGAATTTTGACCGATTTTTGCCCTCGGCCGCGACCGTTGGCATTCTCCGGGTCCACCACCGCGCGTGAATCGCGCCCCACGCGCTGATTTCATTGCTTCTCCATAATGTAGGTAAACATGCCAGACTGTTTGGCGGAGAGGGAGGGATTCGAACCCCCGGAGCCGTTAGGCTCACCTGATTTCGAGTCAGGCCGGTTAAACCAAACTCCCGAACCTCTCCGCGACAGACGAGCATCGATGTTTGCTCCTGCGCAGTCAAGCTGAAGTGGCGTGATCAACTGCGTTGCCGGCGATTTTCCGATCATACCGGAATTTGCTAGCGTTGATTAGATTCTCGAGCGAGCCGAGGAGCCGTTTTTTATGCCATCCAATTCGATTGCCCACCGAATCACGACTTCATTCGATACCACCTTCCAGCGCTACTACGCGGTCGAGGCTCCCGATTTGCGCCGTCTCTACGAGAACGCCAAACGCGATCAGTGGAACGCGTCCACCGACGTCGACTGGACCTCCAACGTCGACCTCGAGCGCGGAATCTTTGCCGACGAGCTGGTCGATGGCCACGGCACTCCAACGCTCGACCGGCTCGATCCGCGCGAGTTCCAGCGCCTCAACGTCGAGTTCTCGTGCTGGCGGCTTTCGCAACTGCTCCACGGCGAGGAAGGCGCGATGCTCGCGTGCAGCCAACTGGTCGACATGGTGCCGGGCAACGACGCGAAGTTCTTCCAGGCGACGCAGGTCGTCGACGAAGCGCGTCATGCCGAAGTGCTCAGCCGGTACCTGCTCGATAAATGCGACGGCAAGATTTATCCGATGACCGGGAATATCAAGAAGCTCTTCGACTATATCCTCGGCAATGGCAAATGGTTTATCAAAACGGTCGGGCTGCAACTTCTGGCCGAGACCTTCGCCGTGTCGCTGTTCCGGATGCTGATGGAAACGGCGAAGGATCCGCTGCTGCGCGGAATCTGCAAACGAATCCTCGCCGACGAATCGCGGCATATGGGATTTTCGATTCTCAGCCTGCCCGACGAGATTCGCGGCCTCAGCGCCGGCGACCTGCACGAGCTCGAGGATTTCACGCGCGAGGCTCTGGTGCTCGTGATGACGGGGCAGTTCCCGCGCGAGGCTTACGAAGCGATGGGCATGAGCGCGGCAGATATCGAGGCGATCCGCCAGGCGCGCAAGGAAATCGCGCTCGGCAGCGAGTACGCACTGTTCCGAAAACTTTTCCGCCGCGAGATGCATCAGACTGTCGTCAGCAACATGCAGAAGGTCGGGCTGCTGAACGATCGCACGTCGGCCTTCATGCGCGAGATGGGGATCAACACCACGCTCGCCGCTGCCGCCTGAGATGGCCACCGCACCGAGTCAAAGTCGCAACCGCGCGAACGGGCACGATTGGCGCGCGCAACTGGGCGCCAAGCTGGTCGCCGCGGACGAGGCGGTCTCGCATATCAAATCGGGCGATCGCGTCTGTCTTTCGATCGCGCAGCAGACGCCGTTCGAGCTTTGCCCCGCGCTCGCGGGACGCCTGATGGAACTGGAGAACGTCGTCGTCAATCACGGCGCCGCTGTGATGAACTGGGATTTGCCCGGGCTGGGCGAGCGCTTTCACCTCGAATCGATGTACCTGTCGCCGTACGATCGCGCGATTTACCATCGCGGTGCCGCCGACTTTACGCCGATTGTCTACTATCGCGCGGGGCATCTGCCGCCCGCGCTCGACAACTTCAACGTGTACCTGATGACCGTGTCGCCGCCCGACGAGCACGGCTACTGCAACTTCGGCGAAGCGCAGATCATGTCGAAGCTGCTCGCGCGCAACGCCAACCTGGTGATCGCGGAGATCGACAAGAAATCGATTCGCGTCGGCGGCGACAACTCGATTCACATTTCGGAAATCAATTATTTCGTCGAGCGCACGATGGAGCTGCCGGAAATCAATCTGCCGCAGCCCGGCGAAGAGGAAGCGCGAAATATCGCGACGGTCTGCGCGACGGTCGCCAAGGAGCTAATCCCCGACCGCGCCACAATCCAAATCGGCGTCGGCTCGATGTCCGGGATGATGTGCAAGCATCTGCTGAATCATCATGAGCTCGGGATGCAGACCGAAATCATTCCGCTGCACACGGCGCAGCTGGTTCAAGCGGGAGTGCTGACCGGCAAGCACAAGAAACTGTTCCCGGGATTGGTGGTCGGCGCGGGCATCGCTCCGCTGACGCCGCGCGAAGAGCTGGATTATATCGACGGCAATCCCGCGTTCGCGCTCTACGACTTCAACACCACCGACGACATCCGTTTCGTCGCGCAGGAAGAAGGACTCATCTCGGTTAATAATGCGATGGCGGTTGATCTGACTGGACAGACCAACGGCGAGTCGATCGGACCGCTGATGTACACCGGCACCGGCGGGCAGACGGCGTTCGTGGTCGCGGCGTGCCTGGCGGGCGGCAAGACCGTGATCGTGGTTCCGTCGAGCTCGATAGTGCAGGGCAAGCGAATCTCGCGGATCGTGCCGATGCTCGACGCGGGCAGCGTGGTAACGTCGCCGCGCGGTTTCGTCCATCACGTGGTGACCGAATACGGCATCGCAAATCTCAAGGGCAAATCGATCCGCAATCGAATCGACGAGCTGGTGTCGATCGCGCATCCAGACTTCAGATCTGAGCTCCGCACCGAAGCGAAACGCCTGTACAAAGTCTGAACGATTTGCGAAACTCCAAATGAGTACGGACTTGGGGGTGTCCGAACTCGACGGTGGAAATCAGTCCAACCAAAATTCGGGGCCGATGGAGCAACGGATTTGTGCTCGACGTGCACACAACGAGTAGTGAGCTAGTTGGGCACGACGAGTATGGGCACCCGCAGTTCGCAAGCAAACGTTCCGAATTGGGCGAGCTCCTATACAAACTCAAGTTTCGCCGAAACAAAAGCGTGATTCCCGAGATCGCTGAAGTAGTCGGAACCTTTGTCGAATCCTATCTGCCAAAGGTGGACCTGATCGTCCCGGTCCCACCTTCCACTCCACGAAAAGAGCAACCAGTGATCCTGCTTGCCCGCGCAATTGGAGACCGAGTCGGTATTGCTGTAGTCGAGGATTGCGTCTGGAAGGTTCGCGAAACATCACAGTTGAAAAATGTCTTTCGACTTCGACGAGCGATCACGACTGCTTGACGGAGCATTTCAAGTGGATCGATCTTTCACCAAAGGCAGAAACAGTATTGCTATTCGACGATCTCTACAGATCGGGCGCCACGTTGAACGCGGTCACCAGCCTCTTGTACGATGAAGGCGGCGCGAAGGATGTACTAACGCTAGCGCTAACGCGAACTCGCAGTCTGCGATGATGAAAGTATTTATTGGTGGCTCCCGTATGGTCTCGGTGCTCAGCTCGGAAGTCCGTCAACGACTCGACGAGATGCTCGCGAATCATTTGCCCATTGTGATTGGCGACGCGCCGGGCGTCGACAAATCCGTGCAGCAACATCTGCACTCGAAAGATTATCGCGACGTCGAAGTTTTCTGTTCCGGAACCCGTTGTCGCAACAACGTTGGCAATTGGCCGACCCGGCAGGTTGCCGTCGATTCGAGCAAGCGTGATTTTGAATTCTACGCGGCGAAGGACCTTCGGATGTCGGAGGAGGCTTCTTTGGCCTGATGATCTGGGACGGCAAAAGCGCTGGCACACTGATGAACGTGTTGCGATTGATCAAACAGAACAAGAAGGTAGTGATTTTCGAAGCCCCAAAACACTCATTTCTGGAATTGAAAACCGAATCGGAATGGAAGGACTTTTTCTCCTCGTGCAACGACGAGATTAAACTCCGAATCGAAAAACTCTCCGGCACCGTTCCCAAGGTCGCAGCACCGACTCAGGCATCTCTCCTATGACACTCGCGATGAAACGCAAATTCTTCGGTCGAGACCGAGTCATATCGTGCACATCGGTCGCTCACTCTCCTTTGCTGCGGCGGTCGTACGAGATCGAGTAAGCTTCCGAGCGAGCCAGTAGAATCGGGTCGGCTGAGAGATCGATCCCGTCGGTCAGGTTGGTGGGATCGAACACCATGCGGCGCTCGTCGGCCATGCCGGTCGGAGAGATGTCGGTTACCTCGAGCCGTCCCAACTCAACCTTAGGCCGGTCCGCTGGCCACAAGACGGTGACATCGTCCGTCGGGTCGCTCTCATCGGCCAGTTGCAAGAGTAGGCGGAACCCGACCGGGCCATTCCGCAGGCGGCTCTCCAGATCCTCGCGCAAAAAGTTCGCGCTGCGCTTGATCGCATCATCAGGCGAGAGCAAGGCCTCCCCAGCCTCGGGCATCCAGTGATAGCGGCCGAATCGGCTGGTGCCATCAGCGGCTGTGAATTTGAAGGCGTGCTCGCCGTGGTAACTGCACTGACCGTAGCTGGCTGGCACCGGCTTCTGCGTGAGGCGCTGTATGAACGCGGCGGTGGCCGGATGCTTCTCCAGAAAGCGAGGCACCGCGTCGGGCCTTGGTTGTTTGGTGGCAGGGTCCGGAAGCTGGGCTTGCAGGAACGCCAGGAATTCCTCGGGGGTCCGTGCGAGAAAGCCCTCGATAGAGAGCGCCAGGATGTCGGCGTTCTTACCGTCAGGCAACTGAAACTTCACAGCCATCGCGCGCGCGTCGGGCACGCCGTCGTGCGCGTCCGGATTCCCACTCGCATTAGAGAAGCGGATAACTGTCGGGATAGCTTCGCCTTGCAGGTGCGGCGCCCGGCTCACGCTGCGCGCCTGTGGCGTAGCGCGAAAATTGCCGTGGCAGACGACGGCTTTGGCATGGACGGGACGAAACCCGGGGTGCGATCCGGCGAGAGCCCGCATGGTGTCAACGATTTGGGCAATAGCAGTTCGTGATGGAAGATTCTGACATTGTGCGACTCCTTAATTGTTGGAGAGGGTTACCACTTACCGACGTGTGCGCCACCATCGACGTGGAGCACCTCACCAGTAACCAGGCGAGCCTCGGTGAGATAGAGGACAGCATCGGCGATATCCTGAACGTCGACGATGCGTCCGAGCGGCGACAAAGACTTTAAAGCCTCCTTGGGATCGTTCTTATGCATCGGAGTGTCGACGACTCCTGGCGCAACCACGTTCGCGCGAATGCCGTCCTTTGCATATTCCATCGCGAGACTTCGCGTGATCGCTTCGATGCCGCCCTTTGTGATCATCGGGACGGAAGCATTCACGCCGGCGATAGGATGTTCGGCCATCGTAGTCGTAATGCTAACGATGCTTCCACCGGATTTTTGCGCCAGCATTTGTTTGATCGCGAGCTGGGTGACGTAGATGAAGCCTTCCAGGTTGATGGAAGAGAGAGCTTTGAAGTCCTCGGCCGTGTAGTCGGTGAAAGGCTTGGAGAAGAAGATGCCCGCGTTGTTAATGAGTGCGCCGATCGATTTGAATTTGCTCGTTGCGGTCTCGACGATCTTTGTGGCTGTGGCGAGCTGACTAATATCTCCGTCGACCAGCGCCAATTTATCGGAAGGTACGAATGCGCCGGATTTTGTGATGCTCCGCGAGTTAGCGACGACGGAATAGCCGCGCTCCAGAAACGTCTTCACAAGGGCCGCGCCGATGCCCTGCGAAGCACCGGTTACGATGACTGTTTTGGGTTCGGTCGTCATAGAAGAACTCCTTCGTATTCGAGTCCTGAAGTTCCGCTATCCAATGCGATCTGTTGTGGCCTTAGGACGTCTCCACCACCGAAGCAGACTTCGGGGAGTCACAGGATTTTCGCTACTCGCGGCGGAACGACAGCATCCCGACGAAGCCCGGCGGGCGCCATCCGCCGTTCGCGCACTTATTGCACACCGTGTACTGCTTGTGGTGCCCGTCTTCGATGCCAGTCAGCGAGACTGCGCTCTCGGTTGATATCGGCTTGTTGCACGCGACGCAGGTCGCAGTCAGCGCTTTGTTGGCCTTGGCCTTGTCACTCGGCATCGGGGGACCTGTATTCTGAAGATGTCATTCGCATCAGTACACTACGCGAAGAATCAGGCCGGGAATACGATTCGCGCGTTCTCGCCGAGCAGTTTGCGCTGCCGCGCTTCGCTCAGATTCGAGATTGAATTTCGAATCAGGTGCGGCGCTTCGAGGTTCGAATCGACGTGCGGGAAATCCGATCCCCATAGCACGCGATCCTCGCCCAGCAGATCCATCACGGCGCCGATCGTGCGCTCCTCGGGCTCGGCGACCACCCAGATGTTGCGGCGGAAGTAGTCCGACGGTTTCAATTTGGTCGGATAAGTCCAGCCGAGCAACTCATACTTCTGATCCATGCGATCCATGATGTAGGGCGCCCAGCCGCATCCCGCCTCGACGCATAGAACCTTGAGGCGCGGGAAGCGATCGAACAAACCGTCGGCCACCATCGTCATCGCGGCCGGCACCACCTGCGCGAATCCGCCGAGTGCGAATCCGAACACGGTGCGAAACTCGCCGGGCTGGTAGAACTGTCCGATGATTCCCGGCGCGCGGTTGAAGCGCACGATCACATGCAGGCATGCGGGGATGCCGGCGTCCTCGCACTCGCGCCAAATCGGATCGAAGTCGGGATGCGAGAAGCGCCGTCCGCCGACGTTTTCCGGCGCGAGGAAAATCCCCTTGAAGCCCAGCTTGATACATCGCTTGAGCTCGACCAGCGCCGAATCCACGTCCTGCAGCGCGATATGCGCGATCGGAATCACGCGGCTGCGGACAGAGCTCGCGAAATCGTTGATCCAGTTGTTGTAGGCGCGCGCGTACGCCGCGGCCAGTTCGTGGTCCGCGACGTCCCACAGAATCCCGACAGTGGGGAACAGCACGCCGGCGCTGACGCCCCATTCGTCGAGCAGTTTTACTCGAGCGTCGGGCAGATAGCTCGCGGGCGGGCATCCGTCGAGGTAACCGAGCCGGCCCGGGACGAAGAGTTCCTGGCGCGGCTGATTTGCGCCGCCGAGGCCAGCCAGCATGCCCTTCAGGAGCGGCTGGTTGTCGACCATCAGGACCTCGAGGCCGTCGACGGCATCCTTGTCGATCCGAATGGCGCGATCGCGAAACTTCGGCTCGAGATATTTCTGCCAGAGATCAGGCGGCTCCATCACATGCGAGTCGCAATCGATGACGATCGGGTCGGTAGCGTTCATTGTTTAGATATTTAACACGCGGACGGGCGCTGAAAGAACCGGACGGAGCGGAAGGAGAATCACAGGCTGAAGCCTGTGCCACTTCACTTCCGGCTTGCGGTGATAGAGCTCGCGGAAGCAGAATCTTGAATCGCGCGGAAAAGATCGCGTGCTACACAAGGACCCTCACCCTTCGGCAGGCTCAGGGCAGGCTCTTCGATCCTCTCCCATTATGGGAGAGGGGAAGATTGGTCGCGCCAGGCGCAGTCGCTCGACGTCTATGCGTTCACGTGGGGATGGCGCGCTCACTAATTGTTGTCTCATGCATCGGCATTCTGATAGGTCCACCGTATGAGTCGTCGCCACGCCGCCGCGCTCGCGCTTGTGGGCTTTTATCTGATCGTGCCCACGTTCACCAGGAAGTCAGCGGGCTACAGTTTGGCAGGCCCGATGAAACGAGTAACTTTCGATTCTTACCAGCAATGCGTCGACTACAGGGAAGCCTTGATCGACCTGCTTGTACTGGCGAATTCCCCGACTGCGCGCGCTGTGTCTGAATGCACCGAGTCTCCGATGCAGCTCGTCCCGGTAAATTAAGACACTGACGATTGAAATTCGGACACTCAGGCCACATTAGGAAGAATCACAGGCTGAAGCCTGTGCCACTTCAGGAGATCCCTCACCTTCGATCCTCTCCCATTCTAGGAGAGGGGAAGATCGGTCGCGCTGGGGGGCGGTTTGCGGTAGAGATTCTGGCAGACGAGGGTTATATCCGATGTCGCTCAACGTCTATGCGTTCACGTGCGGGTGGCTCACGCTTCCGGCCGCGCTTTTGCTCGCGGGCGAAAAGGGCAGCCTGACCGTGCCGGTGCCTTCTTATCTGATTGAGCATCCAAAGGGGCGCGCGATTTTCGACAGCGGCCTTCATGTCGATACGCAAACCGATCCGGAGCGCCGGCTGGGGCGGCTGTCGTCGTTTCACACGGTGGGATTCAAACCCGGCGAGGAGATCGCGGCGCGTCTCGAATCGCTCGACGTCGCGCCGTCGAAGGTGGATTTCATCATCAACTCGCATCTGCATTTCGATCACTGTGGCGGCAACGAGCAATTGCCCAACGCGACCCTCCTGATTCAGCGGCGCGAATGGGAGGCCGGCCACAATGCCGAGCTGATCGAGAGCGTCTATTACGATCCGCACGACTACGACCACGGGCATAAGGTGAAAATGATCGACGGCGAGCACGACGTCTTCGGCGACGGCTCGGTCGTATGCATCCCGACTCACGGCCATACGCCCGGGCATCAGTCGCTGCGGGTCCGAATCGGCAATGATGAAGTCGTGATGACCGGTGACGCATGTTACCTGCAGCGCACGCTCGACAATTTCCATTTGCCAACTGCGATGTACGATCGCGATCAGATGCTCGAGTCGATCCGGCGGCTGCGTGCGCTCCGCGACGGCGGCGCAATGATCATCACGGGCCACGACCCTGATTTGTGGAAGACTATTCCGCAGGCGCCCGAGCGGCTCGCGGCAGTGCGGGGGGCTGCCTGACACGTGGCTGCTGAGATATGATTCGGCTTGATTACTGTTGAATTTCGACGCTCTGGGCTCGTCTATTTGTCAGGTGCGACCGCGACGATCAGATGGCTGAATGTAGCGAAATAGGGTCGATGCTCAGCGCGGCCGGGGACGGCGAACTGGAGCCGCGCGACCTGCGCGAAGTTACGCATCATCTTGAGCAGTGCCCCTCATGCACCGGCGAACTTTCCGACTACTCGAAGATTGGGCACGAACTCAGAGCGATGACGGTGATGCCGTCGCTCGAAGGGTTCACCAAATCTGTCCTCGATATAATCGCAAAAATTGTCGCTGTCGCGATTCTGGTGCTGGCGCTACAAGCGGGAATCGTCCGCACCGGTATCGTAAATCTCGTGCGCCCTCATCCTGAGACCGTCGCCAGCAGGCAGCCCGCTCCGCCCGCCGCGGTTGCGCCAATTCGACTGGTCGATGTGCAAGTCGATTCGGCCTTCGTCGCCGATGCGACGTCGGGCTCCTTCAGTCACATCAACGGGCGCACGCAATCCGGCAAGATGATCGTTTTCAGCCTGCCGGGCGGCAAGACTCTGCACGTCCAGCCGCGCGCAATCGACAGCGGCATGATCGCGATGGAGGTCGTCCTGTTCGACGGCAAACGGCCAACGATGACGGCCAATCTGAATCTCGAGAGCGGCGACACCTTTGCAGTCGGCGGAGAAAAGTACGGCGCGGGCACCCTGCTCATTCGGATCAGCCCGACTATTCATATCAGCCGGACCACAGCGTCCAACGACGCGGCCCGCGTTCGGCAAGCCTCGTAGAGTCGATCACTTGCCGCCGGCGACCGAGCCGACAGTCGCGATTGCAAGGGCAACGGCGCCGATGATGCACATCAGCATGATCACCTGCGCGATCGAGTGCGCGGTCGTCTGCTGGCTATCCGAAATCGGCTGCTCGACGTGCGCCGAATGCGCCCCCGAATAGTATCCGCTGTGCGAGGTATAGTAGATGCCGGTGCCGGGAATTCCGACCGTCTTGCGAATGCCCTTGCTGCCGACAGTCACGTGCGCGCCGCGCATCCCGACCGTCAGGCTCGGACCTGACTTCGATAGGTTGACCGACAGTCCCGGAAAAATTGACACGCGCCGATAAAATCTGAAGTTGCCCATCCCAGCCCCCTCCTTCTTATGTCCCGCCGCGACGCGCGCGGAAAAATTCGCACATCAGCGCAGCGCACTCGGATTCCATCACACCGCCAATCACTTCGAATCGATGGTTCAAGCGGCCGTCGCGACCGATATCGTACACCGAGCCGAGCGCACCCGCCTTGTCGTCGCGCGCCCCGTAAACGACTCGCGCGATTCGAGCATTCAGCATCGCACCGACGCACATAACGCACGGCTCGAGCGTGACGTATAGCGACAGCGTCGTCAGCCGGTACGTTTGGAGCGTCGACGCAGCCGCGCGAATTGCCAGGATTTCCGCGTGCGCCGTCGGATCATCGAGTCCGATGGGCTGGTTGTGTCCCGCGCCGACGATTTGCCCGTCCACGACCGCGACCGCGCCGACCGGAACTTCAGCCTCCGCCGCGGCGCGACGGGCTTCTGCCATAGCCTCGACCATAAACGAGAGGTGTTGGGGGGTCGTCATCCATTTAGCAGATCGACATTGGCGCAGCCCCGCACCAAGATCGGCGATGGGAGTCGGCGGCATGAAAAAACTAATTACAATCGCGATTCTTGTAGCCTTCGCTGCGGCCAGCACCGCTCTCGCCGGCACGCGCGTCAATATAAAGGATAGCGACGATGCCGCGGCGGAAGCCGACATGCATCGTCGCTTCGATCATCCCAAGACGCAGGTCGTGCCCAACGACCAACTCCAGGTTGTAGTCACGCGCGACGTGATTATGCATTCGTGCTGCATGCCGCCGAACCTCGTGGTCGCGGGTAAAATCACCAACACCAGCGACAAGCCGATCGATTACGTCCGCCTGCACTTTGCGTTCGAGGACAAGCACGGCAAAATCCTTCACGGCGAGAGTCTTTACAATCACCATGCCGAAAGCCTCGCGGACGATCCGTACATCCAGAAAATTCTGAACGAGAAACCGCATTACGACCCGATCATGCCGGGCCAGAGTGATACCTTCGGATTTTCGATTTCATGCACCGAGCTGCCGGTATTCTCGAAGGTCGAGCTGTTTTCGAACGACATCAAACAGTAGCGCGGTGTTCGGCTGATGCCTGACATCGGCGCAATCCAACCGACCGCGCTCAAGGCCCGCCTCGATCGAGGCGAGCAGGTCTTCGTGCTCGACGTGCGCGAAGCTTTCGAAATTTTCCTGGCGCCGTTTCCCGGCGCGACTCATATCCCGATGGGCGACATCCCGTCGCGCCTGACTGAGCTCGATCCCGACCGCGAGACCGTCGTCGTATGCCATCATGGCGTCCGCAGCGCGCAGGTCGCGATGTACCTGGCGCGAATGGGTTTCGAGCACGTGCTGAATCTGTCCGGCGGTATCGACGCATGGTCGGAGGATGCGGACCCGTCGACGCCGCGCTACTAACGCGCGGGGCATCGCGCAATAATGCCGAATGGAAAACTTGCCGCGGGTGGAAATCTCGAAATGACTTACCTGGCAGCCGCAATCCAGATGAACGCCGGCCCCGACAAGGCGGCGAACCTCGAGCGCGCCGAACGGCTGGTCCGCGTCGGTGCGGCTCGCGGTGCGAACCTGGTCGCGCTGCCTGAGGTCTTCAACTGGCGTGGCAAGCGCAACGAGCAGGCGGCCGCGTCCGAGACGCTCGACGGTCAATCGCTGACGCTGATGTCGAAGTTGGCGCGTGAGCTGCAAATCCATCTGGTCGCGGGATCGATCACCGAGCACGTCGCCGGCGACGTGCGATGCTACAACACGTCCGTGCTGATCGGCCCCGACGGCCAGCAACTCGCGGCGTATCGCAAGATTCATCTGTTCGACGTCGATCTCCCCGGTCGCGTGACGGTGCGCGAATCCGACGCGAAGCTCGCCGGCGCCGACATCGTTACCGCTGCAACTCCGCTCGGCGCGATCGGACTCAGTATCTGCTACGACCTGCGCTTTCCGGAACTCTATCGCCGACTGACTTTTGCCGGCGCGCAGATTCTCTCGGTGCCGAGCGCGTTCACATTCCCTACCGGCGAAGCGCATTGGGAGCCGCTGATTCGCGCCCGCGCAATTGAGAATCAGGCGTACGTGATCGCGCCCGCGCAATTCGGTCCCAACATCTACGGCTACAGCGATTACGGCAATTCTATGATCGTCGATCCGTGGGGACGCGTGCTCGCGCGCGCCGCGGATCAGGAAGGTGTCGTCGTCGCGCCAATCGATCTCGAGTACCAGGACCGCGTGCGGCGCGAACTGCCAGCCTTGAAACACGCGCGTCTAAAGGGAGAGTGATCGCATGAACAAGCTCGCACTTCTGACTGTCACGCTCGCTCTTTCGATTAGCGCACCCGCGTTCGCGCATGACATGGCCGCGATGGGCGACATGGACGGCGACAGCGCGCCCAATGCGATGGGCGGTCAGATGGGAATGGGCGCGCACATGGTGATGACGGCGTCGCGGCCGCAGACGCCGCAGGACCTCGAACGCGCGCACGTCGTGCTCGATACTCTGAGACGCGCGCTCATCCCGTATCACGATTACCGCGTCGCCTTGTCGCAGGGCTACCAGATTTTTCTGCCGACAGTTCCTCAAGAGGTTTACCATTTTACGGACTACACCGCCGCGCAGCAGGAATATATCGGTCATTCCGATTTAAGATTTCCCGGCTCGTTGCTCTACGTCAAAAATTCGAGCGGCGATTACGTTTTGATCGGCGCCATGTATAGCGCGCCCGCCGACTACACGCCCGACCAGCTCGACGCGATAATTCCGCTGAGCATCGCGCACTGGCATGCGCACACCAACATCTGCCTGCCCAACGGCGTCACGCTCAACGACGTCCTGCGCGGCGATGTCCACGGAACCCAAGTCGATATGCCCGGGATGCTACCGGTGTCGTCAAGTGCGTCCGCGCCCGCAATCAATCAACAGTTAGGTTTCCTGGCTGACGGACGCTTCGGCTTCACCGGCAAAATCGCCGACGCCGCGACCTGCGAAGCCGCCGGCGGCCACATGCTCAAGCAGGCATTCGGCTGGATGGTCCACGTCTACCCGTTCAACGGCGACGACCTGAAAGTAGCGTTTGGCATGAGCGTCCCAAAGGCGCCAACAAATTGAGGCCGCAAGTCTCCTGAAAAACTTGACGCCGCATGCGTGCGCGGACTAAGCACTCTTGGCGTCGACGCCCGCGGTTCGTGACTCCCCGCTCTATCACGGCTAGTATCTCTTACGCCCAAACGCGCGCGCTTGAAGGATTTTCGTTATGGCTGATGGACCGCTGGTTGGTTTTCGCGTCCTCGATCTGACCGCCGTAATTTCGGGGCCGTTCTGCACGCAGTTGCTCGGCGACCTCGGCGCCGACGTCATCAAGATCGAACCGCCCGAAGGCGACTCGATGCGCCGTAACGTCGGCCCGCAGCGCGGCGGCCTGACCGCGGCCTTTCTGAACTTCAATCGCAACAAGCGCAGCATCGTGATCGATATCAAGAAGGAGCACGGCCGCGACCTCGTCCGCCGCCTCGCGGTGAAGGCCGACGCTATGGTCGAGAACAATCGCCCCGGTGTCGCCGACCGCCTCGGCATCGGCTACGCTGACATTCGCCGCGCGAATCCCAAGGTCGTCTATTGCTCGATATGCGGCTTCCCGCCCAAGGGCCGCCTCGCGAATTTTCCCGCCTACGATCCCGTCATCCAGGGCTACTCCGGCATGGCGTACGTCCAGGGCCTCAAGGCCGGACAGCCGACTGCGGTCAAGATGGCGCTGGCGGATAAAGTGAGCGGGATGACCGCGGCTCTCGCCGTCGTGAGCGCATTGCATGCGGCGCGCGCCCGCGGCGTCGGCCAGTACATCAAGGTTCCGATGCTCGAGGCGATGATGGCGTTCACCGCCAACGATTCGATCTACGGCTACACGCTGCTGCCGGAGGACGAGTTCAAGCATCTCGCGCCCAAGAGCACCACGCTCGATCCTTTCAAGACGAAAGACGGATGGCTCACAATCGCGCCGTTCACCGACGCGCAGTCAAAGCGGCTAGCCGAGGCGGTCGGGCATCCTGAGTTTTGGCCTGAGACAACAGATCGCGCCGAGCGTGGACGCAATTTCATGCGCGGCCTGGCGAAACTTTTCCCCGAAAAAAACACCGCCGAATGGCTCCCGGTGCTCGAAGCTGCCGACATCCCCTGCGGTCCGGTCCACAACTACGAAACTCTCCTCCAGGATCCGGAAATCGTCGAGAACGAAAGCTTCTCGGTTTACGACCATCCCAGCGCAGGCCAGGTGCGTACTGTGAGCCCCGGCGCTCGCTTCTCGGAAACCCCGATGAAGATGTGGCGCGTCCCGCCCAAGCTCGGCGAGCATACCGACGAAGTTCTGCGCGAAGCTGGGATCGAACGCAGCCAGGTAGACGAACTGCGCGCCGCGAAAGTGATCGTCTAAGCGGAGAAGAGAGAAAGAACTTTAATTGTAATGTGAAACCCGCCGTGGGTTTCACGCTTCCTTGGGCAGGGGTGACCCCTGCACCCAGTATCAATCGCAAAGTTGCGCGCAGCGCACTACTTTGCTCGGGGGTTCTGGTGCTTGTGTCATTCTAGAGCGAAGCGAAGAATCCCGGCTCTTTCTTCGCCTCGCCCCACGAGGGGAGAGGCCGCCGCTCGTCCCCGCGCGGCGGGTGCGGGACCTAATCTCTGGATTTCGATGTGCGTTCCGTATCCATTAGCACCCGGCGCGTACATCATTCAATGAATCTGAGTTCCGCGGTAAACATCCTGTTACCTCCGGAGGTCGTCACATCCTGGCCCGTGAAGAGTCCATCCGCAACCTGTGTCGCAATCCTGCTTTTGCTCATAGCGCTTTGCGCATCGCCTTCCGTCCTCCTAGCGCAGGCGCACGATGCTCGATCGCAGCCTGTGCCGACCGCGGCCGAAATTATTAAGGACCTGCAAAGCCCCAACCCGGTTCGTCGCGAGAATGCAACCAAGGCCGCAATAGCGATCAAGCCGCTGCCGCTCGCTCTCGTGCCACACGTGCTCGACAGCTTCCGACTATGGGCAATCGACCCAAAGTACTTTCAACCTGTCGACCAACGAAGTCGGGAGACGCGCGGGTACCTTGTCACGACGCTGGTGAATGCGGGCACGCCGGCGATCCCGCAACTCGAGCTTGCGCTGAACGATCCGGATGCCTCTGTTCGAACCGGCGCGGTCGCCGCATTGGCCCAGATCGTGACAGCCCCTCCGGCATCGTATCCGATTCTGCTCAAGGTGCTGGCGAGCACCCACGATGACGTCGTCAGATATGTTGAGAGCGCAATAGCCGAACTGATGGGTATGCAGGAAGCGCCCCTGCTTCTGGATAGCCTCAACGACAGCAATCCACAGATTCGCAGCGGCAGCGCAGTGGCTCTCTCCTACATCCTGAGCCGGTACGGGGGCGTCAGCCACTTCGAAGGCGAAGTAGTTCAGGAAAAGCCCACTCAGTTTAGCGAATGGGTCGGCCCCTCTCCCGCTGATGTCGTACTTGCTGTCGCGAAGGGTTTGAACGATCTCGACCCACTCTCTCGTCTTCGGATTATCGACAGCCTGACTGGGCTGGAGTCGTTCGCGGAGCCTGCGATCCCCTACGTCCTGCCCGCGCTGAAGGATAGCGACCCGAAAATCCGGATGTCCGCCGTAAATTTCCTCGGCAGGGTCGGGCCAGCCGCGAAGGTGGCAGTTCCTGGTCTTATCCAATGCCTCAACGACCCCGACGAATCTGTACGTCTGGGGACAATGGATACTCTTGGGATAATCGGACCCACCGCCAAAGACGCGATACCGGCTCTGGATATCGCGATGAAGAGCGCCGACAACGATAAATCGGAACACGCCGCCATGGCGCTGGCGAGCATCGATCCCGGCGATAAGGCTGCACTGCCGATCGTGATGCGTACTCTGAACGACTGGGACGAAATGTACGACGCGACCGTGACGCTAGGGAAGATGGGCAGCTATGCTCGCCCAGCCGTGCCGGCCATCGAGCATCTGCTCGCCACCAAGGACGTTTATGAGCGGCAAGCAGCGGTCACCGCGCTCGCGCGAATCGAAGGCGGCGACGCGGTCCCCACTTTGGCGCGGACGATTAGCGGCGATGCAGACGAGTCCGTGCGGCCCGACGCTGTCATTGCGTTGGGCGGTTTGGGCTCAACGAACCGTGATGCGATTTCAGCGTTGGTTGCCGCCTCGAGCAACGACTCCGATAATGTGAAGGAGGCGGCAAGCGATCAACTCGGTAAACTCGGCGCGGCTGCGGTGCCGGCACTGATCGCGGCCTTGAAAAACGGGGATCTCTACCAGCGCGCGTGGTCGGTACAGACACTCAGCCAAATCAAACCGTTACCGGACGATGTCACGCATGCACTGACGCTTGCGCTTAGCGATAACAGCGAGATTGTCAGGACTGAGGCGGCGGACGCGCTCAAGGGCAACGAGGTCGGTGCGGGCGAAGCTATCGGCCAGCAACACATGGCTGAGGATGCCAATTACTCCGTCCAGTATCAGGACCTCGATTCGCTCGTGAAAGGCAAAGCCGTCGCTGATTCGCGCACTTACAGCAAAGCCGAAATCCTCGCCTCGATTCCTCCGGATGAGAATCATGAGTACCCGTCAGAGTTGAAGTTTTCCGTGCCGATCGTTCCCTCCGGCGGTTCCGCTAGGGAGGCTGAGTTCCTGGTCACGGTTCATGCTGCGAAGGACGGAGACGATCAATTGGCCGTATGGAAGAGAACCAGCGAGAACAAGTATCAGCGGTTAGCGGTTCTGCAGTCGGAGCTGGATTCACACTTCGAAGAGCCCGAGGTCTTCTCGTCCAATTGCTGGTGACGGGCCGAGGCAAAGAACACTACGAACCCTCTCTATTCGTCAATCTACCGTTGCATCGTTATTCGGGAGACTGGGACGGTATCGACGACACCGTCTTCGTACTCGATCACGACCAGCTGCGGCCGGTCGACATTCAAGATGCGGTCGAGTACTCGAAGAAGCTGCTGCGAGACGGAGAATCGACCCGGAATTCACTAGGTAATAAATTTTCCGATAACGATCTCGAATTCGGATTCGCCGTTTGGGAAGCTCACGACTGTCACGCCTGCCCGTCCGGTGGCCGAATGAACGGCACCTACAAAGTCGTCAAGGAAGTGAGCTACGACGCGGATAAAAAGGATTGGATCGCGAGCTGGAAAATGTTGGTGGACACTGCCAAGCGAACAGGCGGGCCTGAGAGTAAGGGCTCGCGCGGACAAGACTAAGCGGTGGCGGATGGAGCCTTCTCCTTCCGCCACCGCTTTAACTTACTGTGTGTCTAACCGAGTACCGGTTACTTCGTGACTGAGGTCGAGAACGCCGCTTCGAGGCGCGACACTGCGTCGTTCGCACGACGGACTGCGTCTTCTGCCTGGCTCGCCGCGGCGTCGGACTGGGCAGCGGCCTGCGCAGCCTGATTGGCCGAAGCTTCCGCCGCGTTGGCCGAGGCTTCCGCCTTGGTCGCATCTGCTTGCGCGCGGTCAGTGGCGTTGTTGATTGTCTTCATATCAGGGCCGCACGCGGCAACGAGCGCTGTCACGGCCACGACACCTAGTACCTTCAGGGTTGTCTTCATGCGAACTCTATCCTCCAGTGGTTCAGGTCAAACAGCCGGTCCCGCTACACAAATAGTCCGATCCGAAAAAGGCAGGGCGGGACGAGTAATCCTGCCAATAGTTACAAAACCTGTTTACGAACGCAAGGCAATGGAACCGCAAGGGTTCTGTCCGGAACATCGCGCATGTTACCTGCGCTTTCGATCGGTCATAGCACCGAACCAGCCGGATTTCGCTCAGATCAGGATCTTTATCGGCATCCACGCTGAGATGATCCATGCCAGCCAAGCCGATTCGACCGTCGCGATCAGCACGATATTGCCGGATACGCTGTAGACCGACGCGGCGAAGACTTCGAACATCGTGAAGATTACGACGAAGATGCCGACGAACCCAGGCCCGAAGTCAATCGGCATGATGCCCGCGTCGATCGAGCCGAAAAGCAGCACGATCATCGTCAATCGGCCGAGTGCGCCGAGCGTCGTCGAGATGCCGGCCCCGCCGCGGCGTACCAGCATCTCGAAGCCCAGGAAGAACGGCAGGGCCAGCATCGTCGAGAAGCAGGCTGCGATCAGCCGCTCCGGGGTAAACGAAAGCCTATGTATCGCGACTGTCATCGGAATCGTCGCCGCATAGATGAGAGCTAGTGCGATCGCGCCGGCCAGTAGCGTCGGACCGTGGCCTGCAACGATCTGATGCCAATCGATCGAATTTCGCGCCGCGAGAATTGCGATCAGGATTACCCCCGCCACTCCCATCCACGAGAACAGTTGGTCGCCTCCCTGGGTCGAAAGAAAGTCGGCCGGTGACGCCGCCTCTACCAACGGCATCGCAACAATCAGACCGCCTGCGACGATGCCGAGCCCGAGCCATCCTCCCCCGTCGACGCGCTTCCATCCCGGCGCAAGCGAGCCGCATATCCGTCCAAGCGGAACCAGCAGCACGAGGAATAGCAGCAACGCGACGGCTGTTGTCGCTCGGCGCGGATCGCCGAGCGAGAGGGCTCCTGTCCGTTTCGTTCCGGTGATGCTGTCGAGCCACACGATAATGTCGTGCGCCGCGACGGTTGAGTGGAGGATCCCGGCGTGTCCAACGTGCGGGACCTCGACCGCCTCCACCGCTGAACCTTTGGCGAGATCGCCGTAGAGCTTGCCGAGTTCCACTTGCTGCACGCCCGCGAGTTTCGCCGCGACGGTCGCTGCAGATTTCCGCGTCCACTTCGCGTCGTGTTCCGCGAAGATGAGCATCGCGTTGCGCGGATGCTCGGGTCCCCACAGACCGCGACCGCCGGAGATCATCACGCTGCCCGCGAGATCCTTGTCGGCTTGCGCGTAGTCGAGCGCCGCACCTGCGCCCATCGAATGCCCGATCACGACAATCCTTGCGGGATCGACCAGCGGCAATGCGCGCATGATATCCACCGCGTTGCGGATATCGCCGCTCAGCGCGTCTTTGCCCGGCGCACCGAAATCGGTGAATGGATTGCGGTTGGCGCCATGCCCGTGACCGTCGATCGCGAGGACGACATAGCCGTTCTGGGCGATTCGGCGTGCCAACTCGCTGGTTCCCTGGCGATCGGCGGAGTAGCCGTGCACCAGCACCACTCCTGCGGGACGATCCGCCGCGGGCGCGGGCGTCACCGGGAAGTCGAAGTTGTACGGGGTGTAGAGCGTCGCCGGTTCGTTGCCGGGCAGCTCCATATCCATGTGCGGCGGGCCGCCATTCTCCTGGTGCGCGAGCACGGCGATGGCGATCAGAAATGCCAGAGCGAGCAAGGCGGCGGCAATTCGAAGCGGACTCACAATCGAGACGGCACGCCGCTCGGGCGCGTCGTGTGAGGGGAAAACTTCGCTCTTTGGGGCAGCACCCATCTGCTTTCTCCGCCGAAGTGTTGGAATCGGGAGGATACAATGTTTCTTGCTGACCAGTCAATAAATATGATACCACTTGAGCACGATGAATGTGCAGGAAAATCCACTGCCGCCGCGGCGCACCCAGCGCGAACGCCGCGAACTTTCGCACGATCGGATGCTCGAAGCGGCGACCACCCTGATCGCGCGCCAGGGTAGCAGCCGCACTACGCTCAGCGAGATTGGCGAGGCGTCGGGCTATACCCACGGCCTGGTAAGCCATCGCTTCGGATCCAAGGCTGACCTCGTCCGCACGCTCATCGATCGCCTGCAGACTCACTTCACCAAATCGCTTCTGCCGTCACTCGCCGGCAAGCAGGGACTGGGCGCATTGAAGCTGGCATGCGAAACCTATTTGCGCGCCGCCGCCCGCAGTGAGCGCGCCGCGCTCTACGTGCTGCTGGGCGAAGCGCTCGGCCCGGTTCCTGAAATCAGGCCGGAGATTGCCAAAGCTGACGAGAATTTCCGCCGCGCCGTTCGCGAGCAGATCGAAAGCGGCATCCGCGCCGGCGAGATTCGCGCGGCCGTCGATCCCGCGGCTCAGGCGGCGTTGATCCTCGCGACCCTTCGCGGCCTGGTCATCCAGCGTCTACTCAATCGCGATTCGTTCGATCTCGACCGCGTCTGCCGCGACCTCAAGTCGAATCTCGACCTCACGCTGAAACGATCAGCGCGGAAAAAATAAGGAGGACTCTCGATGGAAAATCAACGGCCGGATTTTATTCGTTACTACAGCGAGCTGATGGAGAACTACGGACCCGGCGATGACGGTGCGATGTTCGGGCGCAAGCTCGGGCTCACGCGCCTCGGGATTAACTTCGAGATCCTTGAGCCGGGCGGACAAATCGCGCCGCCGCATGCGCACGAGAAGGACGAGGAGTTCGTCTTCGTGCTCGACGGCACGCCCGATCTCTGGCTCGACGGCAACCTGCACCGCCTCGCGCCCGGCGACGGCGTCGTGTTTCCCAACGGCACCGGCATCGCGCACTGCGTCTTCAACAATTCCGACGCGCCGGTCAGGTTGATCGTAGTCGGCGAGCGCCACGACGATCGCTGTTACTTCCCGGTCAATCCGAAACGCCCCGGCCGATGGGCCGAAGCCCCGCGACGGCCCCTGGGACCTCACGACGGCCGCGCGCGAAAAGCCGCCAAATCCAACGGCTGAGCGACCTCGCGAGAGTCAGCTTATTAGCTGAATTGAATCGAGCGTGATTGACAGACAAAACTTTCAGCAGTTATCGTCAATCAGGCGGATCAATGGGTTGCGGGCTTTCCTGGCCATATTTTCCTACTTTTAGCGAGGTCCGGTTGCGAGATGGCGACGACGATCACGAGCGAATGTATCAACTGCGGTGCGTGCGAGCCCGAATGTCCGAACACTGCGATTTATGCAGGCGGAGTGCCTTGGGAGCTTAACGGCACGCCCGGCGCCGCAATCGCGCAGGATATTTATTACATAGTGCCGTCGAAGTGCACCGAATGCGTCGGCTTCCACGACCATGAAGCGTGCGCCGCGGTATGCCCCGTCGACTGCTGCATCCCCGATCCTGCAAATCTCGAAACCGAAGGCGTCCTGCTTCAGCGCGCCCGTGAACTGCATCCCGAAACTACGTTTCCCGACGACGCGCCATCGCGCTTTCGCAAAGAGGGCGGAGCCGCCGGCGGCGCGGAAGCTGCGACCAACGGCGCGGCAGTAGCCGCCAAACCTGCGGCAGCTCCCGCGGCGGCACCCAAGCCCGCGGCGGCTCCTGCAGCGGCCGCGCCGGCAGCACCGGTGGCGGCGGCGGGACTCGCGATGATGCATCTGCCGAAAGACATCGGCGCGTTGCCCGGCCCGGTCGGCGAGAAGCATTTCCCTGGAGAGCTCGAAGCCGATTTCGATACCGTGCTCGCATCGGTTGACGCGTCGCCGATTCGTACCGCGCCCGCGCCCGTGATGGTGGCGTTTCGGCTTGGCGAGCCGGTTCTCGGTGCGATGCCCGACGGCGTAAAGGCAGACCTCGAGCATGCGGTCGGTAGCACCGCGGGATTTTCGAGACAGCGCTCGACCGCGCTCAACATGATTTTCAACCTGATTCTCTATCCCGCGCTTCTGACGGCGTTCGCAGTTGCAGTGCTGGGGGACAGGCTGTTTTCGCAAAGCACCGGCGGATGGATCATGCTTGGCGTATTGCTCGCCGCGGGTGAAGCTGCGTGGCGTTTGCGCGAGGGCGTGATTCACGCCAAGCCTGCCAGCGAGTTGACCTATCGCGGATGCTGGTACGGGCTTGCGCTGGCGCCGCTTGGATCGATTCTGGTGAGTGCCGGTGGCAAGGGTCGTCGAACAGAGCGCAAGGTTGCTTTCGACGGTTTCGAGGGCACCATGCATGAAGACAAAACCGAGCGCGATCGACGGTACGGCACCGTGTACACGGTCGCCGAATATTCGAACGCGTACCTGGTGCGACTCGAGATGCCGCGTCAGTTGCCGCCATCCTCGCTCAAGCGGCTCTGGAATCTTCCCGACGAGATGCCCGACTATGATTACAACATCATGCTCGGTGACAATGTGATCGCGATCAGCGCGAGCGTGCGCGGCGAAACTATTCGGCGGCTGTCCTACGTCTCATCGTCGTTCCCGGCCGACTTCACGACGCGAATCGAGTTCGGCAAGCCGGTCGGTGCGTTTAAGCATCGGATGCGCGACAAAGTGCTCGAGGTTATTGTTTTCAAGGCGGATGCGGCCCAATTTCAGCGCGCCGCTTGAAAAATTGTTGCGATTTAACCGGCGATAGTCGCGACGCCGACGTGTAGTTGAGTTTGGCTTAGATGGCGATCCACATTCGGAACGCCACAGGTCGCGACCTGCCCCGGATCATCGAGATCGAACGGCTCGCATTTCCAGCTCCGTGGATGCTGGCCTCATTCGAGCGCGAACTGACCCTGCCCTTCTCGCGTATCATGCTGGCGATTCCCGAAAATGGCACGGGTGCGACCGCCGGATTTCTCTGTCGATGGCTGATTGCCGATGAATGCCATATCCTGAACATCGCAGTCCATCCAGAGTCGCGCCGGCTCGGTATAGGCAGCGTGTTGATGACAGAATCAATAAACGAGGCAAAATCGACGGGAGCTTATGTAGTTACGCTGGAAGTTCGCCGTTCTAATTTGGCTGCCAGGCAGCTCTACCGCAAGTTTGAGTTTGAAGAACGTCGTTTGAGACGCCACTATTATGGCCCGGGCGAAGACGCGATCATCATGGAACTGCGGCTCGACTGACAAATTCCGCCTCTTGCACCGAACATTGTTCTATTCGGCACGGAAACCTTCGGTTTCTTTTTGAGACTGGGGTTACAAATTTACTAATTTTGTGCCATACTGGAATTCACATTCAAGGCTGATCGGAACGGTGATGAACCCGTGACTGCGCGGTCATCAACCCATGTCCGAAATCTATGGCCTCCGCTCGAATGCCAATATTACGATGAGTCTGCCGTTTAAGAAGGGTGAAAAGGTTGTCTACCCCGCCCATGGGGTTGCTGTCATCGAAGACATCCAGATGCGCGTCATTTCGGGCACCGAAAGACGTTTTTACATGCTGAGGATTCTGGGCACCGAAAAGATGACCATCATGATTCCGACGGAAAACGTCGAATCGGTCGGTCTGCGCCGCGTGATCGGCAAAGATATGGTGGAAAAAATCTACCGTATCCTGCGTCAGCGCAAGGTCGAGGTTGATACGCAAACCTGGAATCGTCGCTACCGCGAATACACGGAAAAAATCAAGACCGGTTCTCCACTTGAAATCGCAAAGGTGCTCCGCGATCTGCTGGTGCTCAAGAGCGACAAAGAGTTGTCGTTCGGTGAGCGCAAGATGCTCGACACGGCGCGCTCCTTGCTGGTTAAGGAATTGTCGATCGCCAAAGCTCATCCAGAAGAAAAAATAATGGAAGAGCTTAAGATGATCTTCGCCAACTAGCCCACATTCAGCCCGCAAGTGTGAATTGAAATGCCGGGCGGCGTCAGTCTGAACCTCGATACCGAGGATCTCGCACAGCGTTACGAGCAGATCAGCGCGGACCGGCAGTTCCGCGGCGGCAAGGAACTGCTCCGCGAGTTGGCGCTCGCCCCGGGCGAGACCGTCCTCGACATCGGATGCGGGACCGGGATGCTCGCCGAGTACGCGGCGGGCCTGGTCGGTCCTACCGGTTCGATCGTCGGGATCGATCCGCTACCACTTCGAATTGAGATCGCGAAAAAGCGTAGCGCGCCAAATCTGAGTTTCAAAGTTGGCAGCGCCAACGACCTCGGCGAATTTGCCGCTGAAAGTTTCGATGTCGTGTATATGAACGCGGTCTTTCACTGGCTGCCGGAGAAGTCGGCGCCGCTTCGCGCGATACTACGCGCGCTGAAACCGGGCGGCCGCTTTGGCCTCACCACCGCGCCCCGGAAGTTCGCAGATGGCTCAACGTGATCAGGGATCGCGTGCTCGCGCGCGAACCTTACAACAAATATCCCGAAGCGCAGGCAAGCCATTATCGCAAAAGCCAGGAAGAAATCGGGAAGCTGCTGCTGGAGAATGGCTTCGAGGTCGCGCTGCTCGAAACGCGCGTGAGCGCCTCGATGCGCGGGCAATGGACCGCAGAGAGTGCACTGGATTTCGCCGAGGCCAGTTCGTTCGGCAATTTTCTCGGGCATCTGCCCAAGGATTTGCAGGTATCCGCGCGCGAGGAGATCAAGCGCGACCTCGAAAGCCTTATCGCACGCCGCCGAGCTGACGACGCCCCACGAGAAAATCCTGCGCGCGGCGGCCGCATCATAGCGGTCGCAACCAAACCCTAGCCGCCGTCTCCGTTAATCGACGCCCTCCCCTTTATTGAAGGCGAAGATTCGGTGTGCGCATCTCGCTGCCTATGGCGAAACGGCACGCGGCAATTTCTGTGTTGATAGCTATACTGCTCGGCATGCATCCGGCCAGCGTGAGCGCCGACAATCCAGTCGACCAACTGTTCACCGCGCTTCGTGACAACAAGTTCACCGAGGCTACACAGCATTTCGATACGGCGATGAAGTCGGCACTGTCCGTCGGATCAGCTTTCCGCGGTGTGGCTTCAAATAGGCGCCACCTACGGCAAACTCGAACAATGGAAAGTCATCCAGCACGGCATGCTGGTGGGAACCGACGTGTACAGCCTCGTGCTGGCCTTCGAGCACGGCAAGCTGATCGCGACGGTATCGGTCCGGCCGCAGACCGGCGAGATAGCCGGACTCTATTTCAAACCGATGACGACCGAGACCGCTGCGTCGTCGGCGCCGGCCACCTCGGCGCCATATGCCGATGCGACGAAATTCCGTTCAGAGGCGGTGACGGTCGGCGCCGATCCATGGAAGTTGCCGGGCACCCTCACTGTTCCAACCGGCAGCGGACCATTTCCCGCGGTCGTACTGCTGGCTGGATCGGGACCGAACGATCGCGACGAGTCAGTCGGGGCGAATCACGTCTTCAAGGATCTCGCGGAGGGGCTGAGCACGCGCGGAATCGTCGTGCTTCGATACGACAAACGCACTTACGCGTATAAGACGCTTGATCCGCAAAAAATCACGGTGAAGGAAGAGGTCATCGACGACGGTGTCGCGGCGGTGAAGCTGCTGCGGACGCGGTCGGAGGTGGCTCATGACAGAATCTTCGTCATCGGGCACAGCCTTGGCGGTATGATGGCGCCGGAAGTCGCCCAGAAGGCGCGTCCGGTTGCCGGAGTTGTTTTGCTCGCTCCCGTAGGTCGCAAGCTGCCGGCGATGATTGTTCAACAAATGAGATATATCGGGCAGGCGTCGCCCAAGGAACTCGCGGAGCTCGAGCGGCAAGCCGACGAAATCTCGGCGCACAAGATGCCGCCGGCGCAATACTTTTTCGGCGCGCCCGCCTCGTACTACTACGACCTCGACGCGCGCAACGAAGTGGCGATCGCGCGCAGTCTCGACGTGCCAATCCTGATTTTGCACGGCGGGCGCGACTACCAGGTGATCGACGAGGATATCCGCAATTGGCAGAACGGTCTCAAGGGCGACGCCAAGGTTACGGTCGAGACGTTTCCCGCGCTCAACCATCTGTTCATCGCGGGCAGCGGCAAGCCGGGGCCGGCCGAGTACGATACGCCGGGACACGTCGCCGCCGCGGTGATCGGAACCATCGCGAGCTTCATCGCGAACGGCGGCGCCACGACCGCAGGTGCACTGTCGGCGCCTCAAGTGGCATCAAATTGAAGGCGTCGGCAATCATAGTCGCGGCGGGCAGCGGCGTACGGCTCGGATCGTCGGTGCCCAAGGCGTTCGTGAACATCGGCGGCCACACGATGCTTTCCTATTCGCTCGTCACAGTCCGGCAGGTGAGCTCGATTGACGAGGTCGTGATCACGGTTCCGGCGGGATTCGAAAATGCGGCGCGCGCCGAAGTCACGGCCGCCGGGCTTGGCGTGCCGGTTAAGATCACGCCAGGCGGAATCGAGCGTCAGGACTCGGTTCGAATCGCGCTGGAACTCACCAGCGCCGAGAGCGAGATTGTGATCGTTCACGACGCGGCCCGCCCGTTGGCGACGTCCGCGATTTTCGATGCATGCCTTATTGCCGCCGCACGCGTCGGCGGCGCAATCGCAGCGATCCCAGTGGCCGACACCCTGAAGCGCGTCGCCGACGGAGCGATTATCGCGACGGTCGCACGCGCGGGTCTATGGCAAGCACAGACTCCGCAAGCATTTCGACGAGACTTGCTGGTGGCAGCCCATCAGCATGCATTCAGCGAAAAAATCGCCGCAACTGACGACGCGGATTTAGTCGAGCGAACGGGCGCACGCGTCGAGGTCGTAGAAGCCTCGACCGAGAACATCAAGATCACAACGCGTTCAGATCTGGCGATCGTCGAAGCAATCATCGCCGCACGCAAATAAAATCTGTCAACAAGTTGGACGCAGCGATTCGAAACCGGAACCGGCTTCGCGTGCGCGAAGCTGTCCGAGGTCCTTCCTCCCCTCGCGTTGCTCGGATCGTCAGGATGACACAAAGAGTGAGCTGCCTGACGAACATATTACACCGGCTCTGGCTCGTATCCTGCCCTCTCGATCAGCTCACGCGTTTGCGACCAGTCCCATCCCGCAGTCGTCAGGTAGCCGTTGACGAAAATCGAATTCACCGCGTTGAACAGATCCGCCTGGCGCGCGCCGACATTTAATTCGCGCCCGCCTGCCGCGCGAACCTCGCTGCGAGGATTCAGCAGACGGAACAGGCATGCCGCCTTCAGACATTTCTCCGGCGTGAGAGCGCGCTGCGCTTCGAGTGGCGTGCCCTTTATCGGATGCAGAAAATTCAGCGGCACCGAATCGATCGCGAGGCGCCGCGTCGAGTACGCGAGATCGATAATGTCGTCGTCAGTCTCGCCCATCCCGATAATTCCGCCCGAGCATGTCGACAGCCCTGCCGCGCGCACGTTCTCGATCGTCTCGACGCGATCGTCGTAGGTATGCGTCGTGCAAATCTCCGGATAGAAGCGGCGGCTGGTATTGAGGTTGTGATTTATCCATCCCGCGCCCGCGGTCTTGAGCTCGTCCGCCTGCTCGCGATTCATCAGGCCGATCGACAGGCACAGCTCGAGCTCCGGCAGCTCGCCTCGGATTCGGCCGCATGCCTCCCCGAGATGCTCGACGTCATTCCGCGCCGGCCCGCGCATGCTGCAGACCATGCAATACCGGCGCGCGCCGCTCTCGACCGCGATTCGCGCACCCTCGATCAACTTGGCGACGCTCTGCATCTTGTAGACGGGAATCTCAGCCTTCGAGATCTTTGATTGCGAACAGTACGAGCAATCCTCGGGACAGATGCCGCTTTGCGCATTGCGCAGCATGCAGATCTTCACGCGGCGCCCGAATGCCGCCTCGCGGACGGTACGGGTCGCCGCAAGCAAATCCACCAGCCGCTCGTCGGGACAATTCAGAATCGCCGCGGCCGTCTCGCGAGCGATTTCTTTTCCGGCCAGAACTTCCTCGACCATTCGATCGAGATCGATTTCCGCAAACTTCAACATCACCGATTTCCCTTTTCTCAGGATTTAAAAAAATAAGCGCGCGCCGCACATTTAGAGCTTTCCCGCATCATGATCAAGCTCTCGCAGGCTCTGAATTTTTTTGTTCCCCTCTCCAGAAGGGAGAGGGGCGAGGGGTGAGGTTCCTGCCGAGCAGAATTCAAGCGCGCGACATCTATTCGCGCGGGCGCGCCGGAGGCCGATAGATCTCCGGATCGGGCTCTTCGGGTTTCTCGACTTCCTGCGCCGGCCCGTTCATTTCAACCGAGACGACTCCCTCAGGACGCTTGATTCGCTTCGCCGCGCCGCGTCGCCGCATCTGCGCCGAGGCCAGGACGCCCACCGCCAGCCGCATCATCAGCAGGATCGTGAATATCACGCACAGCCGCCCGAACCAGTCGTCGGTGCGCGAGTACAACGTGCGGCCGGTGCCGATCGGTAGGTTGCCGAATGCCATCGTGTCTTCGCCGTGCACCGGCGCGCGCGACTCTATTAGCCGGCCGCGCGAATCATTCGCCGAGAGCATCCCGCCGCGCGCCGCGCGCGCGAGTGAGAATCCCGATTCGACGCCGCGCACCACCGACATCCGCTGATGGATCACTTCGGATCCCTGCCAATCCGACGCCGGCGCGACCACCACGCGCACGTCATCCGCCGCAAGCTGGCGCGCGGTGTCCGGAAAATCCAGGTCCTGCGAAATCAGAACCGCGGTGCGCCCCCATGGCGCGTCGAAGATCGCTGGCTTCGATCCCGCCTTGTAATCCCATTCGAGACTCGGGATCAGATGATGCTTGGCGTAGGTCGCGACGATCTTTCCGTCAGGATCGAACACCACCGCGATATTTCTTTTCGGCGATCGCCCGATCTGGTTGAGTCCCACCACTATCCACACATGCGACATCTGCGCGACTCGCTCGAGTCCGAGCACCACGTCCCATTCGTAGCTCGGCGCGACCCCGATGATTTTTTCGGGCATCACCACGATTTGCGCGCCGGCGCCCGCCGCCTGCTTCACCATTTTTGCGTACACCGCCAGGATATCGGCGGCGTCGGTCGGGTCGCTGGACTCGGATTCCGGAATCAGGCTCTCGCTCGCGATCATCGCGACTCGCACCGACGGAGTCCTGGGCGTCACGAACACGCGAATCTCACCAAGCAAAATCGCGACCGCGAAAACGCCGAGGGCGATCGACGCGGGACGCGTCCAGTTGCCCATGTTCCATCGACGCCGATACCACGCAACCGCCAGCCCCGACGGCAACAGCGACATGATGAACATCACGCCGCACATCCCGATCCACGACGCGGTCTGCAGCAGCGGCAAAAAATCGACTTGCGAATACGCCGGGCTGCCCCAGGTGCCGTGCGGAGATTTGAGCGAGAGCGTGTAATAGAACGCGACTTCGAAGGTCGGGAATACGAGAGCCGCCAGCCATCCGGGCCATCGCCGCGTCGCCTCGGCCGCGCACACCACGAAGATTGCAAAAATCGCCGCGCCCGCGACGTGCGACGCGAGCATCGTCGCCAGCGGCACCGCGAAACTCTCGCCGCCCCAGGCGATCAGGTTGCCGATTAGAAATGCAGCGAACGCCAGCTCGGCCGCGGTTTCGGTGCGCAGCTCCGGCGCGATCGCGAGAATCGGGAGCGGCGCGAACAGCGCGCACACCCACATCTCCGGGTCCGCTCCACTAATCGTAAACAGCAACGCGGTCGCGATCGCGCAGAGCGCAGCCGTGGTCAGAGTGCTGGCAGGCTCGCGCGGATTGTTTCGCCCGAGAATGGTAGCTCGAAGGTCAAGCTTCTGGTCGCGATCGAAGACTTGGGGGTCGGCCATAATACTCAGGCTTGATTGCGCGGCGGGCGAATTGCATCCGCCGCATTGGCAATCAGGCCTTCGTTGAGAGAGCCGGAGCGAAAGCCCTTTAGATCGATCGCGACGAATCGAAAGCCGATCTTCTTGAACTCGCGATCGATAGTTTCGCGAAGAGCAGGCTCGAACACGCGCGCGATCTCGCTTTGCTCGAGCTCGAGCCGCGCGACGTCGCCATGGTAGCGCACGCGCGCAATCGTGAAGCCCATCGAATGGAGCAGCTTCTCCCCCGCCGCAACTTTTCGAAGCCCGTCAGGCGTTATCTCGGTCCCGTACGGAAATCGCGACGACAGGCACGGCGATGCGGGCCGATCCCACGTCGGCAAGCCCATCGCGCGCGACAGCTCGCGCACGTCGGCCTTGGTCATCTCGGCTTCGACCAGAGGATGCCGCACGCGTTTTTCAGCTGGCAGCCTGCATCCCGGGCCGATAATCGTGGAGGTCGTCGAGATTGAGGCCGTCGACAATCTCGTCGATAGCAAGCTCGGCGGCCTTCGCCTCGCACACCGTGAACAGGTTGTGCTTGCACAGGTAGCATCGGTTGAGCGGATTCGCCGAGTAGCCGGGAATCTCGAGCTCGTTGGATTCGATAACCAGATGACGCGCGCCGATCAGTTGCGCCATTGAAAGCGCCGAGTCGCGATCCTCGTCGGGCATGGTAGGCGAGGTCGTCGTCAGCGCGAGCACCGAGTCGCCCAGCGTCTCATGCGCAACCTTCAGCACGAAGGAGGAATCGACGCCGCCGGAGAACGCCACGATCACGCTGCGCATCGGCGCAAACGTCGCGCGCATCCGATCGAGCTTCGCGGTCAGAGCTGTGTTCACAGCTAGATACCTTCGGCCTGGAAAAGATCCGTCGTCAGATATCGCTCACCGGTGTCGCAGAAAACCACGACCACGATATTACCCTTGCCGAGCCGCCGCGCCACCTGCAACGCCGCGCAGCAATGCGCGCCCGACGAGATACCGACCAGCAGGCCTTCCTCGCGCGCCAGTCGTCGCGAGAACAGGGTCGCATCCTCGTCGCTGACGGGAATTATCTCATCATAAACTTTTGTGTCGAGGTTGCTCGGCACGAAGCCCGCGCCGATTCCCTGTATTTTATGAAACCCCGGCTCACCGCCCGACAGCACCTGTGAGTTCTTCGGCTCGACCGCGACGATCAGCACTTTGTTATCGAGATGCTCGCGCAAATAATGCCCCGCGCCCGTGATCGTTCCTCCCGTGCCGACGCCGGCGACGAACGCGTCGATACGCTTGAACTGTTGGAGCAACTCGGGCCCGGTGCATCGATAGTGGATGTCGGGGTTGGCGGTGTTGCTGAACTGCTGCGGCATGAAGTAACCGGGATTCTCGCGGCACAGCTCCTCGGCCTTCGCGATCGCGCCATGCATCCCGCGCGTATCGGGCGTCAGCACCAGCTTCGCCCCATAAGCGACGAGGAGCGAGCGCCGTTCCTCGCTCATAGTATCGGGCATCGTCAGGATGAGCTTGTACCCCTTGACGGCCGCAACCAGCGCGAGCCCAATCCCGGTATTGCCGGATGTAGGCTCGACGATAGTATCCCCAGGCTTGAGCCGCCCGGACTTCTCCGCCGCCTCGACCATCGCGAGGCAAATCCGGTCTTTAACGCTCCCGCCGGGATTAAAATTCTCGAGCTTCGCCCAAATTTCGGCATCATCTTTTCCGGGAATGCGATTAAGCCGAACAACGGGAGTATTCCCAATAAGCTCCAGCGGCGACCGCGCAACACTGATAGGCATGGCCCCGATTCTATCCAGAAAGTAGAGGTGGTTGGAATGTAGGGAAGTGTGAATCCGCTACACAGCCAAATCTGATCGGCACTCTTTCTCTTGGCCCTTACCCTCGTGTCATTCAGAGCGCAGCGAAGAATCCCGGATTCTTTCTTCCCCTCTCCCTGCGAGGGAGAGGATCGAAGGTGAGGGTCCGATTGCAGCGCGCGCTTCGCGCGCGCGGTTCAAGATTCTGCGTTCTCATTCTCCAGCCTCTGGCTTTTTGGTTTGTGGGATAACGACGCGAGTGGATTAGCTCTGCAAGCAACCAAGACTCAAGCAACTCAATGAGGCCGACATATTCGTCAAAGCGCTGGAGGGTGCTGAGACAGGAACACTGGCGAATGTCTCAGCCGCCTGAGAACGTCGCCAGCGAGGCTGTTCAATTGGAGTTATCATTTGACGGATCACATCTGAGAGTCATCCGGAGACTTGCGCTTCTTAATACCAGCAGCGACAGCCTTGAGGTCGATCATCGTTTGGACTCTATCATCATGAAAATCAGCGTCCTTGTCGTGATAGGGATCGGTCTTGTCAGCGAGTATTTTATCGATTCTCTGTTGAGCAGCTTGTGCTTGTGTTTTTACCAAGCCCAACCATTTAAGAGTACCTCGAATTGAGCGTTTCAACTTTTCCGGTATTGGATTCAGAACGGCCTTAATCTCTTCAGGCCATTCAGAGTGCGAGGCGATATCTCTCCACAGCAAATCAATGTGAAGGTCAATCGCATCCAGGGCATCAGGGTGTAACGGTCTCTCGCTTCGTCTATATCGCGGACTCAATCTCCCCTGAATAAAAGTCCATGTGACTATCGCAGCACACGCGACAACCGCCCCAATCGATCCAGCAAGCAGCATCGGATGCGAATTGAAATATGCGTAGACGCCAGTAATCAAGGCAGTCATAAATGCAATCGTCGCTTTTCCTGAAAGCGTCTCGCGTATTTTGCCCCAAGCCCAATCGATCGCGCTCCAAGTGAACACCCATCGAAGTATTTCCAGCAGTTCTTTGAGCCAAGCCATGCGAAATTCTCGTTATCGTAGTGCGCTTGAGGGCAACTCGCCATCTGCGGAAGCTGTCGGCATGCGTTCTGGATACGCGCAAAAAGATTCAGTTCTTTGCTGTCGCAATGCAGCGGCCACCGCTATCGAACGAACCGGACGAGAAAAATCGATATGGAGCCAGCATCCCTCCGCTTCGGTCGGGATGACACAGAGATGACGGGCGGCGGACAAAGATACAGAGGCAGAATCCTGAATCGCGCGCGAGGCGCGCACTGAGTAAGGTCCCTCACCTTCAATCCTCTCCCTGCGGGAGAGGGGATGGAATGCGCAGCGCAGAGTGAAGAGCCGGGATTCTTCGCTGCGCTCTGAATGACACAAAGTCTGAATGACACGAAGGAAGAGCGGCCGGGGTGATAGGCTGTTATCCCGATGATGAGCGTTGAGAAGAGTACGGGTTCTATTCGGCTGGTGCTGGTTATTTTTCCGGGGGCGCTGGGGGATTTGATGTGCTTGATGCCGGCGCTCATCGCGATTTCGCGGCGGTATCCGGGGGCTTCCGTTGAGCTGATGGCGCGGTTGGACTTGGCGCGGTTGGTGGTGGGGAGGAGTGTCGTTGAGCGCGGGCATTCGATTGATGCGCGCGAGGTCTCCGATTTGTTTGTTGATGAGTCTTCGGGTGGGGCGCGGCGGTTCTTTGGCGATTTCGATCGGGTCTATTCGTTTTTTGCTTCTGATGATTCGCGGTTTCGTGCACGGCTGGCGGCGGCTACTGATGGCGAGGTCTCGTTTCATCCGTTCCGACGGGGTGGCGACGGGCATGTATCGGTGGGCTATTTGCGGGCGATTGGGGAGGACGGCTTGCCGAATGATACGCGGCTCGAGCCGATGCCGGATGATCTCGCGGCGGCCTCGCGGGTGTTGGCGGAATCGAAGTGCGACAGTTCGAATTTGATTGTGATTTTTCCTGGCAGCGGGAGTCCCGGTAAGAATTGGCCGGCGGACAGGTTCGCGGCGCTCGCGTCGAAACTGGCGCTATGGAAGTGTGCGAGCGTTGTGGTCATTCTCGGGCCGGCTGAGACTTCGATCGAGCCCATCTTTCGCGCGGCTGGCGTTCCGGTGCTGAAGGATCTCGATTTGCCGATCGTGGCGGCTGTCGCGCGGCTGGCGGCGGGGTTCGTTGGGAATGACTCGGGGGTGTCGCATCTTGCGGCGGCGGTTGGGGCGCCGGGCGTCGTCGTTTTCGGGCCGACTGATCCTGTGCGATGGCGGCCGATGGGGCCGAGTGGGGATGCGAGCGTCCGGGTTCTCAGGCGCGAGCCCATCGATTCTATCGAGGTCGGCGAAGTTGCCGACGCCATATCGAAATTTGTGGAGCAGCGTCTAACATAATAGACTGGAGGCCTGTGATTCGTCGGACAACATCCTTACCTTGCGCGCGTGGAGGGCTATGAGCTTCCTCAAGACGACGCTGCTGCTGGGATTGATGACGGGGCTGTTGATGGTGATCGGCGGCCTGATTGGGGGCAGGCACGGCGTTGTGATCTTTTTTGTGATCGCCGCCGTGATTAATTTCTTCAGCTACTGGTTCTCCGACAAAATTGTGCTGAAGGCGTACGGCGCGCAGGAACTCGACGCGTCGTCGGCGCCCGAGCTTTATTCAATCGTTAATGAGCTGGCGCATTCGGCGGGAATCCCGATGCCGCGTCTGTACATGATCGATTCCGACACGCCCAACGCGTTCGCGACCGGCCGCAACGTGCATCATGCCGCGGTCGCCGTGACCCGGGGCATCATGCGAATCTGCACGCGTGAGGAGTTGAAGGGCGTCATCGGGCATGAACTGTCGCACGTCACCAATCACGACATTTTAACCAGCTCGATCGCGGCGACGCTCGCGGGCGCCGTGATGATGATCGGCAACGTGATTCGATGGGGCGCGATTTTCGGACTCGGCAATCGCGACGACGAAGAAGGCGGTATCGCGGGACTGCTGATCGCGGGGATCCTGGCGCCAATCGCGGCGACGCTCATACAGCTCGCGATTTCGCGCACGCGCGAGTATCAGGCCGACGCCAGCGGCGCCAAGCTCACGCATAATCCTCTGTATCTCGCCAGCGCGCTGCGCAAACTCGAGGCTGCCAACGAGCGGATGCCGCTGGACGCCAGCCCGGCGACGGCTCACATGTTTATCGTGAACCCGCTGAGCGCGGCGGGAATTTCGCGGCTGTTCTCGACTCATCCGCCGATCGAGGAGCGAATCCATCGGCTCGAGCAGATGGCGTCGTCGGGACAGGTCGCGCAAGGCTGACGGTGGCAATCGATGGAAGAGCAAGAAGATAAACGAGGTTTCAAGGTTCAGGATCGCCGGCGCTTTTCTTCAGAAGGTGAGGCGAAGGAAGGCGGCGAGGCTCCGCCGGAGCGCAGCGAATCGCTGGATATAAAATCCAAGCCCGCCGCATCAGGAGCCGAGGCAGCATCGAAGCCCGCGGCCTCTGGCGCGCAAGCTGAATCGAGCCGCCAGTCTGCGTCGAGCCGTCAATCGAGCGAGCCGCCTCCCGAGCTGACCTTTGCTGCATTTTTGTGGAGCCTGTCGGAGCAGGCGCTGGCGGCGCTCGGCGAAGTGCCCGACCCGATGAGCGGTAAGGTATCGAACGACCTGGTTCTGGCGCAGCAGATGATCGATATAATCGCGATGTTGCGCGACAAGACTCGGGGAAATCTCGATCCCGAGGAACAAGCGATGCTCAAAGAGATTCTTTCCAGTCTGCAAATGAAGTACGTTGAATTGGCGAGACAGCCGAACCGTTGAGCGGCGGTCTTCGTATTAATCACACATGACGAATAAGTTGTTTCGACCCATGGCCTTCACGGGCGTCGCGATTTTTGTGGCGACCCTCATTCTCGCTGGCTCTCGGATGCAGGCTCGTGCCGCGGATTCGGCACCGCCCGCGCCCGCACATTTCTGGACCGAGTTGGACGATCCGGCGCACGCGCCGAAGGCGCAGACGATGCCGGACTTCGTCGACCTTGCGGCAAAGCTCAGTCCCGCGGTGGTGAATATCTCGACCGACGAGGCCGACGAGCCGGCGGCGGAAGGTGCTGAGCCGCCGCCCGAAGATTCTCCGCATTCGCACGGTCCGTTGGAGGAGTTCGGCGGCGCGCCGCACGCCAAGGCGCTCGGCTCCGGCTTCATCATCACCAAGGACGGCTACGTGCTGACTAACGAGCACGTGGTCGACAGCCCGGGCAAGGTCACGGTGACGACGCAGGACGGCCGCAACTACATCGCGAAGATTATCGGCCACGACGAGAAGAGCGACATCGCGCTGCTGAAAATCGACGCGAAGCACGACCTGGCGGTCGCGCCGCTCGGCAACTCCGAAGATTTGAGAGTCGGCGAATGGGTGATGGCGATCGGCAATCCGTTCGGCTTCGATCATTCGGTGACGGCGGGAATCGTCAGCGCGAAGGGACGCTTCATCCCCGGCAACTACGAGGACTTCATCCAGACCGACGCGTCGATCAATCCCGGCAACTCGGGCGGGCCGTTGATCGATTTGCACGGCAATGTGATCGGCGTCAATTGCGCGATCTACACGCACACCGGCGCCAGCATGGGAATCGGCTTTGCGGTTCCGATCGACCTGGTCAAAGAAGAGCTGCCGCAGTTGAAGGCCTCGGGCAAAGTCGTGCGCGGATGGCTGGGCGTCTACATCCAGAAGGTGACGCCTGAGCTGGCAGAGTCTCTAGGACTTGCGGACTCGCGCGGCGCGCTGGTCGCCAACGTACTGCCCAACGGGCCGGCGCAGGCGGCGGGCGTCAAGCGCGGTGACGTGATCGTCGCATTCGACAATCAGCCGGTCGACGACTCGCGCGAACTACCGTTGCTGGTAGGCCGCACCGACCTCGGGCACAAAGGCATCCTCAAGGTGATTCGCGACAAGCAGACGATCGATCTGCCGGTCACGATCACGCAGTCACGCGAGCCCGAAATCGTGGCGGCTGAGGAAAAATCAGCAAAGCCCGACCTCGGCGCGATCTCGCCGTTCGGCCTTCACGTCAAGGACCTGAACCCCGACCTCGCCAAGGAACTCGGTCTCGATGCGCCCGGCGGCGTCGTGATTGCGTCGGTTCAACCTGGCAGCCGCGGCGACGAGGCGGGACTGCGCGCTCGCGACGTGATCATCGAGGTCAATCGCAAGGCCGTCACCAGCGTCGACTCGTACCAGAACGCGGTCAAGACGACTGAGAAAGGCAAGAGCGTGCTGCTGCTGATCAAGCGCGGTGACAACACGATCTACGTACCCGTCAAACCGGAGGCCTGAACCGGGGACGCATTTCCGATGTCCCCAAAACGACTGCTGAAATTCGCGCTGATCGGCGTGGCCGCGCTGATCCTGTTCGCTGTGCCGCCGACTCTGTGGCTGTTCTTCAGCTACTACCATCAGCTCGAAAACGAAGTCGTTGCGCGCTTCTCGGGCAAGCGATGGAACATTCCGTCGCGCATTTTTTCAGACTCCATCCTCATATACCCCGGGCAGGACTTGCAGGACCTGGGTTTCTTCGAGCGACTCGCGCGCCTGAATTACCATCCGGTCGATCCCGGCAAGGTTTCGACTCGCGGCGAATACAGCTTTGACAAGAAGCGCGGCAAGCTCGACATCTTCCTGCACAGCTTCGCGTATCCGTACGGCAACTTCGGCGGCGAATTCGTCGAGCTGAATCTCAAGGGAGATACGATCGACTCGATGAGCGATCCGGTGACGCATAAACCGATCTTCTCGATCGAGTTGGAGCCGGAATTAATCAGCGGCATCTTCGAAGGTGAATGGGAACAGCGAAGGCTGGTGCGCCTCAGCCAGATACCGCCGACGATGATCAATGCGATCCTCGCGGCTGAAGACCATCGCTTCTACGAGCATCACGGGGTCGACATCGTCCGCACGATCAAGGCGGCATACATCGACTTCCATTCGGGGCACGTGCGGCAGGGCGGATCGACTCTCACGCAGCAACTGATGAAGAACTTCTTCCTGACGCGCGAGCGAAGCTACAAACGCAAGCTCAAGGAAGCGATGATGGCGTACATCGCGGAGCGCGATTACTCGAAGGATGAAATCCTCGAGAACTATATTAACGATATCTATTTGGGCCAGCGTGGGCAGGAAGGTATATACGGCGTCTGGGAAGCGAGTGAGTACTACTTCTCGAAAGAGCCGCGCGATCTGACTATTGGTGAAATGGCTACTATCGCGGGCCTGATTAGTTCGCCGAACCGGCTGAATCCGTTGCACCATCCGGAGGCCGCGCGTCCGCGACGCGACGAGGTGCTGGCTTCGATGCTCGAGGATGGGTACATCGACAAGAGCGCATATGACGCCGCCGTCAGCGAGCCGCTGCATGCGCGCGAAGTCTATGCCGAGGGCAACGACGCGCCCTACTTCGTCGACTACGTCAAGAAGGAGCTGGCGGAGCGATATCCTGCGCAAGTGCTGAACGGCGAGGGTTTGCGCATCTTCACCTCGCTCGACGTGCACATGGAAAAGCTCGCCGAGGCTTCAATCACGCACAATCTCGCCGACCTGGAAGCCAAGCATCCAAAGCTGGCGCGTCGCGAGATGAAGGATCGCCTCGAGTCGTGCCTGGTCGCGCTCGAGCCGCAGAGTGGAAAGATTCGCACGATGGCGGGCGGCCGCGATTACCGCTCGAGTCAGTTCAATCGCGTTACTCAGTCCAAACGTCAGCCGGGTTCGGTCTTCAAGCCGGTGACATACTTAGCGGCCTTCGACGAGACGCTTTCGGGAGGCGCGGAGAAGTTTCTGCCGACTACCTATATCGAGGATGCGCCGTTCACATGGCAGTACGGCGACATGAGCTGGACGCCGAATAACTATCGGGACCGATTCTTCGGCCACGTGACGCTCGAGTTCGCGCTCGGCGAGTCGCTCAACTCCGCGACGGCGCGGCTGGCGAACAGTGTCGGGCTCGACCGAATCCGCGCGATGGCGGCGAAGCTCGGCTTTGGCGATTTGCCGGCGTACCCGTCGATAGTGCTCGGCGGAATCGAAGTATCCCCAATGCAGGTCGCGCGCGCCTACGCGGTGATTGCCAACGACGGCATGGAAATTCAACCGTACGCAGTTACTGCTGTGGTCGATGAAAACAACAAGGTGATCGAAGGTCATGAACTCGCGGCCGAGCAGGTTATCTCGCCCGAGCTCGCATATATGATGCAGTTCATGCTCGAAAACGTGATCAATCACGGGACCGGCGCGGCCGCGCGCACGATGGGTTTCACGCGGCCGGCCGCAGGCAAGACGGGCACCACCAACGACGCGAAGGATGCGTGGTTCGCGGGCTTCACGCCGAATCTTCTGACGGTGGTGTGGACGGGCTTCGATCAAAAAGAAGAGCTGGGTCTCACCGGCGCGCAAGCGTCGCTGCCGGCGTGGACCGCTTTCATGAAAGCCGCGACCGCGTCGCGTCCGGCGCTCGATTTCACCGCGCCGCCGGGAATCGTCGAGGAAAAAGTCGATCCCACGACCGGCTACAAAGCGACGCCCTATTGCCCGATAACGATGATGGGTGTGTATCCGCAGGGGATGGCGCCAACTCAGGACTGCCCGTATCATACTTCTCCAACGTCGTTGACGGCCGTGGACCACAAGGTGCCCGAGGAGCCGAGTCCGGTAGCCGATCCCAACGACTAGGTCGCGATGATGCGATTCAGTCAATTCACTTTTGCAATTTTTTTGTCGACGTTGCCGATTGGGACGACCGCGGCGCTCGCGGAGAGCCGTCCGATAGTCCTGGCGGAGCTGCAGGAAGAATCGATTCCGGCGCAAGATCTCGCGGCGCCGAGTCCCGCGGCTGCAACGAGTCCCGGCGCGGCCGCATTGCCTGCCGCCGACGCAATCCCCGACACAAATTCGGAATCCGGCCATTGGGTCGCGGTACCTGCGGGCAAGGCTGCGCCCGCTGCGCAAAACTTGCCGGTTTCTAATCCAATCCCGCCGGCGGTACAGGCGCCACCGGACGCGCCGGCCGAAATAGCGCCGGCGATCGACGTCGGCTCGATCGCCACGACGCCGCAAATCAGCGACTCTTCGCTCGCGCCGCTGATCACGAGTGCGCCAACACCCGCGCGCGCGGCGTCCCTGAGAATCACAGAGCATGAGCGCGTCGAGCTCGAGCAGGGGCATACTGACGACGCGATTCGCGAGCTGGCGCATGCTATCTCGATCGACCCGAGCAACTCTTACGCCTACTTTTACTTGGGCCGCGCGTACATTGCGCGCAAGGACTACGGGCAGGCGCTGACCTTCTTCAAGCGCGCGGAAATAGGAGTCGCGTCAAATTCCGTGTGGCTCGGCGAGACTTACTCGTTCGAAGGCGTTTGCCTCGAGCAGGCGGGCAAATCGGCCGATGCGGCCGCGGCTTATCAAAAGGCGATCGCCGCGAGTCCGGGAAACTTGACGGCGCGCGTAGGAGTCACGCGGCTGGCTGCGTTCATGCCTGCATCCGCGAGCGCGTCGGCGCCTGCCGCAGATGCGGATCAGGCCGCGCCCAACGAAAACGCAGCCGAAGCTGCACCGCCTCCCGACGAAGCACCCGCCCCTCCCCCAGCGTCCGCGCCCTCTCCAGCAGACTGAGCGCGATGCTGGTACTGGGAATTGAATCCTCATGCGACGACGCTGCCGCCGCAGTGATCGAAACCACCGCGCCGGGCATCGTCGAAATTCGTTCGAGCACCGTCGCGAACCAGGACGACATCCATCGCGCATACGGCGGTATCGTGCCGGAACTCGCATCGCGCAATCACGTCGTCACGATCGCGCCGGTCATCGAGCGCGCACTTAGCATCGCCGGATGCGGACTCGCGGACGTCGAGGGAATCGCAGTCACGCGCGGCCCGGGCCTGGTCGGCTCGTTGCTCGTCGGCTTGATGTTCGCGAAAGGTCTTGCGCAGGCAGGCGGCGTCGCGATGGTCGGCGTGAATCATATCGAGGGCCATCTGCTGGCTCCCCTGCTGGAAAATCGAATCCCGATGCCGTACCTCGCGCTGGTTGTTTCGGGCGGTCACACCGCGCTGTTCGCGGTCGAAGATTTTGGGCGTTATCGGCGCATCGGGCGCACGCGCGACGACGCGGCCGGCGAGGCGTTCGACAAAGTCGCCAAGCTGATGGGGCTCGGCTATCCGGGTGGCCGGGCGATCGACGAGATGTCGCGACGGGGGAATCCTAAGAGCGTGAAAATCCCTCGAGCTCACGTCAAAGGCGCGCCGATGGATTTCAGTTTCAGCGGCGTCAAGACCGCGGTCGCGACAATTCTCGCCACTGAGAACGGCCGCGCGGAACGCCCCGAGGATCTCGCGGCGAGCTTTCAGGAAGCCGTCGTCGAGATGCTGGTGAAGCCGACGATCGCTGCCGCGCGAGAGCTGGGCGCAGACACGATCGCACTGACGGGGGGAGTCGCGGCGAATTCGAGATTGCGCGACAAACTGGCGGAGGCAGCGGCCGCCGATGGGCGCAGACTCGTAGCGCCGGCGCTGAAATATTGCACGGACAATGCTGCGATGATCGCGCTCGCGGGTAGCTACCGCTTGTTGCGCGGCGAGCGCGACTTGCTAAGCATCGATGCGGAAGCCAATCTGGCACTTTGACCTAGTGCCGATGGCAACCGCACGAAAATCTCGCAGCATCGACGAAACCGCATCGCGTCCCGCACCGGCACTCGCGCGCGCGGGCGTGCGGCCGGCAAAATCGCGCGGCCAGAATTTTCTGACGAGCGGCGGAGTCGCCGACCGAATCGTGAAAGCGGCGGAGCTTTGCGAAACGGATTCAATCGTCGAGATAGGTCCGGGACTCGGAATCCTGACGGAGAAGATCGCAGTGCTCCCACGACGCTCGCTGACGCTGGTGGAACTCGACTCGCGTCTCGCAGCGCGGCTCCAGGAGCGCTTCGCAGACGTCCACGTCATCAACGCCGACTTTCTCGCGATCGATTTCGCGGCACTGGCGGGCGATTCGCCGTTAAAGGTAATCGGTAATCTTCCGTTCAACGTTGCGGCTGCTATCCTGCGCAAGCTGAGCGACAACTCGCGCATGATTTCGAGAATGGTCCTGATGTTTCAGCGCGAAGTGGCTGCGCGAATCCGCGCGAATCCCGGCGACGACGCGTACGGAGCACTCAGCGTGTTTACTGCGCTGTATTGGAAAATCGATCTGCATTTCACCGTCGCCGCCGGCAGCTTCCACCCCCGCCCCAAGGTGGATGCGGAAGTTCTTTCATTCGCACCGCATGCGACGCGGCTGTTTCATAACGATGAAGAGCGCGACGTGCTTGAAACCGTGCGGGCGTCGTTCTCCGCGCCGCGCAAAACGATTCGCAATGCGCTCAGCCACGCGCTGGGAATCGACGCAACGCAAACGGTGCGCGCGATCGAACGTGCGGCGATCGATCCAGGCACGCGCGCCGAGACCCTCGGCGTGCCGGACTTTCTGAGGCTCGCGCAGGCGCTGCGAACTGAATTGGACGATGCCTGAACTGCCGGAAGTCGAATCGCTGCGCCGAATACTGGTTCGCACCGCGGTCGGCAGAACAATCGTGAGCGTGCGAATCGGCGAGAAACCTCTGCGCCGACGCGCCACCGCAGATTTCAGCAGCGCCGTCACCGGCCGGCGAATTGTTAAACTGTCGCGGCGCGCCAAATATCTGATCATCGAGCTCGACGGCGAGCACGTGATGCTGGTGCATCTCGGGATGTCCGGCAGCCTGACCCATCGGCACGCCGGCTTTGACGCCGACGATTTCGATCCGCGCCACGACCATCTCGAATTTGCGCTCGACGACGCGTCGCGCCTGGTCTACAACGATCCGCGGCGCTTCGGCATGGTACGGCTGGTCGAGCGCGCCGGTTTGGCTTCCACGGCTGAGCTGAAGGGCCTCGGCCCCGAGCCGTTGTCGCGCGAATTCAATGCGGATTACCTTGCGGCGAAGGCGCGCGGACGGACCGCGGCGATCAAGAACCTTATCATGGATCAACGAATCGTCGCGGGTATCGGCAATATCTACGCGTCCGAGATTTTATTTCAGGCGGGCGTGCGTCCGACGCGGCGTGCCGGCCGGGTGACGCGAAGCGAGATTGAAAAAATCACGGCGGCCACACCAATCATCCTGCGCGCGGCGATTGGCAACAACGGCACCACTTTTCGCAGCTACCGCGATTCGCGCGGACAGCCCGGACGATTCGCCGCGCGCCTGCGCGTGTACGGTCGCGAGGGAGAACCGTGCTACACATGCTCGACGCCGATCAAAAACGTGGTGGTGGGACAACGTGCGAGTTTCTTTTGTCCAAAATGTCAGCGCTGAGCCGATGCGAACGTGACACAAAGAAAAATGCCACATCGCCTTAAATCCATATTCGGAGCGGTCGCGTTGCTCGCGCTCGCGGGTTCATCTTTCGCTCAGACCGCGCCGCCGATCGACTGGAACAAGGTCAATTCCGAAGCCCTCGATTACTTCCGCACTTATCTTCGTTTCGACACGACCAATCCACCGAGCAACACTGCAGCCGCGATCGCATATCTCAAATCGATTCTCGACAAAGAGGGAATCGCGACCGAGACCTTCGAGAGCAAGCCTGGAATGGTGACGCTCGTCGCGCGAATTCCCGGACCTGCGGGCGTGAAGCCACTGCTGCTGATGTCTCACGCGGACGTCGTGCCGGCTGTGGGAGCCAACTGGACGCATAAGCCGTTCAGCGCGGACGTTACGGATGGCTACGTGTGGGCGCGCGGCTCGATTGATAACAAGGCGCACGGGATCATGGCGCTGATGACGTTGCTCGCGCTGAAGCGTAATCACGTCGAGCTCAGGCGCGGTGTCGAGATGATGGTGAATCCCGACGAGGAAGCCGGCGGCGAGAACGGCGCGACCTGGATGGTGAAAAATCATTGGGACGCGATCGATCCCGCGTTCGCGTTCAACGAGGGCGGCGAGGGCGCGCCCGACTGGCTCGGACTCAAGGGCATCACCTTCACGGTTGCGGTCGCGGAGAAGCGCGTGAACTGGCTTCACGTCACGGTTCGAGGCAAGGGCGGACACGGCTCGGTGCCGAGGCCTGACAATCCGAATCTGATCCTGATCAACGCGCTGCATCGACTGCTGGAAAAACAGCCGCCGATTCGAATCACGAAGATTTTCGCCGACGCGATGGAATCGATCGCGCCGCTCGAGCCGAGTCCCGCGTCGTTCCAACTCGCGCATCTCGATCAGCCTGATGTCGTCGAGGCTGCGATGACCGGCGTCCTCAGCCCTTACGAAATCCAGGCGCTGATGCGCGATACGATTTCGCTGACGATGCTGAACTCGGGCGTCAAGGTGAACGTCGTGCCTACCGTCGCCGAGGCGGGACTCGATTGCCGTCTGCTGCCCGGCACCGACGCCGGCGCGTTTATGAAGCGTCTGCGCGATTTGCTGGGTCCCGGCGACTTCACGATTGACTATATACAACGGCCCGATGACGCGCCGCCGTCACCGACTTCCGGCGAGGCCTGGGATGCGATCAAGCAGGTCGTCGCGAGCGATTTCAAAGATGCGCGCGTGGTGCCCTGGATGACGACCGGCGGTACGGACTCGCGCGTCATCCGCGACAAGGGCGTGCCGGCGTACGGATTCGTCCCCGTGATTCTCGGCGAAGGAGAAATTGTCGCGCATCCACGGCGACGACGAACGCCTGTCGGTCGACAATCTGAATCGCGGTATCAAGGCCACTTACGATTTGACCATCGACCTGTGCGCCGCGCAAAAGTAGTTACATGGTCGACGTAAAAATAAAGACGAAGGCGCGCGTCGAGCTGATCGATATCACCGACAAGGTCAATCATGCGCTGGCGGAAATTGGCGCGGCCAGCGGGCTGTGCAACATCTTCGTCACGCATACGACCGCCGCAGTGATCGTTTCCGAGAACTGGGATCCCGACGTGACTACCGATATGCTCGCGCAACTCGAACGTATCGTGCCGCGCGAAAATGGTTACAGGCATGGCGAAGGCAACTCGCAGGCGCATATTCTGTCGGTGATGCTTTCGACCTCGATAAATATCCCGATGCGCCAGGGTAAGCTTGCGCTCGGCAAATGGCAGGGCGTGATGTTCGTGGAACTGGACGGGCCGCGTGAGCGCAAGATTATTGTGAGCGTCGCGGCGACGAGTCCGGTAAAGCAGGGGAGGCGGTGACTCGATGACACTCGACATGCCCACCGGGATCGGCGGCGCGTTTGCGTTCGTGTTCGGCGCGTGCGTCGGCAGCTTCGTCTGCATGGTCGCCTACCGGCTGCCGCGCGATCTTTCGATCATCACGCCGCGATCGTATTGCGAGAGCTGCGAGCGTGCGATTCCGTGGTGGGCGAACATCCCGATTCTCGCGTACCTCGGGCTGCGCGGGCGATGCGTGATGTGCGGCGCGCCGATTCCGTTCCGTCATTTCCTCGCCGAATTCGGACTGGCGCTCATCGCGCTCTATCTCTACTTCGCATTTCCACTGCCCGACGCGATCGCGCGTTTCGTGCTATGCGCCGCGCTGTGGATCGTCGCGATCATCGACTACGACTGGCGGCTGATTCCGAACATCATCACCTGGCCGGGCACGCTGGTGGGATTCATCGCGGCGTCGACCATGATGCCCGACGTTGGCTGGAAAAGTTCGCTCATCGGAATCCTCGTGGGCGGCGGTGTCCTGTGGGGCACCGGCTATTTCTACCAGCTGGTGCGCGGGCGCGAGGGCGTCGGCCTCGGCGACGTGTGGCTGCTAGGAATGGTGGGCGGATTTCTCGGCTGGCCCGGGAGTTTTCTTCACGATGTTTTTCGGTTCGGTAATCGGATCGATCGGCGGAATCGCGTTCGCACTCACGGGCGGCGGTTCGAGTGCGCCCGGTCCGCTCGGCGATCCCGCGACCGATCCGGAGGAAGCGGACGTCTCGATTCTGAAAACCGAAGTTCCGTTCGGGCCATATCTGGCGCTGGCCGCCGGCGTGTTCGCGCTGTTTCAGCCGGAACTCGCGCGCTGGTATCTTAGCCGATAACCATGGCAGCCGGCGTTTTCATCACGCTCGAAGGGGTCGAGGGCAGCGGCAAGACCACGCAGGCCGCGATTCTCGGCGACGCGCTGCGCAGAATGGACGCCGCGTAACGGTCACGCATGAGCCGGGCGGCACGCGCGCCGGCGAAACGATCCGCGCGATCTTTCTCGATCCGGCGGTGTCGCTCGACGTTGCATCGGAACTGCTGCTGGTGCTCGCCGATCGTGCGCAGCACGTGCGCGAAAAACTGCGGCCCGCGCTGGCGGCAGGCGAGATCGTGATATCCGATCGCTACTCCGATTCGACCACGGCCTACCAGGGTTACGGCCGCGGCTTCGATCTCAAATTGCTGGGCGAGTTGAATCGGCTCGCCACCGATAATGTGACGCCCGATCTCACGATCGTGCTCGACCTGCAGGTCGAGACCGGGCTCGAGCGCACTCGCGCGCGTGCGAAGGGCACGGGCCGCGGCTCCGATCGATTCGAAGGCGAGCGCGCCGAATTTCATCGCAAGGTGCGCGACGGCTTTCTCGCGATTGCGAAAGCCGAGCCCGCGCGCGTCGTCGTGATCGACGCCGACCGTCCAGTGGCAGCCGTCACCGCCGACATCCGCCGCGCCGTCGACGAGATGCTCGCCCGCCGATGATCGAGTCGTCATGCCGATAAATTCAATTCTTGGGCATCGCGAAATCGCAACGCGGCTGCTCGCCGAATTGCACAGCCGTCCATCGCACGCGTATCTGTTCGCGGGTCCGCGCGGGGTCGGCAAAGCGCTGGTCGCGACCAGCCTCGTGCATGCGATGATGTGCGAGCGATCGCCCGGCGAGAATTTTTGCTGCACCACATCGCATTGCCCGGTGCGAATCGCGCCGCAGACCGAGCGCACTCGCGCGCGCGCAGGAGACACCGACGCGCCGCGATGCGATTGCTGTTCGGCATGCGTGCAAATCGCGACCGGAGTGCATCCGGATTTCACTTATGTCTCGCGTCCCGTCGGCCGCTCCGAAGTCCTGATCGACCAGGTCCGCGACCTGATTGCGCGGCTTGGAGTCCGGCCGTCGCGATCGCCCGTTCGCATGGCGATTATCGACGACGCCGAGGTGCTCGGTGAACCCGCGCAGAACGCGCTGCTGAAGACGCTCGAGGAGCCGCCCGGCCACGCGATTATCATCATGGTGTCGGCGAGCGAGCGCGCGCTGCTCGACACTGTCCGATCGCGCATGCGCGTCGTCAGATTTCCGGCGCTTCAGCCCGCCGATATCGAGGCGATTCTCGCCGCGCATGGCGTCACCGACAAAGCTCGCGCGAGTGCGATTGCATTGCTGGCGCGAGGCAGTGCTGCGAATGCGATCGCGCTGGCCGACGGCGACGAACCGCCGATGAAAGAGCTGCTCGACGCTCTCAGCCATGGAAAATCGATCGACTTCGCCCGCGCGCAATCGCTCGCGCAGGAGTTTTTTGCCAATCGCGACGCCGCCTCCGGCAACTTCGAGCTGCTCGCCAGACTGCTCGAGGAAATACTATGCTACAAACTGCTCAAGACCGACTTCGTCGCGTTTCCGCCCGAGACGCGGTCGAAGCTGATGAGCCTGGCTGATAGCATGGCGGTCGATGCGGTCGTGAAATGTATCGACGCTGCGGTCCGCGCCAGCGCGGCGGTTGGAGAGAATGCCAATCCGCGGATGCAGGCGGAGAATTGGTGGACGATAGCCGGTCATGCGATGCGGGGTGAGTAGAAAATAGTGGCAGATATCGATCCGTTTGAAGGCGCGCCGTCGCTGCCGAAGATTGTCGCGGTCAGTCTGCAGCAGACCGGCCACCTGTACAATTTCCTGGCCGGCGATCGCGAGCTGCGGCGCGGTGAGCGCGTGCTGGTCGAGAGCGAGGCGGGCGCGCGCGTCGGCACGGTCGAGATAGAGCCGCACGAGCCCGCGCAGACGATCGATCTTTCGCAGCTGCGTCCTATCATCCGGATTGCCAGCGACAACGATTTCTACCTCGAAAAGGAAAATATCTCGCGCGAGGCGAACGCGCGCCGGATGTGCGTCGAGCGGATTCGCGAGCGCGCGCATCCAGATGAAGCTGGTTAACGCCGACTACACTTTCGACGGGCGCAAGGTCACTTTCTATTTCGTTGCCGAGGGCCGCGTCGATTTCCGCGACCTGGTCCGCGATCTCGCCAACACGCTGCGCGTTCGGGTCGAGATGAAACAGATTGGCGCGCGCGACGAGACCAAGGTCACCGGCGGGCTCGGTCCATGCGGACGCGAGCTATGCTGCTCGAGCTGGCTGCGTGACTTCGAGGCGGTGACGGTCAAGATGGCGCGTGAGCAGGGCCTCGCGCTCAATCCTTCGCGACTGGCGGGGATGTGCGGACGGCTCAAGTGCTGCCTGCGCTACGAATACGCCACTTACGTCGAACTCAAGCGCGCGCTCCCCAATCTCGGCAAGCGCGTGCAATGCGTCAAAGGCGACGGCAAAGTCGTCCGCCAGAACATCCTCAAGCAGACAGTGCTGATTCAGCGCGAAGAAGACGGCGGCGTCGTCGAAGTAACGCTGGAAGATCTGGTCGCCTCCCGCCCGCAATAGCCAGCCGTCCATCTACTACAGTAGGCTGCTCTTCTCGTCGCGCCGCAGCGACATCGCACACCTGTTTTTCTCGATTTTGCGCCAGCCACGATCGCCATTTCGTAAAAAACGTGGCGGATCCTGTTGCTTCGCTTAGCTTTAGGCTGTAGAAAAACCCTACACTTCGTTAAATTCGTTCAGAGTGTCGCGTCGGGGAGGGGAGAAATTCACATGCGCAGGGTAAGGATGGATCGCAGCCAGCAGGCTGGAGTGTCACTCGGATTGTCGCTTCTGTTCCTGTTGTCTGCGTTTTCAACGACAGCTTTTGCCCAGCAGCCGCAGCCGGCCGGCGCACCTACCTGTACTTCCACCAGTGTGACGCTCACAAATCAGAATCCCTATCCAATCTGGATTGGTGAGAACGTCAGTACCGGCTCTATCCTGCTCCCGGACAATAGCGCCAACTGGGAGTTGGACTCCGGTGATTCGAAGAGCGTGTGTATGCCGGCGGATTGGACGTCGGGAATTTTCTGGGCGCGCACCGAATGCAACTTCGCCGACACATTCGGCCAGGATCCGGACAAAGATTACGTCGACATGCACTTCCTCGAGCTCAGTGCTGCACGAGCGGCAACTAACTGCGCGCAGAACGGCAACCAACCGACTAAAAACAACACATCTGCTATGGCGGAAGTGCGTGATCGATTGCAGCACCAGACGGCACCAAGGGGAGCTGCAGAGTGCGCTCTCGGATTCGGTTTGCGTCGCTTTGCCGGTTCCATTCCACATACGGCCGGTTCCTTCTGCGGGTTCACCGGCGGAGTATGTAAAACGGGTGATTGCGGCAGCGGCTTGTACCAGTGTCAAGGCACATGGGACAGCAATTCAGCAGACGCGGGTCCGGGGACGCCGGCTACCCAATTCGAAATCACTGACAATTCTGCGGCTGACGGGGGTAGTGGCGCCGCCAGCTACGATGTAACCAATCTCGCAGGATACAATAATCCGATAAATGTAACCTTGGACTTTACTCCATCAGGTCCGACGACCGATCCAGCCTGTTACGCGACTAGCTGTAACACCGATCTCAACACCATTTGTCCGAGTCTTTTGCAGGTAATAGAACCGCCTACCGGTTCCGGCAGTTGCGGTGGCGGAACCTGCCAAAGCGGAGCATGCGAACCCTGTCCTCCTGGTGGCGGAGCTTCCTGTCTCGGCGGCATGACCTGTGTCATCGGATGCGGCGCTCCTGGCAAGCTATGTGGTAGTGACTATCCTTCACCAGTGAGCGCACCGGGAGTCTCAAGCCTGAGGTGCGATACTGCTATCTCCAGCAGCAGCGTTCACGGTATCCCTTTCATCTCCGACGGTTCTGAATACCGCGACATGTATGACGCCGCTAACGATAGCGGGGTTGTTAGTAGTTCGCATGTAGGTGTGACGATGTTCTCGGGCAACCAGGGCACGCCCACCTGCTGGGGCGATATTGATTGTGCTCCCGGTGAATCCTGCCTCATAGGTCCCACCAACTCTGGAATCACTGGCTTGCCGTCCTATGTGGGAATCTGCGCGACGAGCAATCAGGGGGGAACTCCAATCGGATTACCAGTAACAGACTGTAACTCAGCTAGTGACATAGGGAATCATTGCGGGGGTTATCCCAACAGTCCGGTTTATACCTGCGTCGCGGCTACCGGCGTGAGTACCGGAGTTGCTTGCCTTCCCGCGTACGATCTGCCGACGACCGGCCTCGGCACCTTCGATACCAGCAGCGGTTTTTTCGACGGGATTGGCGCCCCGCTCAACCCGGAATGGGAAGCGGCTGCGCTGTGGGCCTCGGGTAATGGACAGGACAGAGGAACCACGCCCTACTACGAAACCTTCTCGAATGCATGCCCTCATCAGTATGCATGGACCTATGACGATCATACAGGCGGGCTGGCGTGTAACGGGTACCCGCTCGCCTTTACCGTCACCTTCGGCGCATTGAGCTCTTCGAGCGCGACGGCAACCCCGACGCCCACCACGACTGCTACCGCGAGCGCGACAGCCAGCGCGACGCCAACCGCCACAGCGACCCACACTCGCACAGCCACGCCGACAGCTACGGCAACTGCCACCTCAACGGCGACTTCAACCCCAACGGCAACCGCGACGGCCACCAGCACCGCAACGTCGACAGCTACTGCAACCACGACCTCGACTCCGACAATGACCGGAACCAGCACAGCTACAACGACAGCGACCTCAACAGCGACGTCTTCGGCGAGTCTTACTCCGACTGCGACGGCCACGATCACGGCCACGCCGACCTTGACCGCGACGCCGAGCGCAACACCTACAATGACGCCTAGCCCCAGCGGGACTGCGACACCTGGATGCGTCTTCAATGTCTATCTGACGACTACTCCCGACGGCACTCTCGCATTCGGTGACGTCACGGTCAAAAAGTCGGTCACCCTGCCGCTCACGGTCCAAAACAACGAGCCGGTTGGGTCGCTTGACCTGACGGAAACCATAATGGGTGGGAATGCAAACGACGATTTTTCGGTAACCGGCGGAAGCTGCGAAACAATCAACCGCCTGAAGCCCGGTAAGACCTGCAGCTACCAGGTTACGTTCAAGCCAAAGAGAAAAGTGCTAGGCGCGGTGAACACTAACCTCCAGATTACAGGTACGTTTCGTCAAGGGGTGTGTCCTAAGGGCGATGTTCAAAGTGTTTCGGTAAACCTGGCAGGCTTTGTCAACGCAGCGAGCCGATGACTCGCTATGATGACCGCGTCCAGGCGCTATCAAACCGAACTGCAGAAACCAATAAGGACGTCCCGTACCAGCGAACTGGTATAGGACGTCCCTGCATTTGGCAGCTGACCTAATTTAGCGACGTACTTCCCGGCGCACAGAACGGCTCGGCGTCTGGATCTGAGTGCCGAATATCGCGTGCGCGATAGTAAAGCATCCAAAGCGGGTGAAGATCCGAGTCCGTCAGTATCAAAACAATCGTGGAAAAAAATAGTGCGGGCGGGGTATCGACACCCCGCCCGCGTTGAGCAGTCATGAGTTCAGATCGTTCTTATCATCGCCGCACCCCACGTCTGACTGTGTGCTTCGGCACAACAATCTGGTTGCCGACTATCGCATTGTTGATGTCGAAGCAGCCCGAGCCGTCGCCCTCTTCGTCAGTCAATACCAGCGCAAACGGATTGCTGCCTCCTAAATCCAGAGCCGCTGTGTCGAGACCGGCCACCTCGAGGTTCAGTGTCCATTCACCACATACCATCGACGGAATCGCGACCATCCTGGCCGAAACCGTCTCTGGACCAAATGATTGGAAGAGAGTTCCGTAACTCTGGTGATTGACGGTCCTCACCACAAACGGATCGAGGTTCAGGCTGAGTCCGGTGGCGGGAAGAGCCGCGCATGTGCCCTCGAACAGCGAGAGCTCGATGCCATTATTCAGCGCATCTTCGTCAATATCACAATCCGGGTCGCCGTTAGATGAGAAAGTTATACCAATATTGACCTCGTCTGAATTTGCGCTGGTCGATCGGGCTATTTGCACTTTCTCGCTGATCAGCGTTAAAGGCGGCTCCGAGAAAGCCTCGTATGCGCCGCTGTCGCAAGTGAGAGGTTGGCAGCATCGGGTCGCGCAAACAGCCGCTGATCGGTTTACAGTGGCGCGCCGGTCTGATCAGTGCAATCTCGCGACAGGGATCAGGTTGAGCGCAGGACTAACCAGCGGAGAGGTCTCAATCGCAAATGTATCCGTCGGCCCGCCGTTGTTAGCCAACGGTTCCAGAAAGGATTGGTATTGTTCAGGCTGGTGCCTGCAGTAAAGTCGCAACTGGTGTCGTCCTCGATATTGAAGCCGACGTCGCTGGCAACTGGATTGTCGCAGTTGTTGCCGGATATGGCCGTGTTGTCCGCGAGGATGTGCCTTTTAGGTCGTAACCTGTGGAACCCAGGCCACCACCGAAATCAGCTGTATTTCCCGAGAGGTGGCATTGGTGATTTTAATCGCCGTCGCGCCAGTGTTTTCGATGGCGCCGCCTTCGCTGCCGAGAATCGAACCAGTCACCGCAGTATTGCCAGCAAACGTGCTATTGACGATTTCTACAGTGCCAGCCTCGGCAAGGATTGCCCCACCCAGACCACCAACGAGGGGGAGTTGCAGCACTTTCTGCAGTGTTGTCCGAGAGGAGGCAAAAGAAAACCTCCAGGTCTGTCCCGTCAGCTAATATAGCTCCGCCGCCCGGAATCGCGAATCCGTCGGTCAGGGTCAGGTTTGCCAGCGTGACCGTGGTTCCCGCGAGGGCCTGGAATATTCCAACAGTGCCGCCGCCGCTGATCGTGATGCCGCCTGCTGGCCCCGGCCCCGGCGGCCCGCCTGAGATCGGACCCTCGATAAACAAAATGCCGCTGGTAACGAGCAGCGTTTCATCAATCGTGATCTGCCCGGTTACGGTGAAGTCTATTATGTCGTTTCCGCTACCAAGCGCACACGCGTTGAACGCTGTTCCTGGTGCGTCATGCGCCGAGATTGCGTCGGGCAAACTGCACAGGCCGGGCGCAGGCTCGCCGCTGAGCGTGTTGACAGTGATTACAGTAGGAACGATGGCGCTGGCTACCCCGGCCATCGCCAGAAACAGAAACGGCAGAATCACCGCCCCGAACGCAAAGCTCCGTATTCGATCTGCCATTGGACCCCTTCCGCAGCTAGTAAAGCCGCGTTGGCAAATAGCACAGTTAGCTGACTAGTAACGCTCGGCAAAACTCTCAGGCCCGCCAACTGTCACATAGAGTAGGAAAAGTGGCCAGAAATACCAGAAATCACGCGGGCGGGGTGTCATCGGCACCCCGCCCGCGATTTTTCTGAAAAAGTGTTAGCGCTAATAGTAGTTCGGATTAGCAAAGCGCCCCGTCATGCCTTAGCGCCTCACTCCGCGCTGCACAGTATGTCCCCGCGTCGGGATCTGGTTGCCAACAATCGCATTATTGATGTCGAAGCATCCCGCCCGGTCGCCGTCTGCATTCGTCAATACCAGCGCAAACGGATTGCTGCCTCCGAGACCTAGCGCTGAGGTATCGAGGCCAGCCACCTCGAGGTTCAGCGTCCATTCCCCGTATGACCCGGCCGGAGCTGGGAGCGCAGACATCCGGGCCGAGACCGTCTCCGGCGGAAACGATTGGAAGAGCGTTCCGTAGCTTTGGTGATTGACGGTACGCACCACGAACGGACTGAGAGATAGCTCCAGTCCGCTGGCAGGAATATCGGCGCAGGTGCTGCCGAACAGCGAGACGTTGATACCCAGTTGAGCGCATCGTCATCGGCGTCGCAGTCCGGGCGCCGTTAATCGTAAAGGTGAACGCCATGTTGACCATGTCCGAATTCGCAGTACTGGAACGGGCTATCTGCACCCGCTCACTCTTGGGCCAGCCGATAGGCGCACCGCACCGGACTCATAAGCACCAACGTCGAGACGCTTTCGCCGTCATCGGGCCGGTAGAGAGCCGCTGGTCGGTCGTCACTGGATCGTCAAACGCGTCCACGCAATTTGCGATTAGAATAAAGTCGATCATGGCTGCCGAGTCGAGCGCGATCGTCAGTGTATTGTCGAGAGCGTCCACAGGGGCGCCGGTTGACTGCCGCTGTCCAGGTATTGACGGTCATAGTGTTGGCGCGCGCCAATCCCGCCAATCGCCAGGAACAAAGCCGGCAACACAATTGCCGCAAACGTAGAGCGCCGAATCCGAACTGCCATGGACCCCTCCCCGCGACGACCTCCCCCGCGTTGGCAAATTCTTCGCCGGTCAACTCACCCGGAAAATTTCGCCCGATTTTTCCATCGCGCCGAGAGCCTGTCAATCGAGCCATGGTTCTTCAACCGCTGCCGAAGGAAAGCAGTGAAAGATGAAACCCACTGCGGATTTCGCGTACAATTAATCAAATGTCTTCCCGCATCCACATCACGACCGCGATCGCCTATAGCAACGGCCCACCGCATGTCGGTCACGCTTACGAAGCGCTCGCGACCGACGCGTTCGCGCGGTTTCAGCGCCGCAAACTCGGCGCGGCCAACGTCACTTTCGTCACCGGCACTGACGAGCATGGCGACAAGAACAAGCGCGCCGCTGAAGCTTTGGGACTCGATCCGAAGGCGTTCGCCGACAAGATCAGCGCGCTGTTTCGACAAGGAATGGCCGGGCTCGACGTCAGTTACGACTACTTTGTCCGCACCACCGACCCGGTGCATCAGGCATTCGTGCAGAAGATGCTCGCGCGTTCCTTTGAGTGCGGCGACATCTACTTCAAGGACTATGAAGGCCTTTACTGCGTAGGATGCGAGCGCTTCTACACCGAGAAGGAACTGCTACCCGGCAACATCTGCCCGGTGCATAACACTCCCGTCGAGCGTATCAAGGAGGGCAACTACTTCCTTAAGCTCGAGCAGCATCGCGAGGCGATTCGCCGCAACATCGAGAAGAATCCCGACTTCATCCGTCCCGAGCGCTATCGCAACGAAGCGCTCCGGATGCTTGACGATCCGCTGGAAGACCTATGCATCTCGCGTCCCAAGTCGCGCCTCGATTGGGGCATCACACTGCCCTTCGACGATAAGTACGTGACCTATGTCTGGTACGACGCCTTCTGGGCCTATCTCAGCGAGCTGCCTAATACCGATGACGCAACGCTGAATGCGATCCTGCCGGTGACGGAGCACTTCATCGGCAAGGACATCCTCAAGACGCATGCGACCTACTGGCCTGCGATGCTGCTGTCGGCCGGCTTGCCGCTCTTTCGTCATCTGAACGTTCACGGATATCTGAATTTCGGCGGCGCGAAAATGTCGAAGAGCGCGGGCAACATCCAGGATCCTGTCGCCTATCAGCAAACTCTCGGTCCCGACGTGCTGCGGTTCTTCATCCTGCGCGAATACACCTATGGCCTCGACGGTGACTTCACCGAACAGCGCGTGATCGATCGCTACAACTCGGATCTCGCGAACGACTTAGGCAATCTGACCAGCCGCGTGCTCACGATGGCGGCGCGATACTTCGAAGGCGCAATCACGGCGTCCCCGGCGCCGGCGACCGATCCACTCGACGTCGCGCTGGTCGAGACGTTCAGCTCGATACCTTCGCGGATAGCCCCTCTGGTCGAGGATCTGGCGTTCAATCGCGCTCTGGAAGCCATCTGGCAGGCGCTCGATGCGGCCAACAAGTACATCGTCGCGACCGCGCCCTTCACGCTCGCCAAGGATGCCGACAAGCTTCCGCGCGTCGCGCAAATCCTCGCCAACCTGGTCGAAGGACTGCGCGTCGTCGCCGACAACCTCGAGCCCTTCATGCCGGTGACATCGAAAAAGATTCTAGGGATTGCTCAACGTCGACGAGAAGCTCGCGCGCGCGCCCTACGGCGAAGGCATCAAGCCGGGCCATCACGTAAATCCAACGACACCGCTGTTCCCGCGCATCGATAAGAAAGCGCCCGCTTGATGATCGTCGATACGCATTGTCATCTCGCGGACGCGAAGTTCCGCGACGACGTCGAAGCGGTGATCGCGCGCGCAACCGATGCCGGCGTAGCACAAATCATCTCGGTCGGGGCGATCGGTGCGATCGAAAACGATCGATTGACGGTCGAAATCGCCGAGCGTCATAAAAATATCTTCGCCGCCGTCGGCGTGCATCCGCACGACGCCAAGGATTGCACGCCCGATCGAATCGCGCAGTTGCGCGATCTCGCCGCGTCGAAAAAAGTCGTCGCGATCGGCGAAAGCGGACTGGATTTCCACTACATGCACTCGCCGCCGGAAGCGCAGGAAGCGTCACTGCGCGCGCATCTCGCGCTCGCCACGGAACTCGACCTGCCAATCGTGATTCATTGTCGCGACGCCGAGCATCGCCTGGTCGAGATAGTGCGCGAGACCGGGATTCCGGCGCGCGGCGGCGTCATCCATTGCTTCACCGGCGATGCCAACGCGGCGCGCGAGTTCCTCGCGCTCGGCTTCTGCATCTCGTTCTCGGGAATCATCACATTCAAGAATGCGGCATCGATTCGCGAGGCCGCGACGATCGTCCCCGACGATCGCGTGATGGTCGAGACTGATTCACCCTATCTCGCGCCCGAGCCATATCGCGGCAAGCGCAACGAGCCCGCCTACGTAACGCGCACTCTCGAGATGCTCGCAAACCTTCGCCGCGTGGACGCCGCCACGCTCGGCGCGCAAGTAATCGCGAACGCCGCTCGCGTCTTCAGGCTAGTTGGAATCGGCGACGAGGTGGCGGCGGCGATTTGGGCTGCGTCGCGAATCTGGCCGAAGTGGATTTTGCCTAGATCGAATTCCTCGAGCGCCTTGACCATGCTGGTCAGCGCTGCCTTGCAGGTCGGAAGATTTTTTCGCGCGCGGGTGAGCGGATTGCATCGCGCGACGATGAAATTTTTCAGATAAGGATGCATCAGGCCGCGCTTCTTGCCGGCTGCCACCAGCTCGACCGCCAAATCGTCGGCGCGCTCGACCTGGGCCGCGCGCTCCTCGCGATCTTCAATCGACTCTTTGAGCGGCTTGGTCAGGAAGGTGTCGACGCGGCTCAGCAGCGGCGCGTAAACGCCGCCCGAAAACCGCGGATTTCTTTTCGTAGAGCAGGCCGAGCGTGATGTAGTGCGCGCGCTCGAACTCGAACGCGAAGTCCTTCTCGGCGGATTTGGGCCGGTCCTCGAGCCGCGCGCGATACATCCGGATGACTTCGAGCGCCTTGTCGCGCAGGTTGTGCGCCTTCTCGGTGTTGAGCGCGAGAATCTGAAAGGCGACCTCGGGATCCGGTATCACGATCGCGGGAATCATCTTGGCGCCGGACTTCACCGCGGCGGCGCGGCGATGGTTGCCGTTGGGAGTCCAGTAGGTGCCGGCGGTGTAAACGGCGACGATCGGCTCGGTGAAGCGATCGAGCTTCTTCATCACTTCGATCATGCGCTTGAGATGCGCCGGCGAGAGGTCGCGCTGATACGGCGTCGCCTCCACTTTCGCCAGCGGCAGCATCGCGAACAGATGCCAGTGGTCGCCGACCGGCTCCTGGTAGGCGGCGAGCGCCGCACCGCCGTCGGCTTCGATCGCGGCTGCCAGATTCAGTTACCGCGGCCGGGAGCTTTGCGTCGCGCGGAGAAATCGCTAATTCCATCATGCTCAAGTTTGTAGTTGATGGACGGCCTCGCGGACAACCGGAGTTTAATGCGGAGGCCGCCGCGGCACCGGCGGGGCGCGGCTTCACTGACCGCGACGATATGAAAGCGAACGGTCGCCTCGTCGCCGGCCAGGAGCGTGTGGAACAGAGCGGCGGGAACCTTGACGCCGAAATCTTCGTAGTTGAATTTCACTTCGCCGTCGCCGGTGAAAACGCCGTCAGCACCGAGCGTCGCGTGCACCGACATGGTCATCGCGTGCGATTCGCCGTGGAGGGTAAGGTAGCCGGTCACGATCGCGGTGCCTTCGTGGGGACTGGTCATGACGACGCCGACGACGCTGTTGCTCTCGAATCCGATGGTCGGGAAATTTGTCGGCCTCGAGCGATTTTTCGGTGACGGATCGATCGCGCGATGCGTTGTAGCTGTTGTAGCTGCTCGCGTCGATCAGGATTCTTGCCTTGGCGGTTCGCGAAATGTTTGCGCGATCGAAGCTCACCGCGCCGTCGATAATCCGGAACGTGCCGGTGGCGTCGCCGCGGATCCAGGCGGCCGGCTCCGCGACAGTCACGCTGACGGTGCTGCGGTCGACGTCGATCTTGAATCGCATCACTGCTGCGCGGGCCGCGCCCGGCTCGAAAGCAATCAGCGCGAATGCGGCGCCCAGCACCATCAGTGCGCGAGTGAAGACGCCGCGAAATTCATTTGCGGATTTTTTCAATTGGCAAATTCCCCTTTCACTTTTCGTGCGATCAGCCGAAGCGGCGGCGCGCGATTGCGACGCCGATAACAGTGTAGATGATTCCGAATCCGAAATTGACGGCGGCCGGAATCACCGCGCTCGACGCGGCGAGGTTGCGGATCATCAAATCGTTGAACGCGCGCATCGCCCACGTGGTCGGCAGCGCGAGCGCGACCTGCTGCATCCAGGCCGGCTCGAAATCGATCGGCCACCAGCATCCGCCAATCGCCGCCATCGTCATGATCACGATTGCACCCACGGGCAGAACGGCGTCGCGCGTCTTGCCCACTCCGGCAACGATCAAGCCGAAGGCCGCGCCCGCAAAAGCGATCGCCGCCGCGGGCATCATCAGCGCGGCCGGCGTGCGTCCGAGCGAAATTCCGAACAGCACGTATCCGGCGGCGAACAGCACCGCCATCTGGATGAAGCCGACGACGAAGCGCGCGAGCAGCTTTCCGGTGAGCGTGGCCCATAGCGGCGCCGACGCGGAACGCAGGCGTTCGAGCGTGCCCCAATCGTGCTCGTCGATCAGCGCCAGCGACACGCCCATCAACATGCCGATCAAAAGAAAGGTCACGGCAAAACCCGGCACCTGGAGATCGAATGCGTTGAATCCCGCGAACTGGCCGATTTCCTTGCCGCTCAAATCGACCTCGGTGAGTCCGAGCGAGCCGGGAACCGAGAGGCTCGGATCGATTGCGGGCACCTCGGGAATATTGAGCAGCGGAATTTTCGGCGCCGGCGGCAACTCGGGCAGATTGAGATCGATCGGCGGAATCTTGAGCGCATTTTCCAGATCTGGCCCGCGCGTCCCGAAGCTCCGCGACCGGTGCCAGCTTGATTCCGCCGAGATTCAGATCAGCAGGCAGAGTCGGGATGGCCGGCGGCGGCGGGATGTCGGCGGCGTGGCTGCCGGCGAGCTGCTTCAATTGGCCGAACCAGCTCTCGAACTGGCCGTGCGCGATTTCGAGACGGTTCAAATAATCCTTGAGCTCGTCGAGTTTCGCCTGCTGCGCGGCGGTGTCGGCGTCGATCTTGCGCTGGATGCGATCAAGCTCGGTGTTGAGCGCGAGCTTGGTTTGTTCGCGCGCGGCAGTTCAACGCAGTCTCGATGTGCGCGCGAATTTTCGGCGCCGATCGCGGCGCGCGACGCGTCGGCCTGCGTGGCCATGCGAGCGGCTTCGGCGCGGGCTTGCGCGGCGGACTCGCGCGCTTGGTCGAGCTTGATGGGTAAAGTCGCGCGTCCGTTCGGCGGTTTGGCTGCGCGCGTCGGCGGCGGCGCCGGCGGTGATTTTTCTGCACAGATCCGAAAGCGCCAGCTCGACCTTGATGGTCTGCAGATACTTGACCGGATCGGTGTAGAGAATGAGCTGCGCGCCGCGGCCGTGCTCGATCGCATCGGTGGTTCCGGCCGGAATGACGATTCCGACCACCGCCAATTTTCGCTCGCGCACAGTCTGTTCGGCGTCGCGCCGGCTCGAAGAATGAATGACGGTCAGGTCCGGCTGATTGCCGAGCGCGTCGAGGATCGCGCGCGCGATGGCGCCGTGGTCTTCGTCGAAAACGGTCACCGCATATTCGCCGCGCGGCGCGGTTCGGCCGCCGTAAATTTTTGCCAGCGAGAAGCCGGCGGCGGCGATGACGGCGATTGGCGCGACCAGCAGCATGAACAAGCCGACGCGGTCGCGCCGGATGAGCAGGAATTCCTTGGCGATCGTCAACCACACCGCGCGCAGCATCATCGCCTCGGGAAAACCGGTCGCTCGAGTTGGGATGCGCCGTGTTCATGGAGCGTCGCGCAGCGCGTGGCCGGTGAGTTTCAGAAACGCGTCCTGGAGATTGGGGCGATGCACATGGAATTCGATCACCTCGTCGCCAATTTCGACGGCGCGGCGAATGACGTCGGGCACCTGGTCGAGGTTGTTCAACGTGGCCGCGGCCGCGAAGCCGTCGACGACTTCCCATGGCATTTCGCTGACGCCCGCGATCCCTTTCGACCATCCCGGCGGCAGCGCTTTTTTCGTCATGATTTCAATCCGCGGTTCCGTTCCCGCCAGCGCGATCAGTTCACGGTCGGTACCTTGCGCAACTATGTTTCCGTGATCGATCAGCACGATTCGATTGCACAGCCGCTCCGCTTCTTCCATGTAATGCGTGCTGTAGAGAAGTGCGGCTCCCGCCTGTGCTGCCGCTTCGACCACCGCGAAGATTCGCCCGCGCGATTGCGGATCGACGCCGACGGTCGGCTCGTCGAGCATGATCGCCGCCGGAAAATGCATCATGCCGCACGCGATGTTGAGGCGCCGCATCATGCCGCCGGAAAATTCGTTCACCTCGTCGTCAGCACGATCTGCCAGGCCGACTTCCTCGAGCAAAGTGCGCGCGTGCTTGAGCGCGTCGCTCGACGCCATCCCCTGGATTCGTCCCCAGAACATCAGGTTCTCGAGCGCGGTGAGGGTCGGATACAACGCAAGCGATTGCGGCACCAGGCCGAGGCTGCGACGGGCTGCTCGCGGATCGGTGGCGAGATCGTGGGTCGCGATCGAAGCGCGGCCTGAGTCCGGCAGCAATCACGCCCGACAGAATCGAGAGCGTCGTAGTCTTGCCGGCGCCGTTGGGACCGAGCAGGCCGACGATCTCGCCGGCGTTGACGGTGAACGACACGCCGTCGAGCGCAACGCGGTCGCCGTAGCGCTTGCGGAGATCCTCCGCGCGAATCATGGGCCCCGAATTCATCGACAGTGAACCACGGACGCGCGCGATTTCAGATCGGCATTCAGCGGTAGCTCACCATCTCGAGCAGATTGCCGTCGGGATCGAGAAAGTAAATGCAGTCGTGATCGCCCCAGTCGATCGGCGCGGCGCTCTCGACTCCGGCCGCCGCGAGACGTTCGCGCGCGACGGCAAAATCGCTCGCCTTCACTTTGAACGCATGATGACCGCGGCCGAGCGGATGCGCGATGAGCGATTTTCGCGTGGCGTCGTCGAGCGGCGAACGCTGTACCTCGAACAGCGCAAGGTTCTGGCCGCCGCAATCGAGCAAAACCTGGTCGCCGAAACGGTTCACCACCTGCAGCCCGAGCACGCCGGTATAGAAACGCTCTGCGCGCGCGAGGTCAGTCACCTCGATACCGAAATGATCCAGCCGCTCGAGTTTCATCGCGGGCACCGGATCAGATTATCCACGAGCGTCGATGATTAGGAAGATGCGGCCACCGTGTGGCCCTCGAGATCGAGCAGCTTCGACGCGAGTACACGCTCCTTCTCGCGGCGAATGAAGGCAGGATCGAAGGTCACGATCATCACCGGCAAAATGGTCATCGCGCCAAGCATCGAGACGAACATCCAGACCGCCAGCAGCAGGCCCATCTCGGCGTCGAAGCGGATGCTCGACCAGTACCAGAACAGAACCGACGCGACCAGCGTCAGCGCGGTGAAGGCGACGGCCTTTCCCGAGGTAACCAGGGCGGTGTAGGTACTCTCCTTGAGTTCGTGTCCCGTCCGCGAGCTCCTCGATGATGCGACTTACTATGTAAATCGAATAGTCAATTCCGAATCCGACGCCGACAGTGACTACTGGCAGAGTATTGATGTTGATACCTATATCGTGAGCGCCCATGTAGGCATTGATTGCCGCATTGGCGAGCGCCAGCGGGAATAGCAAATAGATACCGGCCATGAACGATCGATAGGTAGCCAGTAGATATTATGTAGATAGTGGCGAACGCGAGCACGTTGAGCAGAAGATCGTTGTCGATGATTTCCTGGTTGGCGGCCGCGAGCTCACCGATTATTCCGGCGGCCAGCGCAAAATGGACGCCCGGCACCTGATGCTGCGGCTCATCAAAGAACCGCTGCGTGCGCAGCACGACGCGCTGGACGTTTTCGCCCTCGCGATCCTTCGTATACACCGTCATCTGCGTCGCGTCGCGCCGCGGCGTGATGATGTACGCGGTCGACAGCGGAGACGCTCCCGCCAGCAATCCGCCGAGCAGTTGTCCGGTGCCGCGCGCCGTGGTCGGCAGCACGTTCCACTTGGGATGGAACTCTCTTAGCGCGGAGCCGCCGTTCGAGAGCAGATCGGCGACCGAGAAGGTACGTCCCACCGCCGGATCGCGCTCCATGTAGCGCTCGTACTCGTCCATGACGTGGTACAGCTTGGGATCATCGAGCGAGTCTGCGCTTGGCCAGCTCCGCGACGACGACGAACTGCTCGATCGCGCCGAACTCGCTCCTGGATCGCCGCCATCGATCGGTTGTACGGCGACGTCGGGCCACAGGATCGGCGATTCAGACGACGGGTCGCCGACTTTCAGGCCGGTCCAGAAGAACGCGCACAGCGCGATCACCGCGATCGTCCCCGCGAAGGTCACGATACGCCCGGTCCGCTCGAGCATCGGCCTGGCGATCGACTGCAGCATCCGTTTGAAGAAGCCATGTTCGCGTTTTTCGATCACCTCGATGTGCGGCGGATCGAGGTAGTAGTAGACGATCGGATTGAGGATCAGCTCGCTCACGATAATCGCGGCGATCCAGAAGCTCGCGGTGATCGCGAGCTTTTGCAGAAACAGCACCGGCACCAGCAGGATGACCAGCACCCCGAAAGCGTCGGCGAGGATTCCCGACAGCGACGGCACGAACAGCTCGGCGAACGACGACAGGATCGCTTTCTCCTTGTCGCGCAGGCGGTAGAACTCCTCGTAGTACCGATCGTGCATCTGCACCGAATGGCTGACCGCGCGCGCGGTTATCAGGAACGGGATGACGAGCACCAGCGGATCGAGCCCGAAGCCGAGCAGCCGGATGAAGCCGAGGCCCCAGATTGCGCAGATGACGCCGGAGATCGTCGGCCGCAGCGCGCCGCGCCAATCGTGGAAATACAGATAGAGCAGGATCCACACGGCGAGCACCGTGGCGACGAAGATCCAGAGAAATTCGCGGCGTGTAGTGATAGACCCATCCATAGAGCATCGGCTGTCCGCCGTAATAGATATGCACCGTATCGTCGCGTTCGGGATCGACGACGATCTTCCGAATCTCGTCGAAGATGCGCGTGTAGTCGAGCCGCGATTCGAGAAAGCTGCCCTCGATCACCGCGGCCTTGTCATCGAGCGAGACGAAGCGGCCGAAGATCACGCCGGGATTCTTGTGGACGTTGCTCTCGAGTTCGTCGAGGTCGGCCTGGGTCTTGGGAATGTCGCCGTTGGGCAAGACCGGCGTGTTGAGAATCACGCCGCCGGCCAGCGGACGGAAGTAACTGGAGGTCGCGATCGATCGCACCGATCCGTGCTGGATCCCGTAAACCAGATCCATGTTCTGCGTCATGTTGACGATCTTCTTGATGATCTCGGGGTTGTAGATCGTCCCCTCGCTCGCCTCGATCATGATCGTGACGTTGTTGATGCTGCCGAAATATTGGTCGTACTTGTGCGCGATCTGGATGAACGGATGATTCTGCGGCAGCAGATCGCCGAAGCTGGTGACCAGCTGGGTCTGCGCCGCGAAGTAGCCGAAGAATGCGGTCAGCGCGCCGACCACGGCCAGCACCAGGAAGCGCCAGCGCAGAATCCATTCGCCAAAACGATACCAGGTCATCGCGTTCTCCGAAGTCTCATTGCTCGCGCGTTCGCGCTCATCCCTGGCAGAAGCGCCAGGTCTTGCCGCCGTCCTCGGTGTACAGGATCGTGCCGTAGCCGACGATCCATCCGTGCTGCGCGTCGAAGAAGCGCGCCTGGCTGAGCGGGAACGGCATCGCGGGCACTGTCGGATCGTGCGCCCACGCGCCGTTGGGCTGCAGGCGCAACACCGTGCCCGTCAGTCCGGTGGTCATTCCCTGGTCGCCGCCAAACAGATCGATCGAGAACAGCGGATCGCGCGCCGGAATCTGCGGCGCTCCCGGGACCAGCGTATCCGGCGGCGCGCCCGGCTTGTCCGCCTGATGCGCAAAGGTCCAGGTCTTGCCGCCGTCGCTGGTCTGGATCACCCAACCCTCGAGTCCGCACGCCGCGCCATGCTTTTGATCGCGGAACGAGACGCTGAAAAAGTCGGCAGCAGAAAATCGCGGAAGCGCGGATCGTCGTTGGGTCCGGGCGGACATTTCCATTGCGGCAGCAGCGATTCCTGCTGCTCCTGTCCAGCTCTTGCCGCCATTCTCGGTCGCCCAGATTCGTCCCAGCTCGCCGACCACCCATCCATGATCGACGTCGATGAAATTCGCGCTGTAGAGAACCGGCTCCTCGTACGGCAGCGCGTAGTCGGAAATTTCGGGCGGAAAGATCTTCTGCAAGTGGCGCTTGATGAAAGTCTCGCCGCCGTTGGTGGTGCTCAGCACCAGCGCGCGGTCGCCGACAAAGAAGCCGTGGTTAGCGTCGGGAAACGACAGGCCGAAAATGAACAGATGCGTGCGCGAGTCGAGCCGCTTCCAGGTCTTGCCGCCGTCGCGCGTGCGCATCACGAGGCCGTCCTGCCCGCACAGGTAGCCGTTCTGATCGTCGGTCATCTGGATGCCGAAGATGCCGAGCTGGGTGCCGATGTCGATGCGCTTCCAGTTGACGGCCGCCGTCCTCGGTCAGCAGCACCTTGCCGCGATCGCCGACGACAAACGCGCGCGTCGGGCTGGTCGGCCATACGTCGAAAAATTTGTCGGTAGAGCGTGATATTGCGCAGCGGCAGCGGCGGCATCGCAACTTCGCGATGACACGCGGCGGTCGCGAGCGCGATTAGAACGAAGAGCGTCTTGATTAAGCTGTATGCGCGGAGTTTTCGCTCCATTCGGCCGATCCCATGGAAAAATTTGCTCTATACTCAAGCAAACCCGCGAGCTTAGCAAGCCGTATTTTGCGCGTGAGAAATCGCGGCCAAAAGTCACAGATCCGCCAGCAGCAGGCCCGTCAGGTATTCGCCCTCGGCGTGGCCGAGCAGCACCGGATGGTCGGGGCCGGGGCCGAGATGCGCAATCAGGCGAAGAGTGCGGCCCGCGTTGGACGCGGCGAATCGCACGGCGCGGACGAAATCGTCGGCACGAAAATGCGTCGAGCATGAGAACGTCATGAGACGCCCGCCCGGCGCCAGCGCGCGCATCGCGACCGTGTTGAGCTCGACATAAAGCCGTCCCGCGCGGTCGGCGTCGCCGCGGCTGCGCGCCAGCGGCGGCGGATCGAGAACGATCAGATCGAAGCGATTCGGCGTCTCGGCCATGAAATTGCCGGCTTCGCCATGAACGAACTCGACCGCAGTCGCGGAATGCTCATTCAGTTCGAGATTCTGCCGCGCGACATCCGAGCGCCCGCGCCGACGTATCCATCGCGACGACTTTGCTGGCGCCGCCCGCAAGCGCCGCGAGCGAGAATCCACCCTGGTAGCAGAAGGCGTCGAGCACGCGCGCGCCCGACGCGATCGAGCCCGCAATCGCGCGGTTGTCGCGCTGATCGAGGAAGTAGCCGGTCTTCTGCCCGTGCTCGAAATCAATCTTGAGTTTGATTCCATTCTCGACCGCGATGGTTTCGGTCACGGATTCGCCGGCGAGAACCGCCGTCGTGATCGTCGAGGCTTTCCTGCTTTCTCACCGCGCCGTGGCTTCGTTCGATGATCGAGCGCGGATGCAGCATCTCGTTCAGCGCCGCGACAATCGTCTCGCGCATCCGATCCGCGCCGGCGGTCAGAAGTTGCACGACGAGCACATCGCCGAATCGATCGACGACGACGCCCGACAGCCCGTCGCCGTCGCCATTGATGAGGCGATACGCAATCGTGTCGTCGCGGATGAATCGCTTTCTCAGTCCGAGCGCGCTCTTCAACCGGCGCGCGACCAGCTCATCGATTGCGGGAGTCTCGCCCCACGCCAGCATCCGGATTGCGATCGTCGTCGCGGGATTGAAGTAGCCCATTCCGATCAGCGCGCCCGCCGCGTCATGCACGCTGACGAGAGCGCCGGCCTCGGCGATGGCGGGTCAATGCGCTCGATCGCCTGCGAGAAAATCCACGGATTGCCGCCGCGGACCGGCCCTCCTCCGCGTGCCGCGGCTTGAGGATGGCTACTGTCCTTCTGTGAATTCACTTCAAGCTCACGCGCGAACGCGTCAGCGCAACTCTGGGCGCAGGGGTCACCCGTGCTCGCCCTGCGCGCACGAAGTCGCCGCTGCGGCCGCCGCGTTTTGCGATCAGCCGAATCGCGCCGATATCCATCGCGCGATCGATCGCCTTGGCCATGTCGTAAATCGTCAGCGCCGCCACACTCACCGCGACCATCGCTTCCATCTCGACGCCAGTGCGCGCATCGGTCACGGCGCGAGCCTGGATTTGCAGCGTCGAGTTGGTCGTCATCGGGATTGAAATCGACTTCGACGACTTCAAGCGGAATCTGATGGCATAGCGGAATCATCTCATGCGTTCTTTTCGCCGCCATGATTCCCGCGATGCGTGCCGCCGCGAGCGCCTCGCCCTTCTTCAGTTTTCCGCCGACGATGGCGTCGAGGGTCGCCGGCGCCATCCTGACCTCGCCACGCGCAATCGCCTCGCGCCGCGTGATCGGCTTTTCGCCGACATCGACCATCCGGATCTGCCCGCGCGCATCAAGATGCGTCAGCCGCGCAGCGCCGGCGCGTCGCGTTGTGGTTGATTTCTTGCCCGCCATCGAAGGAGTGGTTAGAGCTTATGTTGACCGCCCGCGGATATACAATAAACTCTTGATTCTCGGTT
>CAVUUH010000030.1:0-38774 GCA_963744545.1 uncultured delta proteobacterium
TGCGGTCTGCGACGGATCGGAGAAACATTTAAGGCGAATGCGCACGCGATGATGCTCTCTGCAGCACAGCGCTGCTTTGATCTTTGGGCAATTAGCCAAATCATCGGACAATTTTCCGGCGGAAAAACAAGATAATTGGTCGAAACGCCTCATTTTCCATTGCAAAACGCACGACGCCAGTGATAAGTACCGCGGTCATCTTAGACTAAGAAATATTTGATATTGGGAGATGGGTAGGTTGAGAATAAAGCAATCACGTCGAGCCCAGCCCTGGATTGGTCTTTGCTGCCTGATTTTGGCCTCGGTCTTTGAATTCGGCGTCGTTCTCGGCACGAGTCCAGAGCCAGGCGTCGCTCCACAGGTGCTACCGAAGGCGATTATCGGCGCGCGTCTCGCAGCCGCGCCGATGACCTTCGAGCCGAACCAGGGTCAATTCGACCGTCGCGTGAAATTCCTTTCGCGAGCGCCCGGCTATTGTCTCTTCCTAACCGGCGATGAGGCGGTGATGAGGCTTACCAGGCCCGGGAATTCCAGCGCGGTTCTCCGGCTAAAGCTCTTGGGCGCGAATGCGCATCCCGCCCTCAGCGGCGAGGATCGCCAGGGTGACGGTTAGCAATTATTTCATAGGAAGCGACCCGGCGCGCTGGCGAGCAGGCGTGCCGAACTTAAGCGGGTCAGGTACGCCTCGGTGTATCCGGGAATCGATCTGGTCCTTTATGGCAGCTCGCGCCGGACCCTCGAATACGACCTGGTCGTGAAACCGAGTGCCAAGCCCGAAGCGATCGAAATGCAGTTTCCCGGGCGTGCGCAAAATCACCGTCGATCATGAAGGCAACGTGATCATCGGCCTCGATGGTGGAGAATTTTTTCAGCCGCGGCCGGAGGTCTATCAGGTCCTCGGAGACCATCGGCATGCGATCGGCGGGAATTATGTTCTGCACGGCGACCGGGTTGGATTTAAGGTGAATCAATACGATCGTAGCCAGCCGCTGGTGATCGATCCCCAGCTAGAGTTTCTGACCTATCTCGGCGGTTCGGGCATAGATCACCTCAATGCGATCGCTCTAGACGGAGAGCACAACATCTACGTCACCGGCCAGACCTCATCCACTGATTTTCCGGTCACAGCGGGTGTGTTCCAGCCGAGCATCAACAGCACGCATGCGAACGCGTTCGTTGCCAAGATGAACTCGAACGCAACCACGCTTGTGTATTCGACGTATCTCGGCGGAAGCGCATCGGATAGCGGGCACGCGATTGCGGTGGATTCGAACAAGAACGCCTACGTCGGCGGACAAACTTCGTCGCAGAATTTCCCGGTGACGGACGGCGCCTTCCAAACTACTGCGGGAAGCACGAATTTCAACGGGTTCGTGACCAAGATCGATCCGACCGGCACCGCGCTCGTCTACTCGACCTATCTTGGGGGCACCGGTGACGATCGGATATTGGGAATCGCGCTCGACAATTCGAACAACGCGTATGTTGTTGCTGCGGCGACGTCGAGCAATTTTCCAACGACCCCAGGCGCGTTCCAGACAACGCAGGCCGGGAACGGTGACGCTTCCGTAACGGAGCTGAACTCCACGGGAAGTGCTCTGGTTTATTCCACCCTTCTCGGAGGCTCGAATACAGACAGCGTTCAGGCGATCGCACAGGACACCAGCAACAACGCATATCTGGTCGGACAGACGAGTTCGACCGATTTCCCAGTGACTGCGGGCATTCTTCAAAACAAGTTTAAGAGCAGCACCGGTACCAATGCGTTTGTCACGAAGCTTAATTCCAATGGAACAGGCCTTATCTATTCCACATACCTGGGAGGCAGCGGCCTCGATATAGGAAACGCGCTCAGTTTTGATCAGGCTTCGCAGGATCTCTATGTGACGGGCAACACAAGCTCGAGTGACTTTCCAACAACCGCGGGTGCCTTTCAGACCGCTATCCAAGGTGGTCCTAATAAGACGAGTGGGTTCATCGCCAAGATCAATAGTGACGCGACGTCGCTGATCTATTCGACAATCCTCGGAGGCAGCGAGGCCACCGACCAAGCCAATGCGATCGCGCACGATTCTTCCGGGATCGCCTACGTGGCGGGCAGCGCAGGATCGCTCGACTTTCCGGTGACCCCCGACGCCTTCCAGAAGACTGAGAATACCACCGGCATGTTCTTCACTGAACTGAACTCAACGGGGAGCGGGCTGGCGTATTCCACCTTCCTGAGCGGCAACGCAGCCGACGGCGCCAACGGAATCGTGCTCGACTCGGCGAAGAACGCCTATATCGGGGGAACTACGTCTTCGCATGATCTGCCCACCACTCCGGGCGTGCTCCAGCCAGCATCGGGAGGAATGGGGGATGGCTTCGTGGTCGAATTTGGCGCTCCGACCACGTCGACGGCGACACCAAGCGCCACGGCCACTGCCACAGCCAGTCGGACAGCGACTGCTACGTCGACTGTTACGGCAACTGCAACCGGCGCACCCACTGCAACTGCCACTGCAACTGCGACTGCAACTTCTACTTCGACTATGACTATGACGCCGACGCCTTCGCCGACCGCAACGCCTCCCTTCCCGCCGCAGGTAATTCCACCGACGCTCTCATTCGGCACGACGACGGTCGTCGGCAAGTCGAGTAAGCCGAAGGCGCTGAAAATCAAAAACGTCGCCAAGAAGAAAGGGCCGCCGCTGACTATTCAGATGGAGACAGTCTCGCCGGGAGCCTTCGCGGTCAAATCGCAATGCCACAAAACGCTCAAGCCGGGCAAAACCTGCAAGGTTACGGTAAGCTTCAGCCCGCAGGATACGACCCCTCAGGCTGCGACGCTGATGATCTTCGACAACGCCCCGGGATCGCCGCACACGATTCCGCTGTCCGGAACCGGCAAGGCGCCTCTGACGCGCTAGCGCTGGCCACCAACCAACTTCTGCCGTTGCGAGCGAGGCGCCCGACCAAAGTCGGACGCCTCGTTTCTCATCATGACTGGATTGAGCGAATCGGAGATATTACTCGGGACAGCTCGCGTTGGTCACGTCGAACGTGTAGTCGAAGGTTCCCTTTAGCACTTGGCCGAAGCATTTCTTCGACAGATGGTACATGCCAGTTAGATCGCCGGAGTTCGAGATTTTACCATGAAATGAGATATTGCAGGACTTTCCGTGGAAGCCCAACTCGAAATTTTGACTATTGGCCTTCCCTTTGAGTGGGCCCGATGCAGAGCCCAAGCTGGGTATGTCGAGCTCAGCACCTGTGCCGGCACCAAGTTTAGTGCCCTCTTGAACGAAGAACAGGAATCCCGTCCCCGCGCCGTTCTTAGTGTCGTCGATCGTTCCGCTCCAGCATCCGCTTAGAACGAGCGGCGGCGTCTTCGAATCGGGCTGCGTTGCAGCCTCGCCTGTGCTGGGCGAAAGATTCCATGACCCGTCGTCCTGCGCTACTGCTGTCGTGGACGATGCAGCAACAAATGCCGACAGGATGAGCCCCGCGGCTCCTGAAGCCATCAAAAGGCTACCAATCCGCTTCATACTAATTGTCTCCTCCTACTGGATCTCAAGCTATGTGAATGTAGAGAACGTCTCCCCGACCGTAATTGTGCACTGAATGCACACCTGATGCAAATTAACGTTTCACTCTCTCTTTAGTCAAAATCATACGTTCTTAAGCGTTGTTACCACCTTTTTGGTTAAAACTTACCTAATACGCGAAAAGGTTGCTCCAGCGCTCAGAAAAGCGCCCGTTGGCGCGCGATTTGCCGTCACACTCGAAACGAATCCGGCCGTTCGAAAATCGGCGGAGATCGACCGCGGGGCACCAGCGCTGGCTGCGCTGCCTTCCGGCGGGTTGGACCGTAGATTGCTCGATCTAAGCCGACATGGAATCAGAATCAGGATTGTTGGTTAGTTTCGGCGCGGTTCAAAGAGATATAAGCATCTATTTGATTTCATACTTCCGGCGATTATGCGGCGAAACTAGCCAGAATTTACAATCGGCCTACGGCCAGGTTCGATCTTGAGAATCGGTTTATGCCAGGTGATTTACGATTGAAGTCCAAAAACAAATGATAAAGGTGCGCGCATTTTTCTCGTCCCTTGCCTTGCTATGCATGCTGAGTGGCTGTGGAACAATTCCGGACATGCATGCGCTGCTGCATGATAGGTCGCTGTATGATTCGCATTCAGATCTTGTCGGGCCCGACGGCGAATTAACCGACCAACAGACAGAGAGAGTCATGTTGCGGCTGGAGCAACATCAGAAGACCCCGAGCGACATTCTCGATCGCCATCTTGCCTTCGAGCAAGGGCTGAGTGATGTCCCCCTCGTCCTCGGCAACAAGGTGACGGTGCTGGAAAATGGCGCCGCGACCTATCAAGCGATGCTGGCGGCGATTCGTGGCGCCCAGGACAACATCAATTTGCAGACCTACACATTTACCGATGGCCCCGTCGGACAGATGTTTGCCGACGCGCTGATCGAGCGGCAGCGCCATGGCGTGCAGGTGAACGTTGAGTATGACAGTCTTGGTTCATTCGGAACGTCCAGGAGTTTTTTCGATCAACTGCGGCAGAATGGCATCGCAGTACTGGAATATCGACCGGTTAATCCTTTTGCGGCGAAACTACCCTGGTCGTTTAGCCATCGCAATCATCGGAAAATGCTCGTGGTCGATGGTCGCGTCGCATTCACCGGCGGCATTAACATCTCTGAGGTCTACGCCAGTGGACCTAGCGGCAGCGAAGAGAAAGGACCACTCGAATATTGGCGCGATACTGATATCGAGGTCGAAGGGCCTGTGGTCGCGGAATTCCAGCATGCCTTCATTAACGAATGGAAGTATCAACAAGGTCCGGCGCTCGGCGATCACAATTATTTTCCGACACTCGATAAGAAGGGAAATCAGATCGTGCGAGTCATATTCAGCGTGCCCGAACGTTTCAGCCTCATCTATGTCACATTGGTCTCGGCGATAGCCAGTTCCCAGACCAACATCTACATCACTGACGCCTATTTCGCGCCGGACCATCAGATGCTGCACGCGCTGGAGCACGCCGCACAACGCGGCGTGGACGTGCGGCTGCTTCTACCGAGCCAAACCGATGAACCCTTGATCCTCGCGGCGCAGCATTCGCACTACGAAGACCTGCTCGAAGCAGGTGTGAAGATCTACGAGTGGCAGGGCCAGATGCTGCACGCCAAGACCACTACCATCGATGGAGTATGGTCGACCGTCGGTACCTCCAATCTGGATTGGTGGAGTATCGCGCGAGACAACGAGCTCAACGCTATCGTCCTGAGCCATTCCTTTGGCGACGATATGAATCTGATGTTTCGAAACGACATCGAGGGCTCAGTACAAATCGAGGCGGACCAATGGAAACATCGCGGCTTCTTCGAACGACTCCATGAGACTGCTGCTCGGATTATCGAACCGCTACTTTGACGCCGCAGAAGCCTCGCTAACGATCCCGGCGTGATCAGTCTTCAGGCACAGCTCCCGCGGGATGGGAACCGATCAAACCTGAGTATCTATAGACAGGGTCTCCAGGAGATCCGACGCGAGACCAGTCTACGCCGTTAAAATGATTGCTGGCGCACGAGTCGAGTCCACCGTCATCGACTTGGGCCGTTGCGACGAAGCCGGTGAGGTTCTTACCGGGGCGGATGACGATCTCAGGCAGTGCTCATGCCGCGAAAGCGACGCGGCATCGGCAGTTCGCGTCGCGAAGGCCGCACTCGGAAACTGCTCTCCATCCGGTTCCCTCTGAATGAGCTATCTCGGCATGCTAGCGGACCGGCACCGCGTCACCGTAACCTCCGATCCTTAGTCTGACGAGCCGGAATCCTGAATCACGTCACTTCGGGACTCCGTCCGCCCTGACGCGAATCAGCTTGCGATCTTTTCCTGGTAGACCATAATCTCGACCCGGCGATTCTTGCGCCGACCGCTCGGTGAGCTGTTGTCGTCGACCGGCTTGCTCGCGCCGTAGGAAACCACGCGAACCTGCGTCGGGTCGAGGCCCTTTTGGCCGACCAGATATCCGGCGACGCTGGTAGCGCGCCGTTGTCCGAGATCGTAGTTGTAGGCTTCATGGCCGACGCTGTCGGTATACCCGGCGATCACAAAGACGCGACCCGATCCCGCCGCAGGTGTGGCGGAGCCGGCCGGTCCCTCCATATCTCCGAGGAACGCATCAATCTCGCGCTTGGCGTTCGGGCTCAAGGAAGCCGATCCGGACGCGAAGGTCGGTCCGGTGCTCGAATCGAGGACCAACTTTCGCTCGAGGTGTAGATTGTTCACCTGGGTTTCGAGCTGCTCTTGCTGGCCCGTTATCGGTTTTAGCTGATCATTCACCCAATTGCGGGTGGCAAGGCATCCGGTGGCCGTGAATAGCAAACCCACCCCGGCGAAGGCTCCGATCCCTATCCGTACAGCGTCTGATAAACGCGCAATTCGCATGCTGAATCCTCCGTGGAATTAATTCCGATTCTGTGTAGATTTTCCAACCAGTTGATTTTTGGGTCAAGCTCGTTGCGACACGGCAGGACCTGTCCACGCGTGTCTTGCCAGCTCGCTCCAGATTTGCCCGTGAAACTGGACCCCTAACGAGTCGCTTTAGTTCGCGGACACTGGCGTCCCGGCGCGACGCGCAAAAGCGCGATTGCTGATGGGAGCAGAGGCCTGCTCCTCGTGCTTGCGCCACACGGTCTTGCCTCGGTAGCACCAGGCCTCGACCCGCTGTTTTTCGACAGGGTCGGTTCCACCCAGCAATCCAAGCGACGCCAGGTAGATGCGAGCTTTCTCGACAATGGCGGCGGTCTTCGACGGCATGACTCTGACAATCGCCATCATCCCGTTATCTTCGTGAAACGCGAGATGGCAGTGATACACGAAGTCGCCCGTAACCGGAGGGCGGAAATCCAACTTGAGTGTAACCGACGGATACGCATGGACCCCGTCCCAATAGGGGACGGTGATCGAGTCCAGGAACTGATTCTGGTCGTAAGCAATGCCGTTGGGGTTAGGAAAATCAGGCGGAAAGTTGTTGAACGACTCGACCAGAAAATGAATCTGATGAATGTGAAATACGTGGCTCTCTTCGCTGCGATTTTCGATGGTCCATTCCTCGACCGCGCCTTGGGTCGTCACGATCGCCGGAGGGTCGTTATAGTAGAAGAGCGTAGGAGTCGCGCCGTCCACGGTCACATAGAAATCAAAAAGATTCGGAGGGTTGGTAGGGAAATCTTCCGAGAAATATATTTTGCGCGTGGCCGAAGACGGAGCCGTTGCCAGGCCGCCGAAGCGCGGCTTCACCCGCGGGCCGATTTCTGTCGGCACGGTCCTCCTCACTCCGCTCGGCGGCGGACAGAACGAAAGATCCTGAATGACCGCAAGAGTCCGTTCCGGGAAATTCGCTCCCTGCGAGCCGTCGTTTACCGGCAGAGTCACCAGCCGCGCATCGGTACCCGGAGCTGGCGGAGTTATAAGGAACTCCGCACGGTTACCGGGGCCTAGCAGAATATCAGTGACCGCGACGGGCTCGGGCGGCGGCGCACTGGTGGCGCCATCCTGCGAGTTCACCGGGACGCCGTCGAACGCGACGACGTGCAACGTCTGCGGCTCGCCGTTATAGACAACCTGCAGATCTACAATGTCGTCGCCGGAAGCATTTACGACCCGCCATAGCTGCGGCGCCGCACCTTGCGTCTGGATGACCGCCGGAGTCTCGGGACATCCGATATCAATAAAATTCAGCGACAGATCGTTGCTCGCTCCCGAGCATACCGGGCTAGGCGTGGGAGCGGGAGTCGGAGCTCCGGAGCAGGTCGGTACCGGCGTGAAGGTCGGTGTGGCGACGGGAGTAGGCGTAGGGGCGGCAGCGGTCGGAGTCGGCGCACTGCTCGGAAAAGGTTGATCGCGAACTACCAGGATCTGCTCGGGCAAGCCCGCCACTTGCGGGAAGTAATTCTGTATCCCTTCGACTACGATCGCGCCCGACGCCCCGCCCATCAATGCGTTATCTACCAGCCCATGGACGTGCGTGTGATACCAATAGAGTCCGGGTGGCTCGTCCGTGGGAAACTTGACGTCGTAGCGGAAGGTCTGTCCGGAACTCACCATGGTTCGCACCACGTCGTCCTGATGGCATGCGGGCGAGACGTGGAGGCCGTGAAAGTGCATGTTGACCGAAGACTGCGTGACTTCGGACGCCCCACAGTGAGGTGGATCGAGCAATAGAGTGTCCGCGGACTTAGGCGTGTTGTTGGTCAGATTTATTATTAGCTGATCGCCCGGCTGGACGTGAAAGGTAGGATTTTCCAAACCGGCGGGCGTCATGAAACAGAAAAGCGGTCCCCATTGCGATGAAATTGTTTGATAGGACAGATCGACCACAAGCTTGCCCTTTGCACTGTAAAGATCGGGAGGGTTCTGCACGATGCTGCCGGGGTCGAATCGTGCGCACGGGAACGCGGCCGGAGGTACAGGTTTGAGCTTCGCAGCGACGAAGTCACCGTCGACGTCGTTGTGGCTGCCCGCCGACGTGAGACCGTAGCCAGCAGCCAGGAGCGCGAGCGCCGCGGCGACCATAGTCACCCGAATAGTTAGCCTCCTCATCTAAAGGTCATCCCCTCCAACAGCCGCTAGCTTCACTCTTCGGGCGCGGGGTCGCGTGCCGCTACCAGGCGCGGCGTATTTACGCAGTCTCGGCAATCGCCGGACGCATCAATTCAACTGTTCGGCCTGAAAGACTTGGTCCCCCGATTCCGCCCCTTCGAACTTCCCCATCAGGCTGTTGCTCCTCCACGTCTTGACGACGGGAAAAGACTCAGCCGATAACGCGACGTCTCAGTCAGTATAGGGGCCTAAGTAGGGAGTCAACTTGGAGGGCTCGCTAGCCGTCAACTCGATCAGTGAAGCATGACTGTTTTCGACCAGGTCGGTAACCTTCGGAACCTTAAGTCTGGCTCGAACACCCGAAGGTCCTCGGGGATTCGCCGCAGATTCGCTGTAAGTCACCTAGGATTTTCTTGTAACCTGCACGCGAGTCTCTTCGTCTTTTGATCGAGACATGAGTCCGCGGTTTCCGAAAAATATGAGAACTACTCGATCTACATTGTTCATTAGCGCGACGGCACTTTTTCTCCTGGGTTGTCTCGCATTGCCGGTTTCGTCACGGGCGCAGGGAGTCGACGGAGTGTCGCAATTGTTAGGCGGGTTGGGACTTGGGGGCAATTCGGGCCAAGCCGCTGCTGCGGCACCTGTCACAGTCCAGCGCAATTCCCCGCCTTATACCGGCATGTTCAGCGGCAAGGAAACGACAGGCTCCGAAACCAAGAGTCTGGATGCCAAGTTTCAGTGCTATCCAGCCCATGACCCGGCTTTCGAACAGACCGACGCGTTCGTCTGCTATGCCGCTGCCCAGTGACGTGACGACGGGTCGTTAGAAATATCAACCGGGCTGGCAGCTTGATTCAGGTGGGAAGTTCGCAGGTGCGGAAGGCTTTCCGGTTTTGATGTCCGAGGCTTCGGCGGCCATGCTGCGGAGCTTCACGATCTCGCGCGGGTAGCCGGTGAGTACGTTGCTTAAGATCCGATACACCTCGACGTTCACCACCAGGTCGGTATGCAGTCCTTCGACTTCATAGTTATCGCCGTTCTCGGTGGCAGCGAACTTCCAATCAACGATCCCGTCGTGGAGAGAATAGATCGAAGTGAAGCGGACGCCGGGCGGCAATTCGGCTCCGCGAGCCTCTTTAGAAAACTCGCACATACATCGTTCCGTTCCGCAGCCCTCGGGCGCCTCGATGAACTTCTGAAAAAATGAATGAATCGCGAATAGCGTCGGCCGGACCTCGGGCGTGACCGCCTGCCATCCATCGCGTAGCGGCGAACCAATCGCGATGACATGGCGGACCAGCTCGGGGCGCTGCCGAGCGAGAGCGCAGCCGACCAATCCACCGAGGCTGTGACCGATGATAACAATCGGGCCGCCCGCCTCCTTCGAGATATCTTCCAGACGCCCCAGCATGCGTTCGACCTTGCGCTGCGGGCATCCTACGTTCACATTAATTCCCGAGAGGTGCGTGCGATACCCAATCTGTTGTAGCCATGGGGACATCGTGTTGAAGGTCCAGTCGCCGGCGGTAAAGCCCGGAATCAACAGAATCGCCTGGCCTTGTCCCTTGGGAATACCGTTGCCCTGAAAGACCGGATCCAAGAGAAGTGCTGAACGCCTGGAGCTGTAGTCTCGGTAAGCGGTGTATATGAAGGTGCCGACGGCCAACGCTTTATCTCCTGCTACCTACAAGGATAGCAAAAGCCGCGCCGACCCGAATCCCTGAAAATCTTTCAGCGCTCGAATTTGTTTTACCGCCGGTGTGTAAAATCTATAACGTAAAATTTACGGACTAAAACCGTGCTCTCAGCATTGGATCGATTCCTTTGCGGTAATAGCGTGGAGACTGTGGATCTTCCCGTGAACCCGCCCGTGCTGCCGATGCTCGCGAAGAGGATTGACGACCTGCCTGCCGGCCAGACCTGGATCTTCGAACCGAAGTGGGACGGGTTTCGCGCTTTAATCTTCCGTGACGGTGACGAAATCCTGATTCAGAGCCGCGATACGAAATCGCTGAATCGGTACTTTCCCGAGTTGCTCGAACCGATACGCGCGCAGTTGCCCGTTCGATGCGTTCTCGACGGCGAAATTGTCGTCGCAAAGAACGATGGGCTCGACTTCGAGGAATTGCAGCTGCGGATTCATCCGGCTGCCTCGCGGGTGAAACTGCTTTCGCAGCAAAGCCCGGCATCGATTGTCTTATTCGACCTGCTGTGCGATGGCGACCGTGATTGGCGTAGCGAACCGTTCGAGCGGCGGCGCGAAAAGCTCGAGTCGTTGCTGGCGGGCGCGACTCCGCCGATCCATCTGACTCCGGCAACGCGTGAAGCAAGTGTCGCGTCGGATTGGTTCAAGCGCTTTGAAGGCGCGGGCCTCGACGGTGTAATGGCCAAGCCTATTTCCGGCACCTATCAACCCGACAAGCGCGTGATGTTCAAGGTCAAGCATGAGCGCGACTGCGATTGCGTCGTGGCCGGCTTTCGATGGCACAAAGGCGGTGAGGGCACAGCAGTCGGCTCGCTTCTGCTTGGTCTGTTCGACGATTCAGGCGCGCTGCAACACGTCGGTGTCTGCGCGAGCTTCACGCAAGCCAAACGCCAGGAGCTGGTGAAATTTCTGGCGCCCTATCGTCGCGACGCGCTCGCCGATCATCCCTGGAAATCGTGGGCGGATGCCGGTTCAAATGACGCGACGCATCGCATGCCGGGAGGCCAGAGCCGTTGGAGTCAGGGCAAGGATCTATCGTGGGAGCCTCTCCGACCCGAGCTGGTGGTCGAAGTCGCGTACGAGCATATGCAGGGCACTCGCTTCCGTCACATGGCGCTATTCCGGCGGTGGCGCACTGACAAGAAGCCGCGCGATTGCACCTACGCACAGCTTGAAGTCGTGCCGCCGCACGAGCTGAAAGCGATCTTTTCAGGAGACATCTGACCTCGTGCGCTCAATTGCCTTTCTTCGACGCGTGCATCTTGCGCCATTCGCGAGTCGGGTCGTCATCGGGATCGGGAGTTTCATTTAGCGGACGCAGCTCTTCGGGGACGTGGCGCAGGTTGATTCGGATCCGCGTCCAGCTCGACGATCTGCCGCGCATCGAATCGACCAGCACATCATCGGCGGCGAGAAGCTTAGCGGCCTCGGGGTGATTGCGCTTCCATCTTTCCAGACCTGCAAGCGCGGCCTCCTTGCTTGGCGAGTTCGCGACGACGATCAGCGGCATCTTCGTTCGCGGCGCTTTTGCGACGGACTTGGCACGCGAAGGTGCAACGCGGCGCGGTTCGCTCTCGGTCTTGCGAAAGTGCGGAGGCCAGGGCGCGTCGCCGAGGCCGGCGGATTCGTCTTGTGCCGCAAGCTCTAATAGCTTCTCGAGCGATCCCGCCGCTTCGTCGATGCCTGCGTGCGGATCGCCAATCTCAGCGAAGCGTTTCGGAATCGTGAGCACAGTAAAGTCGGAAGGCTCGCAGTCGGGAACCTCGTGCCAGTGAAGCGGTGCGGAGACGCGAGCGTCGGGGACCGGTCGCACCGAATACGCGGAGCAGGTAGTGCGGTCCTTCGCGTTCTGGTTGTAGTCGAGGAACACGCCGTGCCGCTCCTCCTTCCACCATTTCGAGGTGGCAATCGATGGCGCGCGCCGTTCAACCGCTCGCGACAGAGCGAGCGCCGCACGACGTACCTCGTCGAAAGTCCAGCGAGGATGAATCCGTACATTGATATGCATCCCGCGCGACCCGCTGGTCTTGGGCCAGCCTCGAAGTCCCATCTCATCCAGCAAGGACTTCACTTCGAGCGCGACCGTTCGCACGTCCGGCCAACTGACGCCAGGGCCAGGGTCGAGATCGACTCTCAACTCGTCTGGATGATCGAGATCGGCGGATCGCACCGGATGCGGATGCAGCTCGATACAACCAAGATTGACGATCCATGCGAGCCCGGCAGCGTCGTCGACCACGATTTCTTCCGCGGTGCGTCCCGACGGGAACGCGAGCGTAATCGTCCGCAGCCATGACGGGCGCTGCGATGGTGCGCGCTTCTGATAGAACGCCTCGCCTTCGGCGCCGTTGACGTATCGCTTGAGAACGATAGGACGGTCGCGGATTCCAGCGAGCGCGCCGGGCGCGATCGACAGGTAGTAGCGAACCAGATCCAGTTTCGAGAGCTTGGTCTGCTTCGAGAAGTACAGCTTGCCTGGATTGCTGACGCGGACCTCGTGTCCGTCGATCGAAAGCAACTCGGTGGCGTCTTCTTTCGGCACAATCTAAGTCTACAAATCATGAGCGCGTTGTGACAGGTTTTGTCTGATGAAGATTGCGACCTACAACGTCAACGGCATCGGTGCTCGCCTGCCGGCGCTCATTCGGTGGCTCGCCGAATTCAAGCCGGATGTAGCGTGCCTGCAGGAGTTGAAGGCGCCGCAGGAGAAGTTTCCGGAAGCCGCGATTCGCGAGGCCGGCTACGGCGTGATCTGGCATGGGCAGAAAAGCTGGAATGGTGTCGCGATCCTCGCGCGCGGCGCCGATCCGGTCGAGAGTCGTCGCGCGCTGCCGGGCGATCCCGAGGACTTACACAGCCGCTATATCGAGGCGTTGATCAATGGCGTGCGGGTAGGATGTCTGTATCTACCCAACGGCAATCCCGCGCCCGGCCCGAAGTTCGACTATAAGCTGCGATGGCTGGAACGCTTGACGAAACACGCACAAGAACTGCTCGCCACGGCGGAGCCTGTAGTCCTCGCCGGGGACTACAACGTTATCCCGACCGAGATTGACGTCTACAAGCCTGAGCACTGGGTTAAGGATGCCCTCTTTCTGCCGGAGGTACGAAGCGCGTTCGCCAATCTGGTCGCGATGGGCTGGACTGATTCGTTGCGCAAGCTACATCCGGATGAGCGCATCTATACTTTCTGGGATTACTTTCGAAACAACTATGCGCGCGATGCGGGCCTGCGTATCGATCATCTGCTTCTGAGTCCGCCGGCAGCACCGCGGCTCGTCAGTGCAGGCGTCGATCGCGAAGTCCGCGGCTGGGAAAAGGCGAGCGATCACGCGCCTACTTGGATCGTGATCGAGGATGACAGTCGCTAGGCGCTGATGGTGGTGCCGCGATAGTAATGGTGCAGGATATCTGTGTAAGTCTTGCCTTCATTGGCCATGACTGCGGCGCCGATCTGGCATAGGCCGACGCCATGTCCCCAGCCTGCTCCCCTTAGGACAAAGCGATCGGGTTCCTTGTCTACGACGAATGCAGAGCTATAGAGATGTGTACGGGATAGGGAGCGGCGAATCTCCAGTTCTTTGCCGATGATGATGTAGTCACGTTCGCCGGTGACCTTTAGCCGGTATATTCGGCCTGAAGGTCCGCGCTCGAGTGCCTGCAGGTCGCGAATAGGACCGAGATCAGTACCTAACCTAGCACTGATCAGATCTGCGAGTTCTTCGGGCGTGTACGCGACCTGCCAGCGGTAGAAGTCGCGGGTCTCCTGGTCGAATCCCGGGAGAACGCGTGAGAGGAGTTCCGAATCCTCGGTATTACAGTAAGCCGGCGGACTTGTGCGTATCCATGTTTCAGGACTGTAAGAGCGGGACTGGGTCGCACTGTCGTGGATTGAATCAAGATAGGGAATAGCCGCATCTTCCCAGGCGGCGGCATAGCGTTCTGTGATTCCGCCGCAGCACTTGGAAAATCGCGCGTCGCAGATCGTGCCGTTGTAACGGAGAAACTCACCGGCGGTCGCGCGAACCGCTTCGGCTGCCGCCGGAGAGAAGGCCTTCGTGATTCCCTGATAGCGCTGGCAGTGGTCGTCGGCACACACGTCGAAATCCGGATGTGCTTCGCGCCCGTACCATCGAAGGATTTCGTGAGGATCGTCAGCCTGACTCTGCCCGCTTGCTGAGCGGACGGGATTTGCTTTCGGAAACCAGAGCCAGCTGCGCGAAATCACGGCGTGAGCTTTCAGCATTTCGAGCGGACAGCTTGCGCTCATCTCAGATGAAATCACGCTGGTGACGTAGTCTTCGAGTGGAACATCGTTGATCACCGTCAACCCGGCTTCTCGTTTGATAAGGCGAAAAGCGCCGCGAAATATCTGGCGCTCCTTGCGTTCCCAATGAAACCCGATTCCGATCGTGACGTCGTCCAGCGCGAACGCGCACGATACCAGGTCCGACGGAGTTAGTGTAACTTCAGAGGTGAATCTGAGGCGGCCAGGACTGTAGGACTTGCCGGAAGTATCGGCATAGGTACCCGTCAACTCGACTTCGACGGCGGCTTGTCCTTCGATAAGACCGACAGATACCTTCAACGCTCACTCTCCAGCTTGCCGGTTACTTCCTGAAACTGATCGTCGGGCAAGGTGACCTCGCGAAAAATTGCGCCGATGGCGTCACCGGTGATTCTTTCGAAATCCTGCGCGAGCGGGACGACAAATATCCCGCACAAATCAATCGATGCCGGACTGACAGTCAGTTCGCCCGTGTGAAAGACCTGTGGCCGATGGTTTCCTCGGGGAAACAGATATGTCACCCACTCGCCTCGCGCATGAAAGACCGCGATGTTGACCATCGGCTCTGGACGTTTGCCGGTCGTCTCCGCGAGCAGATCGATGGCGCGATACATTCGATCCATCAAAGCAGATCGATCTTTGTCACGAAACAAGAACACATTTCTTGCGTAGTTCGGAACGGTGACGTCGGTCAGTCCGGTGGTATCCTTCTCGATTGGAAACAATGCTCGCAAGCCTGCCTGAAAGTGCATGTGATCTGGTGCGGACGCGCCGCATTCCGGACCGTTGTAGACGATGAAATATCCTTCGAGGGCTGCAGCCAGGTCGAGCATATTTCCGAACTGGCCGGCGATGCGCTGCAATCCGTGCTCTCGGTGAGCAATCGTCAGATGACGATCCACGATTGGAAAGGGATTGCAGTAGATGGTGAAGTGGTCATCGAACTGCAGGCCCTCTTCCTCCGGGGGCAAATTCCCCGAGCATAGGAAGCAAGGGCGTTTTGCAACCGATTCCCGGTCGACCGGCGCCGTTGTGCTAGCCATCCTATGAGGAATGTGACGGATGAAGATGTCGAACCAGTCGATACGTACCGATCGTGTCTTCGCCTGAGCGAGACCTTCGATGCCTTTCGCGAGTTGCGGCCATGCTCGTGTTTGCCGCCTGAAGAGTTCTCCTACTTCGTAGGTCATCGGCGCATTCGAGCCTGGATCTCGATAGTACGCAGCCAGTCCTTGTACAGGTCGTATCGATTCGCAACCTCGAGAGGCAGCGCGCTGTCGCTATTGCCTTCCCATCGGCGGCAAAGATAGACGGACTCATAGGTGCGGCCGATCTCGTAGTCACGGCTGATACGCAAAGCTACGGCATAGTCCTCGCCATAACTCACGTTCGGAAATCCTATGCGGCGCAGAACCGAAGTGTTGAAAGCGCGTGGCGCGCCGAGACCGTTGATGCGGAGTGCATTGTTTCTGCCGTTGTCGCGCGTCCACTCGCGATGGTCGATAAGACCGGGCGGAATTTCCTCTAAGGAGAAATCGACCATCGTATAGGACCCTATAACCATCGCATAAGGCCCGGCTTCAAGTTCTGCAACAATCCGGCGAAGGACGCCGTCATTGAGGTATAGGTCGTCGGAATCAAGTTGGAGGACGTATTGTCCGCAGTCCTTGGAGTAGATTGCCTCGTTCCAGCATCCGCCGATTCCTAGGTCGCGGCGTTCGGGAACAATGTGCTTAACCCGCGGATCGCTGATGCCGCGCAGGATTTCTGTGGTGCTATCGGTCGAATGGTTATCGACCACGATCACGTTGAAGTCGAAATCGGTGCTCTGGAGGAGGGCGCTTCGAACGGCGTCGAGAATTGTCCGCTCGCGATTGCGAACCGGAATGACGACGCTGACTGTTTTCAGGAATTTTTCCGCCGGGGGAACCTTCTCGAATTGCGGCTGCAACAATGCGCCGATTCGTTTGAGATGCGCCGTCGCGATGCGCTCCATTTCGATTTGGTAGTCGCGATTGCGCGGATCCACATAGTCGAATTGCTTTTCACCGGTCGTGCGCGCATCAACCGCCGACGCGCTGTACAACGGTTCGGGAATCCGCACGATGGCGTGCTTTTCCGAAATCCTGAGCCGCAGATCGTATAGGGCTCCCCATTTCCAGGTGCTGTCGATTCCCGACTGACGCGCAGCCTCGACCGACACGGCGACGACCGGGCCAAAGTCGAAGCCGTCGCGGATGCTCCCCCGTTGATAGTCGATGCGTGGATGGCCGACAGCGTCAGCATAGACCCAGCCGGCGCCGGTCTCGCCGATGACCTGCGCCATTCGATCGAACATGCGCGGTCCGGGCTCGATGCTGACACGTGGATCGCCGAGAAAGAGCACGTCGGAATCGGCAGCGTCGAGGACTCGCTGAACGCTCGCGGACGAGTAGTCGTTTGGGTAGACGATATTCACGAAAGACTAACTATATATTAATCCGAAAGGCCGTTCTCGCGGACTTGGTCGAGTTCTTTCTCATTCAGGCAGCCGGCTTTGTACAAGTTCAGGAACTCGTGCGAGACGCTCTGACCGAACATCGCCATGTCATCGGTGTTGATGGTCACTCGAACGCCCGTATCGAAGAGCTTTCGGATCGGATGCGAGGCAAGAGTCTCGACCCGGCTGAGCATCAGGTTGGAAGTCGGACAAATGTTGAGGCGGATGCGATGATCGGCGAGAAATCGCATCACGGCGGGCGAGTCTGCTGCCGCGATCCCGTGCTGCACCTCGTCGAGCTCGAGCTCCTCGACCGCTCGCCGGACAGAATCGGCGTCACCCCATTCGCCGATATGGGCCTTGAGGCGGAGCCCATTTGCCCTCGCGAGGCGATAGAGCGGCTTGAAGTTCTCGATCGGCTGCGCGAACTCGTCGCCCGACAGGTCCAGCGTCCGATAGAAGCGAAGTTCGAGAAACGGCTCCATCCATCGGCGAATGTCCTCGATGCGGCAATGACGCGACATCGCAAGTTGCGGGATCCATTCGACATCGGGCGCGCCGCGATTGTGGGCGCGCTTGAGGAGGTTGGTCACATTGTCGGCGGAACCATCAAGCGTGATCGCCCAGACGTCGTCGCCGATTTCGAAACGCGAGAGCCCGTCTCGAGCCGCGCGAGCAAACGCTGCCTCGAACAACTGAGGTCTGAGACTGGGATCAGGATTCCCGAAATGATCGTGAGCCCAGGCGTGCATCTCGTCCATCGAGGTCAGCCTGCGATCCAGCACAGCTGGCCTCCTGCCGAGGATTGCGGCGACCGCCTCGGGAGCGGCACCGGCCCATCCGTGATTGTGCAGATCGGCCTTGGGAAATCTGCGGATCGCCTCGAGGTCTTCGGCTTTCAGAGCGTGTTGAAATTCTTGGTTCATGAGGGCTTCAAGGATAGGCGCCGCGCACCTATTGCGGCCGTACGACGATGACGCCGGCCATTCGATTTGCTTTCAGGAAGTCGCTCAGTTTCTGTTCCACGACGGAGCCCTGGCTGCGCGAGGCGTGACGCATGGAAACCTTTGTGCCATCGCCGCGCACGATGATTCCAGCGTGAAACGTATCGAGATGCTTGCGCGTCGACACAAAAAAAATCAGGTCACCGGTTTGCAAGTGTCGTTGGAGCCGCGGCACTGCCACCTTCGGTACACATTTGATGCGAGTCCGCTGTGGATCGAGTCCGGGTACGACATTCAGAATGCGCTCCCTGCTAACGATCGGAACCGCCCGTATTGAAAACGGCTTGAGTATCCCGTTGCGTATGTTGTTGCGAATCCAGAGCGTCATGTAGTGATTGCGCCGGTCCCATTGAATGCGGCCTTGTTCGTAGCGAATCTTTCGCAGCCAGTCGGTGAAGTCATCGACGTTGGAAGCGCGTGCGAGCGCCACAACTGTTTCGATGTAGGTGACACAGTCGAATCCGTCGAGCGTGACGGTAAACACTTCGGCGATGTCGGACGATCCAATCAATGGATCCAGTTTGTAGGGGCATCCAAGGAATTGGCGGGAAAGAACTTCAATTCGACTAGCGGCGGAACGATCGCGTTTCGTATTCGATAGAAGCTGCTCCACGCTTCGCCGGCTTAGACCTCTTGGTGGTTGCGCATGCTTCATCTAACTACGGGCCTGGAGGCTTAAGCAGCAGGGCGAATCCATCGGCGTCGTGGAAGTCCGGTTTGTCGGCGCGATGGCGAAGCGCCCAGTATGAGAGCGCGTCGCTTGCCTCGATGACCGCTGAGAGCCCGATCCGGAGAAGAGCGCGCGGGTGGATGGCAGACAGGCGATCCAGCCGAACCAGAGCGTCGAGCTCGAGCCGACTTTGTGTAGAGCGGACGAGAATCTCCGGACGCATCGCTTCATCGGCGAGAGGACTGCCGTTGCGATAGCCGAACAAAGCGAAAATGCACCACTCACCCGACGGCGCGAAGTTGAACTCGTGATACTCCCGTTGCCCGTCGATTGCGATGAAGGCCTCGAAGCAGGTGTGGCGCCAGAGATCAGAGCCGATGCGCGGCGCAACCGGCGAAGGAATATTGATTCGGGGAATGTCACCGCCGAGGCGGAAGGTCAGCTGGAGTTCGTCGCCGGCCGAGCGGCGTACGAGCACCTGAATTGCGCGCACCGCCTCAGTGCGGGTCGACGGATGGCACCTGAGATCGATCCAAGGTTCGACGGTCATAAGAGACTCGGTGGAATCTGCGCCATTCACCCGCTAACGTCAAACCTCATGAGTATCACGATCGACACTTATCGCTACGAAGAGATCTACCCTTCATTCAAGGCAGCGACTGACGAAAAAGAAAAGACCGCGCGCATCAACGCGGCGTTTCTGAATCGGCTCGCCGACGAGGGCGTCGTGCTGAAGGGGAACGATCCCATTTCGATAGCCGATATCGGCAGCGGGCCGTGCGACACGCTGGTGAAATATCTGACGGGCGTGAAGTTCAATCCGGGCTTCAAGGTTCGTGCAACCGACTACAGCATCGAGTATACGGACGAGCGCAACGGCGAGGCGCTTGCGACTCTCGCGGCGGCGAAATCAGCGGGCAAGCTCAAGCTGGTCGATTTTTCAGCGCGTGCCGGCGATTCGTTCGCGGGACATCTGATCGACCTGCTCGGGACGCACGATGCGCCGGCGCGGCCGCGTGAGTTTCGAATCGTGTTCGCGTCGCACGTTCTCTATCACTGCGAAACTCCGGGGAGTACCGAGCGACTGATCGAGGACGTCACGCGCAACGTGCTGGCCGACGACGGCATCTGCATCCTGTATCATCTGGCCAAAGTGCCGCGCAGTTTTCAGGATTTTCGCGCGCGTTACGGCAGCAACTCCGCGGCGGCGGCTCATAGTAATACGCCGGCGGTCGCGATCGACGATCCTCCGGCCAAGGTCAGCGAGGTCTGCGCCGCGCGCGACATTCCATGCTTGCGCAAGGACTTCACCGCCGATCTCAGGTTTGCAATCCCGGACGAGAAGATCTGGAGTTACTTTCGCGATCCTCAAAAGTACGAAGAGCTGTGCAAGAACCATCCTGCAGCGGCGGAAGATCTGAAACGCCTCATGTTCGTGACGCAGCGGGCGCTGAATGAGTTTGCCGCGGATAGTTCGCCAACGGGACTCTCTGCTTATCTCGATGAAGTTGGCGAGGTCGTGAAACGTAACGGCGGGATTCTGCAGCTGGCCGAGTCGATGCAGGTGATCTATCGGCCCGGAGCGTCGGCAGACTTGGGCAAGCGCATCGGCACCGCGCTGTCCTCTGTAAGCTTGGCCTAGTTGCCAGTTTTGCGTCGCTGTTCGGGTTCACGGTATATAGAAATCGATGTTCGATGCAGTCGAATCGCTGGTGCTCGATCTCCTCGAGTGGGTAGCGAACGGCGAGAGGAGCTACGACGAAGTGATGGATGCGTGGCGCACGTCGTGTCCGAGGTTCCCGGTCTGGGAGGACGCGAACGATCGCGGGCTGGTCGTGAAGCAGCACGTGGACGGCCGCATCGTCGTCAGAGTCACGTCATCGGGCCTGGCGCTCCTCGAGCGGCGCGGACTGTCCATCAAAAATCGGGCGATCCCCGACCGGTTGAATGAATGAAAGTATCTGTGGGCGAGTTTAGGTTGCGGCTCTCTCTGTACCTGCGTAAGGCGAGTCGTGCCGAAGAGGTGGTCATTACCTCGCACGGCCGGCCGATTGCGCGATTGCTGGCAGTGGCTCCAGCGGCCGGTGCGGAACCTGATGCCGCAGAACTCGCGCGGCGTATACGGCGGATTCCGGGTATACTCCCGTCCACGGGCGGCAAGCCCCGCGAATCGTCGCGTCCAATGGTAATCCGCCCTGGCCAGAAAACGCTAGCCGAAATCGTACTCGAAGACCGACGGTGATCGTCCAGTCTGGGCGCATGAATCGCCAAGTCAGGCCGGGCCGAGATGCCAGATTTCGCGGGAGTACTCGGTGACTGCGCGGTCGCTCGAGAATGAACCTATTCGCGCGAGATTGAGTATAGCTTTTCGGGTCCAGACGTCAGGATGTTGATACTCAGTCGAGACCGCGGACTGGATATCGATATACGCACTGAAATCCGCCATCAGGAAGTAGTCATCGCGATTGACTAGTACGTCGCGAACCCATCTGAACAGGCCCGGCTCGCCGGGACAAAAGCGATCGGATGCGAGCTCGTCGAGCACCCGCTTGAGTCGCGCGTCAGTCTCGTAGTACTCGCGCGGGCGGTAGGTGCCTTTCAAAGTCATCTCCTCGATCTGATCGGCGGTCAGGCCGAAGATGAAAATATTTTCCGCACCGACGGCTTCCCGAATCTCGATGTTGGCGCCGTCGAGAGTGCCCACAGTCAGCGCGCCGTTCATCGCGAATTTCATGTTGCCGGTGCCCGACGCCTCGCGGCCGGCGGTGGAGATCTGTTCGGAGACGTCGGCGGCGGGAATAATTTTCTCTGCGAGCGAGACCCGGTAGTCCGGCAGGAACGCGACCTTGATCAATTCGCGGGTCTTCGGATCGTTGTTGATCACGTCGCCGAGGCTGTTGATCAACTTGATGATCATCTTCGCCGCCCAGTAGCCGGGCGCCGCTTTGCCCGCGAGCAGGTACGTGCGCGGCGTGGGCGGCTCAACGCCGTCATCGACGAGCCGCAGGTACTGATGCACGATTCCCAAAGCCATCAGGAGTTGGCGCTTGTACTCGTGGATACGCTTGGCCTGTATGTCGAACATCGCGGCGGGATCGACGTCGACGGCGGCGAGTCGATTCACGATTCTCGCCAATCGCTCCTTGTTAGCGCGCTTGATCGCCCTGAACCGGTGCTGAAACTCGGCGTCGTTCGCAAATTTCTCGACTGCGCTCAACTGCTCGAGGTCGATACTCCAGCCCGCGCCGATGGTCGCATCGAGCAGATTCGCCAGACCCGGATTCGCCGTCAACAGCCATCGCCGTTGCGTAACGCCGTTGGTCTTGTTGCTGAATTTTTCCGGCCAGAGCTGATAGAAGTCAGGCACCAGCCGCGTCTTGACGAGTTCGGTGTGCAACTTCGACACGCCGTTCACCGAATGACTGCCGACGATCGCCAGATGCGCCATGCGGACCTGGGCTTCGTAACCTTCCTGGACGATCGACACGCGCTTGAGGCGTTCGGGATCGTCGCGCCAGACCGTACCGGCGTCCGCCAGAAAACGGCGATTGATCTCGTAGATGATCTGCAGATGGCGCGGCACTACTCGCTCGAGCAAGCTGACCGGCCACTTCTCCAGCGCCTCAGGCAGCAGGGTGTGATTAGTATATGCGATGGTCGCGCGAGTGATTTCCCATGCTCGCGGCCATTCCAGATCGTACTCGTCGATAAAAACCCGCATCAACTCCGCAATAGTCAGTGCCGGATGCGTGTCGTTCAGCTGAATAGCCACTTGCGATGAAAAATCGGTGAAGTCCTGACCGCGAGCGACGAATCCCTGTACTATGTCGTGCACCGCGCAGGCGACGAAGAAGTATTCCTGCAGCAACCTTAGTTCGCGGCCGGCAGCCACCGCGTCGGATGGGTACAAAACCTTCGAGATGGTTTCGGAAAGCATCTTCTGTTCGACGGCTTTCATGTAGTCGCCGGCGTTGAAGATCTGCATGTCGAATTCATCCGAGGCGCCGGCCGAATACAGGCGCACGAAGTTCACCGTGCGCCCGCCGAATCCCGCGATCGGCAGGTCTGACGGCACGCCGACCAGGACGCGCCAATCGACCCAGATCGGGTTGTATTCGCCTTTTTTGTCGATGCGATGCTCGATTCGGCCGTAGACCGGAATCCTGCACGACTGCTCGGGGCGCGCCACCAGCCAGGGCGAGGTTTCGCGCTGCCATGCGTCGGGACGCTCGACCTGGTAGCCGCCGCGAATTTCCTGGCGGAAGAGTCCGTACTCGTAGTTGATTCCGTACGCGTAGCCGGGAAGATCGAGCGTCGCGAGCGAATCGAGGAAGCATGCGGCCAGCCGTCCCAAGCCGCCGTTGCCGAGCGCGGCGTCAGGCTCCTCATCGAAAAGGATTTGCAGATCGATTCCGTTCTCGGCCAGGAAATCGCGGCAGGTGTCGATGATGCCGAGGTTGAAAAGATTGTTCTCGAGCGAGCGGCCGATCAGAAATTCGAGCGACAGGTAGTAAAGCTTCTTGGAATGATTGCGATCGAAACGCAGGCGGGTCGCGAGCATCTTCTCGACCAGCATGTCGCGAACGACAAACGCGGTCGCGCGATACCAATCATGCTTCGTCAACTCGCTCCGCAGCTTGGCCAGCGAAAAGCGAATGTGATGATCGATAAGCTTGTTGAACAGGTTGCGATTAACTTCAGAAAGTGGAGGGACAGCCATTCTAACGTCAGTCCTGCGAAAACTTGGATCCTATGATCAATCAGGTCTGCAGAGTTGTCGCCAATGTGACCACGGGGCCACTGACAAGCCATCTACATATTGCCGATTCGCAGGACCGTTCTCCAGCAGGGCTAGTCAGTCACGCGATCGAGGAAAGCGCGGACGGCGGCGTTGAATGCGGCGGGCTGATCGATATTTGCCGCGTGTCCGGCGCGTTCGAGGATCACTTTTTCCGCACCCGGGATTTTCGCCGCCATGTAATCCGCCGACGGCCGGAACTGCACGTCGTTTTCGCCGACCAGCACCAGCGTCGGCACCGCGATTACCGGCAGCGACTCGATCACGCGGCCGTCCTTCTGGGCCAGCATCCCGCGCGCCGCATGCGCCAAGCCTTGCGCGCTGCGATGGTGCGCGATGCTCACTTCGGCGCTGACGCCGGCCGCGGCGAGTCCCTTTTTCTCGTACGCCGCGGCCATACTGTCGGCGAGCTTGTTCCATCCAGCGCGGCCGTCGTCTTTCTTGTAGCCGGGCCCGGTATCGAACAGCATCAACGCTTCAGTGCGGGAAGGATGCGCCAGATGAAACGCCAGCGACATGAAGCCGCCGAGCGACAAGCCTGCGATGATGGCGCGGCCGACGCCGCAAGCGTCGAGCACCGCGGCCATATCGTGAATGGTTGCTTCGTGCGAGTAGAGCGACGGATCGTCGGGCGAGTCGGAGCGGTCGTGGCCGCGCATGTCCCACGCGATCACGTGGTAGTTGTCCGACAGCGCTTCCATCTGACCTTGCCACATGCGCGCGCTGGCGCTGTATCCATGCGATAGCAGCACGGAAGGCCCGGCGCCGCGTTGTTCGTAGTAGATGCTAACGCCGTCGCGATCGAGATAAGACATCGTCAGTTTATCCTTGCGGGTATTTTTGCACAGCGACCGGGGGAGAGGATATGACGGCATCGGAAATCATTGGATCGATCGGAGTCGCGCTGCTGTTGATCGCGTTCTTCATGAATTTGTTCGGGATGCTGCATTCCGATTCGCGCGCGTACCAGGCGATGAACGCGGTTGGCGCCGCGATATCCTGCTATGCGTCGTACCTGATTGGATTCGCGCCATTCGTCGTGCTCGAAGCCATCTGGTGCGCGGCCGCGGTGGCCGCGATGGTGAGAGGCCGCCGGTAATTTCGAAAGCGGGAGCATCGCCGTGGATGCTCCCGCCTTTTTTCGATTGAAAACCTCGCTGCTAATTCGCCCCGCGCTGCATCGCGGCCAGCGCTGCGGTCTGCTCACCGAGGCCCTTCTTCACTGATGGGCGCGTCTGGACGTGAGCCCACCACGCCGCGATCTTCGGATGCCCGTCGAGCGCTTTGATGCCGAAGGCAGGGCCCAGGTTAGTGACGAAGAACATCGTCGGCGCCAGCGCGCAATCGGCGAGCGTGAATTCGGAGCCGGTCGCGTAGCCGCCATCGGCGAGCATCTGGTCGAGCTGGCCGAGGCGCTTGGTAAGCTCGGTCACTTTTTCTTCGACGACTTTTGCGTCGCGCGTCTTCGGATTCATCTGGCCGAACAGCGCACGCAGTGGAGGCTCGAGATACAGGTCGTGGAAGCGGGTGATGATTCGCACCTTGGCGCGGCCTTCGGGGCTCTTCGGAAGCAGGGGAGGATTGGGGTACTTGTCCTCGAGGTACTCGTTGATAACTTCGGACTCGGGGATGAGCAAGCCATCCGCATCGAGCGCGGGAGTTTTGCCGAGCGGATTGATCTTCGCATATTCGGGGGAGCTGAGCCCGCTGCCCGGAATCGGCACCATCTCGATGTTGAGTCCCTTCTCATAAATGACGAGCCGGGATTTGGTGGCGAAATTGGAGAGATCCACGTTGTAGAGCTTCATCGTTGTCGATTCCTCGCTTGCAGAGATTTAGATCAAGCTCGCTTATCGCAGAGGAGTGAGTTTCGCGCAAGCTGGCTCCGCCGAGTCACAAGGAAGATGGATCGCGTTCATCCCCATGGCGTATCTGTGGGGCAGGTCAACTGGATGCCCCAGTCATCGACGATCTTGCCGTCGACGAAGCGGTAGATGGCGACGCCGCCCATCGCGAATCGCTCGCCCTTGTTTGGGAAGCCGGGAAGGGGTTCGCCGATGTAGGTACCGCGGATAGTCATTCGAAGTACTACTTTGTCATCGGCGGCGAAGATGTCGTCGAGCTTTGTTTCAGCGTCGGCGACCATCGAGCGGCCTGCGCCGGCGAGAGTCCTGGCGCCCTCGAGGCCGCGCGGCCAGTTGGGAAAGTTGGGCGAGTGGAAGGCGAAGTCGGGGGAGCATACTTCGTCGATGATATCGAGATTGCCTTTGCCGAGTTCTTTGACGAAGCGGATGAAGATGGCTTTGTTTTGTTCGGAAGTCATGTGACGCTCCTTGTTGGGAGCTACATGCACGCATCCAGCTGGAAACGCGCAACCTAACCCCTAACCCCTTCCCATAGTGGGAAGGGGAACCGGAAAGTGTGGGAGGGCCTTCCGGATTGATCGAAGTTAGCGGCCGCCTTCTTCCTGCTTGATTACGAAGATCAGGGACTCGGCGAAGTCGTCGGCGTGTTCTAATTGCGGGTAGGGGCCGGAGGTTTTGAAGACCACTGTCGCCGAGCCGGGCATCGCGGCGTGCAGCGCCTCGCCTTCGGCGCTCGAGAAGTACGGATTTTTCGCGCCCCACATTATTATTGTGAGCGTGTTGAAGACCTGGCCTATTTTCGAGCGGATGTGCGCTTCGTCGCGTGGGACCGAATTGATCATGTCGGTCTCGGCCGGAAGGTCCTGGTTCAACTGTTCCATCATGCGCTGATAAATCACGTCCGGCATTGGCGGCAATTCGAAGAAGCTCGCCTCGACCTGCGCGCGGACGGCGTCGGGCGTCGTCGGGAGCATCCCCTTGCGCAGTTTTTCAGCGCCGCGCGCACCGACCAGGCCACCCGACACGAGGACGAGGCGCTCGACTTTGTCGGGATGCTCGACGGCGTAGTAAAGCGCGACGTCGGCGCCGAGATCGTTGCCGATCAGGTTCACGTGATCGAGCTTCAACTCATCGATCATCTGTGCGACGGCCTCGGCCTGGTACGCGATCGTATACTGCACCTGCTTGTGATCCGACGACGCGAAGCCGGGCAGGTTGGGCGCGATGACTTTGTAATGCGCGTCCGCCACCGGTGGCATGATTCCGCGCCAGACGAGCGCGGCGTTCGGACCGAGCCCGTGAATCATCACGACCGGGTCCATCCCCGAATAGCCACCGGTCATCAAATAGGTGATGAGGCCGTCCTTGACCGCGAGATCGTTCTGCTGAACGCCAGACCATCCAAGGCGCGAGATCTGAATCCATCGAAGAACGTCGACCGGACGCAGATACATCGCGGCAGCGAAAATTCCGAGAAAGACCGCGGCGATCGGACCCGCAATGTTGAGCCACGCATGGCGACGAAGTTGCCGCGCTGGATTCTCGGCGCGAATGTCGGTTTCGGTTCGGATACGGGCGGGTTGCGATTTGACCGGCTCAGCCATCATTTCGCCGACGATGACGGCGCGGCAGCCGGTGATCCAGATGCCACGGCAGCCTTGTTGGCTGCGGCCTTTCTGGACGCCTTCGTCACGTGCGAGAGGCGGCGACCGTGCGCGGCCTCGCGATCGCGTTGCATCTGATCGAGATGGTCGGCAACGCGATTGATTTCGACGGTCGCTTCCTGGACTGCCTTGGTCGCACGATTCGCTGCCTCAGTCGCCTTATCCGCGGCGGCCTGCGCCTGTGCCGCAGACTGCTCGGCTTGTTCGGCGGCATGCTGAGCCTTGGCGGCGGCGGCTTCGGCCTGCTGGGCCTGTTGCTCGTCGTGCGAGGCGCATCCGGCGATCGCAATCGCGAGAATCAGAAATGGCAACGCGGAAAAGAATTGGCGCATCAGTTATGACTCTAGCTCTGCGCGAATGCCTGCACCGTGCGCATGTCGGGCTGCGGCGCGCCGTCGGCGCGAAGCGGCAGGATGCATACGTGAGAGGCGCCGGCCTTCAGATGCGCGTCGATGCGATCTTGAATCTTCTCCTCGTTGCCCCATGCGACGATCGCGTCGACCAGCCGATCGGAGCATCCGTTTTCAAATTCGCTATCAGCCCATCCGAGCGCCTTCAGATTGTTAGTGTAGTTGGGCAGGCGGGGGACATAGGTCTTCATATATTCGCGCGCCGCTTTGCGAGCCTTGATGGCGTCGGTCTCGAGGATGACCGCCTGCGCCGCACACAGCATCGCATTCGGCCCGATTTGCGCGCGCGCTTTCGCCGTATGCTCCGGTGGAACGAAGTAGGTATGCGTGCCGTTGGCCTCGGACGCCGAAAGCGCGAGCATTTTGGGATGCAGCGCGGCGAGCACCACGGGCACAGGCTCCTTCGGCGCCGGCGCGAGGTAGAGCGCGCCCTTCATCTTCGGCAGATACTCCTTCATGAAGCTGTAGGGCTTGTCGTAGTTATGCCCGCGCAGATTGCTGACGAGAGGTTTGTGACTGACGCCGATGCCCAGCAGGAAGCGATTGCCCGAGAGTTCGGCGACAGTCTTCGACGCGGCCGCCATCGTGATCGCGTCGCGCGCCCAGATGTTCGCGATGCCCGTCGCGATCGACAGTCTATCTGTATGACTCAACAGATACGCGGCGTGCGCGAATGGCTCACGGCCGACGGCCTCGGGAATCCAGAGGACTTTGTAGCCATTCTTCTCGACCTGCTTGGCGAACTCGGCGCTTTGCGGCGCAGTCATGGCGTCGAGGAAGAACCATATGCCAACTTTTCCAATATCCATGACTCAACAAGTAACTCGCTGGCGGAAATTGAACAAGCGTGAGAAGGAGAAGGAACTTTATTGAATGTGAAACCCGCGGTGGGTTTCACGCTTCCTTCGGCAGGGGTGACCCCTGCACCGGTATCAAGAAAGACAAGATGCTGGACGGAGTTTACCCTGAGTACTCGTAGGGTCCCTGTTAGAAGTTTTTTTGAGAAGATAGTAGATACTGGCCATCGCGCAACGAGGTATTAGAAATGAAACTTGGGTTGATGTTCGTTAATTCGGGGCCGTTCAGTAATCCAGCGCTACTGACGCATCTGGCGACTACCGCCGAGCGATGTGGCATCGAGTCGATGTGGACGGTCGAGCACGTCGTCATTCCGCAGGACTACAAGTCGCCGTATCCGTACTCGTCCAGTGGAAAAATTCCTGGCGGCGAAGACGTCTCGATTCCCGATCCGCTGCTGCCGCTTGCGTTCGCGGCTGCGGTGACGAAAAAAATCAAGCTCGCGACCGGAGTGCTGATTCTTCCGCAGCGGCATCCGCTGTACGTCGCCAAGGAGGCGGCCACGCTCGACCAGCTCTCGAATGGACGCGCGATCCTCGGAATCGGCAGCGGATGGCTCAAGGAAGAGTTCACCTCGCTCGGCCTCGACTTCCACACACGCGGCGCTCGCACCGACGAGGCGATCAAATCTCTGCGTGTGTTGTGGAACGATGATGCGGCATCGTTTCATGGCAAACATTTCAACTTCGGGCCAGTAAAGTGCTACCCAAAGCCGGTGCAAAAAGGCGGCGTACCGATTCACGTCGGAGGACATTCGCCGGCCGCGGCGAAACGCGCGGGCCGCTATGGCGACGGCTTCTTCCCGGCCCTGGCGGAAATCCCCAAGCTCAAGGAACTGTTCGCGATGATGACGTCCGAGGCCGAGAAGGCCGGCCGCGACCCGAAGAAGATCGAGTTGTCGTGCATGGGGCGCCCGCGCGTCGAAGAGTTGAAGGCGCTCGAGGCGATCGGTGTGTCGCGAGTAGTGATCGCACCGCCGGCGTTCGACGCGGAAGGCCTCACGAAGGGACTGGAAAAGCTGCGCGACGAGGTGATCGCGAAGATATAGAACTTGGGAGAACTTGATTGAATGTGAAACCCACCGTGGGTTTCACGCTTCCCTGGGCAGGGGTGACCCCTGCACCCAATCTTAAAGCGAAGATGCCTCCGCCTCTGTTCCCCCTTTCCGCCTCGGAAAGGGGGTGAGGGGGATAGGACGCTATCCGACGAAATCCTTCGGTTTCCCTTCCCGCTCGGGAAGGGGGCAGGGGTTAGGTTGCTGGCACCGGCGCTAGCATCTTCACATAAATCAATTCCGGGTCGCCCTCGTCGAGATTCTCGACGTAGCCGCTTCTGATGAACCCGAGTCGGGCGCACAGTTGCTGCATCGGGATGTTCGACTGGTTGGTCGAGGTAAACAGCTTGCCGGTTTGGCAATCGAGCTCGGCTGCGCGCATCAGGGCGCTCGCGAGTCCGCGGCGGCGGAAGTCGGGATGCACCAGCAGCAGCCGCACGAAAAATTGGTCGAAGAAACTGTCGTCCGAGATGACGAAGCCGCGGACGACGTCGTCGACGCGCGCAACTGAGACGCGGCCGTGCGCGCAGGCCTCGCCGATAAATCTGCGCCGCGGCGCGCCCTGATGAACAGTTTCGTCCAGCGCACAAATGTGCTCAAAATCCTCGCTGGAAGCTCGCTCGATTATCGTCATAAGTCTCGCCAGAGGTTCGCCAGCCGTGAAGGATGAAACATCAGTCGATCCGTTGATAGTCACCCACGAGGCGCCGATTGGATGGCTGGTGCTCAACCGGCCGCAAGTTCGCAACGCGCTCAATCTTAGGACCTGGCAGCGGATTGCGGAAGGTGTCGCCGAACTCGCGAGCGACGACGCGATTCGCGTGATCGTCATGCGCGGCGGCACGCCGCAGGCGTTTATCGCCGGCGCCGACATCTCGGAGTTTCCCGCGATGCGGGCTGATGCGGCGCAAGCGCGCGCATATCGCGACGCACCCAACAGCGCGATTGCCGCGCTGGTCGAATGCCGCAAGCCTGTAATCGCGATGATCGCCGGCGTATGCATCGGCGGTGGCGTGCAGGTCGCGCTCGCATGCGATATCCGGATTGCGGCGCGCGGCACGCGCTTCGGCGTTCCCGCGGCGCGGCTGGGACTGGCGTATCCGCTCGAGGGCGTCAACATGCTCGCGCATACTGTCGGTCCCGCCAACGCGGGCGATATCCTGCTGTCGGCGCGGCTGTTCGACGCCGAAGAGGCCCTGCACATGGGTCTGATCAACCGCCTCGTGGATGCGGAAAAACTCGAAGAAAACGTGCGCGACTATGTGCTCAAGATGGCGACCAACGCGCCGCTGACGATGGCGGCCGCCAAGCTGGCGATTCGCGAGAGCCTGAAGGATCGCGAAGAGCGCGACGCCAAGGCGGTCTCGACGATGGTCGCGCGATGCTTCGACAGCGAGGACTATCGTGAAGGCGTTCGCGCATTCCTTGAGAAGCGCCGGCCGAATTTCAAAGGTCGCTAGCGTACCGTTCGACCGGAAAGCACGCGGCGCGGAACAGCTTCATCCAGACGATCTTGCTCTCGCGCGGCAGATGGGTGAGCGCAGACCATGCAGCGCGACGATCGCCGCCCGGAATCGCCATCGCGATCATCAACGACGTCATCACGACGTGAACCATTCGCTTGGTCTCGTCCTCGTTCGGGCTCGATGCCAGTTCATGCACGCGGCCAAGAAAGCCCATATCGCCAAGGTCGGCCAGGCCCGGATGCCTGCCGGCAGTGCGAGGCCAGATCGCGCGGAGGTCCGCAGGGAGCGACGACTCAATCGTGGCAGCCTCGTGATCGTCGAGGCCGTCGCGCAGCGCACGCATGACGGCACTGAGGATCGCCTCCGCTCGCTGATGCGAGCATCCGAGCATGTCGGAGATGTTGGCGATACAAGGAGTTGCGTCCATTATTCAGCTCGATCGATTGGTAAGAATAGCTGACTCGGGCGGTATCGAGGAGCCTTCGTTTTGCCGCCAGATTCGAGGAAACAGGCCCACCTGCTTGCAACAGTCAGTCCTGCATGTTAGGTGAACGGCACTGAATCATTCATGTTTGCGGGTGCCGCGAAGGAGATAGATGTCCGCCCTACAAGAAGAGCGAAGCGCTGAGACTCGACGGCGGCTGCTTGACGCCACCGTTGCATGCCTTTTCGAGCGTGGATACGCGGGCACGACGACCACTGAGATAGCGAGCCGGGCGGGAGTGTCGCGCGGCGCGCAGCTGCATCATTTTCCCAAGAAGGACGAGCTCGTCGTTAGCGCGCTCGAGCACGTGTTCGAGCTGAGGCTCAGCGAAATGAGCGCGGCGATCGCGGAGCCTCCGCCCGGAAACCGCGAGCATCGTGTGGCCGTGCTGATCGACGCGATGTGGCCGATGTTCAAAGGCCCCACGTTCTATGCATGGCTGGAACTGGTGGTCGCGAGCCGTACCGATCCCGCGCTCAACGACGCGGTGCGCGCAGCCAGCGAGCGTTTCGGGCATGGCTTTGAATTGGGACTTCGAGCGATCCTCGAATGGCCGAATGATCGCGAAATCGAACTTCAGGATTTGATCGGAGTTGTGTTCGGGCAACTCGAGTCATTGGCGCTCGAGCGCGTGCTCCTTGACGGTGAAATCGATCCGCCTGAGTTTGTGCGCGCGCTGGAAACGACCAAGCGGGTGTGCGCCGCGATGGTACGTGATCTGGATCAACCAACGGCAGGTGCGCGCAATGAGTGAAAACGTCGCGACTGCTGCTTCGCAGGATTTCTACTTCAATCCGTGGGACGAGAACTTCCGCGCCAATCCGTATCCGCATTATCGCCCGCTGCTCGCGGGACCGCCGCGAGTTCTCGACATGGGCTACAAATTCGCGCTGGTGGCGCGGTACGCGGATGTGCGGGCCGTCCTGGTGGACCACGGAACATTTTCGAGCGTGCCGCCTCCGGGGATTTTATTCGACGAGCAAGCGAAAGCATTCGGCGACGCGCCGACGATGCTCAGCTCCGATCCACCGACGCAAACAAGGCTAAGGCGGCTGGTCTCGCGCGACTTCACGCCGCGACGAATCCGTGAGTTAGAACCGCGCTTCCGCGACATCGCGAAGAATCTTATCGACGACGCCGAGCGCAAGGGCGAGTTCGACGTAATGGCGGACCTCGCGAATCCGCTGCCGGTGATGGTGATCAGCGAGTTGCTCGGCGTGCCGCCCGAGGAATACCAGCAGTTCAAGAATTGGTCGGACAAGATAATCGAAGCGGACAATACTCCGCCCGGGATGCCGATACCCGACGAGATCAAGAATGCGTTCACTGGATTGAAGGCATACTTCTCCGACGAGATCGTCCGCCGGCGCAAGAATCCCGGGCCTGACCTGGTAAGCGCTCTCGTCGCGGCGCACGATGAGGCCGAAGCGCTTAGCGCGGATGAGCTGCTTCAATTCGTCGTGCTGCTGCTGCTAGCCGGCAATGAGACGACGACGAATCTGATCGGCAACGGGATGCTCGCGTTGGGACGCAATGCCGACTCGATGGCGGCGATCCGCTCGAAGCCTCAGCTGATGCGCGGCGCGATCGAGGAGATGCTGCGATACGACGGACCGGTGCAGGCCACCTTCCGCACGGCGACGAAGGATACCGTAATTGGCGGGACGCAGATCGTGGCCGGAATGGGTGCGTTCGTAATTATCGCGGCGGCGAATCGGGACCCGGCACAATTTAAGAATCCCGAGAAGTTCGACATCACGCGCGAACCGAACGGGCATATGGCGTTCGGCGACGGAATCCATTTTTGCATCGGCGCACCGCTGGCGCGGATGGAAGGATCGATCGCGATTGGCGCTGCGCTCGAGCGATTCCCGAATCTTCGGCTGAAGAATCCCGGCGCCCCGGTGACCTACAAGGGCTCATATTTCCTGCGCGGGCTGAGCCGTCTCGATATGGCGCTGAAGTGACGTCGCGGGACTGCGTGCAGTCGCATTGATGCAGGTCGATAGGATGAAAAGACGCGTGATCGCATAGGTCCGCGCGGTGGCATTGCGATTGCTCCTACGTCCACGTCGGCGGATGGGTGCATTGCGGCCGATGCGGCGTGGGCGACTGAAATCTGACGAAAAGGAAGTCTGAAAATGAACCAGGCCGCAGAGAACATCTACTTCAACCCTTGGGATCCCGCGTTTCGCGCCAATCCGTATCCGCATTACAAGCCGTTGCTCGCGGGTCCGCCGCGGATTCTCGATCTGTTCGGGCCGGTTGCGATGGTCACTCGTTACGCCGACGTGACGACCGCGCTGCGCGACCATGCCCATTTCTCGAGCGTGCGGCCGCGCGATCCGTCCGAGCCTAACGACGAGGGTCCATTTGCGGGCGCGCGCACGATGTTGTTTTCAGATCCTCCCCTCCACACGCGCCTGCGCCGCCTGGTCTCGCGCGATTTCACGCCGCGGCGTATCCGCGACCTCGAGCCACGAATCCGCGAGATCGCGAAAAACCTCATTGACGCCGCGGAAGCCAAGGGCGAACTCGAGGTGATGCACGGAATTGCCAACGCACTGCCTGTGATGGTGATCGCCGAAATGCTTGGCGTTCCGCCGGATCACTATCAGCAGTTCAAGCATTGGTCGGACACGGTGGTCTCGGGCGACAACACTCTCCCGGGGACTCCGCTGCCCGAGGAATTTCATACCGCGAAAAATGCGCTGCGTGGTTATTTCGCCGACGAGATCGAGCGGCGCCGTAAAAATTCCGGCACTGACCTGATAAGCGCGCTGGTCGCCGCGCATGACGACGCCGAAGCGATGAACGCCGACGAATTGCTGGCGTTCGTGCTGCTCCTGCTGCTGGCGGGCAACGAGACCACGACCAATCTGATCGGCAACGGGATGCTCGCGCTCGGGCGCAATCCCGCGCAGATGAATCTGCTCCGCCAGACTCCTGAGCTGATGCCGCGCGCGATCGAGGAGATCTTGCGCTTCGACGGACCGGTGCAATCGACGATCCGCTTCACCAAGGAAGATATAAATCTGGGCGGGACCGATCTTCCGGCCAACCATGGCTGCTTCATAATTCTCGCGGCGGCGAATCGCGATCCGGCGCAATTCGAAGATCCCGATCGCTTCGACATCACGCGCACGCCTCGCGATCACGTCGCGCTGGGCGAGGGAATTCATTTCTGCATCGGTGCGCCGCTGGCGCGGATGGAAGGTGCGATCGCGATTAGCGCGATGATCGAGCGCTTCCCGCGCTTGCGCCTGCAGGACCCCGCCGCTCCGGTGACCTACAAGGGTTCGTACTTCCTTCGCGGATTGACGTCCCTCACAATGGCAACTGACTAAGGGGGCAGCCAATCATGGCAGCGGAAGTTTATTTCAACATTTGGGATCCCGAATTTCGGGCAAATCCATACGTGCACTATGCTCCGCTGCTGGCAGGTCCGCCGCATATCCTCAATATGGGGCCGATGACGTTCGCGCTGGTGGCGCGGTACGCAGACGTCACCGCCGCGCTTCGCGATCACGAACACTTCTCGAGCGTCGGGCCGCCGCCACCTCCGCAGGCTTATCAGGGACGATTTGCGGGCTCGCGCAATATGCTCGGTTCCGATCCGCCGCAGCACTCGCGATTGCGCCGGCTAGTGTCGCGCGATTTCACGCCGCGCCGAATCCGCGATCTCGAGCCACGCATCCGCGAGATCGCAAAAGAGTTGCTCGACAAGGTCGAGGCGAAACGCACCTTTGACGTGATGGCGGATCTCGCCAACGTGCTGCCGGTCACTGTGATCGCGGAGATGCTAGGTGTGCCGCCGGAGCTGAATGCGAAGTTCAAGCATTGGTCGGACACGATTATCGGCGGCGACAACAATGTTCCCGGCGCTCCGCAGCCGGCTGAATCCATTCGCGCGATCGACGAACTCGGCGACTACTTTACGGCCGAGATTGATAAGCGCCGCACCAAATCCGGGACCCGACCTGGTGAGTGCGCTGGTCGCCGCGCATGACGAAGGCGAAGTGATGTCGGCGGCGGATCTGCTGAGCTTCGTGACGCTGCTGCTGGTTGCAGGCAATGAGACGACGACCAATCTGATCGGCAACGGCACGCTCGCACTCGGACGCCATCCCGATCAATTTGATGCGCCGAAGCGCAATCCTGCGATGCTGCCGCGGGCAATCGAGGAGATGCTGCGTTACGACGGCCCGGTGCAATCGACGGTGCGGTTTACCAAAGAGCCTGTCCAGCTCGGGGGATCAGAGATTCCCGCGGGCGCATTTGCGTTGATGATCGTCGCTGCAGCGAATCGAGATCCCGCTCAATTCAAAAATCCTGAAAGGTTCGACATCACGCGCGATCCGAATGAACACGTGGCGTTCGGCGAGGGGATCCATTTCTGCATCGGCGCGCCGCTGGCGCGGATGGAGGCGCGAATCGCGTTCGAGGCGATGCTCGAGCGTTTCCCGCGGCTCAGGCTTAAAGATCCCGCAATGAAACCGACCTACAAGGGATCGTATTTTCTGCGCGGCCTCGAATCACTGCCAGTAGCGATTGATTAAATTCCAATGACCGATCCCGCTGTCATTTTGACAACGTCCACCTGAGGACGAGGACCGCAAGAGTATCCACCTTGGTTTCCTCGGACAGGACGCCGCCGTTCACGAAGCGGCAGCGCCGTGTGTTCTGGATCGCATCGACCGCGGGATTTTTCGATCAATATGATCGCGCGCTGCTGAGTCTTGCGCTCAAGCAGATCCAGGCGGGGTTGAAGATAGCGGAGTCGCACATTGGCCCGATGCTCTCGCTGATCCGGCTCGGCTACCTCCTGTCTCTCCTCATGACTCCCTTCGCCGACGTGTTCGGACGCCGCCGTCTGCTGCTGTACACGGTCGTCGGCTACACGATTTTCACCGGCCTTATCGCGATTGCGCCGAATGAACGGACTTTCGTTGCATTCCAGATTATTGCGCGCGCGTTTGCCGGCGCCGAAGCTGCGATCGCGATGGTTATCGTGGCAGAGGAAGTCGATGCGGCCTATCGCGGTTGGGCGATTGGTCTTCTGTCCGCGGTTTCCTCGAGCGGCTATGGCCTTGCCGCTATCGTGTTCGCCTTCGTCAATACGATCCCCTACGGCTGGCGCGGAATGTACGCGATAGCGCTGATACCATTGGTGGTCGTTATACCTTTGCGCCGCGTGCTGCCGGAAAGCGCGCGCTTCGAGAAGGAGAAGCTCGAAGGACTGAAGCCGGTGAAAATTTGGGAACCGGTTGCGCGACTGTACACGGCGTACCCTCGGCGCCTTGTGATGATGCTCTCGATCTCGTTTCTGAGTAACATGGGCGGCAACGCTTCAGGCTTTCTGTTCCCGAAGTTCCTGCAGGACGCGCACCATTGGTCCCCCGCCAACGTCTCCATGCTGTTTTTCTTCGGTGGTGCGCTCGGTATCGTCGGCTCTATTGTCGCCGGCCGTATGAGCGATCGCTTCGGAAGGCGCGTGATGGGCACCGCATTCCTGTTCCTGGCGCCGTTGTTTACCATCTGGATGTACACGGCGTCGGGATGGTCGATTGTGCCGGCATGGATACTGGGAACATTTTTCGATTTCGCCGGAAACATGATCCTCAGCGCTTACAGTGCGGAGCTGTTTCCAACCTCATATCGATCGACCGCTGGAAGCGCTCTAGCGATCGCTGGAACCACCGGCGGCGCACTCGGCTTGTTCTTTGAGGGCGTGCTCTACAATCTTACCGGGTCGCTCTCGAGAGCGGTCTGCTATCTGACCGTTTTCTGGATGATCGCGCCGGCGATTCTGTGGTTCTTCCCGGAGACCTCGGGGCGCGAGCTCGAAGAGATCTCGCCCGAAGCAAACGTGATCTGATTTCCCGCGACTCATCGACGCGCTAGATTTGCGGCGACGCATGGAAAGAGAGTTGCATCGCCGCTTGCGCCTTCGGATAGGCGGGTTCGCATTTGCCGTCGTTCTGCTCGCGCTACTCGGATGCGCACGAGGGCCATGCGTATCGATCGCCGGCGCTGACGGCAAGCCGCGTGCTATGGTCGTGGTCGAAGTCGCGAGCACCGGACCGCAGCGCGAGCTCGGGCTGATGTTTCGCAAGCATCTCGACGACAACGCGGGAATGATCTTTGTCTTTCCGGATGCGGCGCCGCGGAATTTCTGGATGCACAACACACCGATCCCGCTCGACATGATTTTCGCCGACGCCTCGGGTCACGTGATCGGAATCGTCGCAAACGCAGAACCATACTCCGACAAACTGGACGGCGTCGAAGGCAACGCGGAGTACGTACTGGAAGTGAATGGCGGCTTCTGCGCAAAAAACGGAATCAAGCCCGGCGACAAAATGGACTTCTCGGGATTTTCAACTCACACGTCGGAGTGAGGTCTCCAAAACTTTGACAAGCGCTCTTCAAGATCGGTAACCTCAAGCAGTGAACAAGAGAGTGCTAATCACCACTCCTTTCCCGTCTCTAGAAGATGTGGCAAAGGAGCTCGGTGTCTCGAAGTCGCGCCAGAAGAAGATCGAGAACCTGGTAAAGGAAATCATTGCTCGTAGAACGCGCGTCGATACGCTTCGAAAGACCTACGGCGAGGATTTTGGACAGGAAGTTCGTGGCGACGCGAAGTTGGAGACGCTGCTGGAGCGGACCGGTTACGAGAGTCTGAAACGATTATCTTCGCCATCGAAGACTTTCAGCCAACCGGATTCCAAAAGAGGGGAACGGACAACGACAAAGCCCTCCGCGTTTTTGAACGTCCCGTACGACGAACGCTACGAATCTCTTTACCTCGCCTTCATTGCCGGCTTGTGCGGTTTCGGTCTTGTTCCTCGCGCGACGCTTGAAATTCCAACCAGCGACCGCAGGCTCGACCGAATCGTGAAGCTGATACGCAGCTGCCAATATTCTTTTCACGATCTCTCGCGAGTCCAGCTCGATCGCGAGAAGCCACGGACGCCTCGATTCAATATGCCCTTCGAGTTGGGGCTCGTCGTAGCATGGGCGACACTTGGCGGCCCCACGCATCGGTGGTTTGTTCTCGAAAGAGTTCCTCATCGTCTGACAAAATCTCTCAGCGATCTGAACGGAACCGATCCGTATATCCACGACGGTGAAGCACATCAGTCTTTCGGGGATTAATGAACGCTCTTGACCCGAAAGTTTCATCGTCCCGATTTCGCAGAACTGGACGGGATCTTGCGCGACTTACACGATGCAGCTCGTCCATCCAACTGGAAAAAAAGGCGGCAGCCTATACGAAGCTCGCCCTTTTCACGATCTTTTGGAGTTATTCGCGCGGCGGTTGGCTCAGGCGCGAATCTCGTCGCTCCACCGGTAGCAAACTCGTTTCAGTGAGCCCATGTCTGCGCTTTAACCATCAGCCCACATGGGGT
>CAVUUH010000031.1:0-110633 GCA_963744545.1 uncultured delta proteobacterium
CCGGCTGGCGCAATCTGTGCTGTCTGCGGACTCCTCAGCACCCCCGCATCCGTCGTCATTATTTTCGGCTTGATTCATTTGATACGTCCGCGCTGGAACCTCCGCATCTAGCGGATTGTTCCATAGCTTAGATGCGTCTCAGGACGGCGCGGTTTCATCATTTCCGTTGGAATACGGGCGGATTGCCACTAGAATCGAGGAGTCAACAATCCTTGCCTATCGAGGCGACCTCTCTCTGATGGGTGCGAAGCAAATGACGGCTCAGACTCCTTCCGACGACGCGGCGCTGCGCGAGATCGTCGAGGGCGTCGAATCTGAAACTGGCGATCGGTTCTTCTACTCGCTCGTCAAACACCTCGCCTCAGCACTCGGCTGCGAGTACGCGTTTGTCTCCGAACTACTCGTAGATCGTCTGCGGTTTCGGACGCTTGCTGTGTGGGGACGCGGAACTTTCCTGGAAAACTTTGAAACCCCGCTCGACGGTACTCCGTGCGAAGCTGTGCTTAACGGCAAGTCCGCTCATCATCCGGAACGGATCTGCCAGCTCTTTCCCGCGGACGTCGGTCTTATACGGTGGCGCGTTGAGAGCTATTGCGGCGTCCCCCTGATCGATTCGTCAGGAACCGTCGTCGGCCACCTGGCGATCCTGTCCGAGCAGCCCATGCCGGATGGGCCTCGTGGACTTGCGATCATGCGGATCTTTGCCGCCAGAGCGCGCGCCGAATTAGAGCGTCTGCGGACCGAGGATGCACTTCGCCGGGCGAACGAGGCGTTGGTGCACAGCGAGGAACGCTTTCGCGACTTGTTCGACGAGGCTCCGATAGCGTATGTGCACGAGGGCCTGGACTCTCGGTTTATCGAGGCTAACCGCACGGCGATGAGGATCCTTGGCCTCAAGCCCGAGGAGGTCGCCGGAGCGACCGGGAAGTCTCTGGTACCCGATACTCCCGACGCCCAGCGCCGTCTAAGCGAGTGGCTCGACTCAATGGGTCGTGGCACCGCTACCACCGGCACCGTCCTTGAGCTGCGCCGCAAGAACGACGGCCAGCCCGTGTGGATCCAATGCTGGTCCAGGCCGGCCCCCGACGGCAGTTACACGCGCACTATGTTCATCGATGTGACGGATCGCGTGCTCATGGAGCGGGAGAAGGCGCGCCTCGAAGCTCAAAACACCTACCTGATTGAAGAGATCAAAGAAACGCACAACTTCGAGGAGATTGTCGGGCAGAGCCGGGCTCTCGCCGAGGTGATCGAAAAGGTAAAGCTTGTCGCGAGCACGGATTCGTCGGTTCTTATTCTGGGGGAGACCGGCACCGGAAAAGAACTGGTAGCGCGCGCCGTCCACTCGAACAGCGAGCGCAGGAATCGGCCGCTGGTCAAGGTGAACTGCGCCGCTCTTCCTACTGGTCTCATTGAAAGCGAGTTGTTCGGTCATGAGAAGGGAGCCTTCACGGGCGCGATCGATCGCCGCATCGGCCGTTTCGAGCTCGCGCACGGCGGAACAATCTTCCTGGACGAGATCGGCGACATGCCGCCGGATTTGCAGGCGAAGCTGCTGCGTGTTCTCCAGGAGCAAGAGTTCGAACGGGTAGGTGGGTCGAATCTTATCAAGGTTGATGTGCGCGTGATCGCAGCAACCAATCGGGATCTTTTCCGATCTGCTTCCGAGGGAACTTTCAGGCAGGACTTGTACTACCGACTAAACGTTTTTCCAGTTCAAATGCCCCCGCTGCGCGAACGTCGCGAAGACATTCCGCCGCTCGTGCATTACTTCGTCCGCCGCTTCAGCCTGAAAATCGGGCGTAAGATCACCCGCATCCAGCGAGAGACGATGGAACGGCTGATGAACTACAGCTGGCCCGGAAATGTTCGCGAGCTTGAAAACGTGATCGAGCGCGCGGTAATCCTGTCGCCGGGAATCGAACTTGAGGTCGGTCCCGGTGTTTTACCAGAGATCGCTGCTGTTGCTAGCGCGCAAGCATTCGTGCCGCGGCCGGCGCCGGTGGAAAAGGGTCCAGAAGCTCCTTCGCCCCAAAGCATCGATCAGGTGGAACGCAATCACATTCTCGAAGTTCTGATGCGAACCAACTGGCGAATCGAAGGATCTGACGGAGCGGCGGCGTTGCTGAACCTTAATCCCAGCACACTTCGCAGCCGAATGAAAAAGCTCGGTGTTCAACGGAGCACACAAGCAGTTTCGTAGATCCGCGAGATATCGCGGGCGAGCGTCGCGGCTCGCGGCCTTCCAATAGCCTAAATCCCCGGAATCGTTGCGATCCTAGTCGTGGCTTGGGCCTTGCTCTAACCGAGGCCATGATAAGAATCACTGTCGTTCCCCGTAAGAACAGAGCAACTCGAGTTATCGTCGAGGGCCGGATAAACAAGGCCTCGTCGGTCGAATTGGCCGGAGTATGCGACCAGCATCTTGCCGACGGAAATAACATCGAGCTCGATCTGTCGGCCGTGACCTTTGCGGACAGTGAGGGCGTTACCCTAGTGCGTGATCTCATTAAGAGAGGCTGCATATTAGAGGAATGCTCCGAGCTCGTGCGTACGCTGGTCGAGGATCACTCACCGCAATCGCCAAAGTCGAACTACCCGGGCAACGAAAACGAACGGGAGTTGCTCGCGCAGCTACGCGCCGGTGACGAGGACGCCTTCGGTTTGGTGGTTCAGCGATATGGCGGACGAATGCTGGCGACTGCGCGCAGATTTCTGAACAACGAGTGTGACGCGCAGGATGCCGTCCAGGAGGCGTTCGCTTCTGCATTTCGCGCGCTCAACAAATTCAATGGCGACGCAATGCTTTCTACCTGGCTTCATCGCATTGTCGTGAACGCGTCGCTCGTGCAGTTGCGATCCAGGCGCCGCCGGAGTGAGCAACCCATAGAACCGCTTCTGCCGCGCTTCGATCACGACGGCGAGTGGATCGATGACCCAGCGACCCGGACCGACGCCTCCGAGACAATTCTTGAGCGTCGCGACTCGCGTGAGATGGTGCGGCGCTGCATCGAGCGACTACCCGACAAATACCGGTGCGTCCTTCTGCTGCGCGATATCGAAGAACTTGATACCGAGGAGACCGCGCGATCGCTCGCGACTACGGCTAACACCGTCAAGGTGCGGCTCCATCGGGCTCGGCAGGCACTCAAGACGCTCATCGAGCGAGACTCTGCGGTCCTATCGGATATTTCGAACCGTGCGCAATCATCTGATCGCAATTGCGCAACGTCACTCTAGTGTTAGCGCAAATGACCAAGACCCTGAGACTCTTTTTCCCCGTTGCACTTGCCATTGTGGCACTTGCACATTCGGCATTTGCGCAATACGGAGGCCAGGGCCTTGGTAGCGCCCTCAGCAGCGATCCTTTATCGCACCAGGGTCAGGTTCGTCCCGGCGTAGACGATATTGCAAGTCGCGCGTCACAAGAGACTCCGTTCAAGATCATCAAAGACGTAGAGTTGGGCCTCAAAGATGCGGATCCCAATGTGCGCGTGAGCGAGTTGACAAAGCTACGTGATCTGCATGATCCCGAGGTCAATCAGATCCTCATTCAATCGATGGCCGATCAGGATTTGCGCGTGAAGCTGAAGGCCATTGACATCCTCGGCGCCCGGGAAGCCAATGCGGCAGTTCCAGCTATGTCATCGATGCTGTTTCTGCGATCTACTGAACAAATCGTAAAACTTCATCTGGTATCGGAGCTAGGTCGAATCGGCGACGCGCAAGGCACGCTGCCGATCATGCAGTTCATGGCGGAGCCCCGAGACGAACGCGGGCGCGGCACGGCGGTATTCGCGCTGGGCGAGATCGAAAGTGACAAGGCAGTACCGCTGCTCAACAGGGTCTTGACGGATGATCAGAGTCCGATGGTGCGGCGTCTAGCGCGAGAAGCGCTGCTCAAGATCGACGGCCAGCTTCCTTTCGAGCACCAAAAGCAACTGGCGTCGCAGCAAGACCCGCATGCGCAGGTTCCGACCGATCAGAAGCTCGCAAAGCTGCGCGAGTTAGACAAGAAGCTGTCGGACCAAGAACGTTAAATCCGCACCCCATAGACTGTGTGAAAATCAGGACGGGCTGTACGGTACCAACGTGCCGCAATAAAGGACGTCTGATGCACGCGCAAAATTAATTCAACTGAAATCTGTCCGGGAGGAGTGCTGTCGTGAGTAATGAGCTTCCAATCAGTGGAGCGACGACAGCCAATCCGGGGGCATCGAAAGCCGCGATTTCATTCCACTACGATCTTGGCAACGAGTTTTTCAGATTGTTCCTCGACCGCGAATGTTGTTACTCGTGCGCCATGTACGACAATGAGTCCGATTCCCTCGAAGCAGCTCAGCAACGCAAACTCGAGTACCACGTTCAGCAGGCACGCTCCGACGGTACTGCCCGCGTCCTCGACATCGGATGTGGCTGGGGCGCGCTGCAGAAGAAACTGATAACAGAGCACGGGGTAAAACTCGCGGTCGGATTGACGCTGAGTGAAAACCAGGCTGAGTGGATTCGCGCGATGGGCCTGCCCGGCGTTGAAGTTCGGGTGGAAAGCTGGTCCGACCATATACCGGCCGCGGCATATGACTCAATCATTTCGATTGGAGCCTTTGAGCATTTTGCGCGCCCGTCGAGCCGCTCTGTGCGGGTGAGGGGATATCGCGATTTCTTTGAACGCTGCTACGGCTGGCTGAAACCGGGCGGATGGATGTCGCTGCAGACGATAGGGTTGGGAACCGTAGACCGGGGAATCGAGGGACAATTCGTCGCCGAAAATATCTTCCCCGAAAGCGATCTGCCGCGCCTGGGAGAAATCGCCGACGCATCGGAAGGAATTTTCGAAATCGTTTCGCTTAGAAACGATCGCGCCGACTACAAACGTACCAACCATGAATTCCGCGATCGACTACGGAAAAACCGGGATGCGGCTGTCAGGCTGGTAGGAGAGGAGACGGTCCGTACTTTCGACAAATATTTTCGCGTATCGGCTGCCGGATTCAGTCGCGGAACGACCAACCTTTATCGAATTACCTTTCGCAGACTTGCCCACCCGCGTTTCGATATTGTTTTGTGATCTGGAACATGCGGCTCGGGACCTTGCGACGGGCCAGCAATGGTTTCCCGTGCGGCGTAACTGAGTGGCCAGTTCGACAGGAGACCATAACTCACCAATTGTCGTGAATAGCCGGAATCCTCGGCTGTCCAGCGCGCCTTCAGGGTTTTCGCGCAACGCGCAAAGCCCTCGATTCTCGCGCGACTGCCACCTTGACCGGAAGCACCGGAAGGCGGCGAATCATCCGCGGCGCTTCACCCGCAAGCTCGCGGTCGCCCCAACGGAGTAGCTCCCGTCTGAGGAGGCTGGGATCGACGTCGAGGGCATCACAGATGTACTGGACGGAAAATGGTCTGCTTCCCTCGTCGCGGAACAGCCACCACTCGGCATCGAAAAATAGCCTGCGGCGAGGTCCCCGCTCTGATGCAGCCCCCATTCGAAAGCACCGCACGGCGTCGCTGAGCACCGCTAACATAAGGCGTCTCTCTGGTTCAAGACACCTGGTTCGCGAGTCAAAGTGTTGCGATGGCAGGATGATGTCGGGCACCAAGATCCGATCGACTATCCAGTTGGCCGTGGACATCTGCCGATCTTCTGTTTCCGTGGACTGTTGGATACGTGACACGCGGTGAGGCCAACAAAGTCGTGCGAGGAGTTTCCGAACCGTGCCAATTGGATGCAATGAGAGAGCCTCGGGTTACACATTGGAGCGAAGCTCGTGCGATGGAAAGCTCGTAGTTTCGCGGGGAGGCGTCCAGACTATGAAGATCGATCCCTATCCGGTCGAAGGGCCGAGCCACACAAACGCGGGTGCTTACTCTCGGTCTTCGCGAAACGAATGGTCCTCGCCGGCATCTTAGTAAAGATGACCTCGGCTCTCGATTGCGATGTGCTTGTCGCTGGCGGTGGACCCGCTGGGCTCGCCGTTGCAATAGCGGCGCGAATACACGGTTTGAGCGCGATCGTAATCGAGCGCCGTCCCTCTCCGCCCGACAAGGCTTGCGGCGAATGCCTCATGCCCCCGGCGGTGCTAGCGCTCGACCGAATGGGGGTGCTGGATTTGATCGACCCCGCACAACGCCCGTCGATCGAGGGCATTCGCATTAAAGTGGGCCCGTCGTCGGCTGTAGGCTATCTGCCGTCGCCCGGCGCACTGGGCGTCCGAAGGACCACGCTGACTGCTGCGATGATGCATCGCGCTGGCCGACTCGGCGCGGAATTTCAAATGCGCACCAGCGTGCTCGGCTATCGCGTCCAGCTGGATCACATGGTTGCAGAAACGGATGTGGGAACAGTGCGAGCCCGATTCCTCGCTGCCGCCGATGGCCTCCATTCGCGGCTCTGCCCAGTGGCCGGATTGCAGGCGGCCGCGAGCGGACTGCGGCGATTCGGAATACGCCAACATTTTCGCGTTACACCGTGGAGCCGCTTCGTCGAAGTGCATCTGGCGCACGGAGTTGAGGCCTACGTCACTCCCGTCGGTCCCGAACGAGTGGGTGTCGCGTTCCTGTGGGACGACGCGAGACTGAAGCGGCAAAGCATTTCGATTGACAAACTCTTTGAGCGGTTTCCTTCAATTTCGGCGCGCCTTGCAGGAGCTGTAGTCGATTCTCGTCCCCGAGGCGCGGGGCCAATGGCACGTTCAGCGCGCTCGCGAATCGCAGACCGCTTTGCGCTGGTGGGAGACGCGGCGGGATATATCGATGCGATCACGGGCGAAGGGCTCTCACTCGCACTCGTCTCGGCGCTCACTCTTGGCAGGATACTTCCCACTGCGCTCGAATTAGGTGGATCGCGCGAGACGCTGCTCGCGTACGAGCGCGACTCCGCGCGCCAGTTCCGCCGATACGCGTTCGTGACGAACACCATGCTTGCATTTGCGCGCCGTCCCGCGCTTCACGGGCCGACAATCGCGATGCTCGCGAGACACCCTCAAATGTTCTCATCAATACTTAGGTTCGCTGTGGGCTAGCCGCCGACAAGAAAGCTGTCATAGAAGGCTGATCATTGAGCCGCATGGAATCGCGATAATTGAAAACAGATCTACGAGGAAGGAGATGCGTTCATCGAAAATTCTAATATTGTTGGCTATTGGACTGGCGCTCGGAAGTTCGGGTTGCGCTGCGGTGGAGGGCGCCCGGTCAGCACAGGTGGAAAAGCAAAAAACCTTCGAGCATCGCGTTGACACCGCTCATATCTGGGTCACAACGCAGGCGGCTCCGGCCGGCAAGCCCTACTCCACGCTCGGTGAGTTAAGTTACACCGAGCCATTCTCGCCCGATGCTATCGACGAGGCCCAGATCAACGACAAGTTGAAGAAGATCGCTCTCCAGAAATGGCCCGACATGATCGACGCGATCGTCGACGAGAATCAGACGGTCTCGGCCGACGGATCGCAGATCACAGTCACGGGCAAGGCGATTCAATATGACTCTTCAGTCGACCGCGCCGCCCTGCACCACCTTAACGACAACCTAGTGGCGTCGCCTACGGGCAATTAGGTAGCTCTCCCGGGAGGTAGTCGCAGATCGTTCTGGGATAACTCCGGTCCTCAAAGCCCTTTCAGGTTTCCAGGCGCTTTCTTTATTTGTGAAACCTTTCTCGCTTTCAGGAATCAAAAAAGGGTCGAAATTTTCATACCTGCAAGGAGGACGATTGGTTATGATCTCCAATCGATTTGCAACTGTCGCTGCATTCGCTTTGATACTGGCGTTTGTTGCCGCACCAGTTCGCACGAATGCGGGGGACAAATCAAGCCCGCCGACGCCCAGAGTCGACCTGCCGCTGCAGGTCGGGTTCGCCAGAGGCGGGACCGCAATTTACATCACGCCGGAAGTTGGCGTCGATCCGTCAGCCGGGCAGGATACCATCGACACGGCGCTGGCAGTGGCGAAGGGATTCAACGCCAATTTCATTCCCACGAACTTCGCCACTCTGCCTGGCTCTGCCGCGATCCGGAATATCTTCGTATTTACTACGCAAGGCAATGTACTTTCCGCCACCCCGACTCCCCCTGGTCCCGGCAATACCAACGCGAACTACTCGCCGCTCTGGCAGGTCAACCTCGTCACGTTTAACCCGAACGTTACGCCAACTCTGCTCACCTCAACCGCGGCGATAACCGACGCGGAGAACGCCAATCAAGTGACGGTCACGCCAACGCCCATTATCGTCGAGTGCTCGGTGCTTTTCTCGCTGCCGCCCGGTGGGCTGTTACCCGCATCGAAAGTCGTACTCGAGGCTCTGAGTGCGTCGGCCGGCGGCAATGTGACAACAAGAGTAATCCTGCCTCTCCAGACAGGCTTCTTCGATGGCGCGACGGCGCTCTATATCACGCCTGAAGTCGGCGTGACTCCTCCAGTTCAAGTTTCCTCTCCCTGGCGCAAACCGTGGCCGAGGGATTCAATTCGAATTTCGTTCCTACGGCTTTCGACACTCTCCCCGGCAGTGGAGTGGTGGATGACATCTTCGTGTTCACCGATGGTACGCAGGGAAATGTGCTGGCCTCCGCACCCCATCCAGCAGGTCCCACGAACACCGATACGAACTATTCTCCGATATGGCAAATCAGCCTGGTCTCTTTTAATAAGGGACGCACGCGCCGAGTACTGAAATCGCAGGCCGCAATCCAGGCGGCCGCCACCGACGGCGACGTCACGATCACGAAAACGGACATTATCGTGGAGTGCTCCGTGATTTTCACGCCCGGAGGCGGACTGCTGCCGGACGCCAGACTCATCACGAACGATCGGGATCAGGAATCAGACAGCAATAACTAGTAAACGGGTATTCCTTGTACTCCCCGATTCCACCCTCGTCCAGAATGAAACGGCCTCCTCGGTTGCTTCGCGGCGCCGGGGAGGTCGTTTCGCGTCTGGTAGCGAATCGATCGCGTGCCGATCGCGAGGATCGCCTCATGAAGCCGCGATCAGGAGGCTTCTAGTCCTATCGCAAATAGCTTCGGCTTGTCTCTGGTTGCTTAATAACAACCCAAAGCGCAAATATGCGTTCATTCCTCAGAACTTCGCGTCTACTGCCTGATTCCCCGGCGGTGGACGACATCTTCGTGTTCGCCAATTTTACCCAGGGAAATGTATTAGCCTCCTCACCACATCCTGCGGGTCCTGAAAACACCGATACGAATTACTCCCCCTTGTGGCAAATAAGCCTGGTCTCGTGGAATCCCGGAACTCAGCCGCGCGCACGGAACCTCGCAGGTCGACATCGAGAGTGCAGCGTCGGCCGGTTATGTGTCCGTTCAGAAAACGCCAATTATCGTCGAGTGCTCAGTGATATTCACACCCGAAGGCGGACAGCTTCCTGGAGCCAGAATCATGGGACGACGATAGAAAGCACGACAGAAATAACGACAGTAAAGATGATCAGCGGCGGTTCTCGGCTGAAGTTGATCCAGAATCGACGAGGAAGAAAGGTGCATCTATCGAAAATTCTAACCTTCGTCGCGGTCGGGCTGGCACTTGGAATTTCCGGCTGCTCCTCACTGGAGGCAGCCAGATCGGCCGAGATGGAAAAGGAGAAGGGCTTCGAGCAGCGCGTTGACACGGCTCATATCTGGGTTACTACGCTAGCGCCTCCGACCGGCCATCCTTACTCAACGCTCGGCGAGTTGAGTTACACCGAAGCGTTCTCGCCCGATGCGATCGATGAGGCGAAGATTAGCGACAAGCTCAAGAAGATAGCCCTCGAGAAGTGGCCGGACACCATCGACGCGATCGTCGACGAGAATCAGACGGTCTCAACCGACGGTTCGCAGATCATGGTGACGGGAAAGGCGATTCAATATGACTCGTCGGTGGACCGGACTGCCCTGCATCACCTTAACGAGAATCTAGTCGCCTCGCCGAACGCCAACTAGTGGTTGACGCTAGAGCATTGAAATCGAAATTGCGAATGGCGGAAGCTGGTCCGCGAGGCGCATCTTTCAAAATAAAGAGGCCTTCGATAGGAAATTCTTTTTTCACCCCAAAAGACGATACGGGCAGGCTACTGAGCCGGAGTCACTGGGCGAAGGCGATCGCATCGAACTGGATGCCTCTGAAAACTGAAACAAGGGTATAGAGCACGGTAGCTGGTCCGATAAGGTTCTTCTCATACCGAGCAAGCGGTTTTCAAAATGACCCCGGTGGCATCCGTCGGCGCGATGACTACTCCTGCTAGTGCAGTTAAGGATATAGTCCGCCGCGGGTTCCCGGACCCCTCGCCGCGGTCCTCGGCGGTGCGACCATCTTCTAGAGGGTCTGATGACCGATCGTGAGGTACACGCCCAGGTTAGTTAGCTTGCCACGGCGAGCTTGTCCTGCGTCCTTGTCGTGAAATCGTCAGCGTCGTGGCGCTCATGCAATTGGCTCGACGGCTGCCGATACGTGCGGTTGACCATGCGACCGCGTTTGACGGCCGGTCGTTCAAGCAGGGCGTCGGCCCAGCGATGGACGTTCCTGTAGTCTTGTACGCTCAAGAACTCGGCAGCGCCGTACAACCAGCCCTTCGCCAGCCCGCCATACCACGGAAAGATGGCAATATCGGCAATCGTGTAAGTGTCGCCCGCGATATATTTCGTTTCGGCCAGCCGCCGGTCGAGCACGTCGAGCTGACGTTTCACCTCCATCGCGAAACGGTCGATCGCATATTCGATCTTGGTCGGCGCGTAGGCATAGAAATGACCGAAGCCGCCGCCGAGATAGGGCGCGCTGCCCATCTGCCAGAACAGCCAAGAAAGGCATTCCGCGCGTGGTCCGGTCTCGGTCGGCAGGAATGCGCCGAATTTCTCGGCCAGATAGACCAGGATTGAGCCGGATTCAAAGACGCGGATTGGCGTAGGGCCACTGCGATCGACGAGGGCGGGGATCTTGGAATTGGGGTTCACCGCCACGAAGCCGCTGCCGAATTGGTCGCCTTCACCGATCTTGATCAGCCAAGCATCGTATTCCGCGCCGCTGTGCCCGAGCGCGAGAAGCTCCTCCAGCATGATCGTAATTTTTTGACCGTTCGGAGTGCCGAGCGAATAGAGTTGGAGTGGATGTTTGCCGATTGGCAGTTCCTTGTCGTGCGTCGGGCCGGCGATCGGACGGTTGATGCTGGCAAACTGACCGCCGTTCGGTTTGTTCCAGGTCCAGACTTTTGGCGGCGTGTACGAAGAGTGTATCACTCATGTTGACCTCTTAGGAATCTTTGCATGCGACGCGTGATCAAGCTGCTGGCGGATAGTTCGACGGAAACAGCGCGCGCTTCGTTTCCTCGTCGTTGACCTTCTTGAAGTCGTGGTCCTTACCGACCGCGCGCGCTCGAGCGACCGCTGGCCGAGCATCTACCGTCTGAAAGAGGCGCTTCAGATGGGGGTACGGGGCTAGCGGGTCATCCGCGCCTTTGCGCACGCGCGAAGCGCGATCAAGCCAGCCCCAGGCCGACATATCGGCGATCGTGTAGGCGTCGCCAACAATGAAGTCGTGGCCGGCAAGGTGATCGTTGAGCACCTGATAGTGTCGTTCGGCTTCGCGGCGGTAGCGGTTCACCGCGTAATCAAGCCCTTCGGGCGCGGCGAATTGGAAATGGACCGCCTGGCCCGAGAACGGCCCGAGGCCCGACGCGAGGAAGAGCAGCCAAGAGAGCAGCTCGGGGCGATCGTTCGGCGCGCCGAGGAACTTGCCGGTCTTCTCGGCGAGATAGATCAGTATGGCGGTAGAATCGAAGACGCGAGCTTCCCGACCGCCGGGGCCGTCGGTGTCGATAATCGCTGGGACCTTCCCATTGGGATTGATGGCCCGGAAGGAAGGCTGGTGCTGTTCGCCCTTGCTGGTGTCAACGGGGATCGTCTCGTAAGCGAGGCCCGCCTCCTCCAGAAAGAGTGCGATCTTCGCCGGGTTTGGCGTCGGGTGGAAATAGAACCGGATCATGGGCTTCTCCTCGCGAGTCGGCAGGCCCTTGCAGTTTTAGAGCGACCGTTCTAAAATACGCCTCTGTCGCAGAGATGGCAAGATGGCGTTCTCGATCGCAGGCGTGGATGAAGGGATGGCAAGGCCACGGGAATTTGACGAAGAGGCGGTGCTTGACGCTGCTGTGCAGTGCTTTTGGGCGCGCGGCTACGAAGCAACGTCCGTTCGCGATCTCATCGAGAAAACGGGGATCACGGGCGCCAGTCTCTACAACGCGTTCGGCGATAAGCGGGCGCTCTATCAAAGGGCGCTGGATCACTACGTCGAGGATAGCGTCGTAGATCGTATCCGCCGCTGCGAGGCGCTGGCGCCGCGCGAGGCAATTGGCGCCTTCTTCGCCGAGATCGTCCGGAGGTCGCTCGACGACCACCAGCATAAAGGCTGCATGCTTGTGAACGCGGCGCTCGACGTCGCGCCGAATGACCCGGGCTTTCAAAGGATCGTCGCCGCCGTCCTCATCCGGGTCGAGCAATTCTTTCTCGGTCGTATCGAGGCCGGGCAGGCTGATCGCACGATCACACGATCGCTTGCGGCAAAGACCCTTGCCCAGCATCTGCTGGGCGTCCTGATGGGGGTACGAGTCCTCGCGAGAGTCCGCCCAGAGAGGGCGCTGCTGGACGGAGTAGTGTCGGGGGCGCTTGCTTTGCTCCACTCGCAAAATGACTTCCGACTGTCTCCAGCATGAATCAAATTAAAGAACCTATGTGCGTAAAAGCGACCGCCTGAGGCTCACTCCGAAGCTGCGCTGACGTGGATGGTCATCGTGCATCCGCTGAGCCTGCAAACGAGCGTAATGGGGCTTTGGAATCGGAACCTTTGATCACCAAGACTTAAACGTAAAGTTGCACACTTTCAAATAACTGGCAAGGAAACACCAAGAATTTCAGTCGGTTAGCAAGTTCATGCTCATCGCGGTTCAGGAGCTCGTTTAGCTGGCGCGGCCTGCCAACATTCCCGCAACGGGCGCAAGCGACCTCGTGGCGTGGCTTCATCGCCTGCGTTCTACCGCACGACCCTCGCCTAACGGCAACTAGCAGCCATCAATAGACCTCTAACAACAGAACGGGCGCATCGCGGAAACTGTTCGCGACGCGCCCGCCGCCTACAGAAACCGTCGCTTTGCAGGCGTCCCCCCGCTGGTTCTTAGGACAGCCCGCTCTCGTCTAGTGTCCCTTCGGAACTCCCTCCCGCTGTCGCTCCTTGGTGAAACGTTTTACGTTTCCGAGCATCAAAGAGTGACACAGCAGAAGTTTTCAGATCTTCTATGAGGCCTTCGCACATGACACTCAATCGGTTTGCAACAGGTCGCCGCGGTTGCGTTGACGATCGCCTTTATCGCCCCACCTGTCCCTGCTGGTGCACAGGTGAAACCCGGAGACGTTATTACTCTCGACAACGCGTCTAAGGTCGAGGGGTTGGTAAGTCCCGGGAACCTCATCCTCGTCAAACAAGGCATGAAGATGAAGATAGTTCCGACTGGTCACCTGGACTGGCCACCGCCTTACAAGGCCGCCACCGAACAGTACTCGCCCCAGGTCTCACTCAGTCCGGACGGTGAGCTAACGAACTATGCCGCTGGTCTACCTTTTCCGCTGGTCGATGCCGATGACCCGCAGGCCGCCACCAAGATCATGTGGAACTTTGCGTTTCGTCCGCTTTACACTGACGACGTGGATGCGCGCGGGGTTGAGATTGTGAGTCACGCGGCAGGTTCAGCCGATCCGATCGAACACTTTTCGATCGGTCATATGGGTTTTTACAAGTATGTTGGCCGGACGGAGGTCGCACCGGTTCCGGTGGACAAGGACATCTTGAATACCGGCATCGCCTTTCGCGCAGGTGCCTATCTGATCCTGGATCCTCCCGAACTGCGCGGCGCGGGAATCATAATGCAGGGCTACGCTATTCCCGGGTTCGAAGATGCAGTGTGGGAATACAGTTCAGGGTCGCGTAAGCTGAGACGTTTGCCCGCCGCTGAGCTCTCTGATGCGTTCGGAGTCTCCAAGACGGGTACCGGCGTGCAAAGCGGCGGGACTGACGGCGCTACGACCTATGCTTCCACCTGGGATCCCGATTCCGTGTTCGGTTTTTCCGCGAAAATCCAGGACTACACCTATAGGCTGCTAGGCGAGCGGCCGATGCTTGCATCCGTCGAGGCCGCGAATTCTCCTGCCCAGCCGTGCGCGAGCGACGGCGGGCGCTCGGTATGTCCGGAGAATTGGGAAATGCGTCACCTTTATGTGATCGAAGCGACAGCGAAGCCTCGCTCTCCTCGGGGCGGTAGCGTGATCATTCCCAAGCGTATTTTCTACATCGACTCGGAAGGCTGGTTTATCACCGCCTCGGACCAGTTTGACATACAAGGTCAGCTCTGGAAGACGATCGTGACCTTTAATACCTACCGCGACCGACCGGTCCCGGATGCAAAGGTCGCGATCTGGCCCTTTAAACGCATATTCGAGACCGCTCTAGTTGACGAAGATGTGACCGACGGTTTTTCTACTGTGATTTACTCACCCGGACGGGACGGCCATGACGACGGCTGGTACATCAATATGGGTCTCGTCGACAAGACATTCTTTACGCCCGAGAAGATGGTCCAGGCTGGACACTAAGACGCGGTTCCTAAGAAAGCGGCGGTGAGTATCGCGCCGGGTTAGCACTGAAACAGGATCTAGGCGGGCGGTATGCGGTACGGCAAAGTAAAAGCTAACGCCGGCCAGGCGTGTAGGGTTTCCAAACTCAATGGCTGGATTTTTCTTGGTTCTTGGCAAACCCGCATTTTCACTTCTTCTACTGCTCTGGGCCGCGTTTTGGAGTATTCACGCCATCGTAAAGTCGAACGCGTTTGCTCAGGACATACCCCTGGCGTTGACGACCTCCGCAATTCAGAGCGCGATCAGGGATAACGACGCATACACCCACACTTGGTGGTCGGGCGTTCATGAGCTTTCGACTAACGGCGCAGTTAGAAAGTCAGAGATCGCTTATGTGAGAGCGCCGGAGAGAAAATCCCTCAGTGAAGCGGCCGGATAGACCAGCCGCGCCGGAGTAAAACTCCAGCACGCGATAGCCTTCAGCCTGGAGGGTTGAAGGCGGAGGGATGAAAGGCGTGGAACTGTATGGGCAGGTGCGACGAGCGGTTTATGTTGAAGGGCTGAGCCGGCGCGAGGCAGCGCGGCGATTCGGGATCGACCCGCGGACGGTGGCGAAGATGCTGGCGTTCTCGGTGCCGCCGGGATACCGGCGGGGCCGGCCGCCGGCGCGCCCGAAGCTGGATCCGTTCGTCGGGATCATCGATCGGATTCTGGAGGAGGATAAGGGCCAGCCGGCCAAGCAGCAGCACACCTCCAAGCGGATCTTCGAGCGGCTGCGAGATGAGCATGGCTATGCGGGCGGGATCACTGTTGTAAAGGAGTACGTGCACGAACGCCGGCAACGGCAGCGCGAGATGTTCGTGCCGCTGCGCCACGACCCGGGACACGCGCAGGTAGACTTCGGCGAAGCGCTGGCGGTGATCGGCGGGGAGGAGCGGAAGATCCACTTCTTCGCAATGGATCTGCCGCACAGCGACGGCTGCATGGTGCAGGCCTACCCGGCGGAGAGCAGCGAGGCCTTCTGCGAGGGCCATCGCGTCGGCTTCGAGTTCTTCGGCGGCGTCCCGCGCTCGATCCTGTACGACAACCTCAAGCTGGCGGTTGCGCGCATCCTGGGCGATGGCCGCCGGTTGAGAACGCGGGTCTTCAGCGAGCTGCAGTCCCACTACCTGTTCGCCGACCGTTTCGGACGACCAGGAAAGGGTAACGACAAGGGCAAGGTCGAAGGGTTGGTGGGCTACGCGCGGCGCAACTTCATGGTCCCGATTCCGCACTCGTCCAGCTTCACGGAGTTGAACGCGCAGCTGCTGGAGTGCTGCCGCCGTCGATTGAACGATCGGCTGCGTGGCCATGATGAGACCATCGGCGAGCGGCTGGTGCGGGACCGCGCGGCCTTCCTGCCGTTGCCGGCCACTCCTTATGAAGCGTGCGAGAAGAGAGCCGTCCGGGTCAGCTCGCTCTCGCTGGTGCGCTATCGCGGCAACGACTATTCGGTGTCAACCGCCTACGGCCACCGTGAAGTGCTGGTCCGCGGTTACGTCCATGAGGTGGTGATCGCCTGCGGCGCCGAAGAGATCGCTCGCCATCCGCGCTCCTATGAGCGCGAGGACTTCATCTTTGATCCGCTGCACTACCTGGCGCTGCTGGAACGGAAGATCGGCGCGCTCGATCAAGCGGCTCCACTGGTCGGCTGGACCCTGCCTGAAGAGTTCGCGACCCTGCGCCGTCTGCTCGAGGCCCGCCTTGGCAAGCCGGGCAAGCGCGAGTTCGTGCAGGTGCTGCGCCTGCTGGAGGTGTTCCGCACCGATGATGTTTCGGCGGCAGTGAGAGAAGCCATCGCGCGCGGAGTGTTAAGCTTCGATGCGGTCAAGCATCTGGTGCTGTGCCGCATCGAACGGCGACCGCCGCGGTTGGACCTTAAGATCTATCCCTATCTGCCGCAGGCCACGGTAACGACCACCTCGCCCTCGGCCTACCTGAGCCTGCTGGCGGGAGGGGCATAGTCATGAGCGATACACCGCAAGTGCTGCTCGCTCATCACCTTAAGGCGCTGAGGCTCCCAACCTTCTTGCGCGAGTATGACAAGCTGGCGCGCCAATGCGCCGCCGAAGGCGTCGATCACTCGCGCTACCTGCTGCGTCTTGCCGAGCTTGAGATGATCGATCGGGAACGGCGAACTGTCGAGCGCCGGATCAAGGAGGCCAGGTTCCCAGCGGTGAAGAGCCTCGACAGCTTCGACTTCGCCGCAATCCCCTCGCTCAACAAGACCCTGGTGCTGGAGTTGGCCCGCTCCGAGTATGTCACTCGCCGCGAGAACGTCATCGCGGTCGGCAACAGCGGCACCGGTAAGACTCACATTGCGCTAGGCCTGGGGCTTGCCGCCTGCCAGAAGGGTCTCCCGGTTGGCTTCACCACTGCCGCGGCCCTGGTCAACGAACTGCACGAAGCACACGACGAAAAGCGCCTGCAGCGACTGCAACGGCAACTCGCCGGATTAAAGCTGCTGATCGTCGACGAGCTCGGCTACGTTCCGCTGTCGCAGACCGGCGCCGAGTTGCTGTTCGAGGTCTTCAGCCAGCGCTACGAACGCGGCTCAATCATCGTCACCAGCAATCTGCCCTTCGATGAGTGGACCGGCGTGTTCGGCTCCGAGCGACTGACCGGCGCGCTGCTCGATCGCCTCACCCATCATGTCCACATCCTCGAGATGAACGGCGATAGCTTCAGGCTTAAGCACAGCAGAGGTCAGATCGTAGAAGAGCAACCACCGCAAGAACCCGACTGACCCTACCACCGGGTCGCTCAGCCCTTAGTTCCACAGACGGGCGAGGGGGAAAATCCCCCTCGCGCTCCTCCTGCCAGAGCTCAAACCTACCCCGGCCAGACTGATGCATTTTTACTCCGGCCTGTTGATGTACTTTTGCTCCGGCGTTGACAGCGGAAGTTGAACGCGAGCGAACCCGACCCCGAGCCGGCGATACCGCCCTGTCCCAGTCACCTCAATAAGGTCGCCAAGAAAGAATGGCGAAGAATCAGCAAGGAGCTTCTCGCGCTGGGGATAATTTCGAGGCTGGATCGCGCCGCCCTCGGAGGCTATTGCGACGCGTACGGTCGGTGGGCGGAGGCGGCACAGCAGAACCAGAAATATGGGTTGGTTTTCAAGTCGCCGAGCGGCTATCCGATGCCTTCGCCGTATCTGGCGATTCTTCATACGGCGCTCGACCAGATGCGCGCATTCCTCATGGAATTTGGGCTCAGTCCGGCTTCGCGCTCACGGGTCAAGGTGGCCAATCCCAAGCAGCGTGACCTATTCGGTGATTTTCTCGATGGCGACGATGAAGAGGCCGTGTGAAATCAGTCCTGTTGGATGGTAAAGGTTTGCCGATGTCAGAGGGAAACTTATCAACAAAACGATCCGGCGGTTATCGAAGGGGCACGCCGGGTCTCGATCGATCAGGTTCCGGGCCTGTTGTTGCTCTTTGCCACTCGAACGAAACCGGCGAACTGCCTTATCTACCAGAGAGCGGCTAAAGGCCAACGTCGCTACCGCTACTACGTTTCCAAGCGCCTGGCGAGAGGGAACCGAAGCGCGCGGAAAAGGGGTGGGGGTCTCGGCGCCCGAGATAGAAAAGACCATCTCTGCTGCGGCTCAAGCGATGCTCGCAGACCGTGCCTCAATTTCGTTGGCTGCAGCGGTCCACTATCGCTGACGAGCAGCTAGAGTCGAGCCTTAAGTCTGCGCAACGCTGGGTTGAACGGCTGCGGAACAGTGACGGAGCCTTGGCGCTCAGCGAATTCCCGACGCGCCCATCTGGTCTGGATCTCGCAGCACGTGGATGCATCGATCGGGTATTTCGATCATCTGCGTGTCGCCAAACAGCTTAGTGAAGCGGGCAGCCGCTTCACCGCAGACGCCATCTGTCCGTGAGACTCGCCGCAACAGCGAATCAGGTCAACAGCCCAGGCCAGAGCAATCTGTCAGAGGAGATACGACGGAACCGGCACACCGACACTTTCCCAGTCATTTGCAGGTATCCCACGAGGATTCCGGAACTCGGGAAACACATACTTGCCAAACATTTCGATGCTCCTCATGACCGTGCTATGACCATAGCCGTCGATTTTCAGAATGACCTCGTCGAAACCCGCTGCCTCATATTCCCTGATACGCTTTATAACCTGCTCGGGATCGCCGATTAATATCGTAGGCGAGTTGTCTATCAGGTATTCGATATTTTTGCTCCCCTTCTCGACGAGCGCTTCCATGCCTTCAAAATACGAATACCCGGTTCCCCCCTTTTCCTTCTCAGCGCGAGCAAGACCCAAGTAAAGCTGCGACACATGATTGAAAAGTCCCAAGACCGAGTGCCTTGCTTCTTCGATGGCTTTGGCTCTCGTGGCTGCCACATGGGCAGGAAATGTTAGGAGCCCCAGATTTGGGTTGATCACGTACAAGCCACCGATCGGCTGGGCGGATCGGAGGCCCTCTTTGTGGGCGCTTACACATTGCTTCATGTAATCCCAACCAAACCAGTTGTCATGCGTCATGCTGCCGATGCCCAGCTCTCCTGAACTGCGGTGAGTTTCAACACTTGTTGCAGACACATATAGAGGAGGGCAGTTTGGTCCGTGGAGTCTGGGAACGATATTTGTGGGACCGAAATCATAGAATTTTCCATGGTATTCAAAAGGCGACTCCATAAGGGCCCGGACCACCACCTCCACTGTTTCGCGGTATTCTTCACGTGTCGTCACAGGATCCACGCCAAAAGCTTTTAGGTACTCAATGTTGTTCGACCGTGCCGTGCCCAATTCCAGTCGCCCCTTGCAGAGAATATCGAGCGTGGCCACTCGCTCCGCGATACGAATTGGGTGATTGTACCGCAACATTACGACCGACATATGACGGATCGTGATCTTCGACGTTAGCGCGGCAACAGCCCCGTAAAGCGTTTCTGGCGCTGAGACCGCGTAGGCAGACGGAACGAAATGTTGTTCTGAAGTGCCCCAGAAATCGAATCCCATCTCTTCTGCAAACACCGCCTCCCTTATAATCTCATGATAACGCGCGCTATATGAGAGGCCCTTAGGCACCTCGCCTTCCGTAAGGAGTCCAAATTTCATTTCATTCTCTCCAGCCTACCAGCTTTGTAATGGACACGGTACCGTAGCTACCATAGGGCCAACTAAAGAAAAGAATTAGAGTTTCACATATACCGATTTGATCTGCGTGTAGAGATCGAGGGAATGCTTGCCCAGCTCGCGACCAATACCGGATTGCTTGTAACCGCCAAACGGTGAAATCGGATCTATGTTGTTGTAGCAATTGACCCAGACCGTCCCAGCCTTGATCGCGCGCGCCACGCGAAAAGCGCGGCTCACATCGCGCGTCCATACTGCGGCAGCAAGACCATAGGTGGTATCGTTGCCCTGAAAGACTGCGTCGTTCTCGTCCTTGAATGGGATCACTGCGGCGACCGGTCCAAAAATTTCTTCGCGCGCAATCTTCATGCTGTTTTTGACATCTGTGAAAATCGTGGGATCGACAAAAAATCCCTTCCCAGTCCGCACCTGCCCGCCAATCGCGGTCTTGGCGCCTTCGTTCTTTCCTGTTCCGATGTAACCGTTGACGCGATTGAACTGCTCTTTGGAAACAAGTGGCCCCACCATCGTGCTTGCATCGAGCGGGTCGCCCGCCTTTACCTTCGACGCGTAGTGGGTCAGGTGATCGACGAAGCGATCATGGAAGTCGCTCTGCACAAATACCCGCGTACCAGCGCAGCAAACCTGGCCGGAGAGCATGCAAAAGCCCATCAGAGATGTAGGTACGGCATCTTCGAGATCCGCGTCGGGAAACACGATATTCGGTGATTTGCCTCCCAACTCGAGGGAGACTCGCTTCAGATTTCCAGAGGACGCCTGGAGGATTAATTTGCCGACCTCGGTTGAACCGGTGAACGCGACCTTGTCGATGTCCGGATGTGAGGCAATCGCCGCGCCGGCGGTCTCGCCGTATCCTGTGACGATGTTGACGACGCCTTCCGGGAGATCCGCTTCCATGATCAACTCGCCTATCCTGAGCGCCGTTAGTGGCGTCTGCTCGGCGGGTTTCAGAATCGACACGTTACCGCACGCGAGCGCTGGTGCGATCTTCCAAGCAAGCATTGCAATCGGACCGTTCCAAGGGATTATTTGGCCGCAAACGCCAACCGGTTCGCGCAAGGTATAGTTGAACATCGAGGGATCGGAAGGGTTGGTCTCGCCATAGATCTTAGTCGCCCAGCCCGCGTAATATCTAAAAGTGTCGGCGGCCATCAGCGTAAAACCGCGGGCCAGTGAAATCGCCATCCCGTTGTTTAGAGTCTCGAGAATCGCGAGTTCGTCGACGTGCTTTTCGATCAAATCCGCGATGGTCAGGAGATACTTGGCGCGCTGATGTGGATTGATTGTCGGCCACTTGCCGTATTCGTATGCCTTGCGTGCAGTTTTGACAGCTTCGTCGACATCCGCTTTATCGCCCTCGGGAACTAGGGCAAGCACTTCTTCATTAGCTGGATTTATGGTTTCAAAGGTCTTGCCCGACTTCGCCGTAACCCACTTACCTCCGATCAGAAGGCGCTTGGGTCTTCTGAGGAAATCTAAAACTGGTGCAGAAGTCACGCCTCGCGCCGCACGTTCAATCGATGGAACTGTTGATGCCATTGCTGGTTCTCCTCTGACAGCTTCGCATTGACTTTGGTTTAGTCTTGTCGACTACCTATGCAGCAGAACACTTTCGCTCTTCGCGCTCGCGCAGTTCGCGCCGCATAATCTTGCCGGTGACCGTTACTGAAAACTCGTCGACAAACTCTTGACGAGGTGGCGCTCTATTCCGCCTTCAGAACGTATTCGCCGGCGCCTTGTCTCTCCAGATATGCGCATACCACGGCCTTCAGCTCTTCATCATTGGTAATAGGCTTCTGGAAAAGTCGACGGTTCAATTCGTGCACAATCGCGGCCGCCTTCCGAAAGGGCATCCCCGTTGTCAATTTACGTTGCATATCGGTGAGGTTCCCATGGCCAAGGTAGTATACGCAGTAGCCTGACGATGAAAGTTCGTAAAAGACTATTCCTGGCTTCTGACAGATCATTGACAACATTCTCTCCGCGGGCCTGCTTATAGTTTCTCGTGCGTCAAACCTTGATCTCAAATACACGTGCCCTAAGCGCTGGCACGACTCTCAACATGCATCGAATCTTGGTCTCCAACCACTACCCGTTCTCCGAACCACCACCACAAGATTGGGGATAGAATCGCGCTCATTACAAAACTAAATAGTAAGACCAGTCCCATTCCGAAACCCACGTATCCTATGTAGAGTGGTACCGGGATCAAAGCCCAACAGCCCAAAATCAAGGCCCCATTCGAAACCAACAAAGCTCTGCGAATTTTGACGTATCCCTGAACCAGCGCCTCGCGAAAATCTCCTACCTTTGCGAATTCTTCTCGAACCCGAAATAGCAAGTACACTTCAGAATCGATTCCAATCCCGCTCGCGATCGCAAGGGCCGAGATGGCGTTCGAATTCAGTTCAATTCCCACCAGGTACATGATAGCCACCGAAATGACCATGCCGATCAGCAAAGGAATGAGCAGAATTAATGAGAGCGCGACTGATCTGATGCACAAGACTGCCAAGATGAACGTCCCAACCAGTCCGAGCAGACCACCAACGAAAAGCCAATACGCAACATTATGGTTGAAAGCCGAGGCCACTCCGATCGAACCACCGGCGATGCTCACTTTGACCGGCAGTCCGACGAACGTCTGCGACGCTTTGGCCCTGGTCTCCGTCATTATTCGCTCGACCGTTTCGGGACGTGTGCTATCCAAATACCCGATAATTACCGCCGAAGCATAGTCATCAGTCATCAGCCAGTGATAGACGCCCGGCGAGCGTTCCGCAGTATCGTGCAGTATTTGTCCTATTTCGTAGGATGTGTCCGGGACCGTTAGAAAGCTGTCCGAGTTTTCGTGAATAAAGGAGTTGTTGAGTTTGACGAGGTAACCTAAATTGGCAACGCTGCCTATATGCGGCTGTTCACTCAGAAACATCGCCAACTGATCGATGCCCCTCATCACCGCTGGTGTTTCCAGTACTTTGGCTTTCGGGACCTCCGGTTCAACCAAAACCATCATTGGGTAGATACCGTGAAATCGTGAAACGATTTCACGCTCCATCAGGAAAATATCGCTATGCTTCCAGGAACGGGTCAGGTAATTATGAATCGCATAAGTATTGTCTTGGCCAAAGGTCGCCCGTGAGATCAGCCATGTGGATCCGGCGGTAAGGAGAAGGCATCCTGCAAGTAGAGACCCTATTATAACTCTGCTATCAAGAGTTCGGCGAATGGCGGAAGCGAGCAGATTGTCCATTCGTTCAGTAGAGCGCGCGGCTTCTCGCTGATTTATTCCCTCCAACTCGCGCATGGTAATGGAGCTGAGAGCCGGTATCATGAGTGCGAATTCATCGATCGTAAGGGACGCCAGGCCGAAGACAGCTACGATTCCGAGGGATCGAACATTCTCAAACGGTACGGCCGCCATGACTGCGAACGGTATGATATCGCACAGGAGCGACACCAGCATTGGCCGGAGCCTCGATACGAAGGTACTGACTATTGCATCCTCGACGTTGCGACGTTGGGGAAATTCCTCATAGTAAAATCGGGTCAAAAATTGAATCGAATGGCAGGCGCCGGCGGCGACGATTATGAAAGGTGCCAACAATGCGGCAGCAGAGTACAAAGTGTTGCCGCAGAACACCCGGTAAAAGCCGAAGCCCATGAGCACTCCCAGCACCGCTACTCGAAGCGGCAAAAACACACCACTGTAAGTGCGAAACGCGTACCACAATATTGCCGCTATTACTGCCAGGAAGAATACAAACGCGGCCGCAATGTACCAGAGCCCCACGCTGTTAACCCATCCTACAATGATAGGAGTTCCTGCAGCACGGAGAGTAATGCCAGGACGTTCGTGACGCTTCAGAATTTCTGTTATCGCCTGATAGATCGCTACGGGGTCTGTAATCCGAGTTTCGACCTGTGCATGTGCAGGTATCTGGGAACGAAAGTCAGCCAGTATCAATGCCGCTTTGCCGTCCTTTGAGACTACGACACCATTGATGAGCGGGTTGTCCGTCGCCCACGATTGAATGTCGCGTGCTTGAGCGGACGTGCTGATGTATTGCGGCATAATCGGAGTTATTAAGAAACTTTCATTAGATGTACCCTTATCTTGAATCGAGTAGCGCTCGCTGCTCAGCGTCGAAAGCGACCTAACTGCGAAAGGTATGCAGCCCGGGACCAGATAGAGTGCGTCCGTGATTTCTTTTATGGTCTTAAGGTTCTCGGGCGTATATACAGTGCCACTATCAGCCTTAAGTTCGATGCTGACAGAATTACCACCACCAAAAATGCCCATTATCTTTTGATTCAACTGAACGAGAGGATCGCTCGCTGGCGGCCACGCGTTAGGATCGTCACGCAATCGCAGCGTACTGATAGCCCAGATACAAAGAATTGCAATAATGACCTGTAGAATTACCCCTAAATGCCGCCGGCGAATAAAGAAGCGTGCTAATCGAGCGAGAAACAGGTCGATTCCTGTATATCGGTCCAACTCATACCTCACGTCACTGCCCGCTTTGGGCGCGCCTTCGGAACCAGACTTGCGAAAGAGCTAGCCTTATCTAGAAGCGAACGGGCGTTGCATCATTGCATCCATTCGTTCAGCGTCATCGGCTGACGGGCTAGCGTATCCTCAGAAAACATGGATCCGGAAGCAGGAGCGTTAAACCCGCCAACCGTCTCCCAAGAATCCTGGGCGAAACCCGTGCTGAACTCTTGAATGCTTTCGGCGCCCCAAGAAGTCCACCAGTCTGGCGCAGGGGGGCCGTCCGGGCTGCCCATATGAAGAACGCTTCCAGTTTTCGGCATGTCATCCGATTGTCGGATCCTGGTCCCGTTCGCATCGAAAGCCTGATCCTGCCCTTGAATAAGTGCCATCAAACCGCAGTAGGTTATTCGTTTCGCGTACCACCAGCTAACGCCTGGCTTAGGCGTGGTCTCAAGTATCGCGACAACGTCACCGGCATCACCTATCCTTTTCACGTCTGGATAGTCATTCGGACGATAACCGCGAAGATCTGCAGGAGGATCGAATAGTTTGAATCCGATTATTTTGTAGTCGAGCTGCGCCAATGCCGTGTTGAAGGTGACGTCTTCATAGCGAAATAAACCGCCCGGAAAATACTGCTGCGCTACCGCGCCCGCCAAACGCCTTGTTTTACGAACTGTTGGAAGGTAAAGAAGGTCTTCGGGCACTCGATTCTCATCTTTATACTCAGTGGTTATGCCGCCTTGTCCTCGCAGTTCCTCCGGCTCGACGGCCTCCCACATATAGAGGCGAGTAACGTCAGCTATTTCCGATGGAGTGAAATACTCCATTCCTTTCCCGAACAATGGAGAAGCGTAAAACTCGAGGAATTTTGTTTCGGAACGTAGACTGCCATCCGGCAAATATATCTTCTGGTCCCATTGGTCCCAGCCATTCTTCGCGCCCGACATGTAGTACACATATGCGATGGTGCGTGCCGGAAATTCTCGCGCTGGCATCTTCGCCCGATCTTCAATCGGCACGTCCCAACGATAAGGTAGTCCTTTCCGGGTCCACTGTAGATAGTAGTATGGTCCCAATTTGGCATAGTTCGCCTCCATCCAGGGCTGAGGCTTCCACACCATTGAGTCGCTGCCCCATTTGACCAGATAGGTCCCTGGCTCCTCGCCTGGCTGTATGCTGTATGGTTTGCCGGCGAGCTCTTTAGGCACCAATGGCTGCAGCTTCGTTAGAAGCGCGGTAAAGTCGGCTCCGGACATAGTCCCTACATTGTCGGGCCATAGTGGAATTGGATTCTCGGTTCCCGTGAGTGTCTGAGCGAAACAATTCGAACAAAGACTTACAGCGACGCAGATTCCGACCATCAGTGCCATACTTGATATTCGTGCGAGCCGATTCATAGCTTTTTCTCCGCTTAGACTTAACTCTGTCGCCCCCGCGTATTTCGACGGGGGTGCTTAGCGCATAACCTTCTTCGTATGCTCGATGTTATAAGACCAGATACCCTCGGCGTCAGGGCTCATGAGGAAGTGCCGGGACTCGTCGTAGTGGGCGATCGTCCACTTGCCGTTCGCTTTGCGCAAACCTAGGCCGCATCGCAGCTTTCCACTGAGCTCCTGGGGCGGCGAGACATTCAAGAGAAGAGTGGTTTCGAGCAACACCCAGATAAACGCCGCATCGTTGTTTAAAAAACTGACCGATTTCTTCAATTCTTTCCATTCAGGTACTTTGGAAAGAATATTTGCCGCGTTCGTCCAGTACGATACGATTGCGTCGTAAGTCAGCAGCGCCTCCGGGTTTTCCTCCGACTGATACACCACACCCTGGAAGTTGGGATCGAACAGCGAAAGCATCAATTTAGGATCGACATGCAACCAAGCTGATCGCCATTTCTCATAGAGCTCGGTTATCGCTGCTAAGTCGCCCGATCGCACTTCGTTATTGTCGCTTTTCGTCATGATATGCATCTCCTATCGTCTGAAGGTTACATTGTGATGCTGGTCGCTAGGATCCGGTTGTCGGTTCACAGCAACACCCGATGTATAGCGAAGTAGACGTTGCTATTGTTGGTGAATTCTCCGTACGGCGTTGCTTTGCTGCCGGCGAAGATGTCAAACCCCAACACGAAAGCCGTTTTGTCGTTGAATTGGTATGTGACTTCTGGCTTTACCCACCAGTCGTCGAACTGCCAGTCGTGCACGACAGCTAACGAGCTGCCGACAAAGTCACCCGGCAGCCAGGTCTTCTCGAGGTACAGTGTTGAGACACTTTTGTACACTCCGCGAAACCCCGCGTTACTGCCATCGAAGCCCAGATCCTGAAACTCATTGCTATGGGGACCGCAAGCGCAGCGGTTATTACGGGCAACAACCCAGTCCTGATAATACTGGAAGCTCGCAAAGACAGGGCGCTCGAGTTGGTCGCCTAAGATAGTCTTGTCTATACCGCCCATAAACTGCCAATGCGTGACATCTACTGGGTTGCCAACGGTGCCTTCGTAGTAGACGTCACCGTTGTTCACGGCACTTTCCGCCCGGAAAACCGTACCATCAAGCCATTTGTTGCCGGTGTCCCAGTCGTAGTCGAGAGAACCACCTGCCACTTGCATCCGATGCGGACGCCATGCTGCGGTCGTAGCTGTTAAAAAGGTCGAAGTATTACCTGGATATGCGATCATTGTTGTCGTGTACGTGTAGAGGTAATTGAGCGTGTAATGCAGATCGCCCGCGGAGCCGTTGCTAAACCGCGCGCCATAAATCCAGTTGTTCAGCCTTGTTGATGGTAAATTTGTTTGCGAAGGAATCTTGAAGCCGAACTGTCCGTTAAGAATGTTGTTGAAATAGGCCGTCGAGTTGTACGTAAAGTCGCCATAGCCTCCCTGTATGGGATAACCATGCTGAATCTGAACCCCAGCGTAATACGTGGGCAAGTACTGAGGGATAAAGAGTCCTTGGAGCGTATAGGTAGAATTTATTTGCCAGTTAATATTTGCGGCCCAAACGGGAATCTTGACCTGCTGCTCATCGAAGATTTCGGGATTCACCAGGTTGAAGTTGTTCAAGATGTCCAATACATACACGCCGTCTGACTTTCCCCACGCTATTATTTGACGACCCAGCCGAATGAAGAAATGCTTTGGACGAAGATCAAGGTAGTACTCGCGGAAAAGAGGATCATAATCGTCGGCCATTCGACCGTTGAGATTGGTCTGCAGGTCGTCGGCTAAGAACTCATGACGCGGACCACCTTGACCGACGTTGTTCGGAAGATCGTACGTTGAGTCGTGCCAGGGCCGAAGCTCAAGATGCCAGCTGACAGGAAAGCCTAAGAGTTTCGACACGGCCTTGGGTTGTTGATCCAAGGTCATATGCAGCTCATTTCGCTGAAACTCGACATTATCCGTGTTAGCAGTAAAGAACTTTTCTGTTCTCGCGTCGAAATAGGTGACAGTTGAACTCGGCAGACGAATATAGGCTGAGCTCCATAAGTCTACACAGCCCGTCAGACTGTACTCCTCGACCGACTGACAGGCGCGAGCAGCGCTGGACGTCAATGGCGCGCATATCAGAACAAGTGTTCCAATAAGAAACCAATTTCTGGACATCTTCGGAGACTCCAATCGAAATGCAGCTGCCGTGTACGCGAGGCAGGCGATTATTTTACCCACGCGTACCGGACATTAATGCCCGACTAGAACTCGGATTCCACGACTAGGCTTTTCAGGTAGTCTTCCGCGGTAGTAGCAATTCCTACAAAATTGATTTGCTCGAAGTAGCGGTTCCAGCCCATCTTATCCAGTCTATCTGCCAGCTCACTGACCAGATCAAAATTTGGCATCTCCCAGTATCCCATCATGTCCCATCCGTCACTCGAAGCAGCGCGACACTTGTATACGCCAGTAATTTTTGCGCCCTTTTCGATGACAGCACCGAGAATCTCTCCAGAACGCGCGACAAAATCCTTCTTCTTCTGATTCGAGAGAGCATACCATTCAGGCCGAGGACGCCAGATTTCCAGCAGTGTGAAGTGAGACATTGTCTTTCTCCTTTAGAGACAGCTTTCTTGCCGTCAAGCTCGACTATTTGTCCATTTCAAATTCTGGACTAATTTCAACGAAGATAAGGAAATACCTGTTCAGCAAGTAGCCGAATACAGTCCATGATCTTTTCGTGCGGCATACCGTCGATGCGAAGGATGAGTTCATCGGCCCCCGCGTCTTTATACTTTTGGAATTTCTTTCGGCACGTTTCCGGATCGCCGACGACGATAATGTCGGAGTCGTTCAAGTAGTCAAAGTTCACCATGCTTTTGTACTTAGTGACCTCTGACATGTACTGGTAGGTCTTCGCTCCCGTACCTCCCAACTCTTCATAGATCCTCACAGCTTCATTGAGAAAGGCCATAATGGGTTCCTTGGCCAGTTGCCGAGCGTATTCCGTCGTTTCCCCGCAAAAACACATCAGAAACCACGCAGCCTTGTCGTTAACGAAATCGCCTACGGGCTCAGCCTTCTTAACGGCCTTCTTGTAGATTGCGATGTCTTTTTCGGCTTGCTCAGGGGTCCCGAACTTAAAGGTCATCAGACCTATCCCCTTTCGTCCGACGATCTCATACATGTCTGGGTTGGTAGCGGCCGCCCACATCGCAGGATGCGGTTTCTGTATGGGCTTCGGTACCACGTGTGTAGGCGGGATATGGAAGTTCTTGCTTTCCCAGGAAAACTCGTCCTGAGTCCACATCTTGGGAATCATGCTGAGCGCCTCTTCCCACTGGGACCTGGAGTCCTCCGGTGAGACTTCGAAAGCGCTCAACATCCGAAACGTGTTGCCGCGACCGGTTCCAAGTTCTGCGCGTCCATTGCTGACAATGTCGAGCATTGCCATTTGCTCTGCGATTTTGAGCGGGTGGTTGACCCGATAAGGGAGTAACCGTATGCCATGACGCAGCCGGAGACGCTTCGTTCGCATCGCCACAGCCGGATAGAACACCTCGGGCGCAGAAGTTGTGAAGAGCTCGGGTGTGAAGTGTTGCTCTGACGTCCCGAACGAATCCCACCCAAGTTCGTCAGCCAGTTGCGCTTCCTCTAGAATCTGCCAGTAGCGATCGTAGTAGCTGCGCGTGGCGGTCTGGCACTCGACAAAAAATTCGAACTTCATCGATTTCTCCCACGTAAGAACCTTGCAACATCACGGATGAGTTGCAGAGCGAGGAGCAAAAACGATGCCTTGGATGTCCGTAAAATTGACAGCCAAACAAAAGAGGTCAGAAGCACAGCTCAACAGATACAGCTTTCGTGCGACTACAGCCGTAGCGCTACGCTGGTAGCCGACTACCTAACCAACTTGAGCGCAGAAGCTCTAAGACGGTCGAGGCACTCTACCTGCAACCGCCCTAGTTTCCGCACGCAGTGCGGCAGAGGAAAAACATCCAGATCAGTCGATTTCTATAAGAGCTGAAAGAACATGCCGCTGGGGCAAGTCCAACGAAGGCAAATAATGCTCGAGATCAGTTCATCCATCGGCGTGGAGCACCTAGGAAGGCGTCAGAAGAAGATGCAACTAGTGGTAGACCCGACGAATCTCCATCTTTGCCATTTTTTTCGATAGGGTTACGCGGTGCAATCCAAGCCGGTTCGCAGCAGCCGTCACACTCCAGTTGCACTGCTGTAGAGCCTCGATTATCCGCTCCTTTCCACTGTCGTCATCGAGAAAATAGCCGTCCTGGGCGGCTGTCGTGGACATTGGACTCCCAGCTCGAAAGGAGCATTTTTTCAGGGCACAGACCTCCGAGCATCCTTCCTCGTCCAGAGTTTCCAGCACTCCTCTATCCGACAGACCGCGTACCTCAGCTCTTTGCAGTACATTCTTTAATTGTCGAATGTTCCCAGGCCAGCAGAAGTCCAGGAGCTTGGACATCGTTTCTGCTGAGATACTCTTTGCGAGAAAGGGCGAATGATATTCGATCAATTCCGGGATGTCAGCCTTATGTTCTCTTAGTGGTGGCAGATTCAGGGTGAGGCTAGCCAGCCGAAAGTACAGATCGCTACGAAACTGTTGGGTTGTCGATTTCGCATTCAGATCGGCATTAGTTGCAGCCAGGAAGCGAACGTCCAGAGGTATCCGTTCCGTACCCCCAATCCTTGAATAAAATCTTTCCTCGAGCACACGTAGCAACGAGGTTTGCATGAAAGGTGACATGCTTTCGATTTCGTCTAAGAAGATTGTGCCACCTTCAGCAATTTCCAGTTTGCCGATTCGCCCACCTCGCGTCGCACCGGTAAAGGAACCTTCGCTGTAGCCAAACAAATCGGAGGCGATCAGCTCATCACGACTTGCCCCGCAATTGATGGGTACGAACGGTCGATCGCGCCTATTGCTCTCGTTGTGAATCGCTTGAGCAAATAACTCTTTACCGGTGCCGGATTCTCCCTTTATCAGAACCGGCAGATCGACTGCAGCATATCTGCGAGCGTCGTCGATGCACTTTCGCAATACAGGGGAGCTCCCCGCTATATCTTCGAAATGATAAATGGCCCTCCAGCTTTGATGAAGTCCGGTCGAGAAGCTCCTGCGCTGGCTTGGCAGAACTGCGACGAATCCAGCCACCTCTCCCAGGTGCGTAGCCGGGAAAAATCGCGCCTCGAAAGGTTGTCCTGATTTGTCTCGCAACCGACCCTTTTGCTCTTTAGGTTTGATGCCGGCCGAGAGCTGTGACTCGGCCCCTTCCCTCATTTGCGCGAACCAATCTGAAGGCACCGTCCACTCATTTCCGTAATTGAGCAATTCTCCGAACTCACTGACAGACAGGACCTTATCATGCGGATATGAGGAGCGAATTCGTTCCTGCATTTCCAGTGTAAGGAGTCGGCGCTCGATGGCTTCGTTCTTCAATTCTCGCTCGATAAAGGTTACGAATCGCGAACAAAGACGAAGCATGCGTTCCGGGTTACTGAGCCCGTGGTTGTAAACCGCTAGAGCTCCAATCAAAGAATGATTCTGCGGAGAAAATATTGGTACCGCGGCACCGGTCCATTGGTGTCCAACCACACAGTAGTGTTCAAAGTCGATCACCGCGGCCGGCGAATTCATGTGAATACATAGAGATAGCGCGTCCGTGCCGGTATCTCGTTCCAACCATCTGGACCCTACAAACCCTCCGGCGGCTTCGGCGGCTAGCATCCCCTTTCCTCCGCCCTGAATATCCAGCATCAGGCAATCTGCATCAATCAATATGAGAGTCGAATCAACCTTGTTAGGCAAATATTCACTTGCAGCAGGTAGAATCTCCCTCGATGCGCGATACAGACGATTGCGAGAGCTCATTTTTTCGAGCTCACTCTTAGACAATGCCATCGGCGCACTTTGGGTGTTGGGGTTTAATTTCGCGTCTCGGCACCGAGTCCAGGATTCGCGTATTTCAGGCCTCAGAAGCTCGAGGCCGACTGACGAACCACCCACAAAGCTTTCCCATATCGGGCTCAGATTAGCTGTCATTTGAAATCACTCAAAAAAGGTTCCTCGGACCTAAAAGCACGACGCCAATCGGAAGAGCGTCTCTGGAAGCTCGTTTCTGAAGTCACAAAAACACATGACCCATGGAGCTTCTTGGGTCAACTTCGGAAATCAACTCTTCGCCGGTCTATACTTCAGAGCGACTTTTTATGTCAACCGCACCGTAACCAGTTCGTAACGAATCGTCGATCATTGTGAGAAGGGTTGCCGTCTATACATTGAGAAGCGATCTGAAACCAGCTGTAGGTCAGTTCAATTTAGATACGTCTCTTTGCTTCTTCGGGAAGCGCAGCCGCCATATTCCATTTGGAAAGTCAGATTTGCGATGATCCGCTACCGAGCCTCAAGAGTTATAAGTTCCCAATTCGCAAGTACAGTTGTAGCCGCTACGATTGTAGCGTTTGTAAATCCGCTCTTCTCGCTCTGCTGAACAAACCTGCAGCCTTCTTCCGGCGAAACGAACTAAAAAGGCTGGCGCGACCATTGCATCTGGGGTTCAGCGGCAACCGACGAACGGTCGGATCGAACTGCATTCGTCAAACCGGAGAAAAACAGATGAAATTCGAGTTATTTCAAGAGTGTCAAACTGCGACGCGTGACTACTACAACCGTTACTGGCAGATGTTGAAAGAGGTCGAGTTGGCCGATGAGCTTGGATGGGATTCCTATGGGATGTCGGAGCAACACTTTACTCCAGTCGAATACTCATCTGGCTGTCCGGAAATCTTCTTTACCGCGGTCGCGATGCGCACGAAAAAAATTCGAATTCGGCAGGGAATAGTTCTTTTGCTTAAGGCCGTTAATCATCCGCTCAAGATAGCGGAGCGGATTGGAATGATGGACATCATGAGCAACGGCCGGATGGACTTAGGAACTGGACGCGGAAACAAACTCGGTATGTTGAAAGCCTTTGAGGTCCCGCTCGAAGAGACGCGGCAACAGTGGGAAGAGGCGCTGGAGATGATTCCGAAAATCTGGACCGAGGAAACCTTCTCCTGGGACGGAAAGTTCTATCATATTCCTCCGACTGTGGTTAATCCGAAACCAATCCAGAAACCGCATCCCTCTCTTTGGACCGCCACTACTAGCCCCGAAATGTACGAGCTGGCGGGTCAGAAGGGAATTGGGGTGCTTTGCTTCGACTTCACCTCGCCGGATAAGACCGCTAAGAATGTCGAAATCTATCGAAAGAGTATAAAGACCGCCAAGCCTGTAGGCTCGTTCGTTACCAATGGAGTGGCGATACTGACCATGGGCCTATGCGCAGAGACAACCGAGTATGCGCGACGACTCGCCAAAGAGCCGATGATGGCATTCATCAGCGAAGCTGGACGAATATATGCCGAGCTGGCTGCTACCAAAGTGAAATCCTATCAGTACATGGGTAAACAACTCGCAGAGGCTGCGGCCCATCCCGAATTTGAATATCTGTGTGACGATGCGACGCTGGTTGTTGGCGATCCGGAGGAGTGCATCAAAAAGCTCAGGCTTTATCAGCAGGCTGGTGCCGACCAAGTCATTATCCGCATGGATGGTATGCCTCACCAGAAGCAGATGGATTCGATACGGTTGTTTGCGGAGCATGTATTCCCTGCGCTGCGTTAGGCGGGCCTATAAACCCTGGCAGGACGTCCGGCGCCCTAACGGAATGTCTAGCCTGGAGAAACGATTTTGACGGGAAGCTCTCGCCTGCAAATGGACTACGACGAAGTCATGCGACGCGTCGCCGCTATCTCACCGAAGCTTTCCGAGCACGCTCGGAATTGCGACGACGCCCGACAGGTAGTGCCCGAAAGCATGCGGGCTATGATCGATGCCGGTTTCTTCCGGATCCCGCAACCCAGTCGAACCGGCGGCTATGAGCTCTCCTTGCGGACCTTCGATGACACAGTCACGCGCTTGTCCCAAGCCTGCCCATCCAGTGGGTGGGTCCTTATGGTGATGGGTGCACATCACTGGTGCCTGGGATCTTTTCCCGAAGAGGGTCAGGACGAAGTGTTTGGTAACGGCCGCGACGGTCTAGTCGCGGGGACGCTCTCCTGGCAAGGCACAGCGCATCCAGTCGATCGAGGATACAGGGTCGAAGGCCGCTGGCAGTTCTGTAGCGGCGTCGATCATTCCCACTGGGTGATGCTGGGATGCGCCGATCCGAAGACGCGGGGTCCATCGGTTCACGTAGTGGTTCCGCGCGAAGAGATCGAAATCGACGACACCTGGTACGTTATGGGTTTGCAGGGAACAGGAAGTAAAGATGTTATTGCCAAAGACATCTTCGTTCCCGCCCATCGCGCCATCGACACCAGGATGCTGTTCGCCGGCGAAAGTCCTCATGCTCTTAATCACCCGACGAACACCTACCGGCTATCGGCAGAGGCAATGCTGTGTACTTCGGCGGCATCAGCGCTACTGGGCTCAGCGAAATTCGCTTTGCAAACTTTCATCGAACGCACCAAGCAACGCAAAGTAATCCTTACGGGGGCGCCGAAGTCGGAGCATGGCCCAACTCAAGTTCGACTGGCTGAAGCAGAAGCGGAGATCCACTGCGTCCATTTATTGCTGCACGGGATCCTCGACGAGTTCGACTTACTCGTTTCGACAGGTATCAAATTCGACCTGGCGCATCGCGCTCGTGCCAAATGGCATGCGGCTTACTGTGCAGAGTTGTGTCGGCGTGCAGTGGGACGACTCTACGGCGGGGCAGGCGCGCACGCGGTTTATGCTCCCAGCGCCCTGCAGGTTGCTTTCAGGAATATAAACGTTGGCGCGCAACACGCCAGTATCGATTTCGATTCTTCTGCGGAACTCTACGCACGTGAGCGGCTGGGAATCAGGTAAACCAACAAGGGAGTGAGCGATGAGTGTAATAGCGATTGTCCAGGGAAATCCTAATCCTTCCGAGACTGCGAAACTTCAGGAATATCAAAAGGAAGCTCGCCCGATTATCGCAAAACATGGGGGCGAAATCGTTGCTCGCGGTTCGGGACTTCGCAGTCTGGCAGGCTCGGGAAAGTGGCAGACAGGGATCGTCATCAGGTTTCCGGATGAAGCCGCTGCTCAAGCCTGGATTAACGATCCCGATTATCAACGAGTACTGCCCCTCAGGTCTTCGGGCTATTCCGACCTCGAGATATACCTCTTTCAGGAATAGACGACATCTCGATCACCCTCTCGCTAATCTGGAGCAAGAGATTTCGGTATGAAGCTTAAAATGAAGACTACTGCAATGTGGCTGGTGATAGTCGCGGCTGTCTGCTGGTCTGTCGTGGTTCTAGCGCAGTCGCCGGAAAACAGCGACGTGAATCTCGCCGGGAAGTGGAAGGGCACTCGACGGACAACAGGTTTGGGACCGTACGTCAACCGGGTTCAAAATATTGAATTCGATCTGATTCAGAAGGGTGACGCCCTCTCAGGTTCTTACAAGTGCTATGCCGGAAAACAAGCAACTTCTGATTGCCCGAATCCGGTGGGTAGAGTCGCTAGCGGCACGTTCAACGATGGCGACCTCAAAATCGTTGTACAAACCCTTCCCGCCAGCAATACGTGCAAGTTCACGGGATCAGTCGTTCGCGGCAAAATGGATGGAAGATATAGCTGTTACTCGGGCGGCTCGCTCTCGTCAGTTGGCGTATGGAACGCGAGTCGACGATAGAGACCTGAACACAAGCGATTTTGACGTGCCCGGCGGAGAGAGATGCTTACGGTACCTTCTCCATTGCTGGTAGCCCTCGTCAGCAACTGCGTGATGATTGCTCCCGCCAGCTGAAGGGCAGCTTCCCATCGCCATCCACAGCGACGATTTCCCCATCGAGAACGGTCTCCACTGGCAACGCAGGGTCGACCTTACGACCTCAGCCACCGTTCGAAGTCTTGGACGCGAACCTTATGCTCAACCTCGGGGTGTCTGACAACAACCGAAATCATCGTCTGACCGCAGCCCATTTCGTCGACCCAATCATTCTCACGAAACACAGGTAGGCCTTGAGGCGCTGCTTCATAGAGTGATTCGCCCTGGCCTGCGCGCCCCAATTTCCCACCAGTCATAAGTAGAGTCCGCCGGTTATTGACCTGCCCCGCGAAACTAGGTCGACCGGTAGTTCTCAGGCAAGCTCCGGGAGAATGGTTATAATTGTCGAGTGAATCTTTTAAGCGCGAGCCGACTTCATTAACGTTGACTTGGAGTGCAATATCCACGTGGCCCCAACCAGCGGTGGCCGATCGACACCGACTATCGTCGATATCGGCCAAGCGCAAAAGTCTCGAAAAGGGGAATAAACTTATGAATTCTAGGAGCTTCGTCCTTGCCACAATCGCCTGAGTTGGCCGGAGGCGCCGGATTTACCTACGAAGGTGACGTTGCAGCCTTCTACCTGTCCTCGCTTCTCCGGAGGCATTTGCGCCTGGGATTAACGACCGGGTGGTGTGCGGTGTCTCTGTCCAGCAGCGCGACTTTGGCGAGCCGCTGGACGATGTGATCGTTGACTTCCGAAGCCCGACTGGGGAGCCAGCTCGTCTCAGCCTCCAGGTCAAACGATCGCTGACAATCAGCGATGCGAAGTCCAACACTGACTTTCGTGAAGTCGTGCGCGACAGCTGGTCCACGCTGAACAAGAACAATTTCCGCCACGGCATGGACCGTTATGGCGCCGCCGTCGGCGAGGTCGCGCAAAGCAAAGCGGAAGCCATGACCAAAGCTCTGCGAGTTCGCTCGCGAGAGCCAGACCACTGATCATTTCGACGCACGGTTCGCCCCAGGTGGCAATGCAAGCCAAGCAGGTCAAAGAAGTCAAGGACGCGATCGTGGCCCTACTCGACGAGGCCAACGGGAATCCGTGCACCAATGAGCAGGTGCATCAGTTTTTGGCTCATTTCGTTCTGATCCAGTTCGAGTTTCTTCGCGAAGGGGCGGGCGATCCACCAGTGGCGATGAATCGCATCCGCGATTGCCTCGTGTCGAACGAAGCTGGCAAAGCACCGCTCGTATGGTCGCGGCTGATTAAGTTGGCGCGTAACTCCGCTGGCAGCGCTGGCCAATTTGACCGCGCCCGCCTAGTGTGTTCCATCGCCGGCATCGCTCGTCTTCGGGGCGCATATTCCTTCGCTCGAAGACCTCGAGAAGCTGAAAGCTCTGGCCCGCAGCTACGCTGAAGGTATTCGCGACGATGTTGGCGGGACGCGGCTCGACCGAGCTCCGCTCCTCGATAGAGGTTGATGCGTCACTTTCGAGTTCGCGCCTCGTTCAAATTCGGGGGCTGCCCGGGAGTGGTTAGTCGGCCCTACTTAAGCGGATCGTGCAGCGCGCCATCGAGAACGGATCTGTCCTGTTCTTGAAGGCTGATCAGCTCGAAGGGCGTGAGCTGGGTCAGTTTTGCCACTTCGCAGGGCTTGTCTGGTGCACGTCTATCAGATCTCCTCGTTGAGATTGCAGCTACTGGCTCGCCGGTCCTCTTTATCGATGCCGTCGATCGCGTCGAGAAGGAGCATCAGCCAGTGGTGCTTGACGTGCTAAGGACAATCATGGAGTCGCCCCTGCTCGACAATTGGCGGATTCTCGTCTCGCTACGTGATAGCGGCATCGAACTGGTCAGAAATTGGATGAGCGATGTGCTTGAGGCAGTTGCGCCCAGGAAGCGTGACCGTAGAGTCACTGAACGATGACGAGTCGGAAATCCTGGCTGAGTCGAAACCGCACCTCAAGGCCCTGCTGTTCGGGGCGGATCAAGTCAAGGAGATCGTGCGGCGTCCTTTCTTCGCCAAAATCCTCGATCAGAGCTACGTCGTCGATCCTGACGGGCCGCCACCCCAGTCCGAGGTTGATCTCATCGAAAACTGGTGGGATCGCGGGGGATACGGTGCTTCTGGGGCAAGACGCGATTGGACGTCAGCAGGGCCATCATCAACTTGGCGAGCTTTCCGGGCCCGAAATCTGAGCGATCCAATCGGTCTTGTCCCGACTAGAAGAATCTACCGTAGCGACAATCGATGATCTGGTAACGGATGGTATCCTACAGCATGTCCGCCCAGGACACACGGTTCGGTTCTCTCATGACATCTTTTTTGAATGGGCCTTTTTTCACGTTCTTGTTGATCGCGAGGAACAGTGGCTTAAGGAGATCCTCGATTGTGGTGAGCCGCCTGCTGTGGCCCGCGTCGTCGAACTCCTCTCACAGCGCGAGTATGCGGACGGCGAAAATTGGTGCACGTATTAACGCAGATCGCATCGTCAGAGATGCGTTCTCAGTGGACGCGAGCGTGGCTCCTCGGCCCGCTTGCAACGTCGGCGTTCGAACATGACGAGGACCAATTCGCCCGTGCAGTCTTCGCAAACGATTTCAGTCTTCTTAACAAAGCGCTCGTGTGGTTTCAGGCTGAGAAGACGGTTCCGAACCCACAGTGTTCTCGCCCAAAGCCTCCGCTGGAACAGCGGCTACGATTTGCTGATCTCCTCGGCTGGCCATCCGACTTCTCCGCCTGGCGCCGCTTTATCTCGTTCCTGCTACGGAGAATCTCGGACATTCCAGTCAGCCTCTATCCCGCCGTCCTAGCGGTCTTTGAGGTATGGCAGAACGTTCTGGCCGGCGTGCGGAATGCGGTCTCGCGAGCGATCCTGACACAGTGCGCTGAATGGCTTCGCGATTTACAGACGCTCTCTTCAACCGAAGAGCCAGAGGCCAGATCGACACGCTGGGAGCAGGTCGCGGATCTCGGTGAGTTCGGAAAATCATTGTCGCAGCTGATTTTGAGAGCGTCGATGGCCGAGCCGACCTTTGCGAAGGAATACCTAGAGCGAGTGATCTCTTCGGAGCGCATACACGAGAAGGCATTCGAGAATATCGTCGCGTTTTCACCGACGCTTGCGCAATCGCAACCAACTTTGCTGGTCGAGCTGACTCTCAAACACCTGATGGAAGATCTCCCTGACGATAAGGTCGCGAGGGAGAAGGCCGAACTCGAGGCGGCGGCTGAATGGCGCGCGCAGATACGGGCCAAGCCCGAAAATGAACGAACCGAGAACGAGGAGCTCGCGCTTTCCGGGGGCTTCCCATTTTTGGACGTGACTTTTCGTATCACGATTGGAATGCGCTTTCGATCAATCAGGTGAGTCGGGGTTTTTTTCCGGCGTCGCCGCTCCGCGAACCATTTCATTCCCTTTTCCAGTCATCGCCTGAGGAAGGGCTTCGCCTTCTACGCGAGCTGTGCAACCACGCTATAACGGCCTGGCGCCAACTACACCGCCACAGTCATGATAGCCTGGGTACGCCCATGCCACTTGAGATCGCCTTCCCATGGGGGATCCAGAAGTTCTGGGGCTGTAGCAGAGAGTATCTTTGGTTCCGGGGATCAGTCTGAGGACCCAAGCCGATCGCCTGCGGCTTCTTGGCACTTGAGGAATGGTGTTTTGCTGAGCTCGAACGTGGTCGTCCCGTTGATGAATTGATCCACGAAATTGTGGAAGGGAATGAATGCATCGCGATATTGGGCGTCGTTGTCATGATTGCGCTACACACGCAAGCGCTCTCGGAGGTGACCTTGGGTCCTTGACCTGTGCTTGGGTCGGTTCCTGGCGTCGCCAGCTTTCAAACGTGAGTCGCACCGGGGTGGCAAGTTCTACGACTTCGATCAGCCGCGGTTGATCGAAACCTTAATGTTCGTCTCGGTGGAACACGCAGCGCTGGCTGCACGATACGTGAACGGCGATTGGTCCGAGATCAGTCGCATACTTCCGCTCATCGATCGCTTCGTGCGCGTAGGCGGCTGGACAGTGTCGATCATGGCGCCATTCCTGACGCTCTGCGAAAGGGCGAAGGCGTCATATCCGGCCGAGGCATTTGCTGATCAGATACTGACCGTCATCGGTGATGGGTCAGAGCAGTTGAAAGGCTGGCAGAACGCCTCTATTCCGGCTCGCATTGCAGGACTCGTCCAGTACTTCGCAGATCGCGATGCTCAGATGCCACTTCATCTGGCGCAGAAGTTTCTGCGCATCCTTGACCTGCTCGTCGATATGGGCGACAGACGAAGCGCCGCACTTCAGCTTGGCGAGGCTTTCCGAGAAATTCGGGCAGCAGGTTAGTGCCGAGGAGCTTCCCTCGGACGCCCTGCGACCTCAACGTACACTACTCCTCGCATCTGGGGGTTCGAGCTTCAAATACTGGCGTTTCTCCTCGCAGGCGAATTGCGGCGACCACCAACGTGTCTAACAAATCGCGCCCTGATAGGTGGTCGTCCCCTTTCCGAAAGTAATTTTGACAGCCAATTTGACAGCCACGGGCTTAGCCAAGCGCGGATGAAGCGTACATACGCGGACTGCTCACCCTACGATTCCTCTAGATTTGGACGCGGACGGACACTATTCAATGGAACTTAAAATCCTCTGGAGCGAAAGCTCCGTGCGGGTTCGACCCCGCCCCCGGCATTTTTTGCGGACCATGCGGGGTGAGCGAGGTCTCCCTGGCGGATCCGTTCGAGTCTCTAGTGAGAGCTCCGGGCCGAGTCACCTGTCCAGGCGACATTGCCTGAGGTGGCGATATCGATATCGACTTTCTTTGCCACAGTAAGAAATAAGACGCTCGGATCTTTCATACCCCATTCGACGTATGGAACTGAAAGGTGCGTCCTGGCTACCAGGTTGTCTCCGACGAGCCGTCCCTGAACGTCCACGACAATCTCGTGTTCCGCCCCGTGGATTGTCAGGATCCCTTGTAGCCTTGCTTGGAATTGACCATCTTTTCCCAACTGGCCGGTGGCGTGCCGCGGCTCAAAAGTAATTGTCGGATACCGTTGAGCCTCGAGAACACTCTCTCGCATCTCATTGTCACGCGCGCCAATGCCCGTGTCGCCGCTCCTGGCGTCGACGACGATGGAACCGCCAGCTTTTCCACTAGCGAGGTCCGCGATGATGGTTCCTCGTTCAAGTTTGAAAGTTCCATGTGTCGTATGGAGCGAACCCGGCAAACGAAATTCAATCAGTGTCTTTGATGGGTCGAGTTCAAGCGTTCCAGGCCGCAATTCCGCCGACGCCGCACCATGAACCAAGACCGCTATGGTCAGCAGGTATGCGAAGGCGCAACTTCCAATGACATTTATGACGCGGCGCGCCATGCTCAAAACTTCGGTCCAGAAGCCGGTTGAGCAATGCATCAACTCGAAGGTCGATGAGTCTTTTGACTCCTTCAAGTTCATTGTCTACTCACTACAAAGATTTTATTCGTATTGTGAGTCAGTGTGCAGGCAGTGCGGGCTGCGACGCCCACTTGAGGAGCGCCTGCTTCTGGTCGTCGGCAAGGCGAGCAGAGTGATCGAGCGCCGTGTAGTCGCCCGGAGGCATCGAACCAGCGCTGACAGACTGTTCGATATTCTTTAGTGCATCGCCTTTTTTCTGCGCATCGTAAGTTTGCCAATCGGAAAAATTCAGAACCCCGCGCGCGGAGTTGGCCGCGAGATACGTCGGCGAGACAGCGGCATACCATGGCGCGCTTCCTCCCGTGGAATGGCATTGGTAACACGATTGCTCAAGGATTGCGTTCACCTGCGGATCGGTACTGACTGCGTTTGTGGGACGTTGAGCGGTCGTCTCGGGAGCGGCCGTCTGCTGCGAACTTGAACAGCCCACAAACAAGAGAGCTAGATCTATGAGCAACACCATCGGGAGTTTAATCTTGAATATCCTCATACCTTCTAGTCATCGAGACTCAGGAAACGGAGAAGTCCTGCCACGATGAAGATCACCCCTATTCCAATGGTTGCCGCCACGGGCAGCAACGCAGCGGACGGCGGCTGGTTGCGAATCATCAGATCGTTGAACGCCTGCATCGTCCATGTCGTTGGTAGCCATTGAGCGAGTTCGCGCATCCATCCGGGCTCAAAGTCCAGCGGCCACCAGCATCCGCCGATTGCCGCCATCGCCATGCTGATGGTCACGCCCAATGACATCAGTGAGTCGTGCGCGGTTGCAATAGAGGCGACCACCAGTCCTAGCGCTGCAGCCGCGAAAGAGATTCCTATCGTAGGTATGATCAAGGCTAGAGGATTGCGCCCAAGCGAGATTCCGAACAGCGCCCATCCGACCGCGAATAGCAACACCATTTGCGCGATCCCGACGATGAACCGGGCGAATACCTTTCCGAGCAGCAGACCCGTGAGCGGCGCGCCACTGACCTGGAGGCGCTTCAAGGTACCCCAATCGCGCTCATCGAAAAGTGTCAGCGCTAGTCCCAGCATCATGCCGATCAGTAGAAACGTGACGCCAAATCCGGGGACATACTGATCGAAGGCGTTCACAGTCACCGCTTCACCCTCGATCGCAGGTTTCTCGACGAATCCGATGTCTCCCGGGAGCGTGATCGCCTGAGCCTCTCCGAAGGACTCGATCTGCGATTGGGCCGCCGTTCTCGCTTGTTCGGTGATCCTTCGGCATAACTCGTCGATACGAAGCTCGAGAGCGTTGACCTCGACTCGCCTGACGGAGTCGACGAACAGTATCAGCCGGGGCTTGCCGCCCGCGGCGACCGCCACGCTAGTTCCCTCCTGAATCACTATCGCGACGGGCGTCCGGTCACGTCGACTTACCAGTCGTCGTGCTTCGTCGGGGTCGTCGAGCATCTCCAACGTGACGCCGTGCTCCTTACGCAAAGCCTCAATTATTCCGTGGGCCACTTCTCCGTGATCCAGGTCGACCGCGGGCAGCCGAAAAGAATTCGCAGTACCGCCGTACAGACTGCCGAGCGAATATCCAGCGACCGTGATGATAATCACCGGCGCAAACAGCAGCATGAACAACACTGTCGGATCTTTGATCAGAAGCCGGGCCTCGTTCTGTGTGGTGAGCCAGATCGCTCGAAGCATTGCGATACGCTCAGAGGACCTGGTCGCGCAGCGTGTGGCCCGTCAGCGCGATGAATGCGTCCGACAGATTCGGGCTATGCAGGTTGAAATCGACGACGTTCACATCCAGGGTCCGAAGTCCATGCAGCACCTCCGCGACCTGCACGAAACTATTCATCTCGAGGATCGCTTTGCCCTCGCTGACGGTGGTTCCTATTTCACGTACCCCAGTCAGGTTGCCGAAGCGGCTATCCGGCAACTGCCCGCGATAGGTGAGTTCAATACGAGGCCGGCTGCCTCCAAGCGAAATCACCTTTTCGAGATCGCCCTCGGCGATCAGTTTGCCGCGATCAATCAGCAGCACGCGATCGCAAATGCGCTCCGCCTCTTCCATGTAGTGGGTGCTGTAAATCACGCCCGCGCCCGCATCGGCATAGTGCCGAACCCGCGTCAGCAACTGCTCACGCGACTGAAGATCGACGCCGACCGTAGGTTCGTCGAGCAGCAACACCGAGGGACGATGAACAATTCCACAGGCCAGGTTGAGCAGCCGCTTCATCCCGCCGGAGAATGAGTGCATAGGATCGTCGGCCCGATCGCTGAGGCCCACCTCGTCGAGCGCGCGCCGGCAATGCTCTATTGCGTCGTTGTGGGAGAGTCCCTGCATGCGCGCGAAATGCCATACGTTTTGCGCCGCACTAAGCGTCGGATAGAGCGCGAGCGATTGCGGCACCAGCCCAAGCATCCGTCCCAGTCCGGTCGGGTCGCTCTTTCGCGGCTTACCATTGATAAGAACATGACCACTATCGGGTTTAAGTAGAGTAGCCAGAATCGACAGCGTCGTGGTCTTGCCCGCGCCGTTGGGTCCGAGCAAGGCGACAATTTCACCTGGCCTTACGGCGAGGCTGACATTGTCAAGCGCAAGCCGCGCGCCGTAACTCTTCGAAATCTCGATCGCCTCGAGAAGTGGTGCCTTTTCGGGACTCATTGAAACCTTACACCGCCGATACCATTCATCCACTCGGGGTTGACGACTACGAGAGTGTTTCGGCGTCGCTCGATTTCAGTTGGCGAACGCCTGTGGAGCAACCGCGACGGGCTGGCTGACCCGCGTGAGCATAGCCGTTACGCGCATCGCGCCGGGCCAGACCCTGAGGCAGAACGGCAGCACCGCGCGCGCGAGTGTGTTGTTCAAGCCGTGGTCGGCGGCCTTGGCAAGACGCATCTGGAGCAGCATTGCGGAGCGCAGTTTTGGCTGAAAGACCTGCGCCGGCTCCGCTGCAAGATACGCAGCGGCGGCACGGCGGCCAGTATGCAGCGCGATGGATATGCCGTCACCGGTGAATGAGGGGATGACGGCTGCCTGATCGCCAATGCAGTAGAGCCCATCCTCCGTTGTGCGACGGATGAAACCGTAAGGGATGTGAGTGACGACGATCGGTTTGTCGAGCAGCGGCTCCGCACCGTCAAGCCGCATTGCGAGGTGGGGACAATCCTGCTGCATCTTCGCAAGGAGGCCCTCCCAGCGAAGACCCGCACGTGCAAAATACCACCGTTTCACCACCAGGCAGAAATTCGCAATACCGTCTTCCACCGGTTGGATGCCACCGTAACCTCCGGAATAGAGCATCAACTCGGAGGCGTCCCCGAGGTCAGCGGTCTGGGCGGCAGACAACCGATAATACATCTTGAAGGCGACCCATTGGTGAGGGTCCTTGGGGCGACCGTGGCCGCGCAGATCGTGCTTGCCGGTGGCGAGAAAGACGCTTGGAGCTTCGTATGTGGCGCCGTCGTCGAGCGTAGCCTGCCAGAGGTTGGCGGTCGCGCGGCTGAGCGACTGCACACTGCGACCGCGTTCGACGCGGACTCCGGCGGTGACAGCCTCGGCAATGAGCGCTGTATCGAGCGCCTTGCGCGTGAGCGAGGCTGCGCGAAAAGGTAGCGGGGCCTCCGCGGCGCGTCTGGCTGCGGCAAGGCGAACGTAATCGATCGGCACCGCGCCAAGAGAGGCCACGTCGATGCCAAGAGCATGCAGGTCTTCAAGGGCCTCACCGCTTAGGAATTCTCCGCAGACCTTATGGCGCGGCGTGGGCTCGCGTTCGATCAACGTGACGCTTCGTCCCTTTCGGGCGAGAGCGATGGCAGCGGCACAGCCTGCTACTCCACCACCGAGGACGAGAACTTCATCTTGCAAGGCATTGCTCCTGATTCACGGATGTTCCATCAATGTGTAGCTGGATTCCGTATTTCTATACGTCGCGGTTCGTTGGACAGCTCGGTGGTTACGGACCTGTAGTCAGCTCGGATCTGGAGGGAGCCAGCTTCGGGAGATGGACCATGCGCTGCCGTCAGACTGCGGCGCGCGGTGAGTTCTTTCCAGTTGAGCCCGAGGTCGACCAGAACGATGGAGGCCAGGGTGAAGGCGATGACGCCAACCGCCGACAGTACGTCGCCAAGATGGCTCCAGTAGGCGGGCACAAGGTTGAGCACACGGGTCGAGACAAAGGTGAACGTGACCGCGTAGGAGCGGGCCATCCACTGGCGGTGCACGGCTATCTGTCTGTGACGCGCGGCGATCACGGCAGCGCTAGTGCAGACGATCCATGCAGCGCCTTGCATGGCGGTCCCAGGCAGCCCGGGACGTCCGGTGGCAAGGGCGATCCCGGTAAAGGCGCCGAAGATGACGGCGATGAAGTACATGCGGCCTAGGACGCGATGGAGCTTCAGGTGACGCTGCCGAAAGCGCGACGAGAACTGCAGAGGGCCAGCCAACAGAGCGAAGGTTCCGCAGATCGTGTGCGGGATGAGGAGTCCGCGGTCGGCTATGACCTGCAGGCGGTAGGCATGGTACATAGGGTAATCGGTGAGGAGAAGGACCTCTGATGTGATGAAGACAAAGAGCGTTGTGACACCAAGAAAGATCCAGAGAACGGCTTTGGCACTGGGTGTAGGCAGGGTGAAAGATGCCATTATTTGCATCTCAGCTTCAGAATCACCGATCTCACTTCCACCGCCCCACGCACAACCGACCCGGTCGCCAACGTTCTACCGTTGCCGCCTTCCGCGGAACATCAGCCGCAGCCAACAGGCGTAGCCAATCCTCCTTCCGAAAGGCTCGCCGGAACGACACCGGCCCATCGTGCCTCACAATCGGATGCCACCGCACCAACCCAAACATCCGATAACTCCACTGCGCCCGTTCCAAATCGTTGATAAACCAACCCAGCTGCACGGTCGCTTCCATCCGCCGCAGCAGCGCGACGATCTCTTCGTCCTCCAGATGATGTGCCAGCAGTGAACTAACGACGATGTCCATCGGCTTCTCCGGCCGATACAGCCTGGCATCGCCGGTCACCCATCTAATTCCGAGCTCCTTAGGCGTGGACTCCGCTGCCGCGCGCGCCGCATAAGGATTCAAGTCGATTCCCGTTAACTGCACAGCGATGCCACGTCTCCGTGCCCAGCCTGCAATCTGCCGCAGTAGATCTCCACCGCCACAGCCCACGTCGACGATGTGCATCGGCTCACGCAAGCCGCGCGGTAGCCGCTCGAGCCACGTCAGCGTCGGCCGATAGCCGAGCAGCCAGCGATTTATTTTTTCCAGACTGCGCAGGCAGTCACGGAAATCCTCGTAGCTACAGTCACCATCCATAAGCTCCGGGAACTCACGCGGAGAAACCCGCCGACTGAGATCAGCCGATTCATGCCTTACAGGGCTAACGATGCTGTTCGAGTTCCATCTAATTCTCGGAACGATTCTCCTTGGTGCCAGAGCGAACATTTGGTTGGACACGCTCCCCGATAGAGGTTGGCTTAGCGAAGACTGATCGAACCGCGATTCCGGGCGACTCATACGCTAATTTCAGCGCGCTCGTTCGATACCGTCGCAGGAGCGTGTTTTTTCATTGCGCTCTTCATTTCTTCACGACTGATTTCCAGTGTCGTGAACAGGGGCCAGACGACTCGGACTAGAAACGATCGAGGGCTTATCCCGGCGCCCGAGTTCGATAACCTGCTCCGATAATTCGGAATCAAGCCGTCGCCAGGCATTTTGAATCTTGAGAGAACATAAGCCAGGTCGGCGATCGTCTCCTCTCGGTCGTCGCCCAGCTCTAACTGAAGCATGGACCGATAGAAGCCGGCGTGTGCGGCCTCGTCCCGGGCGATATGAAAGAAGATTGCCTCCAGCACGTCATCACCAGCATCGCGAGCTTTGTTTCTCTGCAGGTTGTAAGCAGTAAATGTTGCGCCCTCCTGCAGAGCGCCATAGCACGTCATTTGGCGGACGGTCTGAAAAGGCAATTCCCACCTCGCTGAAAAGATCGCCGTCTCTAAGGCTTCGAACTCCGCCGGAGAGCGAAGACCCGAGCGAATGAGATATTCTCGAAAGACCAATCCATGCCTGGATTCTTCAAACGCCCAACAGGTTTGAAACCACGCCATCCCGAACATCGAACGCGACAAATCAAGTCCTCGGGAACTGTAGTCCGGCACATAGAGTTCCTCAGTGCAGAAGATCTCCACGCGGTCACCGACTTCGTCGGTTGCTTTGCTGGCGTCCTGCTTCTCCCAAGGTACGTCGTTGAAAATACTCCAGCGCCGCTTGCTCTCAGCTGTCTCGAGGAATTCGAGATAAATCCGATATGCCTGCTCGCGCTTCGTTGAAGGCATTGTCTCACTCGTCTTTCGGGCGAAGCCGGTCGGCTCAATGAGCTCGCCGGCATTCTGAACCGGAGGTCCGGACGGACCTTCAAGGCACGATTCACGTCGTCCGCGCGTAGAGGCGATGTTATCTGTGTGAAGCAAGGCGCCAGCGACAAGGTGCTCGTACTTAGCAAACGGCCTGCCATTGCTTTACGCTAGAATCGTTGGGCAATCGCGCGGCCTCTCATCAACGCACCTCGACAACGACCTCGATTAGTTCAAAAATTTGAACATGGGAAAGATCGAACGTACAAACTTTTGAACGAGAAGAGTCAAGGCCATCTCAAGAACTTCCGCAATTATTAATGGATTTTAATGTCTGATGGGCGGCATCGCCTTTGCTCAATGGACCGCGCAACGATGTTCCAACTCTCATCAACATGACCGAGAACAACCCGAGCAAGAATCTGTGGGCGCTTAGCTCGCTCGCGAGCACGATCGGCGCCGGTGACTTCGCCGTCGAAGATCACGATTCCTTTCGCCGGCAGGAATTTGTCTTTGCCGCGCTCAATCTCCTGCTGATTGGCGCGTTGTTTGCGCTGCAGGCGATCTCGCGGTTCGTGCGCGGCCGTCCGTCCGAATCCGTCATCATCGTCCTGACCGCGGGTTTTGTAATCCAGGCGGCTTATTTCATCTGGGTTCGCGCGAGGAACGCAGAAATTTCCGAAGGCACCCGCCGCTTCCTCACTTACTGGTCTCTCGGCTTCAACTCGATCCTCGCGTTGGTGCTCACCACACTAACCCTCAGGGGAGACACCGCGTATTACGCGCTGATGCTTCTCCCCATACTCGAAGCGTCTTTCAGGCTCGGCCTTGGCGTGACGATCGGCGTCATCGTGCTGGCGGACTTCATCTGCTTCGTGGGTGCGTACGGCCTGAAATTTGGCGAGTACATCGAAGCGGGCGCGATGACGGTGATTTACAGCGTGATGGGAGTGCTGGTGTGGCTGCTCGTCAATAATCTCCGCACGCGCGAGGCAAGGTTTGCCCACAATCTCGAGGAACTCGAGCGCACCCGTCAGCAATTGCTCTCTGAAGAGAAACTGGCCGCGATCGGGCGACTGTCCAGGGCAATCGCGCATGAGATCCGAAATCCGGTTGCGATGATTTCAAGTTCATTGGCTACCGCCACCCGGCCGGGTCAGGACGAATCAGAACGGGAAGAAATGTTCTCGATAGCCGCGAAGGAAGCCCAGCGTCTCGAGCGGCTGACCACCGACTTCCTGGTCTACGCGCGGCCGCGCCCGGTGCAGGTCGCTTTGGTTAATGTCGCCGACACGCTTAACTACGTCGCGACCGTCGCCCGCGCGCATGCCGCCAACGAAGGCGTAGCGATCGACGTCGCCGTCGACAGCAACCTCGAGGGGGAATTCGATGCGAACCAGATGCATCAGGCGCTGTTGAACCTGGTGCTGAATGCTATCGACGCCTGCCATCGCGGCGATCAGGTGAAGCTGGACGCTCACACAAACGGAAATGGCTCGATCAGAATCGACGTGGTCGATCCGGCTGGACCGATACCGCCTGAAATTGTGCCGAACATCTTCGAGCCGCTGTTTACCACCAAGCAGGGCGGTAGCGGACTCGGTCTCTCGATCGCGCGCAATATCGCCCGCGCACACGGCAGCGACATCGTGCTGAGAATCAACGAACCTCGTCGAGTGTGCTTTTCCATCGAGATACCCAAGCACGCCACGAACCAATCGGATGGGTAGGGACAGGTAATGGGGCAGATACTGATTGTAGATGACGAGCCGCACTTGCGGCGGATACTGATCTCCAATCTGAAACAGGAACATCACGAGGTGATCGAGGCGGCCGGCGTCAACGACGCGCGAGCCGCGCTCAGCGAGCAGACCTTCGACGCAGTGATCACAGATCAGAAGATGGCTGACGGCGAAGGATTGGACGTCCTGGCCGCGGCACGAGAAACCGATCCGAGCCTGTCGGTGGTTTTTCTCACCGCGTTCGCGACGATTGAGCTTGCGGTCGAGAGCATGCGCCGCGGTGCGTTCGATTTCATCACCAAGCCGTTCATCCCTGAAGTTTTGCTCGCATCTGCCACACGCGCGATGGAGCACACGCGGCTGGTGCGCGAGAACAGCCGGCTTCGCGATACCGTGGTGCGGCTTGAGGGCTCGTCGGAAATAACGGGACGCAGCGTCGCGATCCGCCAACTGCGCGAGCAGATCGCGCGCGTCGCGCCGACCAACGCCACCGTTCTTATCACCGGAGAAACCGGTTCAGGCAAAGAGCTGGTAGCGCGTGCGATTCATCGCAACAGTCTGCGCGCCGATCAACCATGGGTCGCGATCAACTGCGCGGCGTTCACCGAAACCTTGCTCGAAAGCGAGCTGTTCGGACACGAGCGTGGAGCGTTCACCGGCGCCGATCGCGCGCGCGAAGGAGTTTTCGAGGCGGCACACGAAGGTACTCTCTTTCTCGACGAGGCTTCCGAGATGTCGCTCCCGGCGCAAGCCAAACTGCTGCGGGTGCTGACTGACGGGATGATCACGCGGCTCGGCTCGACCAAGCCGCGGCATACCGATGTGCGATTGCTGGTCGCAACCAATCGCGATTTGAAAAAACGCGTGAATGAAGGCCGCTTTCGCGAGGACTTGTATTACCGGCTCGCAGTAGTTCCGCTGACGGTGCCTGCTCTGCGCGATCATCGCGAGGACATTCCGGAGCTTTGCGCTCTCTTCCTGGCGCAGGCTGCGCGCGATCTGAAGACGCCGCCGCGTGAAATCAGCGTCGAGGCGATTCACACTCTTCTCAGCTACGACTTTCCGGGGAATATTCGTGAACTTCGCAACCTCATCGAGCGCGCGTGTATTCTTTCAGCCGGCGAGGAAATCACACCGGAGAACTTCCCGGTGTCAGCGCCGCGCAGCGCAAACGGCGTCGTGTCGCGTACTTCCGCCGAGCTCACGGCCGATCAACTCGCCGAGATGATTCCCGAGACTCATAATCTGCGGGACTTCCTCGCCTCGCTCGAAAAAGCGGTTATTCAGCGCGCGTTGAAAATAGCCGACGGCGCCCAGGCGGAAGTCGCGCGCCGCCTTGGAATGTCGCGCAGCGATCTTTCCTACAAGCTCGGCAAGCATCGCATCAAAGATGCCGCTGATTGAAGTTTTTGTTTGACCGGTGAACTGCCGGGTCCGGTCCCGAACCGCTTGCCGCCCACCCTTTGCGGGTCCCGCCCCCGGCAATTCGGAAGTTCGTGCGAGCCCTCATCGGTTCTTGAGTGCCTCGAGCTCGTCCAGCGTACGCGGCCAGTCCTCGTGCAGCAGTCGCGAGAGAGCGCGGTCGGCCAGAAGGCGGCCGCCAGTCTGGCATTTCGCACAGTAGTTCGTCTCATTGCTCGCATAGCGGATCCGCTGGACCTTCGCGCCGCATCGCGGACACGGCTTCCCGTAGCGACCGTGAACCGCCATCTCGGGACGAAACGCAGTTACCTTCTCCGGAAAATCGCCATCAGATTCGGCGCGCAGCCGATCGATCCATTCGACCAATATCGCGCGCGTGGCATCGTAGAGCCGTTTGATTTCATCGTCAGTCAGCTTCTGCGTCATCGCGATCGGAGAGAGCTGTGCGCGATGCAAAATTTCGTCGGAATACGCGTTGCCGATACCGCTGAAGATGTGCGGGTCGGTGAGGGAGCGCTTCAGCGTGTGATTGGACGACCGTAGCGCCGCGCCAAATGCGTCGAGGCTTGCGTCGAGCGGTTCGATGCCGCCCGCTGCCAACGACTCGAGACCCGACTGGCCCTCGACCACACGCAGCGCGGCGCGGCGCTGCGTCCCCGCTTCCGTAAGCCACAGCCAGCCGTTATCAAACTCGAAGGCGACCAGGATATTTCTGCTGCCGAGTTTTGGCGGGGAGGTTTTCCAATGTAGCCGGCCCGCGATCATCAGATGCAGCACGATCCACAAATCGCGTTCGACGCCGATTGCGATCTGCTTGCCCACGCGTCGAACTTCCACAACCTTTCTGTCCGCAGTTGCAGTTATGGGAGGAGTGGTGGAGCGCAGCAGAAACGGTGACTTGACAATCGTTCTGACCAGCTTGTGGCCGGCGACGCGCTCCCGGATCGCTTCCACATATACGCTGACGTCAGGCAGTTCAGGCATGAGTGATCCCGCGCGCCAGACCGTCGCGATCGGCGCCGCCTGTGTTACATTTACCGCGAATCACGTCTAAAGAGGACGCGCCCATGAATTACTTTCTCGCCAAGACTGAACCGACGACCTATTCGCTCGACGACCTCGAGCGCGACCGGCGCACAAGCTGGGACGGCGTGACCAATCCGCAAGCGGTGCGCGCGATCCGCGAGATGAGGCCGGGCGACATCGTGTTCATTTATCACAGCGGCGGTGTTTCGAGCATCGTCGGGATGGCTACCGTGAAATCACAGCCACGCGACGATCCAAAGAATCCCAAGTCAGCGGTCGTCGATTTGGAATTCGCCGGACGTCTCGAATCGCCGGTGACATTGCCCGAGATCAAACAGTCCGGGAAGTTCAACGACCTGGCGCTGGTCCGGCAAGGACGTCTTTCGACAATGGCGGTGCCGGAAAAATTCGTCGCCTGGATTCGCGCGCGAAATCCAAAGGCGACCATATAAGGGCGAGCGCATCGCATGGCTTTTGCGATGCGCTCAGCCCTTCAACCGAATTTCCACTCGCTTTCAATAGCAGCGCGATCGCGCCCATGCAGCCTGCTGTCCTACGTCGCTGGCAGCCGCGGGATGTCCGGTCCAGTAATCTCTACGAGCTTGCTGCTGGAGTCGCTGAGCATTTGCGCAGGCGCCGCCTCGACGGTAGCCCGAGCCGTTTCCGTAGTACCGATTTCCATAGTATCCGTTTCCGTAGTAGCCACGATTTCGATAGCCATAGTCATTGTAATCGTGGTGCCACCAGTCGACTCGTTCAACATAGTTGGAGTTCGCGCTGAACGCTGGTTCCGCAAATGCTGGCATAGTCATTGGCAATGCCAGCATCGCGCCGGCCAAAAGGCTACTGGTCAATATTTTTTTCAATTTCATGAGAGTCTCTCCTACCGGACTAGAGAGCATCAACGATGCCAGAAGTTAACCCGATGAAGAGACTTGGAAATCACAGACTTTTTCGCTCGAATTCGTCTGAATGTCGTACGAAATACAGGCCGCCGGCGGGATCCCAGACTTAACTGCGCCTTAATGTATACGCGCCCTCATGCGACCGTTTTTTCCGCGCTCGAATGCGTCAGACCTAGCGCTTCGCCGATTCTTGTGGCGAGCCAATCCGCCTCGATTGGATCTGCTATTCCATCACCGAAATTCAGTTCGCCGAGCTGCCCGTAACGGAGCTGGATTCGGCGATATACCCTCGTTCCTGCAGTCATGCCGGTGATGGAACGCACGTCGCGCGCCTCGCTGGAAGGGACTCTCCGCGTCCTTACGGGAATACCACCCACGCGCCACGTCACCTTCAGCAGGCCATCGCCGATCTGCACCGTCGTGCTCCCGAACATCATCACGATGAGCCAAAGACCGATGATCGCTTCGAAAGCGGGCCACATGATTCTGAAAATCAGTGGCGCGTGTTCCCTGAGGATCTCATATGTGGTTCCGGACCAGATCGCGAAGAATCCCAGCAGCGCGAAAGTTACCGACGGATTGCGGAACGGCCGAAAGTAGATCTCGCTTTGCCCGTCGGCGGTGAGGCCGAAGCGAATGGCCGATCCTTGCGGACGAAACTCGCTCACGCGTTGCTCGCGGCGGGCGCGCAGGTCAATCAATTCCGCGGCCTGCGCGGAGGTTTCGCCGATTTGAAAAATCGGCACTTCGAAGCTCGATTTGTAGTTGACGATGCCGCCAGCTGACTGCGCCTTCAATCGCCAATAGATCCGATCGCGCAAGTCGCTATCGTCAGTCGGTCTGCATTCTTGCGGGATAAGGAACACGACCGGGATCGAGCCATCACCCCCGGCTGTGACCTCCGATTCGTCGCTCCACAATGGCCGGTCGCTGCCGCTGTTACCAGAACTAGTGTGGTTGATGCACACCAGCTTAAGCGTTACGCGGCGCATAGGCTCGATACCGCTACCAACGTGTATATAGCCCTCGAGCGTCCCGCCTATTTTCCCGGGCACTGATTTCATCTCGAAGCGCGAATCACCATACGCATTCCACCTGAGAAGCAGATGTATCGCCCATGCGATCAGTCCAAGTCCGACTATCGGAAAAAGTGCCAACCACGCGAACTTTGGTTCGTAACTCAGATTATGGGCGAGCAAGGTGGGTACAGCGCCTGGCAGTGCGATGGCATTCCAGATGAGCGCGATCACGCAGATCGCAATCGCGCCGGGCTGGGCGCTGGAGTGGATCTCGCCTGACGCCCAATCCGGGCGCCATAGCCATGGTTCGTCTGGATGCGCCTGTTTGAGATTCACGTTCGTCGTTTGCTCCGATAGCTATCGAAGCCGAGCGGCAATTGTGTCATCTGCTCATCTTGCGGTCAGTAGGCTTTCGGCCCTCCATGCCTTGAGACTTTTCCAAAAAAGAAAACGGAGGCGGCTATCATAGCCGCCTCCGCTGTACATCAATCCCGAAAGTTGAGAGCTAGGCCTACGGCGTGCTCTTGGCCGGCTTATTCTTGTTGAACTTCAACGTCATCTCGACGACGCCCGCCGCCACGTTCAAGCCGTTCTGTCCTTCGATCGATACCGGTTGCAACGCAATTGAATTCTTGAAGCCTCCGATCAATACGTTCGCGCCAGCGCCGACTCCCACCGCGGCGCTCGCAGTCGCTCCACCGTAATGACCCTCAAGTGCGCCTTGGCCGAGGTTGGTGGTCGGGGCCAGAACCGCCCACAAAATCACGCCCGACTGGAGGTATCCGATGTCGGCGCCGAACTTGGTGATCGAACCGGTGTAATACTCAGTGTATCCTGGCTGGAGGGCATAGGCGCATTGCAGCTTGCGGGACGATCCGAAAATAAATCCCCATCCTGCTGCGACGTGACAAGTCAGATATCCAGCCCGAACTGCGGCGCCTCCGCCTGACGCGGCCGGCGGTGGCGGCGCTGCGCCCTGGGCCCGCGCTGATGGTGCACCGGCGGCCAGTGCGACCACGAACCCAAGTGCGATTATAAGTCCTCGTGATTTCCCGTTCATTTTTGTCCTCCGTGCTATGGATGAGGTTTTCTTCCCTGCTACTCGGAGCCCATGGGAAAGGTCCTCTCGTTGGCGAGCCAGTTTCGAGTGCAAACTCTCATTTTGCTAAGGAAAATGCAATACGACCGGGCTGGCTCCCAAGGCGGCGCAGCCATCACTTGACTATGACCTTCCAATGCCGCACCATCCTGCGGTCTTGGATAAAGCCCAAGGCCCGAGGAGAACCTATTGATGAGCCGTAAGACAATTCTCGCAAGTTTCGCCGCCGCTTCGCTGGTCTGTGCACTAGGACTGAGCGGGCCTGCCTCCGCGCAGTCGTCGCAGAAGCAACTCGACATCGCGGCCGCCCGCGCGCAGCGCAAGGCAACCGTCGGCGCCAACATGAATCTCACCCCCGATGAAGCGTCGAAGTTCTGGCCGGTCTACGACGCCTATGAAAAAAGCATGGATAGGATCGAAGACCGCCACGTAAAGGAGCTCAAGGATTTCGCGGCCAAGTACAATAATTTCACCGACGCCGACGCGCAGAAGAAGCTCGACGAAGTGATCGCGATCCAGCAGGCGCGGCTCGATGTGCAGAAGGAATACATTCCGCAGTTTCGCGCCGTCATCCCGCAGGTCAAGGTGACGCGCTTCTACCAGATCGACAACAAGATCCAGGCGTTGATCCAGTGCGATATCGCACAGCTGGTGCCGCTTGCGCAATCGCCCGGCGAGGCTGCGCCGCAATAGCCGGCCGGTTGGTGACAAGACCCGTGCTCGAGAATCGGTCGATGCCGCGGTGTAGCGTAATTCCCGTGCTCGGGTATCCAGACGTCGCCGCGGCTATCGACTGGCTCCGCGATACCTTCGGCTTCAGCCTGCGCCTGCGAATTGCAAATCATCGGGCACAGTTGAACGTCTTATTTCTTTTGCACGCGTGCGATTGCTTCGAGGATTAGCTTCTCGGCTGCCTTGCGATCCACCCATCCGCCGATCTTCACCCACTTGCCCTTCTCGAGATCCTTGTAGTGGCGGAAGAAGTGATCGATCTGATCGAGCATGATCTTCGGCAGATCGGTGTAGTCCGCGATCCCGTCGAAGTAGGGATTCAGCTCGTCGACCGGCACCGCAAGAATTTTCTCGTCGATGCCGTTTTCATCTTCCATCAGGAGCGCGCCCACCGGACGGCATCTGATGACCGCGCCTGGCGCGACCGGCACCTGCGACAGCGCCATCACATCGCAAGGGTCGCCGTCTTCGGACAGCGTATTCGGGATGAATCCGTAGTTGGCCGGATAGTACATAGCGGTATGCAGAAATCGATTCACGAACAGCGCACCCGAAACCTTGTCGAGCTCGTACTTCACTGGAACTCCGCCTTGAGGAATTTCCACCAGCACGTTGATCTCATCGGGTGGATTGCGGCCGGGCGGGATTTTCGAAACATCCATGCGATTGCGCGCCTCCGGAAGATTGAACCGAGTAGAGCACGGGATCGCGCCGGAGGCCACCGCGAGTCGCGGGACAGCTACTTCAGACCCAGCTTCTTAATGCGAGTGCGTAGAGTACTCGGTCTTATGCCGAGCAGTTCTGCTGCTCCCCCTGGTCCGTAAATTCTGCCACCGCTGCGTTTTAATGCGGAAATCATGTTGTCCCGCATGCGGCGGGTCATCTCCTTGTCCGGGATCACTTCAGACTCTTCGCGTGATTTCGACCGCGGGCTCGCCGACGCGGACGAACGGGATTCAGCGGGCGGAATGTCCAGCCTGAGCGATCCCAGGCGAGCGGTAATCACTGCACGCTCGGTAACGTTCTGCAGCTCTCGGACGTTTCCGGGCCAATCGTAATTCTGAAGTTGTTTGATCTGGCTGGCAGTCAGATGCAGACCCGACCGACTGAAGCGCTCGCAGGCCATTTCCAGGAAATGCTTCGCGAGTAATGGAATGTCGTCCTTGCGCTCGCGCAATGGCGGCACCTCGATCGGAAAAACGCTCAGCCGGTAGTAGAGATCCTCCCGGAACCGTCCCGCATGGACCAGGCTTTTGAGGTCACGATTGGTCGCCGCAATAATGCGCACGTCGACCCGCCGCGTCTGGTCATTGCCGACCGGCTCAAACTCGCCGTCCTGCAGCACGCGCAGCAGCTTGGGCTGCATCGCCAGCGGCAGCTCGCCAATCTCATCCAGAAACAGAGTCCCGCCGTCCGCTAGTTGAAAGCGGCCAATTCGATCTCGCAGAGCTCCACTGAACGCACCCTTGATATGGCCAAAAAACTCACTTTCGAACAGCTCCCGAGGGATTGCGGTACAGTTGATCTTAACCAGCGGGCGGTCATGCCGCAGGCTCCTTTCATGGATGGCGCGGGCCACCAATTCCTTTCCGACGCCAGTCTCGCCAAGGATAAGTACAGTGGCATCAGTCGGAGCGACCATCTCGATCTGCTCGAGCACGCGATGCACTCCGGCGCTTCTGCCGAGGATTGTGCGGCTGCCGGAAGCGGCCCTGACCTCCTCCTGCAAATACTCGTTCTCTGACTCCAGGCGCTCGCGCAGCCTATCGTAGAACTGAACCCGCTCGCTGATATCTCGCCAATTGAAGACGACATATGGAGGATTGGCCGGGTCCCGCAATCGCCTGCCAACTGCCTCTACTTCCACCGCTGAGCCGTCGCGGCGCAGCGCTCGCGCGCGTATCGTCTGAACTTCTTCCGGATTTTCAAGCGCGCGGCGGATTTTATCGACTACTGACGCAGCATCCTCCGGACTGAGGAAGTCCATGACGGAGATCCCTACCATCTCCTCGGGTTTGTAACCCAGCATGCGCTCGGCCGACGGCCCTTCGTACAAAATTCGTCCTTCAGCATCCACAACGGTGATGCCATCGGTCGCATTTTCGATCAGTGCGCTCAGGCGGTCATGGCTCCGGCGAAGCTCCTCACGATCCTCAGCCCAGCGAACAAGCTGGGTCATCATCCATTCCGCTTTGGCCGCTTCGGATGGCTGTGCAAGCAGCTCCGGCGGTTCATAGTAGGGATTGGAAATGAGCTTGTCCTCGACGATGGCAAAAGGATGGCTGCGGAGAGCTGCTTGAAGGTACTCCGCAGAAAATCGCTGTCGCTGGTAAATACACAGGGCGATGACGGGCTGACTCGGGAAGAATTCGGTATTCAGGCGCGCCTCGTATTCGATCAGAGCGTCAAGCGCGACATCGAGTTCCAGCCCCCAGGTCATTTCAACTACGAAAGCGGCGCCAGAGAAGCCGGCATTCAAAGCCCGTTGGGCTCTGGCCTTGAACAACCCCAGGAAGGCGGACGAGTCGAACTCCTCAAACGGCATATATTCGCGACCGCGGAGCAGCGTCAGGGCACCACGTTCACGCGCCTGTTCGACGTCGATTCCCGCTTGGGTGAGTTCGGCCACCACCTCTTCGACTCCGCGTTCGCCGACGGCGTAAAAGCACATCTCTTTTCGGGCGAGACAGCGTTGCACAAACGGAACAACGACCGAACGGGCCACCGCCGTGCCGGATGTGATCGCGCATACGTGATCGCCCGGCTGCAGCGATTCTATCTGTTCTTCAAGGGTCGGTACGCTGAACAGGCCCGACTGCATATCCCACCTTTCTGACGTCCAGCTAAGCCACGTTCCTCCCATAGTCTATCTTTCGGAGCAAGTTTGCGACCGCTCGAGCGCATCCGCAGTCGGTCTCCGTTTCTTGGGATTCTCCGTTGGAATCGCTTAGTAGATCGCACGAACGGCCTCATTTGCCCCAGGCAGTTTGGTGCAACGAAATATCGTTGCGAATCCGAGTTGCAGCGGAACTTCGTTGCGCGTCTCCCGAATTGGACCGCCGTATCCTATGATTTACCTAGCTTTTTCCTTGTCAAATCGCTGGCACAGCCGCTGCTTTCTCAACGATGGTTAAATCGACTGATCGACGACCCGCAATTCCACCAAAAACCGCAAATCAGCTATTGAGTCTATTAGAAGGAGATGACACTAAGATTTTCGAGATCGACCGTTCCAATCTGGTCCTGCAACTGCGTACTCTGCGCCGCACGATCAACGATGGTGCCGAGGAAATTGATATGGTCGCGCTAGAGAGCGTATTTGTTAAATCAGTCTCTCGCGCTCTCACACGCGCCTCGGGCAAGTTGTATCTGGTCGCCGGGGATTTGGATGCTCTTCTTGATCTGATCGAGCGAGCCCATGCTCCCAAATCGTCTGGACGAACCAATTCGAAGCGCAAACCCCGCATCGGACGAAAGGCACCCGATTGAGCGCCCTTAACGTGCCAGCGGCCGCGGGTAGAACCTATCGGCCGCACATCGCCTGATTTCGGCGCAGGTGCTGCGTGTAACTCGCGGTGGATCCAGGCGTATGCAGGACTGGATTCGCAGCGCTGATTTGCACGATTAAGGTCGGCGACACAAGGTTGGCAACGCATTAGACTCCGGGTGTTGCAGGGACTCGGAGTTGTCGGTAAAAAAGATTGAAACCGAATAGAGCACGGGATCGTATCCAAGGCCACCGCGAGTTCGCGTATACGGAGCGCGTTAGCGGTTCTCATCAGCACTAGCGGATGGGCGACATTAGGTCGGCAACGCACTAGACTGCAGGCTTAGCGCGGGGGAATAGTGTTCAGAAATCACAACGCGAAGCGATGCGCGCCGGATCCCCTTTGATGTCGCCGATTCAAAGATGATGCCGTCAGGGGCGCAATGAATCGCTGGCCTAAAATCGAGCTGTGGAACCTTGCGAAGATGAGGGGTGACTTCGACGAGCCTTGTGAGGTTCTTCCCTGCAGCCAGGTTGCAAGAGCAGTCGCAGTGATTTCGTATCCCAATGGGCGCGTGTCGATTAGAAGATATTGCGCCGCACATGAGTACAAAGCCTTTGCAAAGCTGAAGCGAAACCATCCGGGAGCCGAGCCGATCGATCACCGCGGCGTGACCACGATAGGCAATGCCAAGGCCCACTGATGCAGCCTGGACATTCAGTGTAACGCAGATCAGGCTGTCGCCAGCTAAGCTTCGATGCAGCTTCCAACAGCGTGAGTATGCGCGCGTCAACAGCGTGACTGCTCCGATCGGCTTTTCTTTTCCTTGTTGTTTTTGTGAACAGGTTGCGCCCTCGCTGCGCCGAAACTATCAAGACCTCGCCAGTTACGCCGTCGGATTTTTCCTGACGCAATTTAGCGATGACAAGGAGTTTCTTGGATCTTGACTTTTAGTGAGCATGTCAGGCCTCTCTAAGACTCATCGGGAAGACTCATGGGGCAGGGAGGCGTCGACCATGCGGACACCAGGCAAGCCTAAGAGAGCTCGACAGCGTGCCGTTCTCCCGGAAAATTTCGATTGGCGATTGGATCAGAACGAGATTTTTGAAATCGACCGTGCCAACCTGGTTCTTCAACTGCGCGCCGTTCAACGCGCGATCGACGAGAGCGCCGAGGAAATGGAGATGGTTGCGCTCGAGAGGGTATTTGTTAGTTCAGTCTCTCAAGCCCTCACTCGCACCTCGCGGAAATTGTACGCGATCGCAAAGGATTTGATTCAACTTCGTCGGATCATTGAACGAGCGCGTCTCCCCCGGCCGGAAAGATCGCACCGAAAGTCTCGGCTCCGCCCTAGACCGAAGAGGTGAATTGAGCAGCGCCGGCAAATTCTCTCTGTTGACCGCTTGTTGCGCATGATAGTCTCGGGATTGAGATTGTCTCAGCAGACGCGACGCTGCTGCGCTATGCCCCTCGCCGGGAGGTGGTCTATGAACCGCGCACTCTCGTTCACAATCGCAATCATCATGTTGCTCGCTGGCGCCGCTCGCGCCACGGCTGCCGATCTGAAGAGGGTAACCCCGGCCGGCATCGAGGCCGGCACTATCATCACCAAGGCCAACGCCGCCAAGGTCGGCAACCTTGTGAGCCCCGGCAACTACGTGCTGGTGAGCCAGGGCATGGAAATGAGGATCGTCCCGACCCGGGACTACAACTGGCCGCCTCCTTTCCGCGTCTCGACCGAGCAAGACTCCTCGCAGGTGCGGCTGGGGCCTCACGACGAGTTGACTAACTACCTCGCCGGCCTGCCGTTCCCGCTACTCGATGCGAACGATCCCAGCATCGCGCAGAAAATCATGTGGAACTTCCAGTTCGGTCCCGCTTATAGCGACGACCTCGACTCTCAGGACACCGAGATCCAGAACTTCACGGCGAGGGGTGGCAATCCGTTCGCGGCCTATCCAATCGGGCATCTTGCCGTCTATCGGAATCTCGGCCGGGAGGAAGTAGCCCCCACCCCCACCGATTACGATGGCGATACCGGAATCATGGAGCGCATGGCGCTCGGCCCAATCATCGTTCCGATCGAGCCGCCCTTCTGGCAAACCCCGTGGGCCTACATGGTGCGCTACCGATACTCGAGCCCCAGGCGATCCGACATCGTATGGTCAGATTTATCAGTCCCGAGATATTGGTACGGCGAGTTTCCGAGCATAGGAAATTCGGATTATCTGCTGGGCAACGCGTTCTTCGGCAACCTGGACCTCGATTCTCTGTTCGGCTTCGCCGGCAGGTTCCAGGATTTCGATTTCAGATTCCTTGGCGAGAAAGACATCCTCGCTGTTGTGCATGCGAGGTCGCTGCCCGCAAGGCGGTGCGCGGCTGACGGCGGTCGCACGATATGTCCCGAGGACTGGGAGCTGCGCCACGTGTATATCGTCGAAGCCGACGCGCGCAGGCCGAGCCGTTTTGCCGACATCCCCGCTATCGCCAAGCGCATTCTGTATATCGATTCCCAGGGATGGTTTATCACCGCTTCGGACCAGTACGACCACGACGACAAGCTCTGGAAGACCCTCGCGATTTTCAACACGGTGCGCGACCGCGAATATCCCGACTCGAAAGCGGCCGTCTATTCTTTCCCGCGGCTGTTTCAGACCGCGCTCGTCGATGAAGACGTGCAGAGCGGCTACTCGACGATTTTCTTCACCCCCAGCCCCGAACGCCCGCAGCACGACACATGGTTCATCAACCAGGGAATAATTTCGCAGCGCTGGATCGTGCCGCAGCGTTTCACGACGCACCGGGAATATTTCTATTGATGTCCGCCGCCGTGGTACCCGAGCGATGCCGAGGCGAAAGTGCCGCGCGGTGACGTCATCGAGGATATCGAACGGAACGTGTCGCTCTTGTGATCGAAAATCAGCGCGGTGCTCACCGGTTTCTCGCAGAACGAAGCGGCGCTTGAAGGGCATTGTGTATAGCCGCCCGCAATCAGGATTGTGCTGCTCGTGAGGACCGTCGCGCCGACCATAAAGCGATCGCGTGGCATCGCCGCGATCGCACCGAAGCTCCCGCTCTTAGCATCAAAAAGTTCTGCGCTCTTGAGGCTGGAGCCTGCATTGTCCATCCCGCCCGCTATCAGCACGTCGCCATCGCCGAGCACCGCGGCGAGGTGCCCGTAACGCGTCGTGGTCATATGACCGGCCGCGCTGAACTCGCCCGTCACCGGATCGTACATCTCGGCGGTGTCGAGGACATTTTGGTTATTGTCGATGCCGCCGGTGATCAGCACCTTACCGTCGGGCAGCAAGGTTGCCGTAGGACCCTGTCGGGGTGATGTCATCGTACCGGTCAAACTGAATAATCCTGACGCGGGATCGTAGATCTCCGCTGTGTCCAGCACAGAGCCGCTGAAATCCGGCAAGAGCTGATATCCACCCGCGATTAAAACTTTGCCGTTTGCCAACATCGTAGCGGTGCACTCGTCGCGTCCTATGGACATCGGGCCCGTCTCGGCGAACGTCGCGCTTGCGGGATCGTATAGTTCGGAATCGGTTAACGATGTTGTCCCATCCTCGCCGCAGGCGATTAGGACTTTGCCATTGGCCAGCAGCGTCGCAGTATGCCCGCTGCGAGCCTCGAGCATCGCGCCGGTGTTGGAAAACCGTCCCTTCGAAGGATTGTAACGTTCGGCACTGGCGAAAATTTTCGGACCGTCAAACATTTTGCTGGCCCCGCCTGCGATGAGAACCTGTCCGTTCTCCAGCTCAGTGGCCGTGTGGCCGACCCGTGCCGTCTTCATCGCGCCGGTCGCGACGAAAGAACCCGACGCACCCTGATTTGGCTGGTACAACTCGGCGCTCGCCAGCGTCCTCTTCTTAGTGACTCCGCCAGCGAACAGGATCGTCGGCGCACCCGAACTCGCGTTGCTACCACAGTTGGCGGGCCCCGCTACTATGGCAAGCACCACGGCCACGGCGACCAACGCGATCGCGCATGCACCGAACTGAGAGTGTTTGATGGAATTCCCCCTTTTACTTCGTAGACACGCGACTCTTATCTCGACCGCCATTCCGGCGTCAACCGCGAGTTGAGCGCGATTGACCGGAGTTAACGCAAACTCTCTGAGGCGAGAGCGTCAGCGGTGAGAAGCGCTGCTATTGATTGGGTGAAGCTTCGGTCGCCTTCGAGTTCTCCGTATTTACCTCGACCGGTGGCTGGCCTGGCTTGTCAGGAACGACAGTATGAATGTCGCCGCTGATCAGCGTCACCTGGCTCGCTATCGTCTGCCCGTTAACTGTACCGCGGTCCCTTATCGCGATGCTGGTGCTGCCGCTGAGGCCGATCGAGCTGCCATCGACAAACCCAAGCGTCATCGCAGCGCCGGGCTGCGTCGTCACCTTGTCCTGCACCAGCACCGGCGTCCCTTGCTGCGCTGCGAGCGTTGCGCCCCCGCGCTCAATCTGCGCGTTGCCGCTGATCTGGGTCACTGAGCCGACAGAATCAGCCGCGCGCACCGGCGAAATCGCGAATAGTCCGAGTGCGAGCATCACGCTCGCCGCTACGAACGCAATCGATCGATTGCTGACGCTTTTTCTCATCTCGATCCCCCGGAGAAATTCGGCGACGGCGGCGGGCACGGCGCCCCGCCCCACTAAAGATAAAATAGCATCCTCAAATACTTGCGTGCCATGAAGCACGATTTTTGGTGACTCTGATGGGGACGCGCGTTGAAACCATTGTCCGGGGCCGATAGCGTCATAGCGGGGAAAACGAAGGATGTGACGCGAATCCGCAAATCAACTCTAGCGGCCGCGATGGTTGCGAGCGCCATCATGCTGGGCGCGGGATGCATGCAGACGCAGGAGATCGACCAGACGCTGCCGCCGTATGCGTCCATCTCCGACGAAGGCCGCGAACCGCCCAAGCTTCCACCGCCGGACGACGATTCTCCCGGCATCATGAGCAGGATCGGATCCGCAATTTTGCAACTGTTTTGGTGAGTGGTAACTCGAAGTCTAACTGATCTGGCCCGCATATCCGCCATGAGCACGGGAACTTTCATAAATCTCGATACCCCGCGCCTGATTCTCCGGCGGTTTCGCGAAACAGACCTCGCGAGCTTCATGGCGTATCGAAACGATCGCGAAGTTGCGCGTTACCAGTCATGGGAATCGATCACGCGGGCCGAAGCCACGAAATTCATCGCGCAGCAAAGCCGCCATCGCCCCGGAATTCCCGGCAAATGGTTTCAGTTCGCGGCCGAAGTCAAAGCCGGCGGAGCGCTCGCCGGCGATTGCGCGTTGCTCGTTATCAGGACGACGCCGCGCATCGGAGAAATCGGCTACACCTTCGCGCCCGCATACCAGCACACCGGCCTGGCGACCGAAGCCGCACGCGCCGTGATCGATTTCGCTTTCGCCTCGCTCGAGCTCAACCGCGTCATCGCGACTACCGATTGCCGCAACGCTCCTTCCTTCGCGCTGATGGAACGGCTCGGGATGCGCCGGGAAGGGCACTTCCTTCACAACGCGTGGTTCAAGGGCGAGTGGTGCGACGAGTATCAGTACTCAGTCTTGCGCGAGGATTGGACTCGCGTCCGCCTTGCTTGACAATACTGCCGGTCCGGTCATTGATCTGACAAATCCGCCGCGAAGGAGGACCTGCTCATGACCCGGATAATCGACGCCGACGGGCACATCGTCGAGCCGCGCTCTCTCTGGGAAGACTACGCCGAGCCGCAGTTTCGTGATCGCATGATCCAGGTTCGGCGCAATCGCAACGGTGGCGACGAGCTGTGGATCAATGACGAGAATCGCAGCCGTCCGTCGCTCCCGGTCGCGGCCTCGATGACGCCCGGCGGACTTTCAGATCTCGATCGCGCGCGCAAACTTACCTGGGACGACATCCTGCCCGGCGGCTACGACCCTCACGCTCGGATCAAGGTGATGGATCAAGAACGTATCGACGTCGCGGTTCTATATCCGTCGTTGTGGCTGCTCTACGGCGATCTGACCGATCCGCAGCTCGCGGCCGCCGCGTGTCGCGCCTACAACAACTGGCTCGCCGATTTCTGCAAACCCTTTCCGAAGCGGCTGTTCGGCGTCGCACCGATGCCTCTTCAGGACGTCGGCGAGGCCGTGCGCGAGATGCGCCGAGTCGTGCGCGATCTCGGCTTCAAAGCGGTGTTTGTAAGGCCCAATCCGTTCAACGGGCGCCGCCTCAACGACCCAGCCTACGATCCATTCTGGCGCGAGGCGCAGGAACTGGACGTTCCGGTCGCGGTTCACGGCAGCTTCGGGACGCGGATGCCCACGATGGGCGGCGATCGTTATCACGACCCGTTCTTTTTCCACATGGTCTGTCATCCCTTCGAGCAGCAAGCGGCCTGCATGGATATCGTGTGCGGCGGAGTGCTCGCGCGATTTCCAAAACTCACGGTCGGCTTCCTCGAGTCGGGAATCGGATGGCTTGGATACTGGCTCGATCGGATGGATAGCCACTACGAAAAGATGGGCACCTACGTGCCGTGGCTGAAGCGCAAGCCGAGTGAGTACTTCGCCGATCGATGCTACGTGTCGATGGATCCTGACGAGAGCACGCTGAAAGCGATGATCGACCTGGGCGTCGAGCGCAACGTGCTATGGGGATCGGACTACCCGCATTTCGATTGCACCTATCCAGGCGTGGTCCGCGAAGTGACCCGCGCGCTCAGAAGCTGCCCGCAAGCGCCCGCGACAACATCCTCACCGAGAACGCGCTGAGGTTTTACCGGCTCACCTGATTGATCCAGATTCCAGTTCCCCTTCCCACCATGGGAAGGGGTTAGGTAGCGCGGGCGTGAACGATCGCGCCGCCGAGCTCGCGTTGGACGATCGCGTCGTGGAGGCCCGAGTACATCGAGAGTACGAAGCTGTACGAATCGGCGCCGCCGATCTTTTCGATCTCGGCTTGCTTGAGCCGGATTCGATCGACGAAGGCTGCGTACCATCGCACGTAGTCGGCAGCTTAAGATCCTCGAGCGCGCCCGGCTCCCACCCCGAATCACGCAGCATCGCGGCAATCTCCGCCAATCGAATCGCATGCGGCATCATCGGGTTCGGCGTCCCCTGGCATTCGCGCCGACCGTGTAGTCGAAGATGACGAGTTGCGCGCTCGGGCTTTGCGACTTTCCGCAACTCCGCTAGCGCCTCGCGCTGGCGATCGAACGCGTAGAACGCGTTGAGCATATAGATGACATCGAAGGTGCGGGTGACAGTGCGCGGGACGTCGAGCACGTCGCAAACATGAAAGCCGACCTCAGGCTAGGTCGCGCGCGCATAATCGATCGACTCGGTGTCACGATCGATTCCCTCAACCTGGCCCCATCCACGCGGCGCAAATAGTCGGCGCTACCGCCGCGCCCGCATCCGACGTCAGCAGCCAGTGTCCGGGATTTTTCGGAATCGAGCGAAAGGCACGCTCGATCGCCTCCTCCTCGCCCGCATGCGCGTAGTCGCCCTCGCGAATCAGCGCGAGGATGCGCTTGCCCTCGAACGAGTTCATGTTCATCGGCCGACTCATACTCAGACCAATATACCCGATGCTCGAGCAGCTGCGTTAAGCGGAATACGGTGGCGCTGGGCGAGGGAGCGCAAGATGCCGAAATCTACACTTACTTGCGCCAGGGCCTGAGTGTATACATAATCCGGCGCGTAGCCGACTTTTGGGGAGGAATCATGGTTATTAGAAAAGCCACTGCGGCATTTGCAACCGCGTTGCTTATCGCCTTCACAGCGGGCAGGTTCACGCTGGAGGTGCGACGTGCAAATCGACTAACGGCGAGCAGAAGCACACAGCCTCTGACGGCAGCACCTGCCTGGCGAGCTCCGATGGAACGGGCAAGGCCAAGGCGAAAGCGACTGGAGGCGCCTCTTCTCAAACCTTCGTGAGACCGGCGGCAAGTCCAACTCGGTCGCGTCGGATGAAGCGATGTCCGAGGCGGAATCGGAAAGCAAGGGCAAGTCAACCGCCCACGCGTCGGGCGCAGGCAGCGAGGCATTCGTCGATGCTGACCAAAAAGGCATGGCGACGGCTAACGCCACCGGAGGCAGCTTCGCCAATGTGACCGCGCTCGGAAAGTGCAATGCGACAGGGATGGCCGCGGCGGCTCTACGGTCAACGCTAATTGTGCAACAGACGGCGGTTTCGTGCACTGCGACCGCGACCGGCGGTGGCGAGGCGGACGGTGACGATACTAATCCACCAACCTGCACTCCAAACGGCGGTACCGCCAAGGTCCGTCAGCAGCGGAGGCAACTGCGGTTGATTGGAGCGCGTCAGCTCGCAGCGGGCGTTCAGCTAGCTGTCTTAGGAGGCGAGGCGGCCGTCGGCCGGTTCGGTGGTTTGCGCGGTCGCGATTTGTTTGGTCGCGGGCTGAATGCGCGGCGCAATCTGTCGGCCTTCGCGCCATGCGTTGTAACGCTCGAGGAATGCTTCCATGTAGGTGTAGACCACCGGCGTGATGTACAGGGTCAGGAACTGCGAGAAGACCAGTCCGCCGACGACCGCGACGCCCAGCGGCCGGCGCGATGAGCCGCCGGCGCCGAGTCCCATCGCGATCGGCAAGGTGCCCATCAGCGCCGCCATCGTGGTCATCATGATGGGGCGGAAGCGGATGATGCAGCCCTCGAAGATCGCGTCGGCGGGCGACTTGCCTTCGGTGCGCTGCGCGTCGAGTGCGAAGTCGATCATCATGATGGCGTTTTTCTTGACCAGCCCGACCAGCATGATGACGCCGACGAAGGCGAACAGGTCGAGCTCCATCCCGAACAGCCATAGCGTCACCAGCGCGCCGAAACCGGCCGACGGCAGTCCCGAGAGAATCGTGATCGGATGGATGAAGCTTTCGTAGAGCACGCCGAGCACCAGGTAGATGACGAGGATCGTCATCATCAGCAGCATTCCGAGTCCCGCTCAGCGAAGACTCGAAGGCCTGCGCGGTGCCCTGGAAGCTGGTGGTGATGCAGTCGGGCAGAGTCGCCGCGCAAGCTTTTGCACTTCGTCGAGCGCCTTGCCGAGCGAGACGCCGGGCGCGAGGTCGAACGAGATCGTCGCCGAGGGCAATTGCCCCGAATGATTGATCTGCAACGGGCCGAGCGACGCGTGAACTTGACCACCGTGTCGAGCGGCACCAGCGGGCCACTTGGCGATCGCACGTAAAGCAGGGACAGCGTCGACGGCTCGGCCTGGTACTGCGGCTCGACTTCCATGACGACCCAGTACTCGTCGTTGGGCGCGTAGATGGTCGAGATCTGGCGCGAGCCGTAGGCGTCGTAGAGCGCGTCCTCGATCGCCTGCGCCGAGATGCCGAGCGAGTGCGCCTTGTCGCGATCGATATCGACGTTGACCTGCGGATTGTCGACTTGCAGGTCGCTGTTGACGCCGCGCAGGTCCGGCAGCTGCGCGCAGCTTCGACTTCGAGCATCGGCGCGTACTTATAGAGCGTCGCGGTGTTCGGGCTCTGCAGCGTCAACTGATACATGCTGCGCGTGAATTGCGCGCCGATCCGAATCGGCGGCGGATTCTGCAGGAACACGCGCAGCCCCGGGACGTGTTCAGCACCGGCCGCCACTTCGTGATCAGCTGATCGACGCTGAGCTTGCGCTGCGACGCCGGCTTCAGATGCAGAATATGATGCCCGAATTGCTGGCGCCGCCCGGGCCGCCCGATCCGACGCTGACGAAATAGCTATCGATGCCGGATCGTCCTTGATGAGGCTGGCGGCCGCCAGCTGATGCTCGACCATCGACTCGTAGGAAATTCCCTGCTCCGCGAGCGTGAAAATGATCAGCTGGTCGGCGTCTTCCGAGGGCAGGAAGCCCTTCGGAATCGCGTAGAACATGCAGATCGTCGCGAGCAGCAACACGCCGGAAAAATACATCGTCGCGCGCCGATGACGCATCACCCACGACGAGGCTGCGCTGATAGCCGTCGAGCATCCGATCGAAGAAGCGCTCGGTGACCGCATAGAATTTACCGTGGCGCTCGCTGTCGGGCGGGCGCAGAAAGCGCGAGCACAGCATCGGCGTCAGGGTCAGCGACACGAAGCCCGACACCAGGATCGCGGCGCCGATCGTGACCGCGAACTCATGCAGCAGGCGCCCGAGGATTCCGCCCATGAACAGCACCGGGATGAAAACCGCGGCGAGCGAGAAGGTCATCGACAGGATGGTGAAGCCGATTTCCTGCGCGCCGTCGAGCGACGCCGCCAGCACGTCCTTGCCCATCTCCATGTGGCGCACGATGTTTTCGAGCATCACGATCGCGTCGTCGACCACGAAGCCGACGCCAGCGTAATCGCCATCAGCGACAGATTGTCGAGCGTGTAGTTGAGCACCCACATCACGGCGAAGGTGCCGATGATCGACATCGGCAGCGCGAGGCTCGGGATGATCGTCGCGGAGAGATTGCGCAGGAACAGGAAGATCACCATCACGACCAGGAAGACCGTCAGCAGCAGGGTGAACTGGACATCGTTGACCGACGCGCGGATGGTGTCGGCGCGGTCGCCGAGCTTGCTGATATGCAGCCCGGCCGGGACTTCTGCCTGGAAGGCCGGAAGCAGCCGCAGGACGTTGTCGACCACCTCGACGGTGTTGTCGCCGGGCTGACGCTGGATCGCGAGCACCACCGACGGCTCGCCGTTGGTCCATCCCGCGGTCTTGTCGTTCTCGCACGCTGTCGAGCACGCGGCCCGACATCGTCGAGCCGCACCGGCGAACCGTTTTGATAGGTGACGATCAGCGGGCGATACGCCGCCGCGTTGGTCAACTGCCCCTTGGTCTGGACGGTGAACGCCTGGTGATGGCCGTAAAGCGTGCCGGTCGGCATATCGACGTTGGCGTTCTGGATCGCGGTCGAGACCTCGTCGATGCCGATGCCGCGCGTGGCGAGCGCCTTGGGATCGAGCTGAATCCGCACCGCGTACTTTTGCGATCCGTAAACCTGCACCTGCGCGACGCCGCTGACCATCGAGATGCGCTCGGCGAGGTAAGTCTCGGCGTACTCGTCGACCTGCGAAATCGGCATCGTGCGTCGAGCTGAGCCCCAGGTAGAGAATCGGCTGATCGGCGGGATTGACTTTGCGATAGGACGGCGGACTCGGCATCCCGAGCGGCAGTTCGGCTTGCGTCTCGGCGATCGCGGCCTGCACATCCTGCGCGCCGGCGTCGATGTTGCGCGTCAGATTGAATTGCAGCGTGATGTTGGTCGAGCCCTGGATGTTGTTCGAGGTCATCGAGTCGAGGCCCGCGATCGTCGAGAACTGCTTTTCGAGCGGCGTCGCGACCGACGACGCCATCGTCTCGGGACTCGCGCCGGGCAGGCTTGCGCTGACGACGATCGTCGGAAAATCGACGTTGGGCAGATCGTTTACCGGCAGATATCGATACGCCATCAGGCCGAACAGCACGATCGCGAGCGAACTCAGCGTCGTCATCACGGGGCGGCGAATAAATGTTTCGGCGATATTCATGACGCGGCGCCGTTCTCGCTCAAGCCGCTTTTGATCGTGACCGTCGCGCCGGGAATCAGCCTGAGTTGTCCGTCGGTCACAACCGTTTCGCCCGGCTTGAGCCCGCTGGTTACGACGGTCTGGTTGTCGATCGATTCGCCGATGACGACCGGCCTGATCGCGGCTTTCATATCGGGCTGCACGACGAAAACGAACGAGCCTTCCTGTCCGGTCTGGACCGCCTGCGACGGCACCAGGATCGCGCCCGGGATGTTCGCGCAGTATGAGTGTAGTATTGACGAATTCGCCCGGCCACAGGCGCGCGTCGGTGTTGGCGAACAGTCCTTTGAGATTGATCGTGCCGGTCTTCGCGTCGACGCTGTTATCGACGAAGCTGAGCTCTCCCGACTCGAGTCGGGCCTTGCTGCTCGGGCAGCGAGACCTGCACCGCGAGCTTGTGCTCCGCCATGAACTCGCGAACATCCGGCAGCTTCTGCTCGGGAATCGCGAAATCGACGTACACCGGATGCACCTGGTTGATGACGACCATCGCAGTGTCGGCGTCGGGCTTGACGAGATTGCCGGCGTGAACGAGCAGGTCGCCGGTGCGGCCGTCGATCGGCGCGCGAATCTCGGTGTACTCGAGATTCAGTCGAGCGGTCTGCACCGCGGCTTCGTCGGCCGCCATCGAGGCCGAGAGCGCGCCGGCAGTCGCCTCGACCTGATCGTATTGCTGGCGCGATCCGACGCCCTGCTTGAGCAGGGTCGAGTAGCGCTGCTCGTCGGCCGCGGCCTCGCGGTACTGCGCGCGGTCCTTGGCGAGATTCGCCTGCGCCTGTTGCAGCGCGGCTTCGAACGGGCGCGGATCGATCGTGAACAGCAGGTCGCCCTGCTTGACGTCCTGTCCCTGGCGGAAATTCACCTGCATGACCTGGCCGTTGATTTGCGACTTGATGTCGACGGTCGAGAACGCCTCGACGCGGCCGATCGCGCGGATCGTATCGGCGACCGTCTTCTGCACGACCTTGGCCGCGAGAATCGGCACCGCCTCGCGCTCGCCGAAAGTATCGGCCGGACCGTGCGAGCATCCTGCCATCGCAATCAGTGCGAGCGTCGGAACAAGAGCGGTCGCGCACCACTGCTTCAACGTGAGATTGCCTTTCAACTCTCGACCAGAATAACCGTGCCGCCGGGGCAGAGTTACGGCCCCGGCAGGTAATGTCGCGGATACTATCAGGCTAGCGCGAGTCGAGGAAAATCTGGATTGTCGACCGAAACCGCGCTCCCGGTCAGTCTTTGCGGACGTCAGGCAAGGGGCAAGTAGAGCTCACGCAACACTTTCCTCAGGGAAGGATGATGCGCCGGCAGTCGGCAGAAGCTGTCGCTTTCGATTTGCAGCGCACGATTGAATCGCGCGCGCATATTCTCGAGCGCGACAGTCGCAGTCAGGTCGACGATTTGCTCGGTGTTGAAATGGCGCTTGAGTTCCTCGAAGACCTCGTCGGGAACGTCCACCGAATCCAGCGTCATCTCCTCTGTATAGCGGAGCGCGGCGCGCTCGGCCGGCGTGAACAGCGGATTCTCGGCGTACTCCGCGAGTGCGGCCAGCTTCTCTTCGCTAAGTCCGCTTCGGCTGCCACCGGCAGCGTTGATGTCTATTCAAAAGACGCAGCCGATCATCTGCGCCGCGCGCAGACAAACCATTCGCTTGAGCGTCTGCGGGGTAACCTTCGAGCTCTCGATCGACTGCTGGAATATCGCCATCGTAAACGTGATGCCGGGCCGATAGGCCCACGCCTTAAATGGAGTGAGCACCTTGCCGATTCGCCGCTTCATCATCCAGGTCAACGGCTTCAGCATCCAGCTAATCTGATTTTCTTCGAGAGGTTCAATACGCATTGAAATAGACTCCAGCTACGCGGCCCGCGCAGCGGCGGCGCGAGTTTCATCCGACTGACTATAGAGGATAGCAGTAATCGCGATTAGTAAGATCGCCGGAATGTAGATACCCAGTACCTCGGTCACAAGATGCTCAGTCGAGAGCAATCCCGCGGCATGTGAGTATAGATGCAAAGCGGAATGCATCACGCCGGCAACCGCGGCGACGACCACCGCGATCGCATTGCGGCGTGGATTCAGCGCGGCTGCGACCAGTCCCACACCGACCGCGAGAAAGAAGGTACCGCCATCCATCACCAGGTGCATATTGTACGGCCCCGTCTCAGGCACTCCCGGCACCAGCTTGAAGAACCACGCCGAGGGGAAGAAGAACATCTCGATTCCATTGACGATATCGATCACGGCAAGAATCCAGAGAACAGGAACGATCCATCGAGGAGTATTTGATTTCATGACGCCTTCCCCGGGCGCGCGCCGCGGAAAATGTGCCGGACGCACGTGCGAATAAATCGATATCGAAAGCGAAACTGACCGCGACGACTACGATAACTGCTTCCAGAACCGTCCTGCCGCTGGCGATATCGAAATACCAAAGTGCAAAAGCAACAGGGATCGAACCCATCACCGATTCCGTGATCGTCACGCCCATCGTGACCACGAAACTCATCGCGCGAAGTTTAATTGGCCACGACATCCGACTTACTCCAAACCATTTGGCAATTCGCCACAGAGCGGAAAGACCGATTCAACCTCGACCGGCCCGTTGACGCGCGCCTGGCACGCCAGCCGCGTCCGCGGACTTACCGAGAGATGCCATCGCAGCGAGAATTTTTCGCTCCCGCGCATCGGAGTCAAATTATCCTCGCCCGATTCCACCACCACGCGACAGGTCGCGCACAACGTTCTCGCCCCGCATACATGCATCAGTCTGATGCCGTTCTTCATCGCGGCGCCGAGCAGAGTGCCGCCGCGGCGAACCTCGATATTGGTGCCGTTGAACTTGATCGGCACGACCTCAGGCCGAGCGGCCACTTGCTTGAGTCGCGCAGCGAACGCGTTCCTGAGCGCGCGATCGTCAACTGCGCGAGCGGGTTCGATAGCGGACTTCATTCTCGCCGCAAAATCTTTTTCAGTATCCATTTTTTTCAGTGTCCATTACCCGGGCTTCAAGCTCTTTCGCAGACTGTTGCGGGCGCGGGCGAGGCGCGATTCCACCGCATGCTCGCTGATCCGCATTATCCGCGCGATTTCCGACACGCCGATCTCTTCGACGTACTTGAGGATCAATACCTCGCGATACTCGGGCCGAAGCTCTGCCAGGGCGTGACTGAATTCCCGATCCGCACCCTCGTCGTGCGAAGCGGCGTGACTTCAGCCACCGGAGCCGCGCGCATCAAGCGGGCGCGCCGCGCATTGGTGCGGATAAGCGAGAGGACCTTGCGATGCGCAATCGCGCAGGCGAACGTGAACAGCGAGCTGTCACCGCGAAAGAACGGCAGCGCATCGGCGAGCGCGATGAAGGTCTCCTGCATGATGTCGTCGGCCTCGTCGGCCGCGGCGCCGAGCGAGCTGGCGATGAACCGACGAATTCGCGCGGCGTAGCGATCGAAGAATTCGTGCGCCGCGTCCTCGTCGCCAGCCTTGAGCCGTGCGACCAGATCGGCCTCCGAAGTTTGCGGAGGATCGAGCGCCGTCACGAGCGAACTTCTCCGCCCAGACGCACCTCGCGCTTTCTCTGTCGATAGTTGCGCACCCACAGATGACAGACCCTTGCTCGTTCGAAGGCTAACCTCATCGGTTAGTCGCCTCGACTGGGCAAAATCCGTCGCGGGTGTCGAATATCGCTAGATGCTCAGATGATAGAGCTCCGCGACGTTGTCGTGCAGCACCAGGTTCTTCTCGTCCGCAGTCATCCCGACCGTATGCTTGGCTATGACGTCCTGTGACCACGGCCACGTCGAGTCGCTATGCGGGAAGTCGCTGGCCCACATCAGGCGCTTGATGTTGCACAGATCGCGCACCTGGAACGCGACGTAGTCGTCCTGGAATGTCGTGTACACGTTCTCGCGGAAATACTCACTTGGCATCTTGCTGAGCGTGCCCGCCGGTAGCCAGTAGCGATGGCGGTCGTATGCATGATCCATCCGGTACATATAGTGCGGCACCCATCCGGCGTCGGCCTCGACGCATACCACTTTCAACTTCGGATGGCGCTCGAAAACGCCGCCGAGCATGAAAGTGCCGATGATGTCCTGGCATCCGCGGATGATCGACAGGAAGCTGTTGAGCTTGGGCCCGCGCGTCTGGAAGTTGTCGCTGCTGCTGGTCAGGATGTGAAAGCTCAGCGGCATCTCGAGATCGATCGCGGCCTCATAGAACGGCGCATAGATAGGGCTGTCGTAGTCCTCGAGCGCGGGATTGCCGGGCATCATGACGCCCTTCAGCCCGAGCTCCTTCATCTTGCGCAGATCCGAGATTCCTTCCTCGACCGATCGCATCGCAGTCTGCCCGGTTCCGATCAACCTATCGGGATGCGCCGCGCAGTACTCGCCTATCCAGAGGTTGTAAGCGTCGAAGCACGCCTTCTTGTAGTCGAAGTCGCGATGGTTGCAGAGGATCATGCCGACCGTCGGGTAGATCACTTCGGCGGCAACTCCGTCGCGATCCTGGTCGGCCATGCGCGCGTTGGGATCCCATCCGCCCTTATGCAGCTCTTCGAACTTTGCGCCTGTCGTTCTTAGTTCACTCGCGGCTTTGCCAGCGGCTGCGGCCAGCGCGACGTTGATCGGACGCGGGAAGTCCTTGACGATGAACACATCGCCCAGCTTCTCGTCATGCACCATGTGCGGCGCGGTATCCTTATACTTGTGATCGATTCGATCTATGTAAGTGTTGGGCGGCTCGGTTATGTGAGAGTCGGCTGAGATGATTGGTTTTTGCATCGTTCGTCCCTCGATTGGCTTCGCTGCGGCGCGAAATCCTGACCGGGTTTTTCAGCGAAAATTAAAAAATAATAACTGCTAAGATTTCTATTACTAGACCATCGCGTGATTTACAACGCGGCGACAACATACCGATCGGTCTGGAATATCGATGGCCCCGATCATCTTCCCGGCCGACATCATGTGCCGCTGTCACGCTGGTGCCGAGCTGCGAGACCGCACAAGAGGTAAAGTTCGACGCTCTGGAGCGCAACACACAGTCATAAGGCGGTCATCGTCCCACGCTCCTAGGGCAAGGCTCGTCAAGATGGAAGCTTGAGGTCTTTCCGTGGCATCGCCCACACCTAGCTCGTAGAATTGCAATTGCTGGTAACTCCAGCAATTATAGTTAATGGGTGTTACTATCCAACTCCGGGCGGGGACCTAAAGGAGTACTCAATTGGAAATCGATAAGATTGTCGCAGACTTGAAGAAAGAAAGAGACCGGCTTGTCAAAGCGATCGCTGCCTTGGTAGGCGGTGGATCTCCTGCTACCGGCAAGCGCAGAGGTCGCAAACCTGGTCCTAAGGCGAGCACCACCACCGGAAGGCGGCGCGGCGGAATCAGCACGGAAGGTCGCAAGCGGCTGTCCGAGCTCATGAAGAAGCGATGGGCCGAGCGCAGAAAAAAAGGAATGACGAAACTAGGCAAGTAGCAGGACGGCCGTTTCGAGAGCCGTCTAAAAGTGTGCGGTTGATTCACGACCGTCGCGTCCGCACAATCTTCAGATGGCGAATTCAGTACAACACGCGTTCGATCTTGCGGCGGAAGACTACGACCGCACGCGACGCCGCCTGGTGCCCGGATTCGACGACTTCTACCGTGCGGCGATCGATCTGATCCGGTTTCCGCGCGAAAGCACGCTCAAGGTTCTCGACCTCGGCGCCGGCACCGGCCTGATGGCGGCATTCATCGCGTACAGTTTCCCGAATGCGCGAATCACCATGGTCGACATCTCGAACGAGATGCTCGAGCGAGCACGTGCGCGCTTCGAATTGGCCGGCGAGCGCTTCCGCTTCGAGGTATCTGACTACGGCGTCGATCGGATCCAGGAAAAGTACGACGCGGTCGTCTCGGCGCTGTCGATACATCACCTGAGCGACGACCAAAAGCGCTCGCTGTTCGATCGAATCTACAGTGCGCTCAACGACGGCGGCGTATTCGTCAACGCCGAGCAGTTTCGATGCGCGACTCCGGAGCGGCATAAGTTCCATCACGACCGATGGGTGACGCGAGTGCGCGAACTGGGGGTTGACGATCGTGATCTGACGGCCGCGCTGGAGCGGATGAAGTTCGATCGCGCGGCGACCCTCGAAGATCAACTCGAATGGCTTCGAGCGGCGGGGTTCCGCGACATCGACTGCGCCTACAAGAATCTTATCTTCGCCGTTTACTGCGGCATCAAGTAGCGCTCAGCATTTGAGTCGCGTGAGCCGCGGCCGCGAGAAAGGCAGGGTCAGGATTGAGCGCATGCTCGCGCAAACAAACCTCGGTGAATTTGATCGCGTGCTCGTCGCCGCATGCTATCGCACGATCGATGAGTTCATCGTTACTCCCGAACTTTGATCTCATCGAAGCGCGATAGGTCTGAACGCGTGCCGAATGTTGCGTACATCGCGGCCGCCGTCTGCCACGCGTATCCCAGCGCAGCGTGCACAGTCTTATCGCGCAGGTACGGCAATAAAGGACGCAGAGCGGACGGTGGCCGCGTGACGGCGTGGACGAACGCGATGCGTCGGTGTAGAGTCGTGGGCGTTGGCGAGAAAGACGCGCGCAAAGGTCGCTGTCAGATCGGAAAGGAATGCGCCCGCGTCGCCGGAAGGGATCGACCGCGTCGCAGCGTATCATTGAACGGCGGGAAGGAATCGAGTGCGCGAGCGCGTCGGTGAACGATCCGAAGTTGCCACGGCGCATCTCGGCAGGAATCATCTGCACGCGAGCGATCGCTTGCGACGGCTTCGCGCGCGCAGGGTATGCCGCTCAGCGGGAAGCGGAAGGTATTCGGCGGCCCAGTATGCGAGTCCGTCGGCCAGTTCGCGACGGCGCGCGGGAGTATCCTCGAAAAGCTAGCGCGCGAGTGCGATGCCGGTGCGAAAAACGCCGTGAGTCGCGGCCGCCATCAGACCCGGCGCGAGTCGCCGCGCCCATTTGTCCAGCACTAAATTAGCCACGCGGCGATCTTCGAGCTCATTGCGAAAGAACTCGAACCAATCCTCGGTGCGACGTGGCGTCGCCGAGCGCCGACGCGCCAATTGTCATCGGTCAGACGCGCGACTCGTGCCGACGCGGCGCGAGCAGTGTCGATAGCGCTCGAACCACGGCATCACCGCGTCGCCGCGATCCATCGCACACATCGCTTCGATCGCCATCGGCGCATGATTGGAAAAGCCGTTGCTCAGGTCGGGACCTATCGGCGCCATGATTTCGAGTGTTTCATCGAGAGCGAAGTAGTCAGCGGGATTCATTTTCATCGACCTTCAATTTTCGTCGAAGACGTGCTCGCCGCGATTCAATCTGCAGTGCTATCTGATAGGTCTGCGCCTGCGCGCGAACAGTTGGAGCGTGCGCAGCCAGATAGCGCGTCGTCGCGATCAGCACGTGCGCAGCCGCGGGAGTTCCTTTGAGGATCGAGTACTGACGCAACGCGGCCTCGATATCCTGGATTGCGTGGAAGTCGCGATCCTCGCGCAGCAAGCGCGTTGCCAAGCGTGGCGAGCAACGCGTCGGGTTCGCCGCCCGCGGCCAGGTATTCAGCGACGAGCGTGCCCGCCTGATTCACCTGCTGCTGGCGATCGAGCAGGCCCGGCAGCTCCGCGAGTCTATCCGCCGCGCTTCTTCCATTGCCGTTGGTCTCGGGAAGCTTCGCGGCCGGCACGTTGAGAAATCGATTGAGATAGACCGTCATCGCAGCGTCGAAGATTCCGCGCACCAATTCCGCCGAGCCGACGCGGCGCACCGACTGATGAACGGCGTTCGCAAACGTGAAGCTGTGATGCGCGGTATCCCAATCGCCAAACTCGTTGCTGGTGGGGAAGCGCGCGATCCGAAGCGACGCAGCATACGCAACCGCGCCGGCGAGATCCGCGGGCGCGCATCCTTCGCGCAACGCAGCGAGCATCGCGTCGACGATAGCTTGAGGATCGTCGCCGAGGATCACCGGCACGAGAGCGTCGCGATCGGACCAGCTAGCGATGCGAACGCCGGCCGAGATCGAGCGCGTCGGGAATCGTCTCGAATGCGGTTTCGAGAATCGCGACGAGGTCGACCGGATTGCGCCACGAGTTGGATTCTTCCATTCGATCGCCGGTCGCGTAGCCGCGCGCGAGGCTGGCGAGCACGGGCTCGGCGAGATCCCATCCCGCGTGATCGAGCGCCTCGAACGCCTTGTTGGTGAAATCGAGCGTGTGACCGCCGTCGAGATAGCGATGGTCGGTCGCCGCCGCGAACATCATGTCGGCGACTTCGCGCGGCGACGGCTCCCGTGCGCACGGCCGACACGATGCATCGTTCGGCGCCTTCGGTGTCGCGTACTTCGACGAATCTGCGGAACCATCGCTTGATCTCTGCGAGGCTCGCGCCGCCGCCCGGCAGCGGACGCATCTCGAACCGCGGCGGATGGCCGTCCGAGTCGTTGGCGACCGAGCACAGCCCGTGAAACATCGCGCGCGGGCGATCCTCGGCGCGCAGATGCGGCAGCAGGTTCATCATGCAGGTGAGAGTCGTCAGGCCGGCGCCCCAGCCGTCGCGCCGATAGTGCGTTCCGAATTCGAGTCCGATGCGAAACGGCTCGCGCGCGTCGCCGGTCTCGTCGAGCATCGCGATCACCGACTTGCCGATGACGAGCGACAGGTTGCGCTCGATGCCGTCGCGCAGGCGCTCGACGCGATGCCGGTGCGAGTCGCCGCGCGGTGCGAGATCGATCCAGATGTCGCCGCCTTCGACCTTGACCGGGAACGCGCGCACGTCGTCCGCCCACGGATCGAATGCGCCGCCGCTATGCAGGTCGAAGCGCGCGTGATGCCAGTGGCAGGTGAGGATGCAATCCTTGACGGTGCCGCGATCGAGCGGGAAGCCCATGTGCGGGCATCGATTGTCGACCGCGAAGATTCCCTCGGGCGTGTGGAATAGCGCGATCACGTGACCGTCGAGGGTGACGGTCATGCGGCTTCCTTCAGGAAGGGCGGCGAGCGATGCGGCGCGAACGAAAGTGCGATTGGCGGGTTCGATCGACTGCGTGTTCATCGATGCGTCCTCCTCGCTTTCGAATAATTAGTAAAGTACTCGCTTTACAAACTAAGTCAAGCTGCTAACTTGACTAATAATTCGGGGCCGGTACCATCTGATTGTCATGCAGCACGATGCGCGCGCCGAGGAAGGCGTCCTGTTCCAGCTCAAGACTCGAGGGCCGCAAACGGCGGCGCAAGTCGCGCGCCGGCTGGGCGTGACTGCGATGGCGGTGCGCCAGCATCTTTATCGCCTCAAGGTGGAAGGCCTCGTCGAATTTACCGACGAACGGCGCAAAGTGGGGCGGCCGGCGCGCGTGTGGAGATTGACGAGCGCCGCGGCTGAGCGCTTTCCCGACACGCACGGCGACCTGACGGTCGAGATCATCGCCGCGGTGCGCGCGGCGTTCGGCGAAGCCGGAATGGACAAGCTGCTGCGCGAGAGAACGCGCCGGCAGATCGACGAATATCGCACGCGGCTTCGCCCGGCTGGGACTTCGATCGCAAAGCGCGCGCAGGCATTGGCCGAGATTCGCCGCGAGCAGGGATACATGGCCGAATGCTCGCGGATGCCCGATGGCTCGATGCTCCTGGCGGAGAATCATTGTCCGATCTGCGCGGCCGCATCGACGTGCCAGGGCTTATGCCGCGAGGAGCTGTCGCTGTTCCGCGCGGTGCTCGGCGACAAGGCGCAGGTCGAGCGCACCGATCATATCCTGGCGGGCGCGCGCCGCTGCGCATACCGGATTACGCCGGCGGCGGATTAGCGGTCGGCATCTGTCACGGCGCTTCGAGGCTGAACGCGACCTTCAGATCTTCGCTCGCGAACGGATAGACGTGGATCATCCAGCCGAAAATCTGCTTGTGAAAATTTCCGTCCGCCGCCTCGCAGTCCGCCTGATTTGAAATCGTGCCGGTGAAGCCGAAGCGCGGATCGGCGAGATAGCCGACGCGCATCCGCACCGAATCACCAGCGCCGCGTGCCGCGACCAAACTCCTCCGGCGCACGAGCCGCCGAGGAAATATCCGGACGCATCCTCGCTGCGACGTTGCCGTTCATCACGTCGTCTTCGGTCACGCCCTTCGGCAGGCAGATATTGGTGTGCGCGTGCCAATGGGAAAGGCTCAGCGGGATCAGCGCGTCGAGCTGCTCGGGAGTGTCACCGGCCGGCGCGTCGTACATCGCACCGACCAACTTGTATCCGCCGAATGTTTTCTTCTCGTAGAGGAGCGAGCCGGGGCGCGCGAGATCGAAATCGCCCATGTACTCAGAGGCCGTCGCCTCTCGATTCGCGAAATGGTAGACGTCCTGCGGCACCGACTCCATGTAGGGCACGTAGCCGTCTGCGATCGCGACCTTGTAATCCTCGTACTTGGTGAGCTTCGCGCGCATCGTCGCGACGATCTGTTCGCCGCGCTGCGTGTCCGCGGGCGTCATGGGCCGCGTCTCGGTCATCGTCATGTGATCGCTCATCTTCATGTGCGCGCCCATCTGGCCCATCGCGCCGGTGCCGCCGCTGTCGCTTCCCGAGTCCATATCGTCCATGTCGTGCGCGACGGCGTAGGAGACGAGAGTGGCGACCAATGTGACGGCGGCGAATAGAGATATGAATCGTGTCTTCATGACAGTACCCCCGGACTATCTCGTACAATGATACTTCGCCGCAGATAAATCGAGCAGCCGGATAAACCCGATAAACCCTGAACGAACGGTTTGTAGAAAAGTCCCAGTCTCGGCTAGGTTGGGCGTTGGAGGACGACGCGACTCAAGTGCCAGCTACGGATTCTTCGCAGGAGCATGACGCACCATCGCGACGTCACGGTCGAAGCGATCGGCGATTCGCTCAACGCCGAAGTGAAATATGGTCGCGCTGCGATGGCGGCTGTCGGGAGAAGAGGCGGCCGCGCCGGATCCGGTGTCGTCGTTCCTTGGCGCGCTCGGCGGATGTTTGCTGATGTCGCTTCGAGTGGCTGCGCGCGTGCGCAAAGTCGAGCTGGGACGATCGTCGGTGCATGCGCCGGCCAACGAAAAAGGGCATGTGAAAGAAATTAAAGTAGAACTTCAAGTTGAATCCGAGCGCCAGCGACGATCAGCTTCATCGACTGGTCGAAGTCGCCGAGCGCGGATGCCATATTCGGAATTTGATCCGCGACGACGTGACGTTCGCTCTGGAGATCACCAGGCTCTAACAAAATGGGCGAAATAAATCTCTACCAGTATCCAATCTCGCCGTTCTCCGAGAAGGTGCGGCGCGTGCTCACCTACAAGCATCTCAAGTGGCATCCGATCGATTGCCATTACGAGGACAAGACCAACCTGCTCGCGGTGACCAAGGGCGCATGGACGCGGGTGCCGGTGCTCGAGTGGGACGGCGAGGTGGTTTACAACTCCGCCGACATCATCAAGTGGATCGATCGCAAGGTGCCGGCGAATCGCGTGATACCCGACGACGCGCGCGGGCTAATCGAGATAATCGATCAGTGGGCCGACAACACTTTCTTCATGCCGGTCTTGTTTCTGACGATTCCCGATCTGCTCGAGGCCGCGGGCGACGCGAAGCTGAAGGCTAATCGCGAGAAGCTGATCGGGATGACGACGGCGCAGATGCGCGAGCGTCACCCGCCGATGAAGGAGCAGCTCGCGGGCTACCTGCGGATGATCGACGATCAGCTCGCGGGCAAGGATTTTTTTCTGGGCAAGAGCTTCACGATGGCCGACGCGTCGCTCTACCATCCGCTGTTTTTCCTCGCGCTCAATCCGTCGAATTTTTCGATGGTGAAAGATTTCGGCAACGTCAGTCGATGGTACGAACGAGTTCGCGATATCGCGTAGAAGGAGAATTCAATGGCGCGCAAATTAGCAGTCGGAGTGAATTGGCAGGGCAAGCCCGATTTCAAGGGCACGATCGAAAAAGCGAAAATCGCGGACGAGGCCGGCATCCATTCGATCTGGGTGGCCGAGGCGTGGGGCCGCGACGCGTTCACGCTGCTGACGCTGCTCGCCGAGCATACCAGCAAGATCCAGCTCGCGACCTCGATCGTCAATATCTACTCGCGCACGCCGGCCGCGCTCGCGCAGCATTTCGGCACGCTCGACGAGCTGAGCAACGGCCGCATGATCATCGGGCTCGGCACCAGCGGTCCGCAGGTGATCGAGCATTTTCACGGCGTCCCGTTCAATCCGCCGCTGACGCGGATGAAGGAGTACGTCGAGATCATCAACATGATCATGGCGCAGACGCCGCTGAACTTCGAAGGCAAGCTGTTCAAGCTGCAGCGCGGCTTCACGATGCGCTTCGAGACTCCGCGCAAGCACATTCCGATCTGGATCGCGTCGCTCAACAAGAAGAGCGTCGAGTTCACCGCGAAGAAAACCGACGGATGGCTGCCGGTGATGATCCCGATCAACTCGCTCAAGAAAGCGATCGCGGATTTCCGCGAGATCGCGACAGCCGCCGGACGCAACCCGCGCGACGTCGCCGTGAAAGCTCCCGGACACGTGACTGTGACCAACAACGTCGATCGCGCGAAAGCGGGACACGCCGCCAACGTCGCGTTCTACGCCGCGCGCATGGGCACTTTCTATTCCGAGCAGCTCACGCGCTTCGGCTTCGGCGACGACGTGCAGAAGGTCAAGCAGGCGTGGGATGCCGGCGGCTCGAAGGCGGGAACCGCGGCGCTCTCGCCCAAGCTGCTCGCGGAGTTGGGTTATATCGGCGGCATCGAGGGCGCGGTCGAACGCCTCAAGGCGCAGGACGAGGCGGGCGTCGATCTGCATCCGATAGATATCGACGCGCAGCACGCCGGCCGAGTTCGAAAAGACCGTCGCGCGGCTGCTCTGATGATCGCGCGAACGGAATTTGCCGATTCGCTCGCAAAGGCGCTATATCGAAACTGAATTCGTGAAGGAGGACTAGGCAGCAATGAAAGCAGCAGTATTCGAGGCGACCAAGAAGCCGCTCGTCGTCAAAACAGTTCCCGATCCCGAATGCGCACCGACCAGCGCGATCGTGCGCGTCGAGGCCAACGGCATCTGCAGATCCGACTGGCATGCATGGTCGGGCGACTGGACGTGGATGGGCCTGTCGGCGCAGCCCGGCGCGGTCCTTGGTCATGAGTTCACCGGCGTGGTCGAGGAAGTCGGCAAGGACGTGCGCAACTTCAAGAAGGGCGCTCGCGTCGTCGTGCCGTTCAGCCAGGGCGACGGCACCTGCGAGTACTGCCGCAACGGGCAATCCAACGTTTGCCTCACACCGCTGCTGCCGGGCTTTTCATATCACGGCGGATTCGGCCACCTGGTCGCGGTGCCGTTCGCCGATATGAACCTCGTCACACTTCCGCCGAGCATCGACTTCGTCGAGGCGGCCTCGATGGGCTGCCGCTTCATGACGTCGTTTCACGGCATCGTCGATCGCGCGCAAGTGAAGCCAGGTGAATGGGTGGTGGTGCACGGATGCGGCGGAATCGGGCTGTCGGCGATCAATATCGCGTCGGCCATGGGAGCCAACGTCATCGGCGTCGATCTCGATTCGGCCAAGCTCGAACTCGCCAAGGGCATGGGCGCGGCGCACGTAATCAACGCGAAGAAGACCGATCCGATCTCGGCGATTTTCGATCTCACCGGCAGCGGCGCGCATGTATCGGTCGACGCGCTCGGTGTCGCTGCTACTTGCCGCAATTCGATCATGAGTCTCCGCAAGCAGGGACGTCATCTGCAGATTGGGCTCACGACTGCGGCGGAGCAGGGCGAGATTCCGATGCCGATCGATCGGATCGTCACGATGGAACTGCAGTTGATCGGATCGCTCGGGATGCAGGCGTCGCACTATCCGTCGATGCTGCAGATGGTCGAGGCAAAGAAGGTCACGCCCAAGGCGATGGTGACCGGGACCTGCGCGCTCGACGGGATCAACAAAATTTTCAACGAGATGAACACATTCCAGAACGTCGGCGTCACGGTGATCAACAACTACAACTAGACGCGGCGTTCGCGGCATCGAGAATAAACACGTGAGAGGGTCCTCGTGGGCCCTCTTCGTTTGTGGAGCGGCGATTTGATGAGATTGAGAATTCGGCTGATCGCATTTGCAATGCTGCTACTGGCGGCCGGGTGGCCAGCGGCTTCGCGGGCGCAGGATGCGTCGAAGGGTATCAAAGTTGAAATCACGGGACTGCGAAACAATAACGGGCAGTTGGTGTGCTCGCTGTGGCCGGGGCCGGCAGGCTTCCCGCGCGACGACTCTCACATCCTGAAGCACGTCACCGCGCCGATTAAGAACGCCGGCGGCGTGTGCGTGTTCCCCGGGCCTTTTCCGGCGGGCGATTACGCGGTCACGCTTTTTCACGACGAGGACAACAGCGGCAAATTCAAAACGAATATGATCGGCTATCCGCTCGAGGGCTACGGATTTTCGAACAACGTCGTGCCCCAGTTCAGCGCGCCGACATTCGATCAGTGCAAGTTTCACTACGACGGTACCGGCTGGAAGGTGATACCGGTAAAAATGATCTATAGATAGGTCGTGGTGAACTCATGAAGGCAGTAGTCGTTGAAAAGCCGGGCGATGAGAACGCGCTCAAACTCGCCGAAGTTCCCGAACCGTCGATCAAGCCCGACGAGATCCTGATTCGCGTCCGCGCCGCGGGCGTGAATCGCGCCGACATTCTGCAGCGCCAGGGCTTTTATCCGCCTCCGCCGGGCGCGTCGGAAATCATCGGGATGGAGGTCGCCGGCGAAGTCATCGCGCTCGGCGATGCGGTCAAGGGATGGAAAGTCGGCGATCGAGCGATGGCGTTGATACCCGGCGGCGGCTACGCCGAGAAGGCTGTCGCGCATTACGGTTCCGCGATGAAGATTCCCGCGGCGCTGAGCTTCGAGGAGGCGGCGGGAATCCCCGAAGTCTTTCTGACTGTGTTTCTGAATTTTTTCATGCTCGCGGGAATCAAGCGCGGCGAGACCGGATTGATTCACGGCGGCGGCAGCGGCATCGGCACCGCGTCGATACTGTTACTCAAGGAAGCGGGAGTGCGCGTGATCGTGACCGCGGGCTCGGATGAGAAATGCGAGCAATGCCGCAAGCTGGGCGCCGACGTCGCGATCAACTACAAGCGCGGCCCGTTCGCGCCCGAGGTGAAGACGGCGACGGAAGGGCGCGGCGTCGACGCGATTCTGGACAGTATCGGCGGCGCCTACCTTGCGGGAAATATCGAGTCGCTCGCACAAGGCGGGCGGCTGGTCCTGATAGGCTTGATGAGTGGGACGCGCGCAGAACTCGACCTCGCGGCGGTGCTGCGGCGTCATCTGAAGATCTTCGGCTCGACGTTACGCAACCGCTCTTTTGCCGAGAAAGCGCAGATCGTCGCTGCGTTCATCGAGCAATTCGGCGCCGCGCTCAACGCCGGCAAATTGCGTCCGCCAATCTACAAAGTGATTCCGGCTGCGGACGCGCCAACGGCACATCGCATGATGCAGGCGAGCGAGCATTTCGGGAAAATCATCCTCAAGTTCGACTGATCTGGTTATTGACCCACACGCGCCCCGCGATTAGTCTCGCGGCCAGTCAGAGGTCGGGGAATCCAATGAAAGTCACCCTCATCATCCAAATCAAACATCTACCTGGTGGGTGAGGGATACTTCGAAAGCTGGCTTGAAAGAGCCTCGGGCGTCGAAGCCCGGGGCTTTTTTCTTTTTTGCGCGGATGGCCGCGCGTGAGACTTTGAATGCAACCGGACGAAATAGACAACGAATCAATCGGCGTCGCTGCGCGCGCGTCGGAGCGCGCTCTTTCGACACGCCGACTTCATGAAGCTCTGGACGGGAGAGACAGTCTCCCTCTTCGGCACGCGCATGGGCGACGTCGCGATAAGCTTCGCCGCAGTGATCGCGCTGAAGGCGACTCCATTTCAGATGGGCATCCTCGCCGCGGCCGGAATCGTGCCGACGCTCGTGATCGGCTTGTTCGCGGGCGTGATCGTCGATCGCATGCGCCGCCGCCCGATTCTGATCGGCACCGATATCGGCCGCTTCATTGTATTGGGCACGATACCGATTGCCGCGATGTATGCGGCGCTCACGATGGTGCAACTCTGCACCGTGATGCTCGCGTACTCGGCGCTCGACTTATTCTTCGACGTCGCGTACCGATCTTATTTGCCGTCGCTGGTCGAGCGCGAAGATCTCCTCGACGCGAACAGCAAACTCACAGCCAGCGCCGGAGTTGCCGAGGCGGGCGGCTTCGCACTCGCAGGCTGGCTGGTCGAATGGCTGACGGCGCCATTCGCGATACTGATCGACGCGATCTCGTTTCTAGCATCGGCATTGGCGATTGCGCTGATACGAAAGCCCGAACCCGAACCCGCGCCACGCGCCCGCGACGCGACCGTCGCCCGCGAGATAGCCGACGGCGCGCGCCTGATCTTCACCGACCGTCGTCTGCGCGCATTCGGAATAAACGTGATCGTGGGCGGCTTCGCAAACAGCCTGGTCGGCACGCTCTACATGCTGTACGTCGTCAACGCGCTCGGCTTCAGACCCGGCGTGCTCGGCGTGATCTTCGCCGTCGGCGGCGCGAGCTCGCTGTTCGGCGCATTGGCCGCGCGCAGGACCGCTGACGTCCTCGGCACCGGAAGAGCGATGGTGGCGGGGCTCGCGATCGAAGGCGTCGCATACATGCTGCTGCCGATCGCGCGGGGAAGCGGCCTTGTATCTGTGGCGCTGCTGGTCGCGCAGCAGCTGGTCGGCGACAGCGCCGCGACGGTGTATTTCGTCAACGCCGTCAGCCTGATCCAGACGATCACGCCCAAACCAATGCTCGGCCGCGTAAACGGGAGCCTGCGTTTTCTCCGCCTCGCCAGCACGCTTGCTGGACAGCTGGTCGCGGGACGTCGCGGGCGGCATCATCGGGCTGCGTCCGACGATTGCGATCGGTGCGGCTGGTCTGTGGGTCACGGCGGCGCTGCTCGGCTTCTCCGAAGTCGGTTCGCTGACCGGGATGGAGGAGCATGCCGCGCCGGCGGTCGCCGACTGAATCGGAAATCAGGAGCGGCGCGATTCGCACACCTGACGGGCGTTGGCTCGTTCCTTCTGGTAGGATTCGGGGCGAGCTAGCGTGAATCCGTGAAAAACAAACCTGCTAAACCTAACGCGCTCAAACCGGGCGATACAGTTGCGGTTGTTGCGTCAGCCGCGGCGATCGAACGGGCGCATCTCGAGCGCGGCGTCAATGTGCTTGCCTCAATGGGCTTTCGCGTGAAGGTATCGGAGCGCGTGCTGGCGCGTTCGGGGATTCTGGCCGGAGACGATCGCGAGCGGGCGAGCGAGCTGCAGGAATATTTCGCCGATCCCGAGGTCAAGGCGATTTTTTCCGCACGTGGCGGTTACGGATGCGGGCGGCTGCTGCCGCTTCTCGACTTCAAGGCGATGGCGAACACGCCGAAAATATTCGTCGGCTTCTCGGACGCGACGTTCCTGCTCAATGCGCTGGTCGATTTTGCCGGGATGATGTCCTTTCACGGGCCGATGGTCGCGATGGATTTTGCTAAAGGCCTGAGTCCGCGCTCCTTCGAACACTTGCAAGGATTGCTTAGCGGCAAGATAGACAGCTTCGAGCTCGAGGCACGCGAGACGATGCATCCGGGGAATGCGCAGGGCGAGGTGATTGGCGGATGTCTGTCGGTGGTGGTCGCGATGATCGGCACGCCGTTCGAGCCGCGCTTCGACGGGCGAATCCTTTTCCTCGAAGACACGGGCGAGAAGGCATACCGAATAGACCGGATGCTGGTGCAGTTGCGTCAGTCGGGCGCGCTTGGACGCGCGGCTGGAATTGTGTTTGGCGCGATTCGCGCGATCGACGGAAACGAGCAGGAGACGCAATTGATAGCGCGCTTTGCGGCCGAGCAGACTGCGGGACTTGGATGCCCGGTGCTGTATGGCATCGAGGCGGGGCATGGCACCGAGAATTTTACGATTCCGTTCGGCGTGGTTGCGCGAATCGATTCCGGCGCGCGCCGGATTATTTTTTCTGAGCCGGCCGTTACGCGGTAACTGTATTTTTTGGAGGATGGGCGTTGGGATGGAGTGAGGTTGAGCAGGCGTTCAACGACGCCGTCGAGCAGCGGGTGATCCCGGGCGCGACCGTGGTCGTGCGACGCGGTGCGGACGTCGCGTTCGAGGGCGCGTTCGGCTTCAGGTCGATCGAGCCGAACCAATCGCCGGCTAAAATCGAAACCGTTTATGACCTGTCGTCGCTCACCAAGGCGATTGCGACGACGGTCGCATTGATGATCCTCGCGCGCGACGGCAAGTTTCGTCTCGACGATCGGGTTACGCGCTTTTTCCCGAACTTCGGCGTGCACGGCAAGACCGTCATCACCTTTCGGCATCTGCTGGCGCATTGCTCGGGCCTCGCGGCGTGGCGTCCGTTCTACCAGCGGATTGCGGAAATCGAAAAAGGCGGCCGGGTCAATTTCATGGCGAGCTACGGCGCCAAGGAGTTCGCTTACGAGGAGATACATCGCGAGAAACCGGAAGCACCGCCCACGACCAGGACTATCTACTCGGATCTCGGATTTATCCTGCTCGGCGAGACGATCGAAAAGGTTGCGAGCGTCGCGCTCAACCGATACTGCCGCGATAAAATTTTCCGACCGCTCGGCCTGCGCGCGACTGACTATATAGATATCTCGCATGTCCGATCGCGGCGGCTGGAGCCGGTCCCCGACATGTTCGCGCCGACCGAGATATGTCCTCTGCGCAAGCGGCTGCTGGTCGGCGAAGTTGACGACGAGAACGCGTTCGCGATGGGCGGAGTGGCCGGTCACGCGGGGCTGTTCGCGCCGGTGCGCGAGGTGGATAGAATCGCGCAGCGAGCTGATCGCGTGTTACGCGGGACGTTCGGATTTCGTGCCGAAGAAAATAATCCGCGAGTTCTGGACGCGCGACGCGACTGTGTCCGGCTCGACCTGGGCGCTCGGATGGGACACGCCGACGCCTGAGAATTCCAGCTCGGGGCATCGGTTCTCGCCGGCGGCTGTGGGGCATCTTGGATTCACGGGTACATCGATTTGGATCGAGCCGGAGAGCGAGGTTGCGATCTCGATGCTGACCAATCGAGTTCATCCGCGCCGCGACAATCAGAAGATTCGCGACTTCCGCCCGAAGATTCACGATTTGATCATGGACGCAGTCAACGGTGGCTGATTCCCAAAGCGCATCGCGCCTCGCGCGCATTCCTGCGCCCGTCAGCCGCGTGCACCTGGTCGGAGTGGGCGGCACCGCGATGGCTGCGCTTGCCGGGATGCTGGTCGACCGTGGATTTTCGGTCACCGGAAGTGACAATCAGCTCTACGAGCCGACCTTGTCGCTGCTCAAAAATTCGCGCGTCGAATTGATGACGGGATTTTCGCCGGCGAATTTGTCGCCCGCGCCCGATCTGGCCGTGGTGGGCAATGTGATCGTGCCGACGAATCCCGAAGCTGTCGCGCTGATCGCTTCGCCGATTCCGTATCTCTCGATGCCCGAGGCATTGTGGCATTTTTTTCTGAAAGACCGGCGCGTGCTGATGGTCGCGGGGACGCATGGCAAAACCACCTCGACTGCGATGATGGCGCACGTGCTCGAAGCGGCGGGACGCGACCCTTCGATGCTGGTGGGAGGAGTCGCAAGCGATTTTGGATCGAACTACCGGCTGGGCAGCGGTGAGGATTTTGTAATCGAGGGCGACGAGTACGACACTGCTTTTTTCGACAAGGGGCCGAAGTTTCTGCATTACGGGGCGCGCGGCGCGATCATCACGGCGGTTGAATTCGATCACGCCGACATCTATCGCGATCTGGATCATGTGAAATCGAGCTTCCGCGCGCTGGTCGAGCAGATGGACGCGTCGCGAGTGCTCGCGGTGTGCGCTGACTTTCCGCACGCGCTCGAAGTCAGCGCGGGGGCGCGCGCGCGGCGGCTTACATACGGGCTGCGCGAGGGCGAATATCGCGCGGCGGAAATCACGGTGGGCGCTGACGGCGCGCGATTTTCGGTGACGCGCGGCGGCGACCGGATCCATGAGTCGATTCATCTTCCGATCGGCGGCCGAATGAACGTCGCCAACGCGCTCGGCGTCTTTGTGTTACTCAGCGCGTTCGGAGTCTCCGGCGACGAGATCGCCGCGGGACTGCGCACCTTCAAGGGCGTGGTGCGGCGACAGCAGGTGATCGGAGAAGCTGCGGGAGTGACCGTGGTCGATGACTTCGCGCATCATCCGACGGCGATCGGCGTCACCCTCGAAGCGATTGCAGAACGATTTCCCGGGCGGCGGATACTGGCGGCATTCGAGCCGCGATCGAACACGGCGCGGCGAAATGTTTTTCAGAACGCGTTCGCGGCGGCGTTTGATCGAGCGTCGCGTGTTTACCTGGGGCCGGTCTATTTCAAGGAGAACGATCCGATCGCGCCGGGCGAGCGGTTGGAGACCGCCGCGCTCGCGAGTGCGATCAGCGCGCGCGGGGCTCACGCGACGGCGTGCGCATCGAATGATGAGATCCTCGAGCGGATGATCGCTAATGCGCGCGCAGGCGATGTCGCGTTGTTCATGTCGAACGGGCCGTTCGATGGGTTGAAGGAACGATTCCTCGCGGCGCTGCGGGATCGGGCGACTTGATTTTAGTGAAACCCACCGTGGGTTTCACGCTTCCTTGGGCAGGGGTGACCCCTGCACCCAGTGTTTAAAAATTAATAGCCGAGTCCCGGATCTATCAAATTGAGCAGCGGTCGTTTTGCTGCGAACCTCTTTAGATTCTCCGCGAAGAGGTCGCAGGCTTTGTCCATGTAGCCGCGGTTCGCGCCTGAGATGTGCGGGGTGAGGATTACGTTTTCGAGATCCCACAGCGGGCTGCCGCGCTTCCAGCGGCTCGTGCTCGAAGACGTCGAGGCCCGCGCCACCGATTTTCTTCGCGGACAGCGCATCGATCATCGCGTGCTCGTCGATCACTTCGCCGCGGCCGATGTTGACCAGGTATGCGCCCGGTTTCATCGCGGCGAATTCCCGTTCGCCGATAAATTTGCGCGTGTGGTCCGTCAGCGGAAGGGTTACGGATATGTAATCGGATTCGCGGAGGATCGCTTCACGATCGTCGGGCCCGAAGTAGCGCGCCGGAATTTTACCGTCGGGATCGCCAAGCCCTGACGGACACCATCCGGGATCGGCGTGGTCCGACGGGTTACGCTTCAGCGCGAGTACCTTCATTCCGAATGCGGCCGCGAGGCGCGCCGTCTCCCTGCCGATCGACCCGTAGCCGATGATGCCGAGGGTCTGCCCGCGGATGTCGTCGACGCCCGACATGAAAGCCCCCGATCGCATCCATTCGCGGCGCACCTGCGCTCGAATCGCGAGATGAATGCGGTGCGCGTACGCGAGCATCGAGCCGAGCGTGTATTCCGCGATCGGCGTCGCATGAATTCCGCTCGCGGTCGTGATCGAAATCGAGGTTCGCTTGAGTGGGCCGCCAAGGACGTGGTCGGCGCCGGCGCTGAGAAGTTGAATCCATTTTAGGCTGGGCGCTCGAGTCGCGATGTCGTTGGGGACGCGGAAGGTGAGCATCACGTCGCATCCGGTGGCGACGAGATCGCTGACTTCTTCGACCGTTCGGCATTGACGATCGGCCAGGTCGGCTCCGGGAGCCGCATTCAGGATTGCGGTGCGATGCGCGGGTTGTAGCGCGACGGTTGATATGATTTTCATGGATGCATCAAACTTTCGCACGGGTTCGCACTTGCTTCAAGGAAAAATCGTCCGGCTTGAGGAGCGCGCGCGGCGGGCTTATATTTGCAGTGCCGCTCGATCGACCGGTCGATGAGCGCAACCGTAATGAAGCTGCATAGGATACTCACATTGGGAGTGGCGACGGCCGCGCTGTTCGCGATATCCCAGTTTGCATTCGCGCAGAACCAGGACTCGCAAAGCGGATCGCAAGGCGCAGGCAATTCCGCCCCGCACGGAATCGCGGGGCAGGGCGGCAGCGACGACACGACGCTCGAGATTGCGCCGCAGCCGGGTCTGGCCGCGCCGAAGCCCGCTACCCAGGAAATTCCCAGCGATCGAAATTTCAATCCCGGCGAAGACACTTCGTCAATCGATCCGAACTTTCGCCCCGGCACCGAGAACGGCACCGGCGATCTCGATGGCAATCAAAACGGCGAGGGTAACCACAACGGTTATCGGAACCAGCCGCATGCGCGGCCCTACCTCGGCATCACGGTGCAATACGTTTCGAAGTGCTACAACGGCGGCGAGGAGCATGGGCTCGAGGTGCTGACTGTAGATCCCAACAGTCCGGCGGCGCAGGCGGGTCTGCAGGCGCGATCCGGCATGACGGCAATCGGCGCGGCGGTTACGACGCTGACGGGGATTCTGCCCGGCGGGTCGATCCTGAGTTCCAAGGCGCTGGCGACTTCGGGAGCGATGGGGCAGGGCGGAGATCTGATCGTCGCGGTTGACGACAAGCGCGTGCGCGATCAGAGCGATCTGGAAAATGCGATGTCGCAGCTGAAGCCCGGCGACACGATGTACTTGACGGTGATCAGGCCGAACGGCACTGACGAGCACACTCCGCACGCGACGCTCAAGATCGCGGTGAGAGTCGGCGCGGTCGGCGAGCCGATGGCGAATGCGGCGCCGGACAACTTCACGCACTAATCACCGATTTCATTTCACGAATGTTCCCCGACGGCGCAGCCTCGTCTGCGCTGCGTAATTTTCATTCTTGAGCCTCGCTGAAATCGGACCTACTATCGTGACCGAGCGCAGAAATCAGAATCGAGGTAATCGGTCATGCGAAGTCCGAGCGTCCTCATCGGCTGGCCGCTGCTAGTCGTCCTTCTCTCGCCCTGCGCCACCATTGCGGCAGACACTTCCAACGACCACGCCTCGCCGTCGATAGCGGCGCAATCGAACGACGCCACGAATCTGCAATTACCAGCGGGACAGCCCAGCGTCGGCGCGAGCCGGAACGTCCCGGGGCGCCAGCCGGCTGATTCGACGACGCTGGAAGTCGCGCCACAGCCTTCGGACAAAGTTCCCGCGCCCGATAAGCAAGAGACCGCCGAGCAGCGCTCGTTTCGACAGTCGCGCGAAGACGAAATCGCGCGGCTCAATCGCAATTTCCATCCGCATGATCCAGACGACCATCACCATCGTCCATATCTCGGAATCGATCTCGAATACACGACGCAGTGCTATCTCGGCGCGGAGGAGCATGGATTCGAAGTCGTGAACGTCTACCCGAACAGCCCGGCGGCGCGTGCGGGCATAGTCGCGAGAACGGGTAGCACACCCGCGGGAGACTTGGGCGCGCTCGGTAGTGTGCTGCTGTTCCCTGTCGCGCCGATCGTTTTCCCACTGCTGCGCAAGTCGGGAGCGCTGGGAACCGGCGGTGACCTGATTATCGCGGTTGACGACGTGCGGGTGCGTACCCCGGACGAGATTCGTTCACGCGCTCGGCCATCTCAAGCCAGGCGATACGACTTACATCACGGTGATTCGGCCGCTCCCCGGCGGATACCATCGCACGATGCGAATCGCGATTCACGTCGATCACGAAACCGACGCGGCCGGGAACATTCTACCGCTACCGGGAACCTCGCCGGCCGCCGCGCCTTCGGTGGCAACGGAAACGGAAAGCGCGGTGAACTGAACTTCGCGACCGGCACGATGTATGCGTTCCATTATGAACAGGCTCAAAGAGCTGCGTTCAGATGGCGCGTGCTTACATTGGAACCTCGGGATGGAACTACCGCGAGTGGCGCGGCAGCTTTTTTCCGGAGGAGCTTCCATCAAAGCAATGGCTCTCCTACTACGCGACGCGCTTTGACTCAGTCGAAATAAATTACACGTTCTATCGGCTGCCATCGAAAGAAGCGTGCGCGGCGTGGTACGAGCAGACACCCAGGAAATTCCAATTCGTGGTCAAAGGCGTCGCGCTACATAACTCACATCAAGCGGCTGCGTGACGCTCGCGAGTCGTGGGATGAATTTCTAAAACGCGTCGCCGCCCTGAAAGAGAAGCTGGGACCGATCCTGCTGCAGTTTCCCGCGAACTTTCGCGCGTCGGAGGCGAATCTCGAGAGCGTCGACGAATTCCTCGCATACGCGAGCCGCGACGGTTCGCGACGGATTGCGATGGAATTTCGCGATCGCTCCTGCTTCGATTCGAAGATGCTGCTACTCCTTCGCCGTCATCGGGCTGCGCTCGTGATTTCTCATTCGAGCAGGTACCCGTTGCCGGAAGTGAGTCCAACTGCTGATTTCATGTATTTCCGGTTTCACGGTCCGAAGGAAATGTTCGCGTCGTCGTACTCGGCCGCGGCGATCCGGAATTGGGCGAGCACGATGAAAAGATTCCTCAGCCAGCGGCGTGACGTGTACGCGTACTTCAACAATGACGCTGGGGGACATGCTCCGCGCGATGCGCAGGCGCTTTTGCAACAATTGCAATTTCGCGGTGGCGTATCGCGTGACGAGGCAGAGAAAGGCCTGGCGGCGTCAGGCAGCCGACGGTAGTTCTTTCCTTTGGAACGGCCGTTCAGAAGATTGTCATCGCGGTAAAAACTTCTGAGTTCCTGTTTCAGTTAGCGCGGCCGGGTTGACCTTCTGTCTGCATTTCTCCGGGCACATCCATTGCTTGATCTCTGCAAACATTTTTATAGGACCCGGCTCACAGCGAGCTTGGATGGAGACTAGCCAGATGCCAAGAGTAAGAACCCATAGTAACGGCAGCCACAGGTCACACAACGGTCGCACGTCGCGCGGCGACGGGATGTCGAATCGAACGCGAGTCGCGGGCGTCGAGGTGCTGCGGTCAGCGCCGAGTGGATCCGGAATTTTCTGTCCGAGATGCTCGCGGTGGAAAAGGGCGGCGTGAAGCTGTACGAGAAGGCGCTGAGCGAGCTCGAGCATTCGGAACTCGAAGATAAGTTGTCGGAGTTCTTGCGCCAGACGCATCGACACGTCGAGCTGTGCACGTCGATGCTCGAGGCGGTCGGCGGCGATCCCGATTACCAAAGTCCAGGCGCTCACGCCGCGGAACACAAGGCGGAAGGCCTGATAAGCACGCAGGTGCCGGCGGAAATGCAGGACCTGAACAACATCGAAAACCTCGTGCTCGCCGAGACCAAGGATCATTGGAATTGGGAGATGCTCGCGTCGATTGCGCCGAAAATCGGAGATCCCGAGCTGAAACGGGCGGCGACGAAAGCAATCAGCGAAGTGCGTCGTCAGGAAAAAACGCATGTCGACTGGAATGAGAAAACGTTGAGCAAGCTCGCGATGGAGTCCGCGATGAATCCGGCGGCTGAGGAGAGCGAAGGCCAGGCGGAGGATCGGGACGACGAGATGTACTCGAAGGAAGACTGAATATCAGGGGCGCGATTATCCGAGGGAGCTGGAAAATGGCGACGGAAAAACAACGGGCGGCGGCTCGCAAGACTATAAAAAAAGCGGCGACGGCAGCGAGGAAAAAGAAAACCATCGCGAATCTGCCATCGCGGGTCCGGACTGCGTTAGGAAAGAAGGGAGCCGCCGCGGCGCGGAAAAAACGCGCCAAGTAATCGTTCGTGATGGGGACCGGGGTCGGGTCGGCGTAAAGGACCGCGAGGATTAAGCTCGCGGTTCTTCGCGCGTTTTTCTGCTATCATTTCTATCAACGCCAGCGGCATGTGCGGTCCTCGCGCGTATCGCCGCAGGGCGAATTTGCGTATTTCGGATCGCAAAACTTGCAACGAAGCCTCAAAGAAGCAGCCGGCGAGCTCGAAGCGCGGCTCGCGGCAAATACCGAGCGCCGATTTCCGGTGATGGGACTGCGCGGCGCGGCCGGCGCGCTGATGATCCGCGAGATGCGGCTGCGGCTGACGCGTCCGATCATCGCAGTGACGTCAACGGCTCCTGAAGCGGAGGCGCTCGCCGGCGAGGTCGCGTTTTTTCTCGATGAGCCCGCCGACGCCGACGCTGCTACGCGCCGGGTGCATCTGTTGCGATCGTGGGAAGTGAAGCCGATGGCGCAATTGTCGCCGCCGACCGATGCGCAGGCGTCGCAACTGGCCGCGCTGTTCGCGATGCTTCGGCATGAGTCGCCGCTAATCGTCACGTCGGCTGAAGCGTTGATGACGCGCTCGATTCCGCGCGCTTCCTTCAACGAATCGATTGTAACGGTTGCGATTGGCGACCGGCTTGACCTCGACGCTCTCGTCGAAGCGCTCTCGGCGTGCGGTTACCAGCGGGTGCCGCAAACCGAAGAGGCCGGCGACTTCAGCGTCCGCGGCGGAATCGTCGACGCGTTCTCGCCGCTGTATCGCGACCCGATTCGCATCGAGCTCGAAGACGATGTGATCACCTCGATTCGCCATTTCGACGCCGACACTCAGCGCTCGGGCGCCGAGCTGGTCGAGGCTACGATCATTCGCACGCGCTATGTGCCGCCGTCTGCCCTGAAGAATCCGAAGATGCGCGAGCAGGTCGTGTTGCGCGCCGCGGAAATCGGCATGGTGCGCAAGGAGGCCGCGGAGCTGGCCGAGACGCTCGAGAACGGGCTGTTGTTTCCCGGCGCGGAACTGCTGATGCCGTATGCGTACGGACGCGCGCTCGCCAGCGTTTTCGAATACATGCCGCCGAATGCGCTCCTGTGGCTGGTCGATTCAGGGCGCGTCCTGGCCGAAGCCAATCGCTTCGCGGACATCGTTTCCAACGAGACGGAAGTCGCGGCGCGCAAGCCCGCGTTTCATCCTGCGCCGGATGCGCTGTTCCTCGGGGTCGATACTTTCGAAAAGGCGCTCGGAAACTTTACCGCGGTCGAGGTCGGATCGCTGGTGACGATGGCGGCGCCGCGCGAGGGATGGGCGCTGCCGGTCGAAGTCAAATCGCAGAACGCGTTGCGGCTGGGCGCGAACCAACTGAGTGGAGTGCGGACGCCGCCGAGCTTCGAGCCGCTCGCGACGGAACTACGCGAAGTTCAGCGGGGGCAGGGGCGCTCGCTGATGATCGTCGAGGGGCCGAACCAGGTCGCGCGCCTGCGCCGTCATCTGGAGGCGTATGACCTCGAGGTCAACGTCGAATGCAAAAGTCTGTCGGCGCTGATGGAATGGCCGGACTTCCGGCCGGCGATCATGGAAGGCGAGATTTCTGCGGGCGTCGTGCTGCAGGAGGACGGCCTCTACATCTACAGCGAGGAGGAAATTTTCGGCGAGCCGCGCGCGCGACGGCGCAGGCGCCCGACGGCGAAGGGTGCGCTGCTCAATCTCGAGGAGCTGAAGCCCGACGATTTCGTCGTACATATCGATCACGGTATCGCGAAGTATCGCGGCCTGCGGCACATGAAGGTCGCCGACGTGCAGGGCGATTTTCTCAATCTCGAATACGCGGGCAACGACACGATGTACGTGCCGGTCGAGCGGATAAATCTCGTTCAGCGATACATCGGCGGCGACAACGCCGAGCCGAAGCTCGACAAGCTGGGCAGCGGATCGTGGGAGAAGGTTAAACGGCGCACGCGGCAGGCGGTGCTCGCGATGGCCGCCGAGCTGCTCGATATCTATGCGGCGCGCGAGGTGATGGAGGGACACGCGTATCCGGCGCCCGGCAACGACTACGAGGAGTTCGCGTCGCGCTTCGAGTTCGAGGAGACGCCCGACCAGCAGGCGGCGATCGACGACGTCATTCGCGATCTGACACGGGTAAAGCCGATGGATCGCCTGATTTGCGGCGACGCCGGCTTCGGCAAAACTGAAGTCGCGCTGCGCGCCGCGTTCATCGCGGTGATGGACGGGCGGCAAGTCGCGGTGCTGGTGCCGACGACGATCCTCGCCGAGCAGCATTGGAATACATTTCGCGAGCGCTTCAAGGATTTGCCGGTGCGGGTCGAGATGGTCTCGCGATTTCGCAGCCACAAGGAAAACAAGGCCGTCATCGATGACGCCGCCGCGGGCAAAGTCGACGTCATCATCGGGACCCATCGGCTGTTGTCGAGCGATGTGCAGTTTCCGCGGCTGGGCCTGCTGGTGATCGACGAAGAGCATCGCTTCGGCGTGGTCGACAAGGAGCGAATCAAGAAGCTCAAGAAGTTGGTGCCGGTATTGACGATGACCGCGACACCGATACCCCGCACGCTGCACATGGCGATGCTCGGCATCCGCGATCTCTCCGTGATTCAGACGCCGCCGCCGGACCGCCAGGCGATTCGCACTTTCGTCGCGCATTTCGACGACGCCACTATCCGCGATTCAATCCTTCGCGAGCTGAACCGTGGCGGCCAGGTGTTTTTCGTGCACAACCGCGTCGAGAATATCGACTACATGGCGAGCCATCTGCGGTCGCTGGTGCCCGAGGCCAAAATCGCAATCGCGCACGGTCAGATGAAGGAGCGCCAGCTCGAGGACGTGATGCGCGACTTTATCGAAAAGCGGATCAACGTGCTGGTCTGCAGCGCGATCATCGAGTCGGGCCTCGACATTCCCAATGCCAACACGATGATCATCAATCGCGCCGACCATTTCGGCCTCGCGCAGCTATACCAGTTGCGCGGACGCGTCGGACGCTCGCGTCAGAAGGCCTACGCGTACCTGCTGATTCCCGGCGAGCACATCATCACGCGCGACGCCAAGCGGCGCATCGACGCGCTGCGCGAGTTGGTCGAGTCCGAGAGCGGCGGCGGGTTCAAGCTGGCGATGGCCGACCTCGAGCATCGCGGCGCCGGAAATCTGCTGGGCCAGGAGCAGCACGGCGAGATCGCCGCGGTCGGCTTCGAGCTTTATACCGAGATGATGGAAGAGGCGATCGCCGAGCTGCGCGGACAGCCGAATCGACCCGACTTCGAGCCCGAACTGCGAATCGCGGTGCCCGCGTACATTCCCGAGGTTTACGTCGCCGACGAAAACGAGCGGCTGGTGCTATATCGGCGGCTCGCGCGCGCGCAGAGCGAAGAGGAACTCGGCGAGATTCGCGACGAGATGCGCGATCGTTTTGGGCCGGTGCCAACGCTGATCGAAAATCTGATCGCTGCGATGAACGTTCGCCGTCAGATGAAGCAGTTGATGATCCTGAGCGCGATTCTGAAAGGATCGCAGCTCGAGGTCCGGTTCCATCCCGACGCTCCGGTGGATACCACGTTGCTCGCCAAGCTGGCGGATCAGAATCGGCGCACGATGCGGCTGACGCCGTCGTTCCAGGTGATCGCGCGAATTGAGCCCGGGGATTACCAGCAATTGTTCGCGCAACTCGACGGCATCTTGCAGGCTCTGGCGGGCTGTGAAAAGTTGGACAACTGGCCCGCCGCGAAACTCGGGCAGGCCGTCAACTGATGCAAAACAGGAGATCGTTTCCGCGAGCCGCCGCGCGATGCGTGGTGATGGCAGCTTCGGCGGTACTGATGGGTATTGCGGTCGCGGGCGCGTTCTCCGGCTGCGCGATAGACCTTCTCAAACCGGAATCCTACTCCTTCATCAAGGACGCGATCGCGGTCCCACCGGGTTCGGCGGAATCGCCCTCGACTGAAGGGACGCCGTCGTCCAGACCGACACCGCAGACACTGCTGACGTCATCTGCACCCGCGGAGCCGCCGCCACCGTCGCAACCCATTCCTCTGCCATCGCCGGGTCCGGGCGCGGTAAACCCATCACGTGAGGCGCGGATGGTGCCGGCGTCAGACGCTCCAGGCGGCTTTTCGCTCCCGTCCCTGTTATCGAAGAAGGAAGTGCCGGAGCCTGCGCCACCTGCTCCTGTATCAGAACCCGAAACTCCGGATGAAGAGGAGGTGGCGAGCACTCCGCCAGTCGACCGGGTCGTCGCCAGTGTTGACGGCGATCCGATCACGATGCGCGAGGTCCAGGATTTCGCCACGGAGCACGGCCAGCCGATCGATACCAACGATTTTGCTACTTCGGACACCGCCAAAACCGCGGTCAAGGCGTTGATTGGAGAAAAATTGCTCGAACAGGAAGTGAAGAAATACGATGACAAGGTCGACGAGGCGCAGGTCGACAAGTACATCACGCAGTTGCGGATGGACAAGCATATGAGCGACGAGGAGTTCCGCGCGCAACTACAGGCGAGCGGGATGAGTTACGACGATCTGCGCAAGCGCGCGCGGATGGATCTGGAAAAAGCGATGATGATCGAGCAGGAGGTCCGCGCGAAGATTAACGTGCCGGACTCAGACGTCAAAGCCTTCTACGACGCTCACCAGCAAGACTTCACCATTACCAAGGAACGTCTCCGGCTTTCGCAGATTCTGGTCGCGCTGCCGCCCAACCCGACGTCTGCGCAAGTGACTGCCGCGCAGAAGAAGGCCGAGACGATCCGCGCGCGTGCGGCCAAGGGCGACGACTTCGGCGATCTCGCGCGCGTGTATTCCGATGACGAGTCGAAGTCCAACGGCGGCGAACTCGGATGGTTCGCGCCCGCAGACATCAATGACTCGATCCTGGCCGCGGTGAAGCCGCTAAAGCCCGGCGAGATCTCGGCTCCGGTTCGCACCAGCCACGGGATTCATATCGTCAAGCTGGAGGAGCACGAAGTGCCCGGCGTCGTGCCGCTCAGCGAAGTCAAGACCGAGATTCGCGCTCAGCTCATCGATCAACAGTCCAGTGCGCAGCTGGAGAAGTGGGTCGAGTCCGATCTTGTGAAACAGCACTACGTCGAGACCTTGTACTAGATGAGGACGCCGCCGAGACGAAAGACGCCGCCGCTGTTGGCGATCAGCATGGGCGATCCGGCGGGCGTAGGGCCCGAGGTGATCCTCAAGGCTGCTGCAACGCTCGCCAGTCGTCGGGGCGCGCCGTCGCTTGTGGTCGTCGGCGATTTGTCCGCGATGCGCGCGGCGGCGGCCCGACTGCGCGACGTGCCGGAGCCTTGCGAATGGCGTCATGGAGAACCGCCGATTCGCCTGAACAAGGGCCTCGGGGTACTTTCGATATCGAATTTATCGGCGCGCGCACTTCGCCCAGCGCATCCCAGCGTCGAGGGCGGCGGCGCCGCGTATGATTATATTGTTACTAGCGCGCGCATGGCGATGAGCGGCGAAGTCGACGCGATCGTGACTGCGCCTATCAGCAAGGATTGGATGAACCGCGCGGGACATCATTTTCCCGGCCATTCGGAACTGCTGGCGCATCTGGGGCGAACCCGGCTGTGGCGCATGATGTTTGCGGGCGGCGAGCTGACGGTCGCGCTGGTGACTGCGCATATGGGATTTGCAAAAGTGGCGTCTGCACTGACTCAGCGAAACGTGCTCGATACGATCCGCCTGCTCTCGACGCATCTGCGCGGCGCACTGGGCGTGGCACGGCCGCGAATCGCGGTGCTCGGCTTGAATCCGCATGCAGGCGAAAGCGGGATGTTCGGGGATGAAGAAATTCGCGTGATAGGGCCGGCGATTCGGCGGGCGAAGCGCGAGGGCATCGACGCGTACGGTCCGCTCGCGCCGGATACCGCATTCATCCGCAAGGCGGGCGCGTTCAATTTCGACGCGGCGGTTGCGATGTATCACGATCAGGGTTTGATTGCGCTCAAGACGCTGGAGTTCGATCGCGCGGTGAACATCACGATTGGATTGCCGTTCGTGCGCACCTCGCCCGATCATGGCACCGCGTTCGACATAGCCGGGAAAGGAATCGCTAATCCATCGAGCATGATCGCCGCGATTGAATATGCATGGCGCGCCGCGATGAGCCGCGAAAAGGTTGCGCGGCGGGCGGCTGCGTAGGAGCGATGGCCGATCGAATCGTCATCAAAGGCGCGCGCGAACACAATCTCAAGAACATCGATCTCGAGATTCCGCGCGACCGCCTGGTCGTAATCACCGGGCTCTCCGGGTCGGGCAAGTCCTCGCTCGCCTTCGACACGATTTACGCCGAGGGTCAGCGCCGCTACGTCGAATCGCTGTCGGCGTATGCGCGTCAGTTCCTCGAGCAGATGGAAAAGCCCGACGTTGATTCGATCGAGGGACTGTCGCCGGCAATCTCGATCGAGCAGAAGACCACCTCGCGCAACCCGCGCTCGACCGTCGGCACGATTACCGAAATCTACGACTACCTACGCCTGCTCTTCGCGCGGGTCGGTCATGCGTTTTGCTACAACTGCGGCAAGGAAATCACGCAGCAGAGCGTGCAGCAGATCGTCGATCGAATCATGGGATGGCCGGACGGGTCGAGGATTCACGTGCTCGCGCCGATCGTCCGCGATCGCAAGGGCGAGTATCGCAAGGAGCTGTCCGAGATGAAGCGCGCGGGGTTCGTGCGCGTGAAGATCGACGGCAAGCTCTACGAACTGGGCGAGGAGCCGGTGCTGAACAAGAATCAGCGCCACACTATCGAGGTGATGGTAGACCGGCTCGCGATCCGCAAGGGAATCGAGAAGCGGCTGTCGGACTCGCTCGAAGTCGCGTTCAAATACGGGCAGGACCTGCTCAAGGTCGAGCGCCTGGAAGGGCCCAAAAACGACAGCGAGATTTATTTCAGTCAGCGTTTCGCGTGCGTCGATTGCGGAATCTCGTATCCGGAGATCGAGCCGCGAATGTTCTCGTTCAACAGTCCGCACGGCGCTTGCGCGGAGTGCTCGGGGATCGGATCGATCATGTATTTCGATCCCGAGCTGGTGGTGCAGAACGAAGATTTGAGCATTGCCGACGGTGCGATCGCGCCGTGGGCGACGATGAACTACCTGCAGCCGGTGCTCGACGCGCTCGCGAAGCATTACAAGTTCAGCCTCGATCAGCCGTGGAAAGAGATCCCCGCCAAGGTGCGCAAGGCGATCATGTACGGATCGGGGAGCGAGGAGATCGAGTTCGCGTACCAGCGCGGGCATCATCGCGCCGAATACTCGAAGACCTTCGAGGGCGTGCTGCAGTGGCTCGATCGACGCTACAAGGAGACCGAGTCCGAGGGCGTGCGCGAGTTTCTCGAGGCGTACATGAACATGCGGCCGTGTCCGACCTGCGACGGCGCGCGGCTCAAGAAGGAAAGCCTGTTCGTGCGCTTCAACAACAAGTCGATTTCCGAAGTGACTGCGATGTCGATCAAGCAGGCGCTCGCGTTCTTTGCCGCGCCGAAGCTGAGCGCGCAGGAAGCTGAAATCGCCAAACTCATCCTAAAGGAGATTCGCGAGCGGCTGAATTTTCTCGCGGACGTCGGCCTCGAGTACCTGACGCTCGACCGCGCGTCCGGAAGCCTCTCCGGCGGCGAGGGACAGCGCATTCGGCTCGCCACGCAAATCGGATCGAGCCTCGTCGGCGTACTCTATATTCTCGACGAGCCGTCGATTGGACTTCATCAGCGCGACAATCAGCGCCTGCTCGCGACGCTCAAGCGGTTGAAGGAACTCGGCAACACCGTGCTGGTGGTCGAGCACGATCGCGAGACGATGCTCGAAGCCGATCACCTGATCGACATGGGGCCGGGCGCCGGAATTCACGGCGGCTACATCGTCTCGCAAGGCACTCCCGACGACGTGATGCGCGACGAGAACTCGCTCACCGGCAAATATCTTTCGGGCCAAGTCGAGATTCCGGTGCCTTCGCGCCGCCGCCAACTCTCGGGCCGATGGCTGACTGTAAAAGGCGCGCGCGAAAATAATCTGCGCGATCTCACGGTCGCGATTCCGCTCGGCGTCTTCACCTGCATCACCGGCGTTTCTGGTTCCGGCAAGTCGACTCTCGTGCTCGATACGATGTATCGCGCGCTTTCGCAGAAACTAAATCACAGCCGCGAGCGTGCGGGCGCATACAAAACGCTCGAGGGCGTCGAGCATCTCGACAAGGTCATTCACGTCGATCAAAGCCCGATCGGGCGCACGCCGCGATCGAATCCCGCGACTTACACCGGCCTGTTCACCCATATCCGCGAGCTGTTTGCGCAACTGCCGGAGGCGCGCATGCGCGGTTACGGGCCCGGGCGATTTTCGTTCAACGTCAAGGGCGGGCGATGCGAGGCGTGCGAAGGCGACGGCATCATTCGTATCGAGATGCACTTTCTGCCCGACGTTTACGTCACCTGCGAGGTCTGCGGCGGCAAGCGCTACAATCGCGACACGCTCGAGATTCAGTACAAGGGCAAGAATATTGCCGAGGTGCTCAACATGACCGTGCTCGACGCGGTCGAATTCCTCGGCTCAGTCCCGCCGATCCGTCAGAAGCTCGAAACCTTGCGCGACGTTGGTCTCGATTACATTCATCTCGGCCAGTCGGCGACTACCCTGTCCGGCGGCGAGGCGCAGCGCATCAAGCTCGCCAAGGAACTGGCGAGGCGCGCAACCGGCCGCACATTTTATATTCTCGACGAGCCTACGACCGGCCTGCACTTCGACGACATCAAGCGGCTGCTGGGAGTGCTAGGTCGCCTCGCCGACGCGGGCAACACGATTGTCGTGATCGAGCACAACCTCGACGTCATCAAGACCGCCGACTACCTGATCGATCTCGGTCCCGAGGGCGGCGATCGCGGCGGCCAGGTCGTCGCGAAAGGCACGCCTGAGGAAGTCGCCGGCGTGAAGGCGTCGTACACGGCAGGCTTTTTACGCGAAGCCCTCAACCATCGCGCCGCCGCTTAGTCTGACTCTGTCGCTACCGTAACGTCGTAGATAATCCGCCCGTCGACAACCCGCGCGAACGGCGCGAGCGCATGCGGCGACAATTTCCCGGTCGGCATGATGTGCTCGACCGTCCAATCGCGCACCACGAGATTGTCCGAGATGATTCGCCGATGGCATCGCCACCACAATCCCTCGGAGCACATGTACGCAGTCCGCGCGCCTGTCGCCGGCTGGATCAATTCGCGCAAGCCGTCTTCAAAATCCGCACTCTCCGTGTAGTCCGCGTACGATCGGAATGCGGGGAGCTGCCAGGCTGTATGCGGCGAGTCGTCGCGCTTCGAAGTGCGCCTGCCGCCCAGCTTCTTGATCCATCGATATTCGATCTTCGCGCGCTCGAGCGACGCCGACAGTTCCGCCTGGTTAAACTGCGGCCATCGCTTCGAGCTGGGGAACGATCGCACGTCGGCGACGATCGCGATGCGATGCTCGCCGAGCAATTCGAGAAAGCGCTCGATCGGATGCGTCGAGTGTCCGATCGTGAAGATCAACGCGTCGCTATTGCGCGCTGGGGGCGTCGGCTGCCTTCTCCAACTGCGAGGTTTTGATCTTAGCGTCGTTCTGGTTCGCTACCGCGACGACGATCATCGCATCGGGATGCAGATATTTTTTCGCGACCGCCAGCACGTCATCCTTGGTGACCGATCCGATCAGCTTCGGATACTGATCGGCATAGTCGAGCCCTAGACCGTAGAACTCGACCTGTATTATGAAGGACGCGATCGCATTCTGGCGCTCGAGCCCCAGTGGGAAGCTGCCGATGAGGAACTTTTTCGCACCATCCAGCTCGGCGTCGCTGACCGGCTTTTCCTGAATCTCGCGAAGCTGCTGCAGCACCAGATCGATCGCCTCATTCGAGCTTTCGTTCTTGGTCTGCAGGCCAATCGTGAACGCGCCCTGAAATTTGCCTGGCTCGAAGCCGCTGTTGACCGAGTAGGCGAGTCCGTGCGCGCTGCGAACGATCTTCACCAGGCGCGAGGAAAATCCACCGCCTCCCAGGATGTAGTTCATCACCTTGAGCCGGTAGAAATCCGGATTCGAGCGCTCGACGCCGCCGGAACCCATTATGATGTTCGCCTGCATCACGTTTCGATCGATCAGTTTTACGTGCAGTCCCGCCGGAACGGTGATTGGCGGCGGCTCAGGCTGCGGCGAAACCGAGCCCGAAAGGCCTGCGAGCGCTTTCTCAAGTGATGCTTTAACTTCGTCGGCGGTCACGTCGCCGGCCACCGCGATGATCGCGCTGCCGAGCTTGTAATAGTCATGATAGAAACCGCGCACGTCGTCGTTCGTGAGTTTCGCCACCGAATCGGCGTAGCCCGCGCCCGGATGGCCGTACGGAGCGTCGCCAAACAGGTCCTTCGTGAATTCCACATCCGCGGTGTAGCCCGGTTGTTCTTCCGCCGCCTTGATTTCCGCGACCTGCTCGGCGCGTTTGCGCTCGATATCCGCATCGCGAAGGCCAGGCTCGGTCAAAATTCCCGACAGCAGCTGGAGAGTCTCGCCCTGGTACTTCTTGAGCGACGTCATCCCGGCGGTCGAATAGTCGCGGCCGGCCGACACTCCGACCGAACTGCCCATGAAATCGACTTTCTGATCGAACTCCGGCGCAGTGAGTTCCTTGGTGCCCTGCGAGAGACATCGCGCCGTCAACTCGGCCAGGCCTTCCTTGCCTTTGGGATCGCGACGGGTGCCGGCGTCGAACTCGACCATCACCGTCACCATCGGCAGTTGATGCTGTTCCGAGACGAGCAGGGTCGCGCCGTTGCTCAGCGTCATCTTCTTGATGTCGAGCGCATGCGACGGCGTAGCCGCAAAGACCAAGGTCGCGATCGCTGCGACACTCGCCAACATTTTCATTCGAGTTGCCGTGCCGCTCATCGCAATTCTCCGCCGCTCAGTCCGCCGCTTCCGTGCGGCAAAACTCCCGTCGGCACCAGCACGCCTTCGGTCATGTTGGACGCGACCATGTAAGTTTTCATGACGCGCTGCACGTCAGCCGCGGTCACCTTGTCGATTCCGTCGAGATACTTGTCGACCAGGTGGTAATCGCCGAGCATTTCGTACACGCCGAGCATCTCGGCCTCGCGCATTACCGAGTCCTGCCCGTACACGAATTGCGCCTGCTCGAGATTCTTGGCCTTCTGCAATTCCTCAGCGCCGACAGGATTGTCGCGCATCGCGGCGAGTTCCTTCTCGACTTCAACCTGCGTGTCCGCCGCCTTGATGCCGGGGCGCATCTGCGCCGACACCACGAACAATCCCGGATCGAACGACGTCATGTCGTAGCCCGCGCCGATATCCACGACCATCTGTTTTTCCACGACCAGCTTCTTGTACAGCCGCGAGCTCTGTCCGTCGCTCAGAATCTCGGACGCAACTTCGAGCGGGAAACTGTCCGCGCTCGAGATATTCGGAACGTGATACGCCTCTTCGAACGCCGGCAGATTGGCCGCATGCTGCAGCTCGACGCGCCGGGTCCCGGTCTGCGGCGGCTCGAGATCCATCAACGGCGGCGGCTTGGGCCCGTTCTTGATTCCCGAGAATGCCTCGCTGATCAGCTTGAGCACCTGGTCGGCATCGAAATCGCCGACCGCGACGATCAGCGCGTTTTGCGGCGAGTAATAAACTTTGTGGTACGCCATCGCGTCCGCCAGCGTCAGCCCGTCAACGTCGTGGAACCATCCGATGACCGGCCAGTGGTACGGATGCGCCACGTATGCCTGCGATCGGACCATCTCGTCGAGCGCGTCCTCCGGATTGTCTTCGGTCCGCATCCGCCGCTCTTCGAGCACGACGTGCTTCTCCTTGTCGAACTCCTTGGGCTCGAAGTTGCCCATCCGATCGGCTTCGAGCGTGATCGGCACGTCAAGGTGATCCTTGTTGATGGTCTCGAAATAATCGGTGAAGTCCGATTCGGTGAACGCGTTATCCTCGCCGCCGTTCTGCTGGATTATTTGCGAAAACTCTTCGGGCCCGAGTTTCTTGGTGCCCTTGAACATCAGGTGCTCGCACAGATGCGACAGTCCGGTCTTGCCGAATTGCTCGTTGCGAGAACCGACGCGGTAGAAGACGTTGAAGGTCGCGAGCGGAGCCTTGTGATTCTCCAGCACCAGCACTCGAAGCCCGTTGGGCAGCGTCTGTGCCTTGACCGCGTCCGCCATTCCGGCGCGAGCGAGGCCCGAGGCTGCGATGCATATAAGGATACCGAGCGCCGCCCCCAGAACGAGACGGCGATGATTGCCAAAAATAGTGATGCGCATAGGTATGGATCAATCTAAGTCTGCGGATCATCGCCAAGTCAAGGAATCGGATTTACCTCTCCCCTCACTGGGCGTTCTCGCTAGACTTCATCGCAAGGTCGATTATAACTTTGCGCGGACCATCGAGGCGCCAGCGACCATCGCTTGCAATTTTCCGAAGGCCACCTCGCGCGGCAGATATTTCATCCCGCAGTCCGGCGCGATCACCAATCGCTCGGGAGCAACGAATTTCAGCGCGCCCTCGATCCGCTTCGCGACAGTATCCGAAGTCTCAATACTCGGGTCGCCAAGATCCAGCACCCCGAGGACTATCTTCTTCGAAGGCAGCCCGCGCAGGACCGAAAGATCGAGTTTCGGCTGGGCGGTCTCGATCGATATCTGCTCGACCACGCTTTCCTCGAGCTCGGTTAAAAATGAGTAGCTCGACGGCTTCTCGGGAACCACCGCCGCATAGCCGAAGCACAAATGGAGTGCGGTCGTCCCCATTGCAGGCGTGATTCCCTCCAGGGCGCGATTGACCATCGCGACGCCGTACTGGCGCGCGCGATCCGGGAAGCGCTGCATCCATGGTTCATCGATTTGCACGACATCGGCACCCGCGGCGAAGAGATCCTTGACCTCGTCATTCACCGCCACCGCAAGATCCATCGCCAACGCCTCGCGGCTCGCATAGCAGCCGGGGTCCGATTGCTCCGACATCGTAAATGGACCGGGCAGGGTGATCTTGATTCGTCGATCGGTATGCGCGCGCAGAAAGGCGATGTCGCGCACCTCAACCGGACGCATCCGGCGCGCGGGTCCGGAAAAAAGCGGCACTGGAATACTGCGGGTCTGACCGGCATGAACCAGCTTCAGCGCGCCCTCCTTGTGACCATCGACGCCGGCGAGCGCGTTAGCGAATTTGTTGGAATAACTCTCGCGGCGAATTTCGCCGTCGGTGATAATATCGAGGCCGGCGCGTTCAAGGTCGTGGATCGCGACGATGGTGGCGTCATCCTGCGCCCGTTCGAGCCACTCTGGCGCGACCCGCCACAACTGCGGCGTCCGCACCCGAGCGACGCCGTGACTCAGCATCTCGCGATCGATGAGCCAATCCGGCTGCGGATAGCTTCCGACCAGCGTGGTTGGAAGAAGGAGGTTGAATTTAGGCATCAGCGCGCCTCCTCCAGAGGATGCGGGTTCGACATCGACGCTAGTTACTCCGAAAAGGCGTGAGGTTCCAGCGCGGAGCGAGGTGCTTCACACTGGGTGCAGGGTCACCGCTGCCGCCCGCCGCGCAGGCGATTATTATTTTCTTCGCCACTTTCTTGATAGGTTGCTGAACGCAACTAAATTTGATCGCTGCACCCGTTCTTGCCACAATCACTACACGACGATGCCCGAAGTTGCCGAGACAGCTCAGAACCTTTTTGAAATCAAGGGTGTGCTGACGAAATTCATGCGGATGCTGTTTCCGCTGGAATTCCGCATCGACTCGATCGCGAACAGCGCCCCGATGCTGCCGTTCCACTACCCGCTGCTGCCGGGCGAGATGATCTATCTACCTGAGCGGCTCGAGCCCTTCGGCACTCGCGGCGACGCGTACATTTATTATTTCGTCACCACCGCGCATCTCGCAGCGCGTCACGACTTCGGCACCTTCAAGCTGAAACTCGCGGATATCGCGGGCTTCGAAGAACGCGGCGAAACGGGAGTCGAGGCGATCGACAGCTTCGTCGCGTCGTTCGACGATCCCGGCCTCGCGGGCGCTCTGATGCGGCTGGCGGAGTCGGCGCGAATCGACGCCGAACTCGCGCGGCGTTATCGCGGACTCGCACCGCGCATCGCGACGCTGAACCGGTCACTCCTCGATCGGCTCCATCCCGAGTCGCTCAGCACGATGCTGGTGCGCGCGGCGCTCGATCTCGAGGCGGCTGGCGAAGGGCTGGAATCTCCCTTGGTACTAATGGCGTCGCGTCACTTTGCGCCGGTTCGCGCGCGCGGCGCCGACGTCATGACCAGCGTCCGGCAGGTCAGCGCGCTCTACAATTGGCTCCAGGAGCTGATTCGGCAGGCTCGCGAACGCGGCGAGGGCGATCCACTCACCGAAGAAGAAGCGGAGCGGATGCGCAATGATCTGATCAAGGGAATGAAGGGTTCGGAATCGCAGACCGCGGGCGAAGGCGAGGACGGCGAGCAGGGCGACGGCGGCGGTGAGCCCGATCAGAATGTCCAGATGGACGTTTCGGGCAAGCAGTCCAAGGGCGGACAGGGCAGGGCGCTCTCGCCCGAAGAATTGCGCAAGCTGATCGAGCAGGGCGCCGAGATCAAACCCTCGCAGGGCGACGGCAGCGCCGACGGCGACGGCATGTACCTGACGCAACTCACCGGCAAGCAGCTCAGCGAGCTCGAGCAGATGCGCGAGCAGCTTGGCGAAGTCGGCTCCGTCACCGGGCAGGGACGCCTGATGAT
>CAVUUH010000032.1:0-93650 GCA_963744545.1 uncultured delta proteobacterium
AACACTGGGTGCAGGGGTCACCCCTGCCCAAGGAGGCGCGGAACCCACGGTGGGTTTCGCATCTGATTATTCGTTGTAGCCTAGGCGGTGCGAGAGTTCGCGGCCGGCGTCTAGCAGGCTGGGGGCGATTTCTGCCGTGATTCGTTCCGGGCCGATTCGATAAGTCGGGCCGGCTACCGTGACTGAGCCGACGACGGAGCGCGTGTAGTCGCGGATTGGGACTGCGACTGATGACACTTCCTCGATGAACTCGCCGGAGTCGGTCGCGTAGCCGTCGCGCGCGACTGCTTCTAGCTGCGCGAGCAGGATTGCGCGATCAATTATCGTGCGATCGGTGAAGCGCTTGAGCGCCTCGGGCAATGCTGACCTGAGCTGACCTTCGGCGTCGAAGGCGAGATGCGCCTTGCCGGCCGCAGTACAATGAAGCGGGAGCGTGATTCCGATTGGCGGCGTGATGCGCACGGCGCGATCTTCGGCCTCGGCAGCTTCGAGCGGCACGACGCCGTCGCGACGGACGATCGCGACGTAGGCGCTCTCACGGCATTTTTTGGCGACATCGTTGAGGATCGGGCGCGCTTGCCTGACGAGGCCCATATGATGAATGTAACGGCGTCCGAGGTGGAGGCATTTGATGCCGAGGCGATAATTCTCGGTGGCTTTGTTTTGCTCGATGTAACCGCGCGCCTCTAGCGTCGCGAGCAATCGAAAGACGTTGTTCTTATGCAGCTTGAGCCGCTTGGAAAGTTCCGTAACGCCGAGTTCATCGACGTCGCCGAAAAATTGTTCGAGCACGTCGAGCGCATGCGCGACGGATTGGATTACGTAGTTGGTTTTATCGCGCCGGACCATTTTTTCAGTTTTTTCAGTATCTACGCGGCGATTCGCAGGATGAGCTGCTGCATCGCAGTATGTAAAAGTGTTTTACTTTAAGTGACGGGCGCGAAGTCTGTCAACGACGCTATGTAAATTCTCTCAAATTTGCGCTAAGTAGCTGATATTTAAAAGGAAACTTAACCTATCCACAGGCTCTCAAAACAGGATTTCAGCATGCCCAGACAACTTCCCGCCGATTTTTTCAGACGCGTCGATGACGACGATGATGAGGTATTTTACTCGGTCCCGCGACTCGTCACCCATATCGACGACGGTGCGATTGCGAAGGTCGGCGAGATCTACGCGCAACTGCTGCCGCAGGGCGGCGCGATCCTCGACCTGATGAGCAGTTGGCGATCGCATCTGCCGGCACATATCCGGCCGTCGCGAGTGGTCGGACTCGGGATGAATCGTGCGGAGATGGAAAATAATCCGACACTAACCGAGATCGTCATTCACAATCTCAATCGCGAGCCGAGGTTGCCTTTCACCGACGCCGAGTTCGACGGTGCCGCGGTGACGGTCTCGGTGCAGTACATGACGCGGCCGATCGAGACGTTTATCGAGGTCGCGCGCGTGCTCAAGCCCGGTGCGCCGTTCGTCGTAACGTTTTCGAATCGCTGTTTCCCGACCAAGGCGGTTGCGATTTGGCAGCATCTCGACGACTACGACCACGGCAAGCTGGTTGGCAGCTACTTTATGGAAAGCGGCGCGTTTGAGAATATAGATTTCATAGACCGCAGCGCGCCGACTTCGCCGCCGTCAGATCCGATTTGGGCGGTGGTGGGATACAAGACGCGCGAGGGAACGAGTTGATCAAGAATCGCGGCATGCGTCATCTGGCGCTCAAGGTTTCCGACGTCGAGCGCGCCAAGGATTTTTACGTCCGCGTGTTCGGGATGAAGCTTGTCTGGCAGCCCGACCCCGACAACGCGTATCTGAGCTCGGGATGCGACAACGTCGCGTTGCATCGAGGTGACTATGGCGATGACGAGCAGCGGCTGGACCATCTCGGGTTTATCGTGCCGACGATCGCCGACGTCGAGGCTGGATATGCGTGGGCGAAGAGCATCGGCGTCGAGATAGTGCACGAGCTAAAGCACCATCGCGACGGATCGGTGTCGTTCTACATTCGCGATCCCGACGGCAACGTGATCCAGGCGCTCTACGAACCGACGATAAGCCCGCAGTCTTTCTCGTAATCACAGGAGAAAACCTCATGATGCTCAAAGGGCGCGCGACCGCCGAAGCCACTGCTACATATGCGAAGCCGGTTCCCCGAGCTGCCGGGAAATTTCAGGCCGGCGCTCGGAGTGTCGGTATCATCGATTGGAATCGGCACCTATCTCGGCGAACCCGACGACGAGACCGACCGCGCCTACGAGCAGGCGATCAAGGCGAGTCTTCGCGGCGGAATTAATGTGATCGACACAGCGGTGAACTACCGCTTCCAGCGCAGCGAACGGAATATCGGCAAGGCTATTAGCGAGCTGGTCGAGGCGGGCGAGATCGAGCGCGATCAGGTGGTGGTCGCGACCAAGGGTGGGTACATCACGTTCGATGGCGAGGTGCCGCCGAATCCGCGCGCCTGGTTCGAAGAGCATTACGTGAAAACCGGAATCGTGTCGCCCGCCGATCTGGTCGACGGATCGCATTGTATGACGCCGAAGTATATCGGCGCGATGCTCGAGCTGTCGCGCAAGAATCTGAATCTCGAGACGATCGACATCTACTATATTCACAATCCCGAGACGCAGCTCGAAGCCGTCGATCGCAAGGAGTTCCTCAAGCGTATCGCGACGATTTTTGAATTCCTGGAAGGCGCGGTGGCCAACGGGAAGATCGGCGTATACGGCACCGCCACGTGGAACGGCTTTCGTGCGGCGCCGACGGAGCGCGGATGGCTGTCGCTCGACGAGTTGATGCGAACGGCGCGCGAAGTCGGGGGCGATGCGCATCATTTTCGCGCGATCCAGCTGCCGTACAACCTGGCGATGCCCGAGGCGGTCACGCGTTCCAACCAATTTGTGCACGCTGGCAAGGCGACTCCCCTTGCCGCTGCGAAAGCGTTCGGACTCGCGGTATGCGCGAGCGCGTCGCTGCTGCAGGGGCAGCTATCGCGTGGGCTGCCGCCAATAGTCGCGAACGCGTTTGGCGGATTCAAAACCGACGCGCAGCGATCGATCCAGTTCGTGCGCTCGACGCCCGGCGTGGACGTGGCGCTGGTCGGAATGAAATCTGTAGATCACGTCCGCGACACGCTCGAGACGGCGGGCAAGCCGCCGGCCACCGTCGATGAGCTGATGCGATTGTTCCAGCAAGGCGACGAACCGTAGGCGGGTTCCGGCTGGTCGAATGCAGGACAGCTGTGCCCTTGAAAAACCGTCCGTACTTAGCAACCGGGCTACGCTCTTACCCGGACACCGCCAAGGCGCCGAGAAAATAGCAGGCGAACAGGAAGAGGGCGATCATGGCGAAAACGCGGGCTCCGTTGTCCTGTCTGACAGCGTTATCGCTCGGAACGCCTCCTATCCCACCGTCGCTATTTGGCCGGTGAGCCGGATCGGCATTGAGGCGGCTGTCTCCTGATAGGCCCTCGTTGTCCATGCGCAAGTGTTTCTAACTACTGGCGATAAGCGATTCCAGCAGAGGCTGTTCAATCCAACGCCTCCTTTGCGCCCGGGTTGCAAATTAATCTGAGAAAGAGGGTTTACTGGAGTAAAGGATTTACGCCAGGCGGAGATTCATATAGCTGATGAAATTCTTCCAGCAGGGCGAAGAATCGTAAGTAGATTCAGAGCTCGACGTGCAGGCGCATCCCGGGGACGACCACCGGGCCGCGCGCCCGATTGTAGCCGGGGTTGTCGATGTACTGGACGTCGACGGCACCGTAAAAGCCCGCGTGCACCGGGATTGGGAAGTTGTAGTAGCACTCCATGATCTTTTCGGGACCGTAGGAAAGATTGCCGTCGCCTAGCAGGAAGCCGAGTCCGCCCAGCGCGAGATACTGCCGATGTCTTTGCGATAGTCCGTTGCCGACGAACGCGACGCCGAATTTGTCTCTGGGGCGATTCCACAGCGTGCCGCGAACGTCGCCGCCGAACGCGACCGTCTCGTTCACTTCGGTGTAGTTGAACGATTCGTGCTCGCCTTCGTTCCATCCGGCACGAGCGAAGCCTCGGAAGTACTCGTTGAATTCCTGCTCCGCATTGATGCCGAATCCGTACTTCAGCGTGGTCTGCATGCGGTGATCGTCGATTTCCGGCGTCGGAGTTTTTCCCGCCTCGAAAAGATCGATCGCCTGATGATAGTCGCCCATGTTGGCGAAATTGGTGAACGCGAGCAGCCGAATCGCAGTGTCGCGGTTTTCGATCAAGCCGGGACGAAACTCGAGTTCGTAGTTCTCCGAATGCGCGTCCTGCAGGTTTTTCTGAAGGGTCAGCCCGTTGGGCCGCTTGGATATGAGAGCTTCCGCAAAACGAAAACCCCATGCACGATCTTCGTAGTCGATAATCGCGCCCCACGTGTAGCCGCGCGTGTCGGCGGCATAGTCGTAGGCGCCGTTGTTCACAACGGTCCAGTTCATGAACTGCGTGTGGCTGTCGTCGGCGACGCTGTTGACGTCGAAGAAATCCACCAGGTCGAATTCGCCGACGTGGATATCGAGCCGGCGCGCGGGCAGCGTGGTCAGAATCGAGAGCGGGGTGCGCTCGACCCTGATCGTGTCATCGCTCAGCGCGATTACTTTGCGATACCAGAGCCTCGCCAGGTAAGGCTCCGCGCCCAGGCTGGGATTTCGAACCGCATCGACGTTGGGGAACCCGGCGAGTCCGAGCGTCTGGCTCAGGCCGCTGCCGCCGGCACTTTCGAAATCAGCGACGGCTTCGAGCGTCGGTGACAGCTCGAGACCCATGTAGAGCGTGGTGACCTCGGAAGCCGCCTGTTCGGACGCATGATCGAAACTGTTGGGGCCGCTGTATTGGGCGTGAAAGCGCGGATGCCACTGGAAGATGTAGTTGCCCTGGGCGGAGAGCCACCACGGAAGCGTATCAGAATGCGCGAAGACAGTGTCGTCGCCGGTGTCGTAGTCCATTTGGGCAAGGGCGGGCGCCGAGGCAAGAATCGCGCAAAGCAGACCAGCGGCGGCTGTCGAAAATATCCTGACCAACGGGCGCACGCCGATCTGTCTTACCGGATCGGCTGGGTCTTAGCGATGTGCGCGGCGACTTTGTTCCCGTCACTGCGCGAAAGTACGTGAGACACCTGGCGCATCGTGGGACTGAGATTTACGAACAGCGTAGACTGGATGCCGATGGCGGCCACCCTCAAGAAATGGGAAGAAGCGTGGAACCGGCTGGTCAAGGCTCGGGAGAAACTCAAGTCCTTCGAGCGCGACTATCCGATCGTCAGGCACATCCTGATTCTGGACAATATAAAACCCGGCGACACGATAAGTTTCGACAGCGGTCTCCTCGAACGGCCACCGCCGGTTGAAGTTCGCAAGGCAATTCAGAATTTCGACAAGGCGCTGCGACACGAGGACCTCGTGTTTCGAGAACTTCCCGAGCCCGACCAGGCAGTAGCCGCGGCCAAGCGGAAATTCGACTAGCCCGTTTCGTCAGTTCAAATGCACTGGCCCATTAATTTCGCGATCCCATAAATAGCCCGTCGAGGCGGAATGAATAGCCGATGCCGAAGTAGTGATCGGGAGAGCTGCTGTTCAGACCGAAGCCGACGTGAAAATCGAGCTGCTCGAGTCTCGTCACCCGCCAGGAGCCGCCGCCGTCGAGAATCTGACTGGGTCTCGCGTGATCGGGATAGTCGCCCACGTACTCGAAAAACAAATCGCGTGTTGGGCCGAGGTCTCGTTCCAGCGACAGTGTCGGTTCGAAGGTCGGATTGATTCTGTGCTGACTCGTGAACCAAGTCACGGTGAACATACCGTGGAGCGACCAGTCGTCAGTGATTCGCCGCGACCATGGGACCTGAACATAGGGATCGTAGCCGTGGGTCGAAATTTTGTTGGCGCCGGTTGGAAACCCCAAACCGCCGGTCACAGAAAGATGGAAGCCGAATGGAATGGGCAGCTCGCGCTTCACAGAAACGACAAAGTCTGAAAATCCGGAGGACGCGCGGCCGTTGAGTGAGTAAAAATACGTCGGCACATCGGCCAGCACCTCGGTGCATTGCGCGACGCCAAGACGAACCCGAGTCTCAGTTCCGCTGACGACGTCAGACCCCTGACGGACCGTCCAATCCACGCCATTCTCGAACTGCAGGCTCCCATACGGTACGACCCGGCTCGAATTGGTGACATCGGGCCGATCGGTGGAAATCTCGGAGCTGCTGTTCGGGCAAACGTCGGCGGCGAAAACCAGCGACACGCCCGTAGTTATCGCGCACATAAACAGGACGACGGCAATTGCCCGCCGGCACATTGTTGCGATCGGAGATTGTGACATTCCCGGCCTCTTGCTGGCCGGGAGTCGGATGAACGAGCCTCGGCCAGGATTTTACCTGGTCCGAAGGTCTCGTTCGCCTCATCGAGGTGGGGGACCGAGCCCGAAGGCTGGTATGTCGATCTCCCCGACGCCGTTTTTGCTGTCGGCGTGAACTACTCCCCTTTGGAGTGACGTGAAGCTAACCGCGCGCTTGAGTCCTGTCAATCCTGAAAGCAGGACACCTTAATTCAGTTTGCGCGAGCGGCTGGTGCGGCGGTGCTCGAAGCGCCGACGCCGTGTTCGTAGACCAGTTCGCCTCCGGTCTTGCCCTGGTAGAGCAGCGCTCCTGCCGCGACGATAGCCACGACGAGGAAAGCGACTCGGGTGCGTTCGAGGCGGCTCGACAATTCGAGCATCACGCGCCATGCGGCGAGGATCAGAAACGCGTACATCAGGTACTGCCCGAGCACAGCGTGTGACAGGTAAGCTGCGCCATTCGACGATGCGAGAATCTGCTGAGCGGCGGGTGACATCGTATCCCAGAGCCGATCGGCCTCCGCGTCGCCGGTGAAGTACGACATTACGCTTGCGGCCGTTCCTGCGATCATCAGCAGGAGCGACGTGCTCCGAAGCTTCTGGCCCCAATCGGATGCGAAACCCGGCCGGCCGCGAGAAAGCAGGACCGCCGCGGCGGAGAATATTTCCGCGGCGATCCCGAAGGTCAGCAGTGCGATGGTGAAGTGATCGACGATCGGGTGCAGGTGATAGGTGCTGACCAATTGCGCGAACATGACGTCACTCTTACTCGACGACCGTGACTTTCATCTTCATGTTGCCGTGCCCGGTGCCGCAGTAATGGTCGCAGATCACGGTGAAGCTGCCGGCGGTGTCGGGAGTCACGGCGACGTCCTTGGTGGTGTCGTCGGGAATGTCGGTATCGATCTTGAGCGGCTTCGACATGAAGCCGTGCACGCGATCGCTGCTGGTCAGGCGCAGGATTACCGGCTCGCCTTTCTTGATCGTGATCTCGCTCGGCGTGAACTCGAACTTCTTCGCCGTGATCTCGATCACCTTGGGATTGTCCGCGCGGGCCTGGTTGACCTTCGGGGCGACGACTGCGACCGCGATTCCGAGCGCACCCGCCAGCAGCATCGTGTTGACGATCTTGTTTTTGAATATTTTCGTTTTCATTTTCTTACTCGTCCTTTGCGTCGTTGTTTCCGTGTTTGAGCATCTGATCCATTCCGACCGTGCCCGAGAACTCTGCCGTCGCCAGCGCGACTTCCTCGATTTGCAAATCGCTGCCGTACGCGTTGCCGTTGACGCGTCGAATTCCCAGGTCCTTGAACGGAGCCGCTTTGTCGAAGGGCGCCGGCTTTTTCACGGGACTCGTGGCCGGATCGGGGAACGCGAAGATCAGTGAGCGGGCCGCGTACATCTTGGTGGTGCCAGCCTGGTGAAAATTCTCGCGATGAATATGGCCGTAGAGCACTGTCACGTTTTCGTACGGCGCGAGCGCGTTCATCACGTCGTCGCCGTCGCTGGTGAACCATTCCCATTCGGGCTTGAGGTCGAACAGCGGACGATGGGTGAACACGATGATGGGCGCGGTCTTCGGAAAGCGCGCGAGATCGGATTTCATCCATACGAGTTGCGCGGCGCCTACCTCGGGCCGGCCGGCCGAGACATTGTCGAGCGCGACGAAATGAACGCCGCGATGATCAAACGAGTAGTGCGTCGGTCCCATAAATTCGCGGAACATGACGCCACCGTCGAGCGCGGCGTCATTTTCGCCTGGCACGACTTTGATTTGTGCGCGACCGATTTTGCTCGAGATCTGCTTGAACAGCTTGAAGCGTTTGGCGTGCTCGTCGGGCGAGTCGGCGTCGTGAGTCAGATCGCCGGTGACGATGATCAGCTCGGGGCGATTCTTCAGCCCGTTGACTGTTGCGACCGCGTTTTCGAACGCCTGGGTGCCAAGAGGATCAGGAGGTCCGTTGAATCCGACGTGAGTGTCGCTCAACTGCATGAACGAGAACGGCGCCGGAGCTTCGCCGTTGAGCTCGGCGAGCGTGCGTGTAATTCCCTCAGCGCCGGCGCTGCGCGTGAGGCCCGGGAAGACGCTGTAGAGCGCGCCAATGCTGAGCGCGGTTCCCGAGACGCGCAGGAACGATCGACGATCAAATTTCTTTTCCATCAAAATCACCTCGCGCTGATGTGCGCTTTCAGGGGAGATGACTCGATGGCGCAGATAAAATTCCCGAGACTGAGGTTAAAAAATTCGCGGGAATAAAATAGGCTCCCCGCCGGTCTACGACTGCTTGTGGACGAGCGGACGAAAGGGCGAACCGGAGAGGATCTACGGCGAAGTCGGATCGCTACGCAGCTTTGGCGCAGCAACAATCTACGGCATTTGGTGATTTACGATCTTGGAAGATGCGGACCGTTTCGGCCACCGACTGACGGCCGCATCCCAGTTTTTCGTAACCGGCGCGGAATTCGTGATTCGGGCGTCTACAACGGCGCGATTGCCCTCACTTCGAGCTCAGACGATTCTCGTTCTCGGCGAGCGGGGACGCGCCAGGAGCCACCGACGCAAGCCAGTGGTCAATCGCCTCGACCGTAAAGCGCCAGTCGCTGCCCACACGGAACGCTGGCAACTGATTTCTTTTCAGCATCCTGTAAATCGTGGACGGATGCACGCGAAGGTAGTTGGATACATCCTTTACCGTCAGAACCTTGCCTTTGATTTCATCGAATCGATCCATGTGATTTCCTCTAAGCCAGGTGCGTTTAGTCGGTTATCCAAGCCGGGCGGATGACTTCACAGTTGCCGGCAAGGATAAAGCCCACACGGCGAAACATTTTTCTGCGGGGGAGGGGGAACAGAAAAGGGGCGTCTCGGCCGTGTGGGCGAATTTTTCCGATAACAATTCCAATTCTCAAACCCTCTACGCCTAAAGGCGTGAAAAACGACCGCACAACCGCGAGAGTGTGCTGGAGATTCTTGAGCAATGAACGTCGCGCGGATGAGCGCTTTCACATAGCAGGACTCGGCCGATGAGAGAAAATTCCTTGGATTGAGGCCCAATAGCAGTCGGGAATAAGATTGGCCCGCTCGCGGTCTAAAACTACACAGGGACACGCGGGCGAAAGAAAAGCGATTGCCTGACGAAGCCAAAGCCGTCGATTTCGACCGCACGTTCCTGCCGCATATGGATGCTGCGTACAATCTCGCGCGATGGCTGGTGCGTGATGACCACGACGCCCAGGACGTCGTGCAGGAGGCTTACCTGCGCGCCTTCAGGTTCGCCGGTGGATTCCGCGGCGGCGATCCGCGCGCATGGATTCTCGCGATCGTGCGCAATACCGCCTTCACCTGGCTCAGGCGTAACCGCGGGGCCGAGTCGCCGACCGAATTCGATGAGCAGGTCCATGGCGGATCCAGCGAGGAATGCGGCCTTGAAGCCGACGCGGTTCGCAAGGCCGATGGCGCGATGATTCGCGCGGCGCTGGATGAGCTGGCGGACGAGTTTCGCGAGGTGATCGTGATGCGGGATATCGAAGGAATGTCGTACAAGGAAATCGCCGACGCGGTCGACGTACCTATCGGGACCGTGATGTCGCGGTTGGCTCGCGCCCGCGGGAAGCTCGCGCGTTCGCTCCGGCAGCGAATAGGCAAGGAGCGATAAGGTGAACTGCGACGACGCGCGAGTGCTGATGCATGGTCATCTCGACGGCGAATTGGACCTCGCCGACGACCTCGAGGTGCAGCGGCATATCGAGGAATGCCCGCGATGCGCGAGCGAGTACGCAACTCTGCGCGCGATGCGCACGCGTCTCAAGGACGAAGCTTTTCGATTCGACGCGCCGCCGGCGTTGAAGGAAAAGATTCGCCGCGCAATCCCGGCGTCAGCGACGTCGCGCTCGAATGGATATCCCTCGCGACGCGGCGCATGGGTTCAACGTGCGGTCAGGTTCGCGGTGCCGATGGCGATTGGCGCGATGCTCGCGCTAATCATCGCGCCACGCACGATGGCTCCCGCGCTCAATCAGCACCTCGCGAACGAAGTGGTCGCCAGCCACGTCCGATCGCTGATGGCGACGCATCTGATGGACGTCGCCTCGACCGATCAGCATACGGTCAAGCCGTGGTTCAACGGCAAGCTGGATTTCTCGCCACCGGTGACCGATTTCGCGAAAGATGGATTCCCGCTGGTGGGCGGCCGGCTCGACTATATCGAGGGGCGGCCGGTAGCCGCGCTCATCTATCAGCATGGCAAGCACGTGATCAACGTTTTCATGTGGCCGACCGCCGGAGAGACTACCAGCGCCGAGAGAATCGAGACCGAACACGGATATAACGTCGAGCAAATGACGGTCGCCGGGATGAATTGCTGGGTGGTGTCTGACTTGAATCCGGTCGAGCTCGACAAGTTCGCTGGGCTGATCCGCGCCAAGGGATGAACGCGGTTTTTCCCATCTCTTAAACTGCGGATAACTCACGCGTTAACAGGTTGCGCAGGTGGGGCGCTGCTGAAAGAATGCATCGGTTGCCGCCCGCCCATAGAGGCGGCTCCCACCTGCCGATGCGCCGCGTCGAGACTATTTTCATCGTTATAGCGATTGCCTTCTACGCCTGGTTCCTGACTCATTACGGGCCGCGCGAGGTGATTGGCTATGTGCGGATGGCGGGATGGGGCCTGGCGCTGACGATTTCGCTGGAGGCAATCGCGCGAATCGCGAACACCTTCGGCTGGCGCATCACGATTGAGGACTATCCCCCTGGGCTCAGGTTCTACGAACTGTTTGCGGCGCGGATTGGCGGCGAGGCGGTCGACTACGTGACGCCGTCGGCGCAGCTCGGCGGTCAGTTCGTGATGGCGGTGGACGTGCGCGAGAAGTTGCGCATGCCGATCGCATTGGCGACGGTAGTCGTCGCGTCGCTGGCTGAAGCAATCGGACAAATCGTGTTCATGTCGATCGCACTGATAATTTCGCTGCGCATCATTCCAGTAGCTGCTCATCTGTACTGGGCGATTGTCGGCGGGTTCGCGCTGGCGGTTGCGCTCGCGGGCGGGTTCTTTTTCGTCCAGATGAAGCGGCCGTTCTCGCATCTATTTCGAGCTGCAACCAAGCTCGACATCGCGAGAATCAACACTGACGAAATTCGCGATTCCGCCGACGAGGCCGACGCTGTCCTGCTCGACTTCTACGCGCGCAATCGCCTGCGGTTCGTGGCGTCGTGCCTATGCTATGCGATCGCATGGAGTCTCGGACCGCTCGAAATTTATATCCTGCTGACGCTGCTGCATCAGCGGGCGACGTTTCAGACCGCGCTGCTGGTTGAGTCGGTCGGGCTGCTGATCGAGCGCGCGACCTTTCTGATTCCGGGCAAGCTGGTAAGCCAGGAGGGCGGCAAGGCGCTCATCCTGGGGATGTTGGGTTATCCGCCGGGAATCGGCTTTGCAGTCGGGTTTCTGCGGCGTATCAAGGAAATGGTATGGGTGTTGTTCGGGCTATTGGCCCTGATGATACATCGGACGATCATGCGGCAGCGCGGCGATATTAAGGGCGCTGCGCCGGCCGGACGCGACTCTGTGATGAAAATGCAACGAGCACAAGGAGAGCAATCGCTATGAGGAAATTAACCGCCCTGGTTGCGGGGATGACGCTCGCAATGACCGCGCTGCCCGCGGCCGCCGGGGTCGTCATAACGCAAAAGCAACACGTGACCAGCGGCACCAATACCCGCGACTCCGAACAAACGATTTCGGTGCAGGGCAACAAGCAGAAGATGGTGACCGAGCGCCACACGATCATAACCGACCTGGACGCCGGGAAAATGTATGTGCTCGATCCGAATGCGAAGACCTACTTCGAGATCCCGTTTCCGCCCCAGGGCCAGATGGCCACAATGATGGCGGCGAGCACCAACGCGGCGATGAACTTCAAGAGGGCCGGCAGTTCGCGCGAGATCGCCGGCTACAAGTGCACCGACTACAACGGCGGCGGGCACATGATGGCAGGCGACTATACCGTCAAGGAATGCTTCTCGACCTCGGCACCCGGCGCCCAGGAGTTTGCGGCCTTCGAGAAGAATATGGCGGACAAGCTGAAGAATGCGGGCACCGCGACCGGCAATGGCGAGATACCCGGCGGAGTGCCGCTCGCGCTGGACTCGACGATGAAGATGGGAAAGGTGAGCATTCCGGGGATGGCGCCTGAGCAGGCCGCCAAGATTAACGAGATGATGGCGAAACGTCCGCCGGTCACGACCAGCACTATGGTCGAAAAGATCGAAACCAAGAAACTGGCCGAGTCCGATTTCGCGCTTCCCTCGGACTACACCAAGCGAGAACTGCCGGGGCCGGGATCTATGATGAAGCCGGGCGCGATGAAGATGCCGCCGGCGCCCGCCGGCGCGCCGTCAGCAGCCGCGCATTAGGTTCTCGCGCCGTCGCGAGTGAGTCGATGATAAAAGAGGAGCGGGGTCCGTCGGGGGCCCCGCTCCTCGTTTCAATCTGACGTGAAAGCTACATCGAGTCTGATGCCCGCGCCTCGTGCTGCTTGGGCGCGTTGAGCGCGGCGCAGGCGTCCCAGATCCACTTCGCGGTCGACAGTTCGTCTTCCGCAAACAACCGCAGCGCTTCCTTGGTCGAGAGATCTTCCTTCAGCAGTGCGGCGAACTCGCAGATCGGTTTGATCGCATCCTCGGGCTTACCGACCCTTTTGGTGAAATCGAGTAGTTTTTCATTGTCGGAAATCGACGGGTCACCCAGGTAGGCAGTTGCCTTGCGCCCCGCTTCGGTGAGCATCGCGCGCGCCTCACCACCGAGTTCCGCCAACCGCTGCGCGAACACCCGGGAATGATAGGCTTCGCGCTCGGCGACCATCCGAATGCCGGTGCGGATGCAATCTGTAGTGCAGACTTCGGCCCACGCCGAGAATGCTTCCCCGCCATTGGCCTCGCCCGCGCGAACCTTGTCGAGAAAACTGACGACTGCAGCGCGTTCGGATTTGTAGGTGCGACCGAACGCCTTGAAGCCACCGCCGCCATTGCCGTTGCCGTTGGTCGACGCGCCGGCTTCGAGCCCCGTCAGCTCGGATTCGAAGGTGGCTTGTGAGATCACTCCGTTGCGGTAGGCCCTAAGCAGTTGTTTGAATTCAAAATCGTAGCTCATTGGTGTGTCCTCCGCCTTGCCTGGAACCGCTCTTATTCATTAAACGAGCGTTCAGCATGTTGGATCTGAGAGCATAGGGCGACGTTCGCGTTTCTGTCAATTGCGGCTTTTGCTCACTCGGATTGCTGGCGTCGATGCGAATATTGCCGGATGATCCCCGAAGCTGCGACGACGGGTATATCAGCATTACCATTTCAAAAGATGGCGGGCACGGCGGGCCGCCCCACTGTCAAGGACGGATTTCTATCGAGGGAGTCGCTATGAGCGAAATCAAGTACAGCTTCGTCCGGACCAACGGGATCAAGATGCACGTGGCGGAGACGGGCGACGGCTTCCCGGTGGTGTTTTGCCACGGCTTTCCCGAGATGTGGTACTCGTGGCGGCATCAGATGAAGGCATTGGCGGAGGCGGGCTTTCGCGCGATCGCACCCGACCAGCGGGGCTACGGCGAGACCGATGCGCCTGCTCCAATCGAGGCGTACACACAGCGGAAACTGGTCGGCGACATCGTCGGCATGCTCGACGCGCTCGGAATCGGAAAGTGCGTGATCGTCGGTCACGATTGGGGCGGCATGGTCGCGTGGAATACCGCGCTGATGGCGCGCGACAGCGTCGAGCGCGTGATAGGCGTCAACACGCCATTCATCCCGCGCGCTCCAATCAAGCCGACCGATGCGATGCGCGCGATGTCGGCAGGTGGCTTCCACTACATCCTCTACTTTCAAACGCCGGGCGTGGCGGAGGAGGAACTCGAACGCGATGTCGCTCGATCGCTGCGCGGCTTTTATCAGGATCCGCCGGAAGTCGATCCAAGCGAGATTCGTAAGTCGGTGCCGGGCGTGTTCGGGCCGGCGGCGGCGGACTGCTCGATCGATTCTCGGATCGTCCGCATGGCAAGTTTCTCACCGGCGAGGACTTCGAGGTCTTCGTGAACGCGTTCAAGAAGAGCGGCTTTCGCGGCGGCCTGAACTGGTATCGATGCATTGATCGAAGCTGGGAGGAAAGCGCCGGTCAGACCGATCGCATCGAGCAGCCCGCGTTGATGATCACGGCGGAACGCGACGTCGTACTGCGTCCCGAGATGGCAGAGGGCATGAGCACGTGGGTGCCGAACCTGCGCAAGACGGTGCTGGTCAAGGGTTCGGGCCATTGGACGCAGCAGGAGAAGCCAGCCGAAGTGAACGCTGCGATCCTCGATTTTCTTTCCGACATGAAAAGGTAGGCAGGCTACTCAAGCGGCAGCGGAGAAACGCGTTCGCCGTTTTTCAGAATCAGGTACTGGCGATCTGGCGCGTCGCACGCGGTGTCGGTCTGAACGATGCGCGCGCCGTCGGGGGCGTACTGCAGGATGTACGACTTGCGAACGCCGGCGGTGACGTTGGGGCCGGTGCGATGCGGCATCAACGACGAGAATACAACGACGCTGCCGGCGCGCACTGGAACGGCGAGCGCCTCGGGACCGTCCTCTTCGCGGCACACAAAACCGAGCTTCGAAGCACGATGCGCGAGCGTCCCGCGCAGATGGCCGCCCGGAATCACCCACGGGCAACCGTTGTCGACGGTCGCGTCGTTGAGAGCGATCCAGCAGGTCAGGTACGCCTGCGGCTCGATGTAGGTGTAGCCGTTGTCCTGATGCCACGGGAACGGCTTCGGATATTCGGGCTTCTTGTACACGGCCTGGTCCCAGTAAAGGCGCACATCGGGGCCGATGACGTCGTGGCAGAGATCCTGGAAGACGCGGCTCGCCGAGAACTCGCGCAGGACTTTGGAAAGCTTAACCAGATGAACGGTGAAGGTGATGCCGTCGGCCTTTGCGATGCCCGTCCGGCCGTCGGGACGCGAGCGCAGGAATTCCTCGGCGCGCACCTCGAAAGGATCGATCGCGTCGCGGACGCGCTCGACGGTCGCGGGATCGATCGCGTTCTCAAGCACGAAGAAGCCGCGCTCATTGAACGATAGCGCCTGCCCGTCCGTGATCAGGCGAAACGGCCCGCGCACCGGCGTCCAGGTGAATCCATGATTCATCGGATGGAGCGCGGGAATCGAGTTGCTACTCGATGCGAGTGTGCTCACTTTCCTTAGCCAAAGTACGATTCGCAGCTCGCACTAGCGCAACCGCTTCCTTCAGATTTGCGCGAGTCTCAGACAGCGTGCGCCCTTGCGTATTTGCACCGGGAAGTTCCTCGACAAATCCGATATAGCCCCCTCGCACTTTCTTGAATACTGCCGTCAGTTTCATTGTTCCGCCCTGCGCGAATCGTACGCCATCATATCACGACGCGCGCTCACTTCGTGGTGACGCCCGTGGATTCTGCGACCAGTTCTGCGAGGTCGCGGACTCGCATCGTTTCTTCGAGCGAGCGCGATTTCACTGCGTCTTCGAGCATCGTCATGCAGAATGGGCATCCGACGGCGACGCATTTCGGCTTGGCCTCCTGCAATTGATCGAAGCGCTTCTGGTTGATGCGGGTGCCCTCGTGTTCCTCTTTCCAGAAGCAGCCGCCGCCCGCGCCGCAGCAGAAGGTGCGATTCTTCGACTGCTCGACTTCCGCGATTTCAGCCCCGGGAATCGCACCGAGCGCGCTGCGGGCGCTGTCCCATTTGCGATTGTGACGCGCCATGTAGCACGGGTCGTGATAGGTGATGCGCTCGTCGATCTTGCCGCGAGGCTTCAGCCGCCCGGCCTGGATTAGCTCGTCGATAAACTCGGCTTCGTGCAAGACGGTGTAGTTGCCGCCGAAATCCGGATACTCATTTTTCAGATTGTGAAAGCAATGCGGGCACTGAGTGACTATGCGCCGCGGCTTGTAACGATTGAGGGTCTCGACGTTCTGCGCGGCGACGGTGGCGTACAAATATTCGTTGCCGAGCCGGCGCGCGGGGTCGCCGGTGCAGGTCTCCTCGCGCCCGAGGATTGCAAACTTGACGCCCGCCTGTTTCATCAAGCCGGAGAAGGACTTGCTGACGCGCTGATTGCGCTCGTCGTACGAGCCGGCGCATCCGACCCAGTAGAGCACGTCGAGGTCTGATGGATCTTCGACTTCGGCCATCTCCGGAATGTCGAGTCCGTTCGCCCATTCGGCGCGCTTTTCCTGCGCGAGTCCCCACGGATTGCCCTGGTTCTCGATTCCCTTGAAGGCTCCCGTCAGCTCGGTCGGGAATCTCGATTCCATCAGGACGTCGTAGCGCCGCATGTCGACGATTCGCTGGATGTGCTCGATGCTCACAGGGCATCCCTCTTCGCACCATCCGCAGGTCGTGCATCCCCAGACGGCTTCCTCGGTCGCGACCTGCGTGATCATGTCGGGGCCGTTCCAGGCGGGCGCTTCGGCGTCTTTGTTGTCGCCGTTCTTGCCGTTTGTTTTCGCAGCAAGCAGAAACGGCGCCTTGTCGAGCAAATGCTCGCGCTGTTCGATCACCAGATATTTCGGATTCAGCACCTTGCCGGTGTTGACGGTGGGGCAGTTGATGGTGCAGCGGCCACATTCGAGGCACGAGCTCATATCGAGCAGTTGCTTCCAGGTGTATTGCTCGACTTGAGAGACGCCGAAGGTTTCCGCGGTTTCGAAATCCTTGATCGGCGCGAGGCGTCCGCGCGGACCCATATTGCGGAAGAAAAGATTGAGCGGGCCGAAAATCAGATGACGCAGCTTGGTGAACGGAAAACAAAACAGCAGCACGAACACGCACAGCACGTGCACCAGCCAGAGCCATCGATGATAAGTGACGCCGGCGCCGAGCCCGCCTTCGATTCGTCCCACGACGCGTCCCACGTATGCCCATTCGTGGAATGCGGGATGCGCCGCGTTGATCCGCGCGCCCTCGAGCATCAGGCCGGTGACGGCAGCCAGCACCATCATGGTCATCGGAAAGCCGTAGCCGAGCCGGTTCTCGAGATTGTCGCGCATCTTGTCGGCGGGCGGTTCGTTCAGCAGGGTTGGTTTGCGAAGCGCGCGCCGCGCGCCTTCCATCAACACGCCGAGGATCAGCAGCAGAAAGAAAGTGTCCATCGCGGCTTTGAAGTAGAGGTAGAAGTCGCCGTAGTAGAAGTAGAAGTCGAGGCCGAACAGATCGAAGAGGTCGCGCAGGTCGCTGTTGATCAGCACGATGGTGGTGCCGATGAACAGTCCGACGAAGGCGACGTAGAACGAATAATGCATCCAGCCCCAAGTCTCGCGAATCACGCTGCCCTGGCCGAACGAGTCGCGCAGTGAGAGCATCAGGCGCTCGAAGGGACGATCGAGGCGATTTTCGGAGACGCCGAGGGTAACCAGCCGGTACCACTTCAGGAACGCGTAGACGCAGCCGACCATCAGTGCGGCGAGCAGCGCGTACATCAGCACGATGAACGGTGCGGGGATGTTCCACAGGATCTGGCGGGTAACTTGCTCGTTCATTTGCGCTCCATCGGAAAGCCGGTGGCGAAGGTGCCTTGTAACAGACTCTTAAATCAGACCATCGCGGATGAATTCAATCCATACGAGGAACTAAGAACCGGTACGGGCTTCGCGTACGCGAAGCTGTCCGGAGGCCAGAAGCCAGTTCCTCGGCTCGCGTTGCTCGCGTCGTACAAGGATGACGATCGTAGGCGCGTCTTTCGGAATGTTGATATCGATTCCGGCAACCTAACCCCTAACCCCTTCCCGAGCTGGAAGGGGGACCGGAATGGGGGAGCTGGAAGGGGGACCGGAATTTAAAGAGTGGAAGGCGAGGATTCAATCGTGGATCGTGAGGCGGTCTTGTTCTACGTCTTCGAACCATGCGGCCAGGGCGTTTGTCATTTGCGAGACGCGGTCGGGGTGTTGCGCGGCGAGGTCGTTGCGCTCGAAGGGGTCGCTTACGATGTCGAAGAGTTGGGCGGGAGGCGGGGTGGGTTTGACGCGGTCGGGCTCAGGGGTGTGCGCGATGTCGTGGAAATTTTCGGGGTTGTACTTTGACTGGATGTCCATCGCGAGGTCTTCGTTCGAGACCAACATCAACTCGCGAATTGCCGGGCGCACCAGTTTCCATCGACCGTCGCGCATCGCGGCATTGCATTCGGCGTCGGGAGTGTAGCGGTTCCATTGCCAATAGCGCTCGGTCGGGACCTGGCCGAGATCGCCTTGCAGCGTCGGCGTTACGTTGATTCCGTCGAGCAGCAAGTCGCGCGGCGGTTCGGCGCCCGCGAGAGCCAGCAGGGTCGGCAGCCAGTCGGTGAAATGAATCATGTCGTGGACCTGGCGGCGGCCGTCGAGCCCGGCGGGCCATCGCATCACCATCGGGAGGCGGATTCCGCCTTCGTAAACGAGCGTCTTTGAGCCGGCGAAACCGCAATTGAAGCGGTCGGTACACATCTCGCCCTTGCCGCCGAACTGCGGACCGTTGTCGCTCGAGAACATCACGATCGTATTGTCGGCCAGCCCGGAGCGGTCGAGCGCCTCGAGCACGCGCGCAACTCCGCGATCCATGCATTCGATCATTGCGTAGATTTGGCTGACGGCGGGCGTGAAGTTGCCGCTGGCTTTGTAGGGCGCGGCGTCGGCCTCGTGCGCTTCGAACGGAAAGTGGGGGGCGTTGTACGCGAGGAAGAGAAAAAACGCGTCGCGGCGATGGCGCCGGATGAAGCCTATCGCTTCTTCGGTGAAAACGTCGGTGAGATAGCGGCCGTCCGCGTGCAGAATCGAGCCGTTACGATCGAGATTCCATTGGTAGTACGGCTGCCATCCGCCGGAGAATCCCGCGAACTCTTCGAAGCCGCGACGGTTCGGATGGTAGCGCGAATCGTACGCGCCGTTGTGCCATTTGCCGACGAGGCCGGTCTTATAGCCTGATCGCCTCAGCAATTCGGCGACGGTCAATTCGCGCAGCGCAAGACGATCGAGGCCGCGCGTTTCGAGCGTATCGATAACGCCGGTGCGATGCGGATAGCGACCCGTCATCAGCGAGGCTCGCGCCGGCGCGCAAACCGGTGACGCCGAGTAGTGTTGCGTCAGGCAGATGCTTTCATTGACGAGATGATCGAGAGTGGGCGTGCGCGAGGCGCCGTAGTTGAAGCATCCGAAGTCGCCGTAACCCATGTCGTCGGCGAGGATGAGGATGATGTTCGGACGTGAGGGCATCGAAGGTCTCGACCGAATTCGTAGCACAAAAAAGAAGCGAGCGGGTGTGCGTCAGTAACCAGTTGCGCGCGGCGGGCCGGTACGCGATACCTTCAGTTATAATCGAGGTTTCCAACATGGCGGAAAATCCAATCAAAGTTCGAGTCGAAGGCGAGATCGCGTACATCGCGCTCAACCGGCCCGAGAAGCGCAATGCGATTAACCAGGCGATGCTGCGCGCGCTGCCCGAGGCGATTGACGAGGTCGATCGCAATGACGTTCGCGCAATCATCATCTATGGCGAAGGACAGGCGTTCTCGGCGGGGATCGATTTCACCTCGCTCAGCAACGACAGCGGCGCGCAGAGCGGGCAGGGCGGCGGGCCCGACATGCAGCGCTTTCGGCGCTTCGTCGCGGAGTCGCAGGCGTCGTTGAACCGGATCGAGAGTATCGAGAAACCGGTGATCGGCGCGCTGCACGGATTCGTCGGCGGTCTCGGCCTCGAACTGGCGCTCGCGTGCGATGCGCGAATTGCGTCGGTGGGCGCGCGGCTCGGGATGCCGGAAGTGCGCATCGGGCTGGTGCCTGACGTCGGCGGCACCACTCGCCTCACGCGCACGGTCGGCTACGCGCGCTCGAAGGAATTGATCATGACGGCGCGGATGATCGAAGCAGCGGACGCTGAAAAGATCGGGCTGGTGAATCGCGTCGTCGCTGAAGGGACGCATCTAGCGGCGGCCGAAGAGCTTGCGCGCGAGATGGCGCGTAATGCGCCGCTGGCAGTGGGACTCGCGAAGCGGATCATCGACAAGGGTCACGGCCTCGACAAGATGACGTTCCAGGAGCTCGAGGTGTTGGCGCAGAGCTCGTTGCTACTCACCGAAGATTTTCGCGAGGGCGCGACTGCCCTGGCGCAGCGGCGCGAGCCGCGCTTCAAGGGACGCTGACGCGAATCTCGAAGCTCGCCTCGAAGGTCTGGCCGGGTGCGAGTAATCGCATCCCGGCCGCGACGCCGCGAGCCGCGAGATTGAAGGCGTCGGGAGCGCAAGTGTACGGCTCGAGCGCGACGACGGGATTGTTCGGCGGAGCGAAGACGACGAACTCGCCGAACACAGCGTCGGCGCGAACCTCGACCGCAATCTTCATCGACGGGTCGATTAGCCGCGCACGCGCCGTCGACGTGGCGTCCGTCGAGACAGGCGCCATGCGGAATACATCATCGTAAGTGTCAGTTCCAATCGCACGCGGCGCTCGAAGATCGAACTTGCCGGATAGCGGATCGAGACTGCCAGTCGGAACGAGGCGCGCGTCGAGTGCCCATTGAGCGTCGGCATCGAGCTGAATCAGCATCGCGTCGCGCGAGCCCTTGGGATTCAGCGGCGCGTGAAAGTACGGATGCGCCCCGAATCCGAACGGCATTATCGAGTCGCCGGTGTTCGTGAGGCGCGCCTTCAATCTCAGTCCATTACCTACTTCGTAGTCTATTTCGAGTGTGAACGGCCACGGCCAGATAGCATCGAGGTCCGAATAGTCAGAAGAATCGAGGATCGCGGTGACGAAGTAAGGCCCGCGACGCGTCACGCGAAACGCGCGTTCGCATGCAAAGCCGTGAATCGCGTTGCCACGCGCGGGCTCGTTTACCGGCAGGCGGTATTCGCGGCCCTCGAAGGTGAAGCGCGCGCCAGCGACGCGGCTCGGCCAGGGAAAGAGAATCGGAATGCCGCCGCGATGCGGATGCTCGCGCCATGCGTCGGGACTGGCAGGACCCGCGATGACCTCGAGCGTCCCGGCTCGGTAGCTAAGACATTGACACCCGGCGCCCGGCACGATCACCGCGCGCTCGCTCTGAACTTCAAGCGTGATCAATTCCACAGTTAAGATTTAGCGCGACGCACGAGCAGGCGCGAGAGTTCGACCCGAAAATCGGGCGTCACCTCAAGTGGGCTGAGTATATTTTGCCGCGACGACGAGAGGGCAAACTACAATCGCGGCACTATTCAGAATCGACGAACTGACTAATGGTCGCGTCCGCCGCCGCCGCGACGTTCGCCGCCGCCGGCACCGCCGCTGCGCGCCTGTGCTTCGTTGACGCGAATCGGGCGGCCCTTGATGTCGCGGCCGTTCAGTTTCTTGATTGCGCCTTCGGCCGCCTCATCGGTTCCCATCTCGACGAAACCGAATCCTCGCGAGCGGTTGGTGGCGCGGTCGATGATGACTTGCGAGCTGTCCACCTTTCCTGCTTCTGAAAATACGTCGAGCAGATCCTGGTCGGTCACAGTCCAAGCCAGATTCCCAACATACAGTCTGCGGCCCATTACCCCTCTCCTTGCGCGCAACCCCGAGTGTCTCGAGGCGTCCAGCGTTTGCGGCTATACCAAGAGCGCGCATCTAGTCAAAATTCCGAGATGCTTATACCATCGTACCAAGCTCAAACATAGTGCTTTTTTCATCCAATTCTCTGCTTTTTGTTTCACGATCTGTTCAAGCGTCTATATGCGATACTGCGAGCATCTTGCTCTCTGGTTAATTCTAAAATCGTTTTAGCGTACGAGGTCACCATTAGGATTTCGGTTGGTTCCGACAACCAGCGGCGTATGGCTCGTCGCACGGCACACGGATTTCCGAGAGTCGCGCGATAGATTGCCATCGAAGGATGCTTGTTCTGATGGATAAGTTTCGATGATGTTCGCCGTGAAGATGAGAAACATCGGGGCGACCGTGGTTCGCGAACCCAGTCGCCGCGCAAGATGCGTCGATAGACCAAAAAAACTTTCCAGCATGTGACTATCTGGCTGCATAAACCAAGCATCAGTTCAAAACACTATCGGCTATATCCACTTGGCTGATATTGATAGTAGACAAAATGACTTTGATACTTGTGGATGTGAGATTGATTGTGTATGTTCAAATTTGATTTGTACTGGTCACTTCGGGGAAAGGAGATAGCTACATGCCTCGCAAAGATACTTCTCGCGGAGCCGCATCAGCCTTCCAGCAAGTACAGCGGCAAGCGCGCACGTTGCTACTCAATCTACGCAAGGAGATCCGCCTGAAGGAATCGGCACTGAGTAAACTGAAACAAGAGGAAGCGCGACTGGGATCGTTGATCGGCAGAGTGGGCGGTTCGGCGAAGTCAGTTAGCAGCGGACCGACCGGCCGGGTCAATTGGCGCGCAGTGCTTTCGGCACTCCCCAAGCAGTTCAAGGCGGCCGACGTGCGCAACGTGCGGGGACTCAAAGGGAAACGGCCGTCGGAGATTTTTGCGGCGATTACGCGATGGATCGATGCGGGTGCGGCAAAGCGAAAAGCGCGCGGAGTATACGAAAAAGTTTAACTGAAGATTCGCGCGAGCCGGCCACAATGCGGTATCGTGCAATCTAAAGTAGTTGAGCGGCGCGGCGATTCTCAGCAGCGCCGTTTTCTTTCCTCAAATCAATGCAGAGTTTGAAACCTCACGCGCGGGCGAAAAAGTCAGACGACATGGCTGTGATGACTATTGAATGGCGGGCGGATACCGTTCGCATGATCGATCAGCGCCTGCTTCCGGCGCGCGAGGTGATTCGAACCTATCGCGACTATCGTGGCGTCGCGGAGGCGATCCGAACGATGGTGATTCGCGGCGCGCCCGCGATCGGAGTCGCTGCTGCGATGGGGGTCGCACTCGGAATCAAGGGTACCTCGGGTGCGAAGGCGAAAAAACGCTTCGGCATCGTCGCGAAGGCTCTCAAAGCCACTCGGCCGACTGCGGTAAACCTGGCATGGGCCGTCGATCGGATGGGACGAGTGCTCGACGAGAACGGTTCGTTGGATGCGGCAGAACTGTTTGCTCGCATGCGCGCGGAGGCGATCGCGATATACACCGAAGACGTAGCGGCGAATCGCGCGATGGGTCAGTTTGGCGCGGAACTCATCGGAGACCCGTCCACCGTGTTGACGCACTGCAACGCCGGCGCGCTGGCGACTGCTGGATACGGCACGGCGCTCGGGGTGGTCCGCGCAGCGCGCGACTCCGGTAAAAAGATCCAGGTGTTCGCCGACGAGACGCGACCATTTCTGCAGGGCTCGCGCCTGACGGCGTGGGAACTGCACAAGGATCGGATCCCGGTGACGGTGATCGCCGACAACATGGCGGCGACCGTGCTCTCGCAACACAAGATTGATTGCGTGGTGGTAGGAACAGATCGCACCGCAGCCAACGGCGACGTGGCGAACAAAATCGGCACCTACCCGCTCGCAGTAATGGCGCGGCGGCACGGCGTCCCCTTTTACGTCGCGGCGCCGCTGTCGTCGATCGATCTCGACTGTCCTGACGGCGCTTCGATTCCGATCGAAGAGCGCTCTGGCCGCGAACTTACTGAGTACGGCGGCAAGCAGATCGCGCCCAAGGGCGTCCGCACTTTCAATCCCGCTTTCGATGTCACGCCGGCCGAGTTGGTAACCGCAATTATCACCGAGCGCGGCGTCGCATATCCGCCTTACACGGAAAGTTTGCGCGCGCTCAAGAGCAAACGCTGACCGACTGACTATTCCTCGAAGTGATCGAGATACTCAGAAAGTCCGTAGCCAATCTTGCCGTCCCAGTTCCACTCGGTCATACCCTCCGCGATGCGAGTGACTATACCGGTGCGACGGTTGCGCAGCGGAATCATCGATAGCACCTTGCCGGTAATGACTATTGGCGCTCCGCCATCCGAGGTTTGACAGGTCGCCTTGATCTTGTCGTGGAGCTGCTGATCGCCGGCGAATTCGGTCTGCACGTCGACCTTTACAATATTAAGAAAGGGCTTGCCTTTTCGCGCGATGAATCCACCCGGGCGTTCGCTACCATCGCGATTAACAGTGATCGTCGCCATACCGCCGAGGTCATGGTCGAAGTTCATCGTGAGCCATCGGTAGAACTTCGGCGCCTGCCAATAGCGCGGTCCCCAGCTATGGTCGCGCAGACCGAGCGCGTCAATTTTGAACTCGCGCTCATTGCCGTCAGCCGTAAGGACGAGTTTCCCGGTTGCATGCCCGAGCTGCTCGAGGTGACCCTTCGCGAACTGAGCCTCGGGATCCCCGGACGGCTTGGGCGACACCCATTGATCTCCGCTCTTTTCGCGGAGCTCACCGCCCCAGCCCGGAGAGGTCCCGACATAGTCAATTTCGAGCGCAGCTTTTGAGTAAGGATTGGTTTTAAACGCTTTGGCTGGATCGGCCATCTCGAGCGGATTCTTCAGAACGCAGAGTTTCCCGTGATAGCTGACGCGATGGCGCTCGAACGGTTTGACGACTTCGAACTTTGCGCCGCCCGCGTTGTGAGCATCATTGTTCTTGATCTCGGGGCGCTGGAACATGAAGCCGACGGTTCCGTCCGGAAGGTAGAGGCACGCAGTCATCTCCGCGTAACCTTCGTTCGCGCGATTACCCAGTCGGATAAACCCGCCGAGACGCTGGGTGCGATCGTAAAAATTGTAGTACGCACTTTCGTTGAAATTGGACTCGCCGGTGTTCGGATGCATCAGGTCGTCCTGCTCGAGCAGTACTACTTTGGTTTCAGGCATTAGTCAGATCTCCTTTTTTGGAGTTGCGAATAGCTATGTCGTTTTCGAGGTAGCGAGGATTCGCGATACGCAGTTTATCCTCGACGCTCTGACGCACAACCGCAAGCACCTCGCGGCGGAAGTCGCCGTCGTCAGCCTCACCCGCGCGAATTTTCGTAGTCAGCTCTTCGCCCATGCTCACAGCAGCAGCGCATAGATCGTTGAGGCTATGCAGATGCGGCGCATCGTGGCCGAGCAGACGCGCCAACGCTTTCACCTCGCTGCGGACCAACTGATCTTCCAGTTTTATTTCGCGCGCTACGACGCGCATTACGTTGGCGACTATTCGGGCCTGGAATTGGCGCGCGCCCTGCACCGCAGGCACGAGCTCGCTCTCGACGAAGTCGGCGGCCGCTTCGAGCAATTCAACTGAGGTCGGACGATCCTGCATACTGATTACTCACTTGATTACCATGTCTCTATTCAATGAGATTCAACAGCTCCAGCTCGGTTTCGGCCGTCCGCCGTCCGATACTAGCCAGTTCGATGCTCTTCACGAATCCATCGATATGAGTTCGGGCCTGGCTGATGGTGATTATGCCCCAGCGCAAATTGCCGAAGACCTCCCAGAAGCGCGCCGCTTCGGGATCGACCGAGGTGCCGCTGGCTTTTTCGTAAGCGCGAAAGAAATGCTCGCGAGTGCCGAGTCCGCCGACCGGCTTCTGATCGTTGCCGAAACGCCAGGCGCGCACGCACATCCATCCGACATCTTCCATCGGATCGCCGAGATGTGCCAACTCCCAGTCGAGGATCGAACGCACGCCTTCGGGACCGAAAATGACATTGCCGATTCGGTAGTCGCCGTGCACCAGCGTCTTTCGCGGGGTCCGGGGGATGCGCTTCAGGAGCCATCGAAAAGCCAACTCGAACGCAGGATGCGGTTCGAGCGCGAGGCGTCGAAAGTTTTCCTCGTAGCGTTTGACCTCGGTCAGCGCTGCGTTGTCGCCCGGCTCCGGCAGGAAGTCGAGCTGGTGTTTGACGGGATCGATCCGATGAATCTTCGCGAGAATTTCGGCGAGCTGGGTGGGCATCACGTCGCGCGCGGGGGCATAGGCGTCGTCGCGTAGGAGTCGGCGCGCGATAGTTTCGCCATCGACTCGTTCCATGATGAAAAACGCGGAGCCAAGCACCGCGGGATCTTCCGAAACCCAGAACACCTCGGGGACAGGAATGCGTTCTTCGAAAGCGGCGCGAATCACCATGAACTCGTGACGGCGATTGGTGGAGATGTTGTGGGCACCGGGATCGCGCCGCAGGACCATCGCGCGCCGAGTAGTTCCGCCGCCACGCTCCATCGTGCAGTCGAACGACCAGATCTCGCGCGACGCGCCGCCAGGCATCTTGCGGAAGTTCTCGATCGCGACGTTCTCGAAGCGGCCTTCAGTGCGAATGAAGCCGGTCAGGCGCTGGACCATTTCTGCGGGATCGATTCTCTCCACTACGTACGCTCACTTCCGATCAGAATGAGTATCACGAAATTTCGGCGGTTCGCATACCGAACGATGTAGTCAGGCTCGATGCCCGACCTTCTGCGCGATTCCGTCGCCGAGCAGGTTGAAGCCGAGAATCGAAAATCCGATCGCGAGTCCGGGCGCAGTCGTGAGATGCGGCGCGACGAGCAGGAACGCGCGGCCGGCATCGAGCATGTTGCCCCAGGTGGGAGTAGGCGGAAGCGCGCCGAGGCCCAGAAACGAAAGCGCGGCTTCGGCGCCGATGATTCCGCCGACGCCGAACGTCGCCTGCACTGCGAGCGGTCCGACGACTCCGGGCAGAATGTGGCGCATCAGAAGTCGTGACCGATTGGCCCCGAGAGTTTCGGCCGCGAGCACATACTCGCGCTCGCGCAAGGTCAACACTTCGCCGCGGACGATGCGCGCGTAGCCAGTCCATCCCATTGCGGTCAGCGCAATCACGAGATCGATCAGCCCCGGACCGAGAATGGCGGCCAATGCAATCGCAAGAAGGATTCCGGGGAACGCGAGGACGATATCCACGCCACGCATTATCAGGTTGTCGATTCGGCCGCCTGATAGCGCGGCTGTCGCGCCTATCAGGCTGCCGACAACAAGCGAGATCGCAACCACGACGGTGGAAATCGAGAGCGAGAGGCGCGCGCCCGACAGGATACGAGCAAGAATGTCGCGGCCGAGTGCGTCGCAACCGAATGGATGCGCGCGGCTGGGTCCAGCGAGAATGTTTGCAAGATCGATCGAGAGAGGATCGGTGCGAAAAACAATCGGACCGATAATTGCGGCCAAGACGGTCGAGGTGACAATAGTCACTCCAATAGCCAGTGACGGATTGCGAAAGAATGATTTCACGAGATTCTTACTCGCGGATCGACCATCGCATAAACCAGGTCGGTCGCCATGTTCACGACAACGTAGGTCATCGCGAAGGTGAGGACGCATCCCTCGACGACAGGGTAATCGCGCGCGCCAATTGCGGTGATGAGCAGGCGGCCAATTCCCGGCCATGAGAAAATTATTTCGGTGATGAGCGTGCCACTCAGCAGTGCGCCCATCTGAAGTCCGATGATCGTCACGACGGATGTCATTGCGTTCTTTAGGCCGTGGCGAAAAAGGGCGGCCCGCGCGCTCAATCCCTTGCTGAGCGCGGTGCGCATATAGTCGCTCTCGCGCACGCGAATCAGGCTCTGGCGCAGCATCCGCGCGAGGATCGCGGCGAGCGCGGTGCCAAGAGTGACCGCGGGCAAGACGAGATGAGAGATTCCTCCGCGGCCGGTGAGCGGCAGCCAGCGCAGATCCAGTGAAAACAAAATCATGAGCAACGGGCCGAGGTAGATGTGCGGAACCGAAATACCGACGATCGCAAATCCCATCGCGCCGAGGTCGCCGGCGCCGCCCGGGTTCGAGCCCGCGATCAATCCCAGTGGGAATGCCAAGAGTATAGCGACCAGCATTCCTGCGGCGGCGAGTTCGATCGTCGCGGGGAAGCGTTCAGCGATCAGGCGCGCGACCGGTTTGCGATACGAAATCGACTCGCCCAGATCGCCGACCGCGAGTCCGCCGAGATAGGCCGCGTACTGCGCCAGGAGCGGACGATCGAGGCCGAGCTGACGGCGCATCCCGACAATGTCGGCGGGCGCGGCGGTCTCGCCGAGCATCGCGATCACGGGATCGCCGGGCACCAGGTGGATGATCGCGAAGGTCAACGTCGCGACACCAATCGCGACGGGTACCAGCGCGAGCATCCGCCGCACCAGGTGATTGATCACTGGATCATTGCGACGGGTTGTCCGTCGCCGTCAGGTACAGCGAGCTTCAGCGTCGCGAGCGAACGGAGGCTGCCGTTCGGATACGCCTCGAAGCCGACCAATCGTCGATTCATCACGGCTACGTTGTCGACCCACCATAGCGATACATACGGCAGTTCGTCGGCGGCGAGTTGCTGGACCTGTGCGTAAATTTTTTTCCGAGCCTCGGGATCGATGGTAGTTTTTCCCGCCTCGACGAGCCGGTCCATCTCAGGATTTGAATAGTAGCCGCGGTTTTCACCGTGAGGTGGCGTCTTCTTCGAATCGAATACTCTGTAGTATTGGTTCGGATCATTGATACCCACCCATTGCAGCGACGTCAGATCGAAGTTACCGGCCTGGATATCGGCATAGTAGGTAGCAAACTCGAGCGTTCGTATAGTCAGTTGAATACCCACTCGCCGAAGCATCGCTTGAAGGATTTCAGCAATCCGCGCGCCTTCGGCAGACGTCTTGAATTCGAATCGAAGCCCGCGCATCCCATCTTTGCCCGCGGGATAGCCCGCTTGATCGAGAAGTTGGCGCGCTTTTTCAGGATCGTAGGAATAGATAGTGACGTTGCCTTCGTAGGCCCAACTCTCCGGCGACAGCATGCCAGTGGCTATTCGCCCATTACCAAGCAATACGGAATTGACTATTGCATTGCGGTCGATCGCGTAGGCGATCGCGCGGCGCACACGGACGTCGCGCAACGTCGGATTGCGAAAGTTGAAAGACAAGTATCGGTAGGTGCTACCCGGGGTTTTACTGATCCCAAGCGATCGATGCGCAGCAAGCCACGGCAGGACGTCGTTCTGGATGTTATTCCCCGAGAAGTCGCAAACACCTTCTGCCAGTTCGAGCGCACGCACTGTGGGGTCGGGTACAATTTTGAAGAGGATACACTCGGCCTCGCTTGGCGGATGCGGATAGTACGGATTACGCTCAAGCTGCAAGAATTCGTCACGCGAGTAGGCGACCATCTTAAAAGGGCCGCTGCCCACCGGCGCGGCGCCGCGTGCTTGCGCAGGCAACGGGGTCCCAACTGGCACGATACCCTCAGTCGCGATCTCGATAGCGGGCGCATACGGATGCGCCACCGTAATGACGACGGTGTAATCGTCGGGCGCTTCGATTGATTTCAATTCCTCGAGGCTAGCGCGCTTCGGCGACATCGATTCGGGAGCGAGTATCGAATTGTAGGTGAACAGCACATCGCGTGCGGTAAGTTCCCGGCCGTCGCTGAAGCGCACTCCGTGATTGAGGTGATAGACGGTCGTCGTCGGGGAGGGGTGCTCGATACTCTGCGCAAGACGATTGACGAACTGGCCGTTGCGATCGTTCCTGACCAGCGAATCAAAAATCAGTTCGTTGACACGCGAGGACATCGCGTCGGTGCCAAAGCGCGGGTCGGTCGAGGTCGGCGATATTTCAATATCAACCTGGATGGTCCCGGGAGTGCGATCGTTACGACGATGATCGCATCCCGCGAGCGCGACGAGCGCCGCAGCAATCTGCGCGAGCAATAGCAGGCGCCGGGTTGTCTTCCGCGTCCACACGGTTGGCGCGATAATAACATGACGATGAGCAAAAATTGGCGCGACAAGATTGGTTTGCGGCAGGGCGACCTGACGGAAGCGGACGTTGACGCGATCGTCAACGCCGCGAACAACGATCTGATGCTGGGCGGCGGCGTCGCGGGCGCAATTCGCGTCAAAGGCGGCCCGGCGATTCAAGAAGAGTGCGACAAGATAGGCACGATCCCTCTCGGTGAGGCCGCGATTACCGGCGCAGGACTCTTGCGTGCGCGGCACGTGATTCACGCGGCGAGCATGCGGCTGGGAGAATCCACGTCCGAGGCGAATCTACGCGCGGCGACTCGCAACTCGCTGATGCGCGCCAATGAGAACTCGCTCAAGACGATCGCGTTCCCGGCGATCGGCACCGGCATCGCGGGTTTTCCAATCGAGCGATGCGCGCAGGTGATGCTCGAGGAAGTGCGCGCGCATCTCGGTGGTCGGACGACGCTCGAGCGGGTGGAGTTTGTGCTGTTCGATCGACGCTCGCTTGAGATCTTCGAGCGCGCGCTCGCAGAAATGAAATAGCTAGTGCGCGGCCATGCCGCCCGCGGGTTGTGCGCGACGCAATAGTAAGAAGGTCGGAATCAGAATCATCATCACAATAGCCAGTGTGCGGTAGATGTCGTTGAACGACAGCATCATCGCCTGGCGCTGAATCATCCCGTACACCATCCCGAGTCCCTGCTTCTGGCCACTGAGCATTTGCGGCATATAGTCAAAGCTGCGCGCGCCGGGAGTGAGCCGAGCCGCATCGCTCATCTTCCACGCGTCGAAGACGGTGAAGTGCGCGACCAGGTACGACTGATGCGTCTGCTCGTGATTCACGAGCACCGTCGTCATGTACGAAATCCCGATCGCCGCGCCCGTGTTGCGCATCATGTTGTAGAGGCTCGCGGCGTAGCCGACGCGCTCGCGGCTGACGCATGAAAGCGTGGTGGCTGACAGCGTGGGGAAGATCATGCCCATCCCGACGCCCATGACGAGGCTGGGCCACGTCACCGTCCACGTGCTGACGTCAGTGTTCCATCCCGCCATCTGCCACAGCGCAACTGCCATGATGACGAAGCCGACACCAATCAGCGGGCGCGTGTCGTAACGGTAGCGCGCGAGTTGCCCGACGATCAGCATCGCCGCCATCGTGCCGAGTCCTCGTGGAGCGAGCACCAGGCCGGCTTTCCATGCGCTGTATCCCATGACTTCCTGCAGAAAAATCGGATTCAACAGACCGGTACCGAACAACGCGAAACTCATCGCCACCATCAGCATCACGGACATCGTGAAGACGGGAATTCCGAGGATTGAAAGATCGAGGATCGGATCCGGCGTGCGCAATTCGTTGATTGTGAGTCCGATGATGCCGAGCGCGGCAAAAATCGTACACCAGACCACCCATGGCGAGCTGAACCAATCGGCGCGCTGTCCGCGATCGAGCACGAGCTGCGCGAGACCGAGCCCGACGACGAGCAATATTATGCCGGTATAGTCGGTTTTGCCGCCCTTGGCGCGGCGGGTGCGCAAGTATGCGGGGTCGTGCACGAACGTCCAGACCATCAGGAACGCGGCGGCGCCAATCGGCAGGTTGATGTAAAAATTCCAGCGCCAGTTCCAATTGTCGGTGATCCATCCGCCGAGCGTCGGCCCCATGATCGGCGCGACCATCAGGCCCATGCCCCACGTCGCCATCGCGAGCTGCTGCTCGTTGGGCGGGAACGTTTCCATCAGGATCGCCTGCGACGACGGAACCATCGCAGCGCCGGCCGCGCCCTGTATCAATCGAAAGACGACCATCTGATCGAGAGATTGAGCTGCGCCGCAGAGTCCCGACGCGGCGACGAACACCGCGACCGACATCAGGAAGTAGCGCTTGCGGCCGAAGCGCGACGAGATCCAGCCCGTCATCGGAATCATGATCCCATTCGCGACCAGGTAGCTGGTGAGCACCCACGCGATCTCGTCGACGCTCGCAGAAAAGCTGCCTTGCATATGCGGCAGCGCGACGTTGACGATCGACGTGTCGAGGACTTCGAGCGTCGTGCCGAGCATCACGGCGAGCGCGATCAGCCACTTGTGGCTGGAAGATCCGTACTCAGGAAAGTCGGTTCCAATCGGGGTCGAGGTTGCGACTGCCAAAACGTTCGTCCGTGCGGCGTGCTTATTTCAGATTAGACTCGATGGATTTCCGATGATACCGCGAAAACAAATTCGACACCCCGTGTTCATCACGTCGTAACGCGCGTAGAGTTTTATGGTCATTGGGTGAGTGCGCGAATTTTTGGCCGCGCTGGTGCGGATGTGGGGCAACATGGATGACATCGAGCGCCTGGGACGTTACCTTCTAACGATGCGGCTGGGCGCTATCGACGTCGGATCCAACTCCGTACATATGATCGTGGCCGACGTCAGCCGTGAGGGCCATCTCGAGGTCGTTGACCGCGTTAAGGAGATGGTGCGGCTGGGTCGGCGATCGTTCACGACCGGACGCCTCACGACCGAGTCGATGGACCTCGCGGTGCGCGCGCTGATGAATTTCAAGCGGCTGCTGCGAGTGCGCCGCGTCGTCCGTCTGCGCGCGGTCGCAACCAGCGCGGTGCGCGAGGCGCGCAATCGCACAGAATTCATCCGCCGCATCAAGCGCGAGACCGGCCTCACCGTCGAAGTGATCTCCGGCCTCGACGAGGCGCGGCTGATTTTCCAAGCTGCTCGTCATGCGCTCGGGCTCGACGGCGGACCTCATCTGCTGGTCGACGTCGGCGGCGGCAGCGTGGAATTGGTGCTGGTGCGCGACGGCAAGCCGCTGTGGATGCGCAGTGTGAAACTGGGAGCCGCGCGTCTCGCCGAGCGTTTTCTTCTTGACGATCCGCCGACGCGCGATCAGTTGAGCAAGCTCGACGCGCATCTCGAGCGCGTGATCGGCCCGCTCATGCGAAAAGCGAAGCGCGCGGGCGCTGTTCGCGCAATAGGAACCTCGGGGACGATCAACACGCTGGTCGCGATGGCGCGATCGTCGCGCGGCGAGGAGCTGGGACGATTGCATGGCGCGAGCGCGTCGGCGAGCGAAATTTCCGATCTGTCGCGCGACCTGGTCGAGGCTAACGCTGCGCTGCGCGTCGATCTCCCCGGGATGGACGCAAAGCGGGTCGACCTGATGCCGGCGGCCGCGACGCTGGTCAACTTCATTCTGAAAAATTCCGGGGCGCCTGAGCTGGTCGCATGCACCTGGGCGCTGCGCGAGGGCGTGCTGCTCGGGCTCGCGCGCAAGATCGACTCGCGTTCCGCCGTCGACGCGCGACGCCGATCGGTCAACGCTCTGGCTGCACGATTCACGGGGAGCAACGAGCATGGCAAACAGGTGGCGAAGCTTGCGCTGAAGCTCTTCGATGCGACCGCGCCAGTTTTGGGGCTGCCCAAGTCCTCGCGAGAACTGCTTGAATTCGCGGCTTTGCTGCACGACATAGGGCATGCGATTGATCATGACCGGCATAATCGCCATTCTTACTACCTGATTAAGAATGCGGAGTTGTTCGGCTTCGACACCGACGAAATCGAGGTCATCGCGCAGGCGGCTCGCGGGCATCGCAAGCAAGCCCCGAAACTCGATTCGCCGGATTTGAAATCGCTCAGCCCCGCCAAGCGCCGTGTGATCAGGGGCCTCGCCGCGATTTTGCGTGTCGCTGATGCGCTGGATCGAAGCCACTTCGGTGTGGTTAAGAATATCGAGGTCAGATATTCACCGGGTCGAGTGATTGTCGGAGTCGATTCGAAGCGCGAGAAGGCCGACCTCGAACTATGGACATGCGAGAGAAGGACCGACCTGTTATCGAGACTGCTGGATCGCCAGGTGGTCCTGCAACGCTAGAGCTGCCGCGCCAACGGCCACGCTACTCCATCTTCGAACGGCGCAAAACCCGCAACTCGCACAGCGCCCAAGACTCTGCTCGAAACTCCGCATCCTTATAAGGGCCGTCTGATCTGCGTCGAGGGAATCGACGGCTCGGGAAAATCGACGCAACTGCTGCTGCTCGAGCGATGGCTGCGGGCGCGCGGCTACCCGGTGCATTTTACGGAGTGGAATTCGTCGCGGCTGGTGCGGCGCTCAATGCAGCGCGGCAAGAAAAAGAATCTGCTGACGCCGACGACCTTCTCGTTGCTGCACGCGGTCGACTTCGCTGATCGGCTGACCTATCAGATCCTGCCGCCGCTGAAGGCCGGCATGATCGTGCTCGCCGACCGCTACGTTTACACCGCCTTCGCGCGCGACGTCGCGCGCGGTGTGCATCCCGATTGGGTCCGTGCAGTTTATAGTCCGGCGCTGCGGCCTGACTTGACGCTCTATTTCCGAGTGCCGATTGATATTTCTCTCGAACGCCTGCTGTCGGGACGCGCCAAGCTCAAGTACCATGAAGCCGGCATGGACGTTGGACTCTCGGCCGATCCGGTCGAGAGTTTCCGAATGTTCCAGAGCCGGGTGCTGGAAATTTACGATCAACTGACGACCGAATTCGGGATGCGCCCGATCGACGCGGCTGGCGAAATCCCCAATCAACAGAAGGTCGTGCGCACGATGGTCCAGGAAATTCTCAATGACTACGACCTCAAGCGAGCCAATGGAAAAAATGGGGCCACACCGCAGCCGCGCTAAATCCTGGTACGGACACGGCCTGCCGTACATCGCAAAAAAGCGCCTGCCCGGCCATTTGATCGCAATCGAAGGCACCGACGGCGTCGGCCGATCCGCGCAAATCGAACTGCTGCGCCCGTGGCTCGAGCTCGAAGGCTACGCCGTCAGCAACACTGGATGGACCCGCTCGCCGCTTGCTCTCCGAGACTATCAACGAGGCCAAGGCGGGCCATCAGCTCACAGTGACGACCTTCTCGCTGCTCTATGCTGCGGATTTTGCCGATCGCCTCGAGCACGAAATCCTGCCGGCGCTGCAGGCGGGCTTCATCGTGATCGCCGATCGCTACATGTACACTGCGTTCGCGCGCAACTCGGTAATGGGCGCCGACCCGGATTGGACGCGTGAAGTCTTCGGCATGGCGCTGGTACCCGACCTCGTCCTCTATCTCGACATCGACGTCGAGTCGCTCATCCCGCGCGTCATCATGGGCAAGGGGATGGACTACTGGGAATCCGGGATGCATCTCGCGCTCGGCACTGACTTGTTCGATTCGTTCGAGCACTACCAGGGCCGGTTGATAGACGAGTATCGACGCTTGTCCAGCGAGTTCGGTTTTGTCTCGGTCGATGCGCGCATGCCGATCGAGGAAGTCCAGAACGAACTCAGAAAACACATCGCGGAATATTTGTCGCACTCGAACAGCAAGCCTCATCCCGATTCGGCCGAGAACGGGGTATCGACACGCAAGGAATAGCAACGGTGGTAGATGAGTCGCGCTCCGATGCGCCGCCGCGCAGGGTAACCCTTTCTCCCGGGGAAACGGTTGCCGACGCCGCGCGCAAAGCGATCGCGTCAGGCGTTGAATCGCTGCTGCGGCATCAGAGCGCGGCAGAGTCTGGAGAAGCGGAGCCGCTGCATCAACTGCGCGTCGCCACGCGGCGACTGCGCGCCACAGTCGAATTGTTCTCCAGTGTCATCTATGCCGCGCAGCTCAAAATTTTCCGGCGCGACCTTCCGTGGATTGGCTCTATGGCCGGCGGCGCCCGCGAATGCGACGTGACATCGACCTTGATTACCGCTCGCGCCGCCAAACTCGATCCGGCTCTGAAAGACGCGATCGCGCCGATGGTTGCGGCGCTCGGCGAAGGGCGAAAGTCCGAGCGCGCCAAGCTGGATGAGCTGCTGGCATCAAAGCGTTATCGGAGTTTGCTCGCGAAACTGGCGCATCCGGCGATCAAAAAAGTCGGCGCCGATCGTCGGCTGGGCATCGTCGCGGCTCAATTGGTCCGTCCGGCTTCACGCGGTGCATCTCGTCTGGGTGGAAAACTCGCGGCTGACGCTCCGGATCCCGTGTTCCATAAGCTCCGCGTGCGCATCAAGCGGCTGCGTTACGAACTCGAGATGATTACGCCGCTGGGCGCCAAGCGCCACAGAAAAACCCTGAAGCGACTCGAGGAGCTGCAGGAACTACTCGGGACCTATCACGACATTTCGGTTGCGTCCGCATGGTTGCTGTCGTATGCGGAAACGTCCTCGGCGCCGCCCAAAACGATGCTTGCGGCTGGTGCATTGATCCAGTCGCTGAGCAGCCGCGAAAGTAAATTGCGCCGGCAATGCATGCGAGCGTGGCGGCGGTTCGAGCGCTCCGACGCGATGCATGACACGCTCGAGGAAATTCGGCGTGCGGGCAGATTGGCGCTGAAGCCCGTCAGCTCACCTGCTGGAGTAATCGAAAAAACTGAAGAAGAAGAGTCCGATTCGCCGAATCATCCGGCCGTCGCGGACTCAGACCTCGACGACGCACGGCGCTCGAATCACGATTCGATGAGCTCCCACTCGTCTACGGAAACAAATCCATGAGGCTCTATATTCTGCGTCACGCGACCGCCGAAGAGGCCGCCTCGAGCGGCGACGACGGCGCGCGCAAGCTGACTGAACGCTCGAAGGAAAAAATGCGCGGAGCCGCATCGGGCCTGCGCGCTATGGGGCTGAAGTTCAGTGTAATTCTGACCAGTCCGCTCGCGCGCGCGGCCGAAACCGCTGAGATCGTGTCATCCGCCTACGAGAACATTCCGCCGCCACAGGTTTTGCCCGCGCTCGCGACGGGAGTGTCCGCGACCGACGCGGTGACCGCGCTCCGCGCATTTTCAAAGCATGAAGACGTGATGATCGTCGGTCACGAGCCGCAACTCAGTGCCGTCGCATCGATCCTTCTGACCGGAGCCAGCGATGTCGTGCATCTGAAGTTGAAAACCGGTGGATGTATCGCGATGGATCTTCCGGCTCGCTTCGAACGCGGTGGCGGCGAGCTTCGCTGGATGCTAACCCATCGCCAACTGCGCACCATGCGCAAATAATCGTTTCCGCCCATATGGGAGAGGACTTCACTCACTCCCGATAAATTGCCTTAACCGGAACTTTCTCCGGCGTAGCGCCCTGAGTTCCGACAGCACTCTCCGGAAATTTGTCAGCCAGCCAAATCTTTCCTGGCGTGAACTCCGTGACCACGCCCGCGGGCCTGACCTGGTCGCGAATATAAATCGCGCACGACCATCGCGCGGGCTCGCCGTTCACCGCGGATAACGTCCCAGTCATCGCCTCGCAGATCGAATTGTCCGCCAGCCGGAATATCCAGGGCTCCGCTTTCCGTGGATGCGAGGACTTGGGCAGCGGCTTGGTCAGCTTCAGGACAAAGCTGTCGGTTTTCAGCTCGGGATCGGCGCCGCAGACGAGTTGTTCGTGATTTCCCGGAATCGTGAAACATGGATCGCTGATGCCGTTGTTCACCATGCATCGCCACGCGCCGCTTCGGGTGACGGCGATCGATTCCGTCCAGCACATGCCTTCGCGCACGTCGCCGCTCGGCACCGCCGGCGTGAACCGAATCACGCTGGTCTCCGACACGACCAAAGGACTGACCGGCACCTGCGCCCGCACGGAGGTCGCGCAGAACATCAGCAAGAAGCTGGCAAGGAATGGTTTGTTTCTCATCAACATCACGGCAACGACAGCGGCAGGTTCGGTGAGGGTTGTGTGCCTGAATGCACGGACGTCGTCGCGGAGCCGGCCAGGCTCAGGTACCAGTCGCTCGGCAACGCACAGCCGTCGGCATCCAGCGTGACGAACGAATATCCGGGCGGTATCCCCGTCACGGGAGCGCCGGCGGCGTCCGGCAGCATCTTGAACATAGCGGTGCCCTCATTGACCTCGTCGAACATCGCACCGTAGATCATCGTCGCGCCCGCGCCCAAGGCGTCATATACCTGGCGCCAGTAGAAGCGGCCGCAGTCACGCGGAATCTGGTTGCTGATTGGAGTCCCGGTGCCCAGCGCACGATTAGTGTTGGCGAACGAATAGCCGGGAAACACCACCGGCAGGTAGTCAACGCCCATCGCGCTCGTGGCTTTAAGATCGGGCGCCCAGATGCTGGCGCTATACCCGTCGGCCGAGCTTCGTTGTAGAAACGTCCGACCGACCAGGGACTCAGCACGCCGAGCTTGGGCCAGACCTTCTGCCATTTGGGATCGGAGGACGCATCGAGGCGCCCTGTCCGCCAATACGACGGCACGCCGCCCATGATTGTCACGCCGCCATGCTTCGCGCTGGCTTTGTCGAGCGATTTGAGCAACTTCAACGTATCGTCGGGAGTTAGCGATCGCCCCGCGAAGCCGAGTCCCCACACCGCGAGCAGCGGATGCCCGCGATGGTGCAGGTAGGCCGGACTGCTCGTGATCCCTTCGCTCTCGAGCTTCTTCCAATCCTGCGCGACTGTATCGAGCTTGGAGTTGGGCAGTCCGGTAAGGTCGTACATGACGAAAAATACCCGGCCGTTATCCTCCGCCGCCTGACGAACATTGGCCAGCACGATGTTGCGAGCCTGAAGCGTCGGCGGGTCCAGCAGATCTACCGAGAAGCGTTGGAGCGCGACGCCGTCCAGCCCGTATTGCTGCATCCAGGCGAATTGCGTCTCCACTGTCGCCGGGTTCGCGTCGCTGAAAAGATTCACCGAATTTCCGGCAGCGTCGAGCATTGTGGTGACGCACTGCTCGGCCACAGGATAGTCGGCTGCATTCGGCAGATTGTCCACCGTCGGATCGACTCCCGTGAACCAGTGCCACCAACCGACTGAGGTGCCGTCGCCCGGGCAGTTGAACCAACCCTGGTAGCCCATGATCAGCTTGCCGGTGAGAGTGCTGGCATCGACGGTATCGGCGCCCTTAACGAATTGCGTCCTGACGATGTGCGTATCGCGACGCATCGTCTGCGCATGGGCGTAGCCGGGTGGGATCAGAAGAACCACGAAAGCAGCGAAAGCCAATAGTCGAGGGCGTTTTCCGGTCGAGAACATAGAGACCTAACGATCGTTAGACAAACCTGAACATACGCCGGAAGTCACCCGTTCGCAAACCGCGCGCGCGACCATGTCAGGTCATAAAATCGGCAGCTTGATTCCCGCGGTGACCATCGCGCCGCTTGCGACGCCCATCAGCGCCTCGCCCGCCACCAGACCGGCCGCGAGCAGAATCCCGGGTCCGCTCTCGGCTTCATCCTGGGATCCGAAAAGCGAGTGCGCCAGCGCGCCGATGAAAATCGCTACGCTGAGTCCGAATGGGAGATAGAGACCGATCGCGGCGGGCATGATCGGCGTGCGCCATTTCGATCCGATCCGTTCCAGGTAGCGATCGCTGAATCCGAGAATCGCCGCGAGTGCGGCGCCCGCCGCTATCGTCCCGAGCGGCAACCCGCCGTGGAAAACTCCTTGGGTAACTTTCGCCATCAGAAACGCTTGCGGAGCAGCGAGCGCGCCGGCTCGCGCCGTCGGAGTGCCTGCGATTCCATAGCCGGCGATGAGCAGGTTCAGAACCGGCGCCATCACGAACGATGATGCAATGGCGCCGATCAGCACTCCGATTTCGAGCGATCGCGGCGTCGCGCCAACGTGGAACCCGGTCGCGAGGTCGTGCGTCGAGTCACCTGCCATCGCGGCCGCGGTGCACACGATCGCGCCCGACAGAATCGCCAGTTGCGGCCCGACGCTTTGCGACACGCCTACTAATTTCAGAAACAGCGCAACGGCGAGCAATACGATCACAGTCACGCCCGAAACCGGATTGTTCGACGCGCCGACTATTCCGGTCAGGTAGCCCGCGATCGCCGTCGCGAAGGAACAGATCAGCGTCAGCAGTATTGCGAGCGCAGCGCTGAGCGCGATATTCCCGCTCAGCCCTAGGCAGATGGCGAAGATAACCGGCACGCAAAGCGCCACCGCGGTCAGCACAGCGCGCGCAGAGAGATCGGTGTCCTCGCGCGCCGTCGCGACCGCTTGGGTCGCGCGCACGACGCGGATGCTGTCGGCGATCGCGGACGCGATTCGCGTCCGCAACTTCCACAGCGTCACGACTCCGCCTGTGAGCATCGCACCGACGCCGAGGTAGCGCACTTGTCCGCTCCACAGTTGCGACGCCGTCGTCGCCGCGTCGCCAATTCCATGCGCCGGATGAAACGCGGTGAGTACGGGAATCGCGACCAGCCACGCGAATGCGCCGCCGGCAAATACCAGCGCCGCGATCCTGATTCCTATGATGTACCCGACGCCGATCAACGCCGCGGAAATGTCGAGCGACCCCGCGACTGCGGCGCCGCCGACCCATCGCGCGCCCGATACCGCGCCGGGAATAACTCCTGCGACGTCCTGAAGCGCTTTCAGAGCCGCCGAGATCAAGCCGCCGATCACCAGCGGGCGAACGTTCGCCTGCGCATCACCGGCGCGAAGCACCTGGCGAACACGCGACGCCTTCAGGAAACGGCAGGCGCTCCTCGACGATGTAGGCGCGGCGCAGAAACACGACGAGCAGCGCGCCCATCGTCGCGCCCACGACGCATAGCGCCGTCACCTCCATGTACGGCAGCGTTCTGACGCCTCCAAGAATCACCAGTGCAGGGAACGTGAAGATCGCGCCGGCCGCGACCGCCTCGCCCGCCGACGCGATCGTCTGCACGACGTTATTCTCGAGAATCGTCGAGCCGCCGAGAATCCGCAAAATCGCCATCGAAATGACAGCAGCCGGGATGCTCGCGGACACAGTCAGCCCCGCATACAAACCTAGATAGGCATTCGCCGCGCCGAGAATCAGCGCGAGCGCAATGCCGAGCGCGATACTTCGCGGCGTCAGCTCGCGAAACGCCGGTGCGGATACTGGAATCGGAGTCGAGTCGTCGCGCTGCACGCCGACACATATGGCATCAAGCGGCGGCGAGTGCGAGGAGGCACCAAGGGTGCAACTTAAGAGACCGGAACCGGCTTCGCTCGCGCGCAGCTGTCCGGAGGCCAGAAGCCATTTCCTGCCGCTCGCGTTGCTCGCTCTGTCAAGATCCAAACTAAGCAGCCGCGCCGCCGCTCTAGCTGTTCTTCGATTGTTCGAGCTTCGGGATAGTCCACCGGCTTGCCGGCTTGCTTCCAACCCTCGATGCCGTCGCTCATCACGCTCACGTCGCTGTAACCGGCAGCTTCCGCCCGACGGGCGGCTTCATGCGACGCCGTTCAATGCAGGTCGGCGCAATAGAAGACCAGCTTCGCGTTTTTGGCGGGAGGTAACTCTTTTTCGACATCGTACTTGTCGTCGCTGGTAAGCAGATGCGCGCCCGGAATCACGCCGGCGGTCGACCGCAGGCCCCATCCGTTCGCGTCATAGATATTTACGTGCGAGTTCGGATCGGCCATGAGTGACGCAAGCTTATCGACGCGGATGACCGCGAACTTGTCCGGCTCTTTGGGCTTGTTGTTGAGCAGCGATCCAATATCGAACGCGAACGCCGACGCCGTCGAAAAAAGAATCGCGCCAATGATCGCTGAAACGATCGGCCGGCGCGTGCGCAAATGCATGTTCATATTAACAAGCGTACCAAAGAGATGAAGAGCATCAAAGAATGAATTTTCGATCAATCGCTACTCTACACCCCGTCAAATACTCGCGCCCAATCGTCTAGCGCAGACTCGCTTCCGGGCACGAGCTGAATCACGAACTGGTTGAAGCCGCCATCGCGAAGCGCGCGAATTCTTTCACGCAGTTCGGTTGCGGTCGCGGTGAAAGTGGTCGCAGCGATGAATTCCGGGGTGAGGAATTTCTGCTCTTCGGGCCGCACCCCAATCAGGTGCATCTTGTGCATTTGCAGATAGCGGGCGTCGGCGGGCTCGTACGTCGCATACTGCTTGCGATACGCCTCGAGCACCGGTGCAATTTCAGGTGACAGCTGCAGGCCCAGGCTCGCTTCGACCAGACCGTGCAGGAACACCACCGACATGGGACCCGCCTGCGCCTTTGCGCGCGGGCTGGCGGCAGATTCGCCCTCGGCCAGCACGCATCCGAGAGCAAACGCAGTGCGGTAAAGACTCTCGGGTGCACGACCTGACTCTCGGCACGATTTCGCCAGCTCGCCGGCCTCGTGCAGCGCGCGCGGAACCTGAGCGCTGAATGTCATCCATCCGTCGGCGATCTCCGCTGTCAGCTTGCGTGCTTTTGGCGCGAACGCCGAGATATGGAGCGGTATGCGATCGCTTATGTTGATCATCCCCGCCTCGGGATTCAGAAATCGAATCTTGTGGCGCGCGCCCTCGGTTTCCCACTCGACTGTCTCGCCCGCCAGCAGGCCGCGTACCACACGCAAGTACTCGCGCAGCTCGGACAGGCGCATCGGGCCGAGGCCCATCGTGTTGCGAGCCGTGAAGCCCGTGCCGACGCCGAAAATAATTCTTCCCGGCGCAAGTTTATTCAGCGATGCGAGTGCGTTTGCGGCAACTGGCGCGATCCGGTTGGTTGGCACCATCACACCCATGCCGAGCTTGATCTTCGAGGTCTTGTCGGCCGCCAGAGCCATCGTGACGAGGATGTCCGGGACCAGCATCTGCGTATCGTAGAACCACGCATGGGAGAAACCCAGTTCCTCAGCGCGCTTGACCGTCTTCCAGGCGTCGAGATTTGAAGCCAAAGCGATTCCGAAATCCATCGTGCTCACCTCAAATGGTTTGTCGCGATCAAGCTTCGGCCGCGAATGATTCATGCACTATCATCATTCCGGCGAACCTGAAATGTGCGTATCGTCCGATATCAGCAACTCGATGCGGTAATCGAGCCAGGAGGACAAGAGTGGCCACGAAACTATACGAGCATCCGTTCTCGCCTTACGTGCAGAAAGTCAAAATCGCGCTCTACGAAAAGAACGTCGCGTTCGAGGTCGAGGTCCCCGACGCATTCAGCGGCGCGCCAACCCAATTCGGCAAGACCAACCCGCGGCTCGAAGTGCCTGCGCTGGTGGATGACGGCTTTGCGATTTTCGACTCGACTATCATCCTCGACTATGTCGAAGAGAAATGGCCGGCACCCGCGCTGCTGCCCTCGACACCGCGCGAACGCGCGCGCGTGCGGATGATCGAAGACGTCTGCGACACATATTACGAGGCAATCAACTGGGGACTGATGGAAGTTCGCGCGTGGAAGCGCGTGACGGGCGACGCCGCGAAGCAGCTTGAAGCGAAAGCGTCCGAGCAAACGGCTGGCGTGTTCGCATGGCTCGAGCGCGAACTCGGCGAAGCGAACTATTTCAATGGCGCGTCATTCGGCTACGGTGACTTGAGCGTTTATCCGCACGTGCGCGGCTCGATCGTGTGGGGCAATCCGCCAAAAGCCGGAACGCCCCTCGCCGCATGGACCGCTCGCGTCGAAGAACGTCCCAGCGTCCGCAAGACGATCGAAGCTGCGCAGCAGTTTGCGGGTTCTATGGATATCCTGCCGCAGATGCTCGAGTCGGGAGCCTTCGCCCGCCAGTACCGCGACCATCGCCTCGAATGGATGATCCGCAGCGGTGGCGTCGACGTGGTTCTTGCTGGTCTGAAGAAGAAGACGATTCGGTTCTCGAGCGAAGTATCCTAGTCGCCCGCCGCGCTTGGCGAAGAGACGAATCCCGAAATGTCGCGGACGATCTCGCCGCGCTCGATCGGTATGCATTCGGCGGGATACTCCAGCGTGATGCGATGGCCCGCGCCCGCCAGCGCGCTGATGAACCGATCGAGATGGCTCATCGCGCGCGGCAGGATGTCGTGCATCACGACCAGCGTATGCGGTCGCGTCGAGGCGTCGCGAAGAGCGCGATCGACCCACGCATCCTGATCGATCCAATCCTCCGGCACGCAATTCCACAGCACGCAGGTGTAGCGATTGGCGACGAGGTGATCGAGGGCGGCGCGGCTCAGCAGATGCGGCCCGATTTTGCCGCCGCCGCCGAACGGACGAAACAGTTTCGGCGTTTCAGCAAGCGCGCCGATCAATTGCTCGGACTTTGCGATTTCGGAATCGACCGCATCTGTTTTCGGATCATCGCCCAGCGGTATGCGATGCGTGTACGAATGATTGCCGATTCGATGCCCCTCGGCGGCCGCGCGCTCCGTCAGCTTCATCCGCTCCGGCGACGCGAGATTCTTGCCGAGCACGAAGAACGACGCCTTCACGCCGCGACGCGCGAGCACGTCGAGTACTATCGGCGTTACCGCCGGATCAGGGCCGTTATCGAATGAGAGTGCGACGTCGCCCATAACCCTGCTGCTACTTCGCCGCTGTAAACCTGAACGCGTCGCCGCTCTTCGAGATCTTTCCCGCCGACGGGGTCGCGAAATGCGTTCCGAACACGACGACGTTGGTGTCCGCGTATTTCTCGCAGAACGCGCGCCGCGTCTTCTTGGCCATCGGAAGGTCGGAGTCAAAGCCGTCGTCCCATTCGGGGAATTTGCATTGAATTGGATGATGCATCAGGTCGCCGGTGATGACCGCCTCCTGACCCTTCGACGAAATCCGCACGCTGTGATGCCCGGGAGTGTGGCCAGGAGAGGGCTCGAGCCACACTTCGTCGGTGATGCGAAAGTTGGAATCGACCAGGTCGGCAACGCCCGCCTCGACGACCGGCCGCACCGAATCCTCGACCGGGTCGCGCATGTCCTTGCCGTCGAAGGTCGAAAAGAAATCCCACTCAGTGCCACCAATCAGATATCGCGCGTTGGGGAACGTCGGTACCCACTTTCCATTCTTGAGCATCGTGTTCCATCCGACGTGATCGACGTGCAGATGCGTGCAGACCACGCAATCGATCTTGTCGGCCGCATGCCCCGCTTTTTCGATATCGTTCAGGAACGGCAGCTTCAGGTTGCTCCATACCGGATTCGAGCGGACCTTGTCGTTACCGATGCAGGTGTCGACGATGATGCGCTTGCCTTGCGACTCGACGATCAGCGCGTGGATGCTCATCCGGAGCTTGCCCTTCTCGTCGGAAAAAATCGGATAGAGCCAGTCCGCTTCCTTCTTGACGTTCTCTGGCGTGGCGTCCGGCAGGAGCCAGGTACCTGGCCATGCGGCTTCACTCTCGATGATGCGGGTTATCTTGACGTCGCCGACTTTGAACTGGTTCATCGCAGTCCCTCCTGTCTCGATGCCAACTTAGCCCGATCTTTGAAGATTCGCCAAGCGTGAATGTTTGGCGCGAACTGAGGTATAGCTACTCGCGTACCGACAACGAACACGCTCAGCGGAGGAATCGCGATGGCAGAGATTCGCGGCGAAGGCCCGCAGAAAGATATCGACGAGATCGTGCGCCTGCACAATCTATGGGTGAAGGCGAATCGCACCGGCAGCATCCCGATGATGCGCGATGCGTTCGTCGGCGGCGACAATTTCTTCGGCTGGAACCTCAACGGCTTTTCATACGGCGGAATCGAGGAATGGGCGACGCTGTGGGAATGGCTGGCTAAGTTCAAAGCGAAAGCTACGCTCGGCGAGGATGAAGACGTGCGCGTGCACGTCCGCGGCGACATGGGATGGCTGTCAAGCAGCGCGCCGTTTACGATCACGCTCGAAGACGGCCAGCCTTTGCCGGGGAGCGGCAAGTTCCGCGGCACCGAGGTCTACGTCCGCGAGGACGACAAGGGCAAGCCAGTCTGGAAGATGTGGCATTGCCACTTTTCATGGTGCGCGCAGGGCCCGCGGATGGCATTCGAGAACGAGGCGTAGGGCGATGGCCAAAGTTCGCGAATTCGGCGTCGGCTTCGAGAATCTGCATCCGCGCGAGTTCGTCGCGCAGGCCAAGCGCGCCGAAGATGTGGGCTTCGGCACGTTCTGGGTGCCTGAAGATCCATTCTATCGCGGCGCGTTCACGGTAGCGTCGGCGATCGCTTGCGGCACCTCGAAGATCAAGATCGGCCTGGGCATCGTGAATCCCTATTTGCGGCATCCCGCCCTCACCGCGATGGAATTCGCGGCGCTCGACGAACTCGCAGATGGGCGCGCGATTCTCGGTATCGGCGCCGGGCTGAAGGATTGGATCGAGGGCCGGCTGAAGATTCCCTACAAGATGCCGACATCCGCGATGCGCGAGACGGTCGAGATCGTCCGGCGATTCTTTCGCGGCGAGGAGCTTTCTTTCGCCGGCCGCGTCTTCAATGCCGAGCGGGTCAAATTGAGTTTCAAGCCGGCGCGATCCGAAATCCCGATCTACCTGGGAATACTCGGCCCCAAGAATTGCGAACTAACCGGCGAAGTTGCCGACGGCCTGCTGCTCAGCATCATGTCGTCGCCGGCCTACGTCAGATTCGCGCTCGAGCATGCGCGGCAGGGGCTCAAGAAGTCGGGGCGCAGTGAAAGCAACTTCAACGTAGCGGCGTATATCTTCTCGTCGATTTCGGAGGACGAACGCACTGCGCGCGATCGACTGCGGCCCATCGTTGCGACCATGGTTTCGCTGATGGCGCCGCAGCCGAACACGCCGCTCTTCTCCGCCGCGGGTTTGCCGGCCGAGACGATCGTCAAATTCGGCGAGAGCTTTGCGCGCGGCAAGCTTCCCGTCGACATGGTGACAGACGAGATGCTCGACACGTTTACGATTGCCGGCAGTCCTTCGCGATGCCGCGAGAGCCTGGCGCGCCTGATCGAAGCCGGAGTCACGGCGCCAGTATTTTTCGAAGTGCCGGGCGTACCGCCGCAACAGACGATTGACGACGTGCAGCGGCATCTTTTGCCGCATTTCACCTGAGAGAGGATTCGACGATGGCATTAGAAGTTCCCAACGCAGAAGAACTGAAGCGAATCGCGCGCTTGAACCATATCGATCTGACCAACGAGGAACTCGCGGCGCTGCAGGGCATGATGCCCGGGCAGATGGCGATCTTCGAGAAAATCGACGCGATCGAAATGGCGCCGCAGGAATCAGTGACGCGTTATCGCGATCGCAAGGCGGGCGTGCGCCCCTCGCCCAAGGACGATCCGCTCAACGCAATCGTTACGCGATGCGTCGTAAAGGGTGCGGCGAGCGGTCCGCTCAAGGGCAAGCGCGTCGGAGTAAAGGACAGCGTGTGCGTGGCCGGAATTCCCGCGAGCGGCGGATCGTCGGTGCTCAAGGGTCACGTGGCCGCGAGCGACGCGACCATCGTTGCGCGGATGCTCGACGCGGGAGCGGAAATTGTCGCGACTCTGAACATGGACGACTTCGCGCTGTCAGGCGACGGCCGCACCAGTTTTTATGGACCGTCGCGCAATCCGCACAACCCGGAATATTGCGCGGGCGGTTCGTCATGCGGATCGGCCGCGGCCTTGTACTACGACGATATCGATCTGACCATTGGCACCGACCAGGGCGGCTCGATCAGAATTCCCGCGTCGTGGTCGGGCGTCGTCGGCATCAAACCGACCTACGGTCTCGTGCCATACACCGGTGTGATGAGTATCGACCCGACTCTGGATCATGTCGGCCCGATGGCGCGTAGCGTGAGTGACGTCGCGATGCTGCTCGAAGTGCTCGCGGGCAAGGACCGCCTCGATCCTCGCCAGCGCGAGGTCACGACCGCGCCGTATCGCGAGGCGCTCGGCAAGTCGGTCGACGGAATCAAGCTGGGCATTGTGCGCGAGGGCTTTGCCCATGCTGGCGCCGAGGCCGACGTGAACGCGGCGGTAAATCGGGCAGTCGCGGCGCTCGGCAAACTCGGCGCGCGAGCGACCGAGATTTCGATCCTGGCGCATCGCGACGCCTCCGATCTGCTCTACGCGATCGTGCCCGAGGGGATGGCGATGTTGGCGCGGACGAATCTGCACGGGACCCATCACACGGGCGCGTACATGCCCGAACTCGCCGCCCATTTCGGACAGCGGTTCCCGGAGCGTGCGAACGATCTCGCGCTGACCGTCAAGTTCATGCTGGTTTTCGGCAACCTGATGCGTGAGCGCTACCACGGAAAGTTTTATGCGAAGGTACAGAAGTATCGGCACGTGCTGACGGCGAAATACGACGCAGCGCTCGCCGAGTATGACGCGCTGGTGATGCCGTCGACGCCGATGAAAGCGCATCGCCTCGACGAGCGCGCGCCGTACTCGATGATCACCAACACCGCGCCGTTTGACATCACCGGCCATCCCGCGATCAGTGTCCCCTGCGCAAAGTCCAACGGGCTGCCGGTCGGCCTTATGATCGTCGGGCGCCATTTCGAGGACTCGACGCCGCTGAAGATTGCCTATGCGTACGAGCAGAGCGTCGATTGGCTGAGGCAGTAGAAAGATGGAACTGGCAAAGCGATTCGTCGACGTCGGAATTTTCACCAATCGGCTGGACGAGATGCGCGCCTTTTACGGCGAACGAATCCGGCTGCCTTATGAGGAGTTGCTGCCGGTCGGCGGCGGCGTGCGGCAATATCGCTACGGACTGTTAGGCTCGGTGCTGAAGATAAATCACTCGCGCGATCCTCTGCCCGCGCGAATACCGGGCGGCTACCGGATGCTCTCGATTTCCGATCCGCGCACTCCCATGCCGCTTCCGATGCAGGACCCCGACGGCAATGACATCGAGTTGGTGCCGACGGGACAGCGCGGCGTCAATCAGATCGAAATCCAAATCGGCGTCACCGACGAAGCCGCCTTCGAAAAGTTTTATGCTGAGGCGTTGCAGGCTGAGCGACTCAGCGCCGGCCGCTTCAAGCTCGGCGAAACTGTGATCAGCTTCCATCACGATCCCACATCCGCACGCGCGCCTAAATCGCCCTCTGCCAGCGCGACCGACGTGGTCGCGTCGATGCGCGCAGTCGGGATGCGTTACATCACGGTGCAGGTGCGCGACGTCGACGCGGAGCATCGACGCTTCATATCGATGGGCGTGTGGGAAGGCGCGGCGCCAGTTTCGCTCGGCGCCGTTGCGCGCATTTCATTCATCCGCGACCCCGACGGCAACTTCATTGAGATTTCGCAGCGGGCGTCGTTGACGGGGCCGATCCCACAGTAGCCGGAGGCGGTGCTGCGGTTACTCCCTGTGACGGCGCGCCTCCCTGATCTTTTCCCGGCACGGCGGGTGCGATCGGCGGTTCCGATACCAGTAGTCCGAGGACCACCGGCACAAGCGAAAGGTGCGACGGCGGCTCCGGCCCAATTGCCTTGTCGACGATCTTCTTGAGCTTCTCGCCCGAATAGTTTTCCCGCGCGACGATCAATGGAATGTAGCTGTCCTGCGGCGACGCGCTGCCGTGCCATGAATGATACGGACCCGAGAAGTAGTAGCGATCCTGGATCGGACGGTTCAGCCCCGATTTCGTGAGCAACAGGATGTCGCCGCTGCGATTTCCCCAAGGTCCCACGCTCAGCCATCGCATCCGCCGGTCGAGTTGGATCAAATCGGGTCGTGGATGGAACAGCAGGTATTCCCAAATCGGCACCAGCCCATGGCCGTCGAAGATTTCGAACTCGTTGGTATCTTTCCCCGGCGGAGTCGGAACCCGCGCAAAGATCAGATCCAGTTTGCCTTTCATATAGGGATTAGGCCTGCCGGTTTTGTTCGAGTCATAAAACGCGCGCGCAACCGGCAGCACGTCCTGTCGGTATCTGGGCGGACGCTTCCAATCGCAAGTCGTGCCGGGATTGGGGCAGGTCGAGCGGTCGGCCAGGTACACGTAACCAATCGCACCCTGGTAGGCGAACACGGCTTGGTAGTCCTGATTCGTTGGGGCCCGGGTTCAGCACGAATTTTCGCGGCCGGAATCCCGCGGCTTTGACCACCGCGGCCGGCCCCTCGTCCGGATCGGCTCCCAGCGCGTGCTGCGGATCCCTCAAGACGGGAGTATGACCGTGATCGGCAATGATCATAACGTAGGTCTGATCGAGAATGCCGTAATCCTTGTAAGCCGCGAGAACTTGAGCCACGAGGGGATCCGTTACTCGCTCGAGGTAACTGACTTCCATCGGCAACGGATCGGTGGCGACATGCGTGGAAAGATCGATTCCCGGAAAATAGACAACTTGAATTTTGGGAACACCGTGCTGCTCGATCGAATCGAGCAGCTTGGGCACTGAGTCCTTGTCCATCTTTTCATAGATGTCGGCTTTGCCGGGCGCATTCTCACCCCCGCCCTTTGCTATAAATTCCGTATAGAGCGTGACCATCGAGACCGGATCGATGACTGTGAAATAGTCGGCGCCTCGATAGACCCCGTTCAGCGAGACCGCAGATTTGACTCCAGCCTGTTGAAACAGCGTCGGGCTCTTGAGCGCCTTGCCGACCAACCCGTCCAAGATCATGGCCTTGTTGTCGTCCATTTCTGAGACTGACACGGGCGCCGGCGCGTAGTATTTCATCTCCTCGCGCGCGAACCATTCGTTGCCCGACACCGAATTCCAGGCCGTCGGCGCGCCAGTGAAGATCGCCGACCAGGCGGCAATCGTGGTCGACGGCAGGATGGTGACGGTGTTCGGCGCTGAATAAGCGTGCTCAAACAGTCCGCCGCTTCCCTCGGGCTTGCCAATCATCGCGGCCATCGCAGGCGCCTGGCCAGAGTTAATCGCTTCCATCAGCTGGTTGATGCCGACTCCGTCAAAAGCGAAGACCAGGACGTACGGCCCCGGCTCGACCGGCCGTAGATGATGTTTGACTTGCTTTTCGCCGCCGCTCATCAGCAATTTGACCGAACTGCAGGAAGCCAAAGTGAGCATGGCGACGCAGGTCGAAATAAGCGCGCAGCGGATGGGGTTTGAGACAGGGTGGTGGCGCATCATTTTGATTCTGAAACTCTAACTCAACACTTCCGTCGGAAAAAGGTAAAACCTGACAGGCGTAAGGCTTGCGGCGGAAGTCGAATCAGTGCACGGATTTTTCGAGCACCTCATCGATGTCCTCGGGAACTGCCGGGCGCAATTTCCACCGAGCCAATCGCGGTTGCGATCGGCTCGGCGGTCGGCTTCATCTTTGGAAAATTGCGGCGGTTACGCCCAGCGGGAGCGCGGGCGATTGCGGGTCGATCGATTGCGCGCGCCCGACGAACGGAACACCGTCACCGGCTTGGGCGCATGAATTTCGATTTTCTCGAAACCCTCGACGTGCTCGCGATCGAGCGCATTCCCCAGCGTCCGTTCCAGCCGCGCCAGGTTGACGCGCTCCTCCTGCGTGACCAGGCTGATCGCTTCGCCCGCCTTGCCCATCCGCGCCGTACGTCCGATGCGATGGATATAGCCTTCGGTCTCGTCGGGCAGGTCGAAGTTGATCACATGCGAAACGTCGGGGATGTCGAGTCCGCGGGCTGCGACGTCAGTCGCGACCATCACGCGAAACTTGTGCGATCGGAATCCTGCGAGCGCTGCATTGCGCTGGCTCTGTGAGCGGTCGCCGTGAATCTGCACCGCCTTGATATTGGCGCGTATCAGCAACTTGGCGACCCGGTCCGCGCGGCTCTTGGTGCGCGTGAAGACGATCGCACTCTCGACCTCGGGACGCTTTAGAATCTCGAGCAGCACCGGCCCCTTGTTCTCGAGCGTTACCGGATAAATCGACTGGCGAATCTGCGAGGGCGGCGCAGCCTTGGTGCCGCCGACCGTGACGCGTTCGGGATTGGTCAGAAATTCGCGCGCGATCATTTCGGGACCAGAAGCCATCGTCGCCGAGAACATCATGGTCTGGCGATTCTTCGGCACCATCTTCATGACGCGGCGCAGTTGCGGCAGAAAGCCCATGTCGAGTAGCCGGTCCGCTTCGTCGATTATCACGACTTCGATTTTGTCGAGCTTGACGATGCCGCGCTCGATAAAATCGATAAGCCGTCCGGGGCACGCGACCAGCACTTGCGCGCCCTTGCGAATCGCGTCGATTTGATGACGCTCGGACTCGCCGCCAACCACAGTCGCGCAACGCATGTGAGTATGACGAGCGATCAGATCGAACTCGCGTGCAGCCTGCGCCGCAAGCTCGCGCGTCGGCATGATCACCAGCGCAGCAAGATGCTTCGTGTGCTTGCGATGCAGCCGGTCTATAGTCGGGATCAGAAAGGCCGCGGTCTTGCCGCTGCCGGTTTCAGCCGTGGCAACCACGTCGCGCCCGGTGAGCGCAACCGGGATAGCTCCGGCCTGGACCGGGGTCGCTGTATGATGACCGCGGTCTTTAATTGAACGATGGATCTCGGGCGATACGGAAAATTCAGAAAACGACAAACAGTATCCTATGGTTCAGTCCCCCGGATTCCAGTTCAGAAAAAAACCGAACTTATGGGTCTGATGAGTTGAGAGGGTGGCGTCACGGAATCCGACGCGCGCATAAAGTCACGATTGACTTGGCAAGAGGGTACAGGAATCAGTGAAGCGACACAATGGCCCCCACGGCCAGCGCGAAGAACTTGATTGTATGTGAAACCCGCGATGGGTTTCACGCTTCCTTCGGCAGGGGTGACCCCTGCACCCAGTACTAATCGCGAAATGGCGAGGACGCCATTTCGCTCTCAAGTTCTTTTCCTGTGTCATTCACAGCGAAGCGAAGAATCCCGGCTCTTATCTTTCTCTCCAACGTCAGCGACTGGCGACTAAAGTCGCCAGTCGCGGGACAGTCCCCCACCAAGTTCGAACAGGGATGAAGTCCCGCATCCTTCCTTCCTAACACCAAGGTGCAGGGTTTAACCCTGCCCAGGGAAGCGTGAAACCCAGGAGGGGTTTCACTTAAATAAAGTTCTTCTCTAGAACTTCCCATGCCTCCCAACTCCCGACGCAAATCTCTCCGCCCCCGCGCGCGTCTCTCCTGAATTCACAGTTGCGATCCCGTATCGGTATTCGTTCTTCAGTGCCTCATCGAGCGGCATAGTCCACGCCTCGTACGCGGACATCCGATCTCCGCGCATGCATCGTTGCGGGAAGCTCGCGATCTGTTTTGCTAGCTCACGCGCATGCGCCAGCGCAGTGCCGCGCTCGACGACGCGATTCGCCAGGCCCATCGTGAATGCTTCCTCGCCCGAGACGCCGCGTCCTGTGAGGATCATATCCATCGCGCGGCTCATTCCTATCAGCCGCGGCAGTCGAATTGTGCCTCCATCGCAGAGCGGGACCCCGAAGCGCCTGCAATACACGCCGAAGGTCGCGTCGCGCGCGGCCACACGCAGATCGCACCACAGCGCGAGCTCGATTCCACCCGCGACGGCGAATCCTTCGACTGCGGCGATCACCGGCTTGGTCAGCAGAATCCGGGTGCATCCGAGCGGACCGTCGCCATTCTCGGTCACGCGATTGCCGCGGCTTGTTGCGACCGCCTTCAGATCCGCGCCGGCGCAAAACGTTCCTCCTGCGCCGGTGAGGATTGCGACCGATAGCGCGTCGTCAGCGTCGAAGCGTCGGAACGCGTCGGCGAGGGCTGATGCTGTCGGCTGATCGACGGCGTTGCGCGCCTCGGGCCGGTTGATAGTGACGATTGCGATTTCGTTTTCGACTGCGAACTCGATCAGGCCCATCGAATGACCCTCCACCGCTGAGTGAAATTCTAAAAAGACAGTTTGCTTGTCAAGGAACGGAGATGCACGATGCCCGAGTCCAGAGAGCGGTGGCTTTCGAAGCCGCTGTGCGCAAACACCTCGAGCATCTGGCGGTTCTCGCCGAGCACATCGGCCTCGAATTCTGCGACTCCGTTGGCATCCGCGATGAGACTAAGATGCTCGAGCAGCAGAGTGCCGATACCGCGGCCCTGGAAGCCGTCGAGAATCGCGAACGCGACTTCTGCGCGAGTTGGGTCGGCGCCGCAAATGTAACGGCCGACGCCGATGAATCGCTCTCGTCCATTCTCGGTCAGCGTCGCCGCGAGACCGACGTGATTCTTGAAATCGAGCTCGGTCAAATGCTTCAGATCCTGCGGCGACAGGTCGCGCCTGATCCCCATGAATCGAAAATAAACGGACTTTTCGCTGAGCCCCTCGAAATGCTCGTGCAGGCGTTCTTGATCGTCGGGACGAATTGCGCGAATCACGATCACGGCGCCGTCGAGCATCGGGACATTGACGCGATAGTTCTTCGCGTCGATCTGCATGTCGCGATCAGCCATAGCAGCCTTCGAGTATAGCGTCGATTCCGCTTGGAATCTTGCGCGCATTTCGCTAAGCCGATCAGCAGCGGCGCAACGATGGGCGAATTCACAATCAAGGACAAGACTGCGATTGCCGGGCTCGGCGAGACGCAGTACTACAAACGCGGCGCGGCTCCGGTCAGCGAATTCCGGCTCGCGCTCGAAGCGATTCAGCGCGCCGCCGACGACGCCGGGATTCCGGTGACCGCGATCGACGGCATCGCGTCGTACAGCAACGATCGCAACGATTCTGTGCGCGTCGCGACCGCCCTCGGTTTGCCCGAGTTGCGCTTCACTAACATGTTCTGGGGCGGCGGAGGCGGCGGAGGCTCGGGCGCGATCGGCAATGCCGCGGCCGCGATCGTCGCCGGCTTCGCGACCACCGTCGTCGTGTATCGAGCGCTCGCGCAAGGCCAGTTCGGTCGCTTCGGCGCGACACCGGCGATGCGCACGATTTCCGGCCCTATCGCGTACACCTGGCCATACGGGATGTCGACGCCCGCGCAATGGATCGCGCTGCGCACGCGTCGCTTCATGCACGATCACCACATCACGCAGGACCCGCTCGCCGCGATCGCGATGGCCTGCTATCACCACGCTCAATCCAATCCGCGCGCCATAATGTACGGCCGTCCGCTGACGCGCCAGGCCTACGACGAGTCGCGATGGATCGTCGAGCCGTTTCATCTTTACGACTGCTGCCTCGAGAACGACGGCGCCGCCGCGGTGATTCTCACCAGCGCCGAGCGTGCGCGCGATCTCAAGCAGAAGCCGGCGTACGTGATGGCGTCGGCGCAGGGCTCCGACTTTCGCCAAGGCGCCACGGCCGAGAACGGGCCCGACTACGCGACCTCCAACTTCAAAACGCTCGCGCCGCGCCTGTACGCGATGGCGGGAATCGAGCCCAAGGACGTGGACGTCGCGCAAGTCTACGAGAATTTCACGGGCGCCGTGATGACCAGTATCGTCGAGCACGGTTTCTGCCATCCCGACGAAGTGATGGACTTCTGCACCTTCGAAAACCTGACCGCGCCGAACGGCAAGCTGCCGATCAACACGAGCGGCGGAAACCTCGCCGAATGCTACATGCACGGCCTCGAACTGATCATCGAAGCGGCGCGCCAGGTCCGAGGTACGTCGACGTGCCAGGTCAAGGACGCTGAAATTTCGATGGTCGTGTCGGGGCCGATGGTCGCGCCGGTGAGCGATCTAATCCTGCGCAGGTAAGCGCGATGGCAACTGAATCAAAAACCTACCTGCCCGCCGGGATGCCGGCGCCGGAAGCGACGCGCGACGGATTGGATCGCGAATTCTGGGAAGCGGCGAAGCGTCACGAGCTGATCGTGCAGAAATGCAATTCATGCGGCACGTTCCAATTCGGCCCCGAATGGATCTGCCACAAGTGCCACACGTTCGACGTCGGATGGCATCGCGTATCCGGCCGCGGCCGCGTCTACAGCTGGGAGCGCGTGTGGCACCCCGCACATCCCGCACTGAAATCCGCCTGCCCCTATCTGGTAGTAGTGGTAGAACTCCCCGACGCCGGCAAGGTGAGGATGGTCGGCAACCTCATGGGCGATCCGAAGATTGAAGTACCCTTCGACGCTCCAGTCGAAGCCGTCTTCGAGGATCACCCCGAAGGCTTCACCCTGATTCAGTGGAAGCTCGCGAATCGCTAATGCGCGCGATCAGGTCTTGTCTGGTTCGTCGCCTTTGATGAACTTTAGCGAGGCGGAGTTCATGCAGTAGCGGAGGCCGGTTGGGCGCGGGCCGTCGTCGAAGACGTGGCCGAGATGCGCGTCGCATTGCGCGCACATCACCTCTGTGCGCTTCATGAAAAATGAGCGGTCGGTTTTGGTCTCGACGTTCTCGGGTGCGATCGGCTGGTAGAAGCTCGGCCATCCTGTGCCCGATTCGAACTTCGTATCGGAGCTGAACAGCGCGTTGCCGCAGCAGATGCATCGATAGAGACCCTTGTCGTGATTCTCGGCGTACAGGTTCTGGAACGGGCGCTCGGTACCCTTTTTGCGCGTGACCTCGTACTGCTCCGGGGTCAGCTCCTTGCGCCATTCCTCGTCCGTTTTGACGACTTTATCTACCATCACGAGTCCCTTTCTCTGGCCGGCATCGGTGAACTCAACAATCGATACTTTGACTATACCCGACGCACCAGCATCCGGCGAATCGCCGGACGCATCCGCGGTGAGGCCTCTCTCAGCGTAGCCGAATGCGATGATCGCGGGTATCGCCGCAATCGCAGTTACGAACGCTCGCCTCCCGATGATGCGCGCATTCTGACTGTTCGAATGACTATTGTTTTCCGCCAACTTTCGACCCGTTGTCGTGATCATTGCATAATAGACAACAGCATCGAAGCCCGCGCGGTTCCCGATCCATGACAAAGCGTGCGGTATTTTCCCCTCGCCCTGCAAGGGAGAGGATCGAAGGTGAGGGTCCTTATTCAGCGCGCGACTTCCGTCGCGCGCGATTCAAGACTTTGCGTCGTTTGTCTTTTCTTAGATCGTTCAAATCGATCGAAAATTTCTGCTCGGCGCGCATTTTGAGTAGCCCATCGTAAGCTTCGCCAGACGTAATCGTAATCTTTGGCGCGGGCTTCATCGCCGCAAATCATATCAGAATTGCACACCGCAACTTCACGACGGTTGGGCGTTCCCCGCACGGCTCGAGGCGCGCATGTAACTAAATCTGATATACGAACAGCTTCTGTTCCTTTGGCCTTAGAAACACGTTCGCGCCATTTTCCAGGTGCAGCGTCTGAAAGCGCTCGTGGCTGATTTCGACTTGCACCATGTCGCCCCATTCGGCGACCAATTCGACTTTGACCTGCGGGCCGGCCGGGTTGATCGATTTCACCGTCGCGGGGAAGGTCTGCTTGCCGTTTGGCCTCAGCACGATTTCCAGCAGATGCGGCCGGACGTAGAGGACTGCCTTGCCGTTCTCGTCGGGATGCGCGTGCGCGTGAGTGTTTTCGATCTCGACGGCGGTGTCGCCGAGGAACACACGGCCGTTTTCGATTCGGCCGTGGAACAAGTTCACGTTGCCGAGAAAGTTGTACACGAACGCGTTGGCGGGATGGTGATAGACTTCCTCGGCCGTGCCGATTTGCTCGATGCGCCCCTGGTTCATCACGACGATCCGGTTGGCGAGCTCGAGCGCCTCTTCCTGATCGTGCGTGACGAAGACGCTGGTGATCTTGATCTCATCATGCAGTCGCCGGAGCCATCGGCGCAGTTCCTGCCGAACCTTGGCGTCGAGCGCGCCGAACGGCTCATCCAGCAGCAGGACTTTCGGCTCGACTGCGAGCGTGCGCGCGAGTGCGACGCGCTGGCGCTGCCCGCCGGAGAGCTGCGACGGGTAGCGATCGGCAAGAAAATCGAGCTGCACGAGTTTAAGCAGGTCATGCACGCGCCGCGCGACTTCAGCTTCGGCCGGACGTTCGCGGCGGGGCAGCACGCGCATTCCGAAGGCGACGTTTTCGAACACCGTCATGTGGCGAAACAGCGCGTAATGCTGGAATACGAACCCGACCTTGCGTTTGCGGACGCTGACGGCGCTGGCGTCCTCGCCATGGAACAGCACCTCGCCGGTGTCGGGCGTCTCCAGCCCCGCGATTATTCTCAGCAGCGTGGTCTTGCCCGAGCCCGACAGTCCCAGCAGCGCGACCAGCTCGCCGGTTTCGATATGCAGGTTGATATTGTCAACCGCAACGAAGTCGCCGAACTTTTTGCTGATGTTCTTGAGCTCGATACTCATGCTGCAACTTTGACCGCCATGTCGTCCTGTTCATGCTTCACCGGTACTGCGCGCCGCTCCAGGTAATATTTGGCGATGAGCGTCGCGATCGCGAGCAGGGTGAGCAGCGACGAGACCGCAAACGCGGCCGCGAATTGGTAGTCATTGTACAGAATCTCGACATACAGCGGCATCGTGTTGGTATGCCCGCGGATATGCCCCGAGACGACCGAGACGGCGCCGAACTCGCCCATCGCGCGCGCGTTGCACAGCACCATCCCGTACAGCAGGCCCCATTTGACGTTGGGGATGGTCACGCGGAAGAACATCTGCCATCCGCCGGCGCCGAGCACGACCGCGGCTTCCTCTTCCTCGCTGCCGACGGCTTGCATAATCGGGATCAGTTCGCGCGCGGCGAGCGGAAACGTCACGAAGATAGTCGCGAGCACGATTCCCGGCTCCGCGAAAATAATTCTAATTCCGTGATCGGCGAGCCATCCGCCGAGCGGCGCGCGCACTCCCAGCAGCAGCACGAACAGCATCCCAGCGATCACCGGCGAGACCGAGAACGGGATGTCGATCAGCGTCAGCAGCATTTGCTTGCCGGGAAAATCGAAACGCGCGATCGCCCATGATGCGGCGATTCCGAAAGCCACGTTGAGCGGTACCGCGATCGCGGCGGTCATCAGGGTCAGGCGGATTGCGGCGCGCGCTTCCGGATCGGTGATCGCAGCGAAGTACGCGCCGATTCCCTTCTGCAGCGCCTCGGTGAAGACCGCGATGACCGGGATGAAAATGAATAGCGCGACGAACACCAGCGCGATCGTGATCAGCGCGATTCTGACCGCCGGAGGATCAGCAGTCCCGGGTTTTTTCGGTGCGCCTTGGGTCTGCGTGGCCATCTTGGAACGTCAGGCCGCGAGCCGGCGACTGCTCCACCTTTGCAGCACGTTGATGCCGAGCAGAATGACGAACGACGCCGTCAGCATCACCACGGCGATCGCGGTCGCGCCGGCGTAATCGAACTGTTCGAGCTTGCTCATGATCAGCAGCGGCACCACTTCGGTATGCATCGGCATGTTGCCCGAGATGAACACCACCGAGCCGTATTCACCGAGAGCGCGCGCGAACGCGAGTGCAAATCCGGTCAGCAGCGCGGGAATCAGCGCAGGCGCGATCACCAATATAAAGGTCTGCAATCGGCTCGCGCCGAGCGTCGCCGCGGCCTCCTCGTATTCCTGATCGAGATCCTCGAGCACCGGCTGGATCGTGCGGACCACGAACGGCAGTCCGACAAAAGTCAGCGCGACGATCACTCCGAGCGGCGCGTACGCGACTTTTATTCCGAGCGGCGCGAGGTATCGACCGATCCATCCGTTGCCCGCATAAATCGCGGTAAGAGTGATTCCCGCAACCGAAGTCGGCAGCGCGAACGGCAGATCGACCATCACGTCGATCAGCGTTTTGCCGGGAAATTCGTAACGAACGAGGCTCCACGCCACGACGAATCCGAATACTGAGTTGATCAGTGCGCCCGCAATCGAGGCGCCGAAGCTCAGCTTGTACGCTGCGATTGTGCGCGGACTAGCGACGGCGGCCCAGAACTGAGGCCAGGTCAGAGTGAAGGTCTTGAAGAAGATGGTCGAGATCGGAATCAGCACGACGATTCCGAGATAGGCGAGCGTGAAGCCGAGGGTCAGTCCGAATCCCGGCAGCACGTTCTTATTTCTCGGGTTCGTTTTCGTAGCCATCACTTAACTTCCCGGCTGATAGATCTTGTCGAACACGCCGCCGTCGCCGAAGAACTTCGGCTGCGCCTGTTTCCATCCGCCGAAATCCGAATCGATCGTAAGCAGTGGCAGGCTCGGGAACTGGCTCGCATACTTCGCGGCGACGGCCTGGTCCTGAGGACGGAAAAAATTCTGCGCAATTATTTCCTGTCCTGGCGGCGTGTACAGAAATTCCAGGTACGCCTTCGAGATCGCCGCGGTGCCGTGACGGCGATCCACCTTGTCCACCCACGCGACCGGAGGTTCGGCCCGGACGCTCAATGACGGATACACGACCTCGTATTTGTCGGCGCCGAACTGCTTGATCGCCATCCGCGCCTCATTCTCCCACGCGATCAGCACGTCGCCGATTTCGCGCTCGACGAAAGTCGTGGTCGAGCCGCGCGCGCCCGAATCGAGCACCGGCACGTTCTTATAGAGCGCGCCGACAAACGCCGCCGCCTTGGCCTCGTCGCCGCCGTTCTTCTTCAGGGCGTAGCCCCACGCCGCCAGGAAGTTCCATCGCGCGCCGCCCGAGGTCTTCGGATTGGGGGTGATTACCGAGATGCCCGGTTTCACCAGGTCATCCCAATCGTGAATCTTTTTAGGATTTCCCTTGCGCACCAGCAGCACGATGGTCGACGTGTAGGGGCAACTGTTGTCGGGCAGGCGCGACTGCCAGCTTTTCGGCAACAAGTCAGCCTTCTCGACGATCGCATCGATGTCGCCGGCCAGGCCGAGCGTCACCACGTCGGCCTCGAGTCCGTCGATTACGGCGCGCGCCTGCTTGCCGGAGCCGCCGTGCGACTGGTTGATAGTGACGTCGTCGCCGGTCTTTGCTTTCCAGTCCTTGGCGAACTGGGCGTTGACAGCTTCGTAGAGTTCGCGGGTCGGATCGTACGATACGTTGAGGAGCGTGATTTGAGCTGCGGGCGATTGCCCAACTCCGAGCAGCAACGCTCGCCGCCACGACGAGGGCGGCGAGCGCGTGCGTCATCTTTAGTCTGTGACAAGACATTCCTGTTCCTAGCTCCCGAAGGAGATTTGCAGTTGCGACTCGAAGACGCTTTCGTTCGGCCGGTCGATGGGAGCGCCTTTCACGCCGGCGCCGCCGTTGAAGTAGGTGTTCGCATAGTCGAACTGCCACTTGACGTTGGGGGTCAGGTACCAGTTGATGCCCGCCGCAAACTCGGTCGCGGTTTTCGCCGCCACGCTCGGATGCGGCGAAACCGAGCTGGAACTGGCGCGTATCCGCGGCGACATTGCTGATCCTGGCCGCCACTTCCCATGCGCCAAAGAATCCATTGCGCGGGTCGAACGAATGATAAGGCTTGACCCAACCGTACGACGCGTCTTCCCCGGTCAGTATGTAGGAAGCCTGCGCCATATAGCCGGTGTCCGTGAAGGTATCGGTCCGGTTGATCAGCCTTGGGGTTGGAGAACTCCCTTTCTTAGTGAACAGGTTCAGCGAGTGCTCGTCCTGTGCATATTCGGCCATCAAGCCTAGACCCCGCCAGTAGTAGTAAGCCTGCGGCTCGAGACGAGCGCGCAAGCCCGACGCGGTCACGCCCGAGTTGTAGGTGAACCAGGTACTCATGCCGTAGGTCCTGTAGACCGAGGTCGTGCTGCCGCGTTCATCGCCATAAGTGCCGGCGAAACCAAAGCCCAACCCTTTGAGGTATTCGTTTTCGCTAAGTACGAATGGATTGGCGAAGATACGGCCGACGAAATCCTTGCCGTCATTGACGTCGAGGTCGGTAGTATCCGCGGCAGTGTTGTCAGGTACTCCATTCATCAGCGCGGCGTCATAGAAAATGCGGCCATCCAGCAGTCTGCCGTGCAGGCTGGCACCCGTGTCGCGGTTCGGGACAATGTTCTGGATCTCCGAACGCTCGCTGAATTCCAGGTCGCGGTCCGACTGCAAGCGCTCGAGATCAAACGGCGCCTTGAACTTCCCGGCCCTCAGGCTGGCATAGTCCCAATAGGTCATATTGATGTAGGCGTCCTGCAGCGTGACCCTGCCCTGGCCGAAGTCGGGCGTGATGTTGAAGTTGTAGTACTGGCCGAGCGAGCCGGTCAGAATCGGGCGCACCCGGTTCAGGAAGAATGTGCTGCTGACGTCCTTGTCCGTGCCGCTGGTGAAGAAGCGGCCGTCGCCCTGGATGATTCCACTCAAATTGAGATTGTAATCGTGGTTGGGTGAGGAGAGGGAGAATCCATTCCTCGCTTACCGTGGACAACAGGCATCGAGAGCGACTTCTGATGGTCGGTCTGCAGGGTCTCCTGCTGAACTTCCAGCTTGCGGTCGATCACTTTCACCTTCTGGTCAAGTCCTTCGAGCGTATCGACCCGATGCTCGAGCTGGTTGATTTCTGTCTTGAGCAATTGGATTTCCTGATCCTTCGGATCGGCGGCGGGTGCCGACTGCGCGTGCGCCGGCCGGGCGGCGAAGACCGCCCCGATAATTACCGCCGCCAGCAGGACCGGCAGAATCGGCAAAGTGAGATTTTCTCATCTCGGAAGCCCCTCATCGTATTGGGGAACTTCCGGATGTCCGGTCAGCTCGCGGTTGGAAATTAGCTCTGTCATGGTGCAGCCGGATCCTTCCCTGGTCCGGGCTCCTTCCTGAGTTTTCGTCATTTGATGCAGCCGCCGGCCTGGTTGTTGGTCGCCGTCGAATCGTTGGCGAACCATTTATTGCTGCCGCAACTCGAGTTCGCGTCGAACAGGTCGTCCTTCGAATTGTGCGTGCCGCCGCTCAATACCTGGTTGGTGACGATCGAGGTTTTGGCGCCGATATCCAGCGCGACGCCATAGTTGGCGTTCGCCTGGATATTGCCGGTGAAAATGTAGTTGCCGGGCGACGGTCCTCCGCCGCATCCGGAGCTGGTCGGGCCGATCGCCGAGCATCCCACGTACAGTCCGATATTGCCGTTGGACTCGGTCTTCGAATCGGTCACGTCACTGACGGACGTTTGCCTCAGCCATATTCCGTAGTTGAGATTGGTCTCCGCCGTAGTGTTGGTCAGCTCGATGTCCTCGGCTTTGAAGAGCTCGACGCCCGCCGTTCCATTGGAATTCGCCGTGACATCGTCGGCGACGGTCTGTCTGCTCTGGATCAGCAAGCCGACGTCGAATCCGCTAATCACGGAGCCCCGAAATTCGAGAAAGTCCGAGCGGAAGGGATGGTGAACCCAAACTCCGATTCCGGTTGGAGTCGGGCCGCCGGGGCCGGTAATGGTTTTCTTGCCGCCGTCCAGGATCACGAAACTCGAGGCGATCTCGATGCATGCACCGGCCGGTGTGAGTCCCTGCGTCGAATCGATTGCAAGCCCGATCTTGTAGGATCCCGATTTGACGATGGTGCATCCGCAGGAGTTGATGGTCGGGGGGCAGCGGTCTGTGCGATGCCGCCGCCGGCATCATCAAGCCTGAGGTTATCGCAAGTATCGGCAGGATCCACGGAAAACGGAGCGTAACGCGGTTTCTCATCTCAAAAAGTCCCTCGTCGTCTTGGGGAACTTCCGGATGACCGGTCAGCTCGCGGTTGGTGATTGACGGCTCTGGCATGATGCACCCGGATCCTTCCCTGGTCCGGGACTCCTCAATATCGATCAGCTATCCTCGACCGGTCTTGTCGAAGCGGAACTTCTCCTTCCGCTCGATTTGCACGACGCGCGAGTCCTGGATTACGACCTCGACCGATCCGAAACGCACCCCGCTGATTGCGTTCGCGATCCGCCGGAGAATTTCGTTGCCCGGATCGGCTTCTGGTTGAAGGTCGCTGCGGCTGGTCAGATTCGAATCTGGTTTCATAATCTATCCTATTAGATGACTAGACTAGTCTTTCAAAAAAAGAGCTGACCTCATTTCAGATCGAGAAACTCAGCGATTCGTTGCCGGTGACGACTGCCTCGACCCGCTTGAGCATATCCTCGAGCGAAGTCGAGTCCATTATTTTTGCGGTCGCGTCGCGGACTTCTTTCATCACTATCCTGATGCCGCAACTGCGCTCGTCGCGGCATTCGCGGCATCGCATGTAAGCAGTCTTGCTGACGCATGGCAACGGCGCGATTGGACCGTCCAGCACGCGTATTATGTGTCCGACGCTGATCAGATGAGGCTCGCGTCCAAGGAAATATCCACCGCCTTTGCCCTTCTTACTCTGCAAAAGTCCCTGGTTCTTGAGCTCGAGCAGTATCAGTTCCAAAAACTTGCGCGGGATACCCTCGCGCTGCGCCATATCAGAGATCAACACCGGTCCCTGTCCATATTCTTTGGCCAATACCAGCATCGCCTTGAGGGCATATTTGGATTTTTTCGACAGCATTTCGGCGACTCTTTAGTCGATAGGGTGGCTAGACTAAAGATGGCGGGTTAATCAGTCAAGAGTCTCGACAAAAAAACTTCATAGCGCGAGTTAGTCGGCCAGGACAATCCAGGCCGCGGCCGCGGCGGCTTTCTCTTCGGCGCTCCACGGCTTGCCGATATCGCGGCCCAATTCTGCAACGGCGATCTTGATAGCGTCGGGCGATCTTCCCAAGTTTCGAGGCGGCAGAGCCGAAGACTTCGGATTCGACCATCGTTATCGCGGGAATACGAATCATCTTGGCGGCCGCGGCAAGCGCTTGCGGGAAGAGCTGGCCTTCGCGCGCATGCGCGCGCATGTGAGGATTGCGAATCGATTCTGGATCGGTCGCGCTGCCCGCGACCAGCGCAATTCCTACGATGCGTCCATCAGACGAATCTCGTCGACGAGTTCGCGCAGCGCAGACAGCGCGACGCGCTCGACGGCTTTCAGAGCAAGAGGCACGACGCGCGCGCTATCGGATGGTGACAGCTCGAGCTCGGCATGAAACGGCTGATGAGACTCGGGGATCGCAGGATCGAACAGTTGCACACTCTTGCGCGACAGCACGCGCGGAGCGGACGCCGGTCCCGCCATCACGACCGCAGTCGCGCGTCCGGTCTTGACCCGAAAGCCAATCGCGATGCGCGGAGATTTGCCCTTCGATGCCATCGCCGTGTCATAGCATCAGCTCGATTTCCAAATCGAATATTTCGGCGGCCAGGTGCCGTGACCGCCCGGGTACTTCGCATGCATCACGCTCTCGATGCGGAACTCGAACGGAAGGTCGTCGCCGGTCGTGGTCATACCGCGGCTAACGCAATCGTTGCGAACTTTTTCCTCGATAGTCTTGTCGTCGATGAATTCCGCACGGCCCATCACGAGGAACTCGTCATCAACCTCGACCGGCGGAAAGGTATGGAGTGCATAGCGGCCGTCGCGCTTCAAATCGCCGCGCTTGGGACTCGGCCCGATGAGCGCATAGAGATGGCCGTCGACGATGGTCGGGCAAACCGGATGCAGGCGAGGCGCGCCGTCTTTGCGCAGCGTCGCGAGAAAGGCAAGGCCAACGCCGAATTGGTAGAGCATCTGTTTTCCGGCCGCCGCGATGTCGGGCGCATCGGTCTCGAATTCATTCCAGGTCGCCATGGGATTTGTCCTCCTTGAAGGAGCCTATTTTCGCTATTTGTTCGCCTTATGTCAAGCGCGAATTTGCGCGGGGCGATGGTCGTGAGAGCGAGAGGATTTGAGCGGGGTCTCGGCTGATGAGAACAGGCGAATCGAACAAGTCATACCACAGGCTGGAAGCGTCTCATTTTGAAATTCAAGACGATTTGGCTCGGAGCGAGGGGGAATCGATTTCTTCCCTTTGAGCAGATTCCCGTCGTCCAAAATCCCAACCAAATCCTCGAACGAGAATAGCAGGACTATAGGGAGCGCGCGCGACGCGCGAGTAAGAGACCGGAACCGGCTTCGCGTGGCGCGAAGCTGTCCGAGATCCTTCCTGCCGCTCGCCTTGCTCGCTCCCTCAGGATGACAGAGAGCGCGCGAAGCGCGCACGGAATCTAACCCCTTCAATAGTTGGAAGCGGGACCAGAATAGGGGTTTCAATTCTTCCGTGGGACGAAGTATTGGGTGCCGGTGCCGGCGCGGTCGATTTCGCGGATTAGCTGGCCCAGGTCTTCGGGGTTGGCGACGAAGTCGATGTCCGACGTGTCGACCACCAGCAGCGGGGCTTCGTCGTAGTAGAAAAAGAAATCGCGGTAGGCCGATGACACTCGCTCGAGGTAGTCGAAGCTGATGTGGCGTTCGAAATCGCGATTGCGCTTGCGCAGGCGCTCGGCCAGCACCTCGATAGTCGCGCGCACGTAGACGACCAGGTCGGGCTTGGCCATCTGCGGCGTCGAGCAGTTTGTACACGTTGTCGTAGAGCTTGAGCTCGTCGGGCGCGAGATTCATCGCGGCGAAAATTTTATCCTTGGCGAACAGGTAGTCGGCGATCGTGGCCTGGGTGAAGAGATCCTGCTGCTTCAGCTCGCGTTGCTGATTGTGGCGGGTGAGCAGGAAATAAAGCTGCGCGGGAAATGCGTACTTGTCGGGGTCCTGGTAGAAGCGCGGCAGGAACGGATTGTTGTCGGCGTCCTCGAGCATCAGGCGCGCACCGAGTTCGCGCGCGAGCGCTTGCGCGAGACTCGTTTTGCCAACCCCGATTGGGCCTTCGACTGCGATATAGCCGCGCCGGCGCATCGGGGGCGATTGTGGCACTAGCTCATCGCAGTCGCGAGCGTCGGAATTGCCCGACGCCTCTCACTTGCGATGCTTCTTGGCCATGTCGCGGAGCTTGCGAACCTGGTCGTCGGGCGCGCCGCCGCGCTCTTCCAGGTCGGCGGCGGTATCGTAGTCAGGCGGAGTCTTGCTGAGATAGACCTGCGCCAATTCAATGTTGGCGACCTTGTCGTCGGGATAGTCGCCGATCACGTCATTGAACAGCTTGAAGGTCGCGTCGGGCGTGCCTGCGTCCTTGGCGGCCTCGGTCATCTTGTGCATCATCGGGTCGGCGTCGGTCCCGAGCGTGTCCATCTTGTGCGCCCTGGCCAGGAGCATCGCGGCGCGGATGCCTTGCTCGTAGGTGTTAATCGCGTCGGGGTACTTCTTGTCGGCCATCTGCTGGTCGCCGACTTTTTCGATAATCGGGATCGCATCGGAGAGCGCGCTCACCGCTTTCTGCTGGGCTGTCGGCAATCCTGCTGGTCGTAGATGATGTCCTTAAGCTGAGCGACGCCCTCGGTGACCTGGCCTGCCTTGATCTTGTCGAGCGCCTGGCCCGAGGAATTCGCCATGTCCTGGAGCTGTTTGTAGAGCCGGGCCTGGTCGAGGAGTTTCTGATCGGTGGGATCGAGCGCCGAGGCGGCCATGTATTCCTTGGCGGCGCCTTCCTCATCGCCGAGCGCCTGGTCTATATGCGCGAGCGACTTGTGCGCGTCGAGATTGTTGGGGTCGGCTTTGATCGAGAGCTCGAGTTCTTTTTTGGCGCCGTCGAGATCGCGCTTTTCGAACAGATCTTCAGCTGTGTACAGATGTTTCTTCGACTCGGACTGGCATCCGCTGACGAACGGGATTGCCAGCAGGACGGGCAGTATCAGCGCGCGCGCGATAGCTGTTCGCATCGGAATGTTCCTCTCAGGGTTCGTCGAAATCCGGATGAGTCTGCAAGCAATGGCGCGGAATTGTCAAGGCGGGATGGGCGAACCCCAGTGGCGATGGTGCTCGATGCGCGCGACCTAATCCCTAACCCCTTCCCATGGTGGGAAGGGGAACCACAAAACCATGGAGATCGTCGCGTCCTATCCCCCTAACCCCCTTTCCAGAATGGAAAGGGGGAACGTGCACAGATCAGTCGGCGGGCATTGGGAGCGGGAAATGGACGCGCTCTTTGGCGACGCTCAGCAGCTCGACCTCGGCGCCGGAGCGGGCGAACGCGCCGATGATTTCCTCGACCAGCCATTCGGGCGACGACGCGCTGGCGGTCAGGCCAAGCGAGCGCACCCCTTCGAGCATCGAGGGCTCGACGTCGGCGATCGAATCGACCAGGAACGCGCGCGCGCCACGCATCCGCGCGACTTCGACCAGCCGGTTCGCATTCGAGCTCTGCTTCGAGCCGACGACCAGCACCGCGTCGCTGACCTGCACCAGTTCCTTGACCGCGTTCTGGCGGTTCTGGGTCGCGTAGCAGATGTCGTCGGTCTTCGGCGCCTGCATCGTGGGGAAACGATCCTTGAGCGTCTCCATGATCTCGCGCGTGTCGTCGACGCTGAGCGTGGTCTGCGTGACTGCCGCGATACGATCGCCGATTCTCGACCGCGACCGTGCGCGCCTCCGCGACGCTGCCCACCAGCACCACCTTGCCGGGCGCGACGCCGAGCGTGCCCTTCACTTCCTCGTGGCCGGCGTGGCCAATCAGGATAACGGTGCGGCCCTCGTCGTCGTACTTTTTGACTTCGAGATGAACCTTGGTGACGAGCGGGCAGGTGGCGTCGATAACGCGCAGCTCGCGGTCCTTGGCGCGGTCCCATTCGCTGGGCGCGACCCCATGAGCGCTGAAGATGACGCGCTGGCCGGTGGGCACCTCGTCGAGGCTCTCGACAAAAATCGCGCCTTCCTTTTCCAGCGCCTCGAGCACGAAGCGGTTGTGCACGATCTGATGGCGCACGTAGAGCGGGCGTCCGTAGGAGCGCAGCGCGCTGCGGACAGCCTCGACGGCACGATCGACGCCGGCGCAAAATCCGCGCGGCTCAGCCAGGATGATTTTTTCAACAGAAGTTTCGCCCAACGCCATCCTACATTTGTAACTGGTTAACTGTCCGGTCGGTCAATGAGGGGTGTCGAAATGCTCATTCGAGGGCGGGTGGGTGCGAGGTTTGGCAGCCGATCCAGACTTCGCCGCCTTCGAAGTGCTCTTTTTTCCAGATTGGGACGATTTCCTTCAGACGATCGATTGCGAAGCGGCATGCCTCGAAGGCTTCGGCGCGATGCGGCGCTGAGACTGCAATCGCGACCGACGTCTCGCCGATTTCGACGACGCCGACGCGATGCGCGATTGCGATGCGCGTGATTTTCCATCGCGCGCCCGCCTCGACTGCGAGCTTGCGCATCTCGGATAGCGCCATCGGCTCGTAGGCTTCGTACTCGAGGCGAATCACGACGCGGCCGGCGTTGTCGCGGCGGGTCGTGCCGGTGAACGATACGATTGCACCGGCGGCAGGGTCGGCAACTTCGCGCTCGAGCGCCGCGACGTCGATTCGGTTGCGGCCGATTGTAATTTTGCCGACGTAGGCAGGCGTGTCGGCGCCGCCGCTGACCGGCGGAATGAATGCGATCTCGTCGCCCTTGCGCGGCTTGAAGTCGCCTTCGACATATTCCTGGTTGACGGCGAAGCCGACAGAATCGCGATGCCCGCCGAGCTCGGGAAATTCGACGACCAACTGCCGCCAGATGTCGCCGACCGTGGTGCCGTCGGGAAACTCGCGCGTCAGCTCGGCGGTATGCGCGCGCTCACGCAGCGTCGCGAACAGTTTGATCGTGAAGCTTGTTCACTGGCTCATTTGCTCAGCAGATAAGTGATGTGCCCGAGCTGGGGGATCAGCAGCTTCTCCATCGCGAGCCGGCACGCGTCGGGGGAGCCGGGGAGCGCGGCGATAAACTTGCCGTGACGGACGCCGGCAATCGCACGGCTCATCATCGCGGCCGCGCCGATTTCCTGGAACGAGAGCATCCGGAACAATTCGCCGAAGCCTTCGAGCTCCTTGTCGAGCAACGATTTCACGACTTCGGTGGTGCCGTCGCGCGCGGTGATGCCGGTGCCGCCGTTGACGATGATCGCGTCGAGATTTTCCAGATTGGTGACGAGCGCGGCGGAGATTTTCTCGCCGTCGTCGGGCAGGATTTCGTAGTAGGCGACCAGGTGACCGGCGTCCTGCAGTAAAGTGCGGATGAGCTTGCCGCTCTCGTCGGTCTCGGGGGTGCGCGAATCGCTGGCGGTGATTACGCCGACCTTGAGATTCTTGCGCGCGTGTTTTTCGTGCTCGTGGACTGACATGCGGATTAGGATTACACAATCCTCGATGGCATTATAAGCAGTCCGCGTCTGCGATGCTCGCCATCACCGGAACCTCAAGATGACCACCGCGACCAGCCGAACCGCCGGTTTCTTCAGTCCGAAAATTCTACTGATCGTCGTCGCAGTGATCGCGATCCTGTACGGTGCGCATCGCATCGGCGCGGGGCCGTGGTTGACCAACGCGCTCGACTGGATTCGCGGGCTGGGTCGCGCTGGCGCCGGTCGCGTTCATCGCAATTTACATCGCGGCGTGCGTCGCGTTTCTTCCCGGATCGATCCTCACGATTGGCGCCGGCGTGATTTTCGGCGTGGTGCGCGGCTCGATCTACGTTTCGATCGCCGCGACGCTCGGCGCGACCGCGGCGTTTCTGGTGGGCCGCTACCTCGCGCGCGACTGGGTCAGCGCAAAACTCGAAGGCAACGCGAAGTTCAAAGCGATCGACGAAGCGGTCGGCAAGGAAGGATGGAAAATAGTGCATCCTGACGCGGCTGTCGCCGGTGTTTCCATTCAACCTGCTCAACTACGCGTATGGGCTGACGCGCGTGACGCTGCGCGACTACTTTTTCGCGTCGTGGGTCGGGATGATTCCCGGCACGATTCTCTACGTCTATATCGGCTCGCTGAGCGGCGACCTCGCGCGCGCGGCCGGCGGCAGCGCAAGCGCACGCCGGCAGGATGGGCGCTCACGGCGGTCGGCTTCATCGCGACGGTCGCGGTGGCAGTGTACGCAACGCGAATCGGCGCACGGGCGCTGCGCGAAAAGACCTGAAGGACACACATTGATGCCATCGCACGCGCTGAAGCATGAGCCGCTCGACGCATACAACCTCGCGCTGACGGAAAATCTGCATCCCTCGCGGATGGGTCAATCCCACGCCCGCCGACCGCTACAACATGGTGGTGATCGGCGCGGGCACGGCGGGCCTCGTGACGGCGGCGGGCGCCGCGATTCTCGGTGCGAAGGTAGCGCTGGTCGAGCGCGACTTCATGGGCGGCGATTGCCTGAACTTCGGATGCGTCCCGTCGAAGGCGCTGATTCGATCGGCGCGCGCGGCCGCCGCGGTTCGCGACGCGGGCCGCTTCGGCGTCGAGGTGCCGCCGGGCGTGCGCGTGAATTTTCCCGCCGTGATGGAGCGGATGCGCAAGCTGCGCGCCGAACTCAGCCCGACCGACTCGGCCAATCGATTTCGCGGACTGGGCGTCGACGTGTTCATCGGCGACGGACGCTTCGTCGCGCCCGACGTCGTCGAGGTCGACGGCAAGCGGCTGAAATTCAAGAAGGCCGCGATCACAACCGGAGCGCGCGCCGCCTCGCTGCCGATTCCGGGTCTTGCCGAGGCCGGTTACCTGACCAACGAGACGGTTTTCTCGCTGACCGAATTGCCGCGGCGAATCGCCGTGATTGGCGCCGGACCGATCGGATGCGAGCTGGCGCAGACGTTCGCGCGATTCGGCGCGCAGGTCACGTTGCTGGAAGTCGCGCCGCAAATCCTGATTCGCGAGGATCGCGACGCTGCCGAACGAGTCGAGCGCGCAATCGTCCGCGACGGCGTCGAGATCATCACGGGATGCAAAATTCACGGCGTCGGGTTGCGCGGCAATGAAAAAATACTCGCGACCGAGCGCGACGGCGTCCGCCGCGAGATTGACGTCGACGAAATACTGATCGGCGTCGGGCGAGTGCCCGCGGTCGAAGGGTTGAATCTCGAAGCCGCGATGATCGAATACGACAAGCAGAACGGCGTGAAGGTCGACGACCATCTGCGCACCACGAATCCGCTGGTGTACGCCGGCGGCGACGTCGCGTCGCCATACAAGTTTACGCACCTGTCGGACGCGCACGCGCGCATCATTATCCGCAACGCACTATTCTTCGGGCGCCAGCGCGCGAGCCAACTGACTATTCCGTGGTGTACCTACACCGATCCCGAAATCGCACACGTCGGACTATACGAAGCCGAGGCGAAGCAGCGCGGAATCGCAGTCGCGACCTATACGCAGGAACTGAAGGAGGTCGATCGCGCGGTGCTCGACGGAGAGACCGACGGCTTCGTGAAGGTGCTCGTGAAAGAGGGCAGCGACCAGATCGTCGGCGCGACGATCGTCGCGAGCCACGCCGGCGAGATCATCTCCGAGCTGACGACCGCGATCAAAGCTGGCGTGGGACTCGGCACTCTCGGCGACGTGATTCATCCGTACCCGACGCAGGCCGACGCGATTCGCCGCGCCGCCGGACTCTACACGCGCACGCGGCTGACGCCATTCGTCGCGGGCTTGATGAAGCGATGGTTCGCGTTCACGCGATGAACGAAATCAGTCGCGGCGCTATCGCAGGCGCAGGTTGAATGCCTGCCGCCCCTTCTCGCCCGCGCGCACGTCGAACTGAACTTCGTTGCCCTCGCGCAGGTCGTCGAAATAGACCTTGGGCGAGAGCGCCGAGCGATGGAAAAAAACTTCGTCGCCGCCGTCGTCCGCGATGATGAAGCCGAAGCCCTTGTCCTTGACTACCTTCTTGATTGTTCCGAACACGCGATCCTCCGCCGAACGATGTTGCGCCGCGCCTTGAGCTTACGACGCTGACAATTTAAGTAAAGAGCGAACTCAACGAGGCGCAGTCATGCTCAAGGCCGTCACGCTCAAGGAAATCGAAAGAATCTTCGCGGTGATCGATCCGATGGGAATCTCGCGCGAGGCGGTCGAGATTCCGCTGCGCACCGAGCATCCGGGGCGCGTCTCGATTTTGAAAAACGGCAAGCTGGAGATAGTTGTCGAGCGCGACGGCGACTTCGAGGATTGGATCACGGGTCTCGAGGCGCAGATTCGCGAGCTGATGAAGCCGGAGGAGGACTGAGCTCGATCAGCACCGCGCCGTGATCGACAGTCTGGCCCTCCTCGACGCGAACATGCTTCACAATCGCGGCGCTCTCGGCGGCGAGCGTCGTTTCCATTTTCATCGCCTCGATCACGACCAGCGGCTGCCCCGCCTCGACGAGGTCGCCGTCGTGCACCAGCACCTTCAGCACCTTGCCGGGCATCGGCGCGGTGATTTCCGCCGCCGCAAGTCCGCGCGCGCGGCGCCGCGAAGCCGCTTCGGCGGGTTTGAACTCGAACGACGCCGGGCCGACCGAAACGAGAATCGAATCCTTTCGCCGCGCGCCGAAAATCGGGTAGCGCCGGCCGTCGATCGCAAGAATCCCGCCGCCGTCCGCATTCGGCGTGAACTCCGCGGCGATTTCTCTGTCCCCGATGCGGACGCGAATCGTGCTGCCGTCGCGCGAGATCACCTCGGCGTCGATCTCGTGCGAATCGCCGGCGCGCATGAGCTTCATCGCCGCGATCCCCACAGCTCGAAGTTGTTCAGAGCGTCCCACGGCGAACGCCGCTCGTTACTGTTTCGCGGCAGCGCGGCGTTTTCTGTTTGCGGATCGCCGGCGGTAATCAGCGCGGCGACAATTGCCGCATCGATTTCGGCCTTGCCGATCTTCCATCCTGAAAAAAATTCGTCGATGAAGTGCGTCGAGAGCTTCGCGTCGCGAAATTGATCGCTCGCAATGATATCGCGCAGGTACGCCGCGTTGTTCGTCACGCCCAGCAAGGCGAATTCGCCGAGCGCATTGACCAGCCGGCCGCGCGCCTCCTCGCGATTCGCGCCGTAACAGATGAGCTTGCCGAGCAGGCCGTCGTACCACGGCGTCACTTCGGCGCCGCGCGTCAGATGCGAGTCGAAGCGCACGCCCGGCCCGCCGGGGACGCTCAGATGAAGCACGGTTCCGGTCGCGGGACGGAAGTCATGCTCGGGATCCTCGGCGTTGATTCGGCATTCGATCGCCGCGCCGCGCGGCGCCGCCGGCTCCGAAACCTTGCCGCCCGACGCGATTCGCAATTGCTCGCATACCAGGTCGCATCCGAAACGCATCTCGGTCACCGGATGCTCGACTTGCAGGCGCGCATTCACTTCGAGGAAGTAAAAATTGTCGCCCTCGACCAGGAACTCGACGGTGCCGGCGTTGGTGTAATGCGCCGCGCGCGCGAGTTTCAGCGCCGCGTCGATCATTTTCGCGCGCATCTCGTTGGAGAGTCCCGGCGCCGGCGACTCTTCGACAATCTTCTGATGCCGCCGCTGGATTGAGCAATCGCGCTCGCCGAGTGCGACCACGCTGCCGTGTTCGTCGCCAAGAATTTGGATTTCGATATGCCGCGGATGCGCGAGATACTTCTCGATGAATATCCGGCCGTCGCCGAATGCCGCCGCAGCTTCGCGCGCCGCCGCTTCCAGAGCGCTCTCGAGCTGCGACGCGCTTCCGCGACCACGCGCATCCCGCGTCCGCCTCCGCCGGCGGCAGCCTTGATCAGGATCGGATAACTCACCTGCGCGGCGAAATCGCGCGCTGCGGAAATTTCCGCGGTCTCGATTCCCGGCACCACCGGAACTCCAGCCGCGACCGCGATTCGCCGCGCCGCGACCTTGTTGCCGAGCGCAGCCATCACATCGGGCCGCGGTCCGACAAATACGATCTGCGCGTCGGCGGCAGCCTGCGCGAATTCGGGACGCTCGGACAGAAATCCGTAGCCCGGATGAATCGCGTCGGCGCCGGATTGTTTTGCGGCCGCGATTATCGCCGCGATGTTGAGATAGCTCTTCGCGGCCTCTGCCGGTCCGATCGAGAATCGCCTCGTCAGCCGCGCCGACGTGCGCGCTTTTCGCGTCCGCCGCCGAATAGACCGCGACCGTCTTGAGCCCGAACACGCGCGCACTGCGGATGATCCGAAGCGCAATCTCGCCGCGATTTGCGACCAGCAGTTTTTTGAGCCGCCGTGCCATCGATTGGTCGAAGCTAGCACAATCAATTGCAACCGGCGCGCCCGTCGTATAATTCCCGATGACGCGCCCGCGCATCGCATTCGCATGAATCGCTACTTCGAGGATTTCACCGCCGGCCAGACTTTCAAGCATTGGCCCGGCCGCACTATCACCGAGTTCGACAACACCTGGTTCACGCTGATGACGATGAACACCAACCCGATTCACTTCGATGCCGCCTACGCCGCGACCACGCAGCACGGCCGTCCGCTGGTCAACGGGCTGCTGGTGATGGCGACGGTGGTCGGGATGAGCGTGAAGGACGTGAGCGAGAATGCGATCGCCAATCTCGAGTACGAATCGGTGCGTCACACCGGCCCGACCTTCGCCGGCGACACGCTTTACGCGGAAACGACGGTGCTCGAGACGATCGCGTCGAAATCGAAAAGCGACCGCGGCGTAATTTACGTCGAGACGCGCGGCCTCAATCAGCGCGGCGAGGAAATAATGATCCTGCGCCGCAAAATTCTCGTCCCGCGCCGTCCCGCCTGAGCCGTAGCAGCTATGGATCATCTCTACTTCGTCGTTCACACGCATTGGGATCGCGAATGGTATCAGCCGTTTCAGCAGATGCGCGCGCGGCTGGTCACGATGGCCGATCGCATGATTCCGCTGGTCGAGCGCGGCACGATTCCGTCGTTTCACTTCGACGGACAGACGATCGTGCTCGACGACTATCTCGAGATGCGCCCGCGCGCCGAGCCGCGGCTGCGCAATCTGATTCGCGCGGGCAAAATCCAGGTCGGGCCATGGTACGTGCTCGCGGACAGCTTCCTGGTGAGCGGCGAGTCGCTGATTCGCAATCTCGAAATCGGAATGGCGATCGCGCGCCGCTTCGGCCGGCCGCTCGACGTCGGCTATCTTCCCGATCAGTTCGGGCATATCGCGCAGATGCCGCAAATTCTCGCCGGCTTCGGATTCACGACCGCGGTGTTGTGGCGCGGAGTCGGCGCGGACGTGAATCGCAATCGCTTCACGTGGGAGGCGCTCGACGGCAGTTCGGTGCTGACGGTCTATCTGCCCAACGGCTATTCGAACGGCGCGAATCTGCCGCTCGAATCGGTCGACAGCTTCGTCGCGCGCGCCGAACAGATCGCACGCCGCGAGCGCGACTTCGCCGCCGGCACGCCGATCCTCGTGATGAACGGGACCGATCACGCTCCGCCCGACGCGCGACTCTCGGAGCGAATCAACGAGGCGCGCGAGATATCCGCGATGACCTTCGAGACCGGCTCGCTCGAGAACTACGTGCGCCGACTCGCCGATCTTCCGCTCGACGGCACGCCGCGGCATCGCGGCGAACTGCGCTCGCCGCTGCGTTCGCATCTGCTGCCGGGAGTTACCTCGGCGCGCACCTGGATCAAGCAGCGCGACTTCGAGAATTGCCGCGCGCTCGAGCGCTACGCCGATCCGCTCGCCGCGCTTGCCAACGCGCTCGGACGCGGCGCCGGCCTCGACGCGTTCCTCGAGATGGCGTGGCGCACCGAAATTCAAAACCATCCTCACGACTCGATTTGCGGATGCTCGGTCGACCAGGTGCATGTCGACATGCGCTATCGATTCGATCAGGCTGCGATGCTCGCGGAGACCGCGGTGCGCCGCGCCGCAGCCGCATGCCTCAATGCTCGCAACGTCGACGCGTCCGAAATCGCGGTCTTCAATCCGTCGCTCGCGTCGCGGCGCGCTCGTCAGCGGCGAGGCTGAAGTCGCCGAACCGGACGCGCACTATGCCGTCGAGACTGCCGATGGCCGACGCATCCCGGTCGTCGATCGACGTTGCTCGCGCAGCGGCGCGCGATCGATTCCGACATGCCGGCGGCGGAGTTCAAATCGATCATTGGCGGGTTGAGCCAGCCGTCGGTGTTCGGCCGCACCGTGAATCGCTACGAGATCGCGACCGCGCCCGACGGCCGCCCGCAGGTGAACCTTTTCATGAGCCGCGCGGCGTTCAGCGATCTCGATCTCGCGGAATTCCAGCATGCGATTCGAACTCGCATCCCCGATTCGGGTTCCATGCGTATTCATGCGACCAGCGCCGCGCGATGCACCATCAGTTTCGTCGCCGACGATCTCGCGCAAACCGGATTCAGCTTCTATCGTCTGGTTCGCGACGATTCTGCCGCCTGTCCCGGCGAGTCCCGAGGTCGTCGACGTCGATTGAGAACGAATTTTTCCGCCTGACGCCCACGCCGCGCGGGCTGGAGATTCGCGATCTCACGCGCAACGCGGCGATGGAGCTGTATTTCGAAGACGACGGCGATCGCGGCGACGAGTACAACTACGATCCTGTCGGCGACAGCGCACCAATCGCCACGCCCGCCTCGATTTCCGCGACGTGGTCGACAACGGCCCGGTGCGCAAGCGCATCAAGCTCGCGATGACGTTCGAAGTGCCCGCCTCGCTCACGGCAGATCGACGCGCGCGCTCGTCGGAAGTGCGCGAATCTCGACGTCGTCCTCACCGCGACGCTTTACCAGGGTCTCGATCGCGTCGACTTCATCGCCGAGGTGACGAATCGCTCGCGCGACCATCGCTTGCGTGCCGCTCTGCGCACGCCGGTCATCGCCGCCGACGCCGTCCACGACACCAGCTTCGGCGTCGTCCGCCGCCCGCTCGCGCCAGTCGGAACCGCGCGGCACCGAGGATATTTATCCAACAGTGCCTCATCGCACGTTCACCGCGGTCGAGGGCGCCGAGTTCTCCGCCGCGCTCGCGAGCCGCGGCATCCTCGAAGTCGAGGCGCGCCCCGAGCCTGCGGGCGAGACGACGATTCTGCTGACTCTGCTCCGATGCGTCGGGTGGCTGTCGCGTTCCGACCTCGCGACGCGCCGCGGCGGCGCCGGACCCGAGCTCGAGACGCCTGACGCACAGGAACTCGGCGCGCATCGCTTCGAATTCGCGGTCGCGACTTTTCGCGGCAGCTATCTCGAGAGCGATCTCTTGCAACGCGTCGAGGCGTACACTTCGCCGCCGCGGATTTTTTCCGGCCGTCGCGACGACCATGACGCCGCTGCGATGTTGCTGAGCTGCAACAATTCCCGAGTAATTTTTTCCACCGCGCGACCGCTCGCTCGCGCGAATTCTTACAAAGTGCGCGTCTACAGCGCATCGCCGACGCCCGAGATCGCTCGATTCACCTTCTGCGCCAATGGGCGCGCGCGTCTCGTCGATCTGGCAGGACGTCCCGTGAAGCGCGCCGGCCTCAAGCGCTCGCGCGACGGTGCAATCACGCTCGAGCTCAAGCCGTTCGAGCTGGTCACCTTCGAAGTGCGCGCGCGGCCTCGATGACGCTGAAGATTTTTTCGAAATTGATCGTCAAAAAGATTGATCGACGCCGCAATTTCAATATGGTGTTTAATCCGAGTTTTGATTTCGGTCGCGCGGTTGGGGAATTGAAACGAAAAAAATCGGCGTGCGTAACTATTGACGAGCGAAACCGGTGAACACTGACTTCAGGAGCGCTACCGAATCATGAGCGAGAAAATCACGGTCCGTACCGTGTACGACTTCCCCGTCGCCGGTCACCTGTGCGACGACGGAACCGTGCGTTACGTCAAACTGGTGCGCCGCAGCGGCCAACAGCCCGAAGGCACCTGCCCGCTGTGCAAGACTTCGTTTCTGTATCGAAAGCCCAAAGCTTCGAAGAGCGCTCGCCACGTCGACGGCGAGGGCATCGTCCACTTTTAGATCCTTTTAAGAATCGATTCCGCTATTTCGCGCGAGGGGTGCCATCCTGCTCGGCGCCGTGCTTCTTCACCAGCATGATCGGCGGACCCTTGTAGAACCGCGCCGCTTCATCACCGACGAAAGTCATCCCGTCATTCGGATCGAACCACGCATGCAGCTTGGGCACGAAGGCCGCGACGATCAAATTCAACAATCCCAAGTCCGGCCGCACTTCGACCCGCATCGCCTCCGCGCCATAGTTGGTCCAAACCGCATTTCCCGGATCCATATTCACGCTGATCGCAAATATCTTCGGCCCCGGCGCGCAGCTGAAGACGTGCAGCGGACGACTAATGCCTCGGTCGCCCGCCCGCAGAAAATTCCGAATCGGAATCACGATGCTCGCGCCCGCCCAGGTGTCTTCCGGGATGCTCAACACTTCGGACTGCTCGCTCTTTTGCCCGGCGGAGTTGTCGATGCAGGTCCCGGCGCCTGACTTCACGTCCACGTGCGCGCGTCTCAGAATCGATTTGTCGACATTGTAGAACGTGTGATCGAATTCCTTCAGCTTCGGCTGCCCGTTGGATGCCACCTCAATATGCGCGATCTCGACGTCGGTCTGACCGTCAAAGTAGCCATTCTCGCCGCGCAGCACCGCGCCGTCGCGGGTACTCTCGACGCGGTAACGCGCCTGCCCGATCGCAACCCCCGTGTCGGGAGTGACAATCGAAAAATTGGTCGTCGGAAAGCTGAGCGCCTCGGCTGAAAGCGCGGGCCGCGCCGACGCCGCTGTCATGACTATCCCGATCGCCGCGATAAGCCATCTCAAACCACTGCCTCGATTCATCCTGTCTTCCAATCGTCCCGTCGCACCCGCGATACTTTCTCCTTATGTAGGGCTCTTGCCAATGCGCCCGCTGTCTGGGACCTTGGTCGCGACCTGAGTCCCTGTACTTCGATTTTCTTTCCGACGATGGAGCAAAACAACCCCTCCGATGCTTGATACGATCTTCGGCGCGAACCCCGACCTCAAGCGCGTGCAGTCGCGATGTGCCCGTGGTCTGTTCCGCGTCGGCATCAGCGCCAACGCCGCGACGATTCTCGCCGCCGTCACCGGCATCGCGTCCGGCCTCGCATTCGCGACCGCGCACGTGACGTTCGCGATTGCCGCACTCGCAATCAGCGCCGCCTTCGACGCCCTCGACGGCACCATCGCCCGCGAATGCGCCGCGGCCAGCCCGCTTGGCGGCGTGCTCGATTTGTCAGCCGATCGCATCGTCGAGGCCTGCGTAATCGTCGGCATCGCATGGCGCGATCCAGCCCTCTATTTCCCGGCGCTAGTCCTGGTAGCAACCTGGTACGTGAACATCACAATATTTCTGGCGGTAGGCGCCGTCCTCGAAGGCCCAAGCGCAAAACTAATCGAGTACCCACCCGGGATCCTCGAACGCACCGAAGCAATAATCTTCTTCATAGTCTTAGGCCTGCTGGAAGCCACGTCGATAACCCGCCCTATCGCACCGATGCTCTGCTATGCGATAGCGGTGCTCGAGATAGTCACCGGCGCTCAGCGCCTCCTGTTCGGTCTAAGGATGTTGCGACCACAATGAGTAAGAACGCCACATCCCGAAAAGTAGCAAGGCCTGCTCCTTCATCGCCGCCAATCGCTGCCAGGAAGCCACATCAGGTCCTATCGCCCAACGGGGCCCGCGACGATAGCTACTACTGGCTGCGCGACGACACTCGAAAGTCGAAAGAGGTCTTGAACTACCTCAATGACGAAAATGCCTACACTAACTCCTTTCTAGCTCCCACGCAGACGCTTCAGGATGAGCTATTCGAAGAACTGGTCGGACGCATCAAGCAGGACGATGCTTCTGTGCCGGTCCTGCGGCGTGGATGGTGGTACTACACCCGCTATGAGAGCGGCCGTGAGTATCCAATCTATGCGCGCCGGCGTCGCACGATGAGCGCGCCCGAGCATGTGATGCTCGACGGCAATGCGTTAGCGGCGGGAAAAAGCTTCTATCAAATCGGTGCGTGGTCCGTGAGCCCGAATGGACGAATGCTCGCCTATGCCGAAGATGATGTAGGCCGTCGCCAGTACAAACTGAAGGTGAAGAATCTCGACACCGGCAAGGTGCTGGCAGATACTGTCTCTAACATCGAACCTAACCTGGTCTGGGCTAATGACAATAAGACCCTGCTGTACGTCGAGAAGGATCCGGTCACCTTGCTGAGCGTGAGAGCCCGCAAGCATGTAGTCGGCACTGATCCTGCGAAAGATAAACTTGTCTATGAGGAGCGCGATCATAGCTATTACCTGCGTCTCACGCGGAGTAAGTCCGAGAAGTACTTGTTCATCGTGCTTAGAAGCACTTTGCAAAGTGAATGGCGCTACGCCAACGCTGACGATTCCAAGTTGGCATTCAGTACCGTGATTCCGCGTGAGCCGAATCATGAATATCAGGTGGCTCATATAGGTCGCGATTTTGTCCTGCGCACTAACTGGGAGGCCCCGAATTTTCGTTTGGTGCGCGCTCCTGTCGCCAAGGTCGCCAACAAGCGTACCTGGAAAGACGTTATACCGGCGCGCGACGATGCCTTCTTGCAGTCTTTTGAGGTGTTCAGGAACTACGTCGCGGTAAACGAGCGCTCCGGCGGCCTGATGAAACTGCACGTGAGATCCTGGAACGGAAAGAGAGACTACGTCATCACGTCCGCGGAACCTTCCTACACGACGCAGTTGACGCCGACACCCGGAATCGAATCGGCCAAAGTCCGCTACATCTATACGTCGCTGACAACGCCAAGGACAACCTATGAGTACGATATGACCTCCGATCGGAAGACTGTGCTGAAGACAGAGCCAGTCCTGGGAGGATTCGACTCGAACAACTACCGGACCGAGTATCTGCACGCGACCGCGAGCGACGGCGCCTTGATTCCTATCTCGATTGCGTACCGGATAGGAACGAAGCGCGACGGAACCGCACCTCTTTATCAGTACGCTTATGGCTCTTACGGCTTATCTACCGATCCAGCCTTCATCCCGAACTGGGTAAGCCTTATGGATCGTGGATTCGTCGTCGCAATTGCCCACGTCCGCGGCGGACAGGAGATGGGTCGTGCATGGTATGAGCAGGGCAGGCTGCTCAAGAAGAAAAACACCTTCACCGATTTCATCGCTGTAACTCGTCACCTGGTGCGCGAGAAATATGTTGCACGCGACAAGGTGTTTGCCCAGGGCGGGAGCGCGGGCGGCCTGCTGATGGGCGCGATCGCGAACCTGGCGCCGAGTGACTATCGCGGCATCATAGCTAACGTGCCATTTGTGGATATCGTCACTACGATGCTGGATGAGTCGATTCCGCTAACCACCAACGAATTCGACGAATGGGGCAATCCTAAAAACAAGACTTACTACGACTACATGATGTCCTACTCGCCCTACGATAATGTTAAAGCCAAGTCCTATCCGGCGATGCTCGTAACCAGCGGCCTATGGGACTCGCAGGTCCCATACTGGGAGGCCGCGAAGTGGGTAGCAAAACTGCGCGCCGTTAAGACCGATAGGCACCCACTGCTATTCAAGATCAACATGCAAGCCGGTCACGGCGGTAAATCCGGCCGATTCGAGCGGCTACGAGAAACAGCGATCGAATATCAGTTCATCCTGAACAGCCTTAGGAGCTAGCGCTACTCCACCGTTACTGATTTCGCGAGGTTGCGCGGCTGATCGACGTCGGTGCCGCGCTCTGACGCTATATGATACGCGAGCAACTGCAGCGGCACTGTCATCAGTACGGGAGTCAGCATCCTGTTCGTCTCCGGCACTTCGATAATTTCCGCGGCGACGCTTTTCAGCTCTGCGGTTGCGTGATTGGTCACCGCGATTATCCGGCCGTTGCGCGATTCGACCTCCTTCAGATTCGACATCGACTTCTCGAACAGGTCGTCGTTGGGAATTATCACCACCACCGGCATCTTGTCGTCGATAAGCGCGATCGGCCCATGCTTCATCTCGCCCGCTGAGTAACCCTCGGCATGGATGTAGGAAATTTCCTTCAGCTTGAGCGCGCCTTCGAGCGCGATCGGATAGTTGATACCGCGGCCGAGGAACAGGAAGTCCTTCGCCGGCGCATACTTGCGCGCGATCTGCTGAATATTCGGCTCGCTCTCGAAAATGGTTTTGATCTGTCCGGGAATCGCGAGCGCCGGCTGTAGCAGTTGTGCGGCATCGGATTCCGACAAACGTCCCATCCGCGCCGCCAGATGAATCGCGAACAGATAGTAAGCCTCGAGCTGCGTGAGAAAGCATTTGGTGGTGGTGACGCTCGTCTCAGGACCGCATCGCGTATACAGCTGCGCGTCTGCCTTGCGCGCGATCGACGAATCCACCGTGTTGGTGATCGCCAGCAGATGTGCCCCGCGCGCGCGCCCTTCTTCCATCGCGGCGATAGTGTCCGCAGTCTCGCCCGACTGCGACACCGCAATGATCATCGTGCGGTCGTCGATCGGCGGCCGCCGATAGCGGAACTCGGACGAGTAATCGACTTCGACCGGAATCCCCGCGAGCGCTTCGATCATGAACTTGCCCACCAGCGCGGTGATCCACGACGCACCCGCACCCAGCATCACGATTCGCCCGATCGCCGCTGGACCCCCCGCCGGCAGCAGCTCGCCCTCGAAGCGCACGATGGGCGATCCGCCGTCCGCGCGGCCCGCCATCGTGTCGATCCACGCTTGCGGCTGGTCGTTGATTTCCTTGCGCAGGTAATGCCGAAAGCCGCCCTTGGTTGCGGCGACGGCGTCCCATTCGACTTGACGCGGCGCGCGAGTCACCGCGGTGCCGTCGAACTTCATCAGCCGAATTGCGCTTGCCGTGACCTCGGCCAGCTCGCCGTCCTCGAGCACCATCGCGCGTCGCGTGTGATCGAGAATCGCGGGAATATCCGACGCGATAAAGTTCTCGCCGTCGCCCAGTCCCAGCACCAGCGGAGTGGCAGTCTTGGCCGCGACCAGCGTGCCCGGCTCGGTTTCTGAAAGCACGACGATCGAGAACGATCCGCGCAGACGCATGGACAGCCTCGCGCACAGCCTCGGTCAGGCCGCGACCGCCCTTGAGCTTCTCTTCGATCAGATGCGAGATCAGTTCGGTGTCAGTTTCGGAGCTGAGCTTGTGGCCGCGCGCGAGCAGCTCGGCGCGCAGCTCGATGAAGTTCTCGACGATGCCGTTGTGAATGACCGCGACCGGGCCGGCTTTGTGCGGATGCGCATTTTCTTCGGACGGACGGCCGTGCGTGGCCCATCGCGTGTGCCCGATTCCTATGTGACCTTGCAGGGGAGAGTCCGCCAACAGCATCCGCAAGTTCTCGAGCTTGCCCTTGGCGCGCCGAATTTCGAGCTTGCCGCTATCGACGATAGTGGCGACGCCGGCCGAGTCGTAGCCGCGATACTCAAGCCGGCTTAGACCGCCGAGCAGGATTGGGTAGGCCTCGTTCGGCCCGACGTATCCGATTATTCCGCACATGGTCGTTCGCTCCTTTCCCCGCATACGCAGGGAACGCTACAGAGTTTTCCGAACGCACGACGGTGCGAAACGACTGTGAGAAAATTTGTGCTGGAGAGTTTAGAGAATCAAGTCAGAGCCGGATGCTCTGCCACTTGAGGCGCGTTTTGTCGAGCGGTCACCCGCGCGGTTTAACTGCTCGCCTCTATCGACTGTGGGGCCGGGAAGCCATCCGCCGAATCTTTCGATACTGCTTCCACCTCGTCAACTCATGCGATGAGCATGAGTCCTGGCGCTACTCTCGATTTATTTTCTATCGCTTCGCCCGTCACCTCGTTGTCGAGCATTATTCTCGGATGGGAGAGCTAGTTCAAGGACTCGACTTGTCGGAGTGCACCGTAACCTGCGGCTGCCCGCCTACTTGCATCGTCTGCCGGCGGTTCGCGTTATCGATTAGGTAGCTGATGGCGCCTTGCCGGATGGTTTCCGATTCGAACCGCTATCATTGCGCCTGACGAACGGTTCGGCGCCACGGCTGCCATTTAAATTTCCATAGACAGCAAGCTAGGCCGATGGCGAGACCTACGGCCCAACTCACCATAGCCCTTCGAAACTGAGGAGGAGGCCACTCTGAGAATATCGAGTCCGCATGAAACTTCCATTTCAGCATATACGGATATCCCAAGACGTAAACTATCGCGATAACATGCCTACCCGACGACCACGCTTTCGCCACATGCTGCCATCGAGAATCAGTAAGGGCGTGCTCATGTAGGTTGAGTGCGGCCAACCTTATTGGTATGAGGCTCAGTCCCAGCAATAAACCCGCCAACCACGACCACGGAAGTAGAAGCTCAACAAGCCTATTCAACTCCGTCGACATTTCCCCTCTTTCCGGCGGCGCCAAATATCGCGCCGAGCCATCTCAGTGATCCTTCTTGCGGCGCAGGCTGCCGTCGGGGCTGTCGTTGTGGCGCTTGCGCCAGGTCGCCATCCAGCCGGACTTTTCGCGCTGCGGATGATGCGACATGACGAGCGCGCCGTCGGGGACCTCGCGGATAATCGTCGTGCCGGACGCGACGTACACGTCGCTGCCGACCTTCAACGGCGCCACCAGTTGCGTGTCGCATCCGACCATGCAGCGGTCGCCGATTTCCGTGTGATGCTTGTCGTAGCCGTCGTAGTTTACGGTGATAACGCCGCATCCGATGTTGGTGTCGGCGCCGATAGTCGCGTCGCCAAGGTAGCTCAGGTGGCTCGCCTTAGTGCCGCGGCCGAGGCGCGCCTTTTTGGTCTCGACGAAATTGCCGATGCGATTGTGTCCTAGAAGTTCGGTGCCCGCGCGCAGGTTGGCGAACGGCCCGATTTCCGATTCCTCGCCGATGATGCAATCCTCGGCGCGCACTCCCAGCTTCAGATGGCATCGCGGGCCGATAGTGACGTTGCTGAGCCACGCGGTGCCGTCGATTCGCACGCCCTCGCCGAGTTTGCACGCGCCGAGAATCTGAACGTTGGGACCGATCACGCAATCAGGCGCGATTTCCGCTTGCTCAGAAATGTAGGCGGTCGCAGGATCGACGAGCGTCACGCCGGACGCCATCAGTTTTCGGTTAACCGCCGCACGAATTTCAGCTTCCATATTTGCCAGCTCCTCGCGCGAGTTGATTCCGGCGAACTCCGTCGGGTCGTTAGCAACCCACGCTTCAACTTTTTCACGACGCGCCCGCGCGATCGCGACGATATCGGTCAGGTAGTACTCATCCTGGGCGTTCGACGGTTTCAGTTCCGCGAGCGCAGAACGAAGCAGGGCGCTGTCGACGAAGTAACAACCGCTGTTGATCTCTTTGATCGCGCGCTCGGCAGGAGACGCGTCGCGGAACTCGACGATTTTCTCGACCTTGCCGGTCGCATCGCGAATCACGCGGCCATAGGCGGATGGATCGTCGAGAACGACACTGATGAACGAGAGCTTCGTGCCGCCCTTACGATGCGCGTCCAGAAACGCGCACAGCGTCGACGACTTGATGGCCGGCATGTCGCCATAAGTGATCAGCACGTCGCCGGTGAAGTTCGCAGGAAGCTGATCAAGCGCGCATCGTGCGGCATCTCCGGTGCCGCGCTGCGGCTCCTGGAGCGCGAATCGCGCGTTGGGGAAATTCACCGCGGCTTCGACTTCGCGCGCCTGGTGACCGACGACGATCACGATTGGATCGGGATTTAGTGCGGCAACAGCCCGAAGCGCGCGCGCTATCATCGGCTCGCCGCCAAGTTCGTGCAGGACTTTGGCGCGCTTCGAGCGCATCCGGGTCCCTTTGCCCGCGGCTAGGGTGATCGCGGCGACGTTACTCGTAGTCATCGAAGTTCGAGACTTTCCATGCGTCGGCGTCTTTGCGCGCCGTGATCAACCAGTTGCGATTGAAAGTGCCGCCTTCGGGCACGTCGATGGTCGCGCGAAACAGGAACTCGATGTGGTCAGTAGCGTCGCGCTCGGCGGTCAGCTTGTAGTGCACCACCGGCTTGCGCGTGTTCTCGTCGATTTTCTGATTGCCGATCAAAGTCATCTCGTGATGAAGCTTGTCGAGCGCGAGGCCGGTGCAGAACGGCTCCGCCGCTTTCAGATCGATCGCGACGTAGTATTGGTCGATGAAGCGATCGACGACGCCGCGCGCGCTGTTCGCGGGATGGCATCCGGTGGCGACGATTGAGGCGAACGCCGCGACGAAAAGAAGCTGCGCGCATCGATCACGAAAGATGAACATCCGCGATGTCATGATTTTTTCTTGAACAGAGCCTCCAGCTTGTCCTGCGCGCCAGTTTTTTCGCGGCCGGTTTGGCCGCAGCATCACTCGGGATGAAATATTCGCAAAAATTGAATCGTTCCTTGTCCACCACCCGCTCCGCCATCGGCTCGCGACAACTGTTGTTGTACGCCGGATCGTAGAATCCGCAGTTCCGACACGAGTGGATCGCGCGCCCGCATCCGGGACATTCGTCGCGAAAACCGACGCGCTCTCCCGTGACGACTTCTATCTTCGTTGCGCAATGCCAACAGTTCATAGCGAAGCGTTGAGTTCCGTGCGGTACGAAAGGCGCGCTTCTTCAGCCGAATCGCCGCTGATAGCATAGCCGCTGAAATGAGTGCGCGCGAGATGATGGGAGCCGAGGTCGAGGCGTTTGCTGGCGCACTGAAAAAAGCATCGCGCGCGGCCGACAATACTGTGACGAACTATCGCCGCGACCTGCTCGCGTTCCGAAGTTTCCTGCTCGATCGCGCCGCGGTTTTGGGCAAGCGTGTGGACGAGATTGACGTGGCAAGCATCACGGCGGATCACGTCCGCAGCTACCTGGCCGAACTGATGAAAAACAAAGCAGCTCGCGCCACCGTCCAGCGCCGCCTTAGCGCGATCAAGGCGTTCTTCCGATACCGCGAGACTACCATCGGCGCGGCGAGTCCCGCGCGCACGATTCGCTCTCCCAAGAATGAGCGGCGCCTGCCGTCGATACTGCAAGAGGACGAAGTTCGCCGGCTGCTCGAATTCTCTTCGACGCCCGATGACTCGACGCCAGCATCACTACGCGATCGTGCGATCTTCGAAACGCTGTACTCGTCGGGGCTGCGCGTCGGCGAACTGGTCGGGCTCGACTGGCGCGATATCGACGAAGAGCTTGGGATGGTGATGATTCGCGCGGGCAAGGGCAACAAGGATCGCCTGGTGCCGCTGGGGGAGCCTGCGCTGGACGCCTTGAAAAAGTGGAAGACTGCGATGCCGATTGCGTGGGAGCATGACGGTCCGGTGATAACGAATCTCCGAGGCGGACGGCTGACAACGCGCAGCGTCGAGAAGATCCTCCAGCGCCGAATCGAGGCGGCCGGCCTTGCCGCCGGCCTCACTCCCCATGGGCTGCGTCACTCTTTCGCAACGCATATGCTTGGCAATGGTGCCGACCTGCGCTCGATACAAGAGATGCTCGGGCATGCGAGCCTCGCCACGACGCAGCGCTATACTCATGTCAGCGTGAATCATTTGAAAGAGGTTTATCGACGTGCCTTCCCACGAGTCTGACAGGGGTATCGAGCCGGGTGCCGAGTTTCGCCACACGACGATTCTGAGCGTGCGACATGAAGGGCGCGTCGTAATCGCAGGTGACGGGCAGGTGAGCATTGGGCAAACGATCATGAAGAGCAAGGCCAAGAAAGTGCGCCGGCTGCATCAGGATCGCGTGCTTGCCGGATTCGCGGGATCGACCGCCGACGCGCTGACGCTGTTCGATAAGTTCGAATCCAAGCTGCAGGAATATAATGGAGTGCTCCGGCGCGCCGCCGTCGAGCTGGCCAAGGACTGGCGCACGGATAGAATCCTGCGCCGGCTCGAGGCGATGCTCGTAGTCGCCGACAAGGAAAGCTCACTGCTTATTTCGGGCGTCGGCGACGTGCTCGAGCCCGACGACGGCATCCTGGCGATCGGATCAGGCGGCAACTATGCGCTCTCAGCCGCCCGCGCGTTGATTCGTCACGGCTCCGGGATGACGGCGCGGCAAATCGCGGAAGGCGCGATGAAGATTGCGTCGGAAGTCTGCGTTTACACCAACGACCAATTCGTCTTCGAGGAATTGTAGCCACAAATCCCCACGGGGAAAGCCTTGCATAACAACTTACAGAGTCAGAATCCTGAAACGCGCGCGAAAAGAATCGCGTGCTGTACGAGGACCCTCACCTTGATCCTCTCCCTTATAGGGAGAGGGGAATGAGTGTTCATCCGATGGCAGTTCCACAAGTGATGACGCCGCGCGAGATCGTCTCCGAGCTCGACCGCTATATCGTCGGGCAGCATGATGCCAAGCGCGCAGTCGCAATCGCGTTGCGCAACCGATGGCGGCGGCAGAATGTTGCGCCCGACTTGCGCGACGAAATCGCGCCCAAGAATATCCTGATGATCGGGCCCACCGGCGTCGGCAAGACCGAAATCGCGCGACGCCTCGCACGCCTGGCGCAGGCGCCGTTCGTCAAGGTCGAGGCTTCGCGCTACACCGAGGTCGGCTACGTCGGCCGCGACGTCGAGTCGATGATTCGCGACCTCGCCGAATGTGCGGTCAAGATGGTGCGCGACGAGGCGCGCGATCGCGTCGCGGTCAAGGCGCGCGAGAATGCCGAGGAGCGCCTGCTCGATATCCTGTTCCCGGCGCCGACCAAGGTTCGCCGTCCCGCGGGAATCACGCCCGAGGGCAATATCGAGGCGGTCGACAACAACTCGCACAAGGACACGCGCGAGAAGCTGCGCAAGCTCCTCAACGGCGGCCATCTCGACGATCGCGAAGTCGAGCTCGAAGTCAGCGCCAACGCCGTGCCGAATATCGAGGTCTTCACTCCGCAGGGCATGGAAGAGATGGGCCTCAACATGAAGGAGCTGATGAATCAGCTAATGCCCAAGAAGACGCGCACGCGCAAAGTGAAAATCCCCGAGGCGCTCGAGCTCCTGACCGTCGAGGAAGCTGCGCGGCTGGTGGATATGGAAGCGGTGGCGCACGAGGCGATCACGCGCGCGGAGCAGTCGGGCATCGTCTTCATCGACGAGATCGACAAAATCGCCGGTCGCGAGTCGCACGGGCCTGACGTCTCGCGCGAGGGCGTGCAGCGCGACCTGCTGCCCATCGTCGAAGGCTCGACCGTCAACACCAAATACGGCGCGGTCAGGACCGACCACATTCTGTTCGTCGCGTCGGGCGCGTTTCACACCTCGAAGCCGTCGGACCTGATTCCCGAATTCCAGGGACGCTTTCCAATCCGCGTCGAGCTCAAGGCCCTAACCCGCGAAGATTTCATCCGCATTCTCACCGAGCCTGAGAACGCGCTGACCCGTCAATACGTCGCCCTGATGGAGACCGAGGGCGTGCATATGCGCTTCAGCGAGGACGGCGTCGCGGCGCTCGCGGAGATCGCCGCGAAGGTCAATGCGCGCTCGGAAAATATCGGCGCGCGCCGGCTGCATACTGTCCTCGAGCGCCTGCTCGAAGAGCTGTCATTCAACGCGCCGGAGCTGCCGGATCGCGAGCTGACCATCGATGCCGCGTATGTTCACGGCCGCCTCGACGAGATTGTCAAGGACGAAGATCTCTCTCGCTATATTCTGTAGCTCCCCACTCCCGCATCGTGGCTAGTGCCACGAAGTTGTCGCAGACCAGGGAGGATTCGTCGTGAGAGTAATTACGCTCGAAGATCATTTCGCCACTCCCATGTTTCAGGAAAAGTTCCCACAGGGGAACGTACCCGGACACTTTCTCGCCGATCGTGGACGCTATCTCGGATACGACATTTCAGCCGAGTTGTTGAACCTGGGAGACTCGCGATTGGCCGCAATGGACGCGGCGGGAATCGACCTGCAGGTGGTGTCGCTGACGATGCCCGGGTGCGAAGGCTTCGATGGCGAAACGGCGATCGCGATGGCAACCGATGCCAACGACAGGTTGGCCCAAGCGATACAGGCTCATCCCACTCGCCTTGCGGGATTCGCTTCACTGCCGACTGCCAACCCTGCCGCAGCAGCGAAAGAGCTGGAACGAGCCGTTACGAAGCTCGGCTTCAAGGGCGCCTTGATCAATGGTCACGTTCGCGGTGAGTTTCTCGACGACCGCAAGTATTGGGTGATCTTCGAATGCGCCCAGGCGCTGAACGTGCCGATTTACCTGCATCCGACGATTCCGCATCCCGCCGTGCTCAAGGCCTACTTCGAGGGCTATGTCGAACTCGCCACCCCGGCATGGGGCTTCGCGATGGACACGTGCACGCATTTCCTCAGACTGGTCTTCTCCGGGCTGTTCGACGCCTGTCCCAATCTCAAGATGATCCTCGGTCATCTCGGCGAAGGCTTGCCGTTCTGGATTCATCGCCTGAACGACCACACTCAATTCGCCGCCAAACGACGGGGTTTGAAAAAGTCGCCGGAGCAATACCTGAGAGAGAATCTGGTGGTCACGACGAGCGGCAACTTTTTCGTGCCCGCTTTCTTATGCACCCTCCTGGCGCTAGGCGTCGATAACGTCCTCTTTTCGGTTGACTGGCCGTACGAGTCGAATCGAACCGCTGCTGACTGGTTGAGCCATTTGCAGATCTCCGAACAAGACAAGGAAAAAATATGTCACCTGAACGCCGAACGTGTTCTGCACTTGGAGGAAGCTGCTTAACAGGCGATGGATTGCACCGAGCGTGCAATACTGTTTTGATTTTCCTTTTGAGTTTCAGGTTCAGTGAAGGTGTTCAGGGAGTGAAAGAGGCTACTCACAATCGGGCTGACGTGCTCCTCGAGGCGCTGCCGTATATTCGGCGGTTTCGCGGCAAGACGTTCGTCATCAAGTACGGCGGGCATGCGATGCAGACTGAGGAGCTGCGCGAGAGCTTTGCGCAGGAAGTCGTGCTGCTCGATCTGGTCGGCATCAACCCGGTAATCGTGCACGGCGGCGGGCCGCAGATTACCGAACTGATCGGTAAGCTCGGGCTCAAGTCGCGCTTCGTGCGCGGGATGCGAGTGACCGATCCGGCGACGATGGAAGCGGCCGAGATGGTGCTGCAGAGAATCAACAAGGATCTCGTCGCGACGATTTCCCGCATGGGCGGCCGCGCGGTCGGCCTGTCGGGCAAGGACGGCGACCTCATTCGCTCGCGCAAGATGCGGATGGTGGTCACCGGCGATAACGGCAAGCGCTCGCGGGTCGATATCGGACTGGTTGGCGAAGTCGATCGCGTCAATCCGGAATTGCTGCGCACCCTCGAGGTGAACAATTTCATCCCGGTGATCGCGCCGACCGGGTTCGGCCGCGACGGCCAGACTTACAACATCAATGCCGACACCGCGGCCGGCGAGATCGCGGCTGCGCTCAAGGCGGAAAAACTGATCCTGCTGAGCGACGTCGAAGGCGTGAAGGACAAGGACGGCAAGCTGCTCTCGACGCTGGATGCCGCCGAAGCGCGGCGACTGATCGCGCGCGGCGTGATTCACGAAGGGATGATTCCGAAGGTCGAATGCTGTATCGAGGCGCTCAACAAGGGCGTCGCGAAGACCCATATAATTGATGGCCGCAACAAGCACGCGGTCCTGCTTGAAATTTTCACCCGCTCAGGAATCGGCACCGAAGTGGTCCAGCACCGCGCCAAGGTGTCCGCCTTGAGCGACACCGCTCGCAGCGCGCAGAGCGGCAAATCGCGATGAACAACGCCGAGATAATAGAACTTACGCATCGGCACATGGTCGATGTCTACGGATGCCTGCCGCTCGCGTTCGCGCGCGGGCACGGCGCGTATCTCTATGATGCCGATGGCAACCGCTATCTCGATTTTTTCTGTGGCCTCGCCGTCACCAGCCTCGGTCATGGGAATCCCCGCGTCGTGCGCGCGATCAAGGAGCAGGCGGAGAAGCTCACGCACGTTTCCAACGTTTTCCATACCGAGCCGACCGCGCGACTGGTCGAGCGGCTGGCGAATCATTTCGGCGACGGCAAAGTCTTTTTGGGAAACTCCGGTGCCGAGGCCAACGAGGCTGCCATTAAGCTCGCGCGGCGATGGGGCAGTAACGCAGGTGGCGGACGCTTCGAGATTTTGACGACGCTCGGCTCGTTCCACGGACGCACACTCGCAACCGTCAGCGCGACCGGGCAGGAGCGGTACCATCAGGGCTTTCAGCCGATGATGCCCGGCTTCAGATTCGTGCCCTTCGACGATCTAGCGGCGTTCGATCGCGCGCGACGTGACGAAACTGTCGCCGTGATGGTCGAACCGATCCAGGGCGAGGGCGGCGTGGTCGTGCCGCGCGCGGACTACCTGAAACGCCTGCGCGACTGGTGCGATCGCAACAAGCTGCTCTTGATCCTCGACGAAATACAAACCGGAATGGGCCGCACGGGAAAATTCTTCGCGTTTGAGCATGTCGGCATCAAGCCCGACATCGTGACTCTCGCCAAGGCCCTCGCAGGCGGCCTTCCGATCGGCGCGATGATCGCGAAGCCCGAGATTGCCTCGAGCTTCACCCCCGGCAGTCACGGCAGCACCTTCGGCGGAAATCCGGTTGCATGCGCGGCGGCGGTTGCCGTGATCGACGCGCTCGAGCAGGACGGCGTGCTCGAGAATGCGTCAAGTGTCGGCGGCTATATGATCGAGCGGCTGAAAGAATTCGCGCGGTCGTGCGATCGAATCATCGAGGTTCGCGGCCTCGGCATGATCATCGGCGTCGTGCTCAAACACGATCCGCGTCCGATCGTCGAGGACTGCCTCAAGAATCGCCTGCTCGTCAACGGCACCGCGGGCAACGTGCTGCGGCTGCTGCCGCCGTTGAACCTCACGCGCGAGGAAGCGGACGCGGGCCTAGCGACTATCGAGAACGCACTCAAGAACGTGCCAGTCCCGAAATGAAACGCGACTTTCTTGATCTCAGCTCGCTGTCGCGGGAGGAGCTCAACGGACTGCTCGCGCTGGGCGCGCGGCTCAAGGCCGAGCTCAAGATTGGACTCGAGCATCCGTACCTGCGCGGCCGCACGCTTGCGATGGTTTTTCAAAAGCCGTCGTTGCGGACACGAGTCACCTTCGAAACCGGCATGGCGCAGCTTGGCGGGCATGCGATTTATCTCGCCCCGAATGATATCGGTATTGGCGAGCGCGAATCGGTCAAGGACGTCGCGCGAAACATTTCCCGCGCCGTGGATTTGATCATGATTCGCACTTTTTCGCATGAGACCGCGGTCGAGCTGGCGCGCGAGGCAAGCGTCCCTGTAATCAACGGGCTCACCGACTTGCTGCATCCGTGCCAGTTGCTCGCCGATCTGATGACGCTGCAGGAGCGCTTCGGGCGCGACCTCAGGAAAGTGCGCGTCGCGTTCGTGGGTGATGGATTCAACCTCGCGCAGAGCTGGATCGAGGCGGCGGCGCTCGCGGGTTTCGAGCTTCGGCTTGCGAGTCCAAAAGGCTACGAGCCCGACAAGGATTTCATGAAGCGGTTGCGCAACGAAGAGATTGGCACGATCACCGACGATCCTGCCGAGGCGGTGAAGGACGCCGACGTCGTCTACACCGACACGTGGACCTCGATGGGCCGCGAGAAGGAAGCGGTGCAGCGCCGCCGCGACTTCAAAGGGTTCCAGGTCAATGACGCGCTGATG
>CAVUUH010000033.1:0-302583 GCA_963744545.1 uncultured delta proteobacterium
CGAATCTTCGCGACCGCGTAGTCGCGGCGCTCCGAAACTATCTCGACCTCCAGCTTGTCGCCTGCGACGGCGCCAGGAACCATCACGGCCTTGCCGTCGTGACGGCCGACGCCGAACGGCCCGAAGGTCATCGCGCTGATCTCTATCTCCGGCATCGGCACCCAAGTTTATCCCCCCTACGCAATCTGCGCGACGCGCCTTATAATGAAGCACGCGCACGTCCGTCCGTTTCATCTCAAACTCTCACCCGGTGATACCCTTGGCGATCGAGACAGAACTCCGCGAACTAATCGACAGGAATCTTCCCGCAGATTCGGCTCCGCTCGTGTCCGCGTTCGCTGAGCGGCTTTTCGCGCGCGACTCCGCCGACAATCGCGAGCGCGTCCCGGCCAAGCGGCGGCTGGCTCTGGTGCAGTCGGCGTTCGAATTCTTTTCGGTTCGCACCGAGCCGGTCATCGCGCGGGTCGAGACCGTCACCGGCGACGAAAACGACACGCTAACAATCGTCGAGACCGTCACCACCGATTGCCCGTTCATCGTCGACAGCCTGCTCGAATATTTCCATCATCTCGGCGCGAGCGTTCGCACGATTCTCCATCCAATCATCAAAGTCACTCGCGACAAGGAGGGCCGGATCGCGACGTTCGAACGGTCAGTATCGACCGAGCGCGGCGAGTCGTTCGTTCACGCGGAACTCGAACTCATTCCAACGCCCGAGCAGGCGCGCCAAATCGAGCGCGACGTGATCTCGATTCTGACCGAGGTCCACGAGGCCACCAGCGACTTCGAGGCGATGATCTCCCGCGCATTGCAGATTTGCGAGGAGACCGCGGCCAGGCGCGATCTGATCGAGGTCCGCGACCTCCTGCGATGGCTCGTCAACGGCGGCTTCGTGTTTCTCGGCTATCGACGCTACCTGGTGAGCGGCGAGGACGGCACCGCCAAATTCGTGCTCGATCCCGGCACCGAGCTCGGCATCATGCGCGAGGACGACGAGTCGCGATTTCGCAGCTCGGTTCCGCTCGAGGAACTGTCGCCTGCACGCCGCAAGCTTTTCTTCGAAGGGCCGCCGCTGGTGATCGGCAAGACGGCGCCGAGTCGCACGTACATCGTCGCCGCCCGATGGACAGCGTCTCGATTCGCCGCGTAGACGATTTCGGCCGCGTCGTCGCATTCGACAATTTCGTCGGGCTGTTCACGTCGAAGGCCTACGCGGAAGAGGCACAACACATTCCGGTCCTGCGCGCGAAGCTGAACGAAGTGCTGGCGTCCGAGGGCGCGGCGCCGGGCTCGCACGACTACAAGGAAATCGTTTCCGCCTTCAACAGCTTCCCCAAGGACGAACTTTTTCGCGCGCCCGTCGCCGAATTGCGCGCGCAGTTGCGCCTCATCCTCGACGTCAAGAGCGAGGCCACGGTGCGGCTGTTCATCGCGCCCGACCTGCGTCACGGCAACGTGATCGCGCTGGTCGTGATGCCGCGCGAGGCCGGCTCAGCCGAGCTCAGCCGGCGTATCCAGGACACTCTCGCCGCGGCGCTCCACGGCACACTGGTTTATTTCTATTTGGCGCTCGGTGAAGGTTACACGGCGCGCCTGCATTTCTGCTTCGTTGCCGATCCTCCGAAGACTTCGGTGATCCACAGCCTTGAGACCGCGATCGCCGAGCTCGCACGGCGATGGGACGATCGGTTCACCGAGCAGTTGATCAAAAAATTTGGATCAAAGCGCGGACGGTTGCTCGCCGATCGATGGGCCGGTGCGTTCAGCGCCGACTACCAGGCCGCGATCGACGTGGCGCGCGCGGTCGGCGATGTCGAAGACGTCGAAACGTTGATCGCCAGCGGCCGCGACTTCATGGTCGAGGCCGGACCTCACGCAGTCCGGCGCCCACGACGGCGACGCGCACAGCGACATACGGATTGTCGGCCTCGGCGACGCTCCGATGCTCTCCGACCTGATGCCGACGTTGCAGAACTTCGCGATCGAGGTGTTGTCCGAGGACGCGCACGAGCTTCACCCGCGCACCGACGGCAAGGTGACGCGCGCGTACCTGGAGGTTTTTTCAGTCCAGGGACCCGACCATCGGCCGTTCGCGGAATTTCCCGGCGCCGCGCTGATTGCCGATGCGATCGCCGCCGTGCGCAACGGCCTTGCCGCCGACGATTCCCTCAACGCGCTCACTCTGACCGCGGGTCTCGCGATGGCGCGAGGTCGCTCTGCTGCGCGCGTATCTCGTCGCCGCATTTCAGATGCGCCTTGCGCCGGCGCGGCTCGGCTTGCAGCGCGTTCTGCTGCTATATCCGGATCTCGCCAGGTCACTTTTCGAACTGTTTACCGCGCGTCTGTCGTTCGACAGTCCGGCTACGCCTGAAAAATTGACGGAGTTGCGCGAAGCGTTTCTCGCTCGGCTCACCTCGATCGACAATATCGTTGACGATCGCACCGCGCGCGCGCTGTTGTCGCTGGTCGAGGCGACCGTGCGCACCAATTTTTTCTGTGCGATGCCCTCGCCTGACCCGTATATCGCGCTCAAGTTCGAAAGCGCGCGCATCTCAAGGCTGCCCGATACTGCGCCGCTCTACGAAATTCACGTGAACAGTCCGCGCATGGAAGGATGCCATCTGCGCCACGGACGCATCGCGCGCGGCGGTATTCGCTTCAGCGATCGGCCCGACGACTACCGCACCGAGATTCTCGATCTGATGAAGACCCAGACCGTGAAGAACGCGATCATCGTCCCGCGCGGCGCCAAGGGCGGCTTCATCGTCAAGCCGCGCACTCGTCAACCGACCGGCTCGACCGACGGCGTCGAGGCTTACAAGACGCTGATGAACGCGATGCTCGATCTTACCGACAATCTTACCGACGACGGCCCGGTGCATCCCGCGCGCGTCAGGGTGCTCGACAACGACGGTCCGTATCTCGTCGTGGCGGCGGACAAAGGCACCGCGAGTTTCTCGGACATCGCCAATCAAATCGCAATCGAGCGCGGCTTCTGGCTGGGCGACGCGTTTGCGTCCGGCGGCGAGCATGGCTACGACCATAAGAAGATGGCGATCACGGCGCGCGGCGCATGGGAGTCAGCGCGCCGGCATCTGCGCGAGATGGGACGCGACCCTGACCGCGGCGCGCCCATCACGATGATCGGCATCGGCGACATGTCTGGCGACGTGTTCGGCAACGGCCTGCTGCGCTCGCGCAACTTGAAGCTCATCGCCGCCTTCGACCATCGTCACATCTTCATCGATCCCGACCCCGACCCCGCGACCAGCTTCGACGAACGCAAGCGCCTGTTCGATCTGCCGCGCTCGAGCTGGGCGGACTACAATCCCAAGCTCATCAGTCCCGGCGGGGGCGTGTTCCGTCGCGGGCCAGAAGCGAATCGAGCTGAGTCCGCAAGCGCGCGCTGCGATCGGATGCGACGCAGACGCGCTCGACGGCGAGTCGTTAATCCAATGCATCCTGCGCGCGCCGGTCGATCTGTTCTACAACGGCGGCATCGGCACCTACGTTCGCGCCACCACCGAGACCGACGCCGAAGTCGCCGACCACGCCAACGACGCATGCCGAATCACCGCGCCGGAACTTCGCGCGAAGATTGTCGTCGAAGGCGGCAATCTCGGCTTCACCCAAAAGGGGCGCATCGAGTACGCGCTGAATGGCGGACGCATCAACACTGACGCGATCGACAACTCGGCCGGCGTCGATATGTCGGATCACGAGGTCAATCTGAAAATTCTGCTCGAGCCGGCCGTCGCCCGCGGCGAGCTCTCCTTCGACGCTCGCAACCGCGCGCTCGCCGCATGCGCCGACGAAGTCGCCGACCGCGTCATCGCAGACAATCGCGACCAGGTGCTGTCGCTCAGCCTCGAGCAGCTTCGCAGCCGCACGCAATCTGCACGAGTTTCGCGACCATCTCCAGGCCATCGAGGATCGCGGCATCCTGACCGGGATGGCGCCTGCGATACCTCCGCATGAGGTGCTCCATGAACGCCACGCGCGCTATCCGGGGCTCACCCGGCCCGAGCTCGCGCTGGCGACCGCGTACACCAAGATCGATCTCATCCAGCGCATCGAGACCACGGTGCTGGTTGACGATTCGTACCTGGTCGGACGTTTCCTCCAGCCATATTTCCCGCCCTCGCTCGCCGAGCATGCCGACGTCGCCACTCATCGCCTCCGTCACGAGCTGATCGCGACTCGCGCCATCAACGAACTGGTTGATCTGGCCGGATCGACCTTCGTCTTCAGCTACGTGCGCGATAGGGGCGTCGCGGCCGAGGACGTCGTCCGTGCGTGGATAATCGCGACCGACGTGCTTTCGATCCACGAGCGCGCCGCCGAACTGAAGCGTGACAGCTCGACGATGGCGGCCCAATCTGAACTCGGCGCATTTCTCGCGCTCGAGCGCGCGTGCCGCAGCGCGACCGGATGGGCGCTCGGCGAATTGGAGCAGGCCACGTCGATTGGCGCCGCGGTAACCCGCTTCAAGCCGGCGTTCGAGACGCTGAGCGGCGAGTTCGAGACGATGCTCGCGGGGGGCGAGCGCGATCGCTTCGAGCGGCTCTACCGCGAGCTGCGGGTTGACGTGCTGGACGGCGAGCTGGCGCACGGCCTCGCGCGCCTGGCCTTCGCCGATCACATTCTGAGCGTGTTGAGCTTGAGTTTCTCCCGCGAAATCGAATCCACCAAAGCGGCTGACGCTTACTTCAAGCTAAGCGGGCAACTCAACTTCGCGATGCTCGAAGAGGCGCTTCAATCGGTCGGCACTGACGACCGCTGGGAGCGGCGCGCCGCCAACGAACTCGCGTCCGAACTTCGCGCCGCGCGGATCAAGATGTGCTGCGCGGTGCTGGATGCAATCGCCGACGATCCCGATCTGACGGTGGAAGACTCGATCGAACAACTGAAGCGCGTCCGCGCCAACCGGTTCGTAGAAGTCGCCCGCCTCTTCGACGAGCTAAAGACTCTGCAACCGCCCAGCCTCTCCGCAATCCAGGTCACAATCCGCGCCCTATCCCGCCTGGCCGCGTGATTGTGGGTATCACCTTCCCGCGATTGTCCCCCGTCGCGCTCGCTAGCATGATAAGCGGATACCTCCCCAACGCGATTGTTCCCCTTCCCTCGAGGGAAGGGGTTAGGGGTTAGGTTCCGAGGAGCCATGGCTGGCAGCAGGAAAATCGTACGCGGCCAAAGCGTTGCCTCGGAGAAGTTGGCCCTTGCAAAGAAATTGCGCCATGAAATGACGCCAGCAGAGCGCGCTCTTTGGATCGCACTTCGGCGAAATGGTCTTGATGGATTTCACTTCCGTCGTCACCAGGTAATAGAAGGATTCATCGTCGACTTCTACTGTGACGCCGCAAAGCTGGCGATCGAATTGGACGGCCGTGTGCATGAAGAGCGATGGAAGTACGACGAATCGCGCGACAATGCCATTTCTTTGCGGGGAGTGCGGGTTCTGAGGATTTCGAACGACGCGATGAAGGACAGCGAGGCAGTGATCGACTGCATCAGAGAAGCGCTACGCGCGAGCGGGCGAACCTAACCCCTAACCCCTTCCCTCGAGGGAAGGGGAACAATCACGTGAAGCGGGGAACAATCGCGTAGGAAGAATAGTTACCGCGAGAGCGCGGCTTGCGGTAGTTGCGCTGTTGGCTGCATCGCGGCTTGTGCTACGGAATCGACGCGATCCGCTGCCTCCGGTTCCCTCAAGTCCTGATAGAGTCTCAGGCTGGCCGCAACGAGGAATGCGGTGGTGGCAAAGTTGACGGCGATCTCGGCCATACCGACCAGAAAGATCGTCGTTCCGAGAAAGCCCGTCACTACTCCGACCGGTCCGAACAGCAAGCTCACCACCACGAACGCGCCCGCGGCCCACGTGTTGTATCCCGACCACACCGCAAGAAAGACGACGATCCGCGTCGCGACTTTAAAAAAGCGCTTGCGCATCAGATCGCGGCTGAACAGCAGCGCATGCCAGCTGTGCTTGCCGTCGAAGACCAGCGCATACTGCGCGAAGTACAACCATGCGTAAATCAACGCGCCGAGCATGATCATCAGCACCAGCACGATATAGGCCCACACGCCAATCGAACCGGAACCGGGTAGAAAACTCGACGCCTCCTGGAAAAGGAACAGCCCCAATGCCGGCGCGAGCAGTTGCAGAATCGTCACCCAGATAAATCCCGGCACAAGCGGAATAGATCGACGATAAACTTCGATCGCTTCGTGGATAAGAGTTGGCTCGCGGATTCCCGCCTGGATCCGCTTGAGCGAACACAACGTAACCAGCGTCACCAGCAGCGTGACCAGCCCGATCGCCACGTGTAGCGTCTTGGTGACCCACGGCGAGTATGGCTGCGGCTCAACCAGCGGCGGGGCCTTGCTCGGCGTGTCGGCGGTATTGACCTGCATGTAGCTGATATTCTGCGAACCCGGCTCGAAAGTCGTCGCCAGGCGGTATTGCAGATTCAAAGCGTCGGGCAGCAGGCATAACGACGCCGCGAGCAGCAACGGCGCCAGCACGACAGCCAGCAGCGACCAATTCCCGCGCAGATCGTTTACGGCGTTTGCAAGATATATGAAGCTGCTTTTGAGGCGGACAGAATTCACTGCGCGGTAAAGGTTGGCATCCCGACACAATCGAAACAAGCCCGCGGGGTTGCCGATGACCACTCGATGCTTCGATGATATAATGAGGGCTGACGAGATTTACACGGAGAAGGCACTCATGGCCGACGACGACCGCGCATCGAAAATCGAGCATGAGAACAAAATGATTCGCCGCCTGCGCTTCCTGGTCGAGCTGACCTTCGCAACCATCGCGCAGGACAACGACATGACGCTCGAACTGGGATGGGAGCACGTGCTCGCGCTCAAGGGCGCGGCAGTTGCGATGTTCCCCGGCAAGGAAGAGACTTTCGACCTCGTCTATCTGCCGCGCTTCTCGCGTCTGCTCGCCGAGCGATTCGGCGCGAATTGAAGCTGTCGGGTCTTATCGCAAAGTCCGACGGCTCGATCGTTCGCGGGCAGGTCTCGTTCGAAGATCGGATCACCGCGCTCGATGCCGTCACTGATGTCGACGACCACTACATATTGCCCGGCTTTGTCGATCTACAAGTGAATGGCTCGCACAGTATCGACGTGATGAACGCGTCGCCCGATCTCCTCGCCACTTTAGGCCGTCATCTCGCTCGCGAAGGCACGACAGCCTGGATGCCAACTGCAGTGACGGCGCCGATCGAAAAGATCGCGAAGGTTCACGACTCGATCGCGGCCGCGTTCGAAAATTCGCACAGCGATACCCCCGCCGACGGTGCCGCCATTCTCGGGATGCATCTCGAAGGCCCGTTCATTTCGCCGTTCCGCCTCGGCGCGCATCCCAAGCTCAACCTCGAGCCGCGTGGCGACGCCTTCGAGCGAGTGCTCGCGATGCGCGCGCTTCGATTGATCACGCTCGCGCCAGAATTGCGCGGGGGACTCGACGCGATCCGCAGACTCACCTCGCGCGGCGTAGTCGTTTCTATCGGCCATACCAACGCGACCCTCGACGAAGCGAATGCCGGCATCGACGCCGGCGCGCGGATGTTCACACATCTGTTCAACGCGATGCGCCCGCTGAACCATCGCGATCCCGGAGTCGTCGCCGCCGCGCTCGCACAGTCGCCCGCAATCCCCGCGATCATCCCCGACGGCGTCCACGTCCATCCTGCAATGTTGCGGCTCGCGTTCGACGCTCGCGGCAGAAGCGGACTGATCGTCGTAACAGACAAAGTCGCGCTGGCAGGAACTAGCGGCTCAGAAAAAATTGTCGGCCGCGCCCGCGCCACAATTCGCGACGGCGCCGCGCGACTCGATGACGGCACGCTCGCCGGCAGCATTATCTCGATGCTCGATGCCGTCCGCAGGATGGTTCAAACAGTCCACGTCAGCATCGGCGATGCGGCCGTGATGGCTGCCACCAATCCCGCCAGACTCATCGGTGCGAATGACCGCGGCTGCATTCAGATCGGCGCCCGCGCGGATTTAATCCTGCTCAGCCGGACGCTAGAGTTGAAGGCAGTATTCATCGGTGGTCGCGAGCTGAACTAGTCGCGGATCGCCGGCAGACTTTTCACCGAGAAAAATCGGAGCCAACAGATGCCCCTGAACACTGCCTGCGTGGGTCGCGAATACCCGCCCGTCACGACTAACGTCACGCTCGACGCGCTCCAGAAATACGCGCGCGCCTACAACGACGACAACCCCGCGTTCTTCGACGCGACCCGCGCCGGCGGTATCGTCGCGCCGCCGATGTTCGGCGTCACCGTCACGTGGGACGCGTTGATGAAAGCGATGATGGATCCCGACCTGCATGTCGACCTGCTGCGCCTTGTGCACGGCGAGCAGGACATGGAATTTCCAAATCCAACTCGTCCCGGCGACATCATCACCGCGACCGCAAAGGTCCTTTCGATCGATGCCAAGTCGACCGGCGAAACGATGACCGTCGAACTCAAGGCTTCTAATCAGAAAGGGCAGCCGGTTCAGAAGACGCACTTCATTATATTTATTCGAGGCGCTCGCAACCGCGACGCTGCATCTTCGGAACCTCGCCCGGTCGAGCCTGATCGCGGTGCTCCGCTCTTCTCTGTCGCGCAAACCATCGATAAGGATCAGACCTTCCGGTACGCGGAGGCTTCAGGCGATCCAAATCCGATCCACGTCGACGAGAACATCGCAAAGATGGCGGGCCTCCCGGGAATCATCGTGCACGGCCTCTGCACGATGGCGTTTACCTCGAAGGTCGCGATCGACAAACTATGTGCCGGCGATCCGACTCGCCTCAAGCGCCTGCGCGTCCGCTTCTCCCGTCCTGTGCTGCCCGGCCAGACTATCACTACCAAGGTCTGGGCCGACGGCGATCGCGACGGCCGCAAAGTTTTCGCCTACGAGACTTTCAATCCCGACGGCCAGCCCGTCATCAAGGGCGGCATCGCGGAAGTCGCACCCTGACTTGTGAAAATCACCATCGGCCTCTCGCTCTCCCTGACCGGCGAATACGCGCCGATGGGCCGGCAGGCCGAACGCGCGATTCAATTGTTCATCGCCGACGCCAATGCCAGCAGCGCGCTGCGCGTCGGCGGTGAACGATGTGAGTTCGCGCTCGAATGCCACGACGACGCGAGCGATCCTGTCCGATGCGCTGAAATCTACCGCTCGCTATGCGCAGATCGCCACGCCGATATCATCTTCGGCCCCTACTCGAATCGCCTCGCACGCATCGCCGCACCCATCGCCGAACAATCCGGCCGCCTCTTCGTTAATCATGGTGGCGCCGGCGATGAACTATACGAACACGGCAACAAGCTAATCGTCGGAGTACTCACTCCCGCGAGTGACTATTTGCGCGGCTTCGTCCGATTACTCAGTCAGCTCAAGTTGTGGCGCAAGCGCGTCGCAATCGTCGCGTCCAAATCTCCGTTCGCGCGTGCGGTTGCATCGGGCTTCGAGCGCGCCGCCGAGGAACGATCAGCTCGCCGCCGGGGAGTCCGCGTCCGCGTAAAATGGAACGGCGCGTTCGACCCCGAGTCCACTCCCGCGCGGCTCTTTCCCGCTCTCAAGCGCAACCGCATCGATGCGCTCGCCAGCGCCGGCAGCTATCAGCACGACGTCGACGTGATGCGTGCCGTCGCCGAGTCACGCCTCAACATCCTGGTGCTCGGATGCGTAGCGGCAGGAGTCGCTCGCTTCGCGTCTGACCTGGGCGAACTCGCCGACGGACTTGTCGGCCCGTCGCAATGGGAGGATTCCTTCGAAATCGATCCCGCGCTCGGCCCGACGCCCGCGGAGTTCTCGCGCCGAATGCGCGCGGCAGGCGCCGTTGATTCTCCCGACTATCCCGCCGCGCAGATCTACGCGGCCGGCCTGCTGACCGCCGCCGCGCTTGCGAGCGCCGGCCGCATCGACGATGCGATGCTCCGCGCCGCATTCTCCGATTTGCGCACCACCACGATGTTCGGTGACTTCTCGATCGATCGCGTCACCGGCCGCCAGCTCGGTCATCAGATGCTGCTCGTGCAATGGCACCGCGGGCGCAAGGTGATTATCGTCCCCGAGTCGCACGACGATTCAGGCTCGCTCGACTTTCCCGCCGGATGGCGTTTGCTGCTGGCGGGGTTCGAGGCGCTTCGTTTAACTCGTCCTGCCGATTTGGACGACGACGAAAGCGAGTCTGACGATTCCGGACGCGGATAAAGATGAGCCCGAATCACGATTAGACTCCAGCGCGGCAAGGTCCTGGCAATCGGCCTGATGTCCGGGACGTCGCACGACGGCATCAGTGCGGCCGTCGTGGAGCTGGACGAGCGTTCGCGTCCGCCCGCGCGATTGATCGCGTTTCAGACTTTTCCGTATCCTGCGCGCTTCCGCAAAGAACTGCTCGACGCTTCCGCCGACGAGAAAATCGGCGCCGCTGCGATCTCGACGCTCAACTTCGCGCTCGGCCGCGAGCTTGGACGCGCCGCAATCGAAGTCGCAGCGCCGCGCGCGTGTTGCACTATCCGACGTCGCTTTCATCGGATCGCACGGCCATACATTTTTTCATCTGCCGCCGCGGCGCACGACGCGCGGGCAGGTCGCCTCCACACTCCAACTCGGCGAGTCCGCGATCATTGCGGCGGCCACCGGCGTTCCTGTGGTCTCAGACTTTCGCACGATGGATGTTGCGCTCGGCGGCGAGGGCGCTCCTCTCGCACCGCTGGCTCATCTCTGGCTGTTCGCCGATCCGAAGCGCGGCCGCGTCGTGCAGAACATCGGGGGCATCGCCAACGCCACTTACATTCCGCCCGGTGCACGCATTGACAGCCCCGATCTCATCGCGTTCGACACCGGCCCAGGCAACGGAATGATCGATGCGCTCGCATCGCGAATCTCTGGCGGGCGCCTGCGAATGGATCGCGACGGTCGCATCGCAGCCAGCGGCCACGTCAACCAGCCGCTGCTCGCGAAAATGATGCAACATCCGTATTTCCGTCGCCGCCCGCCAAAATCCACCGGCCGCGAGGAATTCGGAACCCACTTGCTCGATCGCTTCGTCGCGGACGGCCGCAGCATGAAGGTCGTCGATTACGATCAGGTCGCGACTATCACCGCGCTGACTGCACGCTCGATCGCCGACGCATGCCGCCGCTTCATTTTTCCGCTCGGTCGCGTCGATCAGCTCATCGTCACCGGTGGCGGCGCGAAAAATCCCACCCTGATGCGCATGATCGCGGCCGAGCTTCCCGATGTCGAAGTGATCACCGCCGATGAGGTCGGCGTCGACGGCGACGCGCTCGAGGCGGTCGCATTCGCGATCCTCGGCTACCAGATGCTGCGCGGCCACCAGGGCAACATCCCGAGCGTTACCGGCGCGCGCGCCCCCGCCATCCTCGGCAAACTAACGCTCCCACCGCGCCCCCGCTGATCTCTCAATTATTTCAGTGGAGGGAATTTCCGGTTCCCCTTCCCGCTCGGGAAGGGGTTAGGGGTTGGGTTGCCTGAATCGATCACGCGCTCCTCTTATCTTCCGGCGCCGCGACTCCCGCCTTCGCCGCCGACTCGACCACAGCCGATCGAAAAATCCCATGCGCCATCGTCGACTCCTCGCGATCGGCCCGCGCCGCATAGACTCTCATCCGCGCCTCATGCGCCGATTTGTCATCCGGCGCAGCCGCCACCGCCCAATCCGCCAGATGACACGCGAGCACGACTTCGCCCGCCGCAAGTTTCTCATTCGCGCGCGCAATCACCGGCCCGACACCACCCGCGAGCGCCGCAATCTCCCGCCCGCGCTCGCCGTCGGTCGCGGGCTTCAGATTCGACGGCGTGCCGTCGTACCATCCGCCTTCGAGCCGCCAGATATTGCGCACGATAAACTCGGGCTCGTCGTACACCGCCTGCAGCCACGGCTTCTCCGCAAGATTCGCCGGCGGTTTCACTGTATGAATTATTTCGTCGAGCGGCGCGCCCGGCATTCATCATCGCAATAGTCTGATCGTACAAACTTTGCAGATAGTTCGCGGTGTCGTTCAGCACCGCGCGCACGCGAATCGCGCCGAACACCGGGTATCCATGCCCCGGCACGAGCACCTCAGCTCCCAGCCGCGCCATCACGCGCAGCGCCTCTGCCCATTCGCGCGCATAGCGTTGCGCCTTCTGCGGATTGCCCGCGTTGGGCGCTGCCCAGATGATCAAATCGCCGGTGCACAGCACTTTGCGCTGCGGAATATAAACCCAGCAATGGTCGTCGGTCTCGCCGCGCGCATGATGGCATTCGAACTTGTCGTCGCCTGCAACTACATTCAACTGACTATCGAAGTAAGTATCCGGATATACATACTCAGTCGGCCACGACGCGGGCCGGTTGAACTGCCGCGTATTGACTACATTGTTATAGCCAGCGGTTCGCTTGTAGCGATCGAAGCGCGCCGCGACTGCGCGATGCCCCACCACGCGCGGCCGAGCGACCTTGTTCTTCTGCGCGTCGGCAACAATCGCCGGCATCCCGCACGCGTGATCGACATGCCCATGCGTGTAGATTGCGGTGTTCACCCGCTCCGGCGAGAACTGCCGAATCAGCTTGACGGTAGCGTCCTGGTTGAAGTAGCCGCCCGTGTCGATCAGCACCAGTCCCTCGCGCGTCTTCGCCGCCGTCACGTTTGCGAACCAGCGATAGAACATCACACCGTCCGCAATTTCTTCGTACTCGCCAGTCGGCAGCAGCGGATGAAACTGGCGAGTCGTAATCGCGCCAGTAAAAATCTTTTCCGACTGATCTCTAATCACGCCCATATCTCGACTTCGCTGCCCCTTCCCTCGAAAGGGGTGGGGTTAGTCCTCAATCCGATGCAGCTCCCTGATGTGCAGAATCTTCTCATGATCGACCCAAGTGTAGCGCTGATGCTGATCGATCAGCCGCGCCTCGATTCCCGCCGCTCGCGCACCTTCGACATCGATCGAATAAATATCGCCGGTAAATCTCACTTCGTCCGGACCGACGCCGAGCCGCTCGAGTGCTATCTGAAAGATCCGCGGGTCAGGCTTCGCGACGCCGACGATATGCGAGTCGATAATCACGTCGAAGTACTTCGCCAGCCCGAATCGTTTCGCGTCCGCTTCGACCTGGCCCTCCGCATTCGACACGATCGCGAGCTTGTAGCCCGCCGACTTGAACGCCTCGAGCGCCTCAATGATGCCCGGCCGCACGACGCGCCACAGCGTGGCCTCGCGATGTATCGCGCCAAACCTGGTCGCGCACTCCTGAAATTCCTCCTCCGGAATTCCTGCCGCCGTCATCCAGCCGCGAAAAAAATGCTCGTACGCAGCCGCGGTGGCCTGCCCGTTCCCCGGGCTCATCAGATGTCGATCGATCGCCGCGCGACCCGCGTATTCCGCGTGCTCGAGCGCGAGCGCATCGAGCTTTCGTCCCTCGCGCGAAAATTCGCGCGCCAGCAATTCGAAATCCAGGAACGCTAGCGTGCCGCCAAAGTCGAATAGCAGCGCTTTCAGTTTTTGTTTTTTCTTCGAGCTCATTCCGCTTCAGCTTAGCAGGGCACCGCGCTTTCCTCTTCATTAGTTGCGCAGCTATCCTTCAGAAAGATATGATTTTTCTGGAGATTTCCCACCGCTCCGCAACGCGCCAGGAGAAGTGATGTTCACCGGTATTATCGAAGACCTCGGCACCGTCGAAAGCCTCAAGCCGACCGACCAGGGCGCGGTAGTTTCGGTGCACACCTCGCTTCCGATTTCCGAAATCAACATCGGCGACTCGATCACCGTCAACGGCGCGTGCCTGACCGTGATATCAAAAAGCCCCGGCCGCTTCGCGATGGACATCTCCGCCGAGACGCTCCGATGCACCGGGCTGGGCGATTTGAAACCCGGCAGCCGCGTCAATCTCGAGCGATGCCTCACGCTCGGCAAGCTGCTCGGCGGGCATCTGGTGTCTGGTCACGTCGACGGCATCGGCCGCGTCGTGTCGATCAAGCCTGAGGGCGACTCGAAACTTTTCACCTTCGAGGTCGCACCCGCGCAAGCGCGCTACCTGGTCGAGAAGGGCTCGGTCGGCATCGACGGCATCAGCCTCACGATTTTTTCGATCAAGGACAACAGCTTTTCGGTCGAGGTGATTCCGCACACGCTGCGATCGACGACGCTCGGTTTCAAGCAGGCCGGTGACTCCGTCAATATCGAAAACGACATGCTGGTCAAGTACGTCGAGAAAATTCTAGCGGTGCGAGCCGCCGCAACTCCCGCATAGATACTGAAAAAGAAACATGAGCTTGATGCAGATACCGCGCAAGATCGAGTACGCACTGCGTGCGATGATCTACCTCGCCGATCATCCGGCGGGCGTGGCGCGCGGCACCGAAATAGCTACTCGCGAGCACATCCCGAAGTACTATCTGGAAAAAGTGATTCGCGATCTGATGCGCCGCGGACTCGTCCACGCGCGTCGCGGCCCCGGCGGCGGCTACCAGCTCGCGCGCAAGGCCGACACCGTCACGTTCCGCGATATCATCGAAGCGGTCGAGGGTCCGATCACGCTCAACGTATGCACCGACGGCAGCAGCTCATGCGCGCTGCAGCCGACCTGCCGCATGTATCGCGTGTGGGAGAAGGGCCAGCGCGTGTTGCTCGAAGTTTTCTCCGATACCTCGCTCGCCGAAATCGCCGCGTCCCGTCCTTCGCTGCCGATCTGTCCTCCCGACGCCGCCCGCGATATCGCCCGCCAAGTCCCAGCCCGCATAGCCGAATTGAAGAACCTCCCGACTCGGCGCCCACGAACATTCAGCCCGTGAACGATTTTGGATCTATCGGTCTCGACGACCTCACCGGCCAATCGCGCCGAGGCGCACCGGTATTCACCGAGAAAACTTTCTATCTCGAGGAATTCTACGGCAAGAGCCTGCTCTTCGCGCTGATTCCTCCCGCCGGGCAGCGAATCTCCGACTTCGATTCTCTAGTCCTGACGCTCCGCGAATTGCGCCGCAATCAAACCCGATGCGTCGTCATCGTCTCGCCGAGCGCGCTCCCAAAGCTGATGCGCCGTCTCGGCCGGCTCGCGCCGAAAGAACCGCCGCCGGTTTTCAATCCATCAGAAGGACTGCGCTCGCGCCCGTATCCCCCCGATTCGGCCGTCGCCGAAATCTGGGCGAGGCTTCGCGCCGGCTCGATCGTCGTCGCCTCGATGAGCCGCGACGACGCCGACGATCTCACCGTCTTCGCGCGCGAACTCGCCAGCCGTCTGCGCGTCTTCAAGCTCCTGATGCTCGATCGGCGCGGCGGCTTGATCGACAAGGACGGCAACCGTCTCTCGTTCGTCGAGGAACATCGGATCCGCCGCACGATGCGCAATATCCGCGCGCGCGCTCGCAGAGCCATCGTGCGCGCCGCGCTCGACGCACTCGAAGACGGCGTCGGCTCCGTCAACCTGGTCGCGCCGGGCGACGTTTACGAAGAGCTTTTCAGTTTCATCGGCGCCGGAACGCTGTTCACTGAGATGCAATACGGCTTCGTCCGCCCTGTCTCGATCGACGACTTCGAAGAAGTCGAAGCGCTAATCGTGCGCGGCCAGACCGAAGGTCATTTGCTTCCACGGTCTCCCGAACAGATCGCGCAAATTCTACCCTCATGCTTCGGCTACCGAATCGGCGACGAACACCTCGCCGGAATCTGCTCGCTGCTGACCGAGCCCTACCGCCGCGATCGCGCGGGCGAGATCACCGCGATGTACACCTTGACGCGTTTCCAGGGCGAGGGCGTCGCCGCGGTGCTGGTCCGCGAGATCTTGAAGGAAGCCGAAGCGCGCCGCCTGAAATACGTATTCGCATGCACCAGTGACGATCGCGTAGCAGGTCTCTTCGCGCGCCTGGGATTCAAACGTGCGACCGCCCGCGACGTCTCCCAGGCCAAGTGGCGCGGACTACGATACGCTCGCGTATCGAGAGCCTAAGTATATTGCGCACCGACCTCGACTGACTATTCGATGACTGAGCTATTAGATCGCGACTAGCTAATACTGACTCCTAAACCGGCCGCTGCCGATCGCTCGCGATCGCTCTGCTGGTCGCCGTCCTGACCCTTCATCGGCTCGGCGCCGGCGACGTATGCACCGGCAACGAAGCGGTCGAAGGGGTGTTCGTGCAGCAGATGGTCGAGCACGGCCATCTTCTGTTCCCGGTCGAGAACGGCAACGTCCCGATGTACAAGCCGCCGCTGTTCCACTGGACCGCGGTCGCGATCGATCGAGTCCTCGGCATCCGCAAAGTGACTGCCGCGAACCTCCGGCTGCCCTCCGCACTCTACGCGATCGCCGGCGCGCTCCTCACGATGATCTTCGCGTACCAAATCCTCGGTCTCGACGTCGCCGTCCTCGCCGGACTCGACGCTGGCGGCGTCCTACCAGTACATCAGCCAGGGCCGCTACGGCCGCGTCGACATGGCGCTTTGCTTCTTCGAGTCCCTGTCGCTGTTCGCTTTTCTGTGGTGGTTGCCGCGCGACCCGACTTTGTCCGGCCGCGACGCGCGCTTCGAGTCCAATCTGCCCGCGCTATATTCACTCGCGGCCGCGCTCGGTCTCGGCGTGCTCGCCAAGGGGCCGGTCGGCGCAATTCTTCCGGGCGTTTCGATCCTGATTTTCATGGTCGTCGAGCACCGTGGACGCCAAATCCTCACGATGCTCGATCCGGGCGCGATCATTCTCGGCGCCGCGCTTGCTTCGAGCTGGTACCTCGCGTGCTACTTCGGCGGCCGCTACGCCTTCCTCAATCGCCAGCTCGATACAGAAAACGTCGGCCGCTTCTTCGGCTCACTGGGCGCGATGGCGCCGTGGTACTACTTGAAACCCATCCTGCTCAACTCGGCCCCGCTGAGCCTGCTGGTCCCCGTCGCCGCCATTTACGCATTACTCAGTCCAATAGTCAGTAGTCAAACCGGTAATTCTGAGGCCACTCCTACCTCTCCCCATGCGGGAGGTCGGGTCGCTGAAGGCGACGCGGGAGGGAGTGCCCGCTCCGCCGTCCGACTCTTCGCGATCTTCTACTTCGCCACCGTCATTTTCTTCAGCATCGCCGCCTACAAACGCCGCTCGTACTTGCTGCCCGTATGGCCCGCCACTGCGTTGATGCTCGCGTGGTGGATCGTCACTGTGCCTCCGCCTGCATTCCGCCGCGCCGCGATCTGGTCGTTCGCCGCGCTATGCGCCGGGCTGGTCGTCTTCAACTTCATCTATATTCCGCGCGCCGAAGTGCAGTCCTGCCGCGACGATTCATTTCGCCCCGCCGCCGAAGAAATCGCCCGCGTCGTCGCGCCGGCCGACCCGCTCTACGTTTACGGATTCCACGAAGAGGTCGCGCCGCTCCTGTTCTATCTCGACCGCGACGCGCCTGTGCTCGACGGCCGCCTCGGCGACGCGCCGCCCGGCTTCATCATCATGCCCGCCAGCGTCTGGAAAACGCATCAGAGCGAGGCGCTCGACTTCGAGCCCGTCCTCACATCCGACCACGGCAATCGCCACCTGGTACTCGTCAAGCGCGGCAAATCTTACGCGTCGAATCCGCTTCATCTCTTTGCGGACCGCATCACCGCTTTGTACCTCGCGCAATCGACCAGGTGATCGTTCACCATCCCGGTCGCCTGCATCATCGCATAGCAGATCGTCGATCCGACGAACTTGAAGCCGCGGCCAAGCAGATCCTTGCTCATCGCGTCCGACTCGTCCGTTCGTGCCGGCAATTGCTTCAGCGCGCGCCATTTGTTGATTCGAGGCCGTCCGTCGACGAATCGCCAGACGTAATCGTCGAAGGTGCCGAACTCTTTCTGCACCGCGATGAATGCCTTCGCGTTGCTGATCGCGGAATTGATCTTCAGGCGGTTGCGAACGATCCCCGCGTCCGCGAGCAGTCTCGTCACGTCGCGGTCTCCGAACTTCGCGACTCGCGCCGGATCGAACTCCTTGAAGGCGTCTCCGATAGGCCTCGCGCTTGCGCAGAATTGTGTCCCAGCTCAGTCCGGCTTGGGCACCTTCGAGCGTGATGAACTCGAACCATCGCCGATCGTCATGCACCGGCACGCCCCACTCTTCATCGTGATATCGAATCGCCAATTCATTGCGCGCCCATCCACACCGCATAACCTAACCCCTGAACCCCTTGCCCATAGTGGGAAGGGGAACCGGACGTGGAGAAGAGGAATGACGCACTTTGCTGCCCGTAAAAGTTCTAACAGGGACCCGACGAGTACTCAGGTAAACTCGTCCCGCATCTTCCTGGCATTGGTGCAGAGCCTGTCCTGAGCGAAGCCGAAGGAGGTCACCCCTGCCGAGGGAAGCGTGAAACCCACCGCGGGTTTCACATTTGATTGCTAATCTACCCTTCCCCCTCACGCGCTGCTGGCGATCTGCTGTATCGGCTCCAGCTCAGCTTTCTCGGCTGATTTTTCTGCGCATCGGCGCTTCATCTCTGCGAACGCGTCATCGACGAAAGCTTTCATCAGTGCAACGTCGGGCATGACGCGCGGGTCCGCCATCATTCCGAAGTATAGACTCTTATAGTAACTGAGTATTGCAACTGCATACCCCATCGTCGCGCCGAGCGGTACCAGCGGCACCATGTCCAGGCATACGTGACCGTTAATATATTGCGGCACCTGCACGCCCGGCACGTTGGTCGCGATAAAGTTTATTCCGAATGCGGGCAGCCCGAATCCATCGGGCCGCGGCTTCCAGTCCGTCCACTTCGCCATCCGTCCCGCCACGTCCATCATCGTGGTCGCGGCGCGCGCGGCCGGTCCGATCAGGCTCGGCGGAATCGCGTCGCCGAGCTGCATGATGGCTTCCAGAGCCTGCGCCGAGCCGGCCGCCTTGATTCGCTCGGTCTCTTCGTGAATCAGATTCAGCCGTTCGACGATATCCATCGGCGCCGCCGGCGCAGTCGGGAACATCATCGACACGCGATTTCCCAGCGAACTCTTTTCGCTTTGTGCCGCACGTTGACCGGACATCCAATACACAGTTGCTGTCCCTCGACGGCGTACCCATGATGCTGCAAGTAGCGTGCGGCGCCCTCGGTCAGCATAGCCAGTACGACGTCGTTGACCGATCCGCCGAAGGCCGATCTGATTGCGCGAAAGTCCGAGAACGACTGACGCGTCCATGCCACGACGCGATCCTGCGTGACCGGCGTCGAGTTCCATGGCGTCGCCACTATTCGCCGCGTCGCCAGCTCGGTCATCACCCGCGACGCCTCGCGCGAGCTGCCGCGCGCGCTCCGCCACCGACGCCGGGTCCTCGATCGCTTCGACCGCCGCGTTGATTGTCGAGTTAACTGTGCGTTGAATCTGATCGCGCAAGCGCCTCCGCGAATCGCCGAATCATGCTCGACGGCCGCGCCGCGACCCACGGTTCCGGCGGCTGCGGGATATCGTCGGGCTCCGCGCGAAAATCGTACATCACCTTCAGCAGCTCGACCCCCGACACGCCATCGACCAGGCAATGATGCACCTTCCACATCAGCGCCGTGCGATTTCCGTCGAGGTTGTGGAACGTGTGCAATTCCCACAGCGGATGCTTGCGATCGAGCGGCTTCTTGATAGACGCGCATCATTTCCGCGAGCGCGTCGGCTTCGCTGATTCCCTCGGGCAGCTCATGCAGAAACACATGATTCTCGACCGCGAACTCCGGATCATCTTCCATCATCGCGTGCGAGAAGTTCAGCGGAACTTCGATCAGCCGCTGCCGGTAGCGCGGCACCAGATGCATCCGTTCCTCGAAATGCCCCAGTAGCGCGTTGAAGTCGACGCGTCCTTCGAACAGCCCGATCGAACCGATATGCAGCGGACCGCTTTGCGATTCGCCATAGATAAACGTCGCGTCCTGTGTCGACAGCCGATAGCTCGCGGGGGATGGAAACGTTGATTTTTCGGCCATTCGAACCTCACCTCCCGAACCAGTTGCCCCCGGGGTTTGGGCCACGGCTCGGGGCTCTGTCCGAGCCGAAAAATCCTGAAAATCACAATGCCGTAGTGGGCAAAGTTTGGCAGGCATGCCATCCAAAGTGCAAGCCGAATTTTATTGCAGCTATGCTTGCCGGACGGCCTATCACTGATCTAAGGATAGCGCTCGCGCGGGTTAAGGGCGTCTTACGAGTATTCTCGACGGCAGCGCTTGCCCTGAGTAGTTTCGCCGGAGGTTTCGATGGCCGAGCAGATCAAGACTAATCGCCCTTATCCAATTCAGCTTAAATTGCGCGACGGTCGCAGCGCCGCCATTCGCGTCATGGAACCGGGCGACCTCGACCGGATAATCGATTTCGCCAGGAACCTGCCCGCCGACGATCTGCTCTTCCTCCGCACCGACATCACGGACCGTCACGTCGTCCAGCAATGGATCGACAACATCAAGAACGGGCATACCATCACGCTGCTCGCCGAGGTTGACGGCGAACTCGCGGCCTACGCCAGCGTTCACCTCGACCAGGCGCGATGGACCCGGCGGGTCGGCGAAATTCGCATCATCACTTCGTCGCGCTATCGTGGCGCGGGACTCGGCCGCCGTCTGGCCGCCGAGGTATTCGATCTCGCGCGTTCACTCGGCCTCAAAAAAATCACCGCGCAAATGACCACCGATCAGTCCGCCGCGCGCGCCGCTTTCGAGCATCTGGGTTTTCAGGTCGAAGCAATACTGTCGGACTGGGTCGAGGATCGCCGCGGCCGCGCTCGCGATCTCTTGATAATGAGCTACGACGTAAACGGTTTCTCCGACCACGTCGTCGCCGTAGACCGTCGCCTACGGCGTCACCACCAATATTCTGAACGTTTCCGGAACCGGCACTGGCCGCGGATGCTCCGGGTTCGAGCCGGCAGGAAATGTCAGGTCCGCCGTCGGCAGATAAATCATCACGCCGGTAGGATCGACGGCCATCGTCCGCGCACCCAACTCGGTCTTCAACACCTGCGCGACTTCGAACTTGTCCGGCGACACTTCGCGAATGATCGTCAAAGTTCCGTCGCCGCAACTCGCGAATGCCAGGCCGTCGCGAAATGCGGTCGCGTCGACGAACGCGCCGATCGGAAGGTCCGCGACGATCTTTCCGTCGTCTGCGTTCATCACGATCAGATGTTTATTTCGACATCCGATGAACAGGCGTCGCGTCGCGCGGTCCATCGACATCCCGGTCGGCCGCATTCCGGGCGCGGTCGGCCATCGCGCGACGACTTTCATCGCCTTGGTATCGACAACCGCAACCTCGTCCTTGTCCGCGATATTGACGTAGACCTTGCCCTTCTCGTCCGCAACCGCGAACTCCGGCGAGCCGCCCAGATCGACAGCTCGCGGCAGGCTGACCGCCGTTCGGATTCACGTCGGGCGCGATCGCGACCAGCTTATGCGCATCGCCGCACATCACCAGCACGCGATTACTCGCGCGATCATAGATGATACCGTCGGCGTCGTCGGCAGCAGGCACGCTGCCCAGCACCGCGTGAGACTTCAGGTCGAAGATCAATACCGAGCCGCTGCCGCCGTCGCTGATAAATCCGCGATGCGCGTCCGGGACGAGAGCCACGCCATGCGATCTCTTCTGTCCGTAAATATCCGCGACGACTTTCCCCGTCGATACGTCGATCGCCATCGTATGCGTGACGCGGGTGACGTACAGGACGCCGTGGTGAAGCGTCGCGTAGTCCCATCCGCCGTCGCCGCCAATCTTGAACGCTGCGGACAACTTGTATTCGGGCGTCGCTACGTTCGCCGCAAATCCCGCGGTGGCCGCGACCGCTGCGCCCACAATCAGCAACAATAAGACTCGCAAACTGTTCTTCATATTTCGTTTCCCAATCGAACTCATCCAGCTCTCTCCTGCAAGCCGTCGGGCAATCGAAACGATCCGTCCGCCTCGCACGGCAACTCGACCACCCGCGCGACCGCCCCGACATTCAACTCCCCATATAGATGAGGAAACAAATCGCCCGGCACTTCATCGCGCGATTTTGCGGGCGCCTCATACTTCAATTCCGCCGTCAGCCACGATTCCTCGATACACAAGACGACCAGGTCCCGCTGCCCGCGATAAAAACGATTAGCAGTATCGATCACTTGTGTGAGCATCGAGCAATGGATGAACCCCTCCGAGCGCAAACTATCAGCCGCATAAGTCCCGCGCTCGACTGCAAGCATCCACTCAATCCGCTTGACGATATGTACGATCATCCCCCTCACTCGATACGTTCCAATCTGATCCGCAACCGCTTCCCCTTGAGGTCGCAGGGAAGGACTCACTTTGGGTTGATATTCTTCCAAGTGGTGCCGCCGTCAGTGGTTGACCACAATCCAGCATAATTCCGCATCCATCCCTCCTTCGGAGTGGCGAAACTGAGTTGCGATTCAAGAGCGAACCCCTCGTCTCGCGGCTTCATGTAGTTCGATATGTCAGCGTCGATTCTTCCATCTGGTCCGTCTTTGGAAAGCGTCAAGTGGGTGTAGTGGTTTGAACCCGAGACGACGAGCAGCGTGGAATCAGCGACCGCGAATAGCTGCGGATCACCCGTCAAATTGACATTGCCGGGGAGCTCCAGGTTCGTGACAGTCCGCGCCGCCTTCCACGATCGTCCGCCATCCGCGGTTTCGAATAGAACCATGGCGGACCTTCCGCCATATTCCTGGGCCGTATAGATCACCGGCAGAAAGCCATGCCTGCTGTCCTCGAAGGTCGGCAGATAGTATGCGGGGTTGGCTGGCAGGTGGAGTACATCAGGCAGTCCAAGTATTTCTTTGGGAGTTGGCAACGACACTTCGTGCCAGCTTTTTGCGCCGTCGCGAGTCACGTAAACGTTTTGGTCGTTGTGTTCGTTGTTATCCTGCGATGGCGCGCCGATTTGCCAACCTTCGGCCGGAGTCACAAGAGTAAATGGCAGGTCGTCGCCGGGCGGATCTGGCGCCGACCGCCAGGTTCGCCCTCCGTCTGAAGTAATCAAAAAAGGACCCCAAGAAGATTGCGGGGTTTCGCGCGCGTTCAGTTTCAACCAGCCATGGAGATAGTCCGCGAACGCGACCAGACCCCAGTGAGTGCTCGCGGCGCTCATATCCGCTCCCTCCGCTCCTTTTGGGATGTTGACGGGTGCGGTCGACCAAGTGGTTCCTGCGTCGGCGGTGGCGGCCAGAGTAAATAGTGGTTGGTGCTCAGCGTAGGGGAACTCAGGGTCGGGCGGCGGCCCACAACAGAGCAGAACCCACCCTCTGTGAGTATCGAGAAAAAAAGTGTCAGAGATGGAATTGAACTTGCGGTCAAGGACCGGGGGAGTAAAGCGGAGAGTGACGGAATTGAGACCGCGATCGAAAATGGGAGCGGTAATCGCCTTCCAATGCGCGCCCCCATCTGTGGTCCAGAAAAGATCGCCGTCTGACTCTGCCCAACCGACGTTGGGGGCCAGCAATTTCATCGATGTCACCTGATCAGCGGACGCGTTGGTGGAAATCGCCAATATCAAGGCTGCGGCCAGCAGAACGCGACTCATCGGCATTTGATGATTCTAAGCAATGGCAGTGCGCAAATATATCCGCGCTTCCCTGCTCTCGCCGGTGCTTTGCAATTTTACTAAACGATTGGTATGTGATTGTAAGTCTTTGGTGAATCTCAATTATCGGGTTGCAGTACGTTCTTGAGGACGACTGAAAGCCCGGCCTCATGGAGGATCTCCGAATGAAAGTTGGTGGCGCTGTTATCTTTCAGAATCCGCACAATGTGCGATCGGATCGCGACGTGTACGTCGAAGACCTGCAGATCGGTGACCTCTACGAGCCGCTCGGATTCGATTCCATCTGGAGCGTCGAGCATCATTTCGACGACTACACGATGTGCCCCGACGTGCTGCAGTTCCTGACCTACTACGCCGGCCGCACCAAGACGATCCAGCTTGGATCGATGGTGGTCGTGATGCCGTGGCATGATCCGATGCGCGTCGCCGAGCAGGTGTCGGTGGTCGATCACATGTCGAACGGGCGCATGATTCTGGGCCTTGGGCGCGGACTTGCGCGAATCGAGTTCGAGGGCTTCCGCGTTCCGCTCGGTGAATCGCGCGAGCGCTTTATCGAATCGGCCGAGATGCTGCTCGAAGGACTCGAGAAGGGCTACTGCGAATACGACGGCAAGTACATCAAGCAGCCGCGCCGCGACATCCGGCCCAAGCCGTTCAAGTCGTTCAAGGGACGCACTTACGCGGCCGCGGTCTCGCCCGAGTCCTCGCGCATCATGGCGAAGCTGGGCATCGGCATATTGATCATTCCGCAGAAGCCGTGGGAGGCCGTCGCGCAGGAACTCGGCGAGTATCGCACTGTCTACAAGCAGGTGAACGGTGGAGAGCCGCTGCCGACGATCGCGGCGGGCTGGACCTTCTGCGACAAGAGCGCCGACCGCGCGCGCGAGATGGCGGTGAAGTATATCGGCGGATACTGGGACACCGCGCTGCGGCATTACGAGATGGCGAGCGAGCATTTCGGCAAGGCCAAGGGCTACGAGTACTACGAGCAGATGGCGAAGAACCTGAAGGGCAACACCAGCGCGTCGATCGAGTACTTCCTGAGCCTGCAGGTCTGGGGCACGCCCGAGATGTGCTTCAACAAGATCGACGAGATTCGCCAGAAGGTCGGCGCGGACCATTTCACCGGCGTGTTCAGCTACGCGGGGATGCCGATCGAGGACGCAGAGAAGAGCCTGCGCCTGTTCGCCAGCGACGTGATGCCGGAGTTGAAGAAGCTGAACGGCGTGAAGGCGGAAGCGGCCTAGAATCGAATCGAAGAGGTGAGTATCAGAGGCAGCCCGGGCAACCGGGCTGTCTCTTTTTTTAATTCCGGTCCCCCTTTCAGCTCGGGAAGGGGTTAGGGGTTCGGTTCTTCGCCGCGAGCGATCCGCTTACTTGCCGAGGAATTTGCCGGGGCGGCGTTCGCTTACCGCCTTGACGCCTTCGCGGTGGTCTTCGGTTTTGAATAGCCGGGATTGTTCCTTGAACTCGTGATCGGTCTGCGCTTTGACCGCGTCGGCGAGTCCCTGGCGCATCGTCGCGCGCGTCGATAACAGCGCGAGCGGGGCGCCCTCCGCGATTTCCTTCGCAAGCGCGAGCGCGGAGTTGCGGAGATCGTCCGGCTCGACCAGCTGATCGCACAGGCCCCATCGCGAGCGCCTCTTTACCGTCGATGCGGCGGCCGGTGTAGAACATCAGGCTGGCTTTCTGCACGCCGATCAAACGCGGGAGCGTGTAGCGTAAGACCGAAGCCCGGGTGGATGCCAAGCTTCACGAAGTTCGCGGCGAAACGACTGTCGGGGGTCGCTACGCGGAAGTCTGCCACCAGCGCGAGTCCGAAACCTCCGCCAATCGCGGCGCCTTGTACTGCGGCGACGACGGGCTTTTTGCATCGGAACAGCCGCACGCCTTCGATGTAGAGCGGATTCTCGCCGGGGCGCGCCGGCGCCTCGCCGCTTTGCGCGTCGCGATTGGCAAAGTTCGCGCCTGCGCAAAACGACTTGCCCTCCGAGCAGAGCAACAGCGCGCGGCATTCCGGAGTCTGGTCGAGTGCCTCGAACGCGTCGGCGAGATCGTGAATGAGATTGAAGTCGAAGAAATTGTGCGGCGGGCGATGAATCTCGAGCGTCGCCACATTGCCGTCGAGCTTCACGGATACGTCGCCATATTTTGGTTCGAACATCGTCAGCTCCTATGCGGTCGCGATTCAGGTCCCAGAATTAGTTCTCGCCAATCGAATGTGCAACGGCAACAAACCTCTCATTGAACGATCGTTTAGGGTTTCGCTTGCGTGATCGCACCAAGATGCGCGATTCTGCTGGTGGGAGAACGAAACCATGCACGATCTGGTAATTCGAAACGGCAAAATTGTCGATGGCAGCGGAGCGCCTGCGTTCACCGGCGACGTCGCGATCGACGACGGCGTGATCACCAGCGTCGGCGCGAAAGCGGGCGCCGCAAAGCGCGAAATCGACGCGGCGGGCCTCGTCGTGACGCCGGGATGGGTCGATATCCACACGCATTACGACGGCCAGGTCACGTGGGATCCGTACCTCAGTCCTTCGAGCTGGCACGGCGTTACGACCATCGTGATGGGCAACTGCGGCGTCGGCTTTGCGCCGGTGCAGCCCGGCCAGCAGGAATTCCTGATCGGGCTGATGGAAGGCGTCGAGGACATCCCCGGCAGCGCGCTCTCCGAAGGAATCAAGTGGGGCTGGGAATCGTTTCCCGAATACATGAACGCGATCGAGAAGATGCCGCGCGTGCTCGACGTCGGCGCGCAGATGCCGCATGGCTCGCTGCGCACCTACGTGATGGGCGAGCGCGGCGCGCGCAACGAGGAAGCGACGCCAGACGATATCGCGAAGATGGCGGCGCTGGTGCGCGATTCGCTCAAGGCCGGAGCGCTTGGCTTCACCACGTCGCGCACGATGCTGCATCGCGCGAAGAACAAGGATCTGGTGCCGGGAACTTTCGCCAGCGAGGCCGAACTGCTCGGGATCGGGCGCGCGATGGGCGAAGTCGGGCACGGCGTGTTCGAGATGGCGTCGGACATGGTCGGCGCCGACGCGACGATGGAGTGGATGATCAAGCTCTCGACCGAGACCGGCTTGCCGATCACGTTCGCGATGGCGCAGGTCGACGGGAATCCCGACGGCTTCCGCCACATGCTCGAGCGCGTGCGCAAATACAACGCGAATGGCGCGCACCTGGTGCCGCAGATTCCCGGCCGGCCGACGGGGATGCTGATGGGGCTGCAAAGCTCGCTGCATCCGTTCATCGCGCATCGGAGCTACCAGGAGATTGCGCATCTGCCGATCGATGAGCGCGTCGCAAAGATGCGCGATCCGCAGGTCCGCGCGCGAATCCTCGCCGACCAGCCGGCTGTAAAGGATCGTGTGACGCTGTATCTGCTGACCAACTTCGCCAAGTACTTTGCGCTCGGCGATCCGCCCAACTACGAGCCCGCGCGCGAGACCAGTGTCGCCGCACGGGCCGAGCGCGAGGGCAAAACGCCCGCGGAGCTGACTTACGATTTGATGCTCGAGCGCAACGGCCGCGAGCTGCTCTACATGCCGTTCGCCAACTACTCGGATTACAACTTCGACGCGCTGCGCGAGATGCTGCTCGATCCGGCGACCGCGCTCGGACTTAGCGACGGCGGCGCGCATTGCGGACTGATCTGCGACGCCAGCATGCCGACCTACATGCTCACGCATTGGGTGCGCGATCGCAGCCGCGGCGAACGCCTGCCGATCGAGATGATCGTGAAGCGGCAGACGAGCGACACCGCGAAGTTCTACGGGCTGTGGGATCGCGGCGTGCTCGCACCGGGAATGAAGGGCGACGTCAACGTGATCGACATGGACGCGCTGCGATTGCATCCGCCGCAGATGGTATTCGATCTTCCGGCGGGTGGGCGGCGATTGATCCAGCGCGCCGATGGCTACAAGTACACGGTCGTGAGTGGCGAAGTGACCTTCGAGGATGGCAAGGCGACCGACGCGATGCCCGGCAAGCTGATTCGCGGGCCTCAAGCGGCGCCGCTCGCTGCAGACTCAGGGGATCTCCGGGAGCTATAGCCTTCAAACAGGGAAGCTGATACAAGGAAGAAGCTCGAACTCGCAGGAAGCACACCAACGATGAATCCGAATATCGAAAGGGCACGGGGAACCTCCCGTGGTGGTGTGTCTGCGACGTTCGGTCATCATTGACTCGATAGCTTTATAAGAACGCTTCAGACGGCCACGGGTGCTAGCACTCCGTGGCCGTTTTGTTTTTTGGCGGGACGAGTAACGCATGCGCGTTGAAGGCAGGTAAATCGATGCTGGTAGAAGTGGAAAATCTGGGCAAGACATTCGGCGAGTTTCGCGCGGTCGACAACGTGAGCTTCGGGATCGAGCGCGGCGAGATCATCGGCCTGCTCGGAGCGAACGGGGCGGGCAAGACGACGACGATTCACATGATCCTCGGCCTGATCACGCCGACTTCGGGACGCATCAGCATCTTCGGCAAGTCGATGGCGACGCATCGCGGCGAAATCCTCGAGCACGTGAACTTCACCTCGCCGTACGCCACGTTTCCGTTCCGGCTGACGGTGCTCGAGAACCTGAAGGTCTTCGCGCGCATCTACAATCTGAAAAAGCCGCGCGAGCGAATCGACGAACAGTTAGAGCGGTTCGGAATCACCAAGCTGCGCGACAAGGCCATTTCGGGGCTGTCGTCGGGCGAGAATACGCGGGTCGGGACTGTGCAAGGCGTTCATGAACGATCCGAAACTGCTGCTGCTCGACGAGCCGACGGCGTATCTCGATCCCGAAATCGCGTGGCAGGTGAAGAACGCGCTGCTCGACGCTCAACGCGAGAAGGGCACGACGATTCTGTACACGTCGCACAACATGGATGAGGTCGAGCGGATGTGTAAGCGGATTATTTTTCTGCATCACGGGAAAATAATCGCGGCGGGCAGTCCGATCGAAATCACGCAGGCGATCCTCGAAGAAGAACGCGAGGAGCCAGCGCTGGAGGAAGTCTTCATGCGGGTGGTCAAAGGCAAGGCAGCATGAAATTACATCGAGTCAACGCCGTCATCGCGCGGCATGTATATGAGTCCCGGCGCAACTTCGATCGCGTCGTCGACACGCTCTGGTGGCCGGTGCTCGACATCGTCATGTGGGGCTTTTTCTCGATTTACCTGACGCACGGGAAAGGGCTGCAGCCCAGCTTCATAAGCATGATGCTTGGCGCCGCGATCCTGTGGACCATGTTCTATTCGTTTCAGCGCGACATGGCGGTCGCGTTCATCGACGATCTATGGTGCCGCAACCTCATCAACCTGTTCTCGACGCCGTTGATGCTGTCGGAATACATGGCTGGAATTATCGTGGTCTGCATTCTGAAGGTGACGATCGGACTGACGGCGGCGTCGGCGATTGCGTGGGCGGCATGGTCGTTCAACGTACTGCCGTGGCTGCCGAAGTTCATTCCCTACATCGCGAACCTATTGATCTTCTCGCTTGCGGTCGGCATCGCGATCACCGGAATGGTCTTTCGCTATTCCACGAAAGTCCAGGCGCTGGCGTGGGGATTTGCGGGCCTGCTGATGCCGGTGTCGTGCATATTTTATCCGGTATCGTCGCTGCCAAATTGGTTGCAGGACATCGCGTGGATGATGCCGATGGCGCATTCGTTCGAAGGGATGCGCCAGGTGCTGGCGGGTAAAGGATTCTCGCCGCTGCATTTCTGGTGGGGCGCCGGCTTGAACGCAGTGTACTTCACGGCGTCGATCCTGTTCTTCGGATGGATCTTCGAGAAGGCGCGCTCGCGAGGGTTGCTGGTCAAGCAGGAGTAGCGACGATGCGTCATCCTGAGCACGATCGTCTCCGCGAGGAAGTTCGTTCATGGTATCGGACTTCCATACCAGAGCTCGGCTATCACGCGGAGCAAAGACGCTTCGGATCCTATCGGCGTCATGCTGAAGATCCGGATTCAGGGCTTATCGTCGTCGACAATCTATCGCCCGATGAGGTGCCGGAGTTCCTTGCCGATGCCAATAGCTACTTCGATAACCGAGTCGTGAACATTTGGATTGAGGCCCAGAAGACCGATGCGACGCTTGGCCCGGCGCTGGTTGCGGCGGGAGCATCGAAGCTCAAAGCTAACGTTCATCTCGCGCACGTCGGTCTGCGTCCCGAAAGATTCCACCCAACGGGCGTAACGATAGAGCGCGTTACGGCGAATACGTTGATGGACTATGTGCTGGTGAAGCTCAAGGGATTCGCAAGCTCCGAAGACGCGCCGCCAGTTGAAGAGGTCGAGGAGGAACTGGCGGTGCGTCAGAGCGAGCTGGCAAGCATCGGTCGATTCCTCATCGCCAGGGTGGGAGATGAGCGAGCAGCGATCCTGGGATACTACGATGGCAGCGACAGATTGATCTTCAACCTGGCGACGCGAATGCCATTTCGCATGGGAGGTGTCGCAAGGCATCTCCTATGCCAGGTCGTTGCGGACTCCTATGAGCAAGGCTGTAGCTCTGTAGTCATCAATACGGACCCGAGCGACACTCCTATCGGATGGTACCGGCGGATAGGATTCACCGACGAGGTGCATTGGCGCCGCAACTACCTGTTCGCGGCAAAGAAACCGTAAGTCATTCCCGGCCGACCGCGCGGAGAATCGCGCTCCAGCATTGCAATTCGGTGAAGTTTGCATTGAACCGTACGATGCATTTTGAAATGTCGCATCGTCAAAGGATGCAAAAAGCCTTGTGGGACGGGCTTTTCCGCATTGGCACGCGCGATGCTGTTAGCTCTGTCGGAAGAAATCCGGCGGAGGCCAGCGATTCGCATGAAACAGACGATGCAAATGAAGACGCCGCACTTGTATGCGATAAAGGTGCTCGACAAACTTCCCGGTTTCTTCAAGCCGCGTCGATACCTTTATCATTGCGTGCGCTGCAAGTGGTCGTTTGTCGTCAACGACGGACGCCGCGGCGCGCTAAGGCCGATAGCTGAGGAGGGCACGACGCTCACCCGCGACGAGGTCGTCGCCCGCGCCTCGACATTTGCGGCCGGCCCATGCCCTGCGATGCGCAAAGTGACCGCGGCGCATCTGCACCTGAACGGATCGAATGGATCGAATGGACACGTTCCTGCCCACGCCGAAAATCCCGGACCCTCTCAACAGCCTTTGCGCTAAAGACAGCACAGCGTTACTAGTCGGAGTTACTGAATATGTGGGATTTGATTTCAATTCTCGCCAGCATCGCCTTCTTCGCGATCGCGATCGAATACGTTCGGGGGTGCGACAACCTATGAGTCCGGTTGAAACTGTTCTCGGTGGGGTGTGCGCAGTCTTGCTGGGTGTGTACCTGATTTATACGATGCTGCGCCCGGAAAGATTCTAAGCGGCGCTCGACGGTACCAACCTGCATGCTATCCAATTCGATTGTTCAGCTCGCCGTCTACTTCATCCTGGTGACGGCGATCAGCGTGCCGCTCGGCCTTTACATGGCGCGAGTATTCTCGAACGAGCGCACCTTTCTGGACCCGCTGCTCTCGCCAATCGAGAGATTGATTTACAGAATCTGCGGGATAGATCCGAGCGTCGAGACGGGTTGGGCTCCGTACGCGATATCGATGCTGGCATTCAGCCTCATCTCGATGATCTTTCTGTACGCACTGCAGCGGCTCCAGTATTACCTGCCGCTGAATCCGCAGGGGCTCGCCGGAGTGCCGCCGGGCCTGGCCTTCAACACCGCGGCAAGCTTCACGACCAACACCAATTGGCAGGCATACTCGGGCGAGCAGACGCTGAGCTATTTGACGCAGATGGTGGGGCTGACGTCGCACAACTTTCTCTCAGCGGCGGCGGGAATCGCGATGGCGGCGGCGGTGATTCGCGGATTCGCGCGGCGCAGCGCCAAGACGATCGGCAATTTCTGGGTCGATCTGACGCGAACGACACTGTGGGTGCTGCTTCCGCTCTCTCTTATCTTCGCGCTGTTTCTTGTCTGGCAGGGCGTGCCCGATAACTTCAGTCCGTATGTGAATGCGACGACGCTCGAGGGTGCTCCGCAAACGATCGCGGAAGGACCGGTTGCGTCGCAAGAGATCATCAAGGAGCTCGGCACCAACGGCGGCGGCTTCATGAACGCCAACTCGGCGCATCCGTATGAGAATCCGACGCCGCTGACCAACCTGCTCGAGATGCTTGCGATCTTTTCGATCGGCGCTGGCCTGACCCACACCTTCGGCAAGATGGTCGGCGATCGCAAACAGGGGTGGGCGCTGTTCGCCGTGATGGCGATTCTGTTCTTCGCGGGCGCGACGCCGGCAATCTGGGCTGAGCAACACGGCAATCCACAATTCAGCAAGATTGGGATCGATCAGCACGCGTCAGCCACGCAAAGCGGCGGCAACATGGAGGGTAAGGAGACCCGCTTCGGAATCGTCGAATCCGCGATGTGGGCGACCGCGACTACCGACACCTCGTGCGGCGCCGTCAACTCGATGCACGACAGCTACACGCCACTCGGCGGGTTGGTGCCGATGATCAACATGCAGCTGGGCGAGGTGATCTTCGGCGGTGTCGGCTCGGGACTCTACGGAATCATCGTGATGGCGGTGCTCGCGGTGTTCATCGCGGGCCTGATGGTGGGGCGGACGCCGGAGTATCTCGGCAAGAAAATCGAAGCGCGCGAAATGAAACTCGCGATGCTCTACGTACTAATCTTCCCGACGGTCATCCTGATACCTTCGGCGCTCGCGGCAGTCTTGCCCGCCGGCCTGTCCAGCATGTCGAATCCGGGACCTCACGGCTTCTCGCAAGTCTTGTACGCATACACGGAAGCGGGCGCTAACAACGGCTCAGCATTCGCCGGTCTCAACGCCAACACCGCATTTTACAACGTGACCATCGCAATCGTGATGCTGCTGGGCAGATTCATGATGGCGATTCCCGCGCTCGCGATTGCCGGATCAGTCGCGGCCAAGAAAACCACCGCCGCCAGCGCCGGGACGTTCCCGACCGACGGCGTCCCGTTCGTGTTCCTGCTGATAGGCGTAATCGTGATCGTCGGCGCGCTGACATTCTTCTGCGCCGACGCGCTCGGACCGATCGTCGAGCAACTGCTGATGTCGGCCGGGAAACTTTTCTAGGTTTGGTGTTGCAACCATGAGTGATCGCAAGGCCCCCGCACTTTGGAATCGCGAAATCGTCTCGCGCGCATCGATCGAATCGTTCACCAAACTCGATCCGCGCCGGATGATCAGGAATCCGGTGATGTTCGTGGTCGAGGTCACCAGCGTGCTCGTAATGTTCACGCTGATTCGCGACGCGCTCGCTCACAAGATGGTGCTGGCGGGATTCGAATTTCAAATTGCACTGTGGCTGTGGTTCACGGTGCTGTTCGCAAACTTCGCGGAGGCAATGGCGGAGGGACGCGGCAAGGCGCAGGCCGAAAATCTGCGCAAGACTCGCACCGAAACCCAGGCCAAAGTGATCGTGGCCGGTGGTGAGACGAAACTGGTGCCGGCCGCGCAACTCCGTCGCGGAGACATCGTAATGGTTGCGGCGGGCGACGTCATCCCCGGTGACGGCGAGATCATCGAGGGCATCGCAGCGGTCAACGAGGCTGCAATCACCGGAGAATCCGCGCCGGTCATCCGCGAGAGCGGCGGCGATCGCAGCGGCGTCACCGGCGGGACCACTGTGATCTCCGACTGGATCAAGGTGAAGATTACCGCCAATCCCGGCGAGACGTTCCTCGATCGCATGATCGCGCTGGTCGAAGGCGCGCAGCGTCAGAAGACCCCCAACGAAATCGCGCTCAGCATTCTGCTGTCCGGCCTGACGATCGTTTTCCTGCTCGTGGTCGTTACGCTCTACCCGTTCGGCCTGTATGGCGGCACGAAGCTGGGGCTGCCGGTGCTGGTGTCGCTGCTGGTGTGCCTGATTCCGACGACGATCGGCGGATTGCTCTCCGCCATCGGAATCGCCGGAATGGATCGCCTCGTGCAACACAACGTCCTCGCGATGTCTGGCCGTTCGGTCGAAGCCGCCGGCGACGTCGACACGCTGCTTCTTGATAAGACCGGAACCATCACGCTCGGAAACAGGATGGCAGCGGAATTCATTCCGGTGGAGGGCGTGGACGTGCGGGAACTTGCCGAGGCCGCACAGTTCGCGTCGCTCGCCGACGAGACTCCGGAAGGGCGATCGATCGTCGTGCTTGCGAAGCGTCAGTTCGATCTGCGCGAGCGCGATCTCGGCACCGGCGATGATGGCGCGACTTTCATCCCGTTTTCGGCGCAGACCAGGATGAGCGGCGTGGACATCGGCGGGCGTCGGATCCGCAAGGGCGCCGCCGAGCAGGTCGCGCATTTCGTTCGTGAAAATCAAGGCACGCCGCCGGAAGACCTGAAGGCGATTGTCGAGCGCATCGCGCGCAGCGGTGGAACTCCGTTGGTGGTCGCAGACGAATCGAAGGCGCTCGGCGTGATTTATCTGAAAGACGTGGTCAAAGAAGGAATCCACGAACGCTTCGAACGCCTGCGCGCGATGGGTTTGCGCACCGTTATGATTACCGGAGACAACCCGCTGACCGCTGCGGCGATCGCCAAGGAGTCGGGCGTCGATGATTTCCTGGCCGAGGCCACTCCCGAAACCAAGCTGCGCCTGATTCGCGAGGAGCAGAACCAGGGCAAGCTGGTCGCGATGATCGGCGACGGCACCAATGACGCCCCCGCGCTGGCGCAAGCCGACGTCGGCATCGCGATGAATGCCGGCACCCAGGCCGCGCGCGAGGCCGGCAACATGATCGATCTCGATTCGAATCCGACCAAGGTGATGGAGGTGGTCGAGATCGGCAAGCAGCTTCTAATGACGCGCGGCGCGCTCACGACGTTCTCGATCGCCAACGACGTCGCCAAGTACTTCGCGATAATCCCGGCGCTGTTCATCGTCGAGTATCCCGAACTGCAAAGGCTCAATGTGATGCATCTGGCGACGCCGCAGAGCGCGATTCTGTCGGCGGTGATTTTCAACGCCTTGATCATCATCGCGTTGATTCCGCTGGCGCTGCGCGGCGTGCGTTACCGTCCGGTTGGCGCGGCCGCGATTCTGACTCGCAATCTTTTTATCTACGGCTTCGGTGGCGTGATTATTCCGTTCATCGGCATCAAGGCTATCGACATCATGATCGCCGCACTGCATCTCGCGTGAGGTATTTTCAGTGAAGACGTTCACAACTGCTCTCATAGCGACCGCGGTGCTCACCGTGCTTACTGGCATTGTTTATCCGATTGCGGTCTGGGGCATCGCCCAGGTGATTTTTCCGAGCCAGGCAGGCGGCAGCTTAATCGTGGCCGGCAACAAGGTCGTAGGATCGAGCCTGATAGGTCAGAATTTTGCGTCGCCCCGATATTTTCAGAGCCGGCCTTCCGCCGCCGGTGACAAAGGCTACGCCGCCGACAACTCGGGCGGATCGAATCTTGGACCAACCAACAAGGCGCTGATCGATGCCGTCAAGTTGCGGCTCAAGAACGTAGTCGAGAGCAATCCTGGCACCGACGCGCACCAGGTTCCAATTGACCTGGTGACAGCTTCAGGCAGCGGGCTCGATCCCGAGATAAGTCCTGCGGCGGCGGACCTGCAGATTGTGCGTGTTGCTCATGCGCGCGGTCTGAGTGAAGATCAAGTGCGGCAGTTGATCGCAGAAAACACGCGGCCGCGATCGGCGGGAATCTTCGGCGAGCCTGGGGTAAACGTCCTGCTGCTGAACCTAGCCCTCGATCGCACCACGGCTAGTCATAGTGCTCGCGCTGCCGGAAGTCATGGTGGAACGCCAGGGACTTGAATGAGCGATGACAAACGACTCGAGCCCGAAGCGTTTCTCGATCTCGTGCCCCAGACTCAGCGGGGCCGACTCAAAGTTTATATCGGCGCCGCCGCGGGCGTAGGCAAGACATATCGAATGCTCGAGGAGGCGCATCAACTCCGTGATCGGGGAGTGGATGTCGTGCTTGGCTTCATCGAGACGCATCGCCGCCGTGAGACTGAGGAGCGGATTGGCAACCTCGAGATCGTTCCGCGCCGCAAGATCCAGTACCGCGAAGTTGAGATCGAAGAGATGGACGTCGAGGCGATCATCGCGCGCAAGCCCGACGTGGTGGTCGTTGATGAGCTCGCACATACCAACGCGCCCGGCTCGCACCATCCCAAGCGCTACCAGGACGTCGAGGAAATAGTCGGCACCGGCATCAACGTGATCACCGCCATCAACATCCAGCACGTCGAGAGTCTGAACGCGTTGATGAGGCGCGTCACCGGCATCGACGTGCGCGAGACGGTGCCCGATTCGTTCCTGGCGCGCGCCGATCAAATCGTAAATATTGACGTGCCCGTCGAGGCGCTGCGCGAGCGGCTCCGCGAGGGAAAGATTTACCCGCCGGATCAGGTTGAAAACGCGCTCAAGAATTTTTTCAAGCCGAGCAACCTCGCGTCGCTGCGTGAACTGGCGCTGCGCGAGGTCGCACGCAGCCTGGATCGGCAGCGGTTGGACCGCGAGTCGATCAAACGCGAAGGCGGCCATCGGGCGAACGTGGTCGATCGCATCATGGTCGGAGTCTCGTCGAACGCGGCCGACACCGGACAATTGCTGCGCAAGGCTTCACGCATCGCAGGACAGCTCAACGCCGAATGGTTTGCGGTGCATATCGAGACGCCGTCCGAATCGGTCAAAAATATCGGCACCAGCGATTTCGTCGCGCTGCTCGACAACATCAATGTGGCCAGCGATCTCGGCGCCGAAACCGTGTGGCTAAAATCGGACGACGTGGTCAAGGCCTTGATCGACTTCGCGCACGAAAAGGGCGTGTCGAAGGTGATTGTCGGCCGGACTCATCAACCGCGTTGGCGCCGATTGCTCAAAGGCGACGTGGTCGCGCGGCTGGTTGCGGACGCAACCGACCTCGACGTGGAAATCGTCGCGACCGACGAACGGGAGGACTCGCGATGAACGCTCCCTCGCTGCAACGCCGAATCCGCAACGGCACTCTGCTGATGCTGGCGTTGGTGGTTCTGCTGGGACTCTACACGCTGCCGCGCGTGTACCGGCTTGGCGGCGCAATTCGCGCGACCCTTTATCGCAACTACGTCAGCATCGAGGCCGCGCAAAATATGCACGCGGCGCTCAACACGCTGCAGGTGGCGGAGCACGACGGCAAAGCCAAGGACGTTCTGCCCGGCGCGCGGCACGAGTTTTTGCAATGGAACGACGTCGAGAATCACAACGTGACTGAAGTTGGCGAACCCGAACTCGCCGCCGATATCACTCGGCGCGCGAATATGCTGTTCGACGACGTCGCGAAGGCGCCGGCCGGCGCTTATCAGGATCGCGAATTTGCGGAATTGCACGGCAAGCTCGACGATCTGATCGCGATGAACAAAGCCGCGATGTTCCGCGCGGACAGTCGTTCGGTACAGCTCGGCAAGCACCTGGCGTACGAATTCGCCGGCGGACTTGCGCTGGTGTTGCTGGTGGGCGCAGCCGTCTCGTGGGGGCTGGGATGGCGGCTCGCACAGCCGCTGACAGAGCTTACCGAGCGCCTGCGCGGAATCAGTCAGCGCAAATCGCAGGTACGCCTCGGTCCACAGCCGCTCGCCGAGCTCGAAGCGGTCGCACGCGAGTTCAACCAGATGGCCGAGCGTCTCGAGCAGTACGACAAGCTCAACGTCGAGCGCCTCGTTTACGAAAAGAGCAAGACCGAAGCGATCATCGAGAGCCTCGAAGACGGTGTCGTGCTGATAGACAGCGACGGAATCGTCGCGCACATAAATGAGATAGCGTCGCTGATCCTTGGCGTCGATCTACAGGACGCGCTCGGCAGTCCATTCGACGATCTCAGCAGCAACCATCCTCACTACCTGCGCGTTCGCGATGCGTTGCGCACACTGCAGCGGGCGGGCCCGGATGGCCATCGCACTGAAATCGATCTTCACGTTCGCGGTCGCGATCATTCTTATGTGCTGAAGCCGGTCCCGCTTCATCATACGGTCGGCAAGTCGCTCGGCACGCTGCTGATTCTGCAGGACGTGACCTACATCCGCGATCAGGATCGCGCCCGCACCAACCTGGTCGCGACGCTGTCGCACGAACTCAGGACTCCGCTGACCTCGCTCGCGCTGTCGGCGGAACTGCTCAGCCGCGAGAATGCGCCGGAGCAGAATCTGAAGAGCGGCGAGCTGCTGCAGGTGATCCTCGAAGAATGTTCGCGGATGCGTCAGCTTACCGACAATCTGCTCAACCTCGCGCGCGGCGAGGTTCCCGCAATTGCAGTCCAGCAGAAGCGACTCGATCTTGCCCGGCTCGCTTCCGACGTGACCAAGCGCTTCGCGATACAGGCGCGCGAGAAACACGTCGAGCTCGAGGAGCACATCGGCTCGGTGCCCGAGATTATCGGCGACCCGATCAAGCTCTCGTGGGTGATTTCAAATCTGCTCGGCAACGCGCTGCGCTACACTCCGGCCGGCGGGAAGATCAGCGTCTCGGCGCGCGGCACCGAGCATACGACGCGGCTGGAAGTCACGGACTCGGGGCCCGGGATTCCGGCCGATGTGAAAGATTATATTTTCGAGCGCTTCGTGCAGTACGGTTCTGAGGGTTTCGAAAAAGGTTCGGCGGGGTTGGGCCTGTCGATCGTCAAGGATATCGTCGAGGCGCATGGTGGCAGGATTTTCGTCGAGAGCGCGAACTCTCACGGCTCCCGATTCATCGTCGAAATACCCGCCGCGCAGGAGATTTGATGGCCAAGCTGCTCATTGTCGATGACGAGCGCAACATCCGCCGGAGCCTCACCACGTTTTTCGAGTCGCTCGGCCACGTGGTTCGCGCGGCAGAGAACGGTGCGCAAGCTGTCGCGCTGCTGGCCGAGATGCAGTTCGACCTGGTGCTGACTGACTACAAGATGGCCGAGATGAGCGGCCTCGAACTGCTGCGCGAGATCAAGCGGCGCGCGCCTGAGAGCCTCGTGATCCTGATGACGGCCTACGCGACGGTTGAAAATGCGGTCGAGGCGATGAAGTCGGGCGCCTACGACTACGTCACCAAGCCGTTCTCGCTCGAGCAGATTCAACACACCGTCGATCGCGCCTTGCACGTCGGGTCGCTGACTGCCGAGAATCGCGCGCTGCGCAGCGCGATCGACGAGGAACCGCTGCTTGACTCGAAAAGTCCCGCGATGCAGCGGTTGCTCGAAACTGCCCGCCAGGCGGCAGCCAGCGACGCAACTATCTTGTTGACGGGAGAGAGCGGCACCGGCAAGAACGTCATCGCGCGGCAGATTCATCGATGGAGCCGGCGCCAGAGCAAGCCGTTCGTCGTCGTCAATTGCACCACGCTCTCCGAAGAACTGCTCGAGAGTGAACTGTTCGGGCATATGCGCGGTGCATTCACCGGCGCGGTCAAGGACAAGCCCGGCCGTCTCGAGGCGGCTAATGGCGGCAGCGTTTTCCTCGACGAGATCGCCGACCTGACGCCGACGCTCCAGACCAAGTTCCTGCGCTTCCTGCAGGAGCAGAACTTCGAGCGCGTCGGCGGCGAGCGCACGATCCACGTCGATGCGCGAATTGTCGCTGCATCCAATCGCGACCTCGACTCCGAGGTCGCGGCGCATCATTTTCGCGAGGATCTCTACTACCGTCTCAACGTCATCACGTTGCGCGTCCCTCCATTGCGCGAACGGCGCGAGGATATTCTGCCGCTCGCACAATGGCTCCTGAACATCGCGGCCGTGCGCAACTCGCATCCCGGCCTGGCATTTTCACCGGGCGCGACTGCGGCGCTCACGCGTTATCGATGGCCGGGAAACGTGCGCGAACTTCGCAACGCGATCGAACGCGGCACCGTCCTGATGCGCGGCGAGACGATCGCTCCCGACGACCTGCCCGATTCGCTTTTCCACGAGTCGACTGAAGCCTTGGCCGGCATCCCAAACGCCGCCAGCCTTGATGAAGTGGAGCGCGAACACATCGCGCGCGTGCTCGGCGCCAGCGCCACGCTGGAAGAAGCGGCCGAAACCCTCGGCATCAACGTAACAACCCTCTGGCGCAAACGCCGCCGCTACGGCATCGAATAGTAACTCGCAATAGTCACTCGAATAGCTAGTCGTTTAGTCCAACGTCGCAAACTCCCGCAGCCGTTCGAACCAAATCAACTTATCCTTAAATCCCGGATAGCTCGCATTCAGCCCGCTCGGATTCGGCAGCACAAACACGCGCGCGCCGAATATCTGCTCCTCTTTCGGACCCGCACCCTCGCCCTGGGCGACGCCGAAAAATCCTCGGTAGATACTCACGCCCACGAACGCGACCACTCGAGGCTGCACTCGCTGAATCTTTCGCGCGAGAATTTGTCGCCCCGCGATCATCTCAGCCGTGCTCAACTCGGCCGCCGACCGCGTCGCCCGCGAGCAGAGATTCGTCAACGCCAGGTCAAATTCCACGAGGCGTCCATCGTCCTCGCAGGTGAGCGCCTCGGGCACGAGATGCGCTGCAAACAGCAGCCGCCAGAACGGATTGCCGGGACTCGCAAAATGATGTCCCATCTGCTCGGAACGAACACTCGGATTGATCCCGACGAACAAAATTCGCGGCCGCGGTTTCAGTATGTCGCGCAGCTTTGCCATCCGCCGAATATTGGCATCTTCGTCGAATTCGCGCTTGACCCGCCGCCCGCGCTGCCATAGCAAAGGGGAAGGCTCCCAGGAGTACTTCCGAATGACGACACAGCACACTGAGCTTGCAAAGCCCGCCAGTCCTGATCACGTCAACGGGGTGCTCAACTATCTTGCCGACAAAGATCAGCATCCGGTGAGCTACAACTTCAAACCGCCGCCGGGCGTCCCTGCGCGCACCGGAACCTACGCAAAGTTCGCCGTCGCTATTCACAGCGCCCGACCGATTATGAGCGAGCTATCTCTCGACCGCCAAGGCTTTGCGGTCGTGCGTCACAATACTGCGGTCGCGAATTTTTACGACGCCGATGAGGTGCGCCGGGTTTACTATCCTGAAGTCGAGCGGCTGGTCCGGGAATTTACCGGTGCGGTCAAAGTGCATGTGTTCGACCATAACGTTCGGTCGCGTCCGATGGCGAAACGACGCGAGAATGGCGCGCAGGAGCCGGTCAAGGTCGCGCACAATGACTACACGCTCGAGTCGGGACCGCAGCGCGTGCGCGATCTCCTGGGGGACGAAGCGGAAGCACTGCTCGAGAATCGTTTCGCGGTAATCAACGTATGGCGGCCGATTCGCGGACCCGTGGAGGAATCTCCGCTCGCCGTATGCGACGCTCAAAGCATGGTGCAGGACGATTTCGTCAAGCACGTGCTCAAGTACCGCGATCGCGACGGCGAGGTATACTCGGTCGCGTACAACCCGAACCATCGATGGTACTACGTTCCGAATCAGCAAAAGGAAGAAGTACTATTGCTCAAGTGCTACGACTCCGACGGGCGCGGCGCGCGATTCACCGCGCACTCCGCGTTCGAGGATCCCTCGAGCCCGCCTGACGCTGCGCCGCGCGAAAGCGTCGAGGTGCGGACCCTAGTCTTTTTTCCGCCTGACGCCTCAGCCTGAACCGATACGCAAAGGATCGATCTCATGGAATATCGCAATCTCGGTAAGTCGGGTCTCAAAGTTTCGGCCATCGGCCTCGGATGCAACAACTTCGGTATGCGCACGGACGCGGAACAGACTCGCGCCGTCGTGGATCGAGCGCTGGATGAAGGCATCACGCTGTTCGATACGGCGGACATCTACGGCAATCGGGGAGGCTCCGAAGAGCAGCTGGGCAAGGCACTCGGCAATCGCCGTCGCGAGGCAATCGTCGCGACCAAGTTTGGCATGGCGATGGGCGACGGTCCTTACAAGAAGGGTGGGTCGTATCGTTACGTGATTTCGGCGGCAGAGGCGAGCCTCAAACGATTAGCTACTGACTATATCGACTTGTATCAGATTCATCAGCCCGATCCGGAAACGCCGCAGCTTGAAACTCTCGAGGCGCTCAACGATCTCGTTCGCGCCGGCAAGGTTCGATACATCGGGCATAGCAACTTCGCCGCGTGGCAGACCGTCGACGCGCACTGGATATCGAAGAGCCGCGGACTCGCGTCGTACATCTCAGCGCAGAACCAGTACAACCTGCTCGATCGCCGCATCGAACGTGAACTGATCCCGGCATGCCGCGAGTTCGGAGTGGGAATCCTGCCTTACTTCCCACTGGCTAGCGGATTTCTCACTGGGAAATACAAACGCGGCGCCGAACCGCCAAAAGGCACGCGGCTTTCGATGATCCAGCGGATGGCGCAGCAGACACTCACCGACGAAAACTTTGCGACGCTCGAAAAGCTGGAAAAGTTCGCGCGCGAGCGCGAGCACACCATGCTCGAGCTGGCCGTCGGATGGCTCGCGTCGCAACCGCAAGTCTCCAGCGTAATCGCCGGCGCTACCAGCCCCGACCAGGTCACTCAGAACGTAAAAGCCGGCAACTGGAAACTGTCAGCAGAAGAGCTAGCCGAGGTGGACAAACTCACCCGCCGCTAAAGCGATCGGGCATACCATCGTAGTCTTGTATTACATGCCTGGCATGCATTCACCGAAGCGATGTACTTGGTGAGCGACAGTGCGCACGCCCAACAAGCGCTGTGGGACGTGATTAACAGCGTTCGTATGCAGTCCGCAGAACTCGGTCCCGGCGATTGTCCGCGCATGCGCGAGTTGATGTGGAAGTATCGCGACCTGCCGATGGATCTCGCCGACGCGGCATTGGTTCGGGTCGCCGAGCGGGACGGACTGCGCCGCATCTTTACCATCGACCGCAAGGACTTCGAAGTCTATCGACCCCATCGCTTCGCGCGATTCGAAATCCTTCCCTGACTGAACCCTCTTCTTCTTCGCTAATCATTCGCTTCGTTCGCCCGCGTTGAACCGAGCGTTCAGGGCATTTTAACGCCTTAGGGGTGAAGACGCTTCATTGGTCGAAGGAGGCGAGGAACATGACCTCAATACTCAACGAAAAACAAATGGCCGCGATTCGCGGCTTCCAGAAATTGCAGATTGAAACGGAGGGACTCACGATGAGCCAGCAATGCTTCCTGTCCGAGTTGCCGGGTATCGTTTTCGGAATCGTGACGGTCATCTGGATCGTCGGCACGATTGGCTTGCTCAACCGTTAGGTCGCGCAGCAACTGCTCAGTGCCACAGTTTCTTGAGAGCGTTAATCGGATTCGGAATCGACGGAATCGCCGACCCGGCTGACGGTGCGCCGACGACCGAGCCGACCGCGTTCACGCCGCCGCGGATTATATTGCCGGGCGTGTTAATTGCGCCCATCGCCACGCGCTCCGCCAGCGTTGGCACGTCGGGCAGTACGCGCACGCCCGGCAGTTTTCCGCTGACCGTTACCGGAATCGCGACCTGCAGCCCCAGCGCGAGCCGGATGTCGCAGCTCATATCCATGTTCTTGTCCATGTCGAACCAGCCATCGGCGGTGATCGCGTAGTCCGGCGACTGCGCGAACAGATCGTGCGTCGTGGACCGCGGACCCACTTGCTGAAAGCTCATGCTCGCCGACTGCAGCTCGGTGTTTGGATCGACCAGCAGCCCGTGATGACTCGACATGAACGCCACGTTGACGATCTGGCTGACGCCCGGCGCGGCCGCCACCGCGTTGAGCGCGTCGGCCACGATATTGACGCCCATCAGTTTGCCGTCCGCGATTGCCAGTCGCCCGCTCCCCCGGATGGTCGGCCTGATTCGATCCCAACTCGTGCCGCTGCCCGAGGCCGCCACGTTGCCGGTCAGAAATCCGCGCACTCTGCCGGCCGCATCGATATCTTGCGAGTGGAGTGCTTGTTCCATGTTCAGATTTCTCATCGCGAGCGTGACGTTGAAGGTCGGCTCGTCGCCAAGAACCGCGTCGGCATCCGCCGTCAGCGAGCCCTCGAACAATCCGACGTTCAGCGGACGTGCCGATGCGCGGCGGTTAAAATAAGCTGCCGTCAGATCGAGATTGTTGTATGAAACGTTTTCGAGCGAGCCGTCCTTCGATTGGATCGTCGCACTGATTCGCGGCGACGCCAACTCTCCGTCCGCGGTGCCTTTGATTGCGAGTCCATTAACAATGTCGCTGGATGGACGGCTCGCGAATATCTGCGCGAGTTTCACCGAGTCAGCCTTCAGCGCATAGCTCGCATTTAGCGGACTCAACGATTCGGCTCGTGCTTCGACATTCGCGTGCGCGGAACCGAACGTGAAGCTGGTCGGCTCGACCGTTTCGACACCATTTGCGAAACGAATCGTGCCGTTCAGATCGCTGATTCCGGTTTGCCACGACGGTCCGGGCTTCAACGCGACTTGTTTTAGCGTCACCGAACCATCGATAGCCGGCGCGTTGTTGCCAAGCTTCACGATGCCGTGAACTTCGCTCGTGCCCGCGAGGCCGTAACTGGCCGCAGCAGTTATCATCGAGCTGAGATTGGCGAGGTTGAAGCTGTTCGAATCGATTTGCGCGCTCAGTGGTTGCGCGCCGCCGCCTGCAAATCGGCTCGCGGTCAGTTCGAGATCCGAGAGCTTCAAACTCGCGCTCGCCAAATCGAGATGGTCGGCCCAGGTGCCGTTCGCGTTCACTGTCATCGCGGTCCCGCCGGGTTTGTTGAAAATCGTAGCGTACGCGACCCGGGCGCCGGTCAGGTCGGTGCCGAGCGTTATTGCGAGTTTGCCTATAGAACCGCGCGCGGTACCGCGGACGGATATGGGATCGGGAATCGAAAGCCCGGCCGGAATATGCGATCCCAGTTCAGTCAGCGGCCGGACACTTTCGAGCAGGATCGAATCGATCTTCAGATTCAGATCGACAGGAATCCCGGATGCGTCCATCACGCCCTGATTGAGTAACGGGCCGACTTTCCCCGACGCCTCGACGTTCTGATCGTCGGCCGGAAAAGCGAATTTCGTTTCGACGTCGAAGGCCGACGCGGCGTTGAAGTTGGTCACGTCGAAATCCAGGTGACGGACGTGAATCGGCGTCGCCTTTTCGCCAAGGTCGTTGAAATAGATCCGGCCATCCTCGACGCTGAGCGACTTGATCGACAAGTCGGCCAGCGACGATCGCTTGTGCACGCGCGGGTTCGGCGCGTGCGCCGCTTTCCGGCGCGCATCCTCGGGACTCGATCCGATTGTACTCACGTTCAGATCGCCGTCCGCGTTCATCACGATCCGGATGTCGGGTTTTATCAGTTCGAGCCTCGTGATCTTGGCCTCGCCGCGAAGCAGCGGAAAAAATTCGACGTCCACCGACACGTCGTTCGCGGCGAGAAACGGCTTTTCAGAGAACGTCGGATCGTCGGCGATCGCGAGCCCGCTCACTTCGACCGACACGCCCCATCCCATCTGCGCCTGTATCTTGCCGACCTGCACCGGCCGTCCAAGCGCGTCGCTCACGCGCGCGAGTATCCGCTTCTCGTTGTGCGCGACGATCGAGCTCAAATTGAAAAACGCGTAAGCGGTAAGCGCGACCGCGATCAGCGCTATCGCGCCAACTACGATGCCGGATATGAGCAGTACCCTGCGCACACCGCGAGACTAGCCATTTGGCTGGACTAAGTAGAATCGCGTGCCGCAGATCGTCAGTTGGTCGCCGGTAGTCTTGTATTCGCGCCGCTCTGCGGCGGAATTCAGCTTCGCACGATCGGCGACAACCATGTCGATTCCCGACAAGCCTTCGCCGCGCCCGTCAGTCGCTTCGACGAAGCGGACGCTCGCATTGTCGAGCGCCATCTCGAGGCGGCCGCGCGCGTCCTTGCGAACCGGCACGCCCGCGATCTTGCTCCATCTCTCTGCCAGGCCTGCGGGATCGGGCGATTGCAGCTCAACCGCGGAATACGCGCTGACGACTTCCGTTCGTTTCGCTTTGCGCCATCCGCTGCCGCCCGCCGGCTCCCAATGACCTTCGGGCTCGCACTTCGCGTCCCAATCGATCTCGAAGAATGAGCCGCCCGTATCCGCCGGATGCAACTGCATTACATGATAGCCGTCACTCTCGCGCTCCCACGCGATTCGAATGCCCATCGCCGCGGCGCGCTCGCGACGTTCGAGCTGCGCCGCGTGGCTCTCGCATTGGCAAATGACCATGTAGCCGCCGTCGCCGCCGCGCCGCTTGAGATAACGGCCGCCGGCAGTGCCTTCCTTGATAGGAGCGACCACCTCGATGAAGTTGTTGCCGACCGGCAGCAGCGAATTCTCCAGCCCGAACACTCCAACTCCGGGATCGATGTAACAAACCTCGAGCCCGAACACAGCCTTCAGATCATCGATTACCGGTGCGAGCTTGTTAGCGACCAGCGCAATCTGGCGAAGTCGAATCGACATGGCATCCTCCTCATCAACTGTTAGTACTAGTGAAGTGATCCGCGATCACTTTCGCCACGCAACACGTTACCTTCTTGGCAGTCGGTATGTGAAGAAACTCGTTGGGGCCGTGGGCGTTGGTGTGAGGTCCCAGCACTCCCGTGATCAGAAATTGTGATTGCGGAAAACGTTCGCCCAGCATCCCCATGAACGGAATCGTGCCGCCTTCGCCCATGTACGCCGTCGGTTTTCCGAAGTAGTCGTTCGAGGCCGCGTCGAGGCTGCGCTCGAGCCACGGCGAGAGTTCGGGCGCGTCCCATCCGCTGGCGCCCCAGTTGGATTGGAACGTCACCTTGCATCCGTACGGCGGATCTTTTTCCAAAATACTCTTCAACTTTTGCGACGCGAGTTTTGCATCGATTGTCGGGGGCAGTCTGAGCGACAAGCTCACCGAGGTGCCCGGCCGCAATACGTTGCCGGCATTGCTGGTAGGCGGCAGGCCGTCGGCGCCGATGATCGACAGCGCGGGCCGCCACGCGCGGTTGAGGATCAGCTCAGTCGGATCGTTGCTGACGGGGCGCGCGTGTTCGACGAATGGGAACTTGGTGCTGATATCGTCGCCCAGCACCTTGGCGGTCGCGGCGGCCTGCTTGAGGCGCGCGTCCGGGATCTTCGCATAGAATTCATCCCCGAGTACTTTGCCTGTCCCCTCGTCCTCGATGCGGCTGATCAACTGCCGCACGATGCGGAAGCTGTCGGGCACGACGCCACCGGCGTCGCCCGAGTGCACGCCCTCGGTGAGCACGTCGACTTGCAGCCGTCCGCCGACCAACCCGCGCAGCGAAGTCGTCAGCCACAGTTGTTCGTAGTTGCCGCATCCGGAGTCGAGCGCGATGCAGAGGCTCGGCTGCCCGATGCGCGGCGCGAGGTGCGCTATATAGTGAGGAAGATCGAAGCTGCCGCTCTCTTCGCAAGCCTCGATGATCACGACGCATCGCGCGTGCTTGACCGAGTTCGCCTGCAGCGCGCCGATCGCGCCGAGGCACGCGAACATCGCGTAGCCGTCGTCGGCGCTGCCGCGGCCGTACAAACGATCGCCCTCGCGCACGGGATTCCACGGGCCGAGACCCTCGCGCCATCCCGACATCTCGGGCTGCTTGTCCATGTGGCCGTACAGCAGCACGCAATCTTTCGAGTCGCCGGGGATTTCCATGAACAGCAGCGGGGTGCGTCCTTCGAGGCGCACGACCTCGAGCTTCATCCCGCGGATCGGCTGGCGACGCGCCCAATCCTCGAAGCGCGCGACGACCCGGTCCATGTGGCCGTGTGCTTTCCAGTCGTGGTCGAACGCGACCGACTTGTTGGGGATGCGGATGTACTCGACCAGTTCGGCGACGATCGATTCGTCCCACAGTCGCTCGACGTGATTTCGGATCGCTGACTTGTCCATGATGCGAGCCTAATCGAGATGAGTGCCGATTGGCAAAATGTCGATTCGGCTGCGCGGTTCCAATACAAACGGGGAGGCCAACCGATGGATGCCTCGCCTGCGCCCGCCAATTCAAACGCCCTGTCGCATCGCGACTTTCGCCGGTTTCTGGGCGCGGCGTTCCTCGCGATTCTCGCTACCCAGATACAGTCGGTCGCGGTCAGCTGGCAGATTTACGCGATCGCGCGGACGCCACTGGCGCTCGGCTATGCCGGGCTGTTCCAGTTTCTGCCGATGATGGCCTGCACGATCCCGGCGGGACATCTCGCGGATCGTTTCGATCGCCGGTTGATCCTGGTGGTCAGCAATTTACTCACCGCGGTCGCGTCCGGCGGCTTTCTGATATTGGCGCTGACGCATACCGCTGTCGTCTGGCCGTACTACGTAGTGCTTACGATGTTCGGCGCGGCGCGCGCGTTTGCGGGACCTGCCTCGCAGTCCTTCGTGCCGCTGCTGGTGCCGCAGGATCAATTTCCGCAAGCGGTCGCATGGGCTTCATCGACGTCGCAGGTCGCGGTGATCGCGGGGCCGGCAATCGGTGGAGCGATTTACATCCTGGGACCGGCGGTCGACTACGGCGTGTGCCTGATCCTGTTCGTAACAATCGCGATCGTGATGATGGGCATCCGAAGCCGCAGCGCGCCCTACGAGGCCGAGGCCGACACGACTGTGTTCATGAGGATCACGGCGGGGATTGCGTATGTGTGGCGCAAGCCGCTAATCCTCGGCGCCTTCTCACTGGATTTGTTCGCGGTGTTGCTCGGCGGCGCGACTGCGTTGTTGCCGGTCTATGCGCGCGACATTCTGCATGTCGGGCCGCTGGGGCTGGGAGTGCTGCGCAGCGCGCCCGCTCTGGGAGCGGCAACGATTGGATTGGCGCTCGGACAGCGGGCGCTGTCGCGGCGGGCGGGACTCGCGATGTTCGCGTGCGTCGCGATTTTCGGAATTGCGACGATCGTTTTTGGATTGTCGCGGAACTTCGCGCTTTCGATCGCGGCGCTGTTCATTCTTGGCGCGTCGGATATGGTGAGCGTTTATGTGCGGACCACTCTCACGCAGCTGGCAACGCCGGACGCGATGCGCGGGCGCGTGAGCGCGGTGAACAGGCTGTTCGTGGGCGCATCGAATGAGTTGGGCGAGTTTGAATCGGGCGTGACGGCGACATGGTTTGGAACGGTGCCGGCGGTGGTGATTGGAGGCGTCGGGACGTTGGTGATCGTGGCGGTATGGTATTGGATGTTTCCCAGTTTGCGCGAAGTGGATCGGCTGTCGGAAGTCACGCCGTGAAAACTCTTAACCTCTCCTTGTCCGAGAGAGCTTTGCATAACTCGGCGGCGCTCTTCCCCTCTCTCCCGTCGGGAGAGGATTTAAGGTGAGGGACCTTGTTTAGCGCGCATTTTTGCGCGCGATTCAATGTTTTGGTTCCCAGCGCGCCTTGTGTTTCTCTCCGAAACTGCAAAATTCCTTGAAAGCCATGCCTTCCTCCGAATCGTCTCATGAAACAGCACGCAGACTAGGCCGCGAGCAGACGGTGGCAGAGAACATTCTCTGGCGTCATCTTCGAGGCAGGCGGCTATGCAACATTAAATTCAGGCGTCAATTTCCGATTGGTCAGTATTTCATTAATTTTTGCTCAATCGAACGCCGACTGATAATCGAACTCGATGGCGGCCAGCATGCGGATCGATTTGCCGAAGACGAAGTCCGCACAACCTATCTCACCTCGCGTGGCTATCGCGTACTTCGATTCTGGAATAATCAGGTGCTCGCGAGTGCTGACCAGGTTGTTGCTGCTATCGAGAATTCCTGAGCACTCATTCACCAGAATCTTGAATCGCATGCGAGGCGCGTGCTGAGTAAGGTCCCTCACCTTAAATCCTCTCCCGTCGGGAGAGGGGAAGAGCGCAGCGCCAAGTTATACAAGCTTTCTTGTCCGAGGAGAGGTTAGGAATCGGATCGAGACGAAATGGTTTCGATCAGCAGATTCAACGCGGCAGTCGCGAATGTGCGCATGTTGGCGACGCGATCCGCGATGCCAGTCTCGACAGTGATGGAGCGTTCCACTGGGCCGGCTACTGCCATGCAGCTGTGGCCGGCGGGGTCGCCGTAGCGGTTGCCGATGGGGCCGCTGGCGCCGATTTCGGCGATGGTCCAGGTGACCTCGAATCGCTTGCGGGCGGCGCGGGCGAGGATCATTGCGCCTTCTTCGGTGACGGATTTGATTCCGGCGAAGGCGGAGTCGGGGAGGTCGAGCATCGCGCGGCGTGCTTTGAGAGTGTAAACGACGGCGCCGCCGACGAAGTAGGTCGACGCGCCCGGGATGCTCAGCAGCGCGGCCGAGATCAGGCCGCCGGTGGTTGATTCGGCGACTGCGATGTTCTCGTGCCGGTCTTTCAGAATCACCGCGATTTTTTCTGCCAGCGGAATCAGATCCTGCATGTGGGCCTCTTCGAGTTTCGCTTTGCCGCGATGTTATCGCGCGGCGTAGCCGTCGAGGAAGATCGAAGTGACGATATCTACCGCGCGATCGGGGGTGGTGTACTCGCGGCCGTAGCGGTTGATACCGCGCATCATGCCGAGGAGAGATTCGGCGGCGATGCGAGTATCGAAGCCGGGCCTCATCGCGCCGCGCCGGACGGCGTCGTCGAAAACGCCGCTTACCAGGCGCGACAAATCGTTGCGTTGAGCGCGATACTGCCGCTCCTGCGAGGGCGGCAACGCCTGGGGGTCGCGCAACAGGGCGAAGAACTGGCGGCGGGTCCAGAAAAATTTTAGAGTATGACGAACGATCGTCGCGGTCTGATCGCGCATCGAGGTGCATCCTGCGAGCGCCGATCGAATTTCGCGCTGGAGTTCGGTGAAGCCGTCGATAACAACCGCCGCGTAGAGTTCTTCCTTTGATTTGAACTGGCGGTAAACGCTGCCCTTGCCGACGCCGGCATGGGCGGCGACTTCGTCGATCAACACCAGATCGAATTCCCGGTCGGCGAAGAGTTCGGCGGCGCTTTGGAGTATTCTTTCGCGCAGGAACGGGGTGGACGGCCGACCGCGACCGTCCTTGCGGCGAACCGGCGGCGAAACCGATTGTCGCTTAACGCTCATATTTGGAAACCTGCAAGCATTCAATTCGTAGATCGGTAGTCTTCAGTCTTCCCGGGCACACTTGAAATATGGACTGGCGAGTCCAAAATTGCAACAATAGAGGCAGGATCGGCATTTGCTAGTTTGGAGAGATGGCGGAAAAGATGATGGATTCTGACGGCCCAACGACCGGAAAGGCTAACGCCTCACGATATATGCAAGATGCCGAGGTACGGACCTGGCCCGAGAAAGCGATGCAGCGATGGCGTCTGTGGCTGGTGCTGCTGGCCGTCGCGATAATCGGAATTTACTATTTCAGCGGCCGCAACAGCACTGATTCTGCCGCAGTGTCGACCGCGATGGCGCATCCGAGCGTTCCGGTCGCGGCCGTGCCGGCCAAGCTCGGCGATTTGAATCAATATATTTCCGCGATCGGAACCGTAACGCCGTACAACACCGTCACCGTCAAGAGCCGGGTCGACGGACAGCTGATGAAGGTAAATTTTACCGAAGGACAAATCGTGAAGGCCGGCGACCTGCTGGCTGAGATCGATCCGCGTCCGTACCAGGTGCAGCTAACGCAGGCGGAGGGTACGCTCGCCAAGGATCTGGCGACGCTCGAGAACAACAAGATTCTGTATGCGCGTGACAAGGAACTTTACGCGCAGAAGGTGATCGCACGGCAGGACCTGGACAATCAGGAGGCGCTGGTCGGGCAATACGCCGGCTCGATCGAAAGCGACAAGGGAGCGGTCGATAACGCAAAGCTTCAGTTGGTTTACAGCCAGATCACTTCGCCGATTACCGGCAGGGTCGGCCTTCGATTGGTGGACCCGGGAAATATTATTCATGCGACGGACGCGACGGGACTCGCGGTGATCACGCAACTGCAGCCGATCGCGGTTGATTTCAGTATTCCTGAGGACGACCTGCCGAACCTCGAGACCGCGATGAAGGCGAATCCGCAGTTGCCGGTCGAGGCTTTCGATCGCGACTTCAAACATAAGCTCGCCAGTGGATCGCTGCTCACGACCGACAACCAGATCGATCAGTCCACCGGCACGATCAAACTCAAGGCGGCGTTTCCCAACGAGGACAACTCGCTGTTCCCGAATCAGTTCGTCAACGCGCGACTGCTCGTCAACACTATTCCCAAGGCGATTCTGATCCCGGCGGCGGGCCTCCAGCGCAGCCAGCAAGGATCGTTCGTCTACGTGGTCAAGCCTGACAAGACAGTCGAGATGCGCCCGGTGACCGTCGGCGCAAGCCAGGGCGACGTGATCGCGATAAGCAAGGGCCTGCAGGTCGGTGACGTGGTCGTGACCGACGGCGTCGACAAGCTGCAACAAGGATCACACGTTAGTGTGCAGACGGCGGCTCTCCCGCCCGGGAGCACCACCCCTTGAATCTTTCGCGCCCGTTCATACTGCGGCCGGTCGCGACTTCGCTCCTGATGGTCGGGCTGCTGCTCGCGGGGCTGGTCGCCTACGGGCAACTCCCTGTGTCGGCCTTGCCGCAAGTGGACTACCCGACAATCCAGGTCATGACGTTCTATCCGGGCGCGAGTCCGGACGTGATGGCGTCTTCGGTGACTGCTCCGCTCGAGCGCCAATTTGGAGAGGTGCCCGGGCTCACGCAGATGACCTCGAACAGCTCGTTCGGCGCCTCCGTCATCACGCTGCAGTTCGATCTCAACCTGAATATCGACATCGCCGAGCAGGAGGTGCAGGCGGCGATCAACGCGGCGGCGACCTACCTGCCGACGGATCTTCCGAACCCGCCGGTGTACAGCAAGACCAATCCGGCCGACGCGCCGATTCTCACGCTCGCGCTGACCTCGAAGGAACTGCCGCTGGACCAGGTGGAGGATCTCGCGGACACGCGACTGGCGGAAAAGATCTCGCAGCTCCCCGGCGTTGGGCTGGTGAGTATCGGCGGCGGACAGAAACCTTCGGTGCGGGTCCAGGCCAATCCGACTTCGCTCGCGTCGTACGGGATCACCCTCGAGGATCTGCGCACTGCGATTGCGAACGCCAACGTCAATGAAGCGAAAGGGAACTTCGACGGCAAGCAGCAGGCGTACACGATCGGCGCTAACGATCAGTTGCTCACGGCCAAGGATTACATGCCGCTGATCATCGCGTATCACAACGGCGCGCCGGTCAAACTCTCCGACGTCGCCACCGCGATCGACGACGCCGAGAACGTCAAGGCTGCCGCGTGGATGAACCTGACGCCGGCGGTGATCGTCAACGTGCAGCGTCAACCGGGCGCCAACATTATCGCGGTGGTGGACCGGATCAAGGCGCTGATGCCGCGCTTGCAGGCCTCGCTGCCGGCGTCGGTGAAAGTGCAGATTCTCACGGATCGCACCACTACGATTCGCGCATCGGTGCAGGACGTGCAGTTCGAGTTGATGCTGACGGTGGCGCTGGTCGTGATGGTCATCTTCCTGTTTCTGCGCAGCCTGTCGGCGACGATCATCCCGAGTATCGCGGTTCCGCTCTCGCTGATCGGAACATTCGGCATCATGTACCTGCTGGGCTACAGCCTGGACAACCTCTCGCTGATGGCGCTGACGATTTCGACCGGCTTCGTGGTCGACGACGCGATCGTGATGATCGAAAACATCTCGCGCTTTATCGAGGAAGGCGAGAAGCCGCTGGAGGCCGCGCTCAAAGGTGCCGAGCAAATCGGGTTCACGATTCTGTCATTGACCGTCTCGCTGATCGCGGTGCTGATTCCGCTGCTGTTCATGGGTGACATCGTAGGCAGGCTGTTCCGCGAGTTCGCGGTAACCCTGGCGGTGACGATCCTGATGTCCGCGGTGGTCTCATTGACGCTTACGCCGATGATGAGCGCGAAGCTGCTCAAGCATACGCCGAAGGATCAGCAGACCTGGTTCTATCGCAAGTCGGAGAAGGTGTTCGAAGACACGATTGCCTTTTACGGCCGCACGCTCGAATGGATTCTCGACCACGAATGGGAAACGCTGCTGGTTGCGATTGGCACGCTGGTGCTGACAATCGTGCTCTACATCGTGGTGCCCAAGGGCTTTTTCCCGGTGCAGGACACGGGCGTGATCCAGGGCGTTTCGGAAGCGCCGCAGAATGTGTCGTTTGCCGCGATGGCCCGCGGGCAGCTGGATTTGGCGCGGATCATTCTGCAGGACCCGGCGGTCGAGAGCCTGTCGTCGTTCGTCGGAATCGATGGCACCAACACGACGGTCAACAGCGGACGGATACTGATCAACCTGAAGCCACTTGATGTGCGCAAGGTCGATATCACCACGGTGATCAACCGCCTGCAGCCGAAGTTGGCGGCGGCCAACGGCCTGACGCTGTACCTCCAGCCGGTGCAGGATCTCACGGTCGAAGATCGCGTAAGCCGCACGCAGTATCAGTACAGCCTGGAAGATCCGAGCGCCGACGAGTTGAACCTGTGGACCAGGAACCTGGTCGCCAAGCTCAAGACGATTCCGGCGCTGCGCAACGTCGCGACCGATCAGCAGAACGACGGCTGGGAAGAGCATGTCGTGATCGATCGGCTGACCGCTTCGCGGCTTGGTATCACCCCGAACCTGATCGACAACACGCTGTACGATGCCTTTGGGCAGCGGCAGGTATCGACGATGTTCACGCAGCTGAATCAGTATCACGTGGTGCTCGAAGTGGCGCCGCAGTTTCAGCGCAATCCGCACGCGCTGGACGACATTTATATTCGATCGAACACGGGCGGCGAGGTGCCGCTGAGCGCGTTCACCCATTTCGAGCCGGGTGCGACGCCGCTGGCAGTTAACCATGAGGGCCAGTTTCCCGCGGTGACGATCTCATTCGATCTGGCGCCGGGATATTCGCTGGGCGACGCGGTCACGGCGATCGACAATGCGCGCCTGCAAATCGGGATGCCCGCGAGCATCGAGGCTTCGTTCCAGGGCACCGCCGCAGCGTTCCGCGCGTCGTTGACCAACGAGCCGGTGCTGATCCTCGCGGCGCTAATCACCGTGTACATCGTGCTCGGCATTCTCTACGAGAGTTACATCCATCCGGTCACGATTCTGTCGACGCTGCCGTCGGCGGGCGTCGGTGCGATCCTGGCCCTGATGATCTGCGGTCAGGATCTGAGCGTGATCGCGCTTATCGGAATCATCCTGCTGATAGGTATCGTGAAGAAGAACGCCATCATGATGATCGACTTTGCGCTCGAAGCTCAGCGCCAGGAGGGCAAGCCGCCGCGCGAGGCGATCTACCAGGCCTGCCTGCTGCGCTTCCGTCCGATCATGATGACCACGATGGCGGCGCTGCTCGGCGGATTGCCGCTCGCGCTGGGGACGGGAGTCGGATCGGAGTTGCGCCGCCCGCTGGGTATCGCGATCGTCGGCGGATTGCTCGTCAGCCAGGTGCTGACGCTCTACACGACGCCGGTAATTTTCCTGACCTTCGATCGCATGGCGACGCGATTTGCCAATTGGCGGGCAAAGGGTGCGGTGCCGGAAACCGTTCCGGCTCAAGCGTCATGAGTATTTCCGAACCTTTCATACGCAAGCCGGTCGCGACCACGCTGCTGACGATCGCGCTTGCGCTCTCGGGCATCATCGCGTTTCGGCTGCTGCCGGTTGCGCCGTTGCCGCAGGTCGAGTTCCCTACCATCCAGGTGCAGGCGGCCTTGCCCGGCGCAAGTCCCGAGACGATGGCGTCGTCGGTGGCGACTCCGCTCGAGCGCCAGTTCGGCCGTATCGCGGGTCTGACGGAACTGACGTCGACCAGCTATCTCGGCGCTACCAGCATCGTTTTGCAATTCGATTTGAACCGCGACATCGACGCCGCCGCGCGCGACGTGCAGGCCGCTATCAATGCCGCCGCCGGGCAACTGCCCACGAATCTGCCGAGCAAGCCCACCTATAAAAAGGTGAATCCCGCCGATGCGCCGATCATGATTCTCGCGCTGACCTCGGACGCCGTGCGTCCGGGACTGATGTACGACGCTGCAGATTCGATCCTCGAGCAGAAGCTCTCGCAAATCGAAGGGGTCGGCCAGGTTACCGTCGGCGGAAGCGCGCTGCCCGGCGTTCGCGTCGAGCTGAATCCCTCGCAGATGAGCAACCTCGGCGTCAGCCTCGAGGACGTGCGGACGGTCCTGGCTGCGGCCAATGCGAACCGGCCCAAGGGCGAACTCGCCGACGATAACCAGACGTGGGGGCTGAGCACCACCGACCAGCTGCTCAAGGCCGAAGACTACCAGCCGCTGATCGTTCGCTACGCCAACGGGTCGCGCGGTTCAGCTTTCGGACATCGCGTGGGTCAGGGATTCGGTCGAGAACGTCCGCGCGGCCGGGATGGTCGATGGCAAGCCGGCGGTGTTGGTCATCGTATTTCGCCAGCCCGGCGCCAACATCATCGATACGGTCGACCGGGTTTACGCGGCGTTGCCGCAGTTGCGCGCGTCGATCTCGCCCGCGATCAACCTCAGCGTCGTCATGGACCGCACGACCACCATCCGCGCCTCGGTGCACGACGTCGAGTTCACGATGCTGATTTCGATTGCGCTCGTGATCATGGTGGTGTTCCTGTTCCTGCGTAATCTGCGCGCGACCTTGATTCCGGGAGTCGTGGTTCCGCTCTCGCTGATCGGAACATTCGGCATCATGTACCTGTTCGGCTACAGCCTCGACAATCTCTCGTTGATGGCGCTGACGATTTGCACCGGCTTCGTGGTTGACGACGCGATTGTCGTCATCGAAAACATTTCGCGCTACCGCGAGCAGGGAATGGCGCCGCTCGAAGCTGCGATCAAGGGCGCAGCCGGCATCGGTTTCACCGTCGTCTCGATCAGCATCTCGCTGATCGCGGTCTTCATCCCGATTTTGCTGATGTCCGGAATCGTCGGCCGGCTGTTCCGCGAGTTTGCGGTCACCTTGTCGGCCGCTGTGCTCGTTTCGTTGGTGATTTCACTCACCACGACTCCGATGATGGCCGCGCACCTGCTCAAACCGCACAACCAGGAGACCCACAACCGCTGGTACGTCGCGAGCGAGCGATTTTTCAAGGGCATGCTCGACCGTTACGAAAGCAGCCTGTTGTGGGTGCTTGATCATCAGCCGCTCACCCTGATGGTCGCGCTCGGCACGCTCGCGCTGAGCGTATTTCTGTTCACCGTCGTGCCGAAGGGATTCTTCCCGCAGCAGGACACGGGGCGGCTGATGGGCGCGGTGCAGGCCGACCAGGACACTTCATTTCAGGCGATGCACGATCGGCTTGCCGCAACTGGTCGCGGCTATCGATAAAGATCCCGCGGTCGACAACGTCATCGCTTTCACCGGCGGCAACGGCGCAACCAACACCGCCAACATGTTCATCGGCCTCAAGCCCTTGGCCCAGCGAAAGATCAACGCCGACCTGGTCATCGGGCGCATCCGCAAGGAAGTCGCGCATATCGCCGGCGTCAATCTCTATCTGCAGTCGGTTCAGGATTTGCGCATCGGCGGCAGAATGAGCAACGCGCAATACCAGTTCACCCTGCAGAGCGACGACCTCAATGAGCTCAATCAATGGGCGCCGAAGGTGCTCAAGAAATTGCGCACCGTTAAAATTCTCACCGACGTCAGCAGCGATCAGCAGAACAGCGGCCTCGAGGCCAATGTCGTCGTCGATCGCGACACCGCGTCGCGCCTCGGACTCTCGCAGCAGGCTATCGACGATACTCTGTACGACGCGTTCGGGCAGCGGCAGGTGTCCACGATGTACACGCCGCTTAACCAGTACCACGTCGTGATGGAAGTGGCGCCGCAGTTCTGGCAGAACCCGGAGTCGCTCGACCTGATCCACGTGAGATCCAGCACCGGCGGGCTGGTCAAGCTCAGCACCTTCACGCACTTCGCCAACGATCAGACCGCGCTGGCCGTCAATCATCAGGGTCAATTTCCCTCGGTGACGATCTCGTTCAATCTCGCACCGGGCGTCGCGCTGGGCGAGGCGGTTGACGCGATCACGCAGGCCGAAGCGCAGATTAAGATGCCGGCCGGCATCCGCGGAACATTCCAGGGAACTGCGCAGGCGTTCCAGGACTCGCTCAAGAATGAGGGCTTCCTGATCGCCTTCGCGCTCTTCGCCGTGTACATCGTGCTCGGCATTCTCTACGAGAGCTACATCCATCCGATCACGATTCTCTCGACGCTGCCGTCGGCGGGCGTCGGCGCAATTGTCGCGCTGCTCCTTTTCCACATCGAGCTGAGCGTGATCGCGCTCATCGGCATCATTCTGCTGATCGGCATCGTCAAGAAAAACGCCATCATGATGATCGACTTCGCGCTCGAAGCTCAACGCGGCGAAGGCAAATCACCGCATGATGCTATTTACCAGGCGTGCGTGCTGCGCTTCCGTCCGATCATGATGACCACGGCGGCCGCGCTGCTCGGCGGACTGCCGCTCGCGCTTGGCAATGGCACCGGCTCCGAAATGCGCCGCCCACTCGGCATCGCAATCGTCGGCGGCCTGCTGGTAAGCCAGGTCCTGACGCTCTACACGACGCCGGTAATCTACCTGTACATGGACCGCGTCAGCGCAGGATGGTCGCAGCTGTGGCGTCGAGCCCTCGGCCGCCGCAACAACAGCACCGGCCGAATCGCACGTAGCCGACTGACTATAGCTCACTTCACTAGCTACTTAGTAATGACGGCGGGCGCTTGGTCACCCAGTTGGTCGCTTGATCGTACGCGTGTGCGAGTTGCATGCAGGCCATCTCGGCGTGATTCGGGCCTACTATCTGGATGCCCATCGGTAGTCCGCGGTCGTTGAAGCCGGCGGGGACGCTGAGCGCGGGGCAGCCTGACATCGAGATCGGAATCATCACTTGCATCCAGCGATGGTAGGTATCCATCGCGACGCCGCCGACTTCTTTTGGCCAATGGATCGTCGCGTCGAACGGGAAGACCTGGCCGGCCGGGCGCGATCATGAAATCGTACTTCTCGAAGAACATTGCGCACCGCCTGGTACCACGCCGTGCGCGTCCTCGATGCGATCGCGACTTCCATCGCTGTTGACTTGAGGCCGTTTTCGATTTCCCATTGCAGTTCAGGTTTCATCAGCGCGCGTTGGGCGGGATCGGGATAAATCGCGCGGAACTCGGCAGCGATTTGCCAGCCGCGCAGCTTCAGCCAACTCTGCCATACCGATTCGAGCGGGTAGTCGAGGGTCACGGTTTCTACACTGCATCCGAGCGATTCGAAAACCTTGAGTGAGCCTTCGCAGAGTTCGAGCACGCCCGGATCGAACGGGATTTGTCCGCCGAAGTCGCCGACCCATCCGATGCGCGTGCCTTTGAAGTCGCGCTCGAGCGGGCCGGTGAACTCGGCCGGATCCTGGCGAATCGAAAGCGGCGCGCGCGCGTCGTATCCGGCAATCACCGAGAGAAACATCGCGAGGTCCGGCACTGTTCGCGCCATCGGCCCATGCACCGAAATCGAAGGTATGAAAACTTCGTAGAACTGCGACGGCACGCGGCCTGAAGAAGTTCGGAATCCGAACACATTGTTGAACGCGGCCGGATTTCGCAGCGATCCGCCATGATCGCTGCCGTCCGCCACCGGCAGCATCCTGAGCGCGAGTCGCGACGGCCGCGCCGCCACTGCTGCCGCCGCATGTCTTCGATTGATCGTACGCGTTGAGCGTAGTGCCAAAGACCGGATTGTAGGTTTGCGAGCCCAGGCCAAACTCCGGCACGTTGGTCTTGCCGATAATGATCGCGCCGGCGCTGCCGGATTCGCTCGACCATGATCGAGTCGTCGCGCGGAAAGAAATTCTTCAACAGCGGCGAGCCCTTCGTCGTGCGGATTCCCCGCGTCGGCTCGAGATCCTTGACCGCATGCGGGAACCCATGCATCCAGCCGAGATACTCGCCGCGCGCAATTTGCGCGTCGCGATTCTTCGCCTGGTCGAGCAGGCGCTCGCGCGGCTCTATCGAAACGATCGCGTTGACGCGCGGGTTCAGGCGCTCGATCTGATCGAGATATGCGTTCATCACCTCGACGCACGAAATTTGTTTCGCTTTGATTGCGCGCGACAGCGCAACCGCGTCGAGGTTTACGATTTCCGAGGTGCTCACGACTTTCGATCGCACGCTGCGCGATATCCCAGCCGAGCTCCGCGGTCTGCCGCGCTTTCGCGCCGCGCAGAGCGGCGTCGGGGCCGCTCGCGTTGCCGAGCTTCGCGCGCATCGCGATTCCTTGCGCGATCGCGGCGCCGCGAAAGAATGAGAACGCGACGAAGAAGGTCAGATCGGGCACGCTGGCTCGTCCGACGCGCCGGCAATAGGCTGCGACGAATTCATGCTCGCTCGGAATTCCAAGCGCCTGCAGATCCATTCCTTGAAAACTCAACACGCCGTCGATACCGGGCGGGCAATGGTACGGGCGCAGGCCCACGCCAGGTCGCTCAGCGGATGCCCAAGCGTCGAGAGTTCCCAGTCGAGCACCGCGACCACGCGCGGCTCGACCGGATGAAAGATCAGATTCTCCATGCGGTAGTCGCCGTGCGCGATCGTGGTTTCATCGTCCGCGGGAATGTTGCGGCCAGCCATTCGATCAGCCGATCCATCTCGGGAATTTCGTCGAGCTTCGATGCTTCGTACTGCTTCGTCCAGCGCGCAAGCTGCCGCGCGACGTAAGCTTGCGGACGGCCGTAGTCGCCGAGTCCGACCGCGCGAAAATCGACCTTGTGCAATCGCGCGAGCACATCGTTCATCGAGTCGTAGCAGGCCGCGCGCTCGTGCCGGGCTCGAGTCGGGCATCATCGGATCGCGCATGATGCGTCCCTCGACAAAATCCATCACGAAGAACGCGGTGCCGATGATGCCGGCGTCCTCGCACAACAGATGCGACGCGCGGGACCGGCACGTCGGTCGACAGCGAGCGCCTTGATGATTCGATATTCGCGCTCGACCTGATGAGCCGACGGGAGCAGAGTCCCCGGCGGTTTCTTGCGCATCACGAAACGCGCGTCAGGAGTCTCGAGCAGGAAGGTGGGATTCGATTGCCCGCCGACAAACTGTCGAACGGTGAGCGGGCCGCGAAAGTTCGGCATGTGGTCGCGCAGGTAGTGCTCGAGCGAGGCCTCGTCGAAGCGATGATTGTCGCGAACTGGCGTGACGTCATTCTCGAGGGGCATCACCTCTCCCCCTGGCCCCCTCTCCCTTCAGGAGAGGGGGAAGAAGCATCGGCCGTGATACTTCGTGACTCATCTGTTTCCTTTCTGGTTCCCCTCTCCAGAAGGGAGAGGGGCTAGGGGAGCGGTTCGCTCTGCGATCTTCTTCAACACCCCGTCCAGATCCCGATCGACCTCGCTATTGTTGACCCGCAGTGTTCTTATTCCGATTTCCGACAACGCGCCATCGCGGATCCTATCGTAGTCAGCTGTACCGAGATGGAGATGCCGTCGATTTCAACAGCGAGCTTCGCTGATGCGCAATAAAAATCGACTACGTATCCCGCGATTACCTGCTGTCGTCTGAAATGGAGCGCACCAAGGGCGTCCTTCCTGAGCGAATTCCACAGGATTTTCTCCTGCGGCGTCATCCTCCGGCGCAGATCTCTTGCGAGCTCAAGCTTCTCGCGAGTCACAAACTGGTTTCGGGTTACTTTCACCTCTCCCCTAACCCTCTCCCTTCTGGAGAGGGGAATCGGATTAGCTCAGACTTTCAAAATCTTCACGCCACACCGGCCCCGCCCCTCTGTGCGCTCTGGTTCCCCTCGCCTGAAGGGAGAGGGGTTAGGGGAGAGGTTCTTAATGACAGCGCTCACTTCGCGCTCCCGGTCTGAGTAGCCTGACCAGTCGGACCAGTCTGCGGTTCCAGCTTGCAGCTCTGAATCTCACTCTGCGCCTTGTCGGTGTCGACCGGGTTGAGATGCGGGACTCCTGTCAGCCAGCCCCATCCGAGTTCTTCCCTGACGTAGTACGAACGCCGCTCGGTGTCGAATTCGACTTCGTCGGTCTTGTCGGTCGTCATCGTGCAATCGACCTTCTGCCCGGCCGGAACTATGAACGCATGGTAGCCGCCCGGACCTATTCGCGCGGTATCCTCGCCGCAAGTAACGGCGGGCCGAAGCTCCGACGATCCATAACTGTATGGCCGATAGACGTAGATCACCGCGTTGCCCGGCGGCGACGAGATTTTTTCAAATGGAGTCCCAGTCACGGCGCATCCGATCGCAGATGACGCGACGACGCCGAGCGATAGTAACAACAGCCGGCGACTCATTGTCCGGCGGACGCGGTCGGAGCCTTTTGGGTTCCGGCGCTGGCGACGGCTTTCGCCAGGCGGGCTTCGTCGCTGTAGATCTTTTGATCGATCCGCTGCCGCACCGCCGCGCGCGCAGCCTCGTCCACCTCCGCGTGGGTCGCGTCATGGTAAATGTTGTACGACTTGGAGGCGTGCTCCTTGGCGGTGTAGTCGGCGAGAATCGTGTCGCCGGAACTGATCGACAGGGACGCAAACGCCGTGACACCGATATCGCCGAGCGGAGCACCGATCAGGTTGGCCGGATCGAGCGCGCTGATCGCCAGCGGCACGTGATAATCGTCGTGGGTCAATTCCTCGCGATAGGTGAATGTCACAGGCGAGTTATCCGACAGGGACATCGCGACCGCGGGCGGCAATTCATCCTTGTCACCGGAAATCAACTTGCCCTTGAAAGGCAGCGGATGGGCGGGCACGTCGTCGACCTTGGGCGCGATAACGAGTTGGGCGTGCGATTGATCGGCGAAGGCCGTTTGGGTTTGCGTCTGCGATTGCGATTGGTTGGATTGCTGGGTGGCGCTACATCCGGACACGGCCAGAGCAGCAAATAAGACCGCGAGAACAAATGTATGTCGCATGACCTGACGGCGCCGCATCTCTAATGGCCTCGCGGCGCCATGTCCAAAATAGTATCAGAAAACTCAGCGCTCCTTGACGATGCCGCTGGCGACGTAAACAGTGCCGCCAAGCATTTGCTCGACCTCCAGCTCTTGCAAAATGGCCTCGAGATTGCTCCACGGACGCGCGAGTCCCTCGAGCGTGCTGGTCGATCGCATCGCGGCGTTCCATACGAAGAGATTCAGCGGCAGCGTGCGGATAGGCGCCCATTTGAGTCCGGCCGCAACGATTCGCGCGCCGGGCTTGAGATGGCTGACGACGTTGGCCAGCGCGCCGGGCGTGCGCATAATGTCGTGCGTGAAATGAAATAGCGCGGCGTCGGCGGCGAAAGGAATCGCGGCTTCCTCGACCGAGGCCGAGACGAACTCGACGTTGGTCCAATTGTTCTCAGCCGCCCGCGCGCGCGCCCGCTCGAGCATCTCGGGGCTCTGCTCGATTCCGACGATCGAGCCCTCGGGGCCGAGATAACTTTCCAGCGCCGTCAAGCTCAGACCAGTGCCGCAGCCGACATCCAGAACCCGATCGCCTTTTTTCAAACGCAGCAGTTGGATAGCGCGCTGCCGCACGGGTTCGAACAACAAGAGCTCGAGATCGTAGATGCGCGCGCGCGACCGATATTGACGAAGCGCAGTCGAGCGGTTCGGCGTGAACCAGCGCGTCAGGCTTTGAAATGGTTGCGAGCGATCGTCGGAAGGAGGGTCCACCTTCGATGCCTCAGGTTATCGAGTATCACGAAAGGAGCGGAACTTGGACTGTAGTGAAACCCGCCGTGGGTTTCATGCTTCCTTGGGCAGGGGTAACCCCTGCACCTTCAGTATCCGGGCCGACACGGGGCTTGCGGCTCATTCGCAGGCGGCGGCCGGTCAGGCGGGTGCCGGTGTTTTCGTCGACGACCAGCGGACGCACTTCGCGGCCCGTTTCGTGGTCGACGAGAATCACCGGCGGACCGTCTTCGCCCCAGAGCCAGTCGCTGCCCCATCGCCACATCGCGGCGAGGACGTCCCAGAACGCCTTCCCTTTGTCAGTCAGGCGATATTCGTAACGCGGCGGATGCTCTTCGTACGATACTTTCTTCAGCAGGCCTTCCTCGACCAGTCGATCGAGGCGCCGCGCGAGCACTGCGCGCGGAACTTTCAGCGCGCGCTGGAAATCCTCGAAGCGGCGGCGGCCGGCGAACGCCTCGCGCATCACGAGCGGCGTCCACCAATCGCCAATCAGGTCGGTGGTGCGCGCGATTGGGCACGGCCAATCGTCGAAGCGAGTTCGCCGCATCAGGCAACCGCCTCGATTCGCGCCGGCACGTGCTTGTGAAAGGGGTGCCCGCGAACCAGTCGCGATCCTCGGTCACCGTGAGCTCGTTGGGCGCGACTCCATGCTGAAATTCCTGGCCTTCGCGGTCGGGGTACCACAGTCCCGTTCCGTTCGGCAGCGCGACGTGACCGGGCATCATCGTGTCAGTGATTTCGACGACGCTCTCGGCGCTGCGCGCGCTTGGTGGTGATGCGCACGCGGCCGCCGCTTTGAACTCCAAGTGCGGAGGCGTCGGCCGGGTTCATCCACAGCGCGCCCGCCGGATCCTTCGGGCGCCATTGCGGATCGCGGATGATGGTGTTCGCGGTCCCGGATCGCCGCTGGCCCGCCGACAGCACGAACGGGAACTCCGGATCGTGTGCCGGATGCTCGTCGCGAAGCGATTTAAGCTCCGGCATCAAATCGGGAATCGTGAGATTGATTTTCGCGGTCGTGAATCCGGCGCCAGGTCTCCTCATATGGATCGACGCTGACGATGACGCCCGATCGATTGCTCAAAATCGCGTCGAACAACGCGTTGCCGAGCTCGACGCCTTCTCCACTGAAGCCCGCGCGGCGGAGAGACTCCGGATATCTGCGCGCGAAGTTCTGCGCGATACCGAAGACCGACGCGGCATTTTCGTTTCCAGCGCCGAGCGTCGGCCCGAGAGTCTCATAGAGCAGCGACGGTCATTACTTCCGCGAGATGGGGCCGCTGCGAGACGACTCGCATCAGCTCCATCGCATAGGCGGCCCTTCCCTTGCGGCGGCCGCGTGCAGAGGCGCGACGTCTTCGTCGGTCATCGCGCCAATCGCGCGAACCAGCCGGCGATGAATTTCTCCCTCGGGCAGCGTTCCCGGCAGCGCATCGAGGATCGGCGCGCGCAGCGTGAACGTGTTGGCGAACTCCGTCTCTGTGTGGACCGCCGCGCCAAAGAAAGTCGCTTCCCATTTTTCGTACTGCGACGACGCCGGCAGTACGTAGTGCGCCTCGCGCGCGCTCTCGGTCATCGCAACATCGACGACCACGACGAACTCGAGCGCATCGCAGCGCCTCGCGCATCCGCGCGCTGTCGGCGACCGAGTGCGCGGGATTTTCGCTCTCGATGAGCATCGCGCGGAAACGCTTCGGATGGTCGGTCAGGATTTCATCGGGAATCACGTTGGCCGGGATCATCCCGCCGATGATTCGATGCCCGCCGACCGGACTCGTCTGCGACGACAGCGCGCCGCCGAACATCCCGGTCAGACTCGTGCCCGCATTCATGCCGCCGGCCTTCCCGAAATTTCCGGTCACGGCGAAGAGAAGTTTTTCGAGGTACGAGTTGAGCGTGCTATGCAGCGACTGCTCGATGCCGAGGTCCTCGTAAACCGAGACGCTCGGAGGCGCGAGCGATTCGGCGCGCCACGTCGCGCACCAAAGTCTTCGGTGATGCCGGCGCGCGCGCAGTAGTCCGCAACCGGCACGTCGTTCAGCGCCGCGAACAGCTCGTCGCTGTTTTGCGTGTGCTCGCGAATGTAGTCGTGAGTGATCAGATCCTCTTGTGCGAGCACGCCCAAGAATCGCCGCTAGGCAGAAAGCGTCGGTGCCGGGACGCACTCGCAAATGATAATCCGCCATCTCGGCGGTCTCGGTGCGGCGCGGATCGATCACGATGAGCGCGCGGTTGGGATCGGCCGCGATGTCGCGGAGGATCGGACGGGCGCGCTGAAAGCCATGCGACTGCCACGGATTCTTGCCGACGAATACCGCGACCTCAGCATGCTGGTAGCTTCCGCTGAGCCCCGTCCCGAAAAGCATGTGATCGACCCAGAACTCGCCGGTCTTTTCCTGCGCCAGCGCGTTGGAGCTGAATACCGATCCAAGCGCGCGCCGCGTCGACGCGCCGTAACTGCCGCACAGATGATTGCCCTGCCCGCCGCCGCCGTAATAGAAGATGCTCGCGCCGCCGTAAGTCTCGCGCACGCGCTTGAAGCCGCGCGGCGACCTCGCGAATGGCGGTGTCCCAGTCGATTTCCTCGAAGCGTGCCGTCAGGGCGCCGTCGAAGCGGCGAGGTCAGGCGATCCCTGCCGTTCTGGTAGTAGTCGATCCGCTGCGCCTTCTCGCAGGCGTAGCCCTTCGAGGCCACGTGATCGCGATTTCCACGAACGCGCGTGATGTGACGTCCGTCGAGCTTCACCTCGACGCCGCAGTTAACGCTGCACAGGATGCAAATGGTCTTCTGCCAGTCGTCACTCATGGCGGATGCCTCCCTCAGTTCATCGAGCGAACTACATAGTTCAACAAGAGAATGGACTATGTTCTCGCATGAGGCAAGCCGAGCCGTTGATGAATGGGCGCGGATGCAAAGCGAGCGCCTACCGCATCTAAACCTCTAATTCATCTCACGTCAATTTTCCATTAATGCGCCGGTAACGTACGTTTGCGCAGATACTGACTCGCGCGGCCTTTTCGGTCGCCTATGGGGAGGGAGAACATGCGGAAAACCGCGATCGTAGCGTTATTGGTGATGGCCGGGATGAGCGGTCCTGTCCAATTTGGAGTGTCGTATGCGCAACCCGCTCCAGAGGCAGTCGCGCCCAGCGCAATGGCCGACAAAGATACAGCGATGAAGACGTTGGCGGACGCCAAGAAACGCTTCAGGTTCATGCGCAGCAAATCTTCACAAGACCCACATGCGCAGGCCGATCTGGATCGACAGATTAAGCAGATTAACGGCGTGATGGCCAAACTGAAGAAGGGTCAAGATGTTCCGCAGAGCGACGTTGACGCGGCAGTAGCGACGCCTCCTGGATTGCACTAACAAAAGAAACCTTGAGAATTGGCTGACGCGATCGATCGCGCAGCCGATCCGGGCCGGCGATAGTGCGCTCGCTGGCCCGGTGTCTTTTTGGGCAGGTTCAAAACTTCACTTGTCGGGGCCGTCCAGATTGCCGCCGGTGTCCTCGGAGATAGTAACGGAGGCGGCAGGATGCGAATGCTTTTCTGTCGCGTCCGTTTCCCATTCTGACGCCGCTAACTCGGTGATCGTATTGGCGTTGAAATTTGTCTCCCAAAGATTTTCGTTCTGATCGAACGCGATGGTCGAGGCTCCGGCCAGGTCATTGCTGTCCTTTATGAGCCCATTAGGGGACTGTGAGCCGCCTTTGAGTGCGCCTTGAAACTCCGCGAGCGTCGGCGAATTTTCGTTGGCGACCCAGAGACCGGTTTGCGCAGCCGCACTCCCGGCAGCGATCAAAAGGCTGGCTAGCACTGCCATCAGGCAGTTAATCCGAGACATACCGAGAGTGTTACCGAGCCGGAGTCGATGGTGCTTCAAGGTTTCCTCGGTAAGATGAAGCGCCGCAGCTAGCGGGCAAAGTCGGCGAAGTGCCGTTTTGTAGGGATGATTCAGACAGTTAAAGCGTTGTTCCTGACGTTCCTCCAATGCGTAGCAACAAAAATTCTAAAATCGCCTTAACCACCGAGGCTAGGAATTCCTGAACGCAGTTCGATATGGGTTAGGTTCAATATAACGGGATCAATATGTGTCAGAATTTCATCGGCGATACAGTCGACTGAGTAAAAATTTCCCATCAAAAATGCGAGCTTAAATCCTAACCGTGCCGTAGAGGATGTGGTTTGTCGAAATGATTTTGAGATCCAACAAGCAGGCACATTGTTTGCTCATAAGCGGGACCCGATTCGACACCAAAGGCCTTATCCCTGACGGGTCACAAATGAGCGGGGTTTTTGGGGCATCCCCAAATGCCAGTAGAACGGAAAATCAGGTTCGTAGCTTCGAGAGGAAACTGGAATGGACGAGAAGCCGGAACACAAATCAGAGTCGTACCTACTATCGCGCGATGAAAATTCAAAAAAATTGAAATCGGCGCACAGTCGGCGAGCGTTTCTGAAGGGGATCGGCGCTGCGGGGGTAACGGTCCCTTTCGCTGCTGCCGTCGCGCGGGCGGCCAGACGAAGTCCAGACGTCCTTTCGGATCCTAACAGCCCGACTCTCAACATCAAGAATCGTCGCGACCAGGCATTCACCAACCGTCTCAATGCGGCGGCGGACGATCACCAGCTCAAGGCCCCGCCTCATCCGAACAACGGAGACGAGGCGACCTATCCGTCGGGAATCGCGAATTTCACCAAGGGCTTTGCCCACAACTCGTTTGGCGAAGTCGACCCCGCTGTTTACGCGAGTTACCTGGCAGCGGTGAATACCGGCAAGCGGCAGGACTTCGATGCGCTGGTGATGGGTGGGACGGAGCCGCTGGTAGATCCGCAGGCGGGGCTTGCGTACGACCTCGAGACTTACGATCCATCGCAGCTTTCGATTCCTCCGGCAGACAATCTGAACAGTCCCAATCTGGCCGCGCAGATGATCGAACTGTACTGGATGGCATTGGCACGCGATGTTCCGTTTTCGCAATACGGAACCGATCCTACGATTGCGGCTGCGGCCTCGGAGCTGAATGGACTCTCCACTTACGTCGGTCCGAAGATTAGCGGCGACGTGACGCCGCAGTCGATATTCCGGGGCTTCACCGCGAGCGATGTGATCGGACCATATATCTCGCAGTTTTACCTGCAGCCATTCAGCTACGGCGCGATGCCGTTTATCGGTTACTCGACGACGCTCCCCGGCGATTTCGCGACCGAAGCGAGCACGTGGCTGAATGTCGAGAACGGCGCGCCGTCACCGCTTGCGGCTGGGAATCCGGATCCTCAGCTACGCTACCTCCGCGACGGACGCGATATGGCGGACTACGTTCACAATGACGTGCTGTACCAGGAGTACCTCAACGCGGCCTTGATACTGATCAAAATGAAGGCGCCGCTTAACTCGGGAAATCCTTACCCGCCGACGCTCAAATCCGAAACCGGGTTCATCACCTTCGGATTCCCGATGGCGGAGGTGCTGCTCGCAGAAGTCGTCGCGCGCGCGCTGAAGAATGCATGGTTCGAGAAATGGTTTGTGCATCGCATGGCGCGTCCCGAGGAAACTGCCGGACTCGTTCATTTCACGATAACCGGTCAGAAGTCCTATCCGCTCGACCCGAGTGTCCTGAACTCCAAGGCGGCCGCGGCAGTGTTCGCTCGCAACGGCACCTACTTCATACCTATGTCCTATCCGGAAGGATCTCCGTTGCATCCATCCTATCCAGCGGCGCATGCGGTAATCGCGGGCGCGTCGGCGACGGTGCTCAAATGGTTTTTCAATGACAGCTTTGTCATTCCGCATCCCGTGACCACCACCGATGACGGCCTTGAAGTTGTGCCCTACACAGGCTCTGATGCAGGCCTGATGACAGTGGGCGGGGAGCTTAACAAGCTGGCGTCCAATACGGGATTCGGCCGGATGTTCGCGGGGATTCACTGGCGCAAGGACGTCCAGGAGGGAATGCTGTTAGGCGAGGCGGTCGCGATCAGTCTCTTAAGGGACCAAGCACACCTATACAACGAGAACTACACCGGCTTCACCTTCACGAGCTTCAGCGGCAAACAGGTCACCGTCTGACGAGAGATCGGAGCGGCATCAAAGACCTCGCGGATCACTTTTCTGTGATCTGCACATCTCGGTGAGTAGATCGTGATGGCGGAGGGGGGAGGGAGTCGAACCCTCCGGCAACAATATTAGCCGCCAAGCCGGTTTTGAAGACCGGTAAGGCCACCGGGCCTTTTCCTCCTCCGTGCCTTGATTCTACAGGGTTTTTCCCCGACCAGTGAGGGGAATAATGGGCGGATGTAAATAGATTGTAAATATATCGTCGGCCCGCGCCAACTTTATCTCATTTCGGCTGAGTTTTCGGTGAGCAGGTCGGCGTCTAGGCTTCCGAAAGATCGCCTGCGGGTACCAATATAGGATCGACACGGACGGGGTTATTTAATGGGTGCATTAGATACGTCATCCCCGGTTCGACGGGTTCGTCGGTGAACAACATTTCCTCGATTCCTCGGCTCGTTCGAACAAACACGAATCTTCGACCCCAGCGGTCGACGTTTATTCGGTCAACTACGATCACATCAGGAAACACTCTGGGTTTCGTGTTCTTCAGACTCATTACGAACGTTTTCATCTCGTTCAGAATTGTTTGAGATTTTCGAATGAGCTCGCCTTCTGAAGTATCTCCTGGCCCATAGTGGACAATGTCGTTCCTGTCCGCAACCAGTCGCTCGTTGAGCTTTGGAAATACGCTACGAGTCGAAAAATCCTTTTCGAACTGGATAACCGATTCTTCGGAGGACCGCTTAAGTTCAGTTTGGAGTTCGGTCAACATGCGAATGAGAGTGCCTAGGGTCGACTTCCTCAGAGTTTGCTTCTCAAGTAGCGTCCCTCGTGCCCGAAAGAAGGCTTCAGCATCTCTTTTGAATGCAACTCGGCATACGAAATGGATTAACATGTGGCAGACTTTTTCGAATTGCTGCAACGCGGCAGTGACTGCGCCTTGACACTCCAGAGGACCTCCCGTTAGTGCTGTATTGAAGGCTTCTTCGATTCTGCGGTGCGCTGTCTCGAGTCCATCCGGATCGAGGGGAATCACAAATCCCATACTCCGCAGGATTTCCTTCGCTAGCTTTTCTCTCGGTATATCATCACCCGCAGGTTGGGCCTTCTGTTGAAAAAATTGCTTCAATTGATAAATCGTGAATTCGTTCGCCAGCGCTGCCACGGGATCGCGCACCGCCAACCAATGCTCAAGCCGGCGCACTTCTGGGGCTCCGAGGTGGCCAATTGCTTCCAGTTCTTTGTCCAGCTCTTGTCGCCGTTTCGGATGTAAGTGCTCTTCCATGAATTGATGGAATTTTCGGATCGGCGAATTTGAGTACAGCGGGCGCGTCGATATTCGACCCTGAGATTCGGTTGCCGCGCTCCGCGCCCGCACGACTTTCATTTGTCGGTGTCGCGGCAGGGTTCGGGTTAACGGAACTGCGAGTTCGTCAGGCGCGATTTGAGACGCGGGCTCTCGCGATCTTGGAAAAGAGGCGATCTGTGTTGAAACCAAAGTCTCTGGTTGGCCCCTTCGGTTGCCAATATTGGAACTCCCAACAAACTCGACAAGACTACGAATCGCCGCGAGGAACTGATCATAACTGTCGAATCTGATGGGAATATCCACGCCGTGTATTGCAACGTTGCGGCTAACCGCAGCTTCAACAAGCGCCGGAGGCAGCGAGGGAGGTTGCTCAAGCCCAAGAACACGGGCGGCAGCAATGAATTTTTCGACCGCAACCAGCAGCGAGTCTTCGCCGATACGCTCGACACTGAGGTTCTGTTTTTGATTCGTCGCGCTACTCTTCAGGAATTGAAGGTTAGCTTCTTTGAGATTATCGCCGGAAATTTCTCCTCTCCGAGAGCGAACTTCTATCTCCTCCAACAGCCGTTCGGCACACGCTCGCATGAGACGATCAAATAGTTGAGCCAGCAGTCCCGGGGCGACAGGTGAGCTGGCGTCCACCGCCGCTTCCCAGGGTGTCGGATGTCTTATGAATCCCGGCTCCAGCACCCTCTCGGCTGTAGACGCCATGAGTTCTTCAACGGGCACATGATGCGCCAAGATCTCTTCGAAGGTCGTCGCGACAAGTTTGAAGTGGTCGGGTGCCGCGACTGTGACGGAATTGACTCGACTCGGCGTGTCAAGCCACGCCTTTAGTGCTGCGCCCAACTCGCGGACCGCTTCTTCCGGCCCGATTTCAGCCGCTCCGGTAGCCACAAGCGGAAGACCTACTCTGGTGCCATATGTTCCAGCATCGAAAAGTACTCGTCTGAAAAGCGGTGTTAGGTCGGCAGTTGTGATTGCGCTTTGCCGATCAAAATCGATTGTCACGATATGAAAGAGACGCTTGGCATCCAAACGAAATGCCGGCGTTGAATAGATGTTTGCCAGTCCAAGCTTGGGTGATTGAGCCTCGACGTAGCGCGCGAGCCCTGCGCCAGCGGACTTCCAAAGAGCGGCGGAAACGCCGCCGCCGTGAGAAAGGCGATTGTCGTCCGAGCTGACGAGAACATCGGTTCGAAATTTCAGCCGAGCAAGTGAATAGGATGTCAGTCGAATTTGGCGGCTGCCGAACCGGAATTCCTTGCCCTCAGGTTGATATTTCTCCATAGGGGAAACATGATTATTGATGTGATCGCAAGAACACAATGCGCATAAACAGGAGATGAAGTGCCGCAGCCAAGCCCGGTAGAACCGGAAGAAGCGATACTATAGTGACACCGTGGTCGGCGTCGGCATTCCTATTCCCATGACAAGCGCCGCAAACTCTGTTCAAAATTTCACTGAGAGGTTGTCCAAGGATGTGCCCCTGAGTCTGAAAGACCGGCCTTGCCCACGGATGGCCGACCGCAGATGCATTCGTAGAAAAACCGGGGTCGCGATAAGAGTTTCACTGTTGGTAAATTTCGTTACCCTGGCGCGTCAAATCATCAATCCGCTAGCGAACGTTTGTCTGACAGTAGAGGGAATACCGTAGCTTGCAGTTCTTTGACCTTCGTCCTAAGAGCGCGCGATATGGGGAGATCTTGAGTAAATTTATCGAGTTCGAGTGTACCATTTGTCGCGAAATAGCAAATCACAAGCACAAGTGCGCGCTGGCACAGTCGCCGGAGCTTAACCAAGTCCAGAGTTTTTTTGAGACTTTTGCCATGAACCAAAAGGCTCCTGCTATCGTACGCCTGTTTCACAAACCTGCGTAGGAAATCGGCTTCGCGGTCATCGCGACCAACGAGTAGAGCACATGTTACAGAAAGCTTCTCAGCTAGCGCGGCCTTTGCGTCGCCAGCCAGAAGCGCTTCCAGGGCAAACACATAGTGGAGTAGCGCGTCTTCGAAAACATCTGGACGATCTCGTGAGAAGTTTTCAAACCCGGGATACTCGATAAGCTGCAGTTCGGGCGTCCAATCCGGAAAGATATCACCGCTGGCGAAGGTAGCTTGCAAGTAGCGATGGGCCGCCGTGAAAACTGCTCGCGAGTTTTTCGCAGCCTTTAGGCCTAACTCATACAATTGCAGCCAACGTTCGAACGATGGCCATTGACGCTCCTCGACCTGATATTTTTCTTCTCTTTGTGGTGGACGGTACCGAATGTGGATTCTGCGCCAATTCGGTTCACAAACGAGAATAACCGGGATCTCAAAAAATTCAGGACTGTACAGAGCGAGACCCAGCAATGCTTCCAAGTAATCAGGTAGAGAAAAGCGAGTTTGCGCTCCGGTTGCGAAGTGCCCAGCCGCAACCTCGAAATCGCCGATCTTGCTTTGCTCAGGCCGGTCACCGCCATCATCTAGGCGCTCCTCACCATCAAGGTCGTAGTTGTATGCCGTGTACGCAGACTTTGTAATTTTCACGAACCAGTAGTCAGCCGAACCCTTGGAATCGATAGCTTCATCTGGAAAGAAATCGGCGCACACTTCACTAGAAGGTCCTAGTCTTCGTAGTTGGCTCGGCGAGAGCCGTTCGATGGGGTGGCCAGCGATACAGAAGCTCCTCTTTGCGAATCGGCAGTTGTCCAGCAAGTAGAGGATTGTGAGCGGCCGATTCGCCGGCGCAATCCTGCTCGCGATTGCTTCGTAGTAAGATTCAGGTCCCTTCCCAGAGATTACCCCATGGTAGTATCCGCTGCGCCGCAATAGTTCCGGCACCACCTTCCTGGCAAAAGCCAGGTGGTTTTCCCAAACCTCTCGAGAAGAATATTCTTTGGGGGTTCCAAGACTGAACAGATCAGGAACTGCTCGAAGAAATTCCGGTCTACTCTCTGCGGCGCGTGCCAACTGCGCCGCAGTTAGAGGAAGGATTCGTAGCTTCTTCATTTGTGCAGACTGACTTCCCACCATACGGCTCAGGCAATGATGGAGTTGAAAAAAAGATGCCGGAACCTCAGTTGTTGACATTTTGGACAAGACGCCTCGTTGCAAGATTTGGTTCCGTTCGAACGTCCCGAAGGACTATCGCGTTTGAATGTGCGCGCATCAACGGAGTGCGCCAACTCTTTAAAAGCGCGCGGCAATCGCGATCTCGTACGGCTCCGATACGAAGTCTACCCAATAAACTCAGGCAATCAACGAGCATTTCCGTAAAGTGCAGAAAAGTTCCCCATAGCGAGAGCCTGGAATCATCTCGAAACGGCCCTCGCAGCTGACCTAAGGTTCGTTGGCAATGGTTTGCCAAAGATTTTGCCCATAGAAGTTCTCGATTTGAAATAGTTAGGGTACGGCAAGATCTGACCTTGCTTCTGTTTGTGCCTCTTCAATTCCTTTTTGTAGTTGGCATAGATGTAGTCTATCGCCTGTTTCACAAAACGATCCCAGTCATTCGCTTGAGCCTCTGGTTGTTCTAGTATTGCCGTCAATTGAGACGATCCCCATTCGGCGCTTGCTGCTTCCAAAGCCCTGACCACCAACGCAAAGAGGGCGAAATTTAGATGACTTGCCAGGTTGGCTATGTACTGCTTGCGCTCCGACAGATATCGCACGCTATTCTCGATACTGTATTTGAGAAGGTAAAGTTGATATGCGACTTCTGGAGGAGTTTTTTTGATTTGGTCGTACTGCTTACCGTCGAACAATTCCTTCAATTCTGCCTTTGCCGCAACTGGCCCTAGCAATGACTGGTCCCAATAAAAGCTGGCCATTAGCTGAGCAAGTTCTCTAATGTTTGGCCCTTGGCGGATGCCCAGACTCTTCAATTCAGTCTTTCGAACCGCCCATTCTCTTTTTCGACGCTCGTAGTAGAGCTTGTTTGTTCGAAAAGACCGCGCCAAATCGTTTTGAAAATCGTCGTTGGAGACCAAGTCCCACTTCTTTATGTCGTTTTGACGATTGCTCCGGATGGAAATCTTGTGAATGATGTCTTTTCGCCTTTTGGCCTGAAGCGGCAGGTTCTTATAGTTCGGCGCTGGGACTTCGATTATCCGCACCATCACCCGAGCAACGCCTGAAGGATTTGGAACGTCGCGAATGCTGTGTAGAGTTTGAGACCCGTTAACGATTCGGGGGTTTGTGATGCGAACTTCATGCGCACCCGGATCGTGCATCAGTTTCTCGCAAAGTACCGTGATGCCATTATTACTGAAAGCGAATTCCTTCGGGGCGTCGCTGAAAGTGTCGCGAATTTCGGCGTTGACGGGTGTGTTTCCGAGCGACAGCCGAACATTTCGGGCGAACAACAAATCATAGGGATCCTCTGCCATGTACTCAATGAAATCAGCTAGACGCGCGAAGACAATTGACGTTGGTACCTCCGAGTCGTGTTCACCAGCAGATAGAACGGTGCTGATGCCGGTTAGTAATAGTTCAGGGGTGTGCGGCATCGCGTCTTCAATGTAGTCCACCATGAACTGCAATACGTCTTCCAAGTGAAAGACTTGGACTGAGCACGACTTAATTGCCTGCATCTGAGTGTCGTTTCGTCTGCTGTTAGTGACGAAGAATAGCTGTGCCTGTCCTTGGTCATAATATTGAAAAAGCTTCTTGTAGCGTGGCCTCAGCTCTTCACGAACGATCGAGGAAAGGTAAGTTTCGCGATTCCCTTCGTTGGCGAAAGCCTGCCAAAAGGCATTGATCTCGTTATAAAAGGCGACGGGAGCTAACGAGTTATACTTCTCTGTGTATTTCGTATTGACGACGTAATGTTCAGTATTCTGTCCGTTCGTACTGTTAAAGAACAAATCGATCTTCGCATCGCCGCTTCCATCCGAGATGAAAATGTCATGCGGATTCTTGAAATACATCTCCGCAAACCATCTTCCAAAAGCCTGTGGGGATTTAAGGCCGTTTACATTGCCCACCTCGTGAATACGCCTCAACATGAAGTCAAATAACTGTTTGTTTTCAAACATCGAAGCCACCTCCAGAAACCGGACCGATTTTGCTGCAATGGACAAAAGAATAGCAACAGGAGAGAGGCTCCACAGCGACTAGGATCGACTGAACTTTGAGACAATCGGGTAGCGCTTAGACGTGATCCCCGGCTGCCCGGAGCTTAGCATCGTGTCGGCGCACGGCCTGCTTTTCGTCCCCCGGCAGCACGTGCGAGTAGATGTTCATGGTGGTTGCGACGCTGCTATGTCCTAAGCGCTTCGACACGACCGTTGGGTTTTCCCCATCACGCAACCATTGGCTCGCGTGCGTGTGGCGCAGATCGTGAAACCGAAGTCCGGTCAATCCGATTCGGCGGACTCGGTCAATCCAGGACAGTGAAAAGTTGCTTGGTTTCCAGAGCGAGCCATCGAGCGCAGGAAACACCAGATCGTTGTCGGTCCAAACCGACCCGGCAGCGAGTCGCGCCTTTTTTTGCTCGACCTCGTGTTTGCGCAACGCTTCTACCGTCAGTGACAGCAAGTCAATCGTGCGTTCTGAGCTCTTCGTCTTTGGAGGTTTGAAAGTGAGTCCTGATTTGGTTTCTTCGAGCGAGCGCGCAACAGTGAGGGTCGCGTCAGTATCCAGCTTGATATCCGACCATCGGAGCGCGAGCAATTCGCCGCGCCGGAGGCCCGTGGTCCCAGCCACTACAACCGGTGCATAGAGCCGGTGGCCCTCGAAACCCCTAAACAGAGTGTTCAGTTCTTTTCTATCCAGGGCCTTCATCTCCACGCGTTCAGGGCGCGGCGGCTTCACCCGATCTGTCGGGTTCTGTGCGAGCACTCCTAGCCTTGCCGCTTCACGCAGAGACTCACGCAGGATACGGTGAATATGGAGTACCGTCCGTTTTGCCAATTTGCCCTTACCGTCTCGACGGCCGGCATTTTGGTAGTACGTCTGGATTTGCAACGGGTGTAACTTCGAGCAGAGGAACAGTTCCGAACGCGGGTTTCAAATGGCCCTCGATCAACTCCCCGTACCGTTCCAGTGTCCGACGGCTCGCATCATGTCCGGCGAGCCACTTGTCGAGGTACTCGCCAACTGTGATTTTAGTCGGCTCGACCAATATACCTTGGGTTTGCGCGTGAACTAGACTCGCGCACTTGCGCTCCGCATCGCGTCGCTTGCCCTCGAAGAGTTGCGTCTGGTACTTGCCCCGACCGACGTGGATAAAAATTCGGAATTTTCCCTTGCTTGCTGCCCGGATGTGTCCTTTCACTATGAAACCTCATTTACAAACGATTTACATTGCCTTCAAAATCATTGGCGGAGTAGGCGTTTAGCGGCCCTGCCGGTCTTTGAGACCGGTCCGATCCAATCCCTAACAGTCTCAATCGGACTCCTCCTGCGCGTCTTCGGGTTGGTCTGCGCGGCGGGTCGCCAACCTTCGCGCCGCAACGTCTCGACAATCTCTCCTGCCACTTTCCCCTCGCTCGCAAGTTGCTCCGCCCGGCGTACAAACTTTTTGTTGTTGTCAACGCGGCACGCGTCCGAGCAGGTGCGCCGGTTGAAGCGCTTGCTGTCCTTGCCCCATGGCTGGATTTCCATCCACGTTCCGCACCCTTCGCATTGCCGGATGGTGTGGTCGGTCGACAACGATTCGAGCAACTGTGCCCACAAGGCTGTGAGTAGTGAATCCGGCCGGATATGCCAGCTGAAACACCCGCTATGAATTTCGACTTGGAGCTTTGCTCCAGCGAGGTGGCGGTTCAGCATCGCGCGCAGCTGCTGTTGAGCTTCGGAGGGAGTCAGGGGTTCTCCAGGGGGCTCGTCATGTCGGAGAAGTCGCTCCTGCTGGTCGCTAAAGTTCTCTAGCTGTCGAGCGGACGGCATCGGGCCTAGCGTCGCACCGTTCCAATTCGCAGTCGCGAGCGCGTCCAACGCTTCTCGCATCGCGCTTATCGCATCGCGCCAGGTATTGAGCGAATCCCCTTCAGCCGCGTTGCCATCGCCGAGCAGCCCGTGTTCGCCCGCAAACTCGACCATCCCTGCCGCGTTGAGCGATCGAATCTCCGCGCCCATCATTTCCACTCCCCCTGCGTGGGGACGAATCTCGCCCTCGAATCGCTTCCGATAGACCGGGACGTTGGCGAATCGGAGGAACGCATTCTCTTGCAGTCCGTCGGTCTCACTGCGCTCGCTGGCTGGAAAAATCTTGCCGTCGCGCAGCACATACCCATCTTCACAACGCGTCATCTGAAAGCGCACCAGCTTCTTGATTTTCAGCATCTCGAATCCCTTTTACGAAGATTTACGACTCTAACGACTTTACTGTAAAAGAAGTTTACCCGAGAATACGTCCGAGCGCTACTGGTTGAAAAGGAGACCGCAGATGGACGACGAAGCTTTGACCCTCACCATTCCAGAGACAGCTCGGCTGCTGAGAATCTCGCCGCTCAAGGCGTACAAGTACGCGCGCGATGGCGAGCTGCCCTGCATACGGCTCGGTCGCCGCGTCTTGGTGCCCCGCGCCGAACTCGACAAGTTCCTCGCCACAGCCGTTGTCGTCAGGAAAACAAGGTGAACTCGGATGGCCCTGTTGCGCTACTCTGACCCAGCACTTCATAGCCTTGCGGCTTGCGGAACGGCCTGGTGAGCAGCGGGCCGATGGCAACCGATCGATTCGACATCACAGAGATCAAGCGCGCGCTCGCGATATACCACCCGCCGAGTGCCGATGGTTACTTCGAAATCCGGGCCTTGCGGGTTGCTGGACATGGGATCGTCTCTGGAATCTTTGGTTCCAGCGAGATCGAAAAGGCGGCCAGAGCGGCAGAGAATCTGAGCGGCCAGGCTTACGGTGTCTATTTCACTCCCAACGCGGTATCGCCCCAGGTCCGCAAGCGCGCGCCGGGGCGCCTCGTCGATCATGCGAAGCGCACCACGGCCGACAAGGAGATCACGCGTCGTTCGTGGCTCTTGGGTGATTGCGACGCGGTTCGAGCAAGCAATATTTCTTCCACTGACACCGAGCACGAAGCCGCACTCAAGCGCGCGCGAGATATCGCCGGCTGGCTGGTGCGTGAGCACCAGTTTCCGGCTCCGGTGCTCGCCGACAGCGGCAACGGCGGTCACGCAACCTGGCGCATCGATTTGCCAAATTGCGAAGCCACTACAGAGTTGGTCCGCCAATTCTTGGAAGCGCTCGACCGTCGATACTCAGACGACGTAGTAAAGGTCGACACCTCGGTTCACAACGCGGCTAGAATTTGGAAACTACCAGGGACATTGGTGTGCAAGGGCGACAACACGCCCGAACGTCCGCATCGGCTCGCGCGCATCGTGAAGGTGCCAAAGACGATTGAGTTAGTGACACGCGAGATGCTGCAGGCAGTCATCGACGCGTACGCGCCCCCGCCGCGCGTCTCGCTGAATGGCAAGGGCAAGCGGGATGCTGAATCGCACGACATTGTATGGCCCGACATCCGGCCGTACGTCGCCGCTCGCATCACCAAAGAGAAGGCTGCAGACAACGGCGCGACGATTGTCGAAATCAGCGGCTGCCCATTCGGCGACGATCATCCAGACGACTACGCAGGGTACCTCACCGTATTTGCCAACGGCAACACTGTGCCCAGATGTCACCACGATCACTGTAAAAATAAAAGCTTCGCCGATTTCCTGAAAGCCAATGCCCCGGCGCTGCTCAAAGAGTTGGAGAAGCATCCGCTCGCTAGGATCAAGTCCCAGTTCACTCGCGACGCATCTGAGATTGACGGCGACGGTGAACGCTTACGCTTGAGCGCTGACGAACTTAGGCAGGTCCAGAAGGCGATTACCAAGAAAAAACTGTGGCACGCCGCCGCTGCTCTCGAGTGGTTAATCAAGGACCACGCCTTCGAGAATTATTTTACGCGCGACCAGGGCGGGAAATTGTACGTCTATGACCATGGCGTTTATCGAGGGACGGGCGACGAACGGATTCGCGCGCTCCTGAAGAGCGTAATGCCTGACGAACTGTGGGCAAGCAATCTCCCGCCGGTAACGTCCGCCCGTATAGAGGCCGACGCGCCGTATCTATGGGAGCGTCCGCCACTCGACGTGCTGAATCTCCAAAATGGATTACTCGACGTCCATACGCGCGAGCTTAGGGCGCACTCGCCCAAGCATCTCTCGCTGGTTCAACTGCCCATTCGATACGACCCCTCGGCGAAATGCCCCGCGTGGGAGAAGCAGGTCAAAGAGACGTTTCCACGCGACGCGATGGAGGCTGGCGTCCCGTGGCAGATTCTCGCCTGGCTAATGATTCCGAATGTCTCGCTCCAAAAAGCGTTGCTCCTAGTCGGGCCCGGCGGGTGCGGCAGGTCCAGATTCCTGACCGGCGCACGCAATTTTTTGGGAGGCGACCGGAACGTCTCGGCGATACCGTTGGAGACCCTGGAACACCACCGTTTCGCCGCTGCGGGACTGGTAGGGAAGTTGGCCAATATTTGCCCCGATTTGCCGCCAACACGTCTTCGCGCCTCTTCGACCTTCAAACGGCTTACAGATGGCGCAGATCCGGTTCATGTGGAAGAAAAGTACAGGAAACCCTATGACGCCCACCCGTTTGCGCGCCTGGTCTTTTCAGCGAACATACCGCCTGCATCCGAAGATGCGACCGATGCGTTTTTTCAACGCTGGCTCGTGATCCAATTCAGCCACGTCTATCGCCAGACCCCGCAAGAGATTAAGCCCCATATAATCGACGGGTGGTTGTCCAAACCGGACGAACTCTCCGGGGCGTTGAACCGGGCGCTCATCGCGCTGCCCGGTGTGCTGGAACGTGGCTTGACGGTTACGACCTCGATGGTCGCAGCGCACGAGGAATTTCAGAAATTAACCGATCCGCTCGCGATTTGGCTCAGGCAAAATACGGTCGAGGGGCCCAACCTTTTCGTGGCGAGAAGCGCGTTGATCGAGGCCTACAATGCCCACGCACGCGCCGAGGGGCGCTACGAGATGGGCAACACGGAGTTCGGCCTCGCGCTCGATCAGCTACGTCCGAACATCAAGGGCAAAGATAAGCAGCGGACCGTCGCTGGGGTGATTCGGACTTGGTGTTACATCGGCATCGGGCTCAAGGCGGAAGCGGAAATATGAAGGTCTTTCGAGGCGCGCTACTTGCTGCGGAGACTCGAATTTTTTCGCAAAGAATGGGTTCTGTGGGCTTCGTTTGATTTGGACGCAATTGGGGTTGGTGCATGCCCCCCATACCCAGCTCGGGCTCGCGTACTCACCTCCCGGCGATTCATGTTAGAAGCGCCCCCGCCCCCCACCCCGACATACCAGTGCGGCCGCGAATGAGCGTGGCTGGGTTCGTGCGTCCGCGAGGAAATAGCTTGGCGGATGCGGACGTTGGACGCACGCGGATTGAGCGCGCACTGTCGTTCTCAGCCTTCAGCGGAGACGAACGAAACGATCGGTGGGATAACGGAGTTAACTAGGTTAACGGGGTTTCCTTTATTGTTTCCTTCGGAGGAACGCGCGATTAGGGACAGCGCTAGAAGGAACGGGAACTGTAAAGTATCAAGATAGCGAAACCCCGTTAACCCAGTTAACCCCGACCCGTATGCTCGGCCTAGCGGTAGCCCCTAAACCCGTGCCGCCTAGGAATTTTCGCCCACGGCCAGACGTTCACAGAGGCGCCCCTGGCGGCACCTACGATCGTGGGTTGCCTGTAACTCTATCGGTCTTGTCGTACTCTGCCTCAACATTCGTAGCATTGCCGGCGTCCTTGGCGCCAAGGGCTAGGAGTAACCGCCCGACATCTAGCGCTCGCCGTTGTTGTTCGGGATCGTCCGGGTTGAAAACGAAGGAAGCTGCTGCCCCTGACATCCTAGGGTCTGGAGGAACGATTCCGTCCTCAGTTACCGGGATAGCCGTGTCCTGTTGTCCTATCAGCCGCATCAACACTGCCTGTGCGGGTGCGCCAAAAGCCCGCGTGTGAACAAACTCTAGTGTGCGGAGCCTTATGGTTTCGCTTTGGCTATTGAGTAGCTTCTTAATCTTATCGATGTTCCTAGGGTCTAGCGCGATCTCCCGCATCATCTCCACAGCCGCGCCGAAACTCTTAGGCCTGCCTAAAGGGTTACCGCTTTGCCCCGGCTTGAATTGATAGCCACCGCGCTTTATGGCCGAGAGGCCTTTGGCTGTCTTTTCAGCCTGAGTCATTTTGTGCATAAGCTGGTCTGAATCGGGTCTGTTAGCAGTCTTACTCATGACTAAGTCTTACTCCTTCTCAATGTAGCGCGGAAGCCGCCACGATAAGGACTATCAACGTCTAAGCCTGGGTTATGGTCCACGCCGTACACCTCGTATCCAGGCTCTCAGAAGTTTCTTTGGCCCGATGATTTTACAGCGACCAGCTCGAGCAATTGGTGGCTGAAGGTCTCCTATTTTTCAACTCTAGATCGCGGAACCCTAGTGATGAAACGATCCGGATTCTCAAATGCACCGATCTCTTCGTCCAAGAACGCACCTACAAGCTCTGCATCGCGGCCCGCTGATACGAGCAAGCGCACTTCGTTCGAGAAAGTCCCGACCAGATTGGGTTTCAATGTCTCGGGCGAATTGCATGGTCGAAGAGGCCTTCGCCCGCGTTGAGCGCCGACCTGCCAGATCGTAGGCGCGCGCGCTAAAGCCTTCAACAACGAGTTCTAAGTGGAGAGCCGTTTTCAGACCGAGTTCGATGCCGAGATCATAACGGCGGCAAGCCCGAGCCGCGTCGGATATTGTCGCATCGCGACGACAGAGTACTATCGGCGGAGGAAATCGAGGCAAGCGACTTGAGGAGTCCCAAGCGGGCCCGCTGGACCGATGGCGAGCCATTTTTGGAAGACGGCGGGACGTGCATTTGGTACGGGTTCTGCGATTGCTATTATGTCGGATCTGACATAGGATGTAATTGCTGACAAAGGTTCAAAATGTGCGGGCAGTTTCGAGACGAAGCTTGGCTAGCGAGTCTATACGTATGACAGCAATGCGATTGTTCTCTGAGACGCGTTCAGCAAGAAGACCTCGCAGAAACCATCTCAAATCATTGAGTGGTGCAGAGGACGATTGCGCACAGTGCGACGAATCGCTTGGGTGAGGTGGCTATCGATGGATAGAAGGAAGAGACAACGGCTGGAATCCATCGGATGGAAATTCGGAGATACGGCAGAATTTCTTGGTTTGGACGACGAAGAAACTGCCATTTTTGAACTGAAACTGGGGCTCGCGGACGCAGTGAAAGTGAAGAGGATGAGGCGCCGATTTACTCAGGAGCAGCTGGGAAAGTTACTCGGATCGAGCCAATCCCGCGTAGCGAAGATCGAGGCCGCGGATGCCTCTGTCAGTATCGATCTCATGGTTCGCTCTCTCATAAGGATGGGCATCAGCCGAAAGGAAGTCGCCTCTTATATCGCAAGGCCATTGCGGACGCGTGCCGTCTGACCGATAGAGCTTTAGCGGAGTGAAGTCAATGAAAAGCATTGTCGAGTTGATCAACGAATTGAAGGGAATGGATGATCTGCGTCTGGCCGATCAGTTTGAGCTCGGGTCCTTAGATATTGCTTACCATCGGAGGCTCGACTTCGACAATTGGCTCCGCAGATGCGTGGAACCTGGCCGGCTATTCGTCGACATTTGCGACGCTTGGGGCCAGTATGAAAAAAGCTTCGGCTAGAAAGGCGCGACCGAAGCCATCAAGATCGACGGCAGTGTCGCCCGAGGCGGAGCAATTTGGACACTAGAATTGCGGCGAATGAACATCGCGGCTACGGCAGCAAGCAAATATCGCCGATAGGCCGGGAAACCGATCGTCTAGCTTGCTCTCGTTCCGCGATTGATTGATGCTAACATTTCTACTTGGCCGGCGGATCAAGGCGCGAGTTAGAAGTACGACGACGCCGTACCCGACGGGTTGGAGCGTGCTCTTCGGGAGGAGATGGAAGAGGTGGGGTTGTTGCTGCAGCGAGGAAATTCCTAGCGAAGGAAAGTTCAGATGGCAAAGCTGATGCGGTCCATAGGCACTCTGTTGCCGCGCTATCACACGTCATGACCGACGGGTGTATTCCGAGCGCAGAGCGAACGCTTCAACGGCGAGTGGCGCGATGACGGCAACCGCGCTCTCCGATGCTCTCAAGGATTCGACTTTACATTCACCTAGCTCGGGTTCGCCCAGCAGAGCGGCTTATTTGGCTACGCTCGCAGAATTTCAGGCTGAGCCTCCTGAAGCAATTCTGGGACGCCTGATTCGCGCAACAGAGAAAGCAGGGTACTCCAGACATTGGAACACACAGACTGCGGCTTGGGACGGTGAAATACGGATCTTGAAGGAGAGTGCTAGAGCACTCCGCGTTTGCCAGCCTGCGTCAAACGACTGGTGGTTGCTGCTGGAATTCGAGATCCCGCGACGCAACCGCAGAATTGATGCTGTGGTATTGGCCGGCGGAGCAATAGTCGTCCTTGAGTTCAAGGTTGGTGCGTCTTCGGTCGGAACCGCGGATATTTGGCAGGTACAGGAGTACGCGCTTGACCTGCGTGATTTCCACGAAGCGAGTCGAGGCAGACCAATCTTCCCAGTGTTGATACCAACTGAGTCGACCGGCTCGGCCGCCCAGTCATACTGCCGGTCAATCGAGATCAATTCGGGTCCATCAGTTCGTGGTGTGGGTCCACTTGGCATTTCGGAGATACTCGCGCAAGCCGCATCTGATGCAGGCCGGCTGGGGTTACCCATCTTGAGCGGTCCCGAATGGGAAAGCTCAGCGTATCGCCCCGTGCTCGGCATAATCGAAGCCGCGGAAGCCATCTTCGAGGGACACCAAGTCGCCGAAATTGCTCACGCCGATGCAGATACCCAAGCGTTCAACGCAACAATCCGAGCGATCATGTCAGCAGTGCAAAGGGCACAGGTGGAGCATCGCAGAACGATTTGCTTCGTAACGGGTGTCCCTGGTGCCGGGAAAACTCTGGTCGGACTCAGCTTGGTCCATGACCCTGCGCTACGAGGCGAAGGACGTCCGGCAGGCGTGTTCCTTTCGGGCAACGGCCCCCTTGTGAGAGTAATCCGTGAGGCTTTGGCTCGCGATCTGCGACGGCGTCGCAAGGGTTCGCGCGGCGCTTCACGTGAGATTTCGGCTTTCGTGCAGAATGTTCACGACTTCTTGACGGAGTACGTGGTACAGCAGCCGAGCCAGCAACCGACAGAACATGTGCTCATATTCGACGAAGCCCAGAGAGCATGGAACTCAGCTCGTATGGAAAGGAAGCGCCGCATTTCTAAGTCGGAACCCGAAATGATGCTGGAAGTCATGGAGCGGTGCTCCGACTGGAGCGTGATAGTCGCGCTGGTCGGCGGAGGTCAGGAGATTCATGACGGTGAAGCCGGTCTCGCAGAGTGGGGACGCGCGCTGTCTTCTCGCTCTCTCCCGTGGACGGTTGTTACCTCCCCGGAAACTTTGGCAGGCGGTGCCAGCGTCGCTGGATGCAAGTTGTTCGAAGGCCCTTCGCCTTCTCATGTGAATGTGCAGGCGAGCGACTACTTGCATCTCCGAGTTTCGTCGCGGAGCTTTAGAGCACGCGCAGTTGGAGACTGGGTGAACGCCGTACTTGAGTGCAACCAAGGAGAATCGCGTCGCCTCTTCTCTAACTCAATAGAATATCCGGTGGTCCTCACTCGGGATTTGTCAGATGCGCGAACTTGGCTTAGACATCGCTCTGCAGGTCAGGACCGAGCGGGTTCGGTCGGCTTGCTGGCTAGTTCCGGAGCGTTACGACTGAGAGCGCACGGTCTCGAAGTATCGTCTGGATTCCGCAATTCGTTTCCATTCGAGGAATGGTTCCTAGCGCGGCCTGATGACGTTCGCTCATCCTGCGGGTTGGAGGTTGCCGCGACCGAATTCGAATGCCAAGGACTAGAGGTCGATTGGGCCTGCGTGTGCTGGGGCGGAGATTTGACGTATGATGCCGCCGCCGGTGGCTGGCGCCTCAGGAGGTTTGTGGGATCTAAATGGTAGCGGTTAACGCAGATCGAAAAGCGTCAGTACACATTGAACAAGTATCGAGTCTTACTCACCCGAGCTCGTCGAGGTATAGTCATTTGGGTGCCTGAAGGTGCCAATTCCGATCCGACTAGGGACCCCACTTATCTTAACGAGACTGCCGAATATATTAATACCTGTGGAGTTCCTTGGCTTGAGCAAACTTCGGAGATTGAATGGACTTCGTAAATCCAAGGAGATCGTCTGCCAAGACAAGTTGCCAAGGGCTACGCAGTTTAATGATTTCAAATTCCTACTAAAGAAAAGATAGAGCAATAGCGACGCAAGAACCGACAACTATGAAATCTCTCAAGTGTATGGGCCTGTTTGCGGGTATTGGTGGCATCGAGGAAGGACTGAGGCTTGCGGGCCATGAGATCATTGCGCTCTGTGAAGTGGATGCGGTTGCGCGCCAGGTGCTGCAGGAGAAGTTCAGCGAAGCCGAATTGCGCCATGACGTCAAGGAACTAAAGAGAGTGTCGGCCGCAGACGTTTTGTCTGCAGGATTTCCGTGTCAGGACCTCAGTCCCGCGGGCCGGACGTTAGGAATCGATGGAGCCAATTCTAGCCTCGTGTCCTGGGTGTTCGGGCTCCTTGAGCGAAGTCGCAAGAAGCCGAGATGGCTGATACTTGAGAACGTGCCCTTTATGCTTCACCTACAAAAAGGCAAAGCAATTAAGTTCATTACGAAGGAACTCGAACGACTGGGATGGGCTTGGGCTTATCGAACTATAGATACACGCGCGTTTGGTCTTCCGCAGCGGAGGAATAGGGTGATTCTCCTAGCGTCCTCGACAAATGATCCAAGGCAGGCTCTGCTGGGCGAGGACGCCGGCGTCGCGAAGATCTCGCTCAATGGGTCGCAGGCTTGTGGCTTCTATTGGACGGAGGGAAACACTGGACTCGGGTGGGCCGAAGACGCGATTCCTCCGTTAAAAGGGGGCTCCGGTTGTTCGATACCTTCACCGCCGGCAATTTGGTTTCCGAAGCGCCGTCTCATTGTTGTTCCTTCGATTCAGGACGCGGAACGGCTTCAGGGATTCGCCGTTGATTGGACTGCGGCGGCGAAGAAGGAGGCTAACGGCGAAAGGAAACGTTGGCGACTAATCGGGAATGCTGTGAGCGTTCCAGTCGCAGAGTGGGTTGGGAGAAGAATCGCAGAAACCGGTGCCTACGATTTCTCAGGAGACGTCGAATTGGAGAAGGGAGACACTTGGCCACCCGCGGCCTGGGGGTTGGCCGGTCGACGGTGCAGGGCATCCGTTTCGGCCTGGCCGGTTAGGGATGAGTACATGCATCTTGCGCAATTCCTCAGCGGTAGACTCGAGCCTCTATCTGCGAAGGCTACGCGCGGATTTACAGAGCGTCTAGAAGCGAGCAAACTCCGTTACCGTCCTGATTTTCTTGCTGATCTCAAGCATCAGATTTTGGCTTATGAAGAAGAAGATGACTTCGCCCGTAGAGGCGGTCGTCAGTCGTCGAATGGCAGCCACCCACGGGCGAGACAACCCGCGCGAGAAAGAACTTCGTTCAGCCCTACACAGAAGCGGGCTAAGGTTCAGGCTACATCGTCGAATCTTGCCGAATAAACGGCGCAGTATTGATATCGTCTTTGCATCCGCGAAGGTCGCGGTCTTCGCAGACGGTTGTTTCTGGCACGGGTGTCCTATACACGGAACATGGCCGACAAGGAATGCCGATTGGTGGCGAACCAAGATCAACGAAAATAAGAAGCGTGACTCGGACTCGGATGCGCAGTTAAGAGCTTTGGGCTGGCGAGTGCTTCGTATCTGGGAACATGAGACGCTTGATAGAGCAACAGAGCGGATACGCCGCGTGGTTTTGAAAGCGAGGCGAGCAAACTGATTGACCCCAAGAGCTGGAGGACCTGGCCTGCTCATTCGGGACACGGCCATGGCCGACGGGAAGCACCCTCTCAGCTTGAAAACACCTTTAAGGCCCAGGCAGTTCTTTCGCTAGCGTCCACGGGAACCTCATGAAAGTTTCGGGGATGGGTCCAAAGGCCATTGTGAGTCCTGACGCCACTAGGGGCCAGTCCAAAGAACCAGAGTTTGGCTGGACCTTCTCGTAGCGCCAGATGTCGACGAGCAACCCGCGAGATTTTGACTTTGCGACCTGCGGCGTCCACCAATCGAATGTCACACCATGTTCCAAAGTCCTCTATAGATGATAGTTCACCCCAAGTATCGAAAGGCATAGGAGCGCTCTCACCTTGCTGCCGCCAAAGCACAGGGGCTTTTGCGATATAACTGCCACAAACGTGACGGACCGGACAGTGCCAACACGCCGGTCCGGGGGTTGCAATTGATTCTGCTTGCAAAGCTTGCCGTTGAGGAAGTTCAGTGAGGGTGTTCAACCACCATGACCGTAGCTCTCGAAGAGCCGTTTCGTCGAAAGACACCCGATGCTCCGTCTCGGCATCCACAATCAGTTGGATCTGGGCCTTTGGCTCAAGCTCACGTACCATCAGCGCGTAGAGCTTAAGCTGAAGCTGAATCTCGCTTGTAATTTCTCCTTCCGGGGTCTCGACACTCCCTGTCTTATAGTCGCGAATGACAATTAGAGAGTTGCCATGACGCTCTAGTAGATCGATGCGCCCGCGCAGGCGGAGAGTTGGGGCCTCTATGAGCACCTCGGAAGCAATCTCATTGTGTCCCATCTCGTCAAAACGCGGGCGATTGCGCGTCTGAGTATTAGCGATAGCTCGAGGAGCCTCTCGTTGGCGTTCCACCAGCTCGGCGGCCTGTCGTTCGATCCTTCTCCTGATAGAAAGCCACTCCAGTTTACCAAAAGTGTCTTGCAGCCGCGCGAAGTGGGCGCAGTTCGGATCTTTTAAGCGGTCTGTGCTTACGGATTCGACTAGCTTATCTAGCTCCAAGGCAACATCGTCAGCCGGCCGACCGTGCCTCTCAATTTGACCCTTAGCCGCTCTTTCGAGGAGAAGATGAAAGATACGACCTCTGTAAGCGTTGGGTCCGTCGGGTAGCTTCTCGCGATAGTCGCTATTCGCCACCAACGCGCGAAGTTTGCAGGTGTCAATCACTCCTAGCGTAGATGGCGACCAGAAGTCCGGAACTGAAAGCGTCCCAATTGGATGAGGAAGCTGTGTCACGTTGACTCACCACGCCTGAGCGCCTCGCGAACGAGGACTTGCCTTCTTGCCAAGTTAAACGTGTTCACAATGAGCGGGCCATCGGTAGGGATTTTTTGGCAGGCCTCCCATAAGACCCCCTCAGGGTTTGCTTTGTCCCAGAGGGGATGCCGGATCAACGCCCATCTCCGCGTGACAGAGGGCAGCTGAAATCCCCATAACTTTCCGAATTGCTCGACTTTTCCTCTCCCTGGATCGAATCTCCGGACCATTTCTTTCGCATACTGCTCACAGAGTGCGAGCCAAGTTGTTAATGATGGAGTGTCGAACTTGCCGTCTAGACCGCAACGAAAATTGGAGTCCTGCAGTGCCTCCAGGAACGAGAGACCGAGGCGCCAATCGAGCAATCCGTGATATGCCTGGTTTCCATAGCGGAGCAGACATAGGTAACATGCCTGGTCACACTCTGAGTGATCTTTTCTGAGAAATTCCTTCAACGGATATTCCTCTGGATCTGTCACGGCCGATGCTAATAGCTCAGCAATAAGCGGACCCGTATGCTCGTCGGCTGCGAGTCGTGCGCAGAATCCCGCGCCATTCACTAGATTGTCAGCGATCTGCAACAATGGAACCGGCGTCCCGCCGCTCGGCCGAAAGACGCGTGGTTCGAGAATGTCAAATTCGTCCGGATCGATATCCAGCGTGAGGGCAGCACGGTTTACTAGTATGAAGGTTGCCGATATTGCTGCGGCTCGGACTGCCGTATCGCGTTGATTCGTGTTGCCAGCAACATTTTGAAGTATTAAGCCCGGCTGTACAGCGATAGGAGCCAAATAAAGTGCATCGGTCGTTTTCGGCGCAGCCAACCAAACGTGTTCTAATACATCCGGCGGCTCATCGACGGCAACGCTCTGCAACTGCGCCGTTGGGATATCACACAAATACTGCGCTCCGAGGTTGGCTTTTCGGTTGTGGTAGTTTAAGGTCTGCGTCGCTCTACGGGCATCGAAGCCCTTCCAAACTCGCAAACCATCATCGGTGGTTTGAAGGAGTCCTCGGTTGAGTCGATAGATGCGGATCTGAGATTCGAAATCTCGTTGAAGGTTCGTACCTAGTATTGAGACGAGTGACACCGCTTTACCTTCTGCCTGTATCGAACGGTGGCGGGCCGCAGATGGGCCGGCTTCCAACGCTGACTTGGGGCGGAAATCAGTCCGAAAGCCCTTAGGTTCTCGGCACTCATATGAATTATCGGGATTGAGAACCTGGCGGCAAGATTCGCAATCTTGTGCGTCGTCTTCAGTAGGGAGATGGTCGAGACGAACCCAGGCGCCGCAATTCTCGCAGGACATCAGCCAGAATGGATCGCCGAAGGCAGGTCCTAAGGGATCCACTGACTGTCCAGCAATCGTATAGCGGAAATTAGGAAGCGCACCGGTGAATCCAACGCACAGATGCTCTTGCTTGTCTTTGACGATCGCCGAACCAGGCGCGAACTCATGTATTGCCAGATCGAGGTCTCGGTCCACCACTCGCCATTCACGTTCACCAGCTCGTATGGTGGACCAACGTTCTCCAACGTAGAGATCTCTGACTCGGGTCGGCATGCCGTACATGGGAAGCAAGCCTGACTCGGCGAGGCTATGCGCCAGCCCCTCCTGTGTCGTGGCAGGAGTCAGACTCGCGATCTCAGCGAGCAAATCATCGACCGTAACTAAAATCTGGCTTGGCTCGATTTCGGAGTGGTCAGTCAGGGAACTAGCGGCTCGATCACGACTTGAAATAGTCTGCATCAAAGCTGCTCTCAACCTTGTTTCCCAGCCGTTGTTCAGATACTCGCTCGTCGGTACAAACTCGCCGTGAATGTCGGGGGGACGCATGAAGTCACCTGGGTAGTCTTGCGCCATCGTATGACACTCCTTCCGAATCGCATTGAACGCAACGGAAAGCCACGCCTTGCGCAGAAATCGTTTGGCGATAGGGTTCATGCTCTTCGTGAGGAAAGGAGGAGGCGGCGTGTCGCCAGTAATCTTCTCTGGGTGACGGAAATAGTAAAGATCATGACTTTTCGTCCGGCAGACAGTGAGAACCATGGAGTACGCCTGGCCGCGTCTCCCCGCTCTGCCGACTCGTTGTTGATAATTGAATCTCTGTGGCGGCATGTTCGCCTGAATGACCGCTCGGAGTGGGCCTATGTCTATACCAACCTCCATAGTCGTGGTCACCGTGAGCAGGTCGATGATCTCTTTCTCGCGATAGAGACCGCGCCCGTCGGGCTCCAAGACGACGTTTCCGTCGTCGTCTATCTTCTCGTTGCCGTCGGAATCGAGCACCGGTCGCAGAGTTGGTACCAAGATTCCCCGAAACTTCCGCTGGCGATCCGCAGGATCCTCGGTCTGGCCCGTCAATTCTTCGCAGTGTAGACGGAAATTATCGCCTGCCCTCTCGATTCGTTTCGCTAAAAAATTCTGCGTTTGGAGAGTTTCAACTAGACCGGCTGGTTTGTCGTTTAGAGCTGCGAAGCACCTGGTGCACAATCGAGTTCCCATATGGAGGTGCACACGTCCACACTTATCGCAGCGCCAATACGGTTCGTCTTTGTTTGCGAGTTGGATAAAGAGCTTCGCATTGAAAAGCAAGCCCTGAGGATGTCCCGCCCGGCTAAACGCATCCAACACATCGCGAAGTCCTGCCTCGGCAGTCTTATCCCACAATTCTTCTGCATATTGGCGGACTCTATTCTTCTTGGGAATGTCGCTGGGTGACATCCAGGGTTTGGGGTTGCTGTCATCCCAGGGGCTGTCTTGCTGGCGATAGGCATCGCCAAAAACCCTCAGAAAAGCACTAAGGCGTCGAGATTCATCATCTGTTCGGCCAGCCTTTGGCAAACGGACGAATCCCAATCCTGCCTCCTCCAGTGCAAAGTAGGTTTTGGCGAAGATTATTTCCGTGACAAGCTTGTGGACTTCCCTTATGAGATAGGTGCGAGCGTCGTTGAGATGCGCCTGGTCAGCCGCATCGTCTCGCCAATCTACACTATCTTTTGAAACATCGAACAGCTCATCCCACGAAAAGAACTTACGATCGTGATCAGGGCCCACGACGATTCGTCTCGTTCCGGCGGGATCGAATGGATGAATACCTAAGCGCACGAAGTGCGCGATCAATGGCCGAAGAACTTCGCGTTGCCCGCGCTGCCCCCTAGCTCTATCCGGATCGTCGAGAATGAGAGAGATCGGAATTGCGGGATCGGAGGCCTCAGATTTCGCGGATTCCAGTTGACCAATCTGAGGGAAGAGCTTTGCTATGGTCTCGTAATCTCGCCGTTCGTTGGCTTCGTCCATCTGATGTCGGAGACGAGCGATATCTCCGTCGAGAGTCTTGATCGAAGGCCGGTCACGCCCGGCCTCTCGGAGCGTCTGCACGAGGACATCGCGTCGCACATCCTGGTGGTGTCCACTCTCGACATCGAGAGCCGCTTTTGCCGCGTCTTGGCGGCTGTCGGAAAAGGATACGAGTTTAGGTTCGCGAGCATCTAGCTTTAGTACGTCGAAGAGCTCGGTAGCTAGAAGCTGGGTCGTTTTCGCAAAACCAGTCCGAAAATTTCGGAGAGGCGACAGTCTTTGTCGCATATCCTTACGGCCGCCATAGTCTGTGTCACATTTCGGGCACGCATAAGGAACAGCGCTTCCGGGGCTGTCCGGTCCTCTGCCATGATCGTCTTTTTGACTACCTCTGACGTACAAATATCCTTTTACCGTGTCGGCCCGCGGCGTCGAACGGGGTCCCACTAGTAGTCGAACGGAACCTGAGCTAGGGTCCATTTCTGCCCTCTTCCACTCCCCTGGTTCTTTGTCCGACCGGAAAGGATCAGCCGCGGTGGTAGGCCAGAAGACCGCGAACGACTTGGAAGTTAACTCCTCGAAGCGCTGAGTAGTCGCGGAATCTGGGAGGCCATCGAGGTCGGGTTCGCTAGGTAGAAGTTCAATCTCTGAGAGACCCGCACGATCGGCTCGCATCCCTCCGAACATTAGCTCGCCGCAACATTCACAGTAGAGCAACTCCAGTAGGCGTAGTGGCTGCCCGCCGCTATCCGCGCTGCTCCTCACCCCGCGCTCGATGGTGAGCCGACCTACCGGACGGGAATCCGTTTTGAAATTGTGCGCAACTCCCGCCTTTCCAGCGGCGGGGCCGAATACTCCCTCGATACTTCGAAAGAACGTGTGGACTCGAAATGAGGGCGACGAAACTCTACTCGGCGGGTTTTGTTCCGCTAAAGTGTCGCCGTAGCCACGCACAAACAGCAGACCGCGGAGACCCTCAATCACCTCGGCGCTGTCTGAGCCGAACAGTTCTCGCGCCAATGCGCTGATCGTTGTTGCCCTTGACCGTTCTTCCTTGTTGGACCAACAAGCCTTTGCGATCCGATGTCCGGCCTCTTCGACCGCCGCTCGAATGGTTAGACCGAGATCGTCGTCAGATCGACGAAGTAGATCCTGAGCAACGGCCCGCCATTCTGGTTCCAGTAGCTTAGGAGCTACCGGTCTCGCGGGTTCGGAAGAACTCCCCTGAGAATGCGCCAGAAGAGCGCGATAAGGGCGCGCGTCCAGCTGATGTTCTAGGGCGGGTTGGTCATTCTCTGGAACACCCGGAATTATAGCGTCTCGCCAGATCGCGCGAGCTTTTTCCTTGTCAACCTCCTGAGCGACTGTCCAAGTTCCGTGCCTCCCAAACATATCCCATAGGAATTGAACGCTTTTGTCTCCTTGCTCGCCGTCTACCGGTAGAGAAGCGCTGGAAGCGAGAATTCTGAGTTTCTGACGATTTGCCGGAGTTGTAAGTCCCAAACGTTCGAATAGGAGCCGAAGAAGATACGCTAGTTCCGTACCCGATGCTCCTCGCTGCAAGTGTAATTCATCAAGAATCAAAAAAAAGTAGGAATCTGGAGAACTTTCGAGCCAGGAACGAGTTTTGTCAAATATAGGAGCATCTACTTCTCTAGCAAGCATCGCATTAAGCATGCTCACGTTTGTAATTAGAATGTCAGGCGGATGGCTCTGCATATCCCATCGGGAACAGAGCTCTGCTCCATCCACACTGGGGAATAAGTATCGTGCCATTTCGTCTTCAATCTGCTTGTGGGCGATTGAATAACGTACGTCAGCTTGTGTTTTTTCTATTTGGCCCATGAAGTCGAATAGCTTTTCAAGCTGACGGGCGCGACGCGGATAGTCGAGATTTGGAGAAATCCGTGGGTGTATATTGAAGCCAGTGACTTCGGTACTGCCGGTGTAACGCCCCAAGAAAAATCGGTTGCCCTTGAACTCTCTCGCCATGACTTCGCGCGCCAGATCGGAATCGAGGGCCTTTCGTAGCCTGACTAGCTGGTCCTCGACGAGCGCGTTCATCGGATAGAGTATTAGCGCGCGAACAGCGGAGGGCCGGGTCTCTCCAATCCTATGTGAAAAGAAAGGATCGCCAGTTGGATCACTTTTTCTGGGACGCTTAGCGATCGGGATGTCTGTATATTTGGCATAAGGTTGGTTGGATGGAGTGTGCCACCAGTGTCGGCCTAAGTAATCTGAGTCCGGTGCCGGCCAGCGGCGCGCTTCTTTTGCAAGCATAGCAAACACAGGAAGAAGAAATGCTTCGGTTTTTCCGGACCCGGTTCCTGAAGCGACAATTGCGGGTTCACCCTTTGTTCCTCTGGCTAGCATCTGCAATTGATGCTGCCATAGATCGTATGTTCCGGCACGCCGGACCCGTGTATCCGAGCTCTGCGTTGGCACCGAATCGAAGAGCCCGGCTAGAGCAACTTCAGCGAAGACACGGCGGTCTTCGGCATCGAAGCCGAACAGTGGGTCGGGATCGGACTTTAGGCTAGCTAGATGTTCGATGCGATGTCCGGACGATTTGTATCGCGGCAGCGGCTCTACAAGCGGTTCGGTGCAGAGCGCGCCTGGAGACTCAAGGAGGTAGCGTCGTTCGGCGCTTACACCGCTGTCTCTGATTCGGAACGCAGTTTCCAAGTACGTGATGTAAAGATCGCGAATCCTCAGAAAACTTCCAATGGGATCAAGCATTCGATTTCACTCTCGATGGATCTAATTTAGGCGGTTTCGAACCTGTACTACGTCGCGTCAAAGTAAAGGTTAGCGATTACTTCGTTACGCATTTTTTGTGTGGGAAAGACATACGAGTAGACCGATGTCCCGCTCTCAGTAGTAGGACCTGGCGAAACAAGACTGAGGAGCGAAATTAATCGTGCGGTCGGTATTGGGAGGTGTGCCGCCGCATCTACTCGACGGTTTAACGTCCTTGATCCGAATGACTCGAAAGCCAGATGCTGATTCAATTGTTGTTCCAACAACAATGCCCAGTTGCGAGAATATGACCACCAAATCATCCGTTCTTCCTTGAGGAGCACAAAGTAAGTCGGTGCGTCGGAGCGCCAATACCATTCCAGAGACACAGAATCGCGTGGCCCATTCGATCGAAATCGAAGTGAATGAGCGTCCCAGCGCCCCATGAGATCGTAGTTAAGAGGTGGAGGCGGTCTCGGGGAGCGAAAAATCGACGATAGTGGTGCAATACACCCCTCGGGCGGTCGGATCCAAGTGGGAGGGGCAAGATCACAGCGAGATGATAGGTCCAGCAATTGATCGAGAGAAAGTGATGAGAAACCCACGAGAGACGGCACATAAGGCGAGATGCTGGTGCCTTCTTGTGATTCAATTGAAAGCCGGCCAGCTTCGAGCAACAAGCGACGGCGGACCGAATCGGCACATAGACCATAGAGCGTGGCTCTGAACTCTGTTGCAACTTTGTAGAGCGCTAGCCTAGGGACCTTCGCAAAATACCTACGGTCTTGCCATCGAAGATTCAGGAGTCGGTCGAAATATCCGATTTCTTCCCAAGCGCGCAGGATCTCCCACTGCGCTCGGGGATTGCGAACTTGCAGCACTCTTTCGACGAGATTGCGCATTTCTGTTTCGTTAATACCCTGTCGTCGGCACGCTAACGCGGAGAGTACGGTTTCAAGGTCTTTCACTGCCGGCAGACTTGACGAATTGACCTGCCCTTCGGATGAAAGTTGAAAGTCCTGACCGCTCGTGACTGGACTGAGCGGTTCACGTGAACAAGCGAGGCGAATGAAATGCTTTTTTATTTTGGCGACGCGTTGATCTGCGACCAACTGAGCGGTCGTGAAGATTTTCCGCCACAATCTAGCCGCTGAATGGGAAGCAATGGTCCGAGCAGGTAGTGCAGGATTTTCCGGATCACCGTCGAAGACTAAATGCCATTTCGAATTCTCGCGCCAAGCTCTCCACTCAAATCCCGGTCGAGGGTGTTGGCTGACGTCGCCGACTCCCGGCCCTAAGAAAATGACCGTCTCCGCCAGTGACAGAAAGTCGTAGTCGTGGAGAGTCTCACCTGCCCAATCGCTTCTGACATCGATGGAATCCGACGAAGCGACGTCAGCGGTTCCCGCCTCGCCTATCCAATCTTTAGGGTTTCGGGGGGCTTTAAAGGGATAAACAACGAGATCTCCATAAAATCGAATGCGTCGATCCGCCAACTCGCTTTCTCCGTCATTGGCGACCAACCGGCCTGTCCCTACCAAGGGCGAATTCGGGAATTCCCAGGTATCGTCTCGATCTAAGCTCTGGGCAAGAGGGGTGATTTTCCCGGCATTGTCTTCGAAGACGATTTGTTTGGCGCCTTTCGCGGAAATCAATGGTAGTACCGCTGGAATTCCTGCGAACCCGTCATCGATTCGCACCCCTTCCAATACTCGAATTCTCAACGGAATGATGGTTTCTTGCAGGCACCAGACGTTACGGAACGGAGAATTTTCGAGCTCCGAAGGGACAAGAGCACGAGCTCGAAAGTCTCGAATCTCGCTCCAACCTGGAAAGAGAGAGTCTTGCGTCCGTGCTTCCCGAGATATTCCCGTTCCAAATAGTCGATTGAACTCACCAGGAATTCGTTTCGCACGAGCGCACAGTCGGACTCAACGATTGAGTCTTGCGAACACAGCTGATGAAGCCCAAACTCCGTTCTCTCGAACAAGAGAACACCCTGTGAGGCTAAAGAGCTCAACCTAGGAAACCGAAGACTGCCATCTAAAAGACCACGACAAACCTCAAGGAGTTCGTCGGTACCAGCCGTGTCGTTCGCTGTTTGCACTAAGAAGGTCCATCGCCCGTAAGGCTCAGGACTTGGAACAGCTTTGAGTCCGTGAGTGTTCAGTTCGGTGGAAGTCGTCACTACAAACGGGGCGAAGCGGTCGACTAGAATTTCAAGCAGCAAGTCGAATTCTGGTGGAGAAACTTTATTTCGAGTGACCAATCGTGACCTCCAGAGCGCGGCATCTCGAACAGCTCGCCACAACGGGTACCTGTCCAGACCCCTGTCACCCCTTCCGTAAGCTGAACGGAACTCTTCAAGTGCTCTTCGAAAACGCTCGCTGAATCGCTGCTGATTTGTTGTCAGTAGGCGCAGATCACGGGTACCGGTGGCTCTACTCCGGCTAACCCATTCTCAGAGAGCAGGTCATTAGCCGACTCTGATCGCGCCTGTGTGGACGCCAGATTGACTGTATAACCGATTCCGTCGGAATGAACCCGGATTCGGAAGTAGAGTTCACGATATGGATGATCGTGACTCCTCGCATTTCGGAGCCACATCGAAAGGTTCTCCCATAGTTGTGGAAGGCAAGTTGGGTCGTGAGCCGCCACATGGGAGCCACATAGAACGTTAGTCGGTTTAGAAATGAACCCTCGTCTATCAGCTCTTCACTCGAATCAGAAGCCGCCACACAAGTCGCTATAAGATGACTTACAAAGGGTGGAATTTCATAGTATAAGGTGGGGCGCCAATCAGTATCGAGTGCATCGGCACACAGTGATCTCCTCTCTCGTCCCAGTTCATGCCGGAGAGTGTCCATGAAAGCACGAAGGACTTCGCTCGGAACGCGGGAGTCATCACCTGTTGCGCGCGCTAGCTCCTCCGCCGTGACGACCAGACACGTCACGGGGACATCATCTGGCTGTCGGCTCTCGAAGAAGTACTGGAGTAACTGCTTATTCCAATACCATAGGTTACCCTTGCGCCAATTCGGATTCTCTGCCACTGATGCCTCTACCTTAACTTAGGCTTTGACCAAAATCCATGCCTTTACACTTACTCATGGTTACGGAGAGGAACTTTCTGGGACAGTTAGATCAGATCAGTCGACCCAACGTCTAGCGAGTGTCGGAGCATTTCCGTCAGTACAGTTGGCACAAAAGTGAGATTCAGTGACGGCCGCAGAGCAATTTGCAACGGAGCGAAGTGCTGGCGGTGGCGCTCGCTCCCCAAGCGCGACCGGCCGGATTCCGACGATCAATCACACAGACAATACTGTGTCTCTGGTACGGCCTTCCGCCGCTCCGCGTGCATCTGAGAAATTTGCGTCCTCCTGTTCGGTTTAAGCAGTTCGCGAGAGAAAACGTCGTGCGGTGATAGAAGCATAGCCAGCACGACCTACCCAACGACGGGAAGAGGGCGCAACCAAAAAGAAGGAAACACCGCCCATTACCAATTCATTGAATCCTTCTCCAGCGAGTGCGCGGAAGACGGGATAGCGACGATCAGCCATTTGCCGGCTGCCTCCCGTTTAGGTGAGGCACTTCTCCGCTGCGAGAGTCGCAAAAGAATAGCGACCGGCGGACGCGACGGCGCGAAAAACACGCTGTCCGCATGAACCCTGTTTGAGCGCGTGTGGATTGGTGTGTTTCGTCAACGGCGGACGGCGTTTTCCCCCTACTCTCTAAAATAGTCCGCTCGCGGTCAGGGTCTTGTAAATATTTTGTAAATGAAACTCTCTGATACCCCCCGATATGGGCGTTAACTAGCGGATGCTAGAAGATACGGAACTCCGCAGGGAACAATACGTTTCGATGCTTCTTCATACTCCCGGATACAGACGAGCGCGGGTTTGAAGACCGGTGGGGCCACGGGCCCCTCCTCCTCCGCCCTTATTTATTAGGTACTTACAGCGATCGGCGCAATCTCAGGTTCAAGAGAGTGCCCACTTACTGCCCACAATTTTCGGATTCGGTCTGAAGGAACTGCTCAAAGCCCACACTGATGCAAAACCACCAGGCTGCTCAGCGTGCGTTGGTTCGGCGAATGGTAAATCAGCTCTGAGCAACCAGCTTTACCGGGCTGTTGCGCGCCAGTGAGTGCGAGCGTCCAGCTTTCCTTCACAGGTCAAGTTCTGTTTTGCCAGCGCCACTCGTCGGGATCAAGATTTGGATTTCTAGCATTGTAGCAGGCGGTCGAAAAATCTGGCCCATACATCAGATGCTGGCAGCGAGACCTGACGCGAAGGAGATGAGATGTATTCGCGTTCGGACGCTCCGCGATATCCAATGCAACCCATAACGCTTCCGGCCGCAAATATTGTAGTCTCGGCTTTCGCGGCTCCCGGCTAAACGGCCGGTCGAACACGCGGATGGAGGCTCCCATGGAGCGTCGATTCGATCGAACCGCCGAAGACCTCGGCAACATCGTCGCGCTGGAACACGTCAACGTAACAGTCCCCGACCAGCACAGGCGACCATCTTCTACATTGCCGGTCTCGGCCTGACGCGCGATCCCTATCTAATGACCGGCCCAACCAACATGTGGGTCAACGTCGGCCGCAGCCAGTTCCATCTGCCGACCAGCCCGGCCCAGGTTCTCCGCGGTCACACCGGAATCGTGGTGCCCAATCGCGAGGCGCTCGTTCGCCGCCTCGAACGAACTCGCAAACGGCTCGAAGGGACGCGCTTCGATTTCAGGGAGCACGAGGAATTCGTCGAGGCCACCTGTCCGTGGGGAAATCGCATCCGATGCTACGCGCCCGATGAACGCTTCGGCCGAATCACGCTCGGAATCGCTTACGTCGAATTCGACGTGCCGAAAGGTGCCGCCGACGGGATCGCGCGGTTCTACCGCAACGTGATGGGCGCCAGGGCCGCGGCGTCCGTCGAAGGTGCCGGCAAAAACGCAAAGGACGACAACGGAAGCATTCGAGCGGCGCGAGTCGAAGTAGGCATCGGGCAGTATCTGATGTTCCGCGAAACCGACCGTGAGATCCCTCCCTACGATGGCCATCACATCCAGATTTACGTCGCGGATTTTTCCGGCCCGCACGCGAAGTTGCTCGACAAGGGACTCATCTCGGAAGAAAGCGATCAGCATCAGTATCGATTCAAGGATCTCGCCGATCCTGAAACCGGCGAGACTCTGTTCACCATCGAGCACGAGGTGCGCAGCATGCGGCATCCGCTTTTCATGAGGCCGCTGGTCAATCGCAATCCGTCGCAGAGCAACATCAACTATGCGCCGGGTTACGACGCGTGGATTCCCGGCATGGCAGCACACGATTGAGGGCGGGCCAAGCCAATGAATCAGCTTCATACCGCGCGTGAGCAGCGCTTCCTCGACATGGCGGGCGAAATGGCCGACGACTTCGCCAAGCGCGCCGCCATTCACGACGAGGAGGGATCGTTTCCGTTCGAAAACTACGAACGGCTGAAGGAGAGCGGCTACACGCGGCTGATCATTCCCGAAAGCCTCGGCGGGCTGGGCGCCACGATGCTCGAGCGAATCAAGGCGCAGGAACGTCTGGCGCAAGGATGCGGTGCGACGGCGCTTGCGATCAACATGCACTTCAACACCGTCGGGCTGCTGGTCGATTTGTATCGCAAGTTCAAAGCACCGAATGTCGAGCACAAGCTGCGGCGAATAGCGGCCGAGCGCCTCATATGCGGCGGGTCCGGCTCGGAGCCCGACAACGCGATCATTGCGCTGCGTCCGCGCACGCAGGCGCGCCGGGTCGATGGCGGATGGCTGGTCAACGGCCGCAAGATATTCGGCACCCAGAGTGTGGCAATCGATCACTTCTTTTTCGAGGCGACCTGCGAGGAAGGACCGCACGGCCCGACCATAATCACGTGCTTCATTTCTCCGCGCGACACACCGGGCCTCAATTTCAAGGACGACTGGCATGTGATGGGGATGCGGGCGACGGCGTCGCGCAGTTCCGAGTTGAAGGACGCGTTCGTGCCCGACTCAGACGTGGTTCTGCAGCGCCGGGTCTCCAAGAGCGGACGCATCACGAAGGTGTTTGCAAAGGCGCCGTTCACCATCGGCGCGCCGTACATCGGAATCGCCGTTTCCGCGCGCGATTTCACAGTCGAGTTCATGCGGGAGCGGCCGCGCTTCCCGCTCAAAAATCCGATGAGTCATCTGCCGGCCGTTTACAACAAAGTCGGCGAGATGGACTTGCTGATAGAAGGTGCGCGCGCGGCGATGTGGAAGGCGGCTGCGGAAGTGGACGCCGACCATCCGGCGAGCTGGTCGCGCAAGGCCGTCGCCGCGCGGATGATCGCGGTCGAGAATTCAGTTCGCGTGGTGGACCTCGCGCTTCGCGCCGTCGGCGGGTCGTCGTATTTCAAGCGGCTGCCGCTCGAACGGCTGTTCCGCGACGTTCGCGCCGGCCTGTACCATCCTTTCGACAGCGACGAGACGCTGGAATTTCTCGGCAAGAGCGCATTCGGAATTCCACTCTTCGACGGCCTCGACCCGGTCTGACGCATCGAGCAGAGTGATTCGAACCTACAGCGCCGGTAACACTTAGAGAGACGCTGCTCAGCCGATCGATCTGCCGCTCGAGTGGGCTTAAAGACATGGGATAGATAGAGTGGGAGAATACGTCGCCCCCCCCTCCCCCCCCTCCTCTCCCTCCTCCTCCCCCCCCCCCCCCGCTTACGCCGGCAGTGGAAACACTACCGCCGATCGTTCATTCGGGCAGGCCACGGATTCACGGCGGGCGCGTGTAACTTTGCTGTATCGCCGTCCGCGGCCACCGAGTGCGGTCCGCTCGGCGTCGCTCTCGACAATGCCGGCGACCTGGTCGTGGTCGATACCGGCAACAATCGCGTGCTGAAATACGACTTTCACGCCGCTGAACACCACGCCGCAAACCGGGACGCTGATGATCTTCGACAACGTCGTCGGATCGCCTCAGACGATAATGCTAACAGGCACCGGCAAGCCGCCGAAATAGCGGCACGCGGCTCTCAGTTTGTCGATTGTTTCGCCTAGAGCAAACGCGACTGTGGTGAATTGTTCACAATCGCCCAATCTTCGATTTCGTTATTCCATCTTCACCAACAATCCGCGCGATCGCGCCGCCTCGAACATCCAGCGGAAGAAAAAGATCGCAAAGATGAAATAAATCACGTTCAATCCGAAACCCAATCTGAAGTGCGAGGCTGAAAATGCGCCTCTTTCGATAACTTCGCGCATGCCTTCGAACGACTGGGTTGTCGGGAGTATTGAAGCGATCGGACGCAGGAAGCCAGGCAAGGAGTTCAACGGGTAGAACACGCAGGACAGGGGCATCAGGATGCCGGCGAAGCTCCACGCCATGGCCTGGAACTTGGTGGTGTAGCGGAAGATCAACCCGGTCACCATGATGCCCATCGCAACAGCGAAGAGAACCAAATTCAAAATGAACGGAAGTAGCATCGGCAGCGTTGGAAACATGTCGTAGTGATAAAAAAGCCATGCGATCAAGGCACCGACGCTCAAGCCGACCATCGCCTTCGCAAGAGTGACGACAATCAAGCCGGTCACGTATTCGGAAACGCTAAGCGGTGAAGCGAATAGACTAACAAGGTTTCGCGACCACAGCTCTTCAAGGAATCCTACCGCCATGTCGCGTTGAAAAGTATTGAACAGCCCCCAGAGGATCACCGCGCCGAGTAGGCAACTAACTACGCCAGGCTTCAAGGCATCGCCATGGCGGAGATAAAGAGTGAAGAATCCCCAGACCAATATGTTCACTACCGGCCAGTAGACCATGTAGGTGATGTGATTCGCGTTGTGAATCACCTCGTAAGTGTGCCGCCGGATGACGGATCTAATTCGATACAGCTTCATCTGGCGTGCGCCCTGCGATGCGAATGAAGACCTCTTCGAGAGCGGGCGCATTGCGGTCTTCGTTCAGAATTGAACGAGTGACTTCGATCGGAGTTCCGGTTGCGATGATGCTTCCCTTGCTTAGAAAGAGAATCCGGTCGCACATCCGCTCAACCTCGTGCATGTTGTGCGAGGTATAGAGGATCGTGGTCCCGCGGCTCTTCTGCAGATCGAGCAGCACCTCTCTAACCTGCACCGCCGCCTGAGGATCAAGGTAGGCAGTCGGCTCATCGAGCAAGAGCAATTCCGGATCGTTCAGAAATGCCTTGCACAGCCCGACGCGCATAATTTCGCCGGAGGACAATTTCGACATCGGTTTTTTCTTCAGCCGCCCTATGCCGAACTTCTCCAACAGCTCGTTGATTTTCGCTAAGGGATCGCGAACGTTGTAGATTCCGGCGAAGACCTTGAGGTTCTCCAGCACGGTCAGCCGGACCGGGAATGCCATGTACGGCGACGTGAAATTCAATCTCTGCAGTATCTGTTCGCGGTCCGTTTCGACACTCTTACCGAACAGACGCACGCTGCCGGCATTTGGCGAAATCAGACCCAGCATCATATGGATGATGGTCGTCTTGCCGGCCCCGTTGGGACCGACGAGGCCTGCAATTTCTCCGGCGTGAACGACGAATGATACGTCGTGGACCGCCGTGAACTTGCCGTAGGTTTTCGTTAATCGCTCGACGGTAACGAGCATCGCGCCACAGTACGCCACGATCGCATCCAAAAACAAACGGTTCGTATGCGCTATTTTGCGCGCTCGAACCATGCTCGATGAGTGTTCGATGCATAGCCTATGCGGCAGTTTGCGTGTTCTCTATGTAACTCCGGCAAAGTAAGAATTACCCGACTAAATCACTTGAAACATGAGAGCAAAATTCGTATTCTGCCGCTCCGGTTTGGTTCTCGGTTTGAGATAAACGGCAAACATTGATGGGGGGGTGAGATCGCGAAGGAGAAGATAACCAATGGCTTCACTGTTTCCGTCCTTGCCGAAAGTCGATGTCGCTCGCGGTTCCCACTTGCCACGGATCTGTATTGCTACGTGGGAGATCGAGGGACCATCTCGTAATGCCGGCATAGGTACCGCCTACACCAGTCTGGCCGACGCATTGAAGAGAGCCGGCTACGACGTGAGTATCCTGTTCCTTCTCGGATGTCATCCCACTGACGGAAACATGATTGATTGGGTTGACTACTACCGCACCGAGAAAGGGATGAAACTGATTCCTCTACCGATGGCACACGAGCCGCGGATTCATGCCGCTTGGGCCTCCAGCGTCTCCTATCACACCTACGTCTGGTTGAAGGAACATCAGCACGATTTCGATGTGATTCATTTCCCCGAATGCCAGGGGCTGGCCTTTTACAGCTTGCTGGCGAAGCGCCAAGGTCTTGCTTTCGGTGACGCTACCTTTGTGATCGGTACGCACGGCCCGACATTCTGGGTAAAGGAGGGGAGCCAGGATTATATACGCAATCTGGGAGAACTCGAGATTGATTTCATGGAACGCGTGAGTGTCTCCGCGGCGGATATCGTTGTGAGTCCCAGTCAATATCTTCTCAACTGGATGCAACACAATGGTTGGGAGCTCCCCGAACAGACTTATGTTGCACCCTACGTCCTTCCCAAGACCGTCCTATCTGAAGAAGCCGTGCCGCGTCAGACACGAAAGAAGGTTCGCGAAATAGTATTCTTTGGGCGACTTGAGATCAGGAAAGGTCTTAAGCTCTTCTGCGACGCTGTGGATGAACTCTGCGCGGGTAGTCCCCATCGCGATTTTGAAGTCACCTTCCTGGGAAAGGAAACCCAACTCTATGGCCGCTCGAGTATCGGCTATATCAGCGATCGATCGAAGGCTTGGAATGTCCCGTGGCACCTTGTCGCGAATAAGTATCAAAAGGCGGCAATCGAGTATCTTCGAGGAGATGGGCGGCTAGCAGTGATCTCGTCGCTCGCCGACAATTTTCCTAACACGGCGCTGGAATGCGTAGGCGCCGGGGTACCGCTATTAGTCAGTAATGTTGGCGGCATTCCGGAAATCATTGATCCTGCAGATAGAGAGAATGTTTGCTTCGAGCCGCGGCCGGATGTGCTGGCAGAACGTATCAGGAGCGCGCTCGAGCAAGGCGCTTTTTCAGCGCGACCGTCGGCTTCATTTGCTGACACCGAAGGTAACTGGGTGCGTTGGCATGCCGGTCTTTCGAATCGAGCCAAAAATGAGCAGCCCGCCCGTAAGGAACGCCCGGCTGGCAGAGAATCTATTTTTCCCCTGGTGAGCGTGTGTTTCGCGTACAACGTGAGGGAGAAAGGTGCCGAAGCCACTTTGGCGTCGCTGAAGCAGCAAGACTATCCGCACCTCGAGATCATTTTGGCCGAATGCGGAGGCGAGGGTTCGTCGGGGTCAAATGCATCGCCCACCCGGTTAGGAGACCACGAACTGCGCAAGATATATCGGAGCGGTAGTGAGATGGGCGCGGCCAGAAATGCGGCGGTGCGTGAGGCGAAAGGGGAATACCTGTTCTTCGTCGACGATCACACCCTCTTGTTGGCGCCTAACGCGATCTCCGTTTTCGTTCAGGTCGCGCAACGGGTAGACGCCGACATTCTCACCTCAGCGATCAGCTTTTTTCTGGGATCGTCGAACGGCTCTTCGGAGAGTCGCCTGGAACATTCGCGCCGGCCATTTCTCGGAGGCGATGCCGCAACGGGCGCTTTCGTCAATTGCTTCGGCAGCACCAACGCGCTCGTGCGGCGCGACGCGTTCGACACGATCGGAGGATTCAGCGACGAAGCAGTGTCGACCCTTGACGACTGGGAGCTCCTATCCAAGGCAGCTCTGTCAGGTCTGCGGATCGAAACAATGCCCGAAGTATTTCTCTGGCACCGTGAAGATCAAGACCGGGAGAGCATGGTGCATTCGCTCGTGAACGCGGTGCGTAGCGCTCGGCCCTATACCATACCTGGTCGACAGGTCGCGCCGGCGGTCGAGCGGATACTGTCCAAGGTGGTGCAATTCGGCCAGGGACTGAAGTTCGAGCGAGATGCTAACACTGGAACTCCTCTCTCGCGCGGAGAACAGGGACCTGCTGTGACTGGTTGAGCAGCGAAGCACATCCAGTAAGGTTAGGAGCTACTTTTCGTGGGTAGGACCAATTGACGGCCGATTAGTTTCGATATGTCATCGTCACGCGCTGTACTGGTCCTTGGAATGCATCGCAGCGGAACCAGTGCGCTTGCCCGCGGGCTGCAGGCGCTGGGTGTCTATTTGGGGAACGATTTTATAAGCCCCAAGCCCGATAACCCTACCGGTTATTGGGAGGACAGGAACATCTTCGAAATCAATGAGCGGCTGTTGGCTGTCTTCGGGCTCAAGTGGGAAGAGGTTGCACTGATCGATGACGCTCGATGGAACGAACCGGGAGTAGAAGCCTTGCGTACCGAGGCGGTCGCGTATCTGAAATCGCAATTCATAAGTCATCCCTTGTGGGGATTTAAGGATCCGCGCACTATTCGGCTGCTACCCTTCTGGCGCTCAGTGCTACGTGTGCTTGAAGTAGATGAATGCTATGTGCTGGTGATCAGAAACCCCCGGAGCGTGGCTAATTCTCTTATCCGGCGTCACGGTATGGACGCGGTAACAGCGCACTTGCTATGGCTGGTATACGTAGTTCCGAACTTAAGTATGATTGCCAATCGACCATTTGTAGTTACCGACTACGACCTGGTGATGGCCGATCCGCGGCAGGAGCTTGAACGCATCGCCCAAGGTCTGAAAATTCCGTTGACTGATGCCAGCAAGGCAGGGATCGAGCAGTTTGCCGGTGCCTTTCTCGATCCGAATTTGCGCCATAGCTTCTTCAACGTCTCGGACTTTGAACTTGGTCTCGATCTGCCTCCGCTGACTCGGGAAGCCTATCTCTGGCTGCGTTCGCTCGCGGCCGACCGAACAGCTACCGACTCTCCTCGATTCTGGGAAGCCTGGGAAAACAGTCGCAGAGCTGTTGAGAGACTTGTTGGTGGGGCGAGTTCGGCATGACTGGGTTGAATACCCAAAGTCATGAGCAAGCAAGCGCCGACACCTCTGCTAGCGGCGTTCATCTTTTCGTGGTGATAGGCGCTCAGCGAACTGGTACCAACATATTGCGCGAGATTCTCAATACCAATGAGCAGATCGCAATGCTCGGCGAGGTGCTGACGCCAAGCCCGGCGCCTGCTCACTGGGACAATTTCTGCCGCAGCCTGCCCGCTCGCAGTGTCCTTCCCGCCACTTTCAGCGAAACCGAATCTCTCCTCGACGAATACTTCGAATTTGTGCGGTATCGCATTCGTAACCATTGGGAAGGCAATAAGAAGAGCCACAGCCACGCTTTCGGCGTCGATATCAAATACAGTCAACTGCGAGACATTGCGCCCGCAAATTGGAATCCTTCATCTCCTGCATTCATTCTCGGTTATCTGCGATCTCGCGGAGCTACAATAGTTCACACGACAAGAAATGTTATCCATTGCGCGATTTCGACTTTCATCGCTACGCGTCGAAATGTCTGGCACAACTATGATGGCGCCGTGATTGATCGCAGCTACCATCTTGATATTCAGGAATGCCTGGCGTACGCGCGGACGATCGTCAAGCATCGCGATGCGTTCCTCGAAGCCGCATCTGGATTCAAGGTCGTCAACTGCTTCTATGAGAGCCTGATTGAAAACATCGCGAGAGCCGGTTCTAGAGAGGAGATTCCCGCAGCGCCTGGTCCGTTATGGGATATCGCGCAAGCGCTCGAAGCTCCTTTCACATTTCGCTATGACCGGCGTCTTCAGAAAGCCATCAATATCTCATATTCCAGGTTGCTCTCGAACTACAATGCGCTTGTCAGCCAGCTAAAAGACTCCGAGTTCTCGAATCTTGTTTCGACCCTTGAGTAGCGCTCTTCATGGTAGAGGCAAAACCATGGCTGGATCCAAATGCGAAGGCTGGAAGCTACGCCTTAGGCCTACTAGGCCTGGAAGAGCGCAAGTTGCTCTACCAACTGGCTCGATATACGTATACGGGCGAAGGCGCCGTAGTAGATCTCGGGTCCTTTTGCGGCGCATCCACCTGCTGCCTCGCCGCGGGCCTGCGGGACAATCCTCGAGCCGCGGGGCGTCAGGTCGACGCCTACGACAGCTTCATTGCCAGCGAACCGTATCTGGTTGACTTCGTTCGCAATCAATTCGGCGAGGATCTCGAAATGGGGCAGTCCTTCGCCGCGATCTTTCGGCGCGCTACGGCTGACTTTGCCGATCTCATAGAAGTTCATGCCGGAGACCTGCTCGAAGAAAGCTGGCCGTCGGGTAAGCCAATCGAGATACTCTTTATCGACGTGGCTAAGACGCTGGCACTGAGCGGTAAGGTGTTAACCGAATTTTTTCCACGACTTATACCGGGAAAATCGATAGTTATCCATCAGGATTTCTATCATCCGACTGCGTTCTATCTTCCGGTAGTGATGGACTTTGTGATGGATCATTTCACCATCATAGAAGCTGGTCGCGACTGGTCCGTCGTGTTCCGGCTGGAGACACCGATCTCGCAGGAGAAATTGCAGACGGCGAGCCAGTACAAGTTCTCATTCGCGCAACAACAGGCCGGCCTACGACGCATGATGCGGCGGGTCGGTATGCCAGGAAGCGATTACCTTCGCTTGTCGGAGTGTGCTGCCATCGGAACCTACTTCGGCGAACGGCGGTTTCAGGTAGCGCTGGCCGCCGCAATTCGACGCTCAAAACTCGGGACCGACCGTGTGTGGTCCGACGGCCTCGCCTGGTGCAGTGACTTTAAGGCGTCCAGAATCCGCACGAGGCTTTATGGGATTGCGTCTTTGATGCCTCCTCCGACTTCCGCCGATAAGGCTTACCTCATGCTATCGGCCATTCTTTCCGAGATCGCCGCGCGGATTATGCCAAGCGTCAGGCAGCGTCTCACAGGCTAGCAGTCTCGACTCGGCATGCGACAATCCAGGCTCTTAACTATCGCGGTTCTAGTAGTTGCGAGTATCGTATTGGTGGAATGGTCATCCACGATTGAGGCTCCGTTTATCGTTTACTATCTGGTAGCCAGTGCGTGGGCAATAACAATTACTCTGTTTTCTCGTCGTGAAATCCTCCGTAACGGTGCACTGATCTGTGGTTCAGTATTGTTTAGCATGGGTTTAGTCGAAACCTATATGTACTATGCTAACCGGTCGCAGATCATTATCACAAGAACAGAACCGGTCGAATGGCGGCAAAACCAGGCGGACATAGACATAGGTTCTCGACCGGTGCCAAATACGACGATCACATTTGAAGAGGCGCTCGGCGGTCGGAGGATCGACAAGGTTACGTACAGATTCGGTGGTAACGGTCTTAGAGAAATTCCTGCACCAGTTCAAGGAGGACCTCATAGGGTAGTGTTCTTCGGTTGTTCCTTTATGTTTGGGCATGGGGTAGAGGACGATCAGACGCTCCCCTATTACTTTGTGCGAGAAGCACGGGGGACTTTCGAAGGATTTAATTTCGCTGGCGACGGCTGGGGACCGCATCAGATGCTTAGGGAGATTGAAACCGGCTTCATTCGCCGTCTGGCAGGCACCCCCGAGCTGGCGATATATGAAGCAATCCCCGATCATCTGCGCCGGGTCGCTGGGCGTGCACCGTGGGAAGATGGGCCAAAGTACGACCTATGCCGGGATGACGAAGCTTGTTACTCCGGGCAATATCATAGCGCCGACTACGCGACCTGCCGCCGTTGGCTCGACAGGAGCTGGATCGTGAGGTTTTTCGAAAACCATTCTGAGAAGCTGTCGCAACCCTCCGACCTTCCACTATATTTGGCAGTACTGAAGAGGACTCGAACTTTGCTCGAGGAAAACGGCACTCGGTTTGTAATCGTCTTATGGGATCAAAATGAGTTGGCCAACACGATTATGAAGGCCTTGAAGTCGAATCAATTTGATGTGATCGCGCTATCTTCTATTTTTCCAGCGAGCGATCTGAAGAAGGGACTTCTCACTCAGCTTGATGGGCATCCGTCGCCGGCGACCAACCAGGAGATCGCCGCTTACCTATGGAAACAGGTCGGCGAGCCATTGGTAGATGCAAAGCACCAGTGATGAAGACTTCGAGCGACTCTAATTTTCCCGACCTCCTGGGGCACGCCGACAGCCCACGTGGCTCTACTGATCGCTCATTTGGGTTTCTGTTCAGCGCCTTCTGGGGTGTGGTGGCACTGGCTCCGCTCAGAAGAGGTGGGTCAATTCGAGCATGGGCGCTAGTTCTCGCCGGAGCGTTCCTCGTCATCAGTCTCATCAGGCCAACTCTGCTTGGACCGCTGAATCAGTGGTGGCAGAGACTCGGACAATTGTTGCAAAAGCTCACCAATCCTATCGTGATGGCGGTCCTCTACTTTTCGACCATCGTCCCTTTTGCTCTTATAATGCGCCTGCTGAACCGAGACGTGTTGCGATTGAAATGGGATTCCTGCCAGACCTCTTACTGGATACCTCGCAAGCCCCCCGGTCCACGGCCCGAGTCGATGAAAGATCAGTTCTAGTACCTCGATATGGATTTTGTAGCCGAACTCTGGCGGTTTATGCGTGCGCGCAAGAAATTTTGGCTTCTACCTATGATCGTAGTGTTCGCGATCATGGGCGCACTCCTGGTGATCACTCAAAGCAGCGCGCTCGCGCCCTTCATCTACACACTGTTCTGAGCCAGCATGCGAGTGCTCGGCATTTCGGCGTTCTATCACGACAGCGCCGCGGCGTTGATCGAGGACGGCCAGATCCTGTCCGCGGCGCAGGAAGAGCGCTTTACGCGCAGAAAGCATGACGCACGGTTTCCTCGGCTCGCGATCGAATTCTGCTTGGGACAGTCAGGACTCTCGCTGAGCGAGATTGACTACATAGCCTTCTATGACAAGCCGTTTCTGAAGTTCGAACGCCTGCTCGAAACCTACCTGGCTTTCGCGCCGCGTGGATTCAAATCGTTTCGTACTGCGATGCCGATATGGCTGCGTGAAAAGCTGTTTCAGAAGCGCATGCTGCGTCGCGCGCTTGCAGAATTGAATGGCGGTATCGATGTGGGTGACCGCTTGCTATTCGCCGAGCACCATCAAAGCCACGCGGCGTCGGCGTTCTTCGCGTCACCCTTCAGGCAGGCGGTGATACTGACTCTCGACGGAGTAGGTGAGTGGGCAACTACTTCGGCCAGCGTTGGAAACGGCAACCGGCTCGAAATGATCAAGGAGATATACTTTCCGCATTCGCTCGGCTTGCTTTATTCGGCCTTCACACATTACGCGGGTTTCAAGGTCAATTCCGGCGAGTACAAGCTGATGGGGTTGGCGCCCTATGGATCGCCGCGCTTTCGCGATCTGATCCTGAATAATCTGATCGATTTGAAAGCTGACGGATCCTTCCGACTCGATCTCAGCTACTTTGACTATTGCGTGGGGCTGAGGATGACGAATCCGAAGTTCGAGCAACTCTTCGGCGGACCGGCTCGGAAACCTGAATCTTCGATCACGCAGCGCGACATGGACCTGGCGGCCTCGATCCAGTCGGTAACCGAAGAAGTGGTACTCACTCTTACGCGTGGGCTCGCGGCCGAAACCGGATGCAGGAATCTCTGTCTTGCAGGAGGAGTTGCGCTTAATTGCGTGGCAAACGGCAAGGTCTGGCGCGACCGGCGCTTCGAGAATATCTGGATTCAACCCGCTGCCGGTGACGCCGGGGGAGCGCTCGGCGCAGCACTCGCGACTTACCATCAGTTCTTAGACCAGCCACGTCGAATTGAGGGTCCGGACTTGATGCGAGGATCATACCTAGGGCCTTCGTTCTCGCAGCAGGAGATAGAGAGCCGGCTAGCCGCGGCGGGCGCGCGGTTCGATATCTGCGACGATGAGACTCTCTTGAACGCGAGCGTCGATGCACTGGTCGCCGGCAAGGCTCTGGGCTGGTTCCAGGGGCGGATGGAGTTCGGACCGCGGGCACTCGGCGCTCGTTCGATCTTGGCCGACCCGCGCAGTCCAACCGCTCAACGAACACTCAATCTAAAAATAAAATTCCGCGAGTCCTTCCGCCCGTTCGCACCCTCGGTTCTGCGAGAGGACGTAGAAGACTGGTTCGACCTCGATCAGGACAGTCCTTATATGATGTTGGTCGCCGACGTTAAGAAAGACCGCAGGCGGGAACTCACTAGTGAAGAGTTATCGTTATTCGGGTTAGAGCGTCTGAACACAGTAAGGTCGGAGATTCCGGCGGTCACGCACGTGGACCACTCTGCTCGCATTCAGACCGTGCATCGCGAGACTAACCCGCGCTACTATGCGTTGCTCCGCGCCTTCAGCCGGCGCACAGGATGCCCGATCCTAGTCAATACCAGCTTCAACGTGCGCGGCGAGCCGATCGTATGCACGCCTGAAGACGCGTGGAGATGCTTCATGGGAACCGCGATCGATTCGTTGGCAATCGGCAACTGCTTTCTTGATAAGGCGCGTCAAGATTCCGCAGCCCGGCACGAATACTCTGCCTCCTTTAGACTCGACTGATCACGTCAAAACGATCAAGACTCAGCGGCCACCAGTGCCTAAGGCGCAGCCTGGCTTACGTGGATAGGAGGTGGACCGTATGATCGCGAGCTGCGAGGTATTCGGCGACGGTTCGGTCTACAAGTTCTGCTGCGCTTTGGATCCTGTCCACGCCCGAGATTGAATGACCGGCGCTCCAGATGTCCTTGTAGCGGCGCGGTCCTTCGACCACTGCCATGCTGCTGAATTTCTTCGCTGCCTCTTCATTCGATACTCGCGGCGGCAGGCTTGACGGGTCGAGTCCCGCCGCAATCATCGAGGGCCGCAGCATGTTGGTGTCCAGCCCGGTGAACGCCTGCGTGAGCATCACGTCGTCCATGCCGAAATCGACCAGCATCTTCTTGTACGCGGGTGGCGCCATGCTCTCGTGCGTCGCGATGAACTTGGTTCCCATGTAAGCAAGATCGCAACCGAGCACCTCGGCAGCCCACAGCGCGTGTCCATCCGAAATTCCGCCAGCGAGCACGATAGGTCCATCGAACATCGCGCGCACGGAGCGGACGAAGGCAATCGGGTTGAGCCATCCGGTCTGTCCGCCCGCGCCCGCGGTCAGCAGGATGAGTCCGTCGACGCCGGCGGTGATCGCTCTCTCCGCATGATGAAGCGACGCGACGTCCGCAAACACGACGCATCCGACATCGTGAAGAGGTTTGATCGCATCGGCGGGCGAGCCGACGCTGGTGATGACCATTTCAACCCGATGCTTCACCAACGCGTGCAGTTCGTCGCGCATCTGCGCGCGTTTGATGATCAAGTTGGGGCAGAACGGCGCTGGAGGCCGGTCGGGATTTATGTCTGCCGCGATGGCGAGCTCGCTCTTAATTTGTGTGAGCCATGCATCGACGCCGTCGACCGTTCGAGCATTCGCGAGCGGAAACGATCCGATCACACCAGCCTTGCACGCTGCGATCGTGAGCTCAGGTCCCGATACCGAGAGCATCGGGGCGGCAATCAGCGGGAGCCGAAGACGGTTCGCGATTTTCTCCGGAAGACGATTCGACAGCATCTTCACCCGTCCTTCTGCAGAATATGAACGACGCAAACTGCGCCGACGCCGACCATGTGCGCGAGTCCTGTCTTCGCATCCGGCTGTTGGCGCACGCCCGCCTCGCCGCGCAACTGGCGCGTGATCTCCACGATTTGTCCGGCGCCGGTCGGACCGATCGGATGGCCCATCGCGAGCAATCCGCCCGAAGCACTGACTGCGCAACGCCCACCGATATCGAAATCGCCCGCCGCGATCGCGCCCGCGGCCTGGCCCGGTGCGCATAGCCCCATCGCTTCAACGTACAACAGCTCTTCGATCGTGAACGCGTCGTGGAGTTCCATCAGATCAAGATCGCCGGGCGCGATGCCGGCTTCGCGGTACGCCTGCTCGACCGTTTCGCGAGTCAGCTCGGCGTCGAAATTTTTCGCATCCCGGTAAACTCGCTCAGTTTTTGCGACCGACGCGATGACTTTGACTGCGCGATTGCGATCGATCGCAAGCTCTGCGATCGCATCGTCGGACGCGACGATCACCGCGGCTGCGCCTTCGCCTACCGGGCAGCATTGCAGGCGTGTCAGCGATCCTGAAATCGCGGGACCTGCCATCACCTCGTCAAGCGTCACCGCCTTTTGGCGCTGCGCATACGGATTGTTCGCGCCGTTGCGATTATTCTTGACGGCGACCTGCGCGATCTGTTCCGCGCTGACACCGTATCGGGTCATATACTCCTGCGTGAGCAGCGCGAAATGCGTGAACGGCACCACGCGAGAGCCGACCAGGTCGCGCATCCGGGTCTTCCCCGGCGCCATCGCGACCGGTCCCGGCTTGTCCACTCCCACTGCGAGCGAGACATCGGTCAAGCCGCTGGCGACGTCGATGCACGCCTGACGAAACGCGGTCGAACCCGACGCGGACGCGTTCTCAACCTGTGCCATTGGAATTCCAGTCGCGCCGAGATGACGCAGCATCGGCCGCGACGCCGCCATCCCGATCAGTGCCGTGCCCGTGTATGCCGACCCGACCGACGGCCATTCAAGCGCTGCATCCGCGAGCGCCTCGCGCACCGCGGTGAGACCGAGCGTCACATAGGGAGTCTCACTGAGACGCTGATATCGATGAAGGCCGATGCCAACGACGTAGACCGGGCGCATGTCGCGAAAATTCTTTTTCATTATTTCACCGTTTCACTGTTTCACGGGCCCGCCGCTGCGCGCGCGAAGCGCAACTCGACCATTTCATTACCGTCGGGATCGGTGCCAGCCGCAACCAGCACGCTCGCCATCCGATCGCCGATTGCGAGGCCCGCGGCAGTGCGTTCGGTCAGCATCGATCGAATGGCAGGGCCGTCGTCGAGCACGATCAAGCCGACGGTGAACGGAGCTTCGATGTCTTTGCCCTGATAGAGATGAACGGTCGCGTACGAATGAAGCCTGCCCCGTCCACGCAGTTCTGCGGCCTCGAGCTTTTCAGGCGGAGCGCCGCACGATTCGCATCCGTATCGCTGCGGAGGGAAGAAGACGTACCCGCAGGCGCGACACTTGCCACCATTCAACACGGGATTGCCGATGGCGTCGGGCGAGTAGAGTTCGGCGTGAACGGCTTTTCGTTTAGGCATGGGTTTCTCCGGGGCGATGATACAACGAATTTTTTTCTTCCGTCAATACTTGCAAGCTAACCAGCAAGTATGTATGGTCAGCCTCGATGGCGATCTCGACTCAATCAAAGCGCGCGCCACGCCGGCGCCGCACTCAAGCTCAGCGCCGGGAGCTATCGGATCAGCGAATGATCGACGCCGCATTCAAACTGATCGAACGGCAGGGCGGGAGCAGAACGACACTGGTGGAAATCGGTGAGTTGTCGGGCTACAGCCACGGACTCGTCAGCCATCGCTTCGGATCGAAAGGCGCGCTGGTGCGCGCGGTCACCGAACGCCTGCAGCACGACTTTGCAAAAATGCTGGAGCCCGCGCTGGCAGGGCTGCACGGATTGGAAGCCCTGATAGTCACTGCGGAAACATACTTGCGCACGGCCACAGCTAGCGATCGCAACGCGATGTACGTGTTGATCGGAGAGGCGCTCGGTCCGCTCCGCGAGATTCGCGGCGAGATGGCCTCGGCGGATCACAAGTTTCGAATGTCGGTGCAGAGGTTGATCGAGGAAGGGGTGCGACTCGGAGAGATTCGCCGCGATGTCGATCCGGCCGCGTACTCTGCTCTGTTCGTGGGCATGCTGCGAGGATTGGTGGTGCAGCATCTGATGAAGCCGCGAGCCTTCGATTTAGATCGAGTCCGTCGCGAGCTGATCCTGGGTATCGAGCGAAGTTTGAGGCCGGCCGATGCTCGATGACGTTCGCGTGCTGGAAGTCTCCGCGCCGGCGACGATGCTAGCAGGACGGATTCTCGCCGATCTCGGTGCAGACGTCGTCGTGGTCGAGCCACCGGCGGGATCTCCGGGTCGTCGGATCGCGCCATTCCTCGACGACAAACCAGGAATCGAGCGGAGCCTCACCTGGCACGCGCTGAACTACAACAAACGCGGAATCACGCTTGATCTCTCGTCACCTGACGGTAAGGCGCTGATGCGAGATCTCGCGGAGAAATTTGATGTTGTGATCGAGGCGGTCGGTGCGCGAACGTCGCCGCTGGACTCGATCGAGTTACCATTGAGCACTATCAGATGCACGATCGCCCCGTTCGTTCGCACTGGCCCGAAGAGCGAATACGCGGCAACGGATTTCACCGTGATGGCGGCGAGCGGCGCGCCGGCGATGACCGGAGATCTCGATCGTCCGCCACTGGTTTTTCCCGTACCGCAGGCGATGATGGAAGCTGGTGCTGATGCCGCTATCGCGACCTTGGCAGGACTGATCGCACGCGACCGCGATGGCGTCGGCCAGCGCGCGGAAGTATCGGCGAGGATCGCCGCGATGATGGGTTCGTTCGGCCAGGCTCTCGTCCCCGGCTCGGGCAATTCCGAAGGCAAACGGACGCAGGGCGCGATGACGATTGCGGGCGTTCAAGTCCCGAGTGTTTATCAATGTGCGGATGGCTTCACGCTGATCACGATCGGCTTCGGGCCTGTTTTCGGGCAGATGACACAGCGGCTCGCGAAGTGGGCGGCTGAAGAGGGGCGGATGGATCAACGAATCGCCGATATCAGCTGGCCGTCGTTCATCAGCGACCTGTCGGCGCGAAAAGCGTCGCCATCGGATCTGCAAGCGCTCGTCGAGGGGCTCAAGTCGCTGGCGCGATCGAAGACCAAGGCCGAGCTGGCGGAGAGCTCGCGGAAGCTCGGTCTTCTCTCGTCGCCGGTTATGAATATGAAAGATGTCGCCGAGTATGTGCAGTACCGCGAGCGCGGGCTTTTGACGCGAGTGAACGTCGATGCGGGCCGCGAGATCGACGCGCCCGCGCGTTTTGCGCAATTCTCGAACTACTCGATCGAGATCAAACGGCCCGCGCCGAAATTGTCCGAACACTCCGCCGAGATCTTTGAAGCGGAACTCGGACTTTCCAAAACTGAAATCCAGGCACTGTTCGTCGCCGGAGAATTCTAGGATGCCAGCACCACTGGACGGCGTGCATGTGCTGGATTTGAGCTGGGTCATGGTCGGACCAGCCAGCGGCCGCTACCTCGCAGACATGGGCGCAGATGTGATCAAAGTCGAGAGCTCCAAGCGCATCGATCCGGTGCGCACGCTCGGCCCGTTCAAGGATGGGAAGACGGGGCCCGAACGCTCGGTCAGCTATCACAACCTCAATGCCGGCAAACGATGCGTCGCGATCGACATCCGCCGTGCCGAGGGTCGTGAGCTTGTCCTGCGGCTGGCGGATTGGGCTGACGTCGTGCTCGAGAGTTTCACGCCCGGCGTGCTCGAGACGCTTCATCTCGGATACTCGGATCTGCGCCAGCGCAATCAGCGGATCATCATGGCGTCAACCAGCCTGCTCGGACAGACGGGTCCGTACGCGCAGGGCACCAGCGGAGTCGGCACGATGGGCGCGGCGATGTCGGGCGCGACGTATCAAATCGGATGGCCTGATCGTGAGCCCGCGGGACCGTTTGGTCCGTGGACCGACGCGGTGACGCCGCGGTTTATCGTGGCGAGCATTTTGGCGGCGCTGCATCGGAGGTCGCTCACCGGCGAGGGATGTTACATCGACGTCGCGCAGGCCGAAGCAGGAATCCAGTTCATGCTGCCCGCGTACTACGAATACGCCGCGAATAGCACAATTCCAGAGCGCCGCGGCGTCGCCGGTTCGCGGCTCCATGCGCCTCAAGGTTTGTATCCGTGCAGTGGTGAGGATCGATGGATTGCGATCGACGCGTCGGCTCCAAATCATTGGGACGCACTTCGCGCAGTTATTGTGGAACTCTGCGATGCGAAATTCGACACGATAGTCGGGCGGTTGCGCAATCGTGCTGAGCTCGAGGCGGCGATCGCAAAGTGGACGCGCGATCAGGAAGCAGATGCGATCGAGCGTCGGCTGCAAGCGGCTGGAGTGCCTGCGCATGTCGTCAGCCGCAGCGGTGACCTCGCGCGCGATGTCGATCTTCGCGAGGCGTGCCATCTCAATCAGATCAATGATCCGGTTTTCGGCGCAGCGGAAATCGAGGGCCCGCGCTTCTCGCTCGATCGCACCTCGCTTCCACCGACTCGGCGCGGGCCGCGAATCGGCGAGCATACGAAGGAAGTGCTGGCGACCGTCCTGGGAACGTCGGAAACCGAGATCGCGCGATTGAGCGAGGCGGGCGTACTCGCCTAGAACAGAAATTCTGGAGGATAGAACTTGAGCAACAACATTCTCGATCTCAAGGGACGAGTCGGCCTGGTGACCGGTGCCGGACAAGGCGTCGGACGCGCAGTCGCACTTCGCTTCGCCGAGAATAATGCGGGCGGCGTGGTCATCAACGATTTTCGGCTCGAGCGCGCTGAGGCCGTCGCAGCCGAAGTGGAAAAACTGGGCGTCAAAGCGATCGCCGCGCAATGCGACGTAACCAACTTCGCTTCGGTCACCGCGATGTTTGAAAAAGCGCGTGCGGCCTTCGGCAAAGTCGATATCCTGGTGAACAACGCGGGGAACGCCGGCGCCGATCCGAGCGCTGTCGCACGCAAACCCTTCTGGGAGCAGGAGCCGAAGGACTGGGAGCCGTTCCTCGGCACCAATCTCTTCGGCGTGCTGAACTGCGTGCGAATCGCGGGTCCCGAAATGATCGCAAACAAGTACGGCAAGATCGTAACCGTGATTTCCGACGCGGGCCGCGTCGGCGAGCCGCATCTCGAGATTTACTCGGGGGCCAAGGCGGGCGCCGCGGGTTTCATGCGAGCGGTCGCGAAGGATCTCGGTCGTGCGGGAATTACCGCCAACTGCGTCGCATTGGGTGCGACTCGGACCCCTGCAATCGAGCGCGCCACCTCGGACCCGGAGGCCGTCAAGCGGATGCTTAAGGTCTACCAGATCAAGCGCGTCGGCGAGCCGGAAGATGCGGCCAACATGATCCTGTTTCTGAGTTCCGATGCGTCGAGCTGGATCACTGGACAGACAATTCCAGTCAATGGCGGCTATTCGTTCGCAATGTAGTCGACGGTGGAGAGCAGTATGAAATACGAAACGATAATTCTCGAGCGCAAGGACGGAATCGGCTACCTGACGCTGAATCGTCCCGACCGCGCGAACACGATCAGCTTGCAACTCATGCGCGAAGTGGTCGGCGCGATGGAAGAAGTGGAAGCTGACGCCGAGTACCGCGTCGTCATCCTCACTGGCGCCGGGAAACATTTCTGCGGCGGCGCGGACCTGCGGGACTTCGCGGAGCGCGCGCGCGAGCGCGCGGCGAGTGGCTCGGATCGTCAAGGCAGCGGAAGTTTCGTGACGCCCCAGCGCGACATCTTCAGCGCGCTGGAAGAATCCCGCGTTCCGGTCATCGCCGCGATCAACGGCGCCGCGATGGGTGGCGGATGCGAAATCGCGCTCGCATGCGATATCAGAGTCATTTCAGATACTGCTACTATAGGTCTTCCGGAAATTCGGTTCGGCGCTTTGCCTGCCGGCGGTGGGACGCAACGTCTTCCGCGCCTCGTCGGGGCTGGTGTCGCGAAGGAGATGATTTTCAGCGGACTTCCGTGGACGGCGGAAGAGGCGTTTCGAGTGGGCCTGGTCAATCGAGTGGCTCCGGCAGCGGGGTTGATCGAGGAGTGCGAGAAGATGGCGCGCGTTTATGTCGAGCGCGCGGCGTACGCGCTGAGGACCGCAAAGCAATTGGTCAATCGCGGCGTCGAACTGCCACTGAAAGACGGCATCGCGCTCGAGCGCAAAATGATCGCGGAGATGGCGACGCCGGAGGAGCGGAAGAAGGCGCAGGATCAAGCCGCTGCCACGCAAAAGACCTACGCGCGAATTTTCGAAAAGCGTTCTTGAGAATGGGCAAATGGCGGATCGCCGTGCTATTGGTCGCCAATCCGCCGACGCGGATACCAGGCGATGAAAGCAGGCGTTCTTCAATTCTTCAGCTGGCCCGAGCGGCGCGTCGCTATCGAGACGGTCTACGAGCGCGCGCTACAGCGAATCGAAATAATGGAAAGCTCCGGCTACGACGCGGTGTGGCTCGCCGAGCATCATTTCCATTCGTTCAGCGTATGTCCTTCCGTGCACATGATGGGTCTGCAAGTCGCGGCCCGCACGCGGCGGCTGCGGATCGGAACGGCGGTCTCGCTCGCCGCGTTTTATCATCCGTTGCGGCTGGCCGAAGAGGTCGCACTGCTCGACATCTTTTCGGGCGGGCGCGTGAACTGGGGCGCGGGCCGTGGCTTCGATAGGACTGAGTTCAGGGCATTCGGAGTTACGCCGGAAGAAAGCGCTGAGCGTTTCCACGAGTCAGTCGATATCGTGCTGAAAGCATGGAGCAACGAGCGGCTGACGCATGAAGGGCGCTACTACAATTTTGTCGACGTCGAGGTGCTGCCCAAGCCGCGGCAAAAGCCCCATCCTCCGGTCTGGCTGGCCGCATCTTCGGAAGAAGCGATAAGACGGGCGGCGGCGAAGGGCTTCTACGATCCTGATGGATCCGCACTCGTCGCATCGGGAAATAGCGCGCAAGCACGAGTTGTATCGCGCGGGACTCGAGGCCGGCGGCCGGTCGATTGCGGGACGCGAAATTCCCATCGCGCGGTTTGTCGCGATCGCGAATACTCCTCGCGAGGCGGAAGAAGTCGCGCGGCGCGGCGCGCGATGGCTCGTCGGCTCGTATGCGCATCCGCAGAATGCCGACGCATCGAAGCTAAAAGGGATCGACCCGAAGATGGCCGAATCGAGCGCGGACCCGGCCGAACGATACCTCGACGGCGTGATCGTATATGGCACTCCTGAAGCCGTGACTGATCAGTTGATACGCTTGCGAGAGGAAATGTTCCTCGAATATCTGCTATGCGCGCCTTTGAGCCACGAGTCGTTCACTCTCTTCACCGACAAGGTGCTTCCGCGCCTGGGCTAGGTTCACTTCGCGGAATCGTCGCCGCACAGATATTTGCGATAGACCGACAAAGCGCGGGATCATGGGCCGCGTCGATCGTGCTCTTCGGATCGTTGCGCCAATCTCCGACCTCGACGCACATGTACTTTATGTTTTTGCCGCAGTCGTACGCATCCTTCATGAAACCGACCTTGCCGATTTCTTCGGGCCGCGACACGTTTGAGCTTTCGTTGAAGTAGATCAGGCCGTCATCGCCGCGATGGACCGATGCGGGGTCGAGGTATGCATGACCGGGGTCACCTTCGACGTTGAGCGACTTGGTCGCAGGCTCCTCGACCCAACCGTCCTTGCCTGCCCACTGCGCCTCGGTCCGATTCGAAAATGATGAGGACTATCAGAATCGCGAGCGCCCAAATCCGATTGTATCCGCGAGACTCTTGCTTCGCGCACCGATCCATGCTCCTCAGAGTTGAGACGCGAGTGCCTCGGCATGCGCGACGCTGTCCGGCTGACGCCCCGCCGCCAGCGGAACGGAGCCCGGCGCGCGTTGGAACGGATCGACCAGGCCGAGTTCCTTGCCTATCTCGCGCATCGCCGGCATGACGTCCTTGCTGAGCATCTCGAGGCACTTGACGCGATCCTTGTAGCCGACCGGGCCATCGAGCCAGAACGAGAAGATGCCGGGGCGCAGGACCTCGAGCACTTTGCGCAGCCTTGGGATCACGTAATCGGGCGTGCCCGCGATCATCTGCAGCTCGCGCTTGCTCTCTTCGTACCGCGCGTAAACACCGCGCCGAATTTCTTCGAGCTCCTGCATCGGTCTCGTTGCCGCCGCCTTCGTGAATCGGCTTGCCCGGCAGGTTCGCCGCCAACGGCAGCCGCGCCAGCCGGCGGGTTGCCTCTTTCGAATTGTAGCCCGGCGGGAACATCCACTCGGGACGCGCGAAGTGCGCGAACGCGCCGCCGTAGAGAAATCGCTTGCCAAGTTCCTCTGCGCGTTGCTGATTGTCGCTGACGAACACCGGCTGCAGATAGCCGAAATTTTCCGGGCCCGGCCTGATAGCCTTCGCGCGCGGCCGCTGCCGTGTAGATGTTCCACATCTCGACCGTCGGCTCGAGCTTGGTCGCGAGCGCGATGTACGGGAAGCGCTTCTTCGCGCACCAGACCACGGTGTCGGGACTGATCAGCCCCGGAATCCAAATCGGCGGATGCGGCTTCTGCATCGGCAGCACCCACGGATTCACGAAACGGAAATGAAAATGCTTGCCCTCGTAGCGGAACGGTCCCGGCGTCGTCCACGCCTTGATGATGAAGTCGACGCCTTCCTCGAAGTACTCGCGGTTGTAGGCGGGATTCGCGTTGTTCGCGAGCTGCTCGCTGCCCGCGCCGCGCACCCATCCGGGAACCAGCCGCCCTTTCGAGATCAGATCGATCATCGCCAGCTCTTCAGCGAGGCGCAGCGCGTTGGCGACCGTCGGCACCGGATTGCCAAGTAATACGATCTTCGCGCGCTTGGTGGCTTTCGCCAGCACCGCGGCCTCGACATCCATCACCGAGCCAAGGCAGAACGGCGTGCCATGATGCTCATTGAGCATCAGCCCGTCGAAGCCGAGATCTTCGGAGTAAATCTTTTCATCGAGGTACTCGTTGAGCAGCTTCGATCCCTGCGCCGCATCGAAATTCGCGTTGGGCAAGCCGAAGAAGCTGCGGTTGCGGAGGATCTGGCTTTCCAGCAGCTTGCTGCGCTCCGGTTCGGTTTCCGGATCGTAATGATACTGCCGTTCGGTGAACCACATTATATGCATAGCGCGCCTCCGCTCGTTATCCGAGAAAATTCCGCACTTGTTCGATGAACTGCTGTGACTTTTCGACTTCGGGCCGATGACCGCATCCGTCGAGGACCAACGTGCGCGCGTTCTTCATCGACTTTTGATAAACCTGCGCCGCTGAAATCGGCACGACTGCGATCGTCGCGTCCCCACACTATCAAGCTGGGAACGTTCGCCGTGCCTTCGAGCAGATGAGGCAGGCTCGGATTGAACATGTAGGGCTGCCACGCGAGGCGCGCCGTCTCCGCGCGCGCATCTTCGAACGCCTCGTATTGCTCGGGCGACATGCCGCCATCGTAGAGCGCGCTGAACTCGGGCGACGACGCGAAATCGCGCACCGACTCGCGCAGATAGATCAGCGCGGGAACCGTGAACAGATCCTTGATCTCGCCCTCGGGCGGGCGGATGCCGACCGGTGCGACCAGGACCAGTTTCGAAAAGAGGCCCGGATCGTTCGCAGCCATCTCGGCAGCGACCCATCCGCCGAGAGAAAAGCCGATCGCGTCAATCGGCGCGAGATTCTGTTCGCGAACGAAGCGCGCAATGAAGCTCGCGAGATCGCGGATGTTCATGATCCAGTCGGCGAGCGGAGTGCGCCCGAATCCGGGGTAGAGCGGAGTCACCAGAGTTCGGCGCTCGCTCAGCGCCTCGTTCCATTTCATCCAGCCCGGATATCCAAGCTCCTCGTGCAGTATGAGCAGCGGCTTGCCCGATCCGCCCTTGAGCACGATGAGTTGATTTGCGCCTACCGCGTGGGTCTCTTCGCGCACCGATTCTTTCGCAGCCATTTCTACCTCACACGCTCACTTTCTGTACGAGATCGATGCCGAATTGATCCGAGGCGTTGCCGCCCATCATTCTCGCGATCGTTGCGTCTTCCACGCGAGCGTCGGTCAGCATCTCAATCGCGTCATTGGCGCTGGTCGTGTCGTGATGCGGATAGCGCGAGCCCCACACGATCTTCTCGGCGAAGTCGTCGGGCAGCTTCTGGATCAGCCGCTCCTCGGCGTCGAAGCCGAGCATGACCTTGCCTTCCTCCCACATCTCTTCGGTGTCGGTTCGCACCGGATAGTGGTGCAGCAGCGGAATCGTGCGCGTCGACGCTTCCATCTTCTCGAGCACTTCTTCCATCCACGAGGCCTTGCCGTGCGCGACCACCACCTTCATCTTCGGATAGCGCTGCATCACGGTGAATCCGATCAGCGTCGACGCGACGAACATGTGATTGTCGAGCCACGGCGCAGATGATCTGCGCGATCGGATGTCCGAGCGGCGGCGACGCGGTGAAACGCGAAGCGCGATGTCCGATCCACCGCCCGCGGCAGGACCGCCGCCTTCCGCGGTCGTGAACGAACGATGGTGCAGCCGGGTCTTTATCTTTTCGAAGAACGGACCGTGCGAAGTCCACTCCGGATTCCACATCCCGACCGCCGGATGCACCGCGGCGGTCGTGCCGAGGCTCTCCAGCTCCGCCCAAAGCGGATCGTAAATCGGATGCGTGAAGTAGTGGCCTTCGAGAAACATCGGCCGGATGAACGCGGCGCGAAAACACGGAATCTTCGCGATGCGGCGCAGCTCCTCGACGGCATAGTCGATGTTCTGCAGCGGAACCATCGACGCGGCGAACAGCCGGTCCGGCGCGGCTTTGCAGAAATCCGCGATCCAGTCGTTGTAGGCGCGCGCGAGCGCGTACGCGACATCGGGATCCTCGACCAGATGGAAGCCCTCGGCGAACCAGGTCGGATACAGCAGCGCCTGATCGATGCCCATCGCGTCCATGTCGCGCAGGCGCGCTTCTGCGATTCGATGCGCCTGCGGTCGCGGCGTGTCGAGTGCTCAGGGTCGAGTTCGCCGACCTTGTCCCAGGTCATCCCGGGCCGCCAGATCGCGTGGCGCGGGATGTTGGAGTTCATCGTGTCGCGGAAAATCTTGCCGTTGACCTTCAGATAGGAGCCGAGCTTTCCCTCTTCACGCCACAGCGCAAATTTCCCCAGCGTGCGGAATTCCGGATCCAGGTATTTGCTCCACAACTCGGGCGGCTCGACGACGTGCGAATCGCTGTCGAAAACCGCAAATCGCTTGTTCGCCATGGTCAGCAACTCCGATGCGTCTAGCACTGCAGCTTCGGGCTTGAGCGACTGCTTGATCTCTTCCTCGGTCGGCCACCAGTCGGGACGCTCGATTTCGGTGACGCGATCGGCGAATGAATCTTTTGGGCGCGTCGATCCTGTACAGCTTGCGCGCGTTGCCGCCGAGGAACTTGGCTTGATACGGCTCGGGCAGTTCGCATTTCCGCATCGTCTCGATCGCGCGCCACGCATCGTCGCCGTCGTGATGGTACACGTCGGACGACCACGCCAGGATGTTTTCGTAAAATTCCGGCAGGCGCGACGGCGGCGCCTCGTCGCCCTCGAAACCGGTGACGCAGTGCTCGAAGAAAGTCTCGCTCGGCAGTTTCTTCAGCGGAGCGCAGCCGCCGCTCGTTGCGATAGAGCTTATAGTTCTTGTCGCATTCGTCGAGGATGAAGCTGAGCCAGGTCGATGACGCCTCGAAGACCGCCGCCTTGAGTTTCGGAAAGCGGTCGAAGAATCCCGACATCAGGACCATCGCGACCCACAGCGACGCTTCGGCCTGGAAATCCTGCACGTTGATCAGGAACGAATGCGGCAGGCCCGACGACGTCGCGGTCAGCGAAATCAACTCGGCGCCCGAGTGCTGCTCGGTGTAGCCCGGCGGCTTGAGCGATCCGAAGGCCGGAAACGGATGCATCCCGTAGACCACGCCGGTCTCTTCCATCGCGCGCCACACGCGCTCGTACTTGGGCTGAATCGGATAATTGCCCATCGCATCGATCGGCCGCACCAGGCCGACGCGGCATCCCTTGTCCGCGACGCGATAAACTTCCTGCTCGGCGAATTTGGGATCCTGCATCGGCAGCATCGCCGCGAAATAGAGCCGCTCGGGATTCTCCTGGCAGTACTCGTAGGCCCAGTCGTTATAGGCCTTGCACATCGCCTTGGCGCCGACCGCGTTCAGCAGCCACGGATAGGTATCGATATCGGTCGGAATGATCATCACCTGATCGATTCCCTGCACATCCATGTCGCGCAGGCGCGGCTTGGGCTCGTACGAGCCCTTGTGATCGATGTAGTCGGCCTGCTCCTTGGTGAGCGCGGTCTTCGGATTCAGATTGCGGACGTTGAGCGCGCGCTGGATATCGTGCTTGAGGCCGGGACCCGCGAGCGACAGCACGTTGACCATGCCGGCCGATCCGCCGATACGCTGCGAGCCGATTCCCGCGCCGGCCTTGCCATTGACGATCAGCTGCTCGGCTTCCGGATCGTACCAGATGGTATTTTTCAGCGCCTCGTATTCGTCTTTGGTCAGCCAGTCCTTCGCCCGCTCCCAGAGCCATGGCGGCTCCGTCACGTGGGCATCGCAATCGAAGGTCGGGAAATTCTTGGTCATCGGCGCGAATTTCTGAACCGGCATATCGCACCTCGGTCGACGTATTCTGCGACTATCTCAGTTCATTAGCAAGTTACTATTCAGTCTCGAGCCACATTTCGGGCATCGTGATCGCGCCGTGACGAGCGAAGATCGCATCGATCTCTTTCATATCTGCGTCGGAGATCGACCAGCCGAGCGCGCCGGCGTTGTCGTCGACTTCGCGCGGATTGCGGCATCCCACCAGCGCCGTGCTGATCACGGGGTTCGAGAGCGTCCAGCGCAGGGCAAGCTGCGGCAGCGTCTTGCCGTACCGCTTCGCGATCGGCTTCAGATCCTCGACGGCGCGCAGGTTGTTGAGAAAGTGATCGGGGCCGAAGAGATGCTGAAACAGATTGATGTTGCCCGAGCTTGCCGCGGCGCGAGCGCCAGTCGCCTTTCTCGAACGCCGACTCTTCGTTGAGCGTGCCGGTCAGCATCCCGTAGGCGAGCGAGCCGTAGGCCATCACGCCGATGTCGTTTTCGCGGCAGTACGGGAAAATTTCCTTCTGCATGCGGCGGTCGAACATGTTCCAGCAGTACTGGACGACGTCGACGCGCCGCGTGCGCGCGCATCGTTCGATCTCGCTCAGCTTGAAGTTGGACAGGCCGACCGCTCTGACTTTGCCTTGCTTCACCAGTTCGTCGAGCGCCTGCATCGGCTCTTCGAACGGCGTGGTGCGATCGGGCCAGTGGATCAGGTAGACGTCGACGTAGTCGGTGTTGAGCGCCTTGAGGCTTTTGTCGATCGACTCGACCACGCGCTTGCGGGTGCTGTCGCGATAGTTGGGAGCGTCGGGATAGCCGACGCCGAACTTGGTCGTGATGACGGCTTCTTTGCGCCGCGAGCCGAGCGCTTTCGCCAGCGATTTTTCCGACGCGCCGAAGCCGTACGCCTCGGCGGTATCGAAGCAGTTGATGCCGAGATCGAGCGCGCGATTGACCGCCTTGATGAACTCGGATTCCTCGATACTGCCGTAGCCGCCGCCAATCTCCCAGCATCCGAAGCCGACGGCCGAGATCTGAATGCCGGTTTGCCCAAATGGTCGGAGTTCCATACGCTGCCTCCGCATACCGATCGTTCAAGAGCCACGCTAGTTCCGAATGAATTTTTTTTCAATGAAAGAACGTCAGCATTGGTTTGACGGGCTGACGAAGGGTTCGATAGCCTCTGTTCGGGCGCTTGAACGATTTTGAGATCGATCGGAGGGCCCGCGTGGCACGCGCATTCGACATCAAACCTCTCGACGCGACCTTCGGCGCGGTGGTGACGGGCATCAAGCTCGCCGCACTCGACGACGCGACGTGGCGACGACCTCTACGCGGCGTGGCTGGAGTACGCGCTGCTCATTTTCCCCGGTCAGCATCTCAGTCGCGAAGAGCAGGTGGCCTTCGCCAGGCGATTCGGACCGCTCGAGTTCAACCTGGCAGCGCTCAGCAACGTGAACGCCGACGGCACGCTCATCGCCGACCCGGACAACGACGTCCTGAAAGTGCTCAAGGGCAACATGGGCTGGCACTGCGACAGCACCTACATGCCGGTGCAGGCCAAGGGCGCGGTGTTCACCGCCGAGATTGTGCCGAACTCCGGCGGCGCGACCGGCTGGGCTGACATGCGGGCCGCCTACGACGCGCTCGATGAAAATCTCCGCGCGAAGGTCGAGAGCCTCTCCGCACACCACTCGCTCTACTACAGCCAGTCGAAGCTCGGGCATCAGCCGAAGGCCGGTAGCGCATATAGCGGCTACGGCTTTCACGACGGCCCCGTTCCCTTGCGTCCGCTGGTGAAGGTTCATCCTGAAACTGGCAGAAAGTCGCTGGTGATCGGCCGCCACGCGCATAATATTCCGAATATGGACGCGGCCGAGTCCGAGCGGTTCCTGCAGGAGTTGGTGGACTTCGCCTGTCGCCCGCCGCGCATCTATCATCATAAGTGGACGCCCGGGGACGCGGTCGTGTGGGACAATCGATGCCTGCTGCATCAGGCCACGCCGTGGGACATGACCATGCCTCGAGTGATGTGGCATAGCCGTATTGCCGGTGACCCCGTGAGCGAGGCCGCGATAAATTATCCCGCCGCCCAACATGTCGAGGGCAAGTCTTTAGCCTAAGGGTCCGAAACCGAAAAGGAGCGAACCATGTACGACCTGATAATCCGCAATGGCACGATCGTCGATGGAAGCGGGATGCCACGATACAAGGGCGATGTCGGGATTGAAGGCGGCAAGATCGCTGCAATCGGGAAAATCCGCGAGAGCGCGCGCGAAACGATCGATGCGGACGGGCACATCGTGTCGCCCGGCCTGGTCGACGCGCACACGCACATGGATGCCCAGGTTTTCTGGGACGCGCTGGGAACCTGCTCGTGCTGGCACGGCGTCACCTCAGTGGTGATGGGCAACTGCGGATTCTCGCTCGCGCCATGCGGCGAGAAAGACAAATTGCTCGTCATGCGAAATCTGGAACGGGCCGAAGATATCTCGCCGGAAGCGATGCAGGCGGGAATCAAATGGTCGTGGACCACCTTCGCGCAATATCTGGACGCGGTCGATCGCCTGCCTAAAGGGATCAACTACGCCGCGTACATGGGGCACTCGGCGCTGCGCACCTACGTGATGGGCGAGCGCGCTTTCGACGAACAAGCGACCACCGAAGACCTTCAGCTCATGCGCGACGAGCTGCGCGACGGCATCCGCGCGGGCGCGATCGGGTTCACAACTTCGCGCACGAGCAATCATCAGACGCCCGACGGCCGGCCGGTAGCGAGCAGAATCGCCAACTGGAACGAAGTGCGGCAACTGGTTGGAGTGATGGGTGAGTTGGGCGCCGGCATTTTCGAGATCGCCGGTGAAGATACCGGCGCCGAGGGCGCGCGTCTCGACGACTACCTGGCCGGCTGAAGGCGCTCGCGGTCGAGAGCTCAGTGCCGGTGACATTCGGGATGTTCAGCTCGCGGCGGGCGCCGAACTATTGGCGCCGATATTTCGAAACCGCCGATGAGACTGCTGCCGCGGGCGGGCGCATGTTCGTCCAGGTCCACAGCCGCTCACTCAACGTGCTGCTGTCGTTCGAAACCAACATGCCGTTCGATCGAATTCCGGCGTGGCGCGAGATTCGCAAACTCCCGCTGGCAGAACAGGAAGCCGCGCTGCGCAATCCCGAGACTCGTCGCAAGCTGGTGCAAGCGGCCAGCGAGCGATCGCATAACGAGGAGCGCGCAGTAGGTGCGGAAGCGCGCGGCGCGAACTACAACTGGATCTTCCCGCTCGACCGGGCGACACCGCCGTATCGATCGATCGCCGAGATCGCGGCGGCCGAAAACAAAGATCCAGTCGATGTCATGATCGATCTCGCGCTCGAGAAGAATCTCAAGAAATTCTTCATGCAGACCCTGGTCAACGAGAATCAGGATCACGTTCTGGAAATGATGAAGCATCCGCGGTCCGTGGTGACGTTCTCGGATTCGGGCGCACACGTCTCGCAGATCATGGACTCTTCGTTGCAGACCCACGTGCTGAGTCATTGGGTGCGGGAAAAGGAAGCGCTCACTCTCGAGCAGGCAATCCGTCTGCTCAGCTTCGTCCCGGCATATCACTGGGGTCTGAAGGGACGTGGATTGCTGCGCGAAGGCAACTTTGCCGACGTTATCGTTTTCGATCCGGACCGGATCAATCCGCAGTTGCCGGAACTGACCTACGACCTGCCCGCGGGCGCGCGCCGGCTGAAGCAGAAATCAGACGGACTGCTGGCGACAGTAGTCAACGGCCAGGTCGTCCTGCGCAAGAACGAGCATACAGGAGCGTTGCCCGGCAAATTACTGCGCGGCCCAATGGCGCAAGCATAAGCGACCTGGCTACTCTCGTCGCCTGATTTTTTCGAGTCCGGTCTAAGTCGTAGGTAGGCACGGTTCGATAGGTGTCAAGTGTTTCGACTGACCCTGGATCGTGAGTTGCGATACGGGCTCCCGCGCGCTAAACAATGAGCAACCTGCGAACGGAAATTTCAAAAATGCAGGCGCCGGGGGGAACATGCCAAAGCTTCAGCTGGCCATCACCTACCTCAATCGCGCCTTCGATGAGCAAAACATCGACGACCTCGTAGACAATCGCGATGCTTTCGCACCCGGGAAGCAAATTAGTTCCGCGCTGAAATTCGTCCTCCCGCAGGAACTACCTATCTTCAAAGACGTGATCGCATATGTAGACTCCTTGCCCGGAGGTTTACAAGAGAGCATTCGATCAATCGTGTACCACGCGCTGTCTACCAGTCCGCCAACCCGAGCTACCTTTGCCTGGGCACCCGGCTATGATTTTGAAATGACTGTCTGGCAAGCGCCCGACACCAGGCAGACTCCAGGCGGCATCACGGTGTTGCTGAAGAGTCGCTATCCCGACGACCCCCATCCGGTCTCTGGGCGAACGAGTACGCGTCGGCGGCGCAGTTGATTAGGACCGATCACGGCCAGGCATCTTAACGGCGCCCGCTACGGAATCCAGCATCGCCTGGTCCAGGCCAGCAAGACGAAGACCTTCGAACAGATGCTCCTGGTCCGCCGGGTTAGCGTAAGGCGCCAGCGCTACCGCCTTGCCCGCTGAGAGATTTGTAAGTGAAGGGAGGAAGGCGGCGAGAGCTTCACGCGCCTCGTCCTTACGACCTAGTCGAGCCAGGCTCGCAGCCGACAGCGCCGCCGCGCGAACATCATGCATACGTACCGCTGTCTGCGCATGGCGCAGAGACTCCTCATAGTTGCCGGCATGATAGTGAGCGAGGGCGAGAAGTGTGATCATGTTACCTAACTGCGGATCATGCGGACTATGCCTTATACTCCTCTCGATTGAGATAACTGCTTCTTCGGCTCGGCCGATATAAGTTCTTACCTGGCCGAGCCGGAAGTGACCGAACGCGAAATTCGGATTGAGAACAATCGCCTGTTCAGCCTCGGCAAGAGCCTCCTCATGCTGTCCTAGGTAGAGTTGGGCGCCAGACAGAGCGAAATGACCGTGCGCATCGCGAAGATCTAGCGAAATCGCCATCCTTCCGGCGTCCCTGGCGTCAGTGAGGTCGCGCATTGAGTCAGCACACCAGCCTTCGATCGCTCCGCCGTACAGAGTGCGCGCGAGACCTATGTGACCCAGAGCCAAATCCGGCTCGCGGCTGATACACTGACGAAACAGCGAGAGCGCCTCATGATAACTATCCTCGGACATTTTGTTGAAATGCCACATACCGCGTAGATATCTGTCAAAGGCGCTAAGATCACTTGGGCGCTTGCGGGCTATGCGAGTCTCTTCGCTATGAAGCATCGCTGGTTCGATCGCGCTTACCACGCATTCTGTGATTTCGTCCTCCAGGGCGAATATGTCCGCCAATTCGCGATCGAAATTGTCAGCCCAGATGTGAGCAGCGTTTACTACATCGATCAGCTGGCCAGTTATGCGGATGCGGCTGCCGCTCCGGCGAACGCTACCTTCGAGCAGGTACCGCACTCCGAGTTCTTTGCCCACCTGCTTCACGTCAACTGAGCGGTTCTTGTAAACAAAGCTGGAATTGCGCGCGATTACGAAAAACCAACGCCAGCGAGAGAGCGCCGTGACTATGTCTTCAGCGATCGCGTCGGCGAAGTACTCCTGGTCCTGGTTCCCGCCCAGGTTGAGGAACGGCAACACTGCAATCGAAGGTTTATCTGGAAGCGGGGGATAGGACGACTGCGACGCGCTCGATGCATCAGTTGTGCGCAGCGCAGCCGCTGAAGCGGAATAAACCCGCACTGGGAGTGCGATATTCTTGAGCTCACGATACCCGGTATCAGCGAACTCGACGCTGGTCTTGCCCCGCGCCTGTCGCCACGCATCTTCCGAAAGAGCAATGCCACCAGAATCGGCGATGGACTCGAGACGCGCGGCGATGTTAACGGCATCGCCCATAAGGTCGCCGTCCTCCTCGACCACGACGTCGCCGAGGTTGATCCCGATGCGAAATTCCATGCGCTTGGGGGCCGGGACGCTCGCATTGCGCGCTGTCATGCGCTGCTGAAGCGCGATTGCACAGCGCACTGCGTCGACCGCCGAACCGAATTCGACCAGGACGCCGTCGCCCATTCGTTTGACAACACGTCCGCGATATTCGTCGATTACCCGATCGACAATGTCGCGGCGAATTGCACGTAGCGCTTCGAGAGTACCTTCCTCGTCAGCGCCGGTGAGCTGGCTGAATCCGACGATGTCCGCGGTCAGAATTGCAGCGAGTTTACGTTCCCTGGCGTTCATACATCGTCGCCTACTCTGCAATCCTACGTACTCGCCGAGCATAGTCGTCGGGCAAGCGTACCGCAAAGAAAGTTACCCCTGGATGTCGAATCAGATCGCCCGATGCTGTGACGCCGCACTTGCGCCCAAGGTGTATTGCTGTCAGATGGCACAATTGATGCGTCGAAATCGTCTAGCGGGAAAAACGCCAGCGAACATTTGCGCCATAAAAAATAGAACCGAGTACCTTGTAAATATTTCTTCACAAACCTGCATTTGACTGACGGCCGTTTCCAACGCCCGCCAAGCAAGGAGGTAACCTCGATGCCGACCAATGGAAAGGACCCTGTGGTTCATATCCTCTGGATCAACGCGGGACTCTCATGCGATGGCGACTCGGTTGCGCTTACCGCCGCGATGCAGCCCAGCATCGAGGACATCGTCCTCGGCACCCTTCCCGGGCTGCCCAAAGTAGAAGTCCATTGGCCTCTGATTGCGTACGAGACCGGCCCCGTCGGTCATAAGACCGACGACTTCATCGAGTGGTTCTTCAAGGGCGAGCGCGGCGAGCTGGACCCTTTCGTGCTCGTCATCGAAGGATCGATTCCAAACGAGGCGATCAAGAAAGAAGGCTACTGGTGCGGCTTTGGCAACAATCCCGCGACCGGACAGCCGATGACCACCAGCGAATGGATCGACCGGCTGGCGCCTAAGGCGTTGCTGGTGCTGGCCGCAGGGACCTGCGCGACCTACGGCGGTATCCATGCGATGGCCGGGAATCCGACCGGCGCGATGGGTGTCCTCGACTACCTCGGCTGGGACTGGAAGTCAGGCGCCGGTATTCCAGTCGTCTGCGTGCCCGGCTGTCCGATCCAGCCGGATAATCTTTCCGAGACCATCCTATATCTGCTCTATCAGGCGACCGGGCAGGCGCCGATGATTCCGCTCGACGAGGAGCATCGCCCGCAATGGCTTTTCGGCAACACCGTTCACGAAGGATGCGATCGCGCCGGATACTACGAGGGCGGCGACTTTGCCAACGAATACGGGTCGCCTAAGTGCATCGTCAAGCTAGGATGCTGGGGCCCGGTCGTGAAGTGCAACGTGCCCAAGCGCGGATGGATGGGCGGCGTCGGTGGATGCCCCAACGTCGGCGGAATTTGCATCGGTTGCACCATGCCCGGTTTCCCGGACAAGTTCATGCCATTCATGGACGAGCCACCGGGCGCGAAAGTATCCACCCGCATGGCGAACGTCCTCGGCACCGTCGTCCGATCGCTTCGAGCGTTCACCCTGAACACACTCGAGGATGAACCCAAATGGCGTACCCGCGGTAAGGAACTGAAGACCGGCTATCATCCGCGATGGTAACTGTCGCGCCAGCGATCCTTTGGTGCATCGGCAACTCAATAGCTCGAAGGAGAATTTAGATGGCGACGAAGACAACCGACGGCCTGGTCGAGATGAATTGGGATCCTATCACCCGAATCGTCGGCAGCCTCGGAATCTATACCAAGATCGACTTTGGCAAGAAGAAGGTGGCCGAGTGTTATAGCACCTCGTCGATCTTTCGCGGCTATAGCATTTTCATGAAGGGCAAGGACCCTCGCGACGCCCACTTCATTACCAGTCGCATCTGCGGAATCTGTGGCGACAATCACGCGACCTGCTCCTGCTATACGCAGAACATGGCCTATGGGGTTAAGCCGCCTCACTTAGGCGAATGGATCGTGAACCTTGGCGAAGCCGCCGAGTACATGTTCGATCATAACATCTTCCAGGAAAATCTTGTCGCAGTGGATTTCTGCGAGCGCATGGTGCGCGAGACTAACCCTGGCTTATGGGAGAAGGCCACCAAGGCCGAAGCTCCTGGAGCCGCCGCGCACGGCTATCGCACCATCGGCGACATTATGAAGGCCGTCAATCCGCTCGAGGGTGAGTTCTATCGCGAAGCCTTACAGGTCAGTCGCTACACGCGCGAGATGTTCTGCCTTATGGAAGGACGTCATGTGCATCCTTCGACGCTCTATCCCGGCGGCGTCGGCACCGTCGCGACCGTCCAGCTTTTCACCGACTACCTGACGCGCCTGATGCGCTATGTCGAGTTCCTTAAGCGCGCCGTTCCGATGCACGACGACCTCTTCAACTTCTTCTACTCTGCGATGCCCGGTTACGAACAAGTCGGCAACCGCAGGATCCTGCTCGGCTGCTGGGGCTCATTCCAGGACCCCGAGTATTGCAATTTCAATTACCGCGACATGACCGAGTGGGGACGCAAGATGTTCGTCACACCCGGCGTCGTGGTCGACGGCAAGCTGGTTACCAACGACCTTGTCAAAATAAATCTTGGAATTCGGATTCTGCTCGGTCACTCCTTCTACGAAGATTGGGCAGGTCAGCCAATGTTCGTCACCAAGGACCCACTCGGCAATCCCGTTGATCAACGGCATCCATGGAATCAGCACACAATTCCCAAGCCTCAGAAGCGGGATTTCGACGGCAAATACACCTGGGTCATGTCGCCGCGATGGTTCGACGGCAAGGATCACCTATCACTCGATACTGGTGGCGGGCCGATCGCGCGTCTTTGGTCTACGGCTCTCTCGGGCCTTGTGAACAATGACTACGTCAAAGCGACCGGCAACAGCGTCCAGATCAATCTGCCTAAGAGTGCGACCAAGGGCCCAGTCACTTTCGAATGGAAGATCCCGAAGTGGTCTAACACTATCGAGCGCGATCGCGCGCGAACCTACTTCCAGGCCTATGCGTGTGCGTGCGCGCTGCTTTTCACCGAGAAGGCCCTGGCCGAAGTGCGCGCCGGTCACACTAAGACCTGGGAACAATTCAAAGTGCCTGACGAAGGCATCGGTTGCGGTTTCACCGAAGCGGTGCGCGGAGTCCTATCGCACCATATGGTGATCCGCGACGGCAAAATCGCCAACTATCATCCCTATCCCCCGACGCCCTGGAACGCGAATCCGCGCGACAGCTACGGAACTCCGGGACCTTACGAAGACGCGGTGCAAAACACGCCGATTTTCGAGGAGAACGGTCCCGACAAGTTCAAGGGCATCGACATCATGCGCACCGTCCGCAGCTTCGACCCGTGTCTGCCGTGCGGTGTCCACATGTACGTCGGCAAAGGCAAGGTGCTCAAGAAAATCCACTCGCCCACGATGCTGAATAATGTGGACGACTGATTGTGCGTAACGGAGATCAGCGAAAGCTGCGCGAACTCGGCGCGCGAATCGAACCTCTGCTCGAGGAGGTTCGCTCGATGGCGAGCCCTCCCGTTTGGGAACGGGTCGAGGAGGTCGTCCGCTCTGTAGTCCAACTCTACGGCGAAGGCCTCAAACGCATCGACGAGATCGCGGCCGCCGACGGCGCCGCGGGAGAACGCCTGCGCGCGCAACTTGCCACCGACGATCTCGTGTCGAGCCTTTTGATCCTGCACGGCTTGCATCCCAAGGACTTTGAAACCCGCGTGCACGAGGCGCTCGAGCGTGTACGTCCCTATCTCGGCTCGCACGGGGGCGACGTCGAAATCTTGGAAACTAATGCGGACACCGGATTGGTGCGGCTGCGTATGAAGGGCAGTTGCGACGGATGCCCGTCATCGCTGCTGACCGTGAAGCTCGCAGTCGAAGGTGCGATTCGCGAGTCGGCGCCCGAGGCGTTGAAGATCGAAGTCGAAGGCATAACCGATACAGAAGTGCCGGCCACCGCATCGAAATCGCCGCGCGATCAGTCCGTTGACATCGAGCCCACGTGGGTTTCGATTGGCGACCAAAACGGATTTCCCGCCAGCCATCTCACTTCCTCCGAAGCGATGGGCTCGCGAATCGTGCTCTGCCGCGTCGATGGACGCCTCTATGCCTACCACGACGCGTGTCCAGCCTGCGGCTCGCCGATGGGCGGCGGCAACGTCAATGGCAGTCTGATGGTCTGTCCGTCCTGCAACAAAAACTATGACCCGCGCCTGGCCGGTCGTTCGACCGAGAGCCGCGGACTGCATCTTGAACCGGTGCCGCTGCTCGAAGATCGGGATGGGGTGAGAGTCGCGATCGCTGTTCCGCTCATGAGTTGATGGGGGACGAGATGCCTGGCTCCCGGAACGGCAAAATCATCGCTGATGCGCCGAATGCGTTGAAACGCTTTCTCGAGCCCGGACTCAAGCGGCGCGCCGGCGAAGCTTGCGAGATGTGCGGCCAGCCGATCGTCGAACAGCATTCGCACGTCGTCAACGTCGAGAGCCGCACCCTCATGTGCACCTGTCGCGCTTGCTACCTGCTCTTCACGCACAGCGGCGCGGCGCAGGGAAAATATCGCGCAGTGCCGGATCGCGTCCTCAATCTCAACTCGTTTCGCCTGAGCACCGCCGAATGGGACGCGATGCAAATCCCGGTCGGGATGGCGTTCTTCTTCCACAACTCCGGCATGAAGAAAATCACCGCCTTCTACCCCAGCCCGGCCGGCGCCACCGAATCGATGGTGCCGCTCGAAGAATGGGATGACCTCGTCGCGGCGAATCCTGTCTTGCGCGAACTAGCTCCCGACGTCGAGGCGCTCCTTATATACCGGCGCAGGGGCGAGGATCAGTTTCAATGTTTCATCGTGCCGATCGACGCCTGTTACGAGCTGACCGGCAAGGTCCGTCGCTACTGGAAAGGATTCGACGGCGGCGAAGAAGTGTGGCGCGAGATCGAAGGATTTTTTTCAGGCTTGCGCGCGCGATCCCGCGATCACAACCAGGGGAGTTCGGCGCTTGAGTGAATTGAACTTTCAGATCGTGGGCGCGCGTCCTGAGCGTCACGCCGCCGTGCCGACGTTGATGTTCGCGCTGAAGATCGAAGAGAACACCGGCATCGTCATCCACAATATCGTGCTGCGATGCCAGATTCGGATCGAGCCGATCCGCCGCCAATACTCCCGCGAGGAAGAATCGCGCCTCACGGAGCTCTTCGGCGACACTCCGCGATGGGGCGACACGATGAAGCCGTTCCTGTGGACCCATCTGTCGGCCACGATTCCCGGCTTTCAAGGCAAGACCGAAGTGGAACTTCCGGTTGCCTGCACTTACGATTTTGAAATCGCCGCCACCAAGTACCTCCACTCGCTCGAAAACGGAGACATCTCGCTGCTCATGATGTTCAGCGGTACCGTGTTCGAAAAAGGCGATCACGGAATGCAGGTCAGCCAGATTCCGTGGAGCAAGGAGGCGAACTTCCGCCTGCCGGTGCGGGTCTGGCAGGAGATGATCGATCACTATTTTCCCAACAGCGGATGGCTCCGGCTGAACCGCGAGACTCTCTCGGATCTTATGAAGTTCAAGTCACGCCGCGCGCTCGCAACCTGGGACGAAGTTATCGAGACGCTCCTGCTCGATTCGCGAGAGGCGCAGCCGTGAGCGTCGAACGTGCCCGCAAAATTGCCGACGCTGTCCTCTACGAAGGCTACGTGCTGTATCCGTATCGCGCCTCGTCCGGCAAAAACCAGGTTCGATGGCAATTCGGCGTGCTGGCGCCGCGCCAATGGAGCGACGCCGGCGGATGCGAGCATTCATGGTCGCAGACCGAATGCCTTATCGAAGACGAGTTCGAGCTTGCGGGCACCGTCAGGTTTTTGCAAATCCAGCGCCGCTCCGTCGAAAAACTAATCGGCACCGACGCCTTCCAGGAAGTCGAATCGCTCGAAGCTGAAGCCGAACTCTGGACCAGTTGGGACGAAGCCATCGAGCGCGAAGTCCGATTTCGATCAGTCATCCGAATTCTCCGAGTGCTTTCTCGATTTCGAATTTTCAGCCTCGAGAACGATGGAACCGATCGTGACAAAATCGGGACGGCGCGTCGGCCGATTCGTCCGCGACAGCAATGCCGTCAAAGGAACGATCCGCCTCTTCGCTCAACCCATAGAGGAGTCGCGCGCGCTGCGCAAACTTCATCTGCGAATCGAGAACGTAACGTCATGGACTGACGCCGCCGCCTCGCGAGACGTTGTAATGCGATCCTCGCTGATCGGCGTCCACGCACTGCTCGAGGCCAAAGCCGGCAAGTTTGTATCGCTAATCGATCCGCCGGAATGGGCGCGGTCCGCCGCGCAGAAATGTTCGAACGTGCACACTTGGCCGGTGATGGTCGGCGAAGACGGCGATCGCGATGTGGTGCTGTCATCACCGATAATTCTTTACGACTATCCGCAAATCGCGCCCGAGAGCCCCGGCGATCTCTACGACGCAACCGAGATAGACGAGATCCTCACGCTTCGCACCATGACGCTCACCGACGACGAGAAGCGGCAAGCACGCGCGACCGATCCGCGTGCCGCCGCGATTATAGATCGCGTCGACAATATGCCGCCGGAAATCCTCGACCGGTTGCACGGCGCGCTCCGGTATTTGCGCGCCGCTACCACACCGCCCGATCAAGATACGCCCGCCGAAAATTATTCCGCCAGCGTCGAGACGCCGCCGTGGTGGGACCCGGGCGCCGACGCGTCCGTATCGCCCGAATCCGACAGCGTGCAAATCGGCGACGTCTCGATTTCAAAAGGATCTCGCGTGCGCCTGCGCCCCGGCCCGCGACGATCGGACGCGCAGGACATGTTCCTCGCCGGCAAGACCGCGCGTGTCGAAGCCGTGTACTTCGATGTCGAAGAGCACGAATACCTCGCAGTCACGCTCGAGGATGATCCCGCCGCCGACTTCATGCAGACCCACGGCCGCTTCCTGTACTTCTACCCCGACGAAGTCGAGCCGCTCGAGGTCAACCAATGAACCGCGTGATGGTAGCGGGCGTCGGTAATATCTTTCTCGCGGACGACGGTTTCGGCGTTGAAGTCGCGCGGCGTATGAATACCGATGTGTTCCCCGCCGGAGTCGAGGTCGAAGACTACGGAATTCGCGGGATGCATCTGGCGTTTCAACTGCTCGAGGGTTACGACACGCTCATTCTGATCGATGCCGTCCAGCGTGGCGATCAGCCTGGAACGATCTTCGTGATCGAGCCCGATCTCGATGCCGAACCCGTCAATCCCGCCACCGACGCACACAGCATGAATCCTGAGGCCGTTCTCTCCACCCTCGCCGCGCTCGGCGGCCGAGTGGGCAGAGTGCTGGTTGTAGGATGCGAGCCCGCGGAACTCGTCGAGCGAATCGGTCTCAGCGAAGTTGTAAATCGCGCGGTTGACGAAGCGGTGTCGGTCGTGCGGAAACTCATTGATGAAGTGACGGTTGATCGAATCGAAACCAGGAAAGGAGTCAGAGCTGATGTTTAAGAGATTATTTGCGACCGCGGTGATTCTGGGAGTTGCGTACGTAGTGGTGACGTCCCTGCCGGACATCGCGCGCTACATCCAGATTCGAGAGATGTAGCGGCACGCGCGACTCGTTGCGCGGGCGATGACAGGAGTTTGTGATGGCGAGATACCGCGTGGTGCCCGATCGCTCAAAAATCTGGGCGGATGCGCGTTCGAGCTTGCATCCGATCTCGCTCGAGACCACCGGCCTCGAAGGTTTCCTCGAGATGACCATCGTCGACGGACATCTCGACACGAATGCTCCCGTGAGCGGCAACGTCGAGCTTGACGCATCGCTGCTGAAGACCGGCAACGGTCTCTACGATCGCGAGCTCGAGCGCAAACTCGAGATGCGCAAGTACCCGCGCGTTCGCGGCCGCGTCATCAGCGTGAAGGCGCTCGATTCCGGCGCTACTTATCGAGTGCAGGGCGAGCTGTCGCTTCGCGGACAGACCAGCGCAGTCCAGGGCGACGTGCGTATGCGAATTGTCGACGCCACCACCGTCGAGTTTCAGGGAGAGCAGACAATCGACATCCGCAACTTCGGCCTCGAGCCGCCGAAATTTCTGATGCTCAAAGTTTATCCGGATGTGAAGGTTCGAGGATTGGTGATAGCACAGCTCGAGAATTGACGGAGGCAGCCGATGTGTCTCGGAATACCCGGCGAAATAATCGCGGCGCGTGACGAAAATGGTTTGCGTGTCGGCAGCGTCAAGTTTGCGGGCATCACGCGGCAAGTATGCCTCCAGTATGTTCCCGAAGCCGGCGTCGGCGATTTCGTCGTGGTCCACGTCGGCTTCGCGATTTCCAAAATCGATCGCGAAGAAGCGGAACGCTCGTATCGGATACTCGAAGATCTCGGACAAACTTCCGAACTGACCGACGACAATCGAGCGAGGAGCAGACCGTCATGAAATACCTCGACGAATATCGCGACAGCACCGTCGCCTCTAACCTGACGAAAGAAATCGCGAAAACCGCCACCCGTCCGTGGGTCCTGATGGAAGTATGCGGCGGCCAGACTCACTCGATCGTTCGCTACGGCATCGACCGCATGATCCCCGAATGCATCGAGCTGGTGCATGGCCCCGGCTGTCCGGTCTGCGTCACTTCGCTGGAGATGATCGACAAGGCGCACGCAATCGCGAGTCACCCCGACGTGATCTTCACCTCCTTCGGCGACATGCTGCGAGTGCCGGGCTCGCGCGGCGATCTTCTGACCTTGAAGAGCCGCGGCGCCGACGTCCGCGTGGTCTATTCACCGCTCGACGCGGTCCAGATCGCGCGCGACAACCCGGACAAGCGAGTCGTATTTTTCGGCGTCGGCTTCGAAACCACCGCGCCCGCCAACGCGATGGCCGTCTACCGCGCAAAACTCGGAGGCGTCAAAAATTTCTCGATGCTGGTTTCGCACGTGCTGGTTCCGCCCGCGATGGCGGCCGTGTTGAATGCGCCCGACAATCGCGTGCAGGGATTTCTCGGGCCGGGACACGTCTGCGCCGTCGTCGGATACCGCGAATACGAAGCGCTGTGCGATCGCTTCCACGTCCCAATCGTCGTCACCGGCTTCGAGCCGATCGACCTGCTCGAAGGAATCCTGATGACGGTGCGCCAGCTCGAAGCAGGCCGCGCCGAAGTCGAGAATCAGTACGTGCGCGCGGTCGCGCGAGACGGCAATCGACCCGCAATCGATTTGATCTCAAAAGTGTTCGAGGTCGCCGATCGCAAGTGGCGCGGAGTCGGCTCGATTCCGGAATCAGGCTACCAGCTTCGCGATGAGTATCGCGCGCACGACGCCGAGAAAATTTTCGAGGTCGAAGCAATCGCGACGCGCGAATCCGAAACCTGCATCAGCGGCTTGATTCTGCGCGGCGCGCGCAAGCCTTCCGACTGTCCCGCGTTCGGCAAGGAGTGCACCCCGCAACGCCCGCTCGGCGCAACCATGGTCTCCGCCGAAGGCGCTTGCGCCGCCTACTATCAATACGGCCGCTACCTCGACCGCCGAAACAAAGTCGTCGGAAGCGATGCCGACTCGACCGGAAAAGCGCACCCGTAAGGCACGCCGATGTCATCATCCAACGGCCGCACCATCGAGCCTTCTTCCGCGACGCCATTCGCGCAGTGCCCGCTCCCGATCACCGACACGCCGGAAATCCTGCTGGGTCACGGTAGCGGCGGAAAGCTGACGTCGCGCCTGGTCGAGAAGATATTTCTTCCAGCGTTCAGAAACTCCGCACTCGAAGCCCTCGACGATCAGGCAATCCTGACCGTCGGCAACTCGCGAATCGCGTTCACCACTGACTCATACGTGATCACGCCGATCTTTTTTCCGGGCGGCGACATCGGCGAACTCGCCGTCAACGGCACTATCAACGATCTCGCGATGGGCGGTGCGAAACCGCTCTATCTCTCGCTCGCGTTCATCCTCGAAGAAGGCTTGTCGATTTCCGATCTCGAGCGCATCGTCGCGTCGGCCAAGCGCGCCGCCGATCGCGCCGGCGTTCATATCGTGACCGGCGACACCAAGGTCGTCGGCCGCGGCAGCGGCGACAAGATTTTTATCAACACCTCTGGCATCGGCGTAGTGCCGCCCGGCATCAACCTGTCGTCGCGCAACGTCCGCCCCGGCGACGCGATCCTGTTGTCGGGCCCGATCGGCGATCACGGCGTCGCGATCCTGTCGACCCGCGAAGGACTCGAGTTCGAGGGCGCGCTCAAGAGTGACACGGCCGCTCTGCACGAACTGACGGCCGAGATGCTCAAAGCATGTCCCGACATTCATGCGATGCGCGATCCGACTCGGGGCGGCCTCGCGGCGACGCTGGTTGAGATCGCGTCGCGCCAGCATCTTGGAATTGAGGTCGAAGAAAAATTGGTTCCGATCCGCGACACGGTTCGCGGTGCCTGCGAAATCCTCGGACTCGATCCGCTGCTGGTCGCCAACGAAGGCAAGCTGGTCGCGTTCGTCCCGGAGAAAGACGCCGAACGAGTTCTCGCAGCGATGCGGCAGCATCCGCTAGGCCGCGAGGCGAGTTTGATCGGCCGCGTCACCGAAGAGCATGCCGACTTCGTAATTCTGCGCACCCCGATCGGCGGCGATCGCGTGCTCGATCTGCCCTTCGGCGAAGCGCTGCCGCGGATCTGCTAGCGGGAGCGTATCGAAAATGTGCCTCGGAATTGTCGGCCGGATCGTGACTCTCGCGGAGGATCATCCGGACCTCGCGCGAGTCGACGTCGCCGGCATGACCCGCAACATCAACATCGGAATTTTACGCGACGAAAAACTCGTACCCGGCGATTGGATATTGATCCACGCGGGATTTGCGATGGAGAAAATCGACGAGCAAACCGCGCGCAACCAGATGTCTGCCCTCAGAGACTACACCGGCGGCGACGATCCCGGCCGACGAGGACGCGTCGTGAAGTTTCTTGTCATCTGGCGAATCGAAATCTCGCTGCTCTCGCGCGAGGTGTTGAAGTCGGTCCTGACCATGCCCGAGTACGCGGACCCGCTGATGAAGCAGGGCAAAGTGATCGCGCGCTATCACATTCCCGGCCAGCACGGCGGCGCGTGGATCTACGACGTCGCCTCCAACGAAGAACTCGACATGCTGCTGGCGCGCTCGCCCGTCTTCAACTACTCGCGCTTCAAAGTTTACCCACTCGCCGACATGGAGCCGCCCATGCCGAAAAAGGCCGAGTAGCAAGCGTGATGCGACCAACTGAAGCTGAAACCGCGATCTCCGCGTCGTTATGCGACGAACCGCGGATCAAGCGCGCTGCGATGCGCATCAGGGTTGATGGCATCGTGCAGGGAGTGGGATTCCGGCCGTTCGTTTTCGGCTTGGCGCAAAGCCTGAGTCTCGCCGGTTCAATCGTTAATGATCTGCGAGGCGTCGCGATCGAGGTCGAGGGGATCGTCTCGCATATCGCCGAGTTCCGCGCGCGATTGGTGAGCGACGCGCCGCCGCTGGCATTCATACAAAACGTCACAAGCGAACCGATTCCGATCGCAAATCGATCCGTCTTCGAGATTCTGGCGAGTCACGCCGAGGGCGAGCGCGATGTTTTGATTTCTCCCGACATCGCGACTTGCGACAACTGTATCCGCGAGATTCTCGATCCGATGGATCGACGCTATCGCTATCCGTTCACGAATTGCACCAACTGCGGCCCTCGATTCACAGTCGTTCGTGGCGTGCCCTACGACCGGTCGCGCACAACGATGGCCGAGTTTCCGATGTGCGCTGATTGCGCGCGCGAATACCACGATCCTTCCGATCATAGATTCCACGCGGAACCGGTATGTTGCCCGGCCTGCGGTCCGAGCGTGCGTTTGCTCGATCGAAATGGAATCGAGCAGGCTGGCGATCCGATTCGCAAAGCCGCCGAGCTGCTGAGCTCTGGAAAAGTCGTCGCCGTGAAGGGACTCGGCGGCTATCACCTCGCGGCGCTCGCGTCGGACGAGAATGCGGTCAAGCTGTTGCGATCGCGCAAACATCGTGAGGACAAGCCGTTCGCCGTGATGGTGCCAAATCTGGAATCCGCGCGCTCGCTCGCGACCATCGACGACCTCGAGCAGCTCGCGCTCACCAGTCCGCGCCGCCCAGTGATTCTGCTAAATCGCAAGCCTGGCAGCGACTTGGCGCATTCGGTGGCGCCTTCGAATCGGAACATCGGCGTGATGCTGCCGTACACGCCCCTCCATCATCTCTTGAGCGAATCGGTCAAAGCTCCGATCGTCTTCACCAGCGGCAACGTTTCCGACGAGCCGATTGCATACACCGACGACGATGCGGCGAAGCGGCTCTCGCCTATCGCCGACTATTTTCTGATTCACAACCGCCAGATCCATATCCGCACTGACGACAGTGTCGTCCGCGTTTCGCGAGGACGCGAAGTCCCGCAACGGCGTTCGCGAGGCTACGCTCCGCAGCCGATCGTGCTTCCGCTCAAAGCGCGCCGTCCGATTCTCGCTTGCGGAGCGGAACTCAAGAACACGTTCTGTGTAGCGAAGCGGCAGCATGCTTTCGTGTCGCATCACATTGGCGATTTGGAAAACTTTGAAACTCTGCGTTCATTCCGCGAGGGTATCGATCACTTTCGACGACTGTTCGACATAGATCCCGCGATCGTCGCGTTCGATCTGCATCCCGAGTACCTGTCGACGAAATATGCGCTCGAACTGAAAGGCGTCGAGTTCGTCGGCGTCCAGCATCATCATGCGCACATCGCCGCGTGCCTTGCCGACAACGGCGAGCAAGGACCGAGTATCGGGGTTGCTTTCGACGGTCTCGGATTCGGACTCGACGGCACCTTCTGGGGTGGCGAATTTCTGATCGCGGATCTCGCGAAGTTTGAGCGCGTTGGCCATCTCGAAGCCGTCCCGATGCCGGGTGGAACTGCGGCGATCAAACAGCCGTGGCGAATGGCGGCGTCATACCTGCGCCAGGCCTACAACGAAAGCGAAAATGTTCCGGCGCATCTCGACGTCGCGGAACGAAATGCGCACCAATGGCCGCAAATCAGCGCGCTCATTAAGAGCGGCGTCAATTCTCCCCTCACCAGTAGCGCCGGCCGCTTGTTCGACGCGGTGGCTGCGATCCTTTCGGTGCGCGACGCCATCAATTACGAGGGTCAGGCGGCAATCGAATTGGAGCAGCTCGCGGCGATCAGCGAAGACGACGCGTACGAGGTATCTGTCCCCACCGCAATCCCGTTTGAAATTCCCGGCGCGGACCTTGTGCGCTCGGTGGTGGACGATTTACACGCCGCCACTTCCGTTGACGTCGTCGCCGCGCGGTTTCACAATTCGGTTGCGCTGGTGATCGTGCAGGCATGCACTGCGATCAGAACCATGCGCGGATTGACTATGGTCGCGCTCAGCGGCGGAGTATTTCAAAACCAGTTGTTGCTGGATCGAACCGTGCGATTGCTGGAAGCAGCGGAGTTTCGCGTTCTGACTCATCGACAGGTGCCGACCAATGACGCTGGAATAAGTTTTGGACAAGTGGCTGTCGCGGCAGCGCGAGACCATGCGGCTGCCGCCAGGGAGGAGGACTAGTTCAATGGGAGCCGTTTTGGGTTTCGTGATGGGCTATGTGTTGGGCGCGAAAGAAGGGCCGGAGCGTTTCGAAGAGCTGCGCAAAGCGTGGGAGACAATCGTCAACTCCGAGGAATTTCAGGGGCTGCTCAACACTGGAACTTCTCTCTTCATGAGCGCCGTCCAGAGCGGAAAAACGTCGGTCGGTGACGCGCTCGGCGGTTTGTTGTCCGGCGATGGACAACTTGGCGAGACCTTGTCGAGCTTTGCCAACAACGGTCCTCTGATGGACGCGTGGAAGACGCTCTCGAAGTCGCCCGAGATTCAATCGATGATCATGAGCGGCGTCGGAATACTCGGAGGGATAATGATGAAGCGCGCGGCCAAGCGGTCGGAGTAACCATCGGGATCGAAACGATGCACGAGCTGGCGATCACTGAGAGCATAGTCGAAAGCGTCGAGGGTCGCGTCCACGGCGCGAAGGTCCTTCGGGTCGCACTCGTAATCGGCAAGCTCTCTGGCGTTGTACCCGACGCATTGCGCGCGTGCTTCGAACTTTGCGCCGAAGGCACTGTGATGGAAGGCGCCGCCCTCGATATCGAAGAAACTCCGGGCCGTGCTCGATGCCGTGACTGCGACGCACAGGTCGAGTTGCTCGACACGATCGCACTGTGCCCGTGTGGAAGCGCGAATCTGGCGATGCTTAGCGGAAACGAATTGAAGATCCGATCGGTCGAGGTAGTTTGACATGTGTTCCACCTGCGGATGTTCCGACGGCGCCGAAACGCGCTTGACTGTTTTCGACAGCGATCACAACGTCGGCCACTCTCATAGCGATCACGGCCATCAACACGGCGACCATCATCATGATCATTCGCACGACGGACACGACCATTCGCATGAGCATCGACACGACGAACCGTCGTCGCGGACGCTTCAGCTCGAGCAGGATATTCTCGCCAAAAATAATCACCTCGCCGATCACAACCGGGGCTGGCTCGAAGGTCGCGAAATCGTAGCCTTCAACCTGATGAGCTCGCCAGGGGCCGGCAAGACGTCACTGCTTGAGCGCACGATTCGCGAACTGGGCGCTGAAATTCCGATCTGCGTCGTCGAAGGAGATCAGGAAACCACTCTTGACGCGGAGCGAATCGGTGCCACCGGATGTCGTGCGGTGCAGATCAACACCGGCAGCGGATGTCATCTCGACGCCGCGATGCTGTCCGATGCCCTGAAGCGGCTGAAGCCGCCGCCCGGATCGATCCTCATGATCGAAAATGTAGGCAACCTCGTGTGCCCGGCGTTGTTCGACCTCGGTGAGAGCGCCAAGGTCGTGATCGTTTCGGTGACGGAGGGCGAGGACAAGCCGCTCAAGTATCCGCATATGTTTCGCTCGGCCGACCTGATGCTCCTCAATAAGATCGACCTGCTGCCGTACGTGCCCTTCGATGTGAGTCGATGCCTCGCGTATGCGGGCCAGGTCAATCCCGCTTTGAAGGTGCTGCAACTCTCTGTCCTCAAGGGCGACGGAATGGAAGCGTGGTATTCATTCTTACGCGATCGCAAAGCCGCCCAATCCGTGACTGCATGAACAGTCGAAGCTCGCGTGAAATGTCGAAGCGTCCAGCCCCGGATGGGGTGACATCGCCTGATTCTTGGTGCACACTAGCCCGCTAGTGAGTCACCAGAGTCCCGGATTCAATCGCCAGCGTATAGTACTTCGAACTGCATTTGCCGCCTGTATCATCAGCGCGCTGGTGTTAATCTGGGGACACCGCTTCCTGCCAATGTCGGACTATCCCGATTGGGTGTTCGAAGGTTCCATCGTTGCAGAACTCATTCACGGCAACGCGCCAGCCTCCTACTCCTTCAAACACTATCCGGTCCCTTACTCAGGAACGGTAGCAATGCTGGGAGTGCTCGATCTGGCCTTACCGCCGGAGATATCGGGCAAAATCGTCTTAACCCTTTGCGTCGTACTGTTTGCTCTATCCTCGACCTACTTGCTGACCTCACTTAGTAACGATCCAGAGAATCCTCTCTTGCTGGTACCGTTATTGTTCTTACTGAACACCTTCTTCTTCTGGGGAGAGTTAGCCTATCTCTTCGCTCTGTCAGTCTTCTTCTTTTATTGCGGATATTTGTTCCGTCGAATCTATCGTTCAGAGCCGATCAATTGGTGGATTGTCACTAGCGCATCAATCGCAATGTTCTTTTTTCACGTCCTCCCCTATGCAACTGCTATACTCGTCACGCTGACACTTATAGTTGCCGAGTCACGGACCGAATTGCTCAGCCCTTTCATCATTTCCTTCGCACCATCGATAGGGCTCACATTCTGGTACGCTATCAAACGCCTCTCTCTGTCGGGGATTGGCCCGGTCTGGACGTTTTGGACGCCGCATCTATTTGCAGGCCGCTGGATCGCGGCCTTCTCTCCCTTTCCCGAGTTTCTTCCCTGGCTGGGAATTCAAGCTCCCTCGATGAAGATGTTTGCGTTACTCAACCTGGTTGGGACGATCGCTCTGACTCTAGTAGTGCCGCTCTGCGTACTAGCGTGGGTAAAGCTGCGTCCAAGGTACTTCGGAGTACTGGCATCTGCCGTAGTTTGCGGGATTGCTACGATCGCGACCGGCTATGAGTTTGAAGGAATGATCAGTCCCGGTGAGAGGTTTCTCTACCCAGCTGTGTGGATAGGACTCTGCTGGCTAGTCGGCGCTCAGATACCTGCCCGCGTCTCTCGATTTAGTCGGATCCTCACCATAGGCATCATGGCCTTATTGTGTTGTCAGATGGTATTCATGCAAGTCAATGTCGTATCCGTAGCAAAGGATCTCGCGGCGCTCTACTCGAAGCTGCGATCGGCGGGATCCCAAGCAGACTTTTGTGCGACCTATGAGACCTACCTACACCAGAGTTGGGACAAGCCGCATCGGAAAGGTCTTGATGTCCTTCTAACAAATCATGATACCGCTGGCCGCGTCCCATACTACCTCTACCTCGAGAGGAAAGTAGAAGCACCTATCTATCAGATGGGGATTCTCGACTACTCAGGTCCCGGAGACAATTATGACCTATGCAAGTCTAAGTGAAGGGTGTCCTACGACGGCCTGCTCTCGAGCGTCGAATCGTGCACCAGGATTTCTTCCGCATAGAGATCGCGAATCTTATCCGCCGGCATCTTCAATAGCTCGCGCAACACCCGCTCGTTATCCTCGCCCAGCCGCGCAGAACGCACTTCCGTCTTATCCGGCCACACGGAAAACTTTACCGGTACCGCTGGAATGGCGACCGTGCCGAGCAACGGATCCTTGATCCATCGAACTGTCTTGCGCTCATTAAGATGCGGATGCTTGACCGCCTCGTTGACCGTCAGCACGGGAGCGCATGGGACCCGTTCGGCGTCCAGCGCGGCGATAGCGTCGTCGCGGGTTGGAAATGTCGACAGCCACTTCTCGATCACATCTCTTAGCTCTTCCTTATTGTCGCGGCGCCCGCGCGCGTCCTTGAAACGCGGGTCAGTCGCGAGTTCAGGCATCCCGAGCGCGCGCACGAACTGCGGCCATTGATGAGGCGTCGAAGTAATCTGCACGTATTGGTCGCCCCTGAAATGAAAAATACCAGTGGTGCCGCCGTCGGGATGGAGTGAACCGCTTCGCGTAGGACGAAACTTATCGCCCCGCAGCGACACGATCGGCACCGTCTTCTCATGCATGTGAAAGTAGGTATCCAGCAGTGACGCGTCCAGGTACTGGCCTTCACCCGTGCGCTCGCGATGCAACAGCGCGAAGCCGATAGCCATTGCAGCCGCGACGCCGGTAGAAACGTCGCCAATTGCCATCGTAGTCAGCGCCGGAGGACCATCAACCTGTCCGATGCCGTCAGTAACACCAGCATAGGCTTGTCCAATAAAATCGTAGCCGGCCTTTACCGACAGCGGTCCGGTCTGTCCAGCCATTGAAATCGAACACATGATGATTTTCGGATTGACTGCCTTGACGTCCTTATAAGCAAATCCCAGCCTGTCAATCACGCGCGGCGCGAAGTTCTCGACCACCACGTCAATCTGCGGAAGCATCGACGTCACGATCTCACGCGCTCCAGGCTTCTTGAGATCGATCGCGAAGCTCAGCTTTGAGTGATTGTGCTGTAGGTAGTAGGTGCTATGACTCGAGCCCTTATATTCAGGCGCGAGTGACTTAAGTCCATCGGCGCGGACGCGATCGCCAAACGGCGCAAGTTCGACCTTGATAACTTCGGCGCCCATCTCACCAAGCAATCGCGTGCAGGTAGGTCCCGCAACGAACTGGGTGAAATCCAGAACCCGATAGCCTTCCAGCATTTGCGGCTTGTTCGCCATTGTTCTGTCCTCTCTCCCAGTCTGTATATCATCTCCGCGGAGGAAGCGGTAACCATCAGAGCCGTAGCAGTTGTCTCGCGGTAGCACCCAGAATTTTACTTTCGTCGCCGGAATCAAGGCCGAGTGCTTTGACTTCTTCCACAGGATGCGCAAGGCCCGCCGGCAATGGATAGTCAGTGCCCACGACGAATCGATCTGCGCCATAGGTCCTAACGAGATGCGCCAGCATTCCGCGGCTATGCGCGATTATATCGAAGTAGAACTGATTTGCGTAACTCGACGGCGGCCGCGGAATCGCGTTGCGGCACTCCGGCACAAGGCGATATCCCATGTCCAGTCGTCCGACCAAGGCTGGCAAAGCACCGCCGGCATGATACAAGACGATTCGCAAGTTCGGATGGCGCTCAAGCACGCCGCCGTAAATCAATAGCGCCGCGGCAAGCCCGGTGTCGTAAAGATTGCCAACCAGGTTGCCGAGAAAATATCTGGCAAGCGCTCCCGCGGGCGCGGCTTCAAATGGATGAATGCAAACGACCATCTGCAGCTCCTCAGCCGCAGCCCAGAATACCTCGAAGTCCGGCTCATCGAGCTGATGCTCGACCACTTTCGGCGGAATCTCAACTCCACGAAGTCCGAGCTTCGCGGCGCGTTCCAATTCTGTCGCGGCCGAGACTGGATCCTGCATCGGGACACTCGCCAGCGGAATGAAGTGGTCGGGATCGTTGGCTCCCAGAGCCGCCATCGTGTCATTGTTGACCTGGGCGATCGCGAGTCCGAGAGCGCCATCTACGTCCGGATACATCAGTAACGGCACGCACGATACCGCCTGCCCGGTGACGCCCTCGCGATCCATGTCTGCGATGCGCGCTTGTGCGTTTGAGATCGGTCCGTCGATTGGCCGCATGGCCTTTTCCTGAATCAAAAGAAAGCGACGGCCCTCGCGCTCCACGATCCGAGTCGCGAAATGCTTACCTTCGCGTGCCAAGAAATCGATTATCTCGGGCGCGATGAAGTGATTGTGCATGTCGATGACATCCATCGCGTCCTCCTCTGTGATCGCGGACAGGTTGGTTACAGAATGAAACTGATCTTGCCGTGCGGTCGCAGCGCCTCGTTATCAAGGATAGCTCTTCTCTCGCGGATTCTCAGATCGTTGCCCTTGCGGACGAGCTTGTAGTCGTAGTGCCCTATATAGGTATCGACCGACTCGTAACGCATCCGATGCACCGCAAAGTTAGCCGTCACCAGGATGCTATCGCCGTCACTGCCGACGACGCGCACATTAGCTATCATCCGTCGCGTGCGTGACCGTGGATTTTCCGACCATGCCGCCTTTCCAAGTAGCTGCTTTACGCGCGATCGAATTCGCACCGCGTCGTCCGCTATGATGAACAGTGTATTTCGCGAGTCTCCTTCCGGCACGTCAGTAGGTGGTATCTCATAGATTGCGTCTTCAGTGAGAAGATCTTGCCATTCTTCGAGCCGCCACTCATCAAGCAACGCGGCTTCTGTATAGAAAAGATCCTCCACTTCCTGACGGCTAGGCAGCTCGATGTTACTCATGCTGCTTTCCTCGCGCGCTTCAGCTGGGGTTCCGTCATGAGTTGATTCCATCGCCGCCAGAACGCCCGCATCTGTAACTCATCGGTGATCGACGGATGCTCGCGCTTCATCCCGCGCGAAATATCCGACCAGCCGACTTCCCGATTGGCGAAGCCGCGTTGACACGACTCGAGCATCTCGACGTCGTCCGGCGTGGCAAATCCTCCCGGGCCGAGGAACGTTAGAAAGTTGTCGAGCCGCAGCGCGGAGTCCTCAGCGCTCTCGTCTGCCGGCGCCAACGCCCACGCGTTTACCTCCATGTAGTCGGGAGAAACAGGATAGAAGGTGCGGACCGTGATAGCCATGATGTCGTTGATCACGAGATTCGGAAAAACTCCCAGGTTGCGGCTGGTCTCGCAAATACGCCGCGCCCGCTCTGCTCCGAACCGTGCCTCGAATCGGCGCCGGACTTCCTCGAAGTGCGCCTTGCGATGCTCCCCGAATGGCGCGACCCAGTGCGCGATCGGACGTCCCCACGCGCTTTGATATTCCACCACGGCGTGCCCGTTTCCCAGGTCTACCGCCTTCTGAGAGGACGGAGCCGCCACGTCGCGGCCTTTCATATCGACACCTATGTCACTCAGGAAGCTGAAGTACCGCTGATGGGTCGGCAGACCGTGATAGCCGTCATAACTGTTCTCGACCAGCAGCTTCCAGTTAGCGCGTGCGCTGTAGGCCTGCTGGCCGGAGACAATCTTCATACCTAGCTCAGACTGGTCTGCTACCAGGTCGAGATACTCCCGCGCACCAGCCAAATAGTCATAGAGGCTATCAGCAGCCGGATCGAAACACGCGAAAATAAACCCGCGATAGTTATCCACTTGAGGCGGAGAAACTAAGGCCATGTCGTCGCGCTTGAAAGCCTCGCTATAGGACTCCTCGCCCGGCACACCTACCAACTGACCGCGAGAGTTAAACGTCCATGCGTGATAAGGACACTGGAAGGTCTTGGCGTTACCGGACTTCTGCCGGCATACCAGCGATCCGCGATGCGTGCAGGTATTAAGCAGTACGCGAACGACGCTGTCGTCGCCACGCACCAGGATCATCGGCCGCCCCGCGACATTACGCGATCGGTAATCGCCGGCATGCGACACTTCGGACTCGTGACCGACATAAATCCAGCACTTGTCAAAGACTCGCCGCCTCTCATCAGCGAGACACTCCGGATCGGTGAACGCGCGTCGATTTACCCGAAACAATCCCGCGTCCTGATCATCTAAGATATAGCTCTCAGCCGCCTTATCCATATTTCTTCTCCTGCCGCCTCTTGTTCCCCTCTCCTGAAGGGAGAGGGGTTAGGGGAGAGGTTCTCTGCGTCTTTCTCTACTCCCATCCTATGCAAAAACTCTAAGTCTTACTTGTCCGACGGATTCCACGCCCAGTAACGCGCGATTGCCCCCGCATCGACGCGAAGGTCTATCCCAGTGATCATGCCCGCGTCCTCCGACGCTAGAAACACAGCCGCCCGTCCGTAGTCGCTCGGGCTCGGCAGTTTCTGCATCGGCACGCCTTTTCGAAATGGCTCGAATGCATTCCTGAGTTGCTCGCCGCTGCGGACTTGCCGCCCCCATCGCGCCGCGCGCTCCAGCGATTCCGACGGATCGGTCGCCGTCGGCGTGAGGCTGTTGACGCGGATGCCGTGCGCGACGAGTTCCATCGCCGCCGATCGCGTGAAGTTCAGCAGACCGGCCTTGCCCGTGCAGTACGCGATGTTGTTCGGTTCGCCCTGGTGGCCCGCGGTCGAGATGATATTGATGATCGCGCCTTTGCGTCCCTGCTCGATCATCGACTTCGCGACATGCTTGGTGAACAGGAACGCGCCGCCAACAATGATCTCGATCTGCCGCCGCCATTCGTCGAGCGGCATCTCGATCACGCCTTTCTTGTTGAAGATGACGGCGTTGTTCACGAGGATATCGACGCCGCCGAAATGTTCGCGCGCCGCCGCCACCGCCGCGATCACCTGCCGCTCATCGGTAACGTCACAGGTTACTGCCGTCGCGCGTCCTCCCGTACTTTTGATGTAACGCGCGCAGTCTGCACCGTTCTCCACGCGCGCATCGGCGCATACCAGCGCCGCGCCCTCTGCCGCGAGCCCTTCCGCGATACCGCCGCCGATATTCGTGCTAGTCCCCGTAACCAGCGCCACTTTTCCGTTTAGCTTCATATGATTACCGTGGCGGCGGCGCCGTCAGGAAACATTTCGACGAATTGAAAATCCACGTATCGATAAATTCCGTCTCCGCCGGCTTGCGTTTCAATTCGGCGAGCACTCCCGCCAGGCACATCCAGTTGAGAATTTCCTGCTGGCCGCTTGCCTCGACTGAAGCCGCTGGATAATTCCGCCACGCGTCGAAGTTGCCCGCGCGCAACGCCTCGAACAGCGCCCGATCCGCAGGCGTGTCCGGATACAGAAAATTGTTTTTCGCAGTCAGAAACGCGTGCGACCATCCCGACGACGCCATCAGCGCGACCCGCCATGGACTGTTTGCAAAAATCCGCGCAGTCGCGGCGCCGAGATCGAACAGTCGTCGCGGCGTCGGCGCCGGCGGATCGAGCTCCGCTTCCGACGGTGGATTCTCGAACGCCGGCAGGCCGCCGCGCTGCGCGATCACCTTCCGCCCGTAGCAATTTATCGCGAACGGAATAATCGGATACGGAAACCCTTTCCGATCGTAGTCGAGATACAGCACCGCATTCGCAAACGCGTGCCCGAGCGGATGATGCAGCGGCTTGTACGAGTAAGCCGTGTCGAACCCAGCCTCGATCAAACCGCCCGCGAGATACTTCGCCGCCGCGACGTTGCCGGCCGCGTGAAATTTCTTGTCGGCCGCATCATGCCACACGTTGTGCGCAGGCGGCGCGAACTCGAATGATTCGTGCGCATAGATGCAGTAAGGCGGGATCACATCCTCGCGAAAATTTTCGTATTGGTCATCGCCCCATACCACGATGAAGTCGGGGCGAAACTCATCGATTTGCGCGCGCGTCTTCCGCAACGATCGCAGCAGACGTTCGCGATGCGCGTGCGCGGCGCTGGTCCCCTCGTCGTTGCCCCATTCCGCGCGCATCGCTTCCGGCCAGCCGCGCGCATCGCGAAATTTTTCCGGCAGATGCGGGTTCTGCAGCATCCGCTTCAGAATCCACGACATTGTTTCGTCGCCGCCGGCCAGAGGCGGGTAGTGAGTTATTCCAACTGCGAGAATCTCACCCATTTGCATATCCTCCGCTGCGTCACTCTCGGCCGTTCTGGTCGTGAAGGATCTGTTTCTCGTATAGCGCGGCGATGCGATCCGCGGAATACCCCAGCACACTCGAAAGTACCGCCGCATTGTCGCCGCCGAGCGCCGGCACATAGTTGCGAGCCTGCGCCGTCGAGTTGCCAAATTTGAACGCGGGATTCGGCACCTTGAGCGGGCCCGCGCCGTCGTCGATCACTTCGAAGCTGCCGCGCTCCGCAAGATGCGGATGCGCAAGCGCCTCTCTCACAGTGTAATATCGCGAGCACGGCACACTGCCCTCGGTCAAAATCGCTTCACACTCCGCCATCGTTCGGGTCGACGCCCATTCGTCCAGCTTCGACATGAACCACGCCCAATTCGCAGCCCGGCCTTTCGCCGTAGCGAACCGAGGATCGTCCATCCACTCCGGATGCCCGACCGCGCGAGCCAACGCTTCGTAGTTGTTCGGCTTGACCGCCGCAATCATCACGAAGCCGTCCTTCGCGCGCGTCGGCTGAAAAGTATTCGTCCGCCGCGCTGGCGGAAGCTGCGCCTCCTGGAACTCATAGATCAGCATGCCGAGCAGACCGTCCATCATAGCGAGATCGATACAATCGCCGCGGCCCGTGCGCTCGCGTCCGAGCAGCGCCGACTGAATCGCGCCGAATGCGTACGTTCCGCCCAGCACGTCTCCCACATAGATGCCGGTGTTGAGCGGCCGCTCGAGGCCTTCTTGATACCCAAGATTGACCAGGTCGAAACCGCTGGCCGCGTGCAACATCGGAGCATACGCACTGCGCGTCGCCCACGGCCCGCTCTGGCCGAACCCCGAGATCGAGCAGTACACGAGTCGCGGATTCAGCCGCTCGAGCGTCACGTAATCGAGCCCCAGCCTCGCCATCACGCCCGGCCGCGAATTCTCGACGACTACGTCTGATTTCGTCGCAAGCTCACGAATCAGTTCGCCCGCTTCAGCCTTGCGCAAATCGATCGCGAGGCTTTTCTTGCCGCAATTCAGATGCGCGAAGTACGCGCTCTTGCCCGCGCGAATCGGCGGTTGCGTGCGAATGAAATCGCCCTCTGGCGGCTCGATCTTGATCACTTCAGCGCCAAGATCCGCTAAAAGGCGCGTGCAATACGGCCCCGAGACGATCGTGGTGAAGTCGAGCACCCGCACGCCGCTAAGAATTTCGTTATTCACCCGCAGCCTCGGCGCGATCCTTTTCTTTTACCAGCGACAAGTAATGTCGGTTCAGCCGTTCGAGATGTTGTTCCATCTCTTTCACGGCGCCGTCGCTGTCGCCCGCTTCAAAATGTTTCATGAAACGCCGGCGCGACGGCAGCACCCACGGATTTCGTTTTTGTCCAATCGCGCGAATGAAGTGCTGCATCACGTCGATCAGCGCTTCCATCACTATCACCATCACCGGATTTTTGGTCGCGCGCGCGATGACGCGGTGAAAATCAAGATGAATTGCCGCCTGGTCGTAAAAATCAACATTCTCGCGCGCGGCCTTCGCTGCCGCCGCGATGTTGGCGTTGAGCGCCTCGATATCTTCCAGTGTCGCACGCTCGCACGCGGCCCGCACCGCGCTCGCTTCGATCATCACCCGCGCCTCGGTCAGATGCTCGGGCTGAATCGCGCCAAGATGGAACATATCCCGCAGCCCGGTGACTATCGCGTCGCCGGTGCTTTCGCGCACGAACGCGCCGCCCGTCGCGCCTTTCTGCAGCCGCAGCAAGCCCGCATTCTCGAGCGAACGCAACGCCTCGCGCAGAGTGTTGCGCGAAACTCCGAACTGCTCGGCCAGCGCGCGCTCAGGCGGCAGCCGGTCGCCCGCTCTCAGCCGTCGATCGGAAAGTTCCTTGCGAATTTGATCCGCGATTTCCTCGAACGCCCGCAGGTTGCGGATGCGGCTGAACTCGACCGGGCGCGCCGTCGCCACCCGCGTCGGCTGCTTGCGCTTGACATTCGTATCGCTCCTGTGTTCCATTGGTTCAACCATTGGTACCCCGAACCGGACTCGAATGTCAAGCGCGAATTTGGAGGCGAAAGACAGTGATCTCTTTTGAACTCACCGAGGAACAAAAACTCGCCCAGTCGATGGTGCACGAGTTGGCCGGCTCGCAGCTTCGGCCCGCCGCGCGCGGCGCCGACGATCGCGAAGCGATCCCCTCGTCAATTCTCGACGAGATCTGGGAGACCGGAATAATTCAGTCGCAGGCGGACGGGTACTCACCGACGTTGAACGCGTTACTGCTCGAGGAACTCGCCGTGGCAGACGCTTCATTTGCAATCGCCGCCGCGGCGCCGATCGGATTTCTTGGTGCGGTCGCTGCGCAAGGATCTCGCGGCTCAGAAAAAGAATCTGCTGCCGTTGTTCGCGGGCGACAAGTATCGATGCGCCGGCGTAGCAATCATGGAGCCCGATTTCGCCTTCGACGTTTCCGCGATTCGCACCACCGCATTCAAGACGCGCGACGGCTATCGCCTGTCGGGCGTGAAGGGATTGGTTCCGCTCGCGGGTAATTGCAGTCACTTTCTTGTGGTTGCGCGATGCGACGACGCGACCGACGCGTTCATCGTTGATCGAAACACTCGCGGCGTGAGCGTCGGCGAGAAGAAACCGAATATCGGACTGCGCGCGCTCGAGATGGCCGCAGTCAGTTTCAAAGATGTCGAACTGCCTGCCAGCGCGCGGCTCGGCGAGAGCGCGGGATGCGACGTTCAGCGCATCGTCAACTCGGCGCGCATCGCGCTGTCCGCGATCATGACCGGCACCAGCCGCGCCGTGATGGAATTCGTGATGCCCTACACCAAGGAGCGCGTGGTTCATGGCGATGCGCTCGCGAAGAAGCAGACGATCGCGTTCCGTCTCGCCGATATGCGGATCGAAACTGACGCGATGCGCTGGATGACCTGGAAAGCCGCTTCGATTCTCGAGCAGGGCGGCGACGCCACGCGGCAGGCGCAACTTGCGTATACCTACTGCGGCGAGAACGCGATGTGGATTGCCGATGAAGGCGTCCAGATGCTCGGCGGCCACGGCTACCTGCGCGATAACCCGGTCGAGATGTGGTATCGCGACACGCGCACGCTGTCGGTGCTCGAAGGCGCGGTCGGAGTTTAGTTTTCGAAGACAATCACGAGGGCAAAGCGATGATAGATTTCCAACTCACTCCGGCTGACGAGAACGTTCTGAGCAGTGCGCACGAGCAGGCGCTGATCGGGCAGCGCTATGCGCGCTACTACGACAAGCACGAAGATGAACTCGAGCCCGCGGAATTTCCCGAAGCGAAAGGTCTGCCGAACCCGATCACGCTGGCCGAAGAAGGACTCAACGGCAGCAGCGGCTCGCGGATTCTTCATTCGCTAGTGATGCTCGAGATTTACTGGGGCGGCATCACGCTGCATCGCAGCAAGTGGGGACTCGGCAATACCGTGCTCAAGACAGTCGCGACGCCCGAGCAGTTCGTGAAATGGAAGAACCACACAATCGCGATAGCGATTACCGAGCCCGGCGCCGGCTCCGATCCGGCAAACATCCGAACGACGGCGACGTTCGATCGCGAGACCGGCGAGTGGATTCTCAACGGCGAGAAGATTTTTATCTCACAGGCGCAGTCGGGTGACGCCGCGATGGTGCTGTCGCGGTTCATTGCGCCGGACGGAAGCCGCGGCATGACCACCTTTCTGGTTGAGAAGGGCACGCCGGGATTCACCGTCGGGCCGCAGCTCAAAAAGCTCGGCATCCGATCGCACGACACCTGCAACCTGTTGTTCGAGAATTGCCGGATTCCGGAATTCAACCACATCAAGGGCGATTTCAAATCAACGATGTCGGTGTTCAACGACTCGCGCCCGATGGTCGGCGCGATGGCGCTGGGTGTTGCCCGTGCAGCGCTGGATTTCACGCGCGAAAAGCTCGCAGAGCGCGGAATCGAAATTAGCTACCGCGGCGGGATGCGCAGCCGTTCGGCCGTTATCGATCGGTTCATCCGGCTCGAAGCCATTTTCGAAGCGGCACTGCTGACTGTTCTGCGCTCCAAGTGGCTCGAGCAGCAGGACGTACCGCCGAAAGTGGAAGCGTCGATCGCGAAAGCGGCGGGCGGCAAGGCCGCGCGAAAAATCACCCAGGGATGTATCGAGTTGCTCGGCCCGGAAGCGCTGTCGGAAGACCATCCGCTGGATAGATGCTTCCGCGACGGCCGCATCTTCGACATCTACGAAGGCGCCGGCGAAATCCAGCGCCTGATAATCGCGCGCTCAATCCTCGGCTACACGGGCCGCGACCTGAGGTAACCGGCGCACGTATCTTTCAAGCCCATTCTTCCGTGGACCTGATTGTTGGTTTTTACTAATGTAAAAACTACATATCTGTCCAGGAGGAAGAGATGAAACCAGCACTTCGTGTCGCACTTCTCCTAACCGGAATTCTCTTTCTGAGTTGGCCGCTGACGGCGCACGCTCAGGCCGGCAAGTACACTGTCAAGACGGGCTATCTCACTTGCCATGAAGCTTCGGGATGGGGATTCATCCTCGGATCTTCGCGCGAACTCAGATGCTCCTACTCGAGTAACGGCGGCAGAGTCGAATATTACACCGGAAGCGTCTCAAAGTTCGGCGCTGATATTGGTTATCTCAAATCAGCGGTGATCTTGTGGGCGGTCGCCGCTCCCACTAAGGATCTCAAGCCCGGCGCGCTCGAGGGTCATTACGGCGGCGCGACCGCGAGTCTCTCGCTTGGTGTGGGTGCTGGCGCGAACGTGCTGATCGGAGGCTTCGATCAGTCGATCGCACTTCAGCCTGTATCTGTCGAAGGGCAGAACGGACTCAACGTTGCAGCTGGAATCGCGGAGATGACCCTCAAATATCGCGGCGAGAAACCGCCGGGCTGAGCAATCCGACCGGCGCCTCACCATGCTGAGGCTTGGAGCCAGGCGACGGCGCCGGTCAGGTCAAAAGAGTTTGCCAGGTCCATCAGATCGACGACCTTGCTGACGTCGTCCATCGGGAACGATTTGCCGGCAGGGAATATTGGCTCGACCCGGCAATAGCGATTGCCGAGCAGCTGTTTGCACTCGAAATCGGCGACGCCGACGCTGCCGTCCATCATCACGTTCAGGATGGGCTTGATCCATTGCGCGTCACCCCAATCGTGGTCGACGCCGGCGATGTATTGCAGCGACGCGCCTGTGCCGACCGACAGTAGCTTGATACCGTCGAGTGTCGTGCGTTCATCTGCTTGATTGCGCCCGTCCAGCGCTTGCGCAATTGCAGCCATGCTCGGGTTGTTGGCAATCACGCCGCCATCGACGTACACGCCGTACGATGGGAAGTAGGTGGGGGCCGCACTGGTCGACATGGCGACGTCAATCGCCAGAGATTCGCCGTCGCTGTCGGGTCCCGTAAAATTGTGGAAGAACTTTGGATTCCAGGTGTGCGCGGACGCGTCCGCCTGATTGTCCAGGCTGAACGACGCGATCAGAACGCGTGAGTGTAAGTCCTTGAGTTTCTGCGCGCCGAAGGTCTCCTGCAGAATCTGCTTTAGATTTACGTTGTCGTACCTCGAACCGCTGATACCGCCCAGCTCGACCACGTCGCGCGTCCACGATGCATCAAAGATCAATTTTCCGTTCACAACGTAGAGATCGCGAATCTGCGCGGGGGTAAGACCGGCCGCCAGCCCCAGAGCGAGAATCCCACCAGTCGAGGTGCCCGCGAACATCGTGATCGTGCCGGGTCGATCCTGCAGCAGGGCAGGATACGCGCCGAGAAGTCGATTGAGCAAAACGGCGCTGAGCACGCCCCGGATTCCACCGCCGTCGCATGACAGTATTCTGAAGTTGGGCATGTCGACCTCCCTCACGATAGGCTGCGGACAAACAGCCAGACAGGAAGTTTATCCGAAATCCGCACGCGCGGGTCAACCAGGATGTAGGTCTATAGTACTGTTCGTAATAGGCCGCAGGAGACTTTTTCCCGTTAGAAAGTTCTGTGCTAGGGGTTGCTCCTCACGGATGCTAGTCCCATACGTGAAAGCGAGGCGGCGAAGATGGGCGGACAAACCACCCGCACAAGTAGCCGCCTCGCAACTTTTTTCGCAAAACCACGCCAGGCGATCGGAGGTCTTGCGCGCGATCAAGTCGGGGCTATTAGGCGGCTTGAGCGCGGCGCCGACGGTCGAGGCGAGAGATTCGAAGCTGGACGCGTATTCCTCCGCGCGCGAGCATGTTCACAAGGGTGTCAACGCTGAACAGATCGATCTTGCCACGAATCAAATCGCTTACGCGCGGCTGGGTTACACCAAGGAGGTTTGCCGTAGCACGCTGGGTCAATTTGCGCGCCCGGATGAGGCGCCGGACTTCTACCATCAGTTCCGCGCGAAGCCGCAGGCTCTCGGCTTCCCTTGCTCCGAAGCCAAGGTCTCGGAACACATTCCCGGTAGAGCGCTCAACTTTTATCGTCATAGCTCTTTCCTGCGCCGTCTCTGGAGCAGCTCGCTAAATCGCGATTTCGCCAGCTCCGAATCATATCCGGCTGTTTTTTTACTTTTCTTATCGAAGGCATGGATCACGTAGATTGCTTCTTCAAACTTTGCGAGGTAGAAAACCCTGTGCTCCAGCTCCGTATGCACCCTGATTTCTTGTACTCCAACGCCAATCGATGGCATCGATTTCCAGTCCGAAGGCTGCAGACCGCATTTGAACGAGGTATAGTTCATATCCCGCGCGATGCCTGGCTTTCTTCGGAAAGTGTCGCAAGTCGTAACGAGAAGTTCCAAGCCACAGCAGCGTCTTCGGCATCTGTACCGAAATAATATACAAAGTTTTGTATAGCCGTCCACTGCCGCGCTAGTCGGTTCAATAGCTGCGCTTGGTGCCGCTGGTTACGGGAGCGGATTGAATCTTACGCGCCCCGGTTTTCTCGACGATTGCGATGTTGTTACTAATGATGCCGGGACCGGTCCCATATAGTGTTGGCGGAACGATGAAGAGTGTTGAGGAGGCAGCGGGCGGCGCGCGCGATGCGAGTACGCGTGCGTCCGATGCAGTGCTTGCGGTCTTGCGGCGGTTTTGGGGATTCGAGGGTCTGCGACCGCTCCAGCTCGAGGCGATTCAGGCGGGACTCGATCGACGCGATTCTTTGGTCGTGATGCCGACCGGCGGCGGCAAGTCCCTCTGCTACCAGGTGCCGCCCGCGGTCGCCGGACGGACCGACGTCGTGGTCTCGCCACTTATCGCGCTGATGAAGGATCAGGTCGATGCGTTGCGCCTGTCAGGCTATCCAGCTGCGGCGCTGCATAGCGGGATGGATCAGATGGAGGTTCGTGACGCCGAGCGCGAGCTCGCCGGCGGCCGCCATCATCTTATATTCGTCGCGCCCGAGCGCTTGCTCACGCCGCGCTTTCTCGATCTCGCCGCGCGCCTGAACGTTTCCAGCTTCGCGATCGATGAAGCGCACTGCATCAGCCAGTGGGGGCATGACTTCCGGCCCGAATATCGGCGGCTGGCGGAATTGAAGACGCGTTTTCCGGGCGCGAGCATTCACGCATACACGGCGACTGCGACCGAGCGCGTGCGCGGCGACATCGTCGATCAGCTTGGGCTTAAGGATCCGGCGGTGCTTGTCGGTTCGTTCGATCGTCCCAATTTACTTTACCGGGTGCGTCCGAAACTCGATGTGAACGCGCAAATCGCGGCGACGATCCGGCGCCATAAAGGTGAGGCGTCGATCGTGTACAGTATCAGCCGCAACGATACGGAGCGGATCGCCGCCTATCTCGCATCAGAGGGTGTGCGCGCCGCCGCATATCACGCCGGTATGGAGGCGGATGAGCGTCGGCGCACGCAGGACCGTTTCGCTGCCGAGGAAATCGACGTGGTGGTCGCGACAGTTGCGTTCGGGATGGGAATCGATCGCAGGGACATCAGATGTGTGATCCACGCTGCGCTGCCGAAATCGATCGAGGCCTATCAGCAGGAGACCGGCCGCGCGGGCCGCGACGGCTTGCCCGCCGAATGCGTGCTGTTCTACTCGGCGGCCGACGTGATTCGATGGCGCAACCTGATGGAGCGGAGCGCCGCGGAATCTGCCACTCCACCTGAAGTGTTGGAGAGCGGAAAGTTGCTGCTCGAGGAAGTGCGCCGCTTCGCCACGGTCGTGCGATGCCGTCATGCTGCTCTCTCTGCCTACTTCGGCGAGACCTATCAAGGAGCAAGCTGCGGCGCGTGCGACTTTTGCCTGGGCGAGGTGGAAGGCGTCGCTGATTCTACTGTGCTCGCGCAGAAGGTGCTGTCGTGCGTAGCGCGCGTCGAGCAACGCTTCGGCGTCGAGCACGTTGTTGACGTACTCGGTGGCGCGAGCAGCGAGCGCGTGCGTCGATTGGGTCACGAAAAACTCTCCACCTACGGCCTGCTGAAAGATCTGCCCCGCAAAACCTTGACCAACCTGGTCTACCAGTTAGTCGATGCCGGATTGCTGGAGCGCACGCCGGGCGATCGCCCAACGCTGAGGTTGAACGAATTGTCATGGGAAGTGATGCGCGGGCATCGCGCGGTCACTCTGTTGCAAGCTAAAGAATCGAAATCGAAAAGGACGCGAATCGAAGAAGAGTCGTGGCACGACGTGGACGAAGCGCTATTCGAGAGTCTGCGCAAACTGCGGCGCGAGATCGCCGCCGAGCGCTCGGTGCCCGCCTACGTAATCCTCCACGACGCGACGTTGCGCGAACTCGCCAGCGTCCGTCCCACGACGGTCGAAGCGCTGCGTCATGTCCGCGGCTTCGGCGAAAAGAGACTCGTCGATTTCGGCGCGCGCCTGATCGAGTGCATTAATTCTCATCACTGATTCCGGACGGCGTGTGCCATAACTTTTTTCGTCGGCTAGCATCGCGATGAATGGCAAGACTTGCGACCGGCGCTTTAGACACCGCGATGCTCAGCTCGATTCTGAGTCGAGTGCGAGCGCAGGCGGCGGCCGACCCGCTCAGCAATCCGATTCTACTGTTCGCGCTGGATCTGACGTTGCGGATGGACCGCGGCGAGATCGATCTCGACGGCCTCGAGAGTATCGTGCAACAACTCACGGCCGAAGCGTTTGCCGACCGTGCCGATCGGCTCAGGAACTACCTGGGTGAGACCGCGGTGGCGGCGAACGAGCGCGCGCTCGAAGATCTGATCGAGCGCAAAGCGCGCGAGGGCGGCTTCGAGGAATTTCGTACGGCTCTTGCGCGCACCGTCTTCGGCGTGGTCTTCACGGCTCATCCGACGTTTTCGATTTCGCTCGAGTTGGCGCGCAGCCTGGCCGAACTCGCGACCGGGCAGACGGTTGAGGGCGTGCCTCTAGATCAGGAGGGACGGAACGATCGGATGGAAACGGCGGCGCGCGTCGAGCATCGGCCGCCTGACGAACTGTCGCTCGAGGTCGAGCACGCGTGGGTGACTGAGGCTCTCCACCATGGGCATGACGCGCTCGAAGGCGTGCATCGGACGGCGTTGCGGGTGGCGCGCAAGCACTGGCCCGAGCAATGGACCAGCCTTGCGCCGCGGCTGGTGACGCTGGCGTCGTGGGTCGGCTACGACCAGGACGGGCGCACCGATATTACATGGACGCGGAGTATCGCGGCGCGCCTGGCCGATAAGCTCGCGATGATCGAACGCCATCTGCGAAGAGTTGAGGCGCTGGAGCGCGCGGCGAGTGGCGATTTCCTGGCGGCGCTGGAACCGCTCGCCGCGATGCTCGCGACGGCGCGCGCAACCGTGACGCATCAGATCGATTTGCTGGCGGCTGCGGAGCGCGATCCGGCAGCGACGGCTGCCTTTGGCCGCGCGATGGTGTCGGGACGCTCGCATGCGCTGGTCGAGACTGCGCCGATGCTCATTTTGTTCGAAGCTGCTCTTCACGCGGCGCCGGACGATGAGCGGCGCGAGGCGATCGCGGTCATGCGCGCCAGCCTGAAAACTCATGGCCTCGCGCTCGCGCATATTCATGTGCGCCTCAACGCGTCGCAATTGCACAACGCGGCGCGGCGGCTGGTTGGACTCGAGACAGAGCCGAACGATCCGGCCAATCGCCGCTCATACTTCACCACCATCAACGATCTGCTCGGGCGCGTTCGCCCGGTGGCAATCAGCTTCGAATCGCTGATGGCCGAGCGGGCATCGGCCAAGCGTTTGATGATGACGGTGGCGCAAATCGTTAAGTATATCGACGCCGAAACGCCCATCCGTTTTCTGATTGCGGAAACCAAGACCGGGTTCACGCTGCTGACTGCGCTCTACTACGCGCGCATGTTCGGGGTCGACGATCGAATCCAGATTTCGCCGCTGTTCGAGACCGAGGACGCATTCGAGCGTGGCGAGCGAGTGATCGAGGAGGCGCTGAAGAGCCCGCACTATCGCGCGTACCTGAATCGGCAGGGGCGGATGGCGGTGCAATTCGGATTCTCGGATTCGGGACGATTCATCGGGCAGATGGCGGCGACGTTTCGAATCGAGCGGCTCCGTTTGCGGATCGCGCAACTGCTCGAACGTCACGGACTGAGCAAGCTGGAAGTAATCCTGTTCAACACGCATGGCGAATCGATCGGCCGCGGCGGACATCCGTCGACGTTAGCCGACCGTCTTCGTTACGCGGCGCCGCCAAACAGCCGAGCCGAGTTCGAGCGTCGGGGAGTGCGCGTTAAGGAGGAGGTAAGTTTTCAGGGCGGCGACGGCTACCTGCACTTTCTGACGCCGGCCGCGGCAACCGCGAGCATCCGGCAGATTCTCGGCTTCGCGTTCGATGTCAGCGACGAGACCGGCAACGACCCGATTTACGCCGCACCGGACTACTCGGCGGAATTTTTCGCGACAGTGCAGCAGGAGTTCAGCAACCTGGTCGACGACCCTGACTACGCCGCGTTGCTGAACCTGTTCGGCGCGAACCTGCTCTATCGGACGGGGTCGCGGCCGGTCGCGCGCGAGGTCGAAGAATGGGGACGGCCGTCGAAGATCGAGCACCCGTCGCAATTGCGGGCGATACCGAATAACGCGATTCTCCAGCAACTCGGCTTCATGGCGATTACGCTGCACGGTGTCGGGCGCGCGATCTCGAAAGATCCGGAACTGTTCCAGGCCATGCGCGAACGGTCGGCCCGTTTTGGCCGCTCGGTGCAGATGGTGGCTGCCGCTCTCGATCGCTCCGAGCTCGACGTGCTGCGTGCTTATGTGAATACGCTCAACCCCGCGATGTGGCTGAATGGAGCAGGGCGCGCGCGGCGCCCAGCGCGGACTAAGGCATTGCGCGAGCTCGCGCGCATCACCGGACAGCTCGATCAGCATGACCGGCTCGCGCGGCTCGTGCGCCGGCTTCAGGCGGATCAACTGTGGCTGCTCGATGCGATCGAGCCGGCCGAGACGGTGCAACGGCGCCGGTTGATACTGCTGCACGGAATCCGCATCGCAGTGATCCAGCGGATCTGCCTGCTGGCAATGGAGATTCCAAATTTCAGTCCGCAGTTCGGGGTGACGCGCGACGACCTCCTGGCGCGAATCCTCGAACTGGACGTGCCGAGCGCGGTCGAGCGGCTGCGGCGGATTTTTCCCCATGAGGAGAGAGCCGCGGCTACCCCCGACGATTTTGGCGAGAAATCCCAATACCGGCCCGATTCCGCATTGTCGTACGAGATCGAGCACAACACCGTGTTCGATCCGATGCTGAAATTGTATGAACTGGCGCGCCGAATCGGGACCGCGATCACTCACGAGATTGGCGCTCTCGGCTAGGCGATCAGGATAATGTCGCCGTCACCTTGAATTTATCCAGTTCACGCACTTAATCGGTTGATGCCGTCCAGCGCTGCGTTTTTGTAACACTCGGCGAGAGTTGGATAGTTGAAAACCGTATTCACGAAGTAGTCGATAGTACCCTTCAAAGAAATTACGGCCTGACCTATGTGAACCAGCTCGACGGCTCCGTCGCCGATGATATGTACGCCTAGCAGCTCGCGCGTCTCGCGATGGAACAGTAGTTTCAACACGCCGCTATTGTCACCGATAATGTGGCCGCGCGCGGTTTCGCGATAGGCGGCTTTGCCGATTTCGTACGGGACGCCCTGATTGGTCAGGCTCTCTTCGGTCGCGCCGACAAATGAGATTTCCGGGATCGTGTAGATGCCGTAGGGAAACAATTCAGGCGCGTGGTGCGCTGGAGCCCGGAAAGCTCGGCACACTGCTATTCGACCCTGCTCTTTTGAGGTGGACGCGAGGCTGGGAAACCCGACTACGTCGCCGACTGCGTAGATATGCTCGACAGCCGTCTGGTAATCGGCGTTGGTTTTCATGCGGCCGCGCGCGTCGGTCGCAAGACCCGCTGCGCCCAGGTTCAGTTCGCTGGTCGCTCCGGTGCGGCCTGTGCTCGACAGAGCTTTGTCCGTGATAATCTGCTTTCCGCTTGCCAGGCATGTGCGCACGTGGTTTTGGCCGTTCTCGCGGAACACCTCGATCGACGAGACTTCTTCGCCCAGCCGCAGCGTCACGCGCCGTTCGCGCAGATGGTAAACCAGGCTCTCGACTATTTCTGCATCGACGAAATCCAGCAGGCGCGGGCGCATGTCGATCAACGTGACGCGAACCCCCAGCGCCGCAAACATGCTTGCGTATTCGCATCCGATGACGCCGGCGCCGATCACCGCAAGTGTCCGCGGTAGCTCGTCAAGCTCCATCATGTCGTCGCTCGAGAAAATGTACCGTCCATCGAGCGGCGTGCGTTGGTCGCGAGCCGCATGGGTCCCGACCGCCAGCACAATGTTGGCGGCGGAAATCCGTCTCTGCAGTCCGCTCGGTTTATCTTCGAGGTGGAGCACGTGCGGATCGACAAAGCTCGCGGTCGCCGTGGTCAGCTCGACGCCGTTGCGCAACAGTTGATGGCGCAGGACGTCGATCTCGTGCCGCACCACCGGATCGACCCGCACCAGCAAATCCTGAAACGTGATCTTTTCCTTGACCCGGTAGGAATCGCCGTACACCGCATGTTCGCGATAGCCCGACAGATAAAGGATCGCTTCGCGCATGGTCTTGCTGGGAATCGTTCCGACATTGACGCAGATGCCACCGACCAGCGCCTTGCGCTCGATCATGATAACGCGTTTCCGCAACTTGGCGCCCTGGATGGCGGCGTGATGTCCGGCCGGTCCCGAACCGACGACCGCAAGATCGTAATCGAACTCAGGCATCGCGCCCAATTGTCACCCTTTCCACAATTTGAAGTAAGGATAAAAAGCTCGGACCAGCCAGAATGAACCGCGCCGGATGGTCCTCAGACCTTTTATCCGGACGCGTTCCGCATTAGGCTTTTGCGCTGCTGCAAGGCCTGCATAGATTTTCGCCCGCGCGAAGCTCAAGGAGAGAAGACCGCGATGATGACCGGACAGCAGTACAAGAAGTCGCTCGACGACAACCGCGAAACCTATTTCGAAGGCGAGCGCGTGCGCGACATTGTCAATCATCCGCTGCTTGGCGAATGCGTCTCGCGAATCGCTGAAGGCTACGACAAGTTCTACTCGCCCGAGCCCGGGGCGGTCAGTCCGCTGATGGCGATCCCGCGCTCGGCGAATGAATTGCGCGATCGGATTCCACTGCTGCTCGAATCCGACATCGTCGCCAACGTGACCTACCAGTCGATTATGACCCTGACGACTGCCGCAACCCGTATCGCGGACGCGCTGCCCGAATATGCTGAGCGCATCCGGCACTACGTGCAGTCCGCGCAGCGCAAAGACGTGCGCATTGTCGAATGCATCACGGACGCGAAGGGCGATCGCAGGCGTCCTCCCGGCAAACAGGACGATCCCGATGCGTACACGCGCGTGGTCGAGCGGCGTAGCGAAGGCGTCGTGATCCGCGGCGCCAAACTGCACATCACCGGCGCGTCGATGGCGCATGACCTGATGGTGATCCCGACCAAGGCGATGAAGCCCGGCGAGGAGGCGTACGCAATCGGATGCGCGGTGCCGGTCAACTCGCCCGGCGTCAAGATAATCGACACGACTTTCGCGCCGCGCCATCCCGACATGCGCACGTTCCCGGTCTCCGCGAAAATTCACATGGCGGAAGGATTCGTGATCCTCGATAACGTGTTCGTGCCGAATGAGCGTATTTTTCTCGACGGCGCGGTCGCGCAAGCCGCCGTATTCGCGCATTCGCTCGGGCTCTGGGAGCGGCTGGGCGGACTTTCCGCGATGGCGGAGGAGGGTGATCAACTCGTCGGCTTCGCGCAGCTGGTGGCGGAGGCCAACGGATTGGCGGGCGAGGGGCATATCAAGGAGAAGATCTCCGAGATGCTCATCCATGCCACGCTGATTCGGGCCGCGCTCGAGGCCGCGATCGCGAACTGCCAGATCACGGAGCAGGGCGCGTTCCCCGACGAGCTCTACACCAACGCCGGCAAATATCACGGCGCGGCGAACTACAACCTGATGGTGCGCCACCTGCACGACATCTCGGGCGGTTCGATCCTGACCGCGCCGGGCGTCGCCGATCTCGAAAACGAAGTGACCGGGCCGCTGGTCCGCAAGTACATGGGCACCAGCAACGGAATCGACGGCGAATATCGCGCGCGGCTGTTTCATGCGATCCGCGATCTAACCGCCGACGCATATGGCGGATGGAAAGCCGTGACTAACGTGCAGGCCGGCGGCGGCCTCTACGCGCAACGGATCGTCACTCGCCGCTACTACGACCTGAAAGGCGCGAAGCGCAAAGCGCTCAAGGTGGCAGGGCTGAGCGACGAAACCGCCGGCTGATTGACGTTTGCGCGCAATGCGACTTGCGTTGTATTGAATCAGTTACGTTCGCCCGCACGATTCCGCATAGAAGGAGACTCGAATGGCTGCTGGATACACCATGACTATCGACGGCAAGTCGGTGAAAGGATCGAAATCCACTGGCGTGATCAATCCCGCCACCGGAAAGATCTTCGCCGAAGTTCCCGATTGCTCAAAGGCTGAACTCGACCAGGCGATGAACGCCGCTCAGAAAGCGTTCCCGTCGTGGAGCAAAGACATCAACGCGCGCCGCAAGGTCCTGCAGGATTGCGCCGCCGCACTGCAACAGCCGCCTGAAGGGTTGGCGCGGACGCTCACGCTCGAGCAGGGCAAGCCGCTCGACAAGGCGGGGCAGGAAATCATGGGCACCTCGATGTGGTGCGCATACACTGCGATGCTCGATCTGCCGGCGGAAGTGTTACAGGACACGCCGCAGGGGAAAATCGAAATCAAGCGCAAGCCGCTCGGCGTCGTCGCCGCGATCACGCCATGGAACTACCCGTTGATGCTCGGGATGTGGAAGATCGCGCCGGCATTGCTCGCGGGCAACACGATCGTGCTGAAGCCCTCGCCGTACACGCCGATTACGACGCTGATGCTCGGCGAGATTCTGCGCGACATCGTTCCTCCCGGAGTGCTCAACGTGATCTCCGGCGGCGACGAACTCGGCGCATGGATGACTACTCATCCGGTACCGCGAAAGATTTCATTCACCGGCTCGGTCGAGACTGGCAAGCGGGTCGCTGCGGCCGCCGCGCCCGATTTGAAGCGCGTCACGCTCGAGCTCGGCGGCAACGACGCCGCGATCATCCTGGCGGACGTCGATCCCGCGGCCGTCGCGCAGAAGATTTTCTGGGGCGCCTTCGAGAACTCGGGACAGATCTGCAGCGCAATCAAGCGCGTGTACGTTCCGGAACAGATGTACAACGCGCTGCTCGACAACCTCGGCGAGATTGCCAAGGGCGTCAAGGTTGGCGACGGGCTCGAGGCCGGAACTCAGCTCGGTCCTATCAACAACAAGATGCAGTTCGAGCGCGTGACCGAGTTGGTCGAGGACGCCAAGAAGCACGGCGCCAAGATTGTCTCGGGCGGATCGCGCGTCGGCAAGGAAGGCTACTTCTTTGCGCCGACGATCGTCGGGAAACATTTCCGACGGCGTCCGGCTGGTCGATGAAGAGCAGTTCGGCCCTGCGCTCCCGATCATTCCTTACAAGGACGTCGACGACGCCGTCCGCCGCGCCAACGCGACGCACTTCGGCCTCAGCGGCTCGGTATGGTCCAACGATTCGGCTCGTGGCACCGAAGTGGCGTCGCAACTCGAATGCGGCTCGGCGTGGGTCAATCAGCATCTCGCGATCGCGCCCAATCTGCCGTTCGGCGGAGCGAAGTGGTCGGGCATCGGCGTGGAGAACGGCCCGTGGGGTCTGATGGGCTTCACGGAAATCCAGGTGGTGAACTCGGTCAAACTTTCGTAGTAGCGGATAACATCGCCCCCGCGGTATCGTGAAATTCAGGCGATGCCTCGGGGGCGTGTTTTTTTGAAATGGGACGCTACGACGACTACAAGCGGAGAGTCCTGCAAGTCAGCCAGCGCCTGTCCGCTGACGGATACTTCGGATCGAAGTCAGGCAGCGCCGGCAACGTATCTATGCTCGTCGAGAACGAGGACGCCGTCGTCGTCACGCCGACGCGGCTTCAGTACGACGTGATGACGTTCGACGACATCTGCGTCGTTGATTTCGACCTCGCGCGAATCGAGGGCGATCGCAAACCGTCAATCGAAACTCCCATGCACGTCGCGGCGTACAAGGTGCGCGCCGACGTCAGCGCCGTCATCCATACCCATCAGACATTCGCGAGTGCGCTCAGCATTCTGAATCAACCGATCCCGCCGCTGTTCGACGAAGTCACGCTCGCAATCGGCAACACGATCGACGTCGTGCCGTATGCCCTCTCAGGCTCGCGCGAACTGCACGACAATGTCGCGCGCAAGCTCGCCAATCGATGCCATTGCTACATACTTCAGAACCACGGCACGCTCTGCGTTGGCACCGATCTCGACAAAACCTTCACGTTCGTCGAGTTGCTCGAAAAGTCCGCGCACATCTATATGGATGCGCTCTCGACCGGTAAGCCGATCACCGTGCTCCCTGAAAAAACCGTCGCGCAACTTCACGCGGCAGTGATCGCGCGACAGGATCGCGAAATCGCGCGCAGGCGGGAGCCGAGTCACTGATGAGCGACACCGTCGTGACGCTCGGCGCGCACGTCCTCGACATCCTCGGCCGCTACGTCACGCACATCCCCGAGGGACAGGGCAGCGTGCTGCTCGACGAGATTCGCCTGGCGCCGGCAGGTTCCGCTGCGGGCACGGCGGTCGGCCTCGCAAAACTGGGACTCGAGGTCGCGACGGCAGGCGCAGTCGGCGACGATGCTCTCGGCGACGTGCTCATCCGCGCACTGAACGGATTCGGCGTCGACACCACGCACGTGGTTCGCAAGCCCGGCGTCCAAACCTCGGCAAGCATCCTGCCGATCAGACCGAACGGCGACCGCCCTGCGCTTCATGCGATCGGCGCCAACGCTGTCTATTCGATCGACGATGTACCGTGGAAATTAATCGAGACTGCTGCGCACCTGCATCTCGGCGGCAACGATTCGATGCGCGGACTCGGGCGCGACGGCGCCGCGCAGATTCTGCGGCGCGCGCGCGATGGCGGCGCGACCACCAGCATGGACATCCTGAGCGAAGGCTCGCCCAAACTGCTCGCGATCCTGAAGCCGTGCCTGCCGTTGGTCGATTGGTTCATGCCCAACGCCGATCAAGCCTGCAAGCTGACGGATTCGCACACGCCCGAAGACGCTGCATCGCGACTGCTCGACCTCGGTGTCGGCGGAGTTGTGTTGACTATGGGAGGTGACGGCAGCTTGCTGGCGACCGCGCGCGAAGATGTGCATCTCGCTGCGCACGAGATCGCAGTCGTCGACACCTCGGGATGCGGCGATGCATACTGCGCAGGTTTCATCCGCGCGCTGCGTCTCGGCTGGCCGCCGTCGGAATGCATGAAGCTCGGCAACGCCGCTGCCGCGTTGGTAGCGCAAGGCCTGGGCTCCGACGCCGGCATCCGCGACTTGGACGACACCGTACGCTTCATGCGCGAAACACCCTTGCGTTCCGGCTAACCGTCTTGCAGAAATTGAAAATATGAAGACTCATCTATCGCGTCGCGAATTCGTGGTGGGAAGTCTCGCGGCAGGATTCGCGCTGGCCGTGATGCCGGTGTCGGCCGACACTATCACGACCGATAGCAACGGACTTGTTGCCGGCGAAGTCAAAATCCCGGTCGAAGGCGGCGCGATTCCCGCGTATCGCGCGATGCCGGCGAGCGGCGGTCCTTTCCCAACGATACTGGTGGTGCACGAGATCTTCGGCGTCCACGAACATATCAAAGACATCTGTCGCCGACTCGCCAAGCAAGGCTACTTCGCGGTGGCACCTCTGCTCTTTTCGCGTGAAGGCGACGTGTCGAGTATGGCTGACACCCAGCAGATCATTTCGAAAGTCGTAGCCAAGGTGCCGGACCAACAAGTCGCATCCGACCTCGACGCAACCGTGGCATGGGCGAAGAGCACAGGCAAAGCTGACACCACGAAACTCGGCATCGTAGGTTTCTGCTGGGGCGGCCGGCAGGTCTGGCTATATGCGGCGCACAACCCTTCTGTGAAAGCGGGCGCCGCCTGGTATGGGCCGCTAGAGTCTCCGCCGTCGGACCTAAGGCCGAAGAATCCAATCGATTTGGCGAATCAGATCAACGTGCCAGTTCTAGGTCTCAACGGCGGCAAAGATATGGGAATCCCGGCTGCGCAGATCGAGCAGATGCGCACCGCACTCAAGGCTGCCGGCAAGCCGTCGGAAATCGTAATTTATCCTGACGCCGGTCACGGCTTCAACGCCGACTATCGCCCCAGCTACAATCCGCAAGCCGCCAAAGATGGATGGAAGCGGATGCTCGCCTGGTTCAAAGAACACGAAGTAGGTCTGAAACTAAGATTTGCGACTGACTATTGGAATTGCTAATCAACTCGGGTACGGCGGCCCATTCGCGAGTACCTTGTTCAGTGACTTGTCGTAGCCATAGATGTCGTCGAAGAATCTCACTTCGCCTTCCGGATCGACTACTGCGGTACTATATAGAATTAGTACTGGAATAGGCTTTTTGAGATTCACCTGTACGTTGTCGGGTCCGGTCTTCATTGCCGCCTGAATTTTATCCATCGTCCATTCGGGCCTGTCACGCAACACCCAGGCTGCGAGATCCGCAGGTTTCTCAACCCGGATGCATCCGTGACTGAAGTCGCGCCGCGAACGTGAGAACAGTTCCTGCTCCGGGGTGCTGTGGAGATACACGTTGTATTGATTGGGGAAGATGAACTTTACCAGCCCGAGCGCATTCTTGAACCCGGGCTTCTGCCGTACGCTAAGCGAGCCCGAACGAAGTCCGTCTATCACATCGTCAGACGCCGGCGACGAAGGGACAATGTTGCCACTTCTGTCCACCACCTCGAATCCATTATCTGCCAGGTAGTTTGTATTTCGCCGCGTCTTCGGAATCGTCTCATTGCGCAGGATCGACGTCGGAACCAGCCAGTACGGACGAAAGATCAGATACTTCATTTGATTCGCGAACACCGGCGTCTGCGTACGCATGGCCTTGCCTACGACTACTCTCATCGTCAGGTAGCTGGCCGGCTGACGACGCAATGTACGCAACTGGAATTCTGGAATGTTCACAACAATTGGCGGCTCGGGGAAGTCCGGTGGTATCCAGCGATAGCGCTCGAGCGTGAGTTGCAGCTGTTGCACGCGGGTTTTGAGCGGCGCGTTCAGTTCCGTGACGGTGCCCTTACCCAGGACTCCGTCAGTGTCCAGGCCGTGACGATGCTGGAACTGTTTCACCGCGTCGACGACCGCACCTTTGTATAGCATCGAGTCGGCTGGCACGTCGGCGCTGGATGGAAGGTCGCCTAGCTGATGCAATCGCGCGACTAGCTGAGGCATCGCGGCAAAGCTACTTCCGGGACGCACACCCTTTTGCGGCACAGGTATGAGCGCAGTGTCACCCGCTGTCGCCATCTTCGAGTAAGTGACGAGCGCATCTTCGGCGCGTCGATAGCCATCATACTGCGGTTCAACCTTCGCCATGAGTGCCGGAATATCTGATGAGACGAGAACCTGCGTCCTTAGCTCTTCGGCCAGGTCATACTTTGTCGGTCCTACAGTCAGGCCGAACTTGAAGTGCTGAGGGTTCACCCTTCCGATATGCAAGTCGGAAATGTAGCGCATCGCGCAGACCGTCAGCGCCAAATCGATATGCGCAAGGTCGGTGTCGGACGGCCTCGGCGCAGTAGGTTGTAGCTTGGCCAGTCGCGCATCCCATCGCGAGGCGTCGTAGTCCTCGGGGGTGAGACCCTTCGTGGCAGCCTGCTGAAAAAGCAAAATCATCGAGACGGCCTGAGGGCTGGCCTTGCCATTCTGGATCCAAGCCAACGAATAGCCGCCCGCGTCGTAGAATTTTTTCACGCTGTCGCGATAGTCGGTAAAGTTGGGCCATCGCAAATCGGGCAGCGTGCCTGCCGCGACCAGAGCGCCCAGGTCGCCGGGTCCTTGAATCGCGCTACTCGCAGTCGGTGCCGCGTTGACGGTCGAACTCGCCGCCGGAGAGCCTGCTGCGAAGGAGTGGCCGGCCGCGGCCCCGCAATATAACGTTACGATCAATGCCGCCAGCGCGGATTTATGAATCTTCATTCTCAAGTGTTCCCCCACGAACAGACAGTACATAGGTGGCTCGCGGATTCGTCGCAAGAGCGGGACGCCGACGAATTTGCGACAATCACGATGCATCCGTAGTCTAAAGAGGGAGACTTGCGGAGCGAGAAGGATTGGAAATGCCGAGTATCGCGACCTGGATTCGCCAATGCGACGAACACTGGTTCACCCTTATATTCAGCCGCTATCCGCATTTGAGGGTGCACAATGCTCGGTTGGGCCCGGTCGATACTTTGCCGGATGGACGCGCTGATGTTGACCGGCGGCGGCGACATCTCGGTTAATTTTCTGCGCCAGCAGGTCGCGGACCCGTCGTTGATTGTCGATGCCGATTGCGCGCGCGACGCCTGGGAGTTCACCGCTGCTCGCGAGCTGCTCTCTTCAGGAAAGCCGATCCTCGCCATCTGCCGGGGATTGCAGGTGTTGAATGTCGCGACCGGTGGGACTTTGCATATCGATATTCCCGGTCACGAAAATTTTGAAAGGGAAAACGTCCAGCCGCTCCGACACAGCTCGAAAGCGATTCATCGATTCGCTGCCGTGAACAGCTCGCATCACCAGGCGCTCGAAAGGTTGGCCGAAGGAATGGAAGTCGAAGCCTGGTCTGCCAGTGACGGAATCGTCGAGCAGGCGCGACTACAGTCGCATCCTTACGCACTCGGGGTGCAGTATCATCCCGAACGAGATCAGCTCTATCTTCCGTTGTTCTCCGGATTCTTCGATCAGATCCGCGACGGCGGATAGCTATCTGCGAGTCATAAAGGTGTTCGATGCTTACGGTTCGCGTTGGTTGCAACATTCACTTCGAATGCGAATCGTCCGCAACCGCCATCCTGCTCGTAAATCCGCGAACAGATCCCGACCGGCCTATAAAGCAGGAGATTCTGGATTTCGGCCGCGCTACAAAATTCGAATCCTTTGTCGATACTGACGATAACACTTCTTACAGGATAGTCCTGGGACAAGGACTTAACGAGATTCGGCACGACGCGATGGTAGAAGTGTCTACCGCATTCGACAAATCCGATCAATTCGGAAATGCCCCATCGATTGCCACAATTGAGCCGTCACTTTTGCGCTACCTGCTGCCCAGCCGGTACTGCGATTCGGACAAGCTGTTCGCTTTCGCCGGAGAAAAGTTCGGACACATCTACGACGCGGGCGAGCGCGTGCAGGCCATCTCCGACTGGGTTCACAACAACATCGAGTATCGTTTCGCTTCCGGAAGGCCGGACATTTCAGCCGCGCAAATCATCGAACGCGGTTACGGCGTTTGCCGCGATTTCGCTCATTGCACGATAGCTCTGTGCCGGGCGATCAACATCCCTGCTCGCTACGTTACCGGTCATTTACCCGACATAGGACACGTGGACCCCGGGTCGCCGATGGACTTTCACGCCTACAGTGAAGTGTATCTTGGCGGCAAGTGGCACGTCTTCGATGCCCGCTACAACGAGCCCAGGATTGGCCGGATTAAGATCGCGCAAGGCCTCGACGCCGTCGAATGCGCCTTTGCAACGGTGTATGGGCCCGCGCAATATGACCAAGTTCGAAGTATGGGCCTACCAGGTAGATCCTCTCGAAGTCTCTTTAGGTGATCCGATAGACCTATCGAAGCGACTCGACGGTACTGAAGAAATCAAGTCCTAGCCGGACTTAGCCGACCAGCTCGTCGGAACTATCCTGACTGGCGAGACTTACTTCTAACTCATACGCCATATGCCGGCCGCCGCCCCCACTGTTATAGACGCCCGACACTGGTGGCAGGTCGTTGTAGTCTCTACCTACTGCTAGCCGTATATGACGGATCATCGTGCGAGTCCTATGCGTCGGATCGAATCCGGTCCATCCTACGCCCGGCAAGAGCGCTTCGATCCAGGCATGACTGGCCAATTCAGGAGGCGGAGAGTTCGGACTCCTCCGCGGGTCAGGGGCGAGATAGCCGGACACATAGCGGGCGGGAATTCCCGCCAGACGGAGCAGACCTATGCTTAGGTGCGCGAAATCCTGGCATACTCCTCCCCCCGTCGTGAGGATGTCGTCGACGGTAGAATGTACGTGGGTGGTGCCGCCGTCGTAGCCAAATTGATTACGCACATAAAGAACCATGCGCTCGGTGTAAGCGGTGACGTCTTCGGAAAGCTGCGGCCGCACCGACCAGAAAAATCTTCGCAGCCGATCGCTGAATGGAACATAGCGGCTCGGATTCAGAAATTCCGAGTATTCCTTCATCCGTGCCGCATCGTCCGCCAGGTAATCGTAAAATGTGATTCGCTCCGACTGTTGAGCCGGAATGGAGATCCGATCCACAACCGAGCATGAGCTGATGACCAGTTCATTATGAGCCGGCTGGATATCGATCGAATGCGTGAGGTTGCCGAACGCGTCACGGTACTCGGAAATCTCCGCCGCCGGGGTGACGTCAAGCCTGAACGCGACCCGCTTCTGATCCGGCGCGTCGATCGGAGTGAGCCGCACGTCGTTGTGCGAATGCGAGGCCGGCTGTTCGTAGACGTATCGAGTGGTGTGTTTGATGCGGAATCGCATGCGCTGAGCTTCGTGAAACTATAGCTGTGCATTGGCACTCGCTCAACGACGTTTCTCCACAGGCGCACGAAGCGCTTTCACGCGGCGGGCTCATCATGCTTTAGATACTGTTCGGGCGCAGGATTCAGTGCGCTCAAGAAGAGACGAGAGAAATATGACTCCGAACAGTCTTCTGATCGCGAACCGCGGTGAGATCGCGATTCGAATAATCCGCGCGGCCGCCGAGATGGGCATCCGCACCGTGGCCATTTTCCCGGATGACGATTCCAGTTCGCTGCATACGCGAAAGGCCGACGAAGCACGCCCTCTCAAAGGCGTTGGCGCCGCCGCGTATCTCGATGGAGAACAGATTGTTGCGCTCGCCAAAGAGGCGGGTTGCGATGCGATTCATCCGGGCTACGGCTTTCTCAGTGAGAACGCAAGCTTCGCGCGCCAATGCGCCGCCGAAGGCATCACGTTCGTCGGACCCCGCGCCGAAATCCTCGAACTCTTTGGAGACAAGGTGCAGGCCCGATCGCTGGCCGATCGATGCGGCGTGCCGATTCTGCGCGGCACTTCGGGCGCGACCAGCCTCGAGCAGACGCGCGACTTCTTTGCATCGCTGGGCGAGGGCGCCTCGATGATGATCAAAGCGGTCGCCGGCGGCGGTGGCCGCGGGATGCGCGCCGTCTCGCGCGCCGACGAAATCGACGAGGCATACAAGCGATGCCAGTCGGAGGCGCGCGCGTCGTTCGGCATCGGCGACGTCTACGTCGAGCAGTTGATGCCCCGCGCACGTCACATCGAAGTGCAGATCATCGGCGACGGCTCCGGCAACGTCAGCCACCTCTGGGAGCGCGAATGCAGCATCCAGCGCCGCAATCAGAAGATCGTCGAGATCGCGCCGAGCCCGGGACTCGAGCCCGCAATTCGCGACCGGCTGACGGCAGCCGCGGTGCGGATGGCGAAAGAGGTGCGCTACGACAACCTCGGCACTTTCGAATTTCTCGTCAATGCGGAGGCGTCCGCGAGCGACGAGGCGCGCTTCGCGTTCATCGAGGCCAACCCGCGCCTCCAGGTCGAGCACACCGTTACCGAAGAAGTGACGGGCATCGATCTGGTCAAGCTGCAAATTCAACTTGCGTCGGGTCGCACGCTCGCGGAACTCGGGATGCAGCAGGCCGACATCCCCAAACCCCGCGGGTTCGCGATGCAGGTGCGAATCAACATGGAATCGATGCGCGCCGACGGCAGCGCAAAACCGGCCGGCGGCACAATCACCGCCTTCGAGGCGCCGTCGGGACCGCGCGTGCGCACCGATTCGTTCGCCTACGCCGGATACACAACTAGTCCGAACTTCGACTCGCTGCTCGCAAAACTGATTACTCATTCGCACTCTGCGGACTTCGCTGACGTGGTGACGAAGACGTATCGCGCGTTATGCGAATTCCGAATCGAGGGCGTATCGACTAACATCGGATTTCTGCAAAGCCTGCTTCAGCATCCAGATTTCATCGCGAACCGCGTCTACACTCGCTTCGTCGAGGACAACATCGCTGAGCTCATTAGCGGTGTGGAATCCGGGCACCGACGATTGTTCTTCGATCGTACGTCATCCGCTCCCAGAGCCGTCGCCGAGCAGGCGGGAGGGCGTCGTGCCGGTGCAAAAATCGACGCGAGTGATCCGCTGGCTGTTCTTCATCACGGCAAATCCGGCAGTGCCGCGTCGTCGCCAATTGCCGCAACCACCACCGTCGTGACTCCACAAGTCCACGACATTGTCGCACCCGAGAACACGGTCGCGATTGAAGCTCCGATGCAGGGCACTATCGTTTCCGTCGATGTCAGCGAAGGTGACCGGGTGCATCGCGGCCAGCAACTGTTCGTCATGGAAGCGATGAAGATGGAGCACGTCATCGCGGCCGACAAGAGCGGAATCGTCCGACGCATCACCGTCGCCAAGGGCGACGCAATCTTCGAAGGGCATCCGCTTGCGTTCATCGAAGAGGCGGATGTCGAGACCTCGCATACTGCCGAGGCTGCCGACGTTGATCTGGATCGCGTACGTCCCGATCTTGCGGAAGTCGTCGAGCGCCATGCGCTCGGCCTTGACCTTTCACGGCCCGACGCAGTCGCGCGGCGGCGCAAGACCGGGCAGCGTACCACTCGCGAAAATATCGACGACCTCTGCGACCCCGGCACGTTCGTCGAGTACGGGCCGCTGGTTATCGCGGCGCAGCGTCGGCGGCGCACTATCGAAGACCTCGTGAAGAACACCCCGGCTGATGGGATGGTCGCGGGTATCGGACGCGTCAACGGCGACCTGTTCGAGGACTCCAAAGCTCAGTGCATCCTGATGTCGTACGACTACACCGTGCTCGCCGGCACGCAGGGCCAACAGAACCATCGCAAGAAAGACCGGATGTTCGAAATCGCGCAAAAGTCGAACCTGCCGGTGGTGTTCTTCACAGAAGGCGGCGGTGGACGCCCCGGCGACACCGACGGGCTGGGCGTCGCGGGACTCGACTGCATGGCATTCAACTACTGGGGAAAACTGAGCGGCCTGGTGCCTCTAGTAGGTATCAACTCGGGTAGGTGTTTCGCCGGCAATGCAGCATTACTGGGATGCTGCGATGTAGTAATCGCGACCAAGGGCTCGAACATCGGAATGGGTGGTCCCGCGATGATCGAAGGCGGCGGACTGGGTATATTCCGCCCCGAAGAAGTAGGACCGATGGACGTGCAAGTAGCTAATGGCGTAGTAGACATTCCGGTCGCCGACGAAGCTGAAGCGGTACAAGTAGCTAAGAAGTACCTATCGTACTTCCAGGGCGAAGTTCGCGACTGGCTATGTGCCGACCAGCGCTTGCTGCGCACGATCATTCCCGAAAATAGACTTCGCATCTACGACGTCCGCGCCGTGATCGAGACCCTCGCCGATACCGGGTCGGTGCTCGAGGTGCGCCGCCATTTCGGCCCCGGGATGGTCACGTCGTTGATCAGGATCGAAGGACGCCCCGTTGGACTGATCGCGAACAACCCCGTGCATCTCGCGGGCGCGATCGACAGCAACGGCGCCGACAAGGCCGCGCGCTTCATGCAGCTATGCGATGCCTTCGACATTCCGCTCCTGTTCCTGTGCGACACTCCCGGCATCATGGTAGGCCCCGAGGTCGAGAAGACCGCTTTGGTGCGTCATGCGTCCCGGATGTTCGTGACGGGCGCGAACGTTACCGTGCCTGTCTTTACGATCATACTGCGCAAGGGCTACGGATTAGGCGCGCAGGCGATGGCCGGCGGCAGTTTCAAGGCGCCGATTTTTACCGTCGCATGGCCGACCGGCGAATTCGGCGGCATGGGACTCGAGGGCGCGGTGAAGCTCGGCTATCGCAACGAACTCGCCGCTGTCGAGGATCCCCAGAAGCGCAAGGAACTCTTCGACGAGATGGTCGATCGCATGTATCGCCACGGCAAGGCGGTGAACACTGCGTCGCACTTCGAAATCGACGACGTCATCGACCCGCTCGACTCGCGCAAATGGATCGTCGCGGGTTTGCGCTCGACCCCGCCTAAACCGCCGCGCACCGCAAAGAAGCGTCCCAACATCGACACCTGGTGAGCCGAGGTCGTCGTATATCGCCGCGCTGCTTGCGCAAACTTGATCGATACTAAATCATCGGGACATGAACGCTAGCGAAACGGAACCGCAGACTGGTGCGCAAGCCGCACCTGCGACGACCACCATCGCGCCCGCGTCATGGACCAGCAGGATCGAAGCCGGCCTGCTGCGACGTTTGCTGATCGTCGGAGTTCTTTCCGTGCTCGTGATGATCGGCCTGTTCCTCACCAACGTCAGCCATCTCCACGCGCGCTACTATTGGAGCGCGATGTTTCCGATCTTCGGCTTCGTGAGCCTGTGGCACGAACTGGCCGGCCCCAATAGTAATGTCGGACCGGTGTGGAGGCGCATCCTGCGGCAGGTTCTGCACTGGCTCGGACCGATCGTCGCCGTGCAGATAATTTTCCTGCAACTCGCGCGCGGCCAAATGGACGCCGACTCGGTTGCGCTCGTCACACTGATAATTCTCGCCGTCACCTGCTTCATCGCGGGCGTGCACATGGACCGCAGCTTCTACTGGGTCAGCGCCGCGCTCGCGTTGGCCGCCGTGATTGGAACCGAGGTCGAAGCCTACCTCTGGATGCTCGCGGCGATCGCAATCATCGCCGTCGCGATAACCGTGTTCGCTGCTACTGCGCTGCGCCGTCGTACGACCGAGCCCGCGCGCGCGGGAGGATGAGGCTCGCTCGATGCTCGCAAAGATCCGTCGCAATCTGGTCGCGGGAATCCTGACCGCCATTCCCATCCTTGTCACCGTGTGGGTGATCAGTTTTCTGGTCGGCCTTCTGGTTGCGCTCGGCAGCCCATTCGTCAGGGCCTACGTCTCGTGGCTGAGGATTCATTCGCCGACGCTCGCCGAGGGATTTTCTGCGCCATGGTTTCAAGGAACGATCTCGGTCGCGATTGTCCTCGCTGCTCTGTACGTCCTTGGCGAAATCGCGACCGCCGTCGCGGGCCGGCGCTTGCTCGCCGCCTTTGATTACCTGATGGCGCGAATTCCGGTCGTGCAATCGATCTACGGCGCCGCGCGCCAACTCGTCACCAGCTTTCAGACCAAGCCCGGCAGTTCCCAGCGCGTCGTTTTGATCGAGTTCCCATCGCCCGAAATGAAAACCGTCGGCCTCGTCACCAGGATTTTCAACGACGCCGACACCGGCGAGGAGATCGCCGCCGTCTACGTTCCCACCACGCCCAATCCCACTTCCGGCTACATGGAATTGGTCCCGACCAGTCGCCTCATCATGCTCGATTGGACCATCAACGAAGCGATGACTTTCATCATGTCGGGTGGCGCTGCCGCCCCACCGAAACTGAACTACTCGAACAGTGCTCGAGCGTCTGTGGGCGAAGACCGGGCGAAACCAGCTACTGCGAAACCGGGTAGTTTGTAATTAATACATTCTCATTTCTCGGAAAGATCATCCTGCATTGGCGACGCCGTTGAGAAAAATATTCCCGGTACGAGAGTTGCTCACCTTTGACGGTGTGTAGGGTTTGCCAATAATCCCGACAGCCGGGAACGAGGTGAAGACTGATGAAACGTTTATCGACTCTTTTGATCGCAGCCGTGGTTCCAGTCGCTTTCGCCGCTCCGTCGCTCGCACAAGAAGGAAAGGTGCTTGGCGTTGTCGACAACGGACGCACGGAAATCGTGTTCAAGGCCGCCGACACCAGTGATATCGACATGCAAAAGCTCCACACTTGGAGTTCGTTTGCCACTGAGCATCCGGATATCGCCCGCACGCTCGGGTACCATCCTTCACTGATCAATGATGACGGCTGGGTGAAGAAACATCCGGAACTGGCCGAATTCTTCGCGGCGCATCCGGATATTCGCGAAGCGATGGAGGAGGATCCCGGCAATTACGTAGCGCCGCCGCCGCGTGAAGAGGAATCGCGTGCCGAGAGATAGGGATGCTCGCTCAAGAATCGTCCCGAACTTGCCGTGGCTGTTGGGGCGGAGCGCTGTAGCGCCGCCCCAACTGAGCTTCTCGAAAAAGAGATCGAGCGAGGGAACCGTGCAATCGCGCGCGATGCCCGCTTCGGCCAATAGAGCATTTGTGTTCCTGATAGCACGGTGGGAATTTTTGCATTTCCTATGAGAAACACTATGCTGAAAGGATGAATCGTATATCGACTCTGTTGATCGCAGTCACGCTCCCTATCGCTTTCGCCGCTCCATCGTTCGCGCAAGACGGAAAGACGATGGGCACTGTCGTGAATGGAAATACCACGACTGTGTTTAAGGCAGCCGATAGCCGCGATATCGACACCCACAAGCTCAAGACCTGGAACGACTTCGCCAGCCAGCATCCCAAAGTCGCGAGCGAGCTTGCTCACAATCCCGCGCTGATCAATGACGACGCCTACGCGAAAAAGCATCCGCAGCTCGGTGCATTCTTTTCCGCGCACCCTGAAGTTCGCCAGGCGATGGCCGCGAATCCCGGCAACTACGTCGCGATTCCCCCGCGCCCCGGCGAATAGCCGCGCCCGCCCGAAAGTCTGATTTGATTGATGCGAGCCTGAGGCCTCCGAGCCTCGGACTCGTCGTAAGGCTTACTCGTCGCTTCTTTCTCTTACCGCGCGGCGCGCGAAACCCTTGGCACGGCGCCGCTTGACCTTGGTCGCTTCTGTCTGACGCGTCTCGGCGAAATCGATCATAGCCTGCTGGCAGGCCGGCGCGGCGTCCGCGGCCGTCGTCCTGACGTAAGTACCGTCTGACTGCATCTCCCACTGGCATCGATTTGGCCGCAACTGGATATCGAGCACGATGCGCAGTTCCTTGCGCAGTTGCGGATCCTCGACCGGCGCGACGACTTCGACCCGGCTCTCGAGATTGCGCTTCATGCAATCGGCGGATCCGATGAAATATTCCTCCGCGCCGCCATTGCGGAAATAGTAGACGCGGCCGTGCTCGAGGAATCTGCCGACGATGCTCACAACCCGCACGTTTTCCGACAGCCCCGGGATTCCCGGACGCAGCCTGCACGTGTCGCGCACGATCAGGTCGACTTTCACCCCCGCTTGCGACGCGCGATATAGAGCCCGCGTGACGTCCACGTCCTCGAGCGCGTTCATCTTGAACTGAATCAACCCCGGCGATGTGGCCGAGTGCACTTTGATCTCGCGCTCGATTCGCGAGAGCAGCGCGCGCTTCAGTACGGTCGGCGCGGGCAGGATCTTGCGGTACGGACGATTCGGCATGTAGCCGGTCGTCAGGTAGTTGAACAGCTCGGTCAGGTCTTCGCCGATCGTGCCGTCGCAAGTGAGCAGGCCGTAGTCGGCATAGAATCTCGCCGTCACCGGATGATAGTTGCCGGTCCCGATATGCGCGTAGCGCCGCAGACCGTTGTAGTCCTGCCGAATCACCAGGATGACCTTGCTGTGAGTCTTCAGGCCGACCACACCATAGGTCACGTGAATCCCGAATTCCTCGAGCTTGGTCGCGAACTGGATATTCGCAGCTTCGTCGAAGCGCGCCTTCAGCTCGACCACCACCGCGACCTGCTTGCCGTTGCGCGCCGCGTCGCAAAGGTACCCGATGATTTTCGAGTCGGGCGAAGTCCGATACAGCGTCATCTTGATCGCGCGGACTTTCGGGTCCTCTGAAGCCTCGCGCAAAAATCGCTCGACCGAAGTCGAGAACGACTCGTACGGATGCAGCAGCAGCAATGATCCCGCGTCGCGAATGACATGGAAGATACTGCGCCCGACGGTCAGCCGCGGATGGTCCACCGGATGATGTGGCGGATCGTGCAGCGCGGGCTCATCGATCGCCGCAAGCTCGGCCAGGTCGCGCATCGATAGCATGCCGTCGACTTCGAACACGTCGGAGCGTTCGTCCAGACCGAGTTCCGCCGCCAGCATCCCACGATGCACCGGGTTCATCCCGGTCAGCACTTCCAGCCGCACGATTGGCGCGAAACGGCGGTCGCGCAGCTCGGATTCGATCAGCGCCAGCAAATCGTCGGCCTCGTCCTCGTCGCGCTCGGTGTTGGCATTGCGCGTCACGCGGAAAAGTTCGTACGAGTCGATCAGCATCGAGGGAAACAGCAAATCGAGATTGTTGGAGATGACGTCCTCGAGCCGCACAAAATCATTTTTGTTGCCGACCCGCAGGAACCGCGGGATTCCGAAGCCGACCGGTACCTTCACCCGCGCCATCAGCGGGTCCGAGTCGTTCTGATAGCGCGCGGTCACCAGCAAATTGAGCGACAGGTTCGACACGAACGGAAACGGATGGGCGGGGTCCATCGCCTGCGGCGTCACTAGCGGAAAAATATTCTTGTAGTAGTAGTCGCGAACCGACTTGCACTCTTCGTCCGAGAGGCTGGCGTAGAGCCTCACCCGAATGCCGTGGTTCTCGAGCTCGCGCAGAATATGCGGCCCAACCTCGCGCTGCCGCTGCTCGATCTCGCGCACCACCAGGTAGCACTCGTTGATTTGCTGCTGCGGCGTGCGGCCGTCGACCGTCAGCTCGTGCATCCCGGCGACCACCTGCTGCTTCAGGCCGCCGATACGCTTCATGAAAAACTCGTCGAGATTCGACGCCGTGATCGCCAGGAACTTGAGCCGCTCGAGCAGCGGATTCCGCTCGTCTTCCGCCTCATGCAGCACCCGTCGATTGAACGCGAGCCACGTCAGCTCGCGATTCAGGAACAGGTCGGGCGACGTGAGATCCTTGTCGATATGCGGCGGCGGCGCCTTCTCGACCGCCGTCACCGATCCATCAGCGATCACCGGCATCGCTATCGGATCGGCCGCCGCGCCATTTTGAGGCGCAGGCGCCTCGGCGACCGTGTGCGCAATTATTCCATGACTATCCGATTGATTGGCCATCTGCTCATCCAACTCCATCCAGCCCCTCCTCCCGACCCCAGCATTCTAGCCACCCGCGCGGCCCATTGCCTATCCCGGTCCCACATCGGCCAATACGTGAGTATTTCCGCGATGTTATAAGACTTCGATTTGTTATCGACCCGCCGATTGTGCGATTCTCCTGACCGGATTCACGGTCCAGGTGCACCATGAACGACTACTTGTATGAAGTCGCGAAGCGGCTCGTCGCGTTCGACACGGTCAGCGCAAAAAGCGATCGCGACGCGATGGAATACATCGCGGCCGAGCTCGCGCCGCGCGGATTCAAAACCGCAATTCAACCGATCGAGCTGTTCGGCGTCTCGCAGGCCAACCTGGTCGCATGGATCGGTCCGCCGCGCGCCGACGGCCTGATAATTTCGGGACACGTCGATGTCGTCCCCTTCGACGGACAGCCCGGATGGGAGCGCGATCCGCTCAAGCTCGAACCCGCGGGCGACAAAATTTACGGCCGCGGCACCACCGACATGAAAGGCTTCATCGCGCAATGCCTCGACGCGTCGCGCACGCTCGATTCGTCGCGGCTCAAGCGCCCGCTGGTGTTCGTCTTCACCGCCAGCGAGGAAGTCGGATGCCTCGGCGCCAAAAGCGTCGCGCCCGCGCTCAAACAAATCCTGGGCGAAACGCCAGTCCCGCGCCTGGCATGGATCGGCGAGCCGACTTCGTGGGAAGTGTCGCTCGCGCACAAGAGCATCGTGTCGTTCGGCGTAACCGTCCGCGGCATCGGCGGCCATAGCGGCGCACCGGCCCGCGGCGTCAACGCAATCGCCGTGATGGCCCGCGTCATCGACACCATCGGCCGCTATCAGCAGGAGCTGGCAACCCGCAGGCCAGCCGAATACGCGAAGATTTTTCCCGACGCGCCGCACGACGTGCTGAATTTCGGAACGGTGCACGGCGGGATCGCGCTCAACATGATCACCGAGGAATGCACGCTGCGCGTCAGCTATCGATCCCTGCCCAACGCCGACCCGCTCGACGTTTACAACGAGATCCAGCGCCGGCTTGGCGCGCTCGACAGTCACGACTACGCCGGCGGCGAGCATCGCGCGAAAATCGAAACCAATCTCCTGAACGTCGTGCCTCCGCTCGATTCGCCGCGCGGAACGGCTCTGGAAGCCGCTCTGTTCGATGTCACCGGCGCAAAGACCGCAGGCGGCGCGCTCTACGCCACCGACGGCGGATGGTTCACCGGCTCAGGAATCACGTCGCTCATCTGCGGCCCCGGCGACTCGAGCAGGCGCATCAGCCCAACGAGCACGTCCGCCGCGACGCCTTCGAGCGCGGCCCCGCAATGATTCACAAGGTGATCGACCGTCTGTGCAGCGTCGCCTGATCCGTTTGTGCGGTGCGCCTGATCTTCTTTGTGTCATTCTGAGCGCAGCGAAGAATCCCGGATCTTTCTGTGCCAGCGGGCAGCTCCCACTGCGGCGAGATCGGAGTGAGCGCCGTGAAAAGCGTTAAAGTTCCGATGGTGCGTCCGCAAACGGGAGAGCACCGACAACTTCGTTCAATGCGTGATTGGCGTGCGTCGCCAGCGTCGAGGAAGATCGGGATTCTTCGCTGCGCTCAGAATGACACAAAAACAGATTTACTGAACTGAAATCGGGATTCGGACTTCGAACGACGACGGGATCGCGACGCCGTTTTTTACCGCCGGGAAAAACTTCCACTGCTTGAGCGTTTCGAGCAGCACCTGGTTCAGGCGCGGGCTCGAGGTTGGCTTTTCAAGCGTCACCTCGCTGACGCCGTCGAACGATACGTTGAAACGCGCGACCGCCTCGGTCTGCATCACGTCTTCGCGCAGGTCGTCGGGTATCACCGGAGTCGGCGCGTAAATCGCGTGCGCACCGACGGTGTCGGTGCCGATTCCGCCGCCGCCGCCCGATCCTTCGCCCGATTCCCGAACCGCCGCTCGCGCCGCTTTCCGTCGCGGTGCCCGTGCTTGCGCCGGGAGCTTCATCGACGCTCGGGGCCTCGGTGGTTTTCTCGGTGCCGTAGGGAGAGCGAATCACCGGCGGCAATGGCGCGACCTTCTTCGCGTGAGCAACGGGATGCGGCTTGACGATCGGCGCGGCCTTCGGATGAGGAATCGCCGGCGCCGCCGGATGAATCGCGCCGCCGTTGCCCTGCAGCCCGGCTGCCACCTTCGGTATATCGATCAGCCGCGCCTCGATCGGCTGCAACTCCGCGGGCGGCGCCTTCGTGCGCATCAGGATGAGCGAAAATCCACTCAGCAGAATCGCCCAAATCGCGATCGCCAGCGGGATGACCCACAGCAGCCGCCGCGCCGGTTCGTCCATCTCCGGCGGTCGTATCGCGATTTGAGCTGCGCCTGCCACTTCAATGCTTCACGGCAATCAGAAATTTCTCGACGCCCGCGCGCCGCGCCTCGATCATCGCTTCGACCACCGTCCCTTCGGGCGCGTCAGTATCCGCGTTCACCACCACGCCAAGATCGTTGGTCTTGAGCATCGGCTTGAGCACGAACGCCAGTTGCTCGAGCGTGGTCGGCGTCTTGTCGATGAAAATCTTGCTGTCGTGCGTGACGGTCAGCGTGATCGGCTCCTGATGCTCCATCGATTCGGCGTTGCCCTTGGGCAGGTTGACCGCGATCGAGTTGAGACTCTGCATCGACAGCGACGCCAGCATGAACGTCACCAGCAGAAAGAACATCACGTCGATCATCGGGATGATCTCGATTCGCCCGTGCCGAAAATGGCGAGCCCGCTGGATTTTCATCGCGCTACTGCCGCCGGTCTTGGGATTGGCGCCGACTCACTGCCGCCCTCCTGGTCGAGCCGTATGTGATCGACCAGCCGCGAGCCCAGCCGCTCCATCGTGTCGAGCGACTGCGATTGCATCCGCGAGAACAGATTGAACGCGAACAGCGCGAGCACCGCGATCAGCAGTCCGAGCGCGGTCGCAATCAGCGCCTGCGCGACGCCCGCCGTCACCTGCGTCGGCGCGACCAGCGTCGACGCGCCGATCACGTTGAACGACTGCATCATGCCCGTGATGGTGCCGAGCAGGCCGAGCAGCGGCGCCGCAGTCACTACAGTCTCGAGCACCCACAGTCCGCGCGCGAGCGTCTTTTCGATCCGTCCCGCCTCGTCGCCGGCGCGCGATTCGACCCACCACGCGGGCTTGTTGCGATTGTCGGCGATCACTTGAAGGAAGCGCCCGTATGCGTTGCGCGGCCCGAGTTCATTCAACCGCTTCTCGAGCTCGACCCACGAAAATCCGAACGTCTCGACCAGGTTGGCAAGTTCCGCGGGTAGTCGCAGGCATCGCGCGTAGAGTACGGCCCGGTCGATGATTATCACGATTGCGAGAACGCCCAGCGCCAGCAGCGGATAGACCATCGCGCCGCCGAACTTGATGGCGTGCCACGCTGCCAATACATCCTGCATTACTCAGTTCTCCTTACTATCTGACGCCTAAGCCGCGACCTCGGTTTCATTGGCATCGCGCTCGCGGGTTTTGTGAATGGAAGCTCCCATTTTATCCCGCCATATACCGCCCGGCGCGGTCCGAATTGATTGGCAAACACCCCGACTCCGGTGCCGTTTCGCACCAGGTAAGTGCGATCGTTGAGATTCACGATCGCGCCGCGAAATTCGAGCGTGCCCCCATTGTTAGGTAGCGGCACCCGCCTGGTGATGCCGGCATCGAGCTGGATATAGAATGGCAGGTTTCCGGTGTTGGCGAATCCGCTTCTAAGTCCGCTGCCGTAAGTTCCATCAATGCTGAACATCCATTTACGCCAGTTGTAAACGACGCCAGCGGAATTGGTGAACGTCTGGTCGTGATCCAGGAAGATATAGTGAGCTGTGATGAATCCAGTTCAGTCCGGCGTGAAGTTGAATTGGCCCGATTCCACCTGCGTGCCTTGCGCGACGCTGTAGGCGAAGTTCTCGTACGCATAGATGTTCTCGTGAGTGTACGAGCCCGTGAACTCGACTCCCCAAACGCGCCCTTTTGCATAGTTGAACGTTTCGAAGATAAGCGCCGGCCCGAACTGTCCCTCGTCGATGAGGTCGGACCGCCTTCTTGTAGTAGGAATCGATTCCGATATTCAGTCCGGGAATGACCTCCTGCGTCACTCCCACATCAAACAAGTGGTCGCGCTCCACCGTCGGATTGCCGTTGCCGTTGGAAGGAGGTGCGCCGGTCGTGTTTTTGAGCTGCTTGATGTCGCCGACCTGCACCAGTTCGGTTTCGGGCGGCGTCATCTGGCGCGCATAGCCGGCGTGCAGCGTGGTTCCCTTGAAAGGCTTGTACTCGAGCGCAGCGCGGGGACTGGCCTGGTCGGCTCGCACCAGCCCATCGTACAGGTCGAAGCGGACGCCATAGTTAAACGTCAGCTTTTCCGTCAGCTTCCATTCGTCCTGGATATAGCCGCTGTAAATCCAGGTCTGCAGCCCGATGTCATCGACGATCGAGATGGGGATACTTGACGATTGCACGCCACCCACTGCAGGGAAAGTCGCTTCGTGATTGTCGATCTCGGCGCGCTCGGCGTCGAAATATCCGCCCAGCCGAAACGTATGATTGGCAATCCCGTGATAGGCCGTATCGATCTGAAAACCGTTGCCCCAGTCGCTGCGAAAAACCCTCGACGCGGCGCCGTTGTAGATCAAGTCGCCGACGTGGTCGGGATTGAAAGTGACCGCCGAGTAACGGCTGAACGGCGCGATCTGATAGTCGATATTCTCTCCAACGACGCCTTGCAACGCCAGCACGCTGAAGTAGTTTTGCTCGAACTGGTTCTCGCGGACTTTCGCCGACGGATAGACCGGCACTCCCGCCAGCGTGAACACCTGCGGCTGATTCGGGTTCGCGGGAATCTGAAAGTGATTGATCGCGGCTCCCGTGATCAAGCTCAGCCGCGTCGTCGAATTTAGAAAGTACGAGAAGTATCCGAAACCCGAGCCCTGGTTGCTGGTGTCGTGAATCGCCGTGGGTCCCGACGTCGGCGGCTCGACGCCGCGATCGGTGCCGAAGTATTGCCCCGTCATGTAGTAGCTGAAATTGCCCTTCGACCCGCCGTACTCGAAGCTCGGCTGCGTGGTCCCGCGCTGCCCGCCGTAGAAATCCACGTTGGCGACCGGGTCGAGCAACCCGTCCTTGGTCTTGATATCGATGACTCCCGCCGTTCGCAGGCCGTATTCGGCCGGCAGCGCTCCCGTCAGCAGGCTGATCGATTGGGCGAAGCGCGGACTCAATATCTGCCCGAAACCGGTAATGCCCTCGGGGAGCTGGACCCCGTTTATCCGGTACTGAAGATTGGCATGGTCTCCGCGCACGTGGATCTGTCCGAACGAATCCTGCGCGACGCCCGGCGCCTGCAGCAGCACCTGGTTCAGAGGCGTATTGTTACCCTGCGGCAATTCCTGGATCGCCTGCTGGGTGAACGTGTATTTGCTGCCGCCCGTATTCGGCGATAAGGAGTTGCGCGCCTGGTTCAGCCGCGTCGCCGCGACCCTGAGGCTGACCTCCTTCTCGGCTTCCATCGCGAGCGCCACTGGCGCCGCGCCTTTGGTCGAGACCGACACGATCGAAGTGGCAGGCTTGAATCCGCTGCCGGTCGCCACGACCGCATAAGTGCCGGGCGCGATCGCGTTGAACGAAAACTCGCCCGCATCGTTGCTCGTCGCATGCGCCACAACCTTGCCCGCTGGAATCCTGCAGCGACAGCGCCACATCCTTGATCGGTCTGCCAAGGGCGTCCTTCACCACTCCCGTGATTCGATATTTCGTGGTCGTCGTGGTCTTCAAATTGGCTGCTATTGCCGGCATACAAAAAACCAGTTGAATCAGGATCCCGGCCATCGGGATCCACGCAAATAAATTCCTCCGCATCACAAGCTCCCATCGGTTCAGGTTTCCGTCCGCGCCTACGATACGCGGATGGCGGCGCGCGAAACGGTCGCGCGCGCGAGAAGAATCAAATCTGTCGGAAAGGGGGCTTAGAGCACTATCGGAGGAGCGCGCACCCGCGCGGCTGAGAAAACCGGCGACTCGGAACGACTCGGCGCAGTGATAAATATCGTCTCGGCGATCGCTGGGCCGCGCGCGACCGTCGTCGCCTGCGCCATCGATCCCGGCGAATGCAACGCGAGCTGACAAATCGGACACAATCCCGCATCGGCACTGATCTGCTGGAGATGCGACCCCATTGCGCGAAACCGCGCCCTCATGAAAATGAGCGACGCCGATAAGTTGCGAGACAACGATAAGCACCGCGCCGAAAATCGAAATCGCGCGTGCTAACGGTCTGTCAGTCTTGTGGAAGCGAAACGTCATCAAGCTTAAACGCCGTATTTTACCTCTCTATTGAGCCTGCCGTGTCATCCGCAGATGTGTCAACCCGCGATGGCTGCGATCTGCCCGAACACACTCAAGGCTGCCTGGGTGCTGGCCAATTCAGCCGGATCGTAATGGACTGCGACCGCGAAGTGCGCGACCGGCACAGTCATCGAAATGTCCCGGATGTCGCCGCTCCATGAGTTGAAACGAATGGTGAGCGGAAGTCCGCATGCGGAGGCTCGGTTGATCGCGGTCTCCAAAACACGGTTCATCTCAGCCCAGGGACAGGCGTACGCGATGTACATCTCGCCGGCCGTGTGCGAGCCCCAACGCCGAACCGTCCCATCTGAATCGATAGCGTGGTCGTCCGGCATGCCGGAACAGCTGAACTCGGTTCGCAACCAGGCGATCGATTCGTCGCTTCGACGACATCTCGCAGCAACGGGATCGACCAGGCTGAGATCGAGCGCCGTCGCGGGCATTGAAGCCGTCAATATTCCAGGAACATCTGTTAGCATTTCTACTCCCCTTAATGATATTGATAAATCGTAATCGTTAAGTCAAACGCCATGCTCCAAACGCGACTGAATTCTCTTCCCCTCTCCAAAAGGGAGAGGGGCCGGGGAGAGGTTAACGTCAACGGACATCTCCCACCATGCCTTCTTCCGCCCCCTTGAAATCGGCAAAGACTTTTCGCCGCAATACCCAGCAGCGCCGCCACATACGCGACGTGTTCGAGCGCAACGATCGTCCTCTGGCCGCCGACGAGGTTTTGCAGCTTGCCCAGCAGAAAGTGGCTGGCCTTGGAATTGCGACCGTCTATCGCACGATCAAGGCTCTTACCGGCGAAGGCTGGCTGGTCTCAGTGGAAGTGCCGGGAGAGTCGCCGCGCTACGAAGTTCGCGGCAAAGTCCATCATCACCACTTTCATTGCCTGAAATGCCGTAAGATGTTCGAGCTCGAGGGATGTCTCGAGCAACTTGGCAAAATGATTCCGCCGAGCTTCCGGGTAGTCGATCACGTGGTGCTCATTTACGGACTATGCTCGAGCTGCGCTCGCGTCAGTAAAGTGCCGTCCACCGCGGAAAAAAGCAAAGCCGTCAAACCCTGATTTCGATACAGGCTTTTTCGCGCAATCTAACGACTTCCCACAAAAATATAATAGGGGGTATAATATTTTTTTTAAGTAGGACGGAATTTATTCCGTCGTCTGTGAATTTTTTTGGACGGAGGCGGCATGAGTCACACCATCAAGGAAAAAACCAAACTACTGAACAGGGTAAGGCGCATCCGCGGCCAAATCGAGGCGCTTGAGCGCGCTCTCGCAGAGGAAAAGGGATGCTCCGATGTGCTCCACCTGGCAGTAGCCGCGCGCGGCGCGCTCAATAGCCTGGTGGCGGAAGTCATCGAGGATCACATCCGGCTTCACGTCGTCGATCCCGCGCGTGAACGCAATTCAGCCAGATCCAGGGGCGCGGAAGAGCTGATCGACATCGTTCAGGCCTACCTGAAATGAGCGGGGCGCGCTATGAATCAGCCGCAATGATTGAAACTCCGAAATCAAACTCGCAAGAACATGCGGAAGCCGAATCCGCGATGATCGAGGATAGCGGCGAGCATGCATCAACTGGCTCGAGGTTCTCCGGATCGTTCTGGTCGCATTGTGCTCGATAGCTGTGTGGTTCCGCGTCTGGGAGCCGTTCCCGCGGATTAGTCTCATCGGCGTGGCCGGCGTCCTGATTGGCGGCTGGCCGATCTTCAAAGAGGCAATCGAGAACATCGCCGCGCGCCGGATGACGATGGAACTCTCGATGTCGATTGCGATCCTGGCGGCAGCCGCGATTTCCGAGTTCTTCACCGCGCTGATCATCACCTTGTTCGTGCTGATCGCCGAAGTTCTCGAGCACCTGACGGTTTCGCGTGGCCGGCGGGCGATTCGCGATCTGCTGGACTTTCTGCCGCGCTCCGTGACCGTCCGCGGTGCCGACGGGGCTCACCAGGTTTCGGCCGAAGAATTGCGCGTCGGCGATCGCGTATTGGTCAATCCGGGCGGCCTGGTGCCGGTCGACGGCGTCGTTATCACCGGTCACTCATTCGTCGATCAGTCGCGAATCACCGGCGAGTCGATGCCGGTCGAGAAGCTGCCGGACTCGATCGTGTTCGCGGGAACGATTAACCAGTCAGGCGCGCTGGAAATTCGAGCCGACCGAATCGGCCGCGACTCGAGCTACGGCAAGATAATCGAGGCGGTCGAGAGCGCCGAGAATTCGCGCGCGCCGGTGCAGCGCCTCGCGGATCGCGCCGCGGGCTACCTGGTCTACTTCGCGATGTTCTCAGCGGTCATCACCTTCATTCTGACGCGCGATATTCGCTCGACGATCTCAGTTGTCATCGTCGCTGGTGCATGTGGAATCGCCGTGGGCACGCCTCTCGCGATTCTTGGTGGCATCGGTCGAGCCGCGCGGCTCGGCGCGATCATCAAGGGCGGCCTGTACCTCGAGACTCTTGGACGCGTGAACACTGTCGTGCTCGACAAAACCGGCACGCTGACGTTTGGCCGCATGGAGGTGCGGTCCGTTACTCCCGTCGCGGGCGTCACCCAAGCGGATGTGGTCGAAGCTGCGGCGTCCGCCGAAATGCGCTCGGAACATCCTCTAGGCAAAGCGATCGTCGCCTATGCCTCGAGCAGAGACTGTTCGCTGAAAGAACCTGATCGCTTCGATTACGCGCCCGGCAAAGGCATCGCGTCCGTGATCAACGGCTCAACGGTAATCGTAGGCAATCGCGCGCTGATGGCCGATCATCGAGTCGGGGTGCCGGAGACCTTCGCGACGAGCGCCAGTCCGTCGTCGAGGCTGATGGTTGCGCGCGACGGACGATTTCTCGGCAGCATTGCGGTCGGCGATATCGTGCGGCCTGAATCTCGCCGCGCCATCGAATCGTTCGGCAGGATGGGCATCCGCAGCATCCTGCTCACCGGAGACACGGGCGAGGTGGCCAGGTCCGTCGCCGCCGAACTGGGCATCACCGAGGTCGAAGCTGAACTACTGCCCGAAGCCAAGTTCGTCAGAATCAAGCAACTGGTTGCGAGCGGCCGGGTCGTGGCGATGGTGGGCGACGGAATCAACGACGCGCCGGCGTTGGCGGAAGCAAGTGTCGGCGTTGCGATGGGCTCAGGCACCGACGTCGCGCGCGAAACCTCCGACGTCGTGCTGCTTGGCAACGACCTGGACAAGTTCGCGGAGACAGTGCGAATCGCGCGATGGACTCGACGCGTCATCTGGCAGAATTTCGCGGGCACCATCGCCGTGGATATGGTCGGCATCGCGATGGCCGCATCAGGGCTGCTCCATCCTGCCTTGGCAGCCTTCATCCACGTCACATCGGAGATGACCTTTATCCTCAACTCCGCCCGTCTTCTGCCGCGCCGCGAGCAAACCAGCGAACGCACTCAGACTGAATCGCGCGCCATCGGAGCTCAAGCCGGAACTGTTGCATCGCGGTGATTATTAACTATAGTTAAGTACATGACGACGACCAATCAGAGCTGGGACCCCGACGCATACGCACGCAACGCCCGCTTCGTCTCGGATCTCGGTGCGCCGGTAGTCGAGCTGCTCGCGCCGCAGGCCGGCGAGCGCATCCTCGACCTCGGATGCGGCGACGGCGCGCTGACGGTAAAGCTCGCCGCCATGGGATGCGAAGTCGTCGGCGTCGACGCGAGCGCACCCCAGGTCGAAGCCGCGCGACGTCTCGGTCTCGACGCTCGTGTCGCCGACGGCGCGCGGCTTGCCTTCGACGCCGAGTTCGACGCCGTATTCAGCAACGCCGCTATCCACTGGATGAAGCCGCCTGACGACGTGATCGCCGGCGTATGGCGCGCACTTCGCCCCGGCGGGCGCTTCGTCGCCGAGTTCGGCGGCTACGGATGCGTCGATAGGATCAAGCGTGCGCTGATCGATGCGCTGCGTCGCCGCGGTATCGACGGTGACGCTCTCAACCCCTGGTATTTCCCGACGGTCGAGGATTACTCCGCGCGGCTCGCAGGCCACGGCTTCGCAGTCAGCTACATCGCATTGATTCCCCGCCCGACTCCGCTGCCGACTGAAATCAATGGATGGCTCGACACTTTTGCGCAGAGCTTCATGGCCCCGCTGGCGAATAGCGCTCGCGCCGATTTTATCGACGAAGTGCGCGAAGCATTGCGGCCTGAACTCTGTGACGCCAATGGCGGTAAATGGTTTGCCGACTACGTGCGGCTGCGATTCGCCGCCGACAAGCCGCGCGACTGACAGTTTCGGGGCGTTTGAGTTCCACCGCGTCGAGCGGCAGTATGCCGTGGGGGAGATGAGTATTTTTCGCGAGTTAACAGAAGGCCTGCCGCGACAGGCACCCGGCTCCACGGCGGCAACGCTGCGCGCGCTCGGCCTGGTTCGCGGGCTGCCAACCAGTCCGCGAATCCTCGACGTTGGATGCGGTCCCGGCGCGCAGACTGTCGAGCTCGCGCGCGCGACCGGCGGATGGATCGTGGCGGTCGATATTCGGCAACGATTCCTCGATGAGCTGACCGAACGCGCCGCCGCGGCGGGAATCTTGCCGCAAGTGACGACCGTCAACACCTCGATGTTCGACATGGATTTCGCCGACGCGTCATTCGATCTGATCTGGTCCGAAGGCGCCATTTATATCCAGGGTTTCGCCGACGCTCTGACCGCATGGCATCGATTCCTGAAGCCGGGAGGATGGCTCGCGGTATCCGAACTGACTTGGCTGGTACCCGATCCGCCGGCCGAGGCGGCAGAATACTGGGCGCGCAACTATCCCGGCATGGGATCGATCGAACGCAACTGCAAAATGGTCGCGGAAGCAGGTTACGTCAGTATGGACGGATTTGTGCTGCCGGTGCAGGACTGGTGGAACAACTATTACCAGCCGTCCGAGCGTCGGGTCGAGGAGCTGAGAGAAAAGTACGCCGACGATCGCGACGCGCTCGCAACTCTCGACGAAACGAGCCGCGAGCACGACATGTTCCGCGCCTATCACGACGCCTACGGCTACGTCTTCTACGTAATGCGCAAACCCACCGCCTGAAATTTCTGGTCCCCCTTCCCACTATGGGAAGGGGTTAGGGGTTAGGTTGCCGCCATCATCACCGTCGCCCCTCGCTTTCATTTCCCCCCAATCTGGGTTACCTGTTGCCTTACAAATCATTAGGACCTCGCGAGGATCGAAATGGACTTTTCGCTGACCCCCAAGACCGAACAATTGCGCAAGCGCGTCTCCGACTTCATGGACCAGTACGTCTTTCCGATCGAAAAAGAAGTTCAGCGCGCGATGGGCGAGAGCGGCAATACCGAGCCGCAATCGCTGAAAGACGTCCGCAAAAAAGCCAAGGCTGAAGGCCTTTGGAACCTCTTTTTACCGGACGAAAAATTCGGCGCCGGCCTCAAGAACTACGAATACGCTCCGCTGTGCGAGCTGATGGGCCGCAGCTCAATCGGCGCGCGCGCGTTCAATTGCATGGCGCCCGATACCGGCAATATGGAAATCCTGGCCGAGTTCGGCACTCCCGATCAGAAAAAGCAGTGGCTGCAAAAATGTCTCGACGGCGAGATTCGCACCTGCTTCTCGATGACCGAGCCTGACACTCCGGGCTCCGATCCGACCCAGCTCAAGACCCGCGCCGTTCGCGATGGCGACAATTACGTCATCAACGGCCACAAGTGGTTCACCTCGAATGCGATTGGCTCTGCCTTCGCGATCGCGATGGTCGTGACCGACCCGGAAGCGGAACCACATCGCCGCGCCAGCCAGATAATCGTTCCTACCGACACTCCCGGATTCAACCTGATTCGCCCGGTGCCCGTGATGGGCCATACCGGCGGCGGCGGACATTGCGAAATCATATATAAGGATTGTCGCGTGCCAGTGACGAATCTGCTCGGCGAGGAAGGCGGCGGCTTCGCGATCTCGCAGGCGCGCCTCGGCCCCGGACGCATTCACCATTGCATGCGCACGATCGGAATCGCGGAGCGCGCGCTCGAGCTGATGTGCAAACGCGCGAGCACGCGCTTCACGCACGGCAGCTTTCTTTCCGAGAAGTCGAACATCCAGGAATGGATCGCCAACTCGCGAATCGAGATCGACTCGTGCCGCCTGATGGTCATGCACGCCGCATGGAAGATGGACACCGCGGGCAAGAGCGCCGCGCGCAACGAGATCGCGATGATCAAAGTGATGTGCGCGAACATGGTGATGATCGTGCTCGATCGCGCAATCCAGGTGTTCGGCGCAGCTGGCGTCAGCGACGACTTCCCGCTCGCGCGGATGTGGCGCGACAGCCGCGCGCTCCGAATCGCCGACGGCCCCGACGAAGTGCATCGCATGACAATCGCGCGCCGCGAACTGCGCAAATACAAATGACCGGGAGGCAACGCCGAGGGGTCATCCTGAGTTCCTACGAAGGATCTGGGTTTCGCATTACGCATGCCTGAAGCTATCGATCTCACCGTCGAATTCGGCGATGTCCGCGACGAGGAGCAGCTCGACTGGAGCAAGCTCGTCGCCTATCTGCGCGAGAAGCAACTGCCCGGCGCCGACGCGCCCATGACCGTCAAGCAGTTTCGCGGCGGCTCGTCGAATCTCACCTACCTGCTCCGCTTCGGCGATCGCGAATGGGTCGTGCGCCGTCCGCCGTTCGGCCTGCTGCCGGTGGGCGGCCACGACATGGGTCGCGAATACAAAGTGCTGTCGCGTCTGTGGGAAGTCTTCAAGCCGGCGCCGCGCGGGATGCTCTTCAGCGACGACGTCTCAATCATCGGCGCGCCTTTCTTCGTGATGGAACGCCGCACCGGCATCGTCATCAAGAACCGCCAGCCGCTGCCGGTCGAACTCGGCACCGATCCCGCGACCTTCCGCGCAATGTCCGAGGGTTTCATCGACACGCTCGGCGATTTGCACGGCGTCGACTACAAGGCGATCGGTCTCGAAACTCTCGGTAAGCCCGACGGCTTCCTGAAGCGCCAGATCACCGGCTGGATGGCGCGATGGGAAAAGGCCAAGACGCGCGAAGTGCCGCTGATGGAAAAACTCGGCGCGTGGTTTCTCGACAACATGCCGGTGTCTCCTCCGCCGGTGCTGGTACATAACGATTTTTATCTGCACAACGTCATGATCGGTGCGGTGAATCACGGCGAGATCGTCGGCGTCTTCGACTGGGAAATGTCGACCATCGGCGATCCGCTGGTCGATCTCGGCATCGTCGATGAACTACTGGCGCGACCAGAACGATCCGCCCGAACTGCTGGGCACCTCTCAAGGTGAAGCGCACACGCTGCGCTCCGGCTTCCTGACCCGCGACGAACTGCTGCACCGATATGCTACCCGCAGCGGCCGCGACGTCAGCGCGATGCCGTACTACTGGGCGTGGGCGCATTGGAAGACTGCGACGGTCGTCGAGCAAATCTACGTCCGGTACGTCCGCGGTCAGACCACAGATCCCCGCTTCGCCCTGATGGGCCCGATGGCCCCAGCCCTCGCGCTCGCCGCCGCACAAGTAGCATCGCGCCTGGGGTTCAAGCCCTAGCTGCTTTGCCCTCCCAAAGGCATCGCGCTTCGTCTGACGCGAGCGACTTCACGAAGCTGCGCGAAATTTAGTCTTACCTCCGGAATCTAAGAGATCTCGCGAGCGAATCGGGCGGTTCGCGATTTCGTTTGAGCTAAACCTTCGCGAGGCTTAGTGGTGGCCTCCCTATTGCTCACTACTAAGGTGATGATTCGACACCATCTGCGACGCCGCCAAGGTCGCACTTTGTGCGTTCCTTTCTCACGCCTCAAGCGAGAGAAGGGCGCTATCAGATGGGCGCCGGCCAAGCATGGCCCAGTGTGTCGGATGCCACAACTTCGGAATCTAATGAGGACATCACATATGAATCAAATGGTGGACTGCTAACAGTTGCCGCGCTCGCGTTGACGATTGCAGTGGTTTCTACAACAATCCCTGCGAGCGCACAGGTCCAACCCGGAGATGTGATTACTCCGGACAACGCCTCAAAAGTAGAAGGCCTGGTCAGTCCCGGGAACTTCACCCTCGTCAGGCAAGGTATGACGATGAAGATAGTTCCGACCAGCCACCTCGACTGGCCGCCGCCCTACAAAGCCGCCACCGAACAATACTCGCCGCAGGTTTCCCTTACTGCGGATGGCGATCTCAAGGGTTATGTCGCCGGCTTGCCGTTTCCACTGGTCGACGCCAATGATCCCGATGCGGCCACGAAGATCATGTGGAACTTCGAGTTCCGGCCGCTTTACACCGACGACCTCGATCAGCGCGGGGTCGAAGCTGTGAGTCATCGTGCAGGCTCGCCAAATGAGATCGAGCATTTCACATTCGGTCACCTCGGCTTTTACAACTCTGTCGGCCGCACTGAGGTCGCTCCGATGCCGATGGACCCGGACGTTCTGAAGACCGGCATCGCCTCGCATAACGGAGCGTTTCCGATCCTCGAGCCGGCCGAGATGCGCGGCGCGGGAATCGTCAGCCAGCGCTACGCTATTCCAGGGTTCGAAGACGCGGTGTGGGAATATAGTGCGGAGACCCGAAGGCTGAGACGTTTGCCGGTAAGCGAACTCTCGGATGCGTTCGGAGTGGCCAGCCGCGACGGCTCAGGCCCGGCTACGGCGGGTCGCCGGGCGCGACGACTTACGCTTCTACCTGGGATCCCGATTCCGCGTTTGGTTTTTCAGCAAGAATCCAGGACTACACCTACCGTCTGCTCGGCGAGCGACCGATGCTCGCGTCGGTCGAGGCTGCGAATTCTCCGGCGCAGCCATGCGCGGCAGACAATGGCCGCACGGTCTGCCCGGAGAATTGGGAAATGCGCAATCTCTACGTTATCGAGGCGACAGCGAAGCCGCGCGGTGCGCTGGCCGGCACGTGCTCATCCCGAAGCGAATTTTCTACATCGACTCGGAAGGATGGTTCATCACCGCGTCCGATCAGTACAACTCGCAAGGCCAGCTGTGGAAGACCATCGCGACTTTCCACGCCTATCGCGACCGGGCCGAGCCCAACGCACGAGTCGCTATCTATCCCTTCAAACGAATCTTCCAGACCGCGTTGGTTGATGAAGACGTAACCAGCGGCTTCTCGACCGTGGTTTATTCGCCGGGATACTCAGGTCACGACGACAGCATGTTCATCAACATGGGCGCCGTCGACCGCACCTTCTTCACCCCACAGACAATGGTCCAACTCGGCCACTAACATGCAACGCGAGGGGCGATGCAGATTAGCATCGCCCCTGCGCGCAGCTACGCCGCCCGTCGCGAAATTGGCGTAGCTATGAAGGCAGCTACGTCTTTTCTGCTCGCGCCCATTCGCAGGAGAGATCGCACCATCAGATCTATACTGACTGAAGGATCAGCGGCTTCCATTTTTGCCACTCGCGACTGGCTAGAACCCAACAAGCGGCCCAGCTGCGCTTGAGTCATTCCGCGCCGGCTTCTGTGCTTTCTCACCGCGTTTGCGAGTCCGAGCTTGACCTCAACCAACGCGGCTTCCTCGTCGCTGAGACCGAGAAAATCGGCGGTGCTTCCGACCCTCCATCCGGCGTCTTCCAATCTCTGTTTTTTTCGCTTCTCCATTGGGTTGCCACCTATCCGGCCAGTTCGTCGTACCGCCGCAGCCGTGACCGGCATCGGTCGATCACTTCACCCGGCGTTTGGCGTGTCTTCTTGCTGAACACATCAACTATCAAGACAGCATCTGGATCGATTCGATACACGATTCGCCACGTAGCGTCTCGGTCGACGACTCTGAGTTCGTAACACCGGCGTCCGATCGCAACCATCGGCCGCGAATGTGGCAGGGAGATATTTTCGCCTTGTTGCAGCCGCCGGAGTAGGACCCCGGCTTCCGTTCGGCCCTCCTCGGAAAACGGCGGTGTTTTGATTTCGCCATGAAGCCAAACGAGCGGTTTATCCCCGGTCTTGGCCACTCACCACAGTATATGTCAGATTCGACATCAAGAGCAAGCGGTGATTCTGAGTCGCCAATTTTAGATGACCATTGGATGCTTGACGTGCCACGCGATACGCTAGGTCACTCAAACATGGCTCGCCCAAGGAAAATACCGCCTGCTTCATCCCGGCGAGGTCCTGTATGAGGATTTCATCGTCCCGACCGGCATCAGCATCCATCGACTCGCGATGGATCTGCGCGTGCCGGCAAACGGATCGCGGAAATCGTCAAGGGTGAGCGCGCCGATCTCGGCGGACACCGCGCTTCGCCTCGCTCGTTATCTCGGTACCTCGGCGGAATTCTGGCTCGGCTTGCAGAGCGATTACGAACTCGAAAAAGCCAAAGACGAGCTCGCACCAAAAATCGAGCGCGAGGTCCGTCCGCGCAAGCGCGCGGCATAACACGCTGTCGATTTGCGTTCCTCTTTTCAGCGCGCGGCATTACTAGGGTATCCAAGTTATAAAGGCGGGTATAATCTTGAGCCCGATCCGGAGGTTTCCACCTTTGCACGCGATAAATTACGAAGCCCCAAGTACGCTCGATCAGGCGGTTAGCATTCTCAAAGCCCACGGCGAGAACGCCCGCCCGTTCTGCGGCGGTACCGACCTCCTCATCCAGTTGCGCGCCGGAGTTCGCCGCACCTCGCATCTGGTCGACATCAAGAAAATCAAGGAGCTGCACACGCTCTCCTTCGATGCGAAAAAGGGACTGCGGCTCGGCGCGGCCGTCCCGTGCATCGAAATTCACGAGAGCGAAGTGATGCGCAAGCATTACCCCGGCCTGACTGAGGCGGCTCATCTGATCGGATCGCTGCAGATTCAGAATCGCGCTTCGGTCGGCGGCAATCTGTGCAATGGATCGCCGGCCGCGGACACGACGCCAGCGTTGATCGCGCTCGGCGCGCGTGCGCGCATCGTCGGCCCCAGCGGCGAGCGCGAAGTGCCGGTCGAGGATTTCGTCGTCTCGCCCGGACGCACCGTGCTGAAGCCCGGCGAGTTGCTGGTCGAGTTGCTGATTCCCGCGCCCGCGCCGCATTCGAGCGACGCGTATCTGCGCTTCATCCCGCGCAACGAGATGGATATCGCAGTAGTCGGCGTCGGCGCGTCGGTCACGCTCGACGGCGACAAGGTCAAGGCGGCGCGAATCGGTCTGGGCGCGGTCGCGGCGACTCCGCTGCTCGAGAGCAAGGCTGCGGACGGGCTCATCGGCAAGAAACTGGACGACGCGGCGCTCGAGGCCGCCGGACGCGCTGGTGAGCGAAGTCTGCAAGCCGATCGACGACATGCGCGGCACGTCGGAATTTCGCCTCCACGTCGCCGGCGGTGCTCACGCGCCGCGCGCTGACAATCGCCGCCGAACGCGCGAAGAAAAGCTGAACCACAGCCACACAACCTACGGCATAGAGTTATGAAAAAGACCCTGGTAGAAGCGACAATCAACGGCGAAACCGTCGAGTTCCTGTGCGAGCCGCGCCAAAGCCTGCTCGAAACCCTGCGCGACGTGCTCGAACTCACCGGCTCTAAGGAAGGATGCCTGACCGGCGACTGCGGCGCATGCACCGTGATGGTCGACGGCCGCGCGGTGGACTCGTGCCTGATGCTCGGGGTCGAGGCGCAAGGCAAAAATATCTCGACCGTCGAGGGGCTCGCGACCAACGGCGTGCTCCACGTTTTGCAGCATAAGTTTCTCGAACACGCGAGCCTGCAGTGCGGCATCTGCACGCCGGGATTTCTGATTTCGGCCAAGTCGCTGCTCGATCGCAATCCGAATCCCACCGAGCCGAAGATTCGCTACGCGCTGGCGGGAAATCTTTGCCGATGCACCGGTTACGACAAAATTGTGAAAGCGGTGCTCGACGCCGCCGCTGACATGCGCGGGCAGGACAAGCGCAAATCCGCGGCATAACGAGTTCATGGGCATAGCAACGAACAGCTGATTCGAGAGGTTAAAAAAGAAGGCCATGGCGGCATCAACTACGACTGGCAATTTCAAAGTTATCGGCACGCGCCCGATTCGTCACGACGGCGTCGACAAGGTCACCGGCCGCGCCAAGTACGGCGCCGACTACGCGTTCCCCGGCATGCTGCACGGCAAGGTGCTGCGCAGCCCGCACGCGCACGCGAATATCAAATCGATCAACGTCGACAAGGCGCTCAAGCTGCCCGGCGTCAAGGCGATCGTCACCGGCGAAGGATCTGCCGCAGGCCGAGAACAAGCTCGAGCAGGCCGGCGAGATGACGATCAACCCGATGTACCTGTCGATGAACATCCTCGCGCACGACAAGGTGCTCTACGACGGCCATGCGATCGCCGCCGTCGCCGCGACCAGCCCGCATATCGCGGAGGAAGCGCTGCGCCTCATCGAAGTCGAATACGAAGTGCTGCCGCCGGTGATGACCGTCGACGTCGCGATCAAGCCGGGCGCGCCGATTCTGCTGCCGGACCTGCGCAACAAGGAAGAAGGCGACAAGCCGACCAACGTCGCGCAGCACTACCAGTTCAAGCGCGGCGACGTCGAAGCGGGATTCAAGGCGGCCGACTACGTCATCGAGCGCGAGTTCAACACCGCGATGGTCCATCAGGGATACATCGAGCCGCACAACGCCGTCGGCATCTACAACTCCGACGGACAGGCGACGATTTACTGCTCGACCCAGGGCGCCTTCGACGTGCGCTCGCTGAGCGCGCAGGTGCTCGGGATGCCGGTCGGCAATATCAAGGTCGTGCCGGCCGAAATCGGCGGCGGCTTCGGCGGCAAGACCACCATCTACCTCGAGCCGCTCTCGGTACTGCTGTCGAAGAAGACCGGCGCACCCGGTGAAGCTCGTCATGTCGCGCTCGGAAGTGCTGCGCGCGAGCGGCCCGACCTCGGGCTCGAAGATCAAAGTGAAGATGGGCGCGACCAAGGACGGCAAACTCACCGCCGCCGAAATCTGGATGGCGTACGAGGCGGGCGCGTTCCCCGGCTCGCCGGTGGGCGCGGGCGCGATGTGCATCATCGCTCCCTACAACATCGAGAATTTCATGATCGACGCCTACGACGTGGTGGTCAATCGGCCCAAGACCGCGGCCTATCGCGCGCCGGGCGCGACCAACGCCGCGTTCGCGTCCGAGACGGTCATCGACGAGCTCGCCGAGAAATGCGGAATCGATCCGATCGATTTCCGGCTCAACAATGCGCGTCAAGGAAGGCGACGCGCAGGTCGTCGGCCCTCCATTCAAGCGCATCGGCTTTATCGAGACGCTCGAAGGGATCAAGAACAGCCCGCATTACAAATCGAAGCTGACCGGCAAGTTCCGCGGACGCGGCGTCGCGTCGGGATTCTGGTTCAACGCCGGCATGCAGTCCTCGGCGACCGTGAATATCCACGCCGACGGCACCGCCAGCGTCGTGACCGGCTCGCCCGATATCGGCGGCTCGCGCGCCTCGATGGCGATGATCACCGCCGAAGTGCTCGGACTGCCGGTGACCGACGTGCGGCCGATCGTCGCCGACACCGATTCGATCGGCCATACCGACGTGACCGGCGGCAGCCGCGTCACCTTCGCCACCGGCATGGCGGTGTACGAGGCCGCCAAGGACGCCGAGCGCCAGTTGAAGGAGCGCGCCGCCAAGATCTGGGAGAAGAAGCCCGAGGAGGTTGAATTCAACGACGGCAAGTTCTTCGCCAAGGGCAACGGCGTGCCGCCGATGACGCTCAAGCAGCTCGCGCCCCGCTTCGCCCGCACCGGCGGACCGATCACCGGCCGCGCGAGCGTGAATGCGCGCGGCGTCGGACCGGGATTCGCGACGACGCTGCGTCGACGTCGAAGTCGATCCCGACACCGGCAAGGTGCAAATCCTGCGCTGCACCGATCGCGCAGGATGCCGGCAAGGCGATTCATCCGAGCTACGTCGAAGGACAGATGCAGGGCGGCACCGCGCAGGGACTCGGCTGGGCGCTCAACGAAGAATATTTCTACGACGACAAGGGCACGCTGCGTAACTCCGGATTCCTCGACTACCGGATGCCGACCTGCCTCGACTTGCCGATGATCGAAACCGTCGTCGTCGAGGAAGCGAACCCCGGCCATCCGCTGGGCGTGCGCGGAGTCGGCGAGGTGTCGATCGTGCCGCCGCCGGCGGCAGTGGCCAACGCGATCTATCGCGCGGTGGGAGTCCGGATGACGGAGACGCCGATGTCGCCGCCGAAGCTGCTGAAGGCGATGCTGAAGCATCGCGCCTCAACACAACATTCCGCCGCGGCGGATTGATCAGGAGTGATTGAATGGGGGCGGGCGTCATGCTCGCCCCTTTTTGTTTTTACAATGCCACAGTTGTCATTCCCGCGCTGCTGCGCAAATTCACGGAGGCCTCGAGCGCGTTGAGGTCCCTGGCAGATCGATTCGCGAGCTGGTTCGGAATCTTGGCGAGCGGTTTCCAGGGATTGACCAGCAGTTAATCGAGGACGGCGACATCCGGCCGTCGATCGCAGTTTCAATCGACGGCGAAATTGCCACCGGCGGCGTGCTCGACACCGTCAGCGAGAATAGCGAAGTGCATTTCATCCCCGCGCTCGGTGGCGGCGCGGCTGACGCGCTCAGAAAATCGAGCTCAAAAGTCAGTAATTTAGTGCCTTAGGTGACAACAAGTTCCGGCCAAGACCGATCTTGCAACATGCACCGCAGTTTAGTACAATGCGGGTGCTGGCCGGGGTTTGCCCCCCTTTTCCCGGTTGGCTACGGGCCGGGCGGAGCAATCTGCCTGGCCCTTATCATTTGTATACAGTTCCTGACCGCTTGAGGCCGGAAAGTACACCATGTTGCGTACTGTTGCGGTGTTCGATCTTGTGTGCTGCGAAGATCGCTCAGCTCATGAAGACTTCGCGCACGTGATTCACGTCGTTGTATTCGCGGACCAGAGCTATCTGGTCGCCCTTGAACAGGAAGTAGAAATGATAGCGGTTGGCGTATTTCTTTCCGTTGCCCGCGGTGGTATCCGATTCGGCCTGGATCGCGACGTGCGGCCCCTCGGCGATCGTCGAATGGAACTTCATGTTCAACCCGTTCGGGAACATCGCCTTCAGCGTCGCGGGCATCGCCTTTAGGAACGCATCTTTGCCGCGCATCGGCGCGATGCCCGGCAGCCGGCCCATCATCTCGAATTCGAAATCGTCAGCAATCAAATCTTCGAAGGCCTTCGGATCCGGCTTTTCGAAGATTCTTGAGAAAAGTGAGCGCGCGTTCCTTCTGCTGTTCGAGGTTCATGTCGAATCTCCAATAAAGCCGGCGGCCACGCGTCTGCGCACGCACCGCCGGGATTGACGTGTCAGCTTCGGCTAGTGCTTGCGTGGACGGATGACCAGCACCGAGCACGGCGCGTCGCGCACGATTTTCTCGGTCGTCGCCGCCGAGCAGCATATGCTCGGCGCCGGTGCGTCCGTGCGTCGCCATCACGATCAGATCGATCGCTTGCTCTTTGGCGTAATCAATCAGTTTCTGAACCGGATGCACCGACGACGGCGAACGTGAAGACTTTTTTCGAATCGCCGAAGTCGTCCTTCTTGATGCGCGCGAGCTCCTCTTCCGCCTGCTCGATCATCGCGGCTTCGCGCGCCAGCTCGCGGCTCTGTTCGCCGCTGGTCGCCAGCGGCAGCGGAATGAAAGTGTGATGCGGCGCGATGACGTGCACCAGGTGGACTTCGGCGCCGACGTCTTTCGCCAGTTCCATCGCAGCGCGCATCGCTTCCATCGAGTGTGGTGGAAAAGTCGATCGGCGCAAGAATTTTCTTCACGTTCTGAATCATAGGAGCCTCCGGGTCAGAAACTCTGGAATTACCACGCCCTTCGCCGCCTCTGCAAACCCGCCTCGTCTATGCCATTATCCCGCCAAGTCGCTATGCGTCGATACACTCCGCCCTGGAGGAGCAAAGTAGCCAGCTGCCCCGTCAGGTAAGCGGTATGGACGGTTAAAAAAATGAAAGGAACAGTCTTCCACGGACCCCATGATGTGCGCGTCGAGCGCGTCGACGACCCCGCGCTCAAAACTCCCACCGACGCGCTGGTGCGAATCACGCGCGCCGGGATTTGCGGCTCCGACCTGCACTTCTATCACGGCGCTTTGCCCATCGAGCCCGGCTTCGTGCTCGGCCATGAAGGCGTCGGCGTGATCGAGGAAGTCGGCGCCGGCGTCGATCGCTTGAAGAAAGGCCAGCGCGTCGTCGTGTCCGGCCTGGTCGCATGCGGCCGATGTTTTTTCTGCCGCCGCGGACAACCGTCGCAATGCGCCGAGAGCGGCTCCGCAGTTTTCGGCTACGGCTCGACCTCCGCCGGCAAGCTCGGATGGCTGGGCGGCGAGCAGTCGGAAGCGGTGCGCGTCCCGATGGCGGACTACACCTGCTATCCGCTCCCCGACGCGATCGACGATGACGCCGCAGTCTTCCTGGCCGACATCCTGCCGACCGTTTACTTCGGCGCGATCAACGGCAACATCCGCCCCGGCGACACGGTCGCAATCTTCGGATGCGGCCCGGTAGGCCTATGCGCCGTGATGAGCGCAAAACTGTTCGGCCCCGCGGAAGTGATCGCCGTCGACAGCATCCCGTATCGGCTGGAGCTCGCGCGCAAGCTAGGTGCTTCGCCTGTAGACACTGAAAAAGCGCAACAGACGATCCTCGATCGCACCGAAGGCCGCGGCGCCGACGTGACTATCGAGGCGGTTGGCAACGAGGCCGCCCTGACGTCCGCAATAATGGCCGCCCGCGGCGGCGGCACCGTCTCGGTAATAGGAGTCTTCGCCGGCCAGTCATTCAATTTCCCGATCGGCTACGCCTTCGCCCGCGACCTAAAGTTCAGCATCGGCCTGGCCAACATCAACGCCCACATCCCGGAACTAGCCCGCCTGATAGAAAAGGGCACGCTGGATCCGCGCCCTCTGATCAGCCACGTAATGCCGCTGGACGACGCCGCCAAAGGCTATGAAATCTTCAACGCAAGAAAAGACAACGTAATGAAGGTGCTACTGAAGCCCTGAAATATTGGTGGCACAGGCTTTAGCCTGTGATTGGCCTGGCAGGCTCAGATTTCGCGAGGAAAAGAATCACAGGCTGAAGCCTGTGCCACTTCCTTTCAGGAGCTGGAACCGGCTACTCGCGTTCCTGGAAGCCTTCGAGGCTGCGGGATCTGCCGGTTTGGCGCAGCTTGCGGAGCGCCTTGGCTTCGATCTGGCGGATACGCTCGCGGGTGACGGCGAACTGCTTGCCGACTTCCTCGAGGGTGTAGTCGGTCTTCTGCCCGATACCGAAGCGCATGCGCAGGATTTGCTCCTCGCGCGGCGTCAGCGTCGCGAGCACCTTGCGGGTCTGCTCGCCGAGGTTGCCCTGAATCGCAGCTTCGACCGGCGAAGGCGCGAGCTCGTCCTCGACGAAATCTCCGAGCGAGCTTTCTTCTTCGTCGCCGATAGGAGTTTCGAGCGAGATAGGCTCCTTGACGATCTTGAGAACTTTCTGGACCTTGTCCAGCGGCATCTCCATCTGCTCGGCGATTTCCTCAGGCCCCGGTTCGCGACCGAGTCGTTGCACGAGGAGGCGCGTCACGCGCAGCAGCTTGTTGATCGTCTCGACCATATGCACCGGGATACGGATGGTGCGGCCCTGGTCGGCGATCGCGCGCGACATCGATTGGCGAATCCACCACGTCGCGTAAGTCGAGAATTTATAGCCGCGCTGATATTCGAACTTGTCGACCGCGCGCATCAGGCCGATGTTGCCTTCCTGGATCAGATCGAGAAAGCCGAGACCGCGATTGGTGTAACGCTTGGCGAGGCTGACGACGAGGCGCAGGTTGGCCTCGGTAAGTTCCTTCTTTGCGCGGCGGCTCTTGTCCTGTCCGGCGGCGATCGTCTCGAGCTTGCGCGCGTATTCCTCGCCGTCGTCTTTCGCTTTCTTTTCGACTTCGCGAATCGTCTTCTGCGCCAGGCGAATCCGCGCCGCGATGTCGAGCAGGTTCTCACGCACGTCGTTAATCTTGAGAACGTGGCGGCGATCCTCGGCCTCAGCCGCTTCCTTGAGCAAGTGAGTGCGCGAGCGGCCAGTCGCCTCTTCATATTTCGCGATGGTGTGCTGCGCGATTCGGTACTGTTGCAGGAAGTCGCGCATCTCGGCGATCACCGCTTCCATCAGGCGGCGCGACAGTCCCATCCCACGCAATTCTTTTTTCACGCGCTCGTAGTAGCGCGAGAGGTCCTTGTCGAGCTTGGGCTTGACGCGTGGACCGGGTTTGTTGTGGAGCTCTGCCTCGATAGCTTCGATCTTGGTGCGCAGGTCGGTCAGCTTTTTGGTGGCCAGGCTGAGCTTCTTGAGCTGGCGTTCGTCGGCCTCGGGACCTCGCTCTTCGTCGGGGTCGTCCGGCGTTTCGGCCGCGTCCTCGAAGACGTCGCGCAGGTCTGCCTCGCCCGCCTCGACCCGCTCGCCCACTCGAACTACGAAATCGAGCATGATCGGCGAGCCCAGCACTTCCTCTTCGACTTCGTTCTCGCCGGCCTCGATGCGCTTGGCGATTTCGACTTCCTGCTCGCGCGACAGGAGCTGGAAGTTGCCCATCTCTTTCAGATAGAGCCGAACCGGATCCGACGACTCGCCTAGCGAATCGGCAGCGGGCGCCGGGGCCTCGGGCGCCTCTTCGGCTTCTTCCTTGGTTTCGACCTCGACCTCGTCGGCGCTTTCGCTCGGAACTTCCTCGAGCACCTTGATATCGAGGTCCTCGAAGCTGTCGAGAGCCGCGCGCAGGTCCGTCGGCGAAGCGACGTCCTGCGGCAGATAGTCGTTGACCTGCTCGAAAGTCAGGTAGCCTTGCTCGCGCCCGAGATCGACAAGACCCTGTAGGTCTTTACCTTCGTACTTCTGCTTCATTCGTTTTGCATCCGTTGTGCGCGGGCGTTGGCCGTTAGTGCGATCCTTAAAAATGAGAGCGCAATGCGGCCGTCCTTGCGACCGCAAGCCCGGAATCAGGTAGCCTCATTTATACAGACGAGAATACAAAGGCAAGCAAGCGACACCAAAGATCAAATCTAAAGATCGCCGGCGGCGGAGTCAACCAAACGTCTCGATTCCATTTGATATTGAAGCTCTGCCGCGCTCTGCTTGCGGTCTTGCCGCGAAATCGCGTTCTCGTCGGTCACCGCTACAGATATTATACGCATCGTTTGACGGTTTGGCTGTATCGCAACGATCTTTTCCACTTTTCCACTTTCCCACTTTTCCACTGGAAATCGCGAACCGGCCTCTCTATCCTCGAACGCTGCTCCTCTCCCTTCGAGCTGAATCTTGGCAATCCACGCGATAATCCTGGCGTTCAGCTTCGCGATAATCCTCGTAGGCTCGGAACTTTTTACCAATGGCGTCGAATGGGCCGGGCATCGACTGCACGTCGCTGAGGCCGCAGTCGGCAGCCTGTTCGCCGCAGTCGGAACGGCGTTGCCGGAGACGTTCATCCCGGCCGTCGCATTGCTTACCGGGGGCGATACCGCCGCCGCGCACACGGCGGTCGGCCTCGGCGCGATTGTCGGCGCACCGCTGATGCTGTCGACCGTCGCGCTGTTCGTGATGGGCACCGCAGCGCTCCTGTTTCGCAAACGTCGCGGACGAGTCGCGCTGAGAGTGGTGCGCGAGGATGCGCGCCGGGATCTCGCATTCTTCTTCCCGGTTTTTTTGTGCCTGATAATCGCCGGCACTATCGACATGGGGCCGGTCGTTCGCCACATACTCGCGGGCGCCCTGTTGCTGGTCTACGCGAGCTACTCGGTCGTGATGCTACGGCTGAAGCGTGCGGCAGGAGCGGAGGTCGAGCACGGACTCTATTTCGAATCGATCTTCGGCGGAAATTCGCTCGAGCCGCGCGGATGGGCGATTGCGGCGCAGGTAATCGTCGGCGTGCTCGCGATACTGCTCGGCGCAGTCGAGTTCGTCGATCAGATAATCGTGTTCTCAGCCCACGCGCATCTTAACCCCGGCGTGCTCTCGCTCATCCTGAGCCCGCTCGCGACCGAGTTGCCCGAGAAATATAACTCCGTCGTCTGGATTCGGCAGGGCAAAGACCATCTCGCGCTCGCCAATATCACCGGCGCGATGGTTTTTCAGTCGTGCATCCCGGTCGCCTTGGGTCTCGCGTATTCACCGTGGCATCTGACGAGTCCCGAACTGCTCGCGGGATCGGTCGCGCTCGCGTCGGTGGTGATTCTGTTCGTGAACTTGCGCGACTCGGAACTCGGCACGCGAACGCTGATGATCGGCGGTGCGGCGTACGCGATTTTTCTAATCGGTCTCGGATATCTCGGCGCGCTCTGAATCTATTCGCGGATACGCGTTGTCTGACCCGACCGCGCGGGTGCACAATCGAAGGACGCAGACCGCGATGACGACCTACCAGGAAATATCGGCGCAGTTTTACAGTAACCGCCTGCTGTTCGGCGATCCCGCCGACGCGGGCGTGGTCGCAGTCGAGGTGGCGTCGAAAACCGAGCTCGACGTCTACAAGCGATTGTCGGGCAAGCTCGTGCGCGAGCGGCGTCCGATTCGGCTGTTCGCCCTCGTCGAGAATCTGTCGATGCTCGAAGGCTTCAAGGCGCCGCATGAAACGCGCGTGCTCGACGGAGATTTCCGGTACAGGATTCTCGTCACCTTCAACTCGCTCGACGCTCTGGAAGCCGCCAGGCGCCATCTGAGGAACCTCACGGGCCAGGCGCCCAACGCGCCCGACGCGCCGTATCTCGTGCTCGCCGATCCGGTCGATCAGCATCTGATGCTGACCGGTACGACATTTTTCATCGGCATGGATTTCGCCGATCTGCGCCGCCTCCAGCTCGATATCGAGACCTACATATCGCCGGGCTTTGAGTTTCCGTCGGCGGCACGCGAGGGCGATCGCGTAATCGCGATATCGCTGACCGACTCGACCGGTTTCGAGCGCCTGCTCAAGGGCACCGAGATGGACGAGCGCGCGATGCTCGAGGAGATGGTGCGCATTATCCAGGAGCGCGATCCCGACGTCGTCGAAGGCCACAACCTGTTTCGCTTCGATCTGGAATACCTCGAGGCTCGCGCGCGCCGCCATCGGGTGGCGCTCAAATTAGGACGCGACGGCGGCGAGCTTCGTGCGCGTCCGTCGCGCATGCAAATTGCGGAGCGCTCGATCGCGTATCGCCGCTACGACATCCCCGGCCGCAACATCATCGACACGTGGATTCTCGCGCAGCACTACGACATTTCGAGTCGCGAGCTCGAGAGCCTCGGACTCAAGCAGCTCGCGCAACACTTCGGGCTGGCGCGCAAGGATCGCGTTTATATCGACGCGTCGAAGATCAGCTACTACTTCCAGCACGAGCCCGAGAAGCTTTACGAGTACGCGCTCGACGATGCTCGCGAGACGCGCGCACTCGCGGAGACACTCTCCCCCAGCTACTTCGTGCAGGCGCAGATATTTCCGTACTCGTACCAGAGCGCGGTGCTGCGCGGGAACGCGACCAAGATTGACGCGCTCATGATGCGCGCGTATCTAGCTGCCGGACATTCGATCCCGCAGCCGTCGGAGCCCGCGTCGGTCGCCGGCGGATACACCGAGATGCGGCGAAGCGGCGTCGCGCACGGCGTCCTGCACTGCGACGTGACGTCGCTGTACCCGTCGTTGATGCTGCAGTATCGGCATGCGCCTGTTGCGGATCGTCTCGGCGTGTTTCTCAAGCTGCTCGGAGATCTGCGGAGCTTCCGCGTGCAGGCCAAAGCGCTCGCGCGCGAACTCGCGGGCACCGAGCGCCGCAATGCCGACGCGCTTCAACTCACGTTCAAGATTCTGATCAATTCATTTTACGGCTATCTGGGGTTTTCGCTCGGGCACTTCAACGACTTCGGCGAGGCGAACGCTTTGACGAAACGCGGACGCGATCTGATTCAGCGCGCAGTCGCCGAACTCGATCAACGCGGCGCACAGGTAATTGAGGTCGACACTGATGGAATCTATTTCGTGCCGCCTTCGGATGCATCGGATGAGAAGGCCGCCGAGCGGCTCCTGGAGCAGGTCGGATCGATGATGCCCGAAGGCATTCGGCTTGAGATCGACGGCAGTTACGCCGCGATGTTCTCCTACAAAATGAAAAATTACGTGCTGCAGGATGACGTGGGAAAGATGACGATTCGCGGCTCAGGGCTGCGCTCGCGGGGACTCGAACGATTCCAACGCCGCTTCATGGAGCAGATGTTCCGCCTGCTGCTCGAAGATCGGCGCGATGAGATTCCGAAGCTGCTCGACGAATATCAAGCTCGGCTCGCGCGGCATGAAATTGGAATCGCCGACCTGATGAAAACCGAAACGTTGCAGGATTCTCTCGATACGTATCGCAGCAAAACTGGCGACAACAGTCGCAATCTCGCGGCCGCCTATGAGCTCGCGCTGAAAGCCGAGCGCCCGTACCTTCCCGGCGACCAGATTTCATATTACGTGACCGGTCGGCGCGCGACCGCGAGCGTCAACGCATTGGCAAAAATGGCAGCCGACTACGATCCACAAAGACCCGACGAAAACGTCGAGTACTATCAGTTCAAGCTCGCCGACCTGTACGAAAAGTTCCGCATCTTCGTCGAGCGTCCCGGTCTCTTCGTGCCAGTTGTCGAGACCGACGAAAATCCCGCGCAACTCTCGCTGTTCGGCGCCCCGCCCGCTAAACCCGAAGAACCAATCGCGGAACCCGAAGTCTGAGCACTAGCCGCGGACGCCTGAGTTGATCGATACTGCAGTCGCCGGAGGAAAAACGATGGGCGACGAAAAGCAGCAGCTCGATTGGGACAAGATCAAGAAATTTTCGAAGCAGGTTTCGAATGACATCGGCGCTGCGATGCTCGGCGCCCTGAGCTATATCGGCGACCGGCTGGGAATTTTCAGCGCGCTCGCCGAAGCGGGCGCTGTCACGAGCAGGCAGCTCGCGGAAAAGACGGGACTCAGCGAGCGTTATCTGCGCGAATGGCTCGGCGCGATGACCGCGGCCGGATATGTGAATTACGACGCCACTGCGAAAACCTACGCGATGCCGGCTGAGCATGCGATGGTGCTGGCGCGCGACGACTCGCCATTCTTCGCCGGCGGCTTTATCGAAATGATCGTGCCGCAGATGTCGATTGCGCCGAAAGTGATGGCGTCGTTCAAGGACGGGCGCGGCGTTTCGCAGAGCGAGTATCCGCCGGAGACGTGGGAGGCGATGGAGCGTTCGTCAGCCTCGATGTACCGGCATTCGTTGATTCGCAAGTGGCTGCCGGCGATGCCGCAAGTGGTCGCGAAGCTTACAGACGGCGGATCGTCGTTGGACGTTGGCTGTGGGAGCGGACGTGCGGCAATCGCGATCGCGTCAGCATTTCCCAAGGCCAAAGTATTCGGTTTCGACGCGCATGCGGGTTCGCTAGAGCGAGCGCGTGCAAATGCGAAGGCCGCCGGCCTTGGCGATCGAATCAAGTTTGAGGTCGTCGATTGCACGAAGCTGCCGGCTGCGCAGTTCGATTTCATTTCGACCTTCGACGTCGTGCATGACTCCGTCGATCCCGACGCGTTGCTGAAATCTATTCGCGCCGCGCTCAAGCCTGACGGCACTTATCTGATGGTCGAAGTGAACGTGTCGTCGAAGCTCGAGGACAACATCAATCCGATGGGCCGCATGATGTACTCGATGAGTACGCTGTACTGCATGACGACGTCGCTCGCGCACGGCGGCGCGGGAATCGGCGCGTGCATGGGCGAGGCGAAGGCGCGCGAGCTGGTCGCGGCGGCGGGCTTCAAGCAGTTTCGACGGCTGCCGATCGACGATTTGTTTTCGGCGCTCTACGAAATCCGCATATAGAAGTAACCGATCATTGAAGACGGCGCTGGAAGGCGTCCTGCAACGCAGGCAGGATGGTCTCCCAATCGGCGACCAGCCCGATATTCGCGCGCTCGAAGATCAGTGCGTCGGCGTCGTTGTTGATCGCGACTACGGTTTGCGCGCGCTTGAGACCACACGTGTGATTGGGTGCGCCGCGCACACCAACCGCAATATACAATCGCGGATCAATCGCTTTGCCGGTTAGTCCGACTTGTAACTGCCGCGGCACCCATCCTTGATCAGTGACGCGGCGTGTCGCGCACATCGCGGCGCCGAGCACTCGCGCGAACGCGGCGACCTTAGCGACGCCGTCGGGTCCACCGACACCAGTGCCGATACCAACGACAACCTCGGCGCCTTCGAGCGGCACGATAGTAGGATCAAGCGTCGAGTGCGCCTTTATCAGCCGGCTCTTCGGCGCGCTCACCTCGACGCGCACAGTTTGAATCTCGGCTTGCTTGGCCTCCGACGGGGCCGCGAGTTCGAGCACGCCCGGCCGCACCGTCGCCATTTGCGGGAACGTTTTCGAGTAAATCGGCGCGACGATATTGCCACCGAAGGCCGGCTTGAGTGCCACCATCCGATTCTCAGCGTCGAGCTCGATGTCGATCGCGTCGCCGGTGAGTCCGAGACCCAAACGCGCAGCCAGTCGCGGTCCCCAGTCGCGCCCGCGCTCGGTCGCGCCGATCAAAATTCCCCACGGCGCGTGTATCGAAGTGAGTTTCGCAACAGCCTCTGCTGCCGTCTCAGGCGTGTACAAACTCAGCACAGGATGATCGATCGCGATCACCTGGTCGGCGCCGAAACTCGCGAGCACTCCCGCGTGACGCGTGATGCCAGCATCGAATCCCACCGCGACGACCGCGCCGCCAAGCTTCGACGCGAGTTCGTCGCCGCGTGAAAGCAGCTCGAGTGTGCCGCGAGTGATGCGGCCCTCAAGGTCGGTCTCGCAGATAATCCACACGTCGCGACCACGTTTGCTCGCGCGCCGCGCCGCCGCAATCTGACGCCGATCATGTACGCGCGGTTTCAGCGCGCCGAGTCCCTCGAGCGCCGACATGACTTCGGTCGCGGCGCGTTCGGGATCCTCTGCGTCGATCAATCTACATTCAGTCTTCGGCGTCGTGACGACGCGAACTTCCTGCACCCAGGTCGGCGAACCCGCGAGCCCAAATTCTTTCGCGTCGGCACCGAGATCGGCCGCGCGCACTATCTGGATCGGCTTGGTCTCCGCCTTTTCGGACGCGCCCGGCTTGACCTTGACCGGCTGCGCGACGCGCTCGGCGCAGGTGATGACCGCGGGCATCTCCGCCTCGACCTCGTCGAAACCCTCGTCGCTCTCGCGCTCGGCGCGGATCGTGCGCCCGTCGATCTCCAACTTTCGCGCGCCTGTGATCTGCGCTGCGCCGATCAGTTCCGCGATCTCGGGACCGACCTGCCCCGTCTCCGCATCAAGCGAGTACTTTCCGAGCATGATGAGATCGAAATTTCCGCGCGCCAGCCAAAGCGCGAGCGCACGCGCCGTCGCCAGCGTGTCCGCTCCGGCGAACGCGCGATCTTCCAGGTGCACCGCGTGATCCATTCCCATCGCGAGCGCGTCGACTAGTGCACCGCGCGCCTGCGGCGGTCCCATCGTGACGACAGTAGTCTCGGCGCCGTGACTGTTTTTCAACGCGACCGCGAGCGAGATAGCGCGCAGGTCGAACGCACTGATCACGTTGGGCCCGTCGCGTTTGATGGTTTTGGTGGTGGCGTCGAAGTTGGCTTCCTCGATCAGCGGGATCTGCTTGATGCAAACGGCAATCTTCGGCACAGCGATACTCCTTGTCCCCACGAGGCTAGTTGAGCGCGCCGCGCGGATGCAACAAAGCGTGGCTTACCCACGCCGCTACGATCAGGTAATTTCGCGAGGTGGGTTTATATCGTCTCGCGGCCATCGCCGCGCTCTGCGTGTATGCAATCGTGCTGGCCTCGCCGGCGAACGCCGCCGCGCAAATGCGAATCGTTTCACTTGCGCCGAGCGTGACTGAGACTTTGTTTGCGCTCGGTGCGGGGCCCGAGGTCGTCGGGGTATCACAATATTGCGACTATCCGCCGCAGGTGCGCGAGTTGCCGCGCGTCGGTTCGTTTCTGACGCCGAATCTTGAAGCGATCATCGCGCTGCGCCCCACACTGGTGGTCGGGCTTGAACTGTCATCGGACGTGCGCGAGATTCGCGCGTTGAATTCGATGGGCTATCCGGTGCTTCTCGTCAGCGACGACTCGGTGCAACAAATCGAAACCAGTATTGAAAAAGTGGGTGCGCGGATCGATCGTCAGGACGACGCTCGTCGGCTCGTCGCGCAGATTCAGTCGCAAATCGCCGCGATCCAGGAACGTCTCGCGAACGCAAAGCCACTGCGCGCGTTGATGCTCGTCGGTCATCAGCCGGTCGTCGCTGTTGGCCCGGGCACTTACCTCGACGAACTCATGCGCATCGCGCGCGCCGACAACATCGCCGATGCGGTCGGCCAGCAGTGGCCGCATCTCAGCATGGAATTCATTATCGCGATGCGTCCCGAAGTCGTTCTCGACGGCGCGATGGGTACCGATCAATCATCGTCGAGCAGCTTCTGGGAAAAGTATCCGACCATTCCCGCGGTGCGCGATCATCGCGTCTACGGCTACGCGGAAGATCCGATGCTGCACGCGGGCCCGCGCGTCGGGCAATCGCTCGAAATAATCGCGCGCAAGATTCATCCCGAGGCGTGGCCACACGGTGCGGGCGAGTGAACGCGCCCGCGAGCAACCCTGCGTCCGCCGCGCACCTGACGCGCGCGCGCCTGCTATCGATCCTCGGCGCTCTCACAATTCTGCTGATGGTTTGTGTGATCGCGGGCTTGTTGTTTGGCACCGCTCATATCAACCTCGCGCGCGCGCTTTCTGATCCCGACAGCCCCGATCACGCGATTTTTTTCGCCGCCCGACTTCCGCGCGTGCTGATGGGCGTGATTGTCGGCGCGATGCTGGCGGCGGTAGGAACGGCTCTGCAAGCTCTCGTGCGGAATCCGCTCGCCGAGGGAGGCATCCTCGGAATCTCGGGCGGCGGCGCGCTCGGTGCGATCCTGGCGCTGGTGCTGTCGGCGAAGATCGGTGGCGGCGAGGCAACCGTACCGCTGTGCGCATTCGGCGCGGCTCTGTTGTCGACAGTCGCGGTCTACCGGCTCGCGATGGTTGACGGCCAGCTTGAGCCGTTCACACTGCTGCTGGTCGGCGTCATCTTCAACGCATTCTGGGGTGCGGCGATCATGCTCGTGAACAGCGTCGTCAACTTCTACTACGCGCACAGCATTCTGTTCTGGCTGATGGGCAGCCTCGAGGCTCCCACCTATGGCGAGGCTGCCATGGTCGCGGGTCTGGGACTCGCAGGCTTCGCTGTTCTGATGTATCGCGCGCGCGATCTCAACCTGCTCAGTCTCGGCGACGAATCGGCGGCCGAGCTTGGCGTCGACGTCGATCGCCTGCGGCGCACTATTTTCGTCGCGACCTCGGTCATGATCGGCGCCGCAGTTTCTGTCAGCGGAATCATCTCGTTCGTCGGATTGATCGTACCGCATACTTTGCGATTGATGTTCGGCGCCGATCATCGGCTCTTGCTGCCAGCGTCGCTGATCGGCGGCGCCGCATTCATGGTCGCCGCCGATTTGATTGCGCGCGTCGCGATCGCGCCGGCCGAAATTCCTGTCGGCGCAATCACCGCGCTCTGCGGCGGCCCCTTCTTCATCTATATGCTGCGCCGCGAAGGGCGGAGACCGTTCTCGCTATGACGACGACATCGCGCGAGACGGTCGCGATGCGTGCGAGCGCGATTCACGCGGGATACCCCGGCGTGCCCGTCCTGCTCGGCGTGTCGATCGAAGTGGCGGCCGGCGAGATGCTGGCGATCGTCGGCCCAAATGGCGCGGGCAAGTCCACGCTGCTGAAGGTCCTCGGCGGATCGATCACGCCGGCAGCGGGAAGCGTCGAGCTATTCGGCTGTCCGCTCGCTTCGATCGAGCGCCGCGAATTTGCGCGCACGGTCGCGTCGGTCGGCCAGGAAAACGCAGTCGCGTTTCGCTTCACGGTGCTCGAGATCGTGCTGATGGGACGCGCGCCGCATCTCGGCGCATTCCGCTTCGAGAGTCCGCACGATTTGGAGATCGCATCAGCCGCGCTCGATCGCTTCGACCTGCGACATCTCGCCGCCCGTCACATCCAGGAACTGTCTGGCGGCGAGCGCAAACGAGCTTTCCTCGCCCGCGCGCTCGCGCAGGAGCCGAAGATCGCATTGCTCGACGAGCCGACCGCGTTCCTCGACCTCAAGCACGTCGCTGAAATCTTCGCGCGCTTTCGCGAGCTATGCGCCGAGCGCGGGATGGCCGTAGTCGCGACGCTCCACGATCTCAACGCCGCCGCGCTCTACGCCGATCGAGTTCTGCTGCTCGCCAACGGCACCGCCGTCGCGTACGGAACTCCCGCCGAAGTTCTGACGGCAGAGAATCTCCGCCGCGTTTACGAGACCGATGTGTACGTTGGCCGAAATCCTTCCACAGGCGCGCTAATCGTCCTGCCCGCCGCACTTCCTAATTCTCGCCCGTAGCTTGCGCGCAATTGCCCGCTCGGGCGCGTGCCGGTACTCTCTATATAGATGTCTTCTTCCGCGACTGAGCCTCTGAATCTCATTTTCGATGCCGACGATACGCTCTGGGATTCGAATATTCATTTTCTCGAGGCGTTCGATAGCTTCGCTGCGGCAGTAAGCGATGCGGGCCTTGGCCTGTCACGCGTCGAGATTCACGCCGCCGTGCGCCGCGCCGAAATCCGGCTGATCAAAACGCATGGCTACGGACGCCGCCCGTACCTGATGGCGCTGCATCAGGCGGCTGCTGAGCTCGCGCCCGCAGGTCACGACGGCTTGCGCGACGAGATCGAGCGAATCGGCGCGCATCTGCTCGAGCGCGATTGCGCGTTGCTGCCCGACGTCGAGCCCACGCTACAGCAACTTTCGCAGCGACATCGCCTTCTCATGTTCACCAAGGGCCAGCGCGACGAACAATTGCAGAAGCTCGCGCGCTCCGGCCTGGCCCCGCTATTCGATCGTGTCGAGACGCCGCGCGAGAAGGACGTCGACGCTTATCGCCGCCTGGTGCGCGACGCCGACCTCGATCCGTCGCTGACGTTTATGATCGGCAACAGTCCGCGCTCCGACATCAATCCCGCGATTGCCGCGGGTCTGCGCGCCGTTTTCATTCCGCATCCGCATACGTGGGAGCTCGAGCACGAAGAAATCAATGACGCCGGCGACAGGATTATAGAACTTACCTCCTTTCGCCGCCTGGTCGAAGTATTCTAGTATCGAGTATTCCGATGTCTACCGCCGAACTAATCGACGACTTGCCCGCGCACCAGCCGGTTGCTGCCAATTCTGCCCGCGCGAAGGGTAAGCCTCCGCTGGCGTTGCGCCCGCTGCATCGCATGTGGCGCAAGACGATCGATGAAATTCAGGTGTCGGCGCTGGACCTCCCGGTGCGCGGATTGCCCGAGGCTTTGCGCGGGCTGGTCGCATGTCAGATAAGCGATTTCCACGTCGATCGCGACGAGGATCTCGCGCGTTTGACCTCAGCGGTCGAAGCGATCAATCAGCAGCAGCCCGATCTCATCTTCCTAACTGGTGATTATTTTTCCGGGCCTGACACGATGCATCGCTATCTCGGCGCTTTTCGCGATGCGCTGAAAAATCTGCGCCCGAAGTCCGGCCTCTTTGCGATCCTCGGCAATCACGATCATTGGTCCTCGGCCGAACGGATCACCGACGCGCTCAAACGCGCCGGCGCCGACGTGCTAGCCAACGACAGCCGCCGGCTCTTCCTGCGCAACGAGAAATTCATGGTCGTCGGCATCGACGATCTTTGGTCGCGCCGCGCCGAGCCTGCGCGCGCGTTTGGTGACGTCAACAGCGACGATTGCACGATAGTCCTCGCGCACAATCCCGACACCGCTCTCTACACACGGCACCTGAGGCCGGGCGTGATGCTCTCCGGCCACACGCATGGCGGAGTCGTCCGAATTCCGTTTTATGGATCCCCGCTCAAGTCGATCTTGCGCATCGGCAAGGAATTCTACTCGGGCCTGAACCGCTACGAAGATTTCTACATCTACACCAATCGCGGCCTCGGCACGTTTTGGTTGAGAATCCGCATCAACTGCCCGCCTGAGGTATCGCGCTTCTCGCTGACTCCTCTGGCCGAAGCGACCCTCGCCGAAAAACCGACCGCGAAACTGCATCCGCTGAAGCGCGTTCGCCGCCGTCGGAGCCTGCGTCCCGTCACTCGTCGCTCGCGTCGAAAGCACGTCTAGCCAAGAGTCGCCGCGATGCTCGATCTCGCGATCGTCGGCGCTACTGTAGTAACCCCATCGCGCGTCGCGCTGGCCGACGTTGGCGTCGTCGCGGGAAAGATAGCAAGCATCGCGCCACCCGGCACGCTCGAAACCGCGCACCGCGCGATCGATGCTCTCGGGATGCTTCTCATTCCGGGCGCTGTCGATCCGCACACTCATCTCGACGCCGAGATGTTCTCGATGCACACCATCGACGACTTCGAATCGGGCACTGCTGCCGCTGCGGCTGGCGGTGTGACGACTATCGTCGACTACGCGTTCCAGGCGAGTGGCGGCTCGCTCACCGACGCGATCGAAAAATGGCGCTCGAAAGCGCGAGGTCGCGCGATCATCGATTACAGCTTTCATGTTGCGCTGCTCGATCCGTCGCCAGAGGCGATTGCCGAGATCCCGCGCGTCGTCGATCGCGGCGTCACCAGCATCAAGATTTTCATGATGCTGGGTTTCGAGGCTCGCGCGCGCGATTATCTGCGTGCGTTCAAGGTGGCAGGAGAGAGCGGAGCACTGCTGGCGATTCACGCCGAAGACGAGCACCTGATCGGATTTTGCACCGAGCGCCTTCTCGCCGCCGGCAAGCATGACGTGACGCATTTCGCCGCGAGCCGTCCTCCGCTGTCCGAAGCTGCGGCGGTGAGACGCGCCCTCGCGATGACCGAGTTATCCGGCGCTCCCGCTTACTTCGTGCATCTCTCGAGCCGCGAAGCTATCGACGAAGTGCGTCGAGCGCGCGCCCGCGGCCGCACGGTCCTGGCCGAGACGCGGCCGATCTATCTCTACCTGACGGAAGAGCGGTTCCTCGAGCCGAACGGCGCGAAGTATGTCGGGTATCCTCCGCTGCGCAGCGCCGAACATCGCGATGCGCTTTGGGCAGCGCTCGCGGACGGCACCGTTGATGTCGTCGCGACCGACCATTGCAGTTGGACGCTCGAGCGCAAAATTTCCGCCGATCGCTTCACGCGGATGCCGCCCGGGATGTCCAATCTCGAGACTCTGGTGCCGATGCTCTATTCAGAAGGCGTCGCGAAGGGCCGTCTCTCGATTTCGCGATGGGTCGATCTGATCGCGACCAATCCCGCGAAAATTTTCGGAATGTATCCGCGCAAGGGCGCTATCGTCGAAGGCGCCGACGCCGACCTGGTGATCTTCGATCCAGGCTGCAAGGTCATCGTGAAAGCACGCGAGATGCATTCGCGCGCAGACTACGACCCGTTCGAAGGATTCGAAGTTACCGGCTGGCCGAAGATGACAATTTCGCGCGGCGTAGCAAATCGTAGCCGATCGCAAGATCGACGCACCCGCCGGACGCGGCGAGTTCATCGCGCGCAAGCGGTTCTCGTCCGGTTGGCGAAACCAATAACGTATCTCGAGAAAAATTTCCGCGGCTACAATCTGCGCCAGCCCGAGCCCTCGTGGCCGAAATGGAAAAGCTCGGGATGCGTTATTTCGGCGAGAATTTCCAGCGACTCGGCGATTCGCGGGCCGGGACGGTTGAAATACTGGTTGCCGTCGGCCATGAAGACTTGATGCGCGCGCACCGCCTTCAGCCCGCTCCACTCCGCGCGATTCGTCAGGGCGGGAAGGTCTTGCGCCGCACGGTCCATGTTGAAGCCGCACGGCGAAATCAAAATCACATCCGGATCTTTCGCGGCCAGCTCTTCAAATTTCATCCACGGCGAATGCTCGCCCGCCTTACCGAAAAGATTTACCGCGCCCGCCATCTCGACCAGGGTCGGCATCCAGTTTCCTGCCGCCATCATTGGATCGATCCACTCGATTGTGGCGACGTTGGGCCGATCCGACGCACCGCGAGCCTTGTCCGCGATCTTCTTGAGGCGTGTGCGCAGTTGCTCGACGAGTTCGGTTCCGCGTGCATGCGCGTCGAGCGCATCCGCAACCCGCTGCATGTCGGTGAAGATGTCGTCGAGGTTGTACGGCGCGAGGGAAACGATCTTCGGCCGCGCGCCCAGCCATTCCGCCACCGCGGCTTCCACGTCGCGCTCGCTGACCGCGCATACTTCGCACTGTGATTGAGTGACGATCACGTCGGGGCGAAGTTCGCGCAGCTTGGCCGCATCGACGCGATAAACCGAGAGCGCATCGCTCACGATCTTTTTCACTCGCTGATCGATCTCGGCGCTGGTGCCTTCGGGGTTGAATTTCGGTTCCGTCAACGCGGGTAGGCGCACGACTGAGCGCGGGAAGTCGCATTCGTGCGAGCGGCCGACAAGTTGGTCTTCGAAGCCGAGCGCGCAAACTATTTCCGTAGCGCTCGGTAGCAGGGTTACGATTCGCTGAGATTTAGTCACTGCTTGATTCCCTGACGGCTACATTCCTTGATTTGGTCGCGACCCACGTCGGCATCCATCAGTTTGAATTGTACGTGGCCGGTGGAAGCGACGTCATCCTTGATGAAGTATTGCTCACCGGCGTGCGCGTCAAACCTTAACTGCGCCATACTGTCAGTGGCGGCCGCGCAGGTGACCGGCCCGCTGTCTGCGAGGAATTCGTAAAAGCCGGAAGTCTCCAATTCAATGCTCTCATGGCCGCAGGTGATCATCGGATTCGACTGCGAACTGAGAAGGCCGTAGGGCCGGTAGACGTAGATGAGGGCCTGCGACGCGGGAGTCGCCCGCGGCTGATACGCTTCGCCCTGCGCGCCGCATGCGGCAAGCGTCATGCAGGCGAGAGTTGCGATCAGAGCGCGAATCATCTTTTGTTTCATGACTTCGACGCCCGTACGTACAAGAACAGCGCGATGTGATCGCGAAATTTTCTGAACGCCTCTGGATACAACGCGCAGGCTGACTCGGGCGCGCGCGGCTCGCTAATCTCCTCGAGCTGCAGACCAGCCGCTATCACAGGGTTGATGTAATCGGACAGTGTGCGATCGAAACGCGGAATGGCGAATTGCTCGACCTGCGCGGTATTGGGCGCGTGGCCGAACTTCCAGCGATCGATCCAAACCTCTTCGTTGAAATAGTCTGCGACAGTGAATTTGATGGCCCGCCCCGAATCGTCTCTAATCCAGCCGAAACCTTTGGTCGAGAAGCATGGATGCAGGATGCTGTAGGCGAGCGTGCCGCCGGGACGCAGTACGAGCGCGAATTCGCGGATCGCGCCTGGAAAATCAGGACCGTCCATTAACGCCATCGTCGAGACGACCGCATCGAATGAATCTTTGCCGAAGTTCGCCAGGTCGGTAAAGGAAGCACGCTCGTAGCGAATTCCCAGCGGTTCGCGGAGTTCCTCAGTGCGCGCGAACTCGATCATCTTTGGCGACAAGTCGACGCCGGTCATGCGGGCGCCGCGGCGCGCGAACATTCGCGTGTTGTGACCCTCACCGCATCCCGCGTCGAGCACTGTCTTGCCGCTCAGATCGCCGGCGAACTCGATGAACGCGGGATTGTTCCAATGCTCGCGAAAGATGTCCCAGTGATTGCGAACCTGGTCGGTCCACACGTCGGCATTGCGATCCCATTGCTCGGCGACTTCAGACTCACGAATCTGCGGCGACATCTTTTTTCACCCCTCTCGCGCAATGCGCGCCTGAAAAAAATACGGACGAGGAAAACTCGTCCGCTAAGAAACCATGCTGTGGCGGATGAGCACTCGCAATCGCGATCGTCATCCTGAGGGTTTGGCGAGCATATGCGCGATGCTCAACGTTGACAAGACTCCCGCGCGCCCTGATCGTGAGACCCATGATGCAGGAAGTTTCCAGCGTTCGCGCCGCGGGCAAAGTTGAGGCGGTCGGTCTCGATTTCGGCACCACTAACAGTTCGATTGCGATCGTCGGCGCCGACGGATCGCCGCGCCTGGCGCGGTTTTCCGCCGCTGAAGGTGGAGATCCGACCGAGACGTTCCGATCGATTTTGTTTTTCGAGGCGCCTGAGGAAACCGGCGGGACTGATTCAGCGGTCTCGGTCGGCAACGATGCGATTCGGCGCTATCTCGCGGCCGCGGGTAACGGGCGGCTGGTGCAATCGCTCAAGTCGTTCCTGGCGGACAAGACTTTCGAATCGACCGACATCATGGGTGAGACGTACACGCTCGGAGATTTGATTGCGCCGATACATCAGTGCGCTGCGCGATGCGGCGATTGCGCAGTTCGGCGAGTTGCCGCCGCGAATCGTAGTCGGCCGCCCGGTTCATTTTGCGGCCGCCGGCAATCCTGACGAAGCGCTCGCGCGCAGCCGGCTGGATATCGCGATTCGGCGCGCGGGATGGACTGACGTCGTGTTCGAGTACGAGCCGGTTGCGGCGGCGTATGACTATGCGCTTCGAATCACGCGCGACGAGACGGTGTTGATCGCGGACTTCGGGGGCGGCACCAGCGATTTCTCGGTGCTGCGTTTGAAGCCGCGAGCGGCCGCGAAGCATGGCGCGGCGCGCTACGAGATTCTCGGCAACGACGGCGTCGGCATCGCGGGTGACGCGTTCGACGGCCGCGTGATGCGTCATCTGGTCGCGCCTGCGCTCGGGCGCGGCACGAAATACCGATCGCCGTACGGGATGGTGCTGCCGGCGCCGACCTGGCCGTACACGAAACTGGAGCGATGGCATCATCTGTCGTTCCTGAAGGCGCGTGCGACGATGCTGCGATTCGAAGAACTGATGCGTGAATCGTTCGAGCCGGAAAAAGTCGCGGCACTGATTCATATCGTGGAAAACGATCTGGGCTATTTCCTGTTTCGAGCGGTCGAGAAGACCAAGCTCGAGTTGTCGGCGCTGGAAGCGGCAGACTTCATGTTTTCCGATCCGCCGGTGTTGATTGAGAAGATAGTGGCGCGGCCGGATTTCGAAAATTGGATCGAGCGTTATCTCGAACAGATCGCGGGATGCGTCGATCGGCTGATGAAGACGGTCGCGCTCAAGCCGGACGCGATCGACAGCGTGTTCCTGACTGGGGGGTCATCGTTCGTGCCTGCGGTGCGGCGAATTTTCACAGAACGCTTCGGCGCCGATCGAATCCGCATGGGCGACGAGTTCACATCGGTTGCACGCGGACTCGCGCTGCGCGCGCTCGACGCTGCCGAGTAAATCCCTGATTCACTGAGTCGGTGAGCTCGTCGGTAGAAACATTTACCCAACAGGGACAGTGCATCGGATGAGTTTCCACCGTTGGCGCGCGATTATTTGTGGCATGGGGCCTGCATCCTACTTCCGAAAGGCAATCAGCGAGCGCCCGAGTGTGCCCGTGTAAAAATTGCCAAATTCAGGAGGTGAATTTAATGAAGCGATTAGTACTCACATTGGTGGCAGGCGCATTCGGATCGCTGTTGGTGCTCCCGATCGCGCACGCGCAGGACTATCAGGACATGAGCCAGGATGCCCAGGCGATCCATCATGACCAACGCGACATCCATCAGGACAAGCGCGAAGAGCGCGAAGACCTGGAGCATGGGAATCTTGGCGCGGCGGCGGGCGAGCAGGCGGATATCGAGCGTGACCGCGCGCGAGAGGACGCGACCAAGCAAGATCTGAACAACGATATGAATGGCAACGACTACGCCCGCCATCATCACGATGACGACAACGACTAGAGTTGAAGCGTGAAGCCGCGCCGTTGAGAAATCAGCGGCGCGGTTTTTTTGTACGCAACTTTTCCCGCGAATAATCGTCGCGCGGAATCGTCATAGGGAGTGCAAACGATGAACTCCTATTCCTCAAGGTTAATTTCAACCAGATCTGGCGCAAGGTTCTCGATGTTGGTTGTCGTCGTTCTGGCGACGATGCTTTCGGGGTGCGCCACTGTTTCTGTTACACCGCAGCCGATACGTCCGCCCGAAGCTGCGGCTGCGATGAACGCGATCGAGGCGGAGCCGACCTATCCGACGCGGATCGAAGTTCGCGACTTTGATTTCGTAGTAAATGATGTGACCGAGAACAGGAGCCCGCTGAATCGTGGGATCGATCTGTTCAAGCGAAGTTCGGAGGACCAGCGCCAGGACGCGATCGGGCGCGATGTAGGCATGGCGCTTTCGAAAGAGATCGTCAAAAAACTGGACCGAGCCGGGCTTCATGCTGTGCGTGTCCCCAGGGACAGCGATATTTCTTTCCAGGGCAACTTTCTTCTTGTCACCGGGCGCCTGGTCGACGTTGACGAAGGGAATCGTTTCACGCGCATCGCGGTCGGTCTCGGCGCCGGTGAGTCGAGACTCGCAACCGAAGTTCACGTGTATCGCGTGACTAACGGCGAAAGAGCCGAGGTGCTGGAGTTTACGACCCGCGCCAACAGCGGAAAGATGCCGGGCGTCGCGGCGTCACTAGGCGTGGGAGAAATGTTTGTCGGTCCGATCACTGTGCTAACGGGCGTGGAAGACGCGCTGTCGAGCGGCCAGAAGATTTACGTTTCACAAATCGACTACCTGGCTGGCGAGACTGGCAATGAGGTCGCGAAGTATCTCTCGCAATACGCCGCTGCCGAGGGATGGATCCCGATGAGCAAGGCGAAGTCGGTGCATCTGGCGAGTTAAGCTGAGATTGCGCTCGCGTCACGCCGCGAGAATGATCGGGCGATGACGATTTTCAGGATCGATCTAAAAACGTGAGCGACGGAGCTGCCGTCGATCCCGCTAGAGGCCGTCGCTTTTCTGAAGCGCGCATGGCTGAGAACTACGCGTTTCGCCCTCCATATCCGGCAGAAGTGTATGACACGCTGCTGGAGCTGATTCGCGGGCATCCGCGGATATTGCTCGATGCGGGATGCGGCACGGGGAAGATCACGCTTGGATTGATCGATCAGATCGAGCGCGCCGACGCCGTCGATCCGTCGGAGGCGATGCTGCGTGTGGCGCGATCTGTGCCAAGTGCGGCAAACGCGAAAATCCGATGGATTCATGCATCCATCGAAGAGGCGCCGCTCGATCCGCCCTACGGACTGATCGTTGCGGCATCGAGTATCCATTGGATGGATCTCGATCGAACACTCCCGCGTTTTGCAAGCGCGCTGGCGGATGGCGCGATGCTGGCAGTGCTGGATGGCGATGCTCCGGTCGATGCGCCATGGGAGCGCGAAGAGACTGAGTTCATGATCGACTTTCTCGCGGCGCACGAGGGGCAGCGTCCGAGTTGGTGGAAGACTGGGCGCGAGCGATTCGCTGAGCCGGTGCTGGTGCATCCTGGTTTCGAGTCGGTAGGACATCGGATCACGGCGCCAGTCGCGTTTTCGCAGAGCATCGCGGATTATTTGAGGTGCCAGCATTCACGCGCGACGTGGTCGGAAGATCATCTTGGTGAGAAGCGGTCGGCGGAGTTCGATACGGCGATGACATCGATCTTGAACCCCCGCACTCGCGACGGGATGCTGACGTTCAATGTGCAGACGCGAATCGACTGGGGGCGCTTACGAAAGTCGAAATAAGAATTGCGACGATAGAAATCTCAGACGAGGGAGTGGGGGTAGGTCGCCGTGAGCGGTGGCAGTTCGAGGCCTAGTTGGTCGCAGCGGCGGGAGAGCATCGTGAGGTAGAGATCGGCTAGTTCCTCGTTGTCGCGGGATTTTAGGCCGAAGCGAATGCAATCGTAGGTGAAGCCGGTGCCGGGCGGGCCGAAGAAATTTATCGCCCGCGGGAGCCATCGACGGAGCGCGGTGTTGACCGACTTGGCGCCGAAGCGGTCGACGGCGTCGCCGAGCTGGCGCGACGCGAAAATTTCGTGGTCGGCTTCCTCGTCGAGAATTATTTCGGCAGCGCGCGCGTGCGGCGCGTAGCTAGAATCCTTGTAGTTTTCGCCGATCATGATGAGGCCGGTGGTGTCGAGGCTGAGCGACGCCATCAGGAGGTCGAGCTCGCCTTCAGCTTTGGAGGCGAAGTAGCTGGGCGCGTCGAAGGAGGGCGCCTTGAGCACCATGATCATCGAGCGGTCGGCAGCCTGCTGGCTGACGCCGAGTTCCTCGAGCGCGTGGTAGATGAGCCGCGCGTGTTTTTTTTCTTCGGCGAAATTTTTCTCGACGATTGGACGCAGGTCGGGATTGTCGAGCGTCTCGAGCGCACGCTGATAGCCGAGCGCAGTCAGCTTCTCAGCCATCGCATGCGCGGCGAGCAGGCGGATCAATACCCTGGTGTACTGCGGATCGACGCGGCCCTCGTTGAGCGCCTCGGCGTTCAGCGATCGCGGCGGGAACTCGCGCCGGATCGGCATCGCGGGTTACCTCAACTTACTCGCGGCGCGCGAGGGCAGGATGACGGTGGCGGAGCCGGGCGTGGTCTTCTCGCCCTTTGCGTTCTCGAGCCAGATTTCGCAATCGACCAGGTTGTAGCCGCCGTCGGTGTATTTTTTGGAAACCTTGCCGCGCGCGACGACCTTGGTCCCGGGCTGATCCATCCCGCGGTACTGGACGCCGAGTTTGCGCAGCCATCCGAGCTCGCCGGCGAAGTCGGTCATCAGATGTCCGAGGAACGCGTTCTTCAACGCGCCGTGCAGGATTACGCCAGGGAGATTGTTGCCCATCGCGAAATCCTTGTCGTAATGGATCTGATAGAAGTCGCCCGACGCGCCGGCATAGCGGACGAGCTGCTGGGTGGTCGGATTTTTTTCGAGCGGCCCGATTTCGGTGCCGACTTCGACATCTTCAAAATAAATTTGCTTCGCCATCGTTGCTTCCTCTCGCGAAACGCTAGTAGCGGATTCCGGTCGAGCGTTGGACGACGCAGACTTCGCCGAACTGGTTGGTGTAAGTGGTTTCGACGGTCGTGAAGACCATCGGGCCGAGGCGGCCCTCGGACTCGCGCAAGTCGACTAGCTTGGACTGCACGGTGATGTGGTCGCCGGGGCGAATCGGCGCGAAGTACTCCCATTCCGAGCCGCCGTCGAGGCCGCGGAAGGTAGTCATGTCGAGCTTGATGTCGGGTATCGGCGAGCCCATCGAGCGGCAGAAGGTGGGCGGCGCGATCATGCTGCCGAAGCGGGTCTGGCGCGCGTCACGCTCGCTGTTGAAGAGCGGATTGCGGTCTTCGATTGCCTCGGCGAAGCGGCGAATCGCGCCACGCTCGACCTCGTAGGTGCGCGGTTCGGAAGTCTTGCCGATTTGCTTGCGAGCTTCGTCGGTAACGTATTTGTTCGCCATCTTTTCAGTGTCCCCTGTTTACGTTTCGGTCCGCGTCAGCTTTTTTTACCACAGGCGCGCGCGATGGGTATAACGCCGCGTCATTTTGCGATCGAGATGCGCGGGACTAGGATCAGAATTAGCGACGCGCACGACTGTCGGCATGAGGAGGATCTCGATATGGCGAAACTCAGTGAGGACCAGATCAAGCAGAAGCTGAAGGCGCTGCCCGGATGGGAGTACAAGAACAACGCCATCAGCAAGACGTTCAAGTTCAAGGAATTCCTGCACGGGATCGAGTTCGTGCAAAAGGTCGCCGAAATCGCCGAGGGCGCCGACCATCATCCCGACATTACGATCAACTACACGCGCGTGACGTTCTCGTGCTCGACCCACGATGCCGGCGGGGTGACCGACAAGGATTTCAAGCTGGCGGAGAATATCGAGATCGCGTTCAAGGATCGCGGCGAGTAGGGTCAGAGCTCGCGTCACCAGTGGCTGCGAGCCTCCTGTTCCAGTTCACTTAGATCCAGTTCGGCTTCCAGTTGCAGGAACGCTGCTTCTCCGATTGCACTCGAATCCCTCAGCGCGTTCAGTCTCTCTCGCGCGGCAGTTCTGGCGGCGGTGCGAAGAGCCACCTTGGCTTGATGCTCCCGCTCAGAGCGTCCGCTTGAGCCGTCGATTTGTCGCAGCACTTCCGTATATTCACGGCGAAGGGCGGCCGCCACGTCGTCGTCGCGGTTGTCCACGCTTTCGATCGCAGCTTTGAACATCTCGACGCGGCCGGCACGGACTTCGTTGTCGACCGGTGAGTCATCGTCAAATCCCAGCATCATCACGAGGGCGCGAAGCGTAAGGCCCTGCATAACCAGGGTGCCAGCACGACCGCGAAAGCTGTCAGCACGATCAGATCGCGATAAGGAAAGGCGGGCGCGCCGCCGGATCCGTCGGGCAACGCAAGCGCGGCGGCGAGAGTCACGATACCGCGCATGCCGCACCACGATACCAGCAAACTGTTTTTGAATGGCGGTGGTGGCGGCAGTGGACTGCCTGCTCCGAAAACGCGATGAGCCAGCCGCCGCACAAGGCTAAAGGTGAACACCCAGGCAGCTCGTGCGAGGACGACGGTCAGCAGGATCGCGGTCGCGAAAGCAACGTAGTGGACATGGGGCGTACGGTTCAGCCGGTCCATTATCGGCCCGATTTGGAGACCTACTAAAATGAACGCCAACGCATTGAGGACGAAGACCGCCAACTCCCACACGGCGTAGGAGGGGACGCGGACCGCGGCAGGCGGCCGAATCGCGAGCGCGTGACAATATTACGGCGAACGTCACCACCACGAGCACGCCAGACAATGACAGCAGATCCGCCACGATCCATGCGCCGAACGCGCCGATGAATTGCATGACGATGGCGCTGGGCACGTCTGAAAAACGACTCACGATGTTTCCGTAGGTGAATGCAAGCAGTGCACCCACCGCGATGCTGCCGACCAGGACGAACGCCAGGGTTGAGGCTACGCGATCGCGTTGTTGGTGTGCGCGACTGCTGCTCCGATAGCCAATCGGTAGATGAGCAGGGCGCTCGCATCGTTGAGGAGACTCTCGTCCTCGAGGATCGCGACGATGCGATGGGGCAGTCTCACTTCCTTCAGAACTGCGGTCGCGGCCGCGGCGTCGGGAGGAGCGACGCGGCGCCGAAGCACTGCAGCCACCGGCCACGGCATAGCGGGGATTAGCAAGCGCGCGACGAGCGCGACCGCAGCGGTGGTCACAGCCACCGCGATGAAAACCAGGCTGGCGATAGGAATCCAGTTCTGGCGGAGTTCGCGCAGCGAGTTGTCAAATGCCGCGTCCACCAATACCGGCGCGACGAATAAGGCCAGCGCCAGATCAGGCTGCAGTGAGATTCGCGGGCTGTGGGGAAGAAGCGCGAGGAGCACTCCGCCCAGCGCGAACAGCGATGGCGAGGGCACTTTGATTCTGCGCGCGAGCGCAGCCAGCAGCACGGCGCCCAGCAGCAAAGATAGCGTCCACAGCAGAACGCTCATGACTGGCACACGGCCGGAAGATGCCCCGGCTGCTGTAGTGAGATTTCTCGCTGCGGCGACTCAGATAAGCACAGGTTAACCTCGATTCAGCGCGCCTTGGCTTTTATCTCCGCGTACTTGTCGAGCAACGGCAGCACGGTGTCGCGCGTCGCGGGCGGCAGCGCGAAGATCAACCGGTCGAGGCCGAGGTCGAGGAACTTTTTGACCTGATCCTCGTTCGGACCCACGCCGAACATCGAGACCGGAAGCTTGCCGCGGCCGGCTTTCTTGCCCGCTTCGGCGAGCGCCTTCAGGCCGGCGGCGAGATCGTAACGCGGAAAATTTATCGGCATCCATCCGTCGCAATACTCGGCAACGCGATCGAAGGTTTTGGGCGATTGCGAGCCGAGCAGAATCGGCGGGCCTCCCGCCTGCACCGGCTTGGGGAACGACCAGATCGGATCGAAGTTCACGAACTCGCCGTGAAACTCGGCGGCCTCTTTGGTCCAGATTTGCCGCATCGCGAGGATTTTTTCCTTGACGATTTTCCAGCGCCGCTTGAAATCGACGCCGTGATTCGCCATCTCCTCGACGTTCCAGCCCGCGCCGATGCCGAAAATCACGCGGCCGCCGGAAATCATGTCGAGCGACGCGACTTCCTTGGCGAGCACGATCGGATCGCGCTCGATCACCAGGCATACTCCGGTACCGAGTTTGAGTTTTTTGGTTACCGCGGCGGCTGCGCCCAGCGCGACGAACGGATCGTGCGTGTGCCAGTACTCTTTCGGCAGTTCGGCGCCGCCGGGCCATGGAGTTTTGCGCGACGCGGGGATGTGCGTGTGCTCGGGGAAGAACATCGACTCGAAGCCGCGCTGCTCGGCGGCGAGTGCAAGTTCGATCGGCTGGATTGCGTAGTCCGTCGGGAACATCGAGATTCCGAATTCGGCCATGGCGATTCCTCCAGGATTAAGTGGGCGCACGACCGCTTTCGTCAGCGCGCCGTAGATTTTTTCATAGCACAATCGATTGGCGAAGTGTCTGCGCGAGTCTACGGCCGATGCGCCGACGACGCGGATCCTTCGCGGTCGAGCCGGGAACCTTGTCGCCGGTCATCGGCTCGAAGCGGCCGCCCAGGTTGTCGGCCAGGAATTTTTCCATGCGGGCGGTGAAATCGAGCCGGTTCTCGGGCCGCACGAAGCCGTGGCCTTCGTCGGGATATAAAACGTAGACCGCGTTGCCGCGATGCTTCGCGATCGCGTCGACGATCTGCTCCGCCTCGGCTTGCTTGACGCGCGGATCGTTCGCGCCCTGGCCTATCAGCAGCGGGATTTTTATTTTGTCGGCGGAGAACAGCGGCGACGCCGCGGTCAGCAGTTCCTTGTCCTTGGGATCGTCGGGATTGCCGACCCTGGTGAAGAAAATCGAGCGCATGACTTCCCAGTACGGCGGAATCGACGCCAACAGCGTGAACAAGTTCGAGGGGCCGCATTCGTCGATCGCGCATCGATAGACGTCGGGGGTGAATGCCGCGCCGGCGAGCGCTGCGTAGCCGCCATACGAGCCGCCGAATATTGCGACGCGCTTTGGATCCGCGATTCCCGCATCCACGGCCCACTTCACGCCGTCGGTCAGATCGTTCTGCATCGCGAGGCCCCATTGGCGGTCGCCGGCGTGGAGATATTTTTTGCCGAATCCGGTCGAGCCGCGAAAATTTATCTGCAGCACCGCGTAGCCGCGATTCGCCAGAAGCTGGATGTAGGGATTGAAGCCCCAGTTGTCGCGCGCCCACGGTCCGCCATGCACCTCGAGCACGAGCGGCAGATTTTTCGCGGGCACGCCGACCGGAAGCGTGAGATAGCCGTTGAGCTTCAATCCGTCGCGGGCGGTGAACTGAATCGGTTTCATCGAAGCGAGCGGGGCGTCGTCGAGCTTGGGCTGGACGCTGAACAGGAACGTCGCCTTCCTCGACGGCGCGATCCCAGGAATAGTAGCGCACCGGCGCGCGGTCGCTGCTCGAACGAGACGAGCCAGGTCTTGATCGGCGAGGTCGCGGTCAACGATGGTGAAATCTCCGTCGCTGATTTTCGCGATTGCGTCGAAGTCGGCCTGAATCGACGGATCGATGACCGTCCAATGCTTGCGGCCGGGATCGAACGCGGCGGCCTGCACGACATGACGGGTCGGATGAATCATCGCGTCGCTCAAATCCGCGTCGTCGCTGCGCGCGATAACCGTTTCCGTCCCCGACGCGATCTCGTGGCGCACCAGGCGCGCCGTGTCGGTGCCAATCGAGGTGCTGAGAAAGAGCGAGTGCCCGTCCTTGGTGAAATCCAGCGCGCGCCAGGTTGTCTTCCAGCCGATGCTTTCATCAGCGTGCGCCAGGGACTGGCCGCGCTGTCGCGAATCCGGATTTCGGTGCCGCCGTCGGGCGTCGTGATAGTGGCCGCGCGCACGATCATGTTGTCGTCGGCGAGCCATCCGGCGACATCGCCGGGGTTTTTGGTATCGAGCTCGACGGCGCCGGTGCGCAGATCGATTCGATAGACGTCCATCAATTTGCGATCGCGCAGGTTGAGCGCAACCAGCATCCGCTCGGGAAAATTCGGACTCGACGCGACCGACTCGGCGCGCACGCCTTGCCATGGGGTCAAATCGCGGACGTTGTGCGAATCGAGATCGACGGCGAACAGGTGAAAGTTTTCGTCGCCGGCGGCGTCCTGCGCGTAGATGATCGTTTTCGAATCGTAGGCCCATCCGTAGGATTGAATTCCACGGCTCTTGTCCGCGGTGACGACGCGCGCGTCGTGCTCTCCGATCGTCTGCACCCACACCTGCAGGACGTCGTGTTCATCGGGCGCGAGCCAGGCCAGCCGTTTGCCGTCGGGCGAGATGTGAGGATTGGCGCGCTCGGGGTTCCCGAGCAGAGTGTCGCGCGGAATCAGCGGCGGCAATTGAGCAAAGCTCGGTGGCGCTGGAATTGTGGAAGTCATGGTGAGGACCGCAATGATCAGCGAGAACGTCCGCGCAATCGGAACATCGATCATAAGGATGACAGAAAAAATCGCGGAATGAAGGATCGTTCTAGACCCTCGCTGGTTCCTTCACGGGCGTGGAGTAGGTCGGGCCCTTCCGTGGGCAGACGGCGCAAGCTGCTGAGAAGCGAAACCGCCGGCCGCTGCGACGGCTCCTCTCCCGTAAAGCGGGCGAGGCAAGCGACTCAGGGCTACGCGCCGGACTTCAACACCTGGCCGGGGAGGTAGCCCGAATGGTGGCCGTGATCGTAGAGGATGTCGCCGTTTACGATTGTGTATTCGACGCCCTCCGCTGGCATCACTAGCCGGCGGCCGCCTCCCGGCAAGATCGTTTTGCATGCGCGCGCGCTTGGCGGAGCCGACTTTGCGCTCGTCGAAGATCGCGACGTCGGCGGGGAGACCGACCTTGAGCCGGCCGCGGTCCTTGATTCCGAAGAAGTCCGCCGGCTCTGACGTGATTCGCTTGATCGCATTCTCCAGCGTCAGCGCCTGCCGCTCGCGCACCCAGGTGCCGAGCAGATAGGTGCAGTAGCCCGCGTCGCACAGCATGTTCACGTGCGCGCCGCCGTCCGACAGCCCGATCATGGTGCGCGGATCTGCGATCAGCCGTTGAATTCCTTCCTCATGATATTGCTGCATCGTGTACTGGATATTCAGATCGTCCTGCGAGCGCGAGGTTGAAGAAAGTATCGAGCGGATCTTCGTGCCGCTGATCGGCGATTTCGCCAACGGTCTTGCGCTCGTATTGTTTCAGCGCGGGATTCGAGACCTCGAGCACCTCGACCCGATTCCATTTGCCCTGGAACAGATGCGGCCGCTTGAGTTCCTCGCGAAACGCGCCGCGAAAAGCCGGGTCGCTGTAGAACGCCTTCTGCTTCTCGAGCGGCTGATTGAACACCGGCCCCCACAGCTCCATGTCGGCGAACGAAAATGGATTGCGCAAATCCATCTGCACGACGAACGGCTTGCACAGCACCTGCGGCACGCCGCCGCGATTGATCAACGGCTCGAGGCGCCGGAGAGTATCGGCGCTGGCCTCGGGCTTGTCGGGACGGCTCGCCATCGCGAGCCAGGTGACGGGTCGCGTGCTCTCGTCGAGCAGAAATTCCAGCAGACCCTCCTCGTCCTCCGACATGCGTCCCGCGCGGCGCGTGAGCGCTATTTCGATTGCGCCGCGACCCGCATCGCGCAGCACGTTGGCGTAGGCTTTGAGTTCATCGCGTCGACGCCAGCCGGCATGCGAGCGGACGTCCCTGGTAGCCGATGTGCTGCGGCAGAGTCGTCGTGGAAAATCCGAACGCGCCCGCGTCGACCGCCTCGCGCAGCAAACCCGCGATCCGCGCCGTCTCGTCGATGGTGGCCTCGCGCTCCATCGATTCTTCGCCCATCACGTAGTGCCGAAACGGCGTCAGCGGGGCCAGGAACGCGAGATTGATTCCCGCGCCGCGACGCTCGGCCGCCGCGATGAACTCCGGGAAGGTTTCCCATTCCCAGGTGATTCCCTTCGACAGCGCCTCGAACGGAATCGCCTCGACGTTGACCAGGTCCCACGCCGCCACCTCGCGCGCCGCCGGCTTGCACGGAGCAATGCCTACTCCGCAATTTCCCATCACGACGGTCGTAACGCCGTGCCACGAAGTGCAACTGACCAGTGGATCCCAGCAGATCTGCGCATCGTAGTGAGTATGCGGATCGACGAAGCCGGGCGACACGATCAGGTCGGACGCATCGATCGTTTCGATGGCGCCGTCGGTGACTTTGCCGATCTCGGCGACCTTGCCGTCTTTGACTGCGACGTCGGCGCGCCGGCGAAATGCGCCGGTGCCGTCGATAACCGTGCCGTTTTTGATGATCAGATCATAAGCCATTTCCACATCCTCCGGGATGCGATTCGAGGCAACGCGCCTTAACTTCCGGTATCGCAGGAAAGACCGTCGCGGCGCAAGGATTGCGACCAAGGCGCGCGTTCTCTAAAGCACAATGAGGGCGCTAATTTGGAGCTCTGCTATCTAATAGTCATGACGAGCAAACAAATAGTCGGGTGTGGATACGCTCCCGCCCTTGTCTCTCCAGTCGACTCTCGAACCTAGTCGCAACAACTATCGTCTTATATGATCGGTTCGCCGGCGAATTGTTGGCGCGAAAGGAGATTAGTCAGATGAAGGTGGTTGTCGATCTGAAGCTGTGCGAGGGAAATATGAAATGCCAGGAGGCCGCGCCGGAAGTGTTCGAGGTGCGCGACGACGACAAGAGCCATCTGTTGATCGAGAATCCGCCCGAGCGCATGCGCGACAAGCTCAAGCTCGCGGCGCGGCTGTGCCCCCGCCAGGCAATCACGGTCAGCGACGACTAGATGACTCAATCCGCGCGACAGGTCAGAATGCAGGATCGAGACAGAAATCCCGAAATCGCGGAGACACTCTTCAATGGAAACTGAACAGCCACTCACGCTCGAATCGTTGAACATCATCGGCCCCGACCATTACATGAAAAATGGCTATCCGCATCGCGAGTGGACCTACCTGCGCAAGCACAAGCCGGTTTTCTGGTGCGAGCATCCGAAGACCGATCCGTTTTGGGCGATCACCAAGCACGCCGATATCATCCAGATTTCCAAGCAGCCGCGCCTGTTCCTCAACGGCCCGCGCCTGCTGATATTCGTCAACGAGGACGGCCTCGAGGAGAGTCCGACGCCGCCGTTTCGCCATCTGCTCGACATGGATCCGCCCGATCACGGCGAATATCGCGCCGTCGTCAGCCGGCATTTTACGCCGCGCGGCGTGAGTCCGCTGGGGCCCGAAATTGAGAACATCACGCGCGAGGTGCTCGACGACGTGACCGGGCGCGACGTTTGCGATTTCGTCACCGACGTATCGTCGAAGATTCCGCTCGCCGTCATCGCGGAGCTGCTCGGCGTCCCGCACAAGGATTGGGAACAGCTCTTCCGATGGACCAACGAGACGATCGGCGGCGGCGACCCGGAGTTCCAGGCGGCACCACCGCGCAGGAGACGATGGATCGGTCGCGGCTCGGCCTGTTCCAGTATTTCAGCGACATGGTCGCCGAGCGGATGAAGCATCCGACCAACGACATCACCAGTATCGTCGCCAACGGCAAGGTGAACGGCGAGCCGATTCCGCAATTCGAGATGCTGTCGTACTACTTTCTGCTGGTCGTCGCGGGCAACGAGACCACGCGCAACGCGACGACCGGCGGACTGCAGGCCTTCATCGACAATCCGGGCGAATGGCAAAAGCTCAAGCGCAATCCGGAGCTGATCGACTCGGCGGTCGAGGAGATCGTGCGATGGACGACGCCGGTCATCCAGTTTGCGCGCACCGCGACTGAAGATACCGTGATTCGCGGCCAGAAGATCAAAGCCGGCGAATCGGTGTGCCTGTTCTATCCGTCGGCGAATCGCGACGAGGAAGTTTTCAACGATCCTTTCAAGTTCGACATCAGCCGCAATCCGAATCCGCATATCGCATTCGGCATCGGCGAGCATTTCTGTCTCGGCGCGAACCTGGCGCGGCTCGAGCTGAAAATTATTTTCAGGGAGCTGGCGCAAGCGACTCGATCACGTCGAGCCTGCGGGTACGGTCGAGCGGCTGCGCTCGAGCTTCGTCGGCGGCATCAAGCACATGCCGATTCGCCTCAAGATGAAGCCGGCTGCCCAAGCGGCCTGACGAGGTACCTCCAATGATTACTCCGCGCAAATCTGCAGACCGCGGACGCACGAAGATCGACTGGCTCGACAGCCGCCACACGTTCTCGTTCGGCGACTATCACGATCCCGCGCCAGATGGGATTTCGCACGTTGCGCGTCATCAACGAGGATCGCGTTCGCCCCGGCGCCGGGTTTCCGACGCACGGGCATCGCGACATGGAGATCATCACCTACATTCTCGAAGGCGCGCTCGAGCACAAGGACAGCCTCGGCACGGGATCGATCATTCGACCCGGCGAAGCGCAGCGGATGAGCGCGGGCACGGGAATCACGCACAGCGAATTCAATCATTCGAAAACCGAGCCGGTTCATTTTCTGCAAATCTGGATCATGCCTGCCGCGGCGCGGCATCGCTCCCGGTTACGAGCAGAAGACTATCGACGACGCCAAAGCGCACGGCGGCTTCGCGCCGGTGGGCACGCCAGAATGGCGGCGGTCAGTCGGTGAAGATTCATCAGGACGCCGCGCTGTCGGTCGCAAAGCTCGAACGCGGGCAGACTGTCACGACCGATCTGAAAAAGGGCCGCCACGGATGGGTGCAAGTCGCGCGCGGCGCGGTGACGGTGAATGGCACCGCGCTCGCGGAAGGCGACGGCGCCGCAATCAGCAACGAAGAGAAAGTGACGATTGTCGGCGAGCGCGCCGCGCCGAAGTCCTGTTCTTCGATCTCGCGCGTGAGTGCTCTGCTACCCCTTCGTTGCCGCGCGCAGCCGCGCAAGATCGTAATCGCGTAGCTGATCGATCCGGTCCACCGTGACGTCGGGCGTCATGTACTTGGCGACCTCCTTCGCGTCGGCCGCGTAATGTCCCTGGCGCGGGAACACCGTCGTCACGTTCGCGCCCCAGGTCTTTTTCACCGCGTCGAGAATCCGCACCTTGTCGTCGATCAGAACGTAATGGTCCGCGGGATAGCGCGCCTTCACGTCGTCGAGTTCCTGTTCCTTGTGGATGTAAATCATCACCTTGCCATCGACGGCTTCGCGCAGTCCCGACCGCTCGACCTTGAGCGGCTGAAAAATCATGTCGCCGTCGGACAGGATCGCCGTCTCGCCGTATTGCTGGTATTGCTCGATCACGTCGAGCGAGCAGGGGAACAGCCGGTTGGCGAAATGGTAGTTCATCAGGAAGTACGAGACCGCGATGATTCCGAAGTCGCGCGGATGATTGACCCGGTAGCGTTGCAGCGCGCCGAGATAGTCCGCGTAGCCGAGCTCGGTGCGCAGCTCCTCGAAATAATCCCAGTAGCGCTGCTGCTGATCGTTGCCGATGTCGCGCTCGAGATTGCTCTTCATGTCGGCAACGATGTGGTCGTTGTCGATCAGCGTGTTATCGACGTCAAACAAAAAAACAACATGTTCTGCGGCCATCGGTGTGAAGAACCTCCGCCGACAATGATTGCGATTCTAACGCACTGAGGGAATCGGGGTGGCGCCGTGCGCGCTCGATTCGTAGCACGCCTCGACGACCGCCATCGTGCGAAGCGCGTCCTCGACGCTCGAAACCAGTTTCGAATCTTCGCCGGCGACGAAGCGCTGCAGGTTCGACATCGGACCCTCGAACGCCTCGAGAAACCACGAACCGCGCAGCGCAGATCGCATCCAGCCGTTTGAATCTTCGGTCGCGATCTCGAGCGTGTCGGGCTCGCCCGCGGGATAGTTGAGATTCACGCCCATCTTCGCGATCGCGGCGCCGCGCGTGCCCTCGATCTTCAGCTGCGACATGCCGTAGCGCCCGCCAAACGTGTGCGCATGATTCATCGTCAGGCTGCATCGAATCGTGTCGCCGTAGTCGAGCACGATACTGGTGCGCGTGTCGGAATAGTCGGGCATCGCGGGATGCCGCACGCCCTTGCAATAGACGCCGCGCGGCTCGCCAATCAGCGAGCGAATCAAATCGAGGTAGTGAATCGAATGCATCAGCACTTCGAGGCGCGGCACGCCCTTGAGGAACGCCCAGTAGTTCCACGGCGTGTGAAGATTGATTCGCACTTCGACGTCGAGCACGTCGCCGAAGACGCCGCGCTCGAGCGCGTCGCTGAACGGCCAGCATGTTGGGCGCGAAGCGGAGCTGAAAATTCACCGCGGCGACGAGCTTTCGCTCGCGGCAAATCGCAACTATGCGGCGCGCGTCGGCAAGGTCGCGGCCCATCGGCTTTTGAATCAGCACCGCGGCGCCGGACGGCAGCCGTTCGCAGCACATCGGCGATATTTTCTGGCGGGATCGCGACGTCGAAGATTACGTCGCGCATCGACGCGGCTTCATCGATCGACTCGAACACGCGCGGAATCGCAAATGCCGCCGCGCGCTCCGCACTTGCCTTCGGGTTCACGTCGAAAATGCCGGCGACCGGAAAGCCGAGCCGTTGGTATACCGGCAGATGCGCGTCGCGAACGATACTGCCTGCGCCGATCACGACGATCGGTCTCGGCGCCGACGGACGCGGCCATGACTGGCGCAGATCGCGAATCGAGGATGGCAATTGAGTCGTCATCGCCGGTCGCGCGATGCTACCATGCGGCGCAGAGGAAGCGATCATGGCGCGCACAATCACCGGGCTCACAGTCCGCGACATCCGAACTCCAACTTCCAGAACGCTCGCCGGCTCCGACGCGGTGCATACCGATCCCGACTATTCCGCCACCTATGTAGTTCTGACGACCGACGCGCGCGACGGGATCGAAGGCCACGGCATGACATTCACGCTCGGCCGCGGCAACGAAGTCGTGGTGGCCGCCGTTCGCGCGTTGCAACATCTGATTGTCGGCTCGAAGTACGAAGACATCGTCGCGAACCTCGGCGGCTTCTGGAAGCGGCTCACGTTTGAGAGCCAGCTCAGATGGATCGGTCCGGAGAAAGGCGCGATCCATCTCGCGACTGCCGCGATCGTAAACGCGGTCTGGGATCTGTACGCCAAAGTCGAGCGCAAGCCGGTGTGGAAACTGGTCGCGGACATGACGCCCGAGCAGTTCGTCTCATGCATCGATTTCCGCTATCTCACCGACGCACTTACTCGCGACGACGCGCTCGAAATTTTGCGCGCGCAAATTCGCGACGCGCGGCGAGCGCGAAGCGCAGATGCGCAAAGAGGGCTACCCGGCCTACATCACGTCCGCCGGATGGATGGGATATCCCGACGAGAAAGTTCGCCGCCTTTGCCGCGAGGCGCTCGCCGCGGGATGGACCCGGTTCAAAATAAAAGTCGGGCGCGACTCGGCCGCCAACGTTCATCGCGCGGCGATCGTGCGCGAAGAAATCGGACCGCGCGCCACCATGATGATGGATGCGAACCAGGCGTGGGACGTCGGCGAGGCGATCGAGTTGATGCGCCCGCTCGCGCGCTTCAATCCGTTGTGGATCGAAGAGCCGACCAGCCCCGATGACGTCCTCGGCCACGCCGACGATTCGCCGCGCGATCAAGCCGATAGGAGTCGCGACCGGAGAGCATGCGGCCAATCGCGTGATGTTCAAGCAGTTGATGCAGGCCGGCGCGATCGACTTCTGCCAGTTCGACAATTGCCGCCTCGGCGGCCTCAGCGAGGCGCTCGCGGTGCTGCTGCTCGCGGCGAAGTTCGGCGTGCCGGTTTGTCCGCACGCGGGCGGAATCGGGCTGTGCGAATACGGCCAGCACGTTTCGCTGATCGATTACATCTGCGTGAGCGGCACTCTCGACAATCGCATGATCGAATTCGCCGATCATCTGCACGAGCATTTCAAGGATCCAGTAGTCATGCGCGGCGACCGCTACATGCCGCCGACCGCGCCGGGCTTCAGCATCGAGATGCTCCCCGCGTCGCTCGACGCGTTCGAATTTCCCGGCGGCGCAGAATGGAAGAAGAAATGAACCGCCATTCAAAAGCGGCCGAAGACGCAAAGCCTGCCCGCGGACAATTCATCAGCACCAGCGCTGCGCTCGCGCGGTTTTCTCCCCGAGCACGATCCGTTGATCGGCTTCCCCTCCAACTCCGAATTTGCCGGGTTGGACGAAATTGGCCGCGATCTTCCAAGCCTCCTGCAAGACCCAGGCTTTCGCGCTTACGCGCGCTCATTGGATATCCCGCTATGGCCCGAAAATCGCGTGGCGGCGACCGACGTTCCTCAACTCAGGTTGTATTACGTGCGCGTGGGCTTCCTCGCCTCCGCCTACATCAACCAGGTGGGCCAGGAACCGAGCAGAGTGTTGCCGGCCAATCTCGCGCTACCGCTATGCCGCGCCTGCAAGCTGCTGAACCGTCCGCCGATTCTGAGCTACGACGGTTACGCGTTGTACAACTGGAAGAGATTTCACAAGGACGGGCCGATCGCGCTGGGAAACATCGACACCGTTCAGAATTTCGTGCACCTCTACGACGAGCACTGGTTCATCCTGGTTCATGTCGAGATCGAGGCAATAGCCGCGCGCATCCTGGACGCGATCGCCACAGTTCAGGCAGCGCTCGATGCGAACGAGCCCGGCCCCATCGATGATGCGGTTCGGGACATAGCCGGCGCGATCAACGAACAGGTTCGGGTGCTGCGGCGAATCCCGGAAAAGATGGACCCGGCGCTCTATTACAAGACCTTCCGGCCCTATATCCGTTTTTTTGAAAACGTTGAGTACGAAGCCGAGGTGGCCGGAGGGCACGTTGCAGCCGGCTCGGCCGCGCGGCTGCGCATAAACTTTCGCGGCGAGACCGGGGCCCAAAGCAGCATCATGCCGCTGCTGGTGGCGTTCATGAAAATTCCGCATCGCCCCTCGATGCTCACCAATCACCTGATTGATATGCGCAACTATATGCCGGCGGAACATCGCGCTCTGATCGCGGCGGTGGAGGCGATGCCAAGCATCCGCGCGATGGCGAACAAACAGAACTACAACGCGGTGCTCGATGCGATGGCGGAGTTCCGATCGGTGCACTACGGATGGGCCCAGGAATATATCAACCGACGGACCGACGATCCTCGCGGAACCGGCGGCACTCCCTATATGCAGTGGCTGAACCAGCTCATCGACGAAACACTCGCATTCAAGGTTGAGTAGGCCCAAGTCTTTGCGAGCGGCTTCGGTATCGAAGATACTTCCAGCGTCACTCGCCGCTTTGAATTTCCCGGGGCGCAGAATGGAAAAAGAAATGGATCACCGAATCAAATCATCGTTGTTCGTTGTGCTTGCTCTGGCGATCGCCGCGTTCTCACCGATGCAGGCGGTTGCACAAGACGATGCCGGCACTACAGCTGCCCTCAAGGCGGCGATCGCAGGACCGCAGCGTTCCGACGCAAACAAGGCTCGCGACAAATATCGCCATCCGCTGGAGACGCTCACCTTCTTCGGGATTAAGCCCGACATGACCGTGGTCGAAATCTCGCCCGGGACCGGTTGGTATACGGAGATCCTCGCGCCGTTTCTCAAGGACCACGGCAAGCTCTACGAAGCCGTCGGAGGAGGAGCGGGCGCCAAGACCTTCGAGGAAAAGCTCAAGGCCGATCCCGCGGTTTATAGTCAGGTCATCGTCACGACGCTACAACCTCCAGCCGAAACTGAGATTGCGCCGGCGGGCAGCGCTGACATGGTCCTGACGTTTCGCAACGTCCACGACTGGCTTCCGCGGGGCACCACCGACGACTACTTCAAGGCCTTTTACCGCGCACTGAAACCGGGCGGAGTCCTGGGAATCACCGACCATCGCGCCGATCCGTCGCAACCACAAGATCCCAAAGCAAAGAACGGATATGTGCGTCAGGACTATATGATCCAACTGGCGAAGCACGCCGGATTCAAGCTGGATGGCGCCTCGGAGATCAATGCGAACCCCCAGGACCCGCGCAATCAACCGGTGTGGAATCTGCCGCCGACCTTGCGGCAGGGAGATAGGGATCGCGATAAGTACCTGGCGATCGGCGAGAGCGATCGGATGACGCTCAAGTTCATCAAGCCGCCGACTTCGGAATCGAAAAACTAGATCCCCGCGTCAGAGCGAGAAGACCAGTTTCATCTCGGCCCACCACTCGCCGGGCTGGGCGTCGGGGACCGCCTCCTGCATCGAGGCCATCAGTTCCTGCCATTCGCGGTTGCGGGGATTGATCGCCTCGTAGCGCGGGAAGTCGCGGCCGGGGTCGAAATCGTCGGTCGTCTCCATGAACATGAAGAGCTGCCGGCCGAGCTTGAAGATCAGCATCCGCTCGATGCCGATGGATTTGAGGCCGCGCTCGACCTCGGGCCAGATCGCGCGATGGTGCTCGAGGTAGCGCTCGATGATCTGCGGATCGTTCTTCAGGTTGATCGTGCGGCCGTACTGTTTCATCAGAATGCGAGCACGCCGCCGTCGATCGGATACGCCTGTCCGGTGATGAACGAGGCCTCGTCCGAACACAAGTAAAGCGCGAGCGCGGCGACTTCTTCGGGCGTGCCCATCCTGCCGAGCGGCTGATAGTCCGAAAGCTGCTTGAACATCTCGGCCTCGCGGCCCGGATAAGTGGTGCGCAGGTATCCGTCGACGAAGGGCGTGTGAACGCGTGCGGGGCAGATGCAGTTGCATCGGATGCCGCGCTTGACGTAGTCGACGGCGATCGAGCGCGTCATCGTAAGCACCGCGCCTTTGCTCATTGAGTAGGCGAAGCGGTCGGTGAGCCCGATCAGCGACGCGATCGACGCGAGGTTGAGGATCACGCCTCCGCCACTCGCAAGCATCCGTCGCACGGCCGCGCGCGAGCAGAGGAAGATTCCTTTTACGTTGACAGAATAGATGCGGTCGAAGTCTTCTTCCGGAGTGTTCTCGACCGTGCCGATGTGCGCGATGCCGGCGTTGTTTACCAGGATGTCGACGCGCGACGCGTTGCGGTCGGAATCGATGCGCGCGAAGGCGGCTTCTACCGAATCAGCGAGCGCGACGTCGCATTCGAGCGCTGAAGCTGTGCCCCCAGCCGCGCGAATGCCTTCGACAGTGTCGCTAGCCGCTTTCAGGTCGCGATCGAGCGCGAAGACATGAGCACCGTTGCGGGCGAACGTCGAGGAGATCGCCAGCCCAATCCCCGAGCCGGCGCCGGTGACGACCGCCGTCTTTCCGTCGAGTCGAAACACGATTCGAACAGTAAAACAGGCGAGCACTGGATGACAACCGGTTCGGTTCAGAGCTCGTCCGGGTCGCGCAAGATGCGGCTGATCCGAGCCATCAGTTCGCCAGAGTTGAAGGGCTTGGTGACGTAATCGTCGGCGCCGAGCGAGAAACCCTTAACCACCTCAGCTTCGTCGCGATGCCCGCTGACCATGATCACCGGCAGGTTTCTGGTGGCAGCATCGCCGCGCAGCGCAGTCAGCGTCTTGAAGCCGTCCATATGCGGCATCGACACGTCCATGAGCACGAGGTCGGGTTTCTTCTTGCGGGCAATATCAAGTGCCTCTTCGCCATTGCGCGCGACGTCACACTCGAAATTGAAGTGCTTCAGGATCGTCGAGATCATAACGATGGTGGTGGCGTCGTCATCCGCGACCAGCACGCGCCTGTTTCCGTTCCGAGTCGAGGATTGAAGCGCAACTTCCGCGGTCTCGATGAATCTTAGAACGCGATACGCTCTCAGCAACAATTCTTCGGGCATGCATGGACGTATGATGAAGTCGCGGTTAAGGTCGGCAACGGTCGCGAATCGGGTTACCAGTTCCTCGAAAGTAGCCGATGATCACAGCCGCTTTGCGGCTGCGCGCGATCAGTTCGATCGGGGGGGCCTGGTCGGCGATACCGGTCGGCCGAAGCATTGATAAAGCAAGCGTCGAAGGGTGAGAGCGAGTTGAGCCCCGGAATATTCGGCTCGGCTCCAATCACGTGGCCGATACCGCGGACGGTGTCCAACGCCGCGATGATCGAATCGCGCTCGGCCGGTTCGAATCCCATCAAGGCGAATCGCCTGCCCGCCAACGACTTCTGAATGATTTGCTCCATTCGGGACGCAGCCCTCCTTTGAGTGCGAAAATGCCGAAAACCTTTCGGGCCGCCAGATGCACTGCATCACCTTGGCGTCACCGAACGTATGGCGAATACGCAACGATCGTGCCTTGCGGGGATGATTACCAAAGCCTGTTCTTGCGCTCGCCAGCAGCTCAGGGCGCATCGCATAGCGTACGGTACCCGAGCCGTGTCGCTCTTTGGGACATGTGCCGACACTTCGATTCGACAAATGAAAGCGCGAGCAGGCTCGGCTCGCAGTTGAAATACGAATCGCTTTTCGCGGCGAGGGCGTGTAGAGCAGTGCTGACCGTCCCCGGTGCGCTATGGCTCACGTTGAATATGATCGTCAGGTCGAGGAGGTGCGCCCACTCGAGACCGCCGCACAATCGCGCCTTGCCGATGCGGCGTTGTCGAAGGCGCGACGCCGGCTGATCCCGTTTCTGTTCGTGCTCTATCTGGTGGCGTACCTCGATCGAATCAACGTCGGCTTCGCGTCGCTGCAGATGAATCGCGAGCTTGGACTCAGCGAATCGGTGTTCGGCCTCGGCGCGGGACTGTTCTTCATCGGCTACTCGATTTTCGAAGTGCCGAGCAATTTGATCCTCGAGCGGGTCGGCGCGCGGGTGTGGATCGCGCGAATCATGATCAGCTGGGGCATCGTCGCGATGGCGATGGTCGCGGTGCGCGGTGCGGCGTCCTTCTTCGCAATCCGGTTCATCCTGGGACTGGCCGAAGCAGGATTCTTCCCCGGCGTGATTCTCTATCTCGCATTCTGGTTCCCGGCGCGCGAGCAAGCGCGAGCGGTCGCACTATTCATGACGGCGACGGCGCTGGCCGGTTTGATCGCAGGTCCGGTGTCGGGCGCGTTGCTGCAGCTACATGGGCTCGCGGGGCTCTCGGGCTGGCAGTGGCTATTCATCCTCGAAGGCCTGCCGGCGGTGGCTCTCGGCATATTGGTATTGCTTTATCTTCCCGATGGTCCCGATAACGCCGTCTGGCTTGAAGTTGACGAGCGTGCCGCACTATCGATGCGGCTCGAGCTGGAGCGTGGACGTAGTACTCAGAAACGCCAGCGGAGTTTTCGCGAGGCGATTAGCAATTCAACGGTGTGGGTACTATCGCTGGTATATTTTGCAATAGTATTTGGACTATATGGAGTTACATTCTGGCTACCGCAGATTATCCGGAGTTTGGGTGATCGCAGCGACTTCGGAATCGGGATGTTGTCGGCGGTCCCGTTTTTCGGCGCGGCGGTTGCGATGGTGCTCGTCGGCCGGGCGTCGGACCTGAGCGGCGAGCGCCGATGGCATCTCGCGGTGTGCGCGGCGGTCGGAGCGGCCGGCCTGATGCTCGCGTCGATGACTCGCTCGCCGCTTCTGTCACTGGGAGCGCTCTCGATTGCCGCGGCGGGAATCTGGGGAACCTTTGGCCCGTTCTGGGCGATGCCACCCGATTTTCTCACCGGCACCGCGGCCGCGGGCGCGATCGCGCTTATCAACTCGATCGGAAACCTTGGCGGCTTCGCCGGTCCGTACGTAGTCGGGATGGTGAAGCAGGCGACGCACAGCTTCGCCGGCGGAATGATTCTGATGGCGGCGTCGCTGGTCGCGGCCGGACTTCTCGCCTTGACACTGCCCGTGCCGTTGCGCGAAACGGATCAATCATGAGCGAGACGAGCAACGTGCTCATACTCACTCTGCGTTGTGGAGCCGAATGGGGTTGGCACATCACAATTGGCCGGGAAGATTTACTCTGCTGCTCGCGTCGATTCTGTTGCTGCTTGTAACTCAGCCGATGTTTTCGGGCCACGCCTTCGCGCAGAATCTTGCGACCGTTACGATGTCTCTGGTATTGCTCGCCGCTCTTTACGCGTTTCGCTCGACGAGGATCTACTTCGTCATTGCGTTGGCTCTGCTGGTTCCTTCGATCGGATGCCGGTTCGCGCTGCTGTTCACGGCGAGTCCGACGCTCGAAATCTCAGTGCGATTTCGTCGTGTATGTTCCTGGCGGTTACGGTCATTGCACTGGTCTCGCGGCTGTTCATCGTGAGGAGCGTCACGCTCGACACTATCAGCGCGGGGATTTGCGCCTACCTGCTGACGGCGGTCGCGTTTGCATACGGGTTCGCGGTGGTTGAACTGCAGAGTCCCGGCTCGTTCAGCGCCGCGCTTTTTCAAAGGCCGGTCGGTCACATCGCGCCTCTGATAGCGTCGCTTCACAGCTTCATCTACTACAGCTTCGTGTGCCTGACGACGACCGGTTTCGGCGATATCTCGCCGGTCTCGGAAGGCGCGCGTAGCCTTTCGGTGATGGAGGCGGTATTCGGTCAGTTGTATATGGCGATTCTGATCGCGCGGCTGGTCAGTCTCGAAGTCGCGCAATCGATGATGAAGGAGCGGGAGTAAGATGTCCGGATTATATTTTGAGGAGTTCGAAATCGGCCAGGTATTCAAGCATGCGATCACGCGCACCATCACGGAAACCGACAACCTGATCTTCTGCGCGCTGACGCATAATCCGCAGCCGCTCCATCTCGACGCGGAATTTGCCAAGGGCACCGAGTTCGGCCAGCGCATCGTCAACAGCATCTTCACGCTCGGGCTGATGATCGGAGTATCGGTGGGAGACACTACGCTCGGCACCACGATCGCCAACCTGGGCATGGCCGATACGCGCTTCGCGCATCCGGTGTTTATCGGCGATACGCTTCGCGCCGAGACTACGGTCGCCGAGAAGCGCGAGAGCCGCTCGCGTCCCGACTCGGGAATCGTCGTGTTCGACCATCGATGCTTCAACCAGCGCGCCGAGGAAGTCGCGTACTGCAAGCGGTCGGCGCTGATGCGCAAGAGGCCGGCGTCATGATTCTCCGATCGATCCTGTTCGTGCCGGGCGACAGCGAACGCAAGCTCGCGAAGTCGGAATCCTCGCGCGCCGACGCACTGGTGCTTGACCTCGAGGACGCGGTCGCTGCGGATCGCACCGAGGTGGCGCGCACGATGGTGCTCGAGTATCTGCGGGCGCATCGCGATCGTGCGAAGACTCAGTTGTGGGTCCGAATCAATCCGCTTTCGACGCCAAAGGCGACACTGGATCTGGCGGCAATCGTAGCCGGCGCGCCCGACGGCATAATGCTGCCGAAAGTTACGTCGGCCAACGACGTCGTGATGCTCGATCACTTCCTGTCCGCTCTGGAAGCGCGCGACGGCGTCAAGCAGGGATCGATCGCGATCATTCCAGTGGCTACGGAGACGCCGGCTGCGATGTTTGCGCTGGGGGGTTTCGCCGGATGCAGTCCGCGGCTGTGCGGGATGACCTGGGGCGCGGAAGATCTCGCCGCCGCAGTGGGCGCGACTACCAATCGCGACGCATCCGGCAATCTGGAGTTCACCTATCAGCTTGCGCGCTCGCTGTGCCTGCTGGCTGCGGTTGCTGCCGACGTCCAGCCGATCGACACGGTGTCGGTGAACTTCAAGGACGCCGCTGCGCTCCGCCAGGAATCGGAGATCGCACGCCGCGCAGGCTTCACCGGCAAGATTGCGATTCATCCGGACCAGGTTGACGTGATCAACGATGCGTTCACGCCGTCGCCTGAAGATGTTGCGTACGCAAATCGGGTAATCGAAGCGTTTGCATCCGGCGTCGGCACCGTCGCGCTGGACGGCAAGATGCTCGATATGCCGCATCTGAAACAAGCTCGCAGGACACTCGCGCTCGCCGGATCGCTGCGTTCGCGCTAGAACTACAACCATGCGCCGCGACTCTCGGAAAGTCCTGGCTCTTGTGGGGTTGCTGTCTTGCGTCCTAACACTTGGCATAGCCGTTCGTCCTTCACATGCCGATGATCAAGCTTGCGATGCGCTGCCGACTGCCGTCGTTCAGCATCGGCGGGTAGCCGGCCGCAGCATGTATTCATCATAGTCCTGGAGAATGAGAGCTATGATGAGACCTTTGGGCCAGACTCCAAGGCACCATATCTCTCTAAGTGCCTCACTAAGAAGGGACAACTACTCACCAACTACTATGCTATCGGGCACTTTAGCCTCGACAACTATATCGCGATGATAAGCGGTCAATCGCCCAATCCAGACACGCAGCTGGACTGTTCGATATTCAATGATTTCGCTTTGACTAAGCCCGGGCTCGACGCGAATGGGCAGGCGGTTGGACATGGATGCGTCTATCCGCCTGACGTGAGCACGATCGCAAATCAGCTTGAAGCGCGACATCTGAAATGGCGCGGCTATATGGAAGACATGCAGCGCGCCTGCCAGCATCCCCCGTTGAACGAAGCGGATCCCCACGAAAGAGCGGCAGCGGCAGTGAATACGCAACCAAGCACAATCCCTTTGTATACTTTCATTCGATCAGCGATGAAGATTGCAAGGCAAACGATGTACCTCTCGATCAACTCAAGAGGGATCTCGGTACAGCTGAAAGCACGCCGAACCTGTCCTTCATTGTTCCCAACCTTTGCAACGACGGACACGACCATAGGAACGGTAAGTGTGCGGACGGCAAGACACCAGGGGGCCTGGTCGCTATCAATTCTTTTCTCCGGCGCGAAGTCCCGATGATCATGAATTCGAAGGCATACCAGCAGGACGGGATGTTGATAATCACGTTCGACGAAGCGGATCTTGAAGGCGATGATAAGGATGCCCGTTCCTGTTGTGGTGAGCCTGTAGGACCAAATACACAAGCTCCCGGCATGTTCGGACTTGGTGGTGGAAGGATAGGTGCGGTGATCATTTCGTCCTTCGTCAAGCCGGGTATAGCTAACACCAAGACCTACAACCATTATTCCCTGCTAAGAAGTCTCGAAACCTTATTTGGCCTAAGCCATTTGGGCTACGCGGAAAAGCCGGATCCCGGCGAGTTCGGTAACGACGTATATGGTCAGTAGTTGAATTGCCTCTCCCCAAGAGGGGAGAGCCCAGCCGCCTGCTTCCAGCGGCGGGTGAGGGACCGAATTTTTCCGAAGATTCTAGATGTGCGGCGCACCAGACAGTCGCGCCGCACAGATGTCCCTCACCCTAACCCTCTCCCCCGTGGGGCGAGGGAATAAGAAGCGTGGTCGAGATGACGCAATTGAAGTTTGATATATCATTCCATCGGGAGGCCGACGTAGTTTTCGGCTAGGGTCTGCGAGGCGGCGCGCGAGGTGGTTACGTAGTCGAGCTCGGCTAGTTGGCGGCGCTGGTCGAAGGGGTTGTCGTCGGCGAACCGATGCAGCATCGAGGTCATCCACCAGGAGAACCGCTGCACCTTCCAGACTCGCCGCAGACATGTCTCTGAATAGCTACTGAGTAGTTCGCGATTGCCATTGGCGATAGTAGTCAGTCAGCGCGCGGGCGAGGACGCGGACGTCCGCGACCGCGAGGTTAAGGCCCTTTGCTCCTGTCGGCGGCACGATATGGGCTGCGTCGCCGGCTAGGAAGAGCGTGCCGGATTGCATCGGCTCGACGACGAAGCTGCGCATCTCGGTGATTCCTTTCTGGATGACGGCGCCGCGATTCAGTTTCCAGTCCTTGCCCGCGGCGAGTCTTAGCTGTAGCTCTTCCCAGATTCGTTCGTCGGGCCATTGTGCGAGATCCTCGTCGGGTGCGCATTGGATATAGAGCCGCGTGATCTCGGCGAACGCATGCTATGCAGCGCGAAGCCGCGATCGTGGTAGGCGTAGATCAATTCGTCCGACGACGGGCGCGCTTCAGCGAGAATGCCCAGCCATGCGAACGGGTAGATGCGATCGTACATGGTCAGTACGCCGGCCGGGATAGTCGGGCGGCATACGCCGTGGAAGCCGTCGCATCCGGCGATGAAATCGCACGACAACTCGTTGCGTTGCCGTCGATGCGGTAGCGAATCTTCGGCGTCGGTCCGTCGAAGTCGTGGACGCTGACGTCGCCGGCCTCGAAAATGATCTGACCGCCGGCTGCGAGGCGCGCCGCGATCAGATCCTTGATGACTTCGTGCTGGGCGTAAATGGTAACGGTGCTGCCGCCAGTCAGATCGCTCAAATCGATGCGATGGCTGCGACCGCCGAAGCGCAGCTCGATGCCGTGATGCGTCAGCCCGAGGCGCTTGAGCCGCTCGCCGACGCCGGTTTCAATCAGCAGGTTGACGGTGCCTTGTTCGAGCAGGCCGGCGCGAACCCGCTCTTCGACATATTGGCGGCTGCGAGCCTCGAGCACGACGGACTCGATGCCGGCGAGGTGCAGCAGATGGGAGAGCATCAGGCCAGCGGGCCCGCGCCGACGATGCCGACTTGTGTGCGATGATTCATCCCAGTGGGCTGCTCTTTCGCAAATTCATACCATTACTTGTGGTTTGGCGAGTGATTCACCACCAAGGGTAGGTAGTGACTCATTTTGACTTATCAAAATGAGTCACTACCCAAGGGTAAGGGTAGCTTTGTTCCGTCAAAAAATGATTTTGTGCGAAACCCGGTTATCCTATGGCCGAGTAGTCGTCGCGAAGCGCCGAGAGAGGTGTGGACGCTGATCAATGTCCATGGCGTATAGGTAACACGCGAAGCGCGCGAGGGTAAGGATGAAAAGTTCACCCCGGGAAGAGAGTTCCGGAGGATGCGGACACGTCGAAGTGAGCGCGACTAGAGAAAAGGGTAATCGCTCGTCTCGGCCGCGTCGGGCGCTCGCCGCAATGCGCGTCGTCATAGGAGAGGGCCAAAGTTAGCCGCTCGGGATCCAGGATTACGCGAGGGGCTCGAAGGAAAAGACTGGGTAGCGCACTTCACTGGTTGCGATCTGAGCGGCCTTGAAGACAGCTATCCCGGATGTGGCTTTGCCGTTGACGCTTTCCCCGCCGGATAGCCACAGGTTGCCTTTGCCGTCGAACGCGAGGGTGACTACCTGATAAAACCCGGATTTGCCTTTTTTGGTGGCTGTCGGATTGAAGGTTATCGATGGAACTGGCGAAATCGTGCCCGAGCCGCTCAGGTCGCTTGCAGCAAACGAAAGCATCGGCGTGTCGCCGTATCCTGAAACGCACAGATTGCCGCCCTGGTCGAACGCAATTGCTCCCGGGAAATAAAACGTCCCGGAAGTCAGCTCGAGGTTGGGCGCAACTACGAGAGGTTGTGGTCCGGTTCCTGAAAGCTGTGCGGGCGTGAATTCGAACACTCCTTCCGGGTCAACGCCGGGGACGCCGTCGCCGGCTACCCATAGATTGCCCGAGCTATCGAACTTCATGTCCCATAAGTAGCGGAAGTCCGGCGACTGGAAGACCGCGGCCGGATAAATCTCGCCGGTGGTGGTCAGCTGATCGACTGAGTATTTGATGATACTGGGAAAGCTGAAATTGGTGCCCGTATTCAGAATCCAAAGATTTCCGGAACTGTCGAACTCAGGCGCCGACGGACAATCGAAGAGGGTGTTATAGGGCGCCTTGAACGCGACCTTCGCCGCCTTGATGCCGCCGCCGCTCTTGAGTTTCAGAAGTTGCTTTTGGGTCAACTCGAAGATCAGCCCATTTGTGTTCAGCCCACCACCTTGGCAAAAGGTTCCCCAGAAATTCCCGCTTCTGTCAAAAGTCACACCGCCCGGCTCCGAGTTCGGACTGCCGAACGCGATTAGAATCTGCTTGCCTTCAATTTCCGCGAATCCAATAGCATCCGAGATCCACAATGCCTGCTTCGGCGAGCTGGTCGAACCAGCAGAGGATGGATCTCCCGCCCGGAGGGGCGTGGCAAACGCCAACATCGGGATCATCGCACTGGCGCAGAGCAAGCTGCGCACGCAATTTCTATTCTTCAAGGAACTCCCCCCGCGGAAAAACAATGATGTTACAAACAGGCGCTTCCCGAGTGGCGCGACTATAACAAGATGTTTAGCCGGATTGGAACTGCTTGATAAGGGGCGCTGCGCGATTTCAGAACCGGAACCGGCTTCGCTGGCGCGAAGCTGTCCGGAAGCCCCCCGTTCCTGCCGCTCGCGTTGCTCGCTTCGTCAGGGTGACGGATGAGCTTCGCATTCGTTTGAGCGATCCTAGGAACCTAACCCTAACCCCTTCCCGAGCGGGAAGGGGAACCGGAATGTGGAGGTTCCCGAGCGGGAAAGCAGTCGTGACGATCCTGTAAACGATTGTTGGCGGAGATACGTAACATATAATAGGTTGCGATTTGCCTTAGGCATGGGCTTGCGTTGCGATTGGCTCGACCACTATCCGGGGAGGCATCGATGACCAGGATCAAGCATATGATTGCGGGGTGGTGGGGACGGTTCTCCTTGCGCTCGCGTCTTCTGCATTCGCGCAGTACAAACCTTGGCCGTCGCCAATTCCCGAAGTACCGAAGTGGGGCGACTACGACTCCGGCCATAGCTGGCGCGATGCGTCGTGGTGGTGGCAGTCGCAGCCTGAATGGGTCAAGCAGCATCATCCTGAATGGTGGGGCGACTTCGACGACGAACATCAATGGCATCCTGCATGGTGGTGGTGGGATTCGCAGCCGGCGTGGGTGCGGGAGCATCACCCGGAGTGGTGGGGCGACTATTACCAGGGCCAGTGGTACCCGGCGACGTGGTGGTTTCAGTATCAGCCGGAATGGGCGCGCGAGCATCATCCGGAATGGTGGGGCGACGTCGACGAAAACACCTGGTATCCCGCGGGATGGTGGTGGCAGCGGCGTCGCGACTGGGTGCTGCAGAATCATCCGGAATGGTGGGGCGATGACTGGGACGACGTATGGTATCCCGCGCCGTGGTGGTGGCAGCTACAGCCCGACTGGGTAATTGCGCATCATCCGGATTGGTGGGGTGACTATTACGAAGGCGTCTGGTACGCAGCGCCGTGGTGGTACCAGTACCATCCCGATTGGGTTCGCGAGCATCACCCGGATTGGTGGGGAGACTTTGATGATCACGATTATTGGCGGCCGGCGGGATGGTGGTGGCAGTATCACGCGGACTGGTGCCGTCAGAATCATCCGGACTGGTGGGGCGACTTCGACGATCAGCACATCTGGCGTCCCGCGGGATGGTGGTGGCAGAACCGGCCCGACTGGGTGCGCGATAATCACCCGGACTGGTGGGGCGATTTCGACGATCACAAAATCTGGCGTCCCGCGAGTTACTGGTGGGCGACCAAGCCGGACTGGGTGCGCGAGAATCATCCGAACTGGTGGGGTGACTTCGACGACAAGCACGTGTGGCATACCGACACGTGGTGGCATCAGCACGACGCTACGTGGGCGGAGCAACACCATCCCGAATGGAAGGGCGACTACGACGACAAGCATGTCTGGCACGACGTTCACTGGTGGGCGCAGAAAAATCCGACGGTGGCTTTGCAGCGTCATCCCGATTGGAACGACGCGATGCGCGAGTCGGTAGAGCGCGAGCATGGTGTCCAACAGACTGCGCTGCAGCAGAAGCACAACGTCGAATTGCAGGAGCTCGAGCGCAAGCGCGTCGAGCAGCAGCAGACGACCGAACGCAATCGCGCGGAACAATTGAGGCAGCTTCAGCAGAAGCATGACACGGAGACGCAGGCGTTCGAGCGTCAGCATTTGCAGGAAGAGCAGCAGCGTCAGAAGGCCGCGCCTGACAGGGCAGAAGCCGAGGGTCCGGACGCTCAGTGGCAGAGAGTCGAGGAGAATCACGTCAAGCAATCGGCGGATCTCGTGCGACGTCATCAGGATGAAACGCAGGCGCTGGTGCGCAAGCAGGCGGAAGATCAGCAAGCGGCGCAACGCCAGCATTTCGCGCAGGCGCAGGAGCTACAGCGTCAGCACTCGCAGCAAATGCAGTCCTTCGAGCGTCAGCATGAGCAGCAGGTGAAGACGTTCGAGCGTCCAGCGGGCGGAGGCGGTGGCGGCGGAGGACATGTCGAAGCGCCGCACGGCGGCGGCGGTGGAGGGGGACATGTGGAAGCGCCGCACGGCGGTAGCGGGCATCATTAATTTTTGACGTATCAGTGTTCTTCGTTTTTAGCAAATTAATTTCGCTCTATGGGGTTAGTTGCGTCAACCAACTCTTCGTGCCAATGTGCGGCGCATCGCGTTTCAAATTCGTTAGGGGAGCAAATGATGCGTAAGATTCTTTTCATGGCGCTTACATTCTCTATTGCCCTGTTGCATCGGGGTCCGATCGAACAGCTAATCGCGCAAAATCAATCCTACGGCAATGTGGCGTGGGCGCAGGATGTTGGCGACTCCGAGCAAGCGGACGACGCGTCCACTGAACCTGCAATGACCCCGCCGGACCTCCAAGGTACCTGGTCAGGGCCGGTTGATGACGATTCTGGTCCGATGGCGACGCTCACCCTCGAGATTTTTCAGAACCACAGCAAGCTCAAGGGTACCTGGTCAGTCGCCAATGCAAGCGGCAAGTTCAAAGGTAAAATCAGTTCAGATGGAACGTCCGCGGTCTTCACCCTCAAGGGGCACCATGGCTGCAAGGTGACGACGCTTGGCACGCTGGATAGCGCGACCGAGATCTCAGGAACATACAAGTCGAAGCACTGTGAGGGTATCACGAGCGGCAGCTTTGATCTGACCGCACAGCCTTAATGATTCATTGCGGGATCCAGATTGGGGCGGTGCTGAACAGGTGGTCGACGATGCCGATGTGGTAGGCGAGGAACAGGCCGAAGCCGAAGCTCAACAAGCCTGAGCCGGTGACCAGGCCTTGATGGATCCATGAGGCGCGTCGCGACACGACCATGAATGGGGTCGCGATTGCGGTCGTGATGAGTCCCATCCCGATAACAGTGCCGACGCAAAAGATCGCGAGGTAGAGCGTCGCCCACAGCGGATTAGGGATCGCGCTCAGGACCAGCAACGCGATCGCGGCGCTGCCGGCGAGTCCATGAACGAGCCCCACGGCGAATGATCTCAGCAGCGGCCTCCGCGCTGCGAACGACGGCAATGCGTCAGTCGGGATGCGATGATCGAGATGCGTCGCGTCATCTATCGTCGTGATCGCCAAGGTGAACGTGCGGATGCACATGCGTCGCGCCGTCGTGAGTGTGCGCGTGCGCGTGGACGATTAGGTCGTCGGGTTGCGGCGACGTCCCGCGCATCCGATTCGCTCCTTTGCTGAACCAGGCTGGCGGCTGCGCCGACGCCGAGCAGAATCAGCACGATTGCGACCGCGAATTCCATCGCGAGGCCGAGCCGGGCCGGGATCGCAATTTTGAAAACGATGATCGCAGCGCCGACAATCAGCACGGTGATGGTATGGCCGAGTCCCCATATCACGCCGATGCGTGCGGCGACGGCGAGCCGGCGTTCGCGGCTGAGGATAGTAGTGACGGCGATTACGTGATCGGGATCGGTCGCATGGCGCATTCCGAGCAGCAGTCCGAGGAGCGCAATCGCAAGCGGCGCGGGATTGGCAGGAATCATCAGGTGGGCTCCTTGTGCGACTCAGGCCAAATCGACAGTACAAACTATTTCGCGCGAAGTGCAACGCCGAAAGCGACGGCCGCCCGCAAATCTTCGTTGCCTCAAGCGTCGCTGCGTGTTACCAAGCTATGAGTCACGATTCTTCGACCGAGGAGGTTAGACCGATGAAAACGTTGCATCGCTATTTATCTGCGAAAGATCGGCCGACCGCGCCTCTTCGTCCCTTCCGCGTCTAGATCTCAGGACCCAATCGTCGACGGTGCGCAGATTGGCGATCGGCCATCCGGTCTTTTGCCAATTCCCTGAACCGGCAGATGTTGCCGGTCCATTTGGCCGCATACCGTATTATGAGGTGAGGTTTTGGCTACAAAATCCAAACGTACAATCGATGCTTTGACCAGGACGACGAAGCCGGTTCGCTCTCGCGGTCATATAGCGCATATCGAGCATTTGTTGCAGACGGTTGAGAACGCGAGATCGGGCGCCGACTGGGAGGCCGAGGCCGCTCGAATCGTCGACGAGATGCAATCCGCTGATGCTGAAATCCGGGCGCGGGCGGTGCGCGAGATCTGTCCCTGTAAAATGCCGTGGCCGGTCTTCTATCGGCTCAGGAAGGCGGCGAAGCGCCTGCAACATGATCCCGATCCGAAGGTTGCAAAGAATGCGCGGCATATCGAAGTGGATGCGACGCAGGTCATGACTATTGAGGGGAGCCTGGAGCGGATACGCGAGCGCATGGAAAGCGTGGATGACGAACAGGCGCGAAGATCGCTCAAACGACGGCACGAGAGAGGCGGTCGCGCAGTTGATCGGAAGCGCGCTTGACTCAGAAAAACTGTTCGGCCACAGATCCAGCCAAGAGGCATTCCCATGAGCAACAATATCGAACCTTTCCGAATCGCGGCGACGCGATGCGCAGCTCGACGACTTGAAGCGGCGGCTGCGCGAGACGCGATGGCCCGAGCGCGAGTGCGTCGACGATTGGTCGCAGGGGCTGCCGCTCGCGTACGCGCAGGAGGTCGCCGCGTATTGGCGCGACAAGTACGACTGGCGCGCGCGCGAGGCTCGCCTCAACCGCTTCGCGCAGTTCAAGACGACGATCGACGGGGTCGGGATTCATTTCGTCCACGTGCGATCGCCGCACGCCGACGCGCTCCCGCTGGTGATGACGCATGGATGGCCGGGGTCGATCGTCGAGTTTCAAAAAGTGATCGAGCCGCTGACGAATCCGACTGCTCATGGCGGCGATGCGGCCGACGCGTTTCATATCGTTTGTCCTTCGCTTCCCGGCTATGGCTTTTCGGATAAGCCGACGAGCAACGGGTGGAACGTTCAGCGCATCGCGCGCGCATGGTCGGAGCTGATGCCGCGGCTTGGCTACAAGAGATACGCGGCGCAGGGCGGTGACTGGGGATCGATCGTCACGACCTGCATCGGAATCCAGGACCCCGGCAACTGCGTCGGGATCCATCTGAACATGCCGATCGCGATGCCTGATCCGGCGACGATGAACGATCTCACCGAAAACGAGAAGTCGGCGATCGCCGGCATGCAGCACTACAACGATTGGGATTCGGGCTACTCGAAGGAGCAGAGCACGCGGCCGCAGACGGTCAGTTATGGCCTCACTGACTCTCCCGCGGGGCAGCTCACCTGGATATTGGAAAAGTTCTGGTCGTGGACCGACTGCGATGGGCATCCGGAGAGCGTGCTGACGCGCGACGAATTGCTGGACAACGTGATGCTGTACTGGCTGCCGGCCAACGCGGCGTCGTCGGCTCGCCTGTACTGGGAAAGCTTTCGCGCGCACGCTTGACGGATCCGGTGACGGTTCCGGTCGGCTGCTCGATTTTCCCGAAGGAAATATTCCGCACCTCGAAGCGATGGGCCGAAAAGAGATTCGCCAAGCTGGTGTATTTCAACGAGTTGGCCAAGGGCGGACACTTCGCCGCCTTCGAGCAGCCGGAAACATTCGTCGCGCGAAGTCCGCAATTGTTTCAGGCTGATGCGATAGAGGAGCAGGCAACCAGCGCGCATTTTCGGACTAGTGTCGAATGACCTGATTCGATAAATCTTGAATAGAAAGGCTCGGCCTTTGCGCGGAAGATGCTCTTGAAACCATCCCCTGCACCTTTCGATGTAGATACTCATCTTGCGTCTATCATCGAGTCCTCCGACGATGTGATTGTCAGCAAGACTCTCGAGGGCGTAATCACGTCCTGGAATCCTGCCGCCGAGCGCATCCTCGGCTATACGGCGGCCGAGGCAATCGGACAGAACATCAGGCTGATCATCCCGCATGATCGGTGGGCGGAAGAAGACGACGTGCTCGCGCGCATCAGGCGCGGCGAAAGAGTCGATCACTTCGAGACGGTGCGCCGCGCCAAGGACGGCCATCTGCTCAACATCTCACTCACCGTCTCGCCGATTAAGGATCGGAGCGGGAGGATCGTCGGCGCCTCGAAAGTCGCGCGCGATATCACGGAGCGCAAGCGGGCCGAAGCAGAGCTGGAGCGCCTGCTCGCCCTGGAGAAACAATCTCGCCAGCAGGCCGAAGAGGCCAGCCGTCTCAAGGACGAGTTCCTGGCGGTGGTGTCGCATGAGCTTCGATCGCCGCTGAATGCGATTACCGGATGGGCGTCGCTGCTGCTGATGCGCCCGCTGGATGAACAAACGAAACACGCGATTGAGACGATCCTGCGCAACGCGCAGACACAGACCCAACTGGTTGCGGACCTGCTCGACGTCTCGCGAATCGTTACCGGTCAGCTCCGGCTCAATGTTCGCAGCTTTCAACTGATTCCCGTTATCCAAGCGTCGATCGAAGTTGTGCGGCCGGCGGCAGACGCAAAGTCGATTCGTATCGACACGATACTCGATCCATCAGCAGGCCCCATCGCCGGCGATCCCGACCGCATGCAGCAGATTTTCTGGAACCTACTGTCCAACGCGGTGAAGTTCACGCCGAAGGGCGGCCGAATTCAAGTTCGATTGCAGCGGATAAACTCTCACGTCGAAGTTGTCGTCTCAGACACGGGCAGGGGAGTCGATCCCAAGCTGCTGCCGCATATTTTCGAGCGCTTCCGGCAGGGGGATAGCAGCACGACTCGGGAACATGGAGGACTCGGCCTGGGCCTGGCGATCGTGCGCCACCTGGTCGAGCTTCACGGCGGTGTCGTCAATGCCTACAGCGAGGGAGCGGGTAAAGGCACCGAATTCATCTTACAGCTGCCGATAATGGTTTCGGTGCGGAGGTCAGGAGCCTGGTGAGCAACGGGTTCATCCGAGCGCCGGTGGAAACTTGTCTGGAAGCGGTTCCTGCGCTAGCCGGATTGCGCGTGCTGGTGGTGGATGATGAAGCGGGACGCGAGGGAGATCGTCTCGGTAATTCTTGGCGAAGCCGGCGCTGAAATCGCGACCGCCTCAAGTACTCGCGAGGCCCTCGATCTGATGGAACGATGGAAGCCCGATGTATTGATCTCGGACATCGGGATGCCGGGCGAGAGCGGATACGATCTGATACGCATGGTGCGGGCGCTGCCGCCGGACAAAGGCGGCCAGACGCCCGCGATCGCCTTACGGCTTATGCTCGCACGCAGGATCGTCTCAAAATATTGTCGGCGGGCTTCCAGATGCATGTGCCGAAGCCGATCGAGCCGACTGAACTAGCTACTGTCGTCGCCAGCCTCGCAAAGAGACTCTGACAGTTTGCGCGCAGTCGCAATCAGGAACGTGCGGCGCGCGTCCTTGCGGCTTTTTTTGCGGATGCGCTGCGATCTTTCTTACTTCGCTTTGACGCGCTGGATTTCGTCTGCCGGGACAATGCTTTGGACGATGCCGACTGGCGTCCCTCTCGCTTGAGCGCGTTCATGGTCGCCCGCGAGCGCTTTTTCGACGGCTTATGAGGATGGCGGCCTTGCTCGGAATCGGCCTTGGCTTTTTTGCGGGTGCTCTTGCTAGTTCTCGCAGGATCGGGTTGCGGCAGGTTCACGCCGGCACGACGCGCTTTGGACAATCCTATCGCGACCGCCTGCTTGGCCGAGCGCGCGCCATGCTTTCCCTCACGGATATGATGGATTTCTTCGCGTACGAATTCGCCCGCCTGGACGGAAGGAGCTTTGCCTTCGGCCTTGTCTTCGCGCGCCCTTCTAAGAGTTTCTTCTTCCGGCATTTGCTTACCTGTCGAATGATGGATTTGATGAAGAAAACGGCGCAACTCTTATGCCATCCTAATCATAGGATGAGTTAGCTCTTATCTATATGTTTGAAACGGGAAGCGGGAAAATTTTGCGCACGAATTATTCTGCCCGCATGGGTATGAGGTTCAAAAAACAAGAAGGCACGGCAGTTGCGAATCTAAAAGTGAGGGTCAAGTTTGAACTCCGCAAAGAAATTCGAGACGGAATTCGTGCGGCACTCCAGCAAGCGGGTGCGTCAGCTCAAATCGACGTTCAAGGAAATCATTCGCAGGCTTGACGGCGAGGCGGTTCACGATTTCCGCAAGGCTACTCGAGAGCTTCAAACGATCGTGGATGCATGCGGGATTCGTCGCCCGATCGCGGCCGGTGACGAAGATTATCCGCCGATTGCGACGTAGCCGGCATGCGCTTAGCGAATGGCGCGACAGCGACGTCCTTCTCGCGGAGCTGAAGAAAGCGCGACGAAAAGCGCGCACCAAACAGGAGCGCCGATGCTGGGCTGAAATTGCCGAAAGAATCGCGAAACAGCGGCGTCGCGCATTGAAGAAATTTTGCAGAAAGTACAAATCGCTCAAAGTCAAAGCTATCGGGAACAAGGCGAAAGCCCTGGTCAAAGAAAAGGTCAAGTCCGAGCCGATGATGGACAATCTCAGGCGTCTGCTCGAGCGCAGCTGGAACAAATGGACCGGAGCTATCGATGCATTTGTAAGCAAGGCCGCAGCGCCCGAGCTACACGAAGTGCGCATCAAGACCAAGACGCTTAGATACGCGATAGAACTGAGCCAGAAATTCTATCCCGATCGCGAACTGGAGACCGCGAGCGAGTGGCTCATGGGCATACAGGACCGCGTTGGCGCATGGCACGACGAGCTGATGCTGGGGAGAGTTGCGCTTGAGACTTTCTCGGAGACTCCACGCGATCCAAGTGCGATAAAGGTCATCCGCGATACGAAAGAAAAGGAAATTGCGCTGGCGGAATCCTCTCGCAACTACATTTCTGTCGATCCGGAAAATGAAAGACTATCAGCGATTGAAGCGAGTTCTGGCAGCGTCGGTATACGCGATGACGAACGGACGGGGGCCGCGCGATCTGGAAGATGAGAGCATCACGGGACCGATCCAGTAACCTCTCCTCTGGCCCCTCTCCCTTTTGGAGAGGGGATCGGATTTCACACTTATTTGATCTTCAGAGCAGACGGAGGGAGATGGCGCGCGATTTTTTTGAGGTCCGCGACGAACTGGCGCATTTCGGCGTGTCGCGATTCGTCGTCGGGCGCGCGCAGGATTGATGAAGGGTGAACCGTCGCGGTAATCAAAGGCGCCAGCGGCGATTTCATCATCTCACCGCGCTGACGAGAGACGCGGAAATCACGCGAGATGAGCGCCTGCGCGGCCGTTGCGCCAAGGCATACGATAACTTTCGGGCCGACGCGGGCTATCTCGGCCTCCAGCCAGGGACGGCAGGCGGCGATTTCTTCGGCGTTAGGTTTTTTGTGAATCCTGAGTTTACCGCGGGTGGTCGAATTGAAGTGCTTGACGACGTTGGTGACGTAGACGTGCTTGCGATCTATTCCCGCCTCTGCGAGAGCTACATCGAGTAGTTTCCCTGCCGGTCCGACAAAAGGGTGGCCTTCGAGATCTTCGCGATTGCCGGGTTGCTCGCCTACGAGCATCACTTCGGCGCCGGGCGCGCCCTCGCCGAAAACCGCCTGCGTGGCGCGCTGCCAGATGTCGCAGCCGCGGCATTGTTGCGCGGCCTCGCGAAGGTCATCGATCGACGCGTCCGGCTCGATCAGGTCGAGCGGCGGCGTCGGCAAGACTTTCTTTTTTCGCGGCATGCCGTGAGCAAACTAATGATTGCAGCTCACGCTTCATTCAGCTGTTGGTGGACGCGAGGCAGAACGTGCTTCCCATAGAACTCGATGACCTGCTTTTGATCGGCTTGCCCCGAATGGACGTTCACGATCGTAGCGCCGCTGTTGAATTGCTCGATCAACGCCTTAACGTGTACATCCGGATCCTTGCTTATCGGCCACTTTTCATAAACCTTTTGAAGCGGGAGATCTGCGGTAGCGCGGTTTTGAATTGCTTGTGGATCGCGAATGTTGAAATAGCTTTTGAATGCATTGGGCAGGAAGCGCCAGAGTTCGGCCGACGTCTTAGCATCGTTCTCATCGCCGACCACAACGAATAGCTCCACCAGCACCGGCATCTGCTTAGGGTCCTTGCCGGCATCCTTTGCGCCCTTTTCGAATTCCGCCTTGTGCTTCTTCCAGCTCTCGGGATCGGTGATGAGTCCATCTCCGAATTGCCCGGAGCGGTACATAGCCTTAGGACCGACGTTTGCCGCCATCAGCAGCGGTATAGGTGTGGTTGGCGGGTCATATAACTTCGCGTTGACGTTGTAATACTTACCATCGTGAGCCACCTGATCGCCGGTCCATAGCTTGCGGATGATTTCGGTCGCTTCTACCAATCGCGCGGAACGCTCGGGCCACTTGGGCCAGGATCCTATCGCTGCCTGTTCGTTCAAGGCCTCGCCGGAGCCGACGCCCAGGAAGATTCGTCCCGGATATAGCAGACTCAGCGAAGAAAACGCCTCAGCGACAACGGCTGGATTGTAGCGAAAGGTCGGGCACGTGACCGTAGGTCCTATCCAGACTCGGCGGGTGCGTTCACCGATCGCGCCCATCGTGACCCACGCCTGACCCGAGTGACCTTCGTTGGCTTGCCAGGGTTGCAGATGATCGCTGGTGGCCAGCAGATCGAATCCTGCCTGTTCGGCGGCTACGCCCAACTGCACGAGTTCCGGAACGGGAAATTGTTCGTGCGCGAGCATGAAACCCACCATGGGCTTATGTATAGGAGGTGTGGCAGTGGCGCCTCCACGTCCCGACTTCGGAGTCGATTCAGAAGACATATCTGATGCCCTCGCTGGGATTGTGGATGCTAGAGCGGACGCGCCGACGAGCATTCCCGCTGATTTCAGCAGCGTGCGGCGGGTTGGGATCGGTCAAGCCGCTTCCGGTTTTGGATGATTTCATTTTGATTGCCCTGATTGGGGAAGTTATTTGCAATAATCGAGCAATCGACGTGCCATTCGGTTTCGTCCATTCCCTCAACCCATCCTCATGCTGCATTTACCGATTTCACGGGACGCTCAAGCATCGAGTCAGATATCGTCGTGAAACAAATCTGGCAGCGAGTTTGCTGCGTTAATTGTTCTAACGACAATCAACCGGAATAACCCAGGAGTTGTCAGCAATGAAGAAAAAACTACCAACGATTTTGCTCGGAGCGACTCTTTCGGTCGCGATGGCGACGTTTAGTGTAAATGCCTTTGCACAAGGTGCGGGCGGCGGCGGAGGCGGAGCAGGTGGCGCTGGCGGCGCCGGAGCAGGTGCGTCGGGATCGGCCGGCGGATCGGGCGCTGCGGGCGGTAGCGGTGGAAGCATGGGAGCGGGCAGCGCCGGAAGCTCCGGGCCAGTAGCCGGTTCGGTGCCGGGGCCGGCAGGCTCTGACGTCCCAAGCAATCCGGGTGTCAGCGCGATGAATTCGGCAGGCGGGAACAGCGCGGGAAGTTCTATGAGCCCGGGAAGTCCTATGAATCCTTCCGCGGCGAATTCAGGAGCGAATGCCGGCTCAAGCGAAACGACCGGGGACTCAGCTACCCAGGAGCCTAACGGCGTGCCGAGTCTGAGTGCTCCGCCTAACAGTCCTCGGGCTAACACTAACCAATAGCCGCCAAAACCTGGAAACGAAAGTTCGCGATTCTGCCAGAGGCGGAATCGCGACTTTTCTTCCGGGCGACTCAATAGTTCGAAGATCCTAACTCCAGTACATCCTTTCGATTTCCACTCCGTATCAACCTGAATCCGAACCAGAGCATGTAAAACATCGCGAGTAGCAGAAGCGAAGTCGCGACGGCGATAACCATCGACCCGGTTACCTTTCTGGCGACTATGAAGAAATCGCCGCAGATGCCGGCGCCCAGGGGGATCATCGAGCTCACGACCGCGTTGCGGGTCAGGCGCAGAAAGTGCTCGGACGGTTGACCCTGTTCGACCAGTCGATGGTAGGCGGCGGGCATCATCAACAAGATCGTGCTGAGCGTGACCAGCGTCAGGCTTACGACGTGGATGTACTGCGAGCTGGCGGGCAACTCCTCGAAGCCGCCCAGGAACACACCCACAAATTGAAAACCGAGCAGTGCCTGGGCGCCCGGCAGAACTACACGCGCGTCGGTCAACGCGTGCTGAATTTGATCCTCGACGCTGGGCGTGTCGTGCTTTTTCTTTGGCATCGATTTATTCCTGAGTTGCGATCGGCGCTGATGGCCCCTGGTGCGAACGTGAATTGCTTCCAGCCCGTACCAAAAGAACATCGCGCAAGAAAAGGTCGCAGCGCCGAGTATCACGGCGAGGACGCAAGTGGCCCACCCGCTCGGTCGTAACATAAACGTCGAGCGCCATCGCAGTCGCGAAAGGCACCAGCGCTATCGCGGTCGCGATGGTCACAAACTTTTGCAGACTCGGGCTCTCTTCGTCTGACCAAATCAGCAGGTGATTTGGCGCCGGGGCGACGAACAAGCCAAACGCTACGATCAACAGTCCAAGCGCGACGACTTCGATGTACTGGGAAGAGTACGGCAGCCTGTCGAACGAGGATTCCAGAAAGGACGAATATTGAAAGCTCAAAATCACCTGGACGCCGAGCACCAGGATGCGGCTCTCGTTCAACGCATCCTGAGTTCTGGAATCCAGATCTGCCACGGCCGCCTCCTTGCAGATAATGCAAGGGAGATGCCGTCGGCGTCAGTCTTCGGAAAGCCTACTGCGAGGATTGTTGGCGCAGCGGAAGTAGTTGCTTGATCGCTTCCACCAAATTTTCCGGTTCCACCGGCTTGACCATGCAAACCTGGAATCCTTCGGTAAGCGCCCGTTTCCGATCCTGCGCGCCTCCGAGACCCGTCAGCGCCATCGCAAGCATGTCGGTCTCCGGGATCAGCTCGCGAACTCTGCGGACAAGTTCGTAGCCGTCGACGGAGGGCATGCCGATGTCGCTGAGCAGCACCTGCGGCGTGCTGTGGGCAATTTCGGCGAGCGCTTCCTCGGCGGACGCAGCGGTGCGAGTCTGCGCGCCATATTGACGCAGGAGCTCGGCCAGCACTTCGCGCGAGTCAGTCTCGTCATCGACGACCAGTATCGAAACTGCCTTCGAGCTTCCCCGGCTGTGCAAGAGCTTGAGCGTCGTCGTTGCCCGCGATTGAGGCCTTGGAGTTCTTGATCGGCAGTCTCACCGAGAAAGTAGCGCCCTGACCCGCGCCATCGCTGGCGGCTTCGACAATGCCCGCGTGGAGTTCGACCAGGTGCCGCACAATAGCGAGCCCCAGCCCTAAGCCTCCATGCGCGCGAGTGCTGCCGTTCTCGGCCTGGCTGAATCTGTCGAACACATGCGGCAGGAAATCCTGCGAGATTCCCTGGCCGGTATCGCGCACGGCGAGCGTCAAGTCATCGTCATGCCGTTCGACCCGAACCGTGACGCGGCCGTCGCGCGGGGTAAACTTGATCGCGTTGGAGAGCAGGTTCCAGACGATCTGCTGTAGTCGATCCGCATCGCCGCTGATTTCGTCGGAATCCGCCGCCATCTCATATTCAAGCGTGACGCCTTTGGCGTCTGCCGTGGGCCGAACGGCAGCGAGGGCAGCCTCGACCACGGTGCTCATGCGAACAGTTCGGAAAGTCAGGTTGATCTTGCCGCGCATGATCCGGGAGACGTCCAGGATGTCGTCGATCAGCGCGGTCTGCATATGCACGTTGCGCTCAATCGTCTCCAACGCCTTCGAGGACTTGGGCAAGTCGAGCTTTCCGGAGCGCAGCAGATGGACCCATCCCATGATCGCGTTGAGCGGGTTGCGCAGCTCGTGCGATACGGTCGCGAGAAATTCCTCTTTCATCCGGCTCGCGGCTTCGGCTTCCTGCAACGCGTGATGTTCGGTATCGATGTCGGTGCCCGCGACGATCCATCCGACGACGCCGTCCGATTCGTCGAGTTGCGGAACTCCACGCATCAGGAACCATCGGTACTCACCGTCAGCATGCCGCCGCAAACGAATCTGGATCTCAATCGTGTGCTGGTTTGCGGTCGAAAGTTCCCATTCTGCTTTGAGCGTGGGCAGGTCGTCTGGGTGCACGAATTCGAAAAAGCGTTCGGTGGGGACAGCCATCGTCGGTTGGACCCCGATATAATCGACGGCGCGTTGGTTCCAGTAGTAGAACGTCAGATCGGCGCGGGCGACCCACACGCATTGAGGCAACGCGTCCATCAGTGAACGAAAGCGCAGCTCGCTGCGGCGCTCGAAGGCCTCGCGATCGCGCTGACGCAGCAGCGCGCCCTGGCGCTTGATCATCTGCTCTTTCTGATGCAGGTCGACGAAGACCGACACCTTCGAGCGCAGAATTTCCGGATCGAAAGGCTTGAGCAGAAAATCTACGGCGCCGCGCTCGTAGCCGCTCACTACGTCGGCATTACCAATCGGCACAGCGGTCAGAAAGATAATCGGAATTCGTGCCGCGCTTTCGCGCTGACAGATCACTTCGGCCGTGCGCAGCCCGTCCATCCCCGGCATCCGCACGTCCATCAGGATGACGGCGAATTCTTCTTCTTCGAGTTTTTGCAGTGCTTCTTCGCCGGAGGTGGCGCGCACCAGGCGTTGATCGAGCGGATCGAGGATTGCCTCGAGCGCCAGCAGATTCGCCGGACGATCGTCCACCAGCAGGATGCTTGCTTTCACTCCCGGCGCCGGCAATCTCTCAGGACGCGATGCTTGCTGCACTGTTTTCATTCGTAATCGAGCCTCATCACCTGCACTATGATCGAAGCGTCCACCGCCTCAGCTCCGCCTAGACCGACGCCTGGAGCGGTGAGCCGCCCGCCCAGATTCGAATCAGCTCGACTAACTGCCCATCGTCGATCGGCTTGGCCAGATAATCCGACGCGCCCGCCGCCATGCAGCGATCGCGGTCTTCCTTCAGCGCCTTCGCGGTCACCGCGATCATCGGCAGCCAGCGCTTGGCAGGATTCGCGCGTATCAGGCGCATGGTTTCGTAGCCGTCCATCTCGGGCATCATGATGTCGATGAGCGCGATGTCGATTTCAGGATGACGCTCGAGCATCACTATCCCGGCGCGGCCGTTTTCCGCGTGCAGCGTCTTCATCCCGTGCCCTTCGAGCAGGGTCTTGACCGCGAAAATGTTGCGCGGATCGTCGTCGACGATCAGCACGGTCTTGCCCTTCAGGCTGTCGAGCGTTTCACTCGAGAGCTTGCGGCAGCGGCGGCTCCGCGGCCAGGAAGTCACGCACCGCGCTGGTGGTTTCCGCTACTTTTTCTTCGATCTGATCGACCAGCCTCGCTTGCGATTCAGCGTCGTCCTCACGGGTGCCGAACAATTCGATGTCCCTGCCGTAGGCTACCGGCATGTAGAGCGTGAAGGTGCTGCCTTCGCCCGGAGTGCTCTCGACGTGGATTTCGCCGCCCAATGCGCGCGCAATCTCGCGGCTGATTGAGAGTCCGAGACCGGTGCCGCCGTAGCGCCGGCTGGTGCTGCCGTCGGCTTGCTGGAAGGCCTCGAAGATCAGCCGCTGCTTGTTCTTCGCGATTCCAATGCCGGTGTCGGTTACAGACAGAGCCAGAATTTTACCGGGACCCCGGAGCGCCTCGCTATCGAAGTCGCGGCGCGGATCGACCATATCCATCCGGAATTTCACGGAGCCTTCCTCCGTGAATTTGATCGCATTGGCCAGCAGGTTTCTCAGCACCTGCTCGATCCGCTGGCGGTCGGTGCGAATCTCTTCGGCGACGCCCGGCGCCACTTCGATTGAGAAGCCGAGTCCTTTTTCCTCCGCCAGCGCGCGGAAGCTGCGCTCGGCGAATTCAACCAGGTCGGTGGTCTGAAGCTGCCGCACCTCAATAGCCATCTTGCCCGCCTCAACCTTCGAGAGGTCGAGAACTTCGCTGATCAGCTTCAGCAGGTCGGTGCCTGAAGAATAGATCGTGCGGGCATAGTCGAGCTGCTTCTCGCTGAGGTTCGCCTCCTTGTTGTCGGACAGCACCTTGGCGAGGATCAGCAGGCTGTTAAGGGGAGTGCGCAGCTCGTGCGACATGTTCGCGAGGAACTCGGATTTGTATTTCGAGACGAGCGCGAGCTGTTCGGCTTTTTCTTCGAGCGATTTCCTGGCCTGCTCGACCTCGCGATTCTTGATCTCGACCTTGGTGTTCTGCTCTTCGAGCTGCTTGGCTTTTTCCTCGAGCTCGAGTGCCTGCCGTTCGAGCGCAGTGTTGGTGTTCTTCAGCGTGTCCTGCTGATGGGTCAGCTCTTTGGACTGATTCTGCAACTCCTGCGTGAGGCTCTGCGATTGCTGCAGCAATTCCTCGGTGCGCATGTTCGCGATGATCATGTTGAGGACGACGCCAATGCTCTCCGTCAGCTGATCGAGGAAGATCTGATGGATCGCGCTGAAGGTGTTGAACGACGCCAGCTCGATCACCGCCTTGACCTCGCCCTCGAACAGAATCGGCAGCACGATGATGTTGAGCGGCGGCGCCTCACCGAGGCCGGAGCTGATGTGGATGTAGTCGTGCGGCGCGTGCGTCACCAGGATGCTCTTTTTCTCGAGCGCGCACTGACCGACCAGACTCTCGCCGATGCGGAATCGATTCGCGACGCCTTTGCGCTCGCGATAGGCGTAAGTGTTGGTGAGCTTGAGAATCGGAGCGCCTTCCTCGGCGTCCATCATGAAGAACGCGCCCTGATGCGCGGAGACCAGGGGCGTCAACTCCGACATGATCATTCGCGAAACAGCTTCGAGGTTTTTCTGGCCCTGCATCATGCTCGAAAATTTCGCGAGGTTGGTCTTGAGCCAGTCCTGCTCCTGGTTCTTTTGCGTGGTCTCCTTCAGGTTCACGATCATCTGGTTGATGTTGTCGGAGAGCGCCGCAACTTCGCCGAGCGCTTCGACCTTAATCGATCGCGTCAGGTCGCCTTTGGTAACTGCGGTCGCGACATCGGAGATCGCGCGCACTTGGGCGGTCAGGTTACCTGCAAGTTGGTTCACGTTATCGGTCAAGTCGCGCCAAGTTCCTGCTGCCGCTGGCACGCGGGCCTGACCGCCCAGTTTTCCTTCAATACCGACCTCGCGGGCCACAGTGCTGACCTGGTCGGCAAAGATACTCAGAGTTTCCGTCATGCTGTTGATCGTGTCGGCCAGTGCCGCGATCTCGCCTTTCGCTTCCACACCGATCAGTTTCTGGGTGAGGTCGCCGTTGGCGACTGCGGTCACGACTTTGACGATGCCGCGGACCTGGGTCGTGAGGTTCGAGGCCATGAAATTGACGTTGTCGGTGAGGTCCTTCCACGTGCCTGCGACGCCGGGGACGCGCGCCTGTCCGCCGAGTTTTCCTTCGACGCCGACCTCGCGGGCCACGGTGCTGACCTGCTCGGCGAAAGTGCTGAGCGTGTCGGTCATGTTGTTGATTGTGACGGCGAGCGCTTCGACCTCGCCGCGCGCATCGACGACCAGTTTCTGTTTCAGGTCGCCGTTGGCGACCGCGGTCACGACTTTGACGATGCCGCGGACCTGGGTGGTGAGGTTCGACGCCATGAAATTGACGTTATCGGTCAAATCCTTCCAAACGCCCGACACGCCTTTGACTTCCGCCTGGCCGCCGAGCTTTCCTTCGGTGCCGACTTCGCGCGCGACGCGTGTAACCTCCGCGCTGAATGAGTTCAGCTGATCGACCAGCGTATTGATGGTGGTCTTCAGTTCGAGGATCTCGCCTTTGACGTCGACCGAGATTTTCTTCGACAGGTCGCCGTTGGCAACCGCGGTAACGACCTTGACGATTCCGCGGACCTGGTCGGTCAGGTTGCCGGCTAGCACGTTGACGTTGTCAGTCAGGTCTTTCCAAATACCTTCGACGCCCTGGACTTCCGCCTGGCCGCCGAGTTTTCCGTCGGTGCCGACTTCGCGGGCGACGCGGGTAACTTCCGATGCGAACGATCGCAGCTGATCCACCATGGTGTTCATGGTGTTCTTCAGCTCGAGGATCTCGCCTTTGACATCGACCGAGATTTTCTTCGACAGGTCGCCCTTCGCGACGGCGGTCGTGACTTCTGCGATGTTTCGGACCTGGGCGGTCAGATTATTCGCGAGCAGATTGACGTTGTCGGTCAGGTCCTTCCAGATGCCGGCGACGTTCGGCACTTCTGCCTGCGCGCCCAGTTTCCCTTCCACGCCGACGGTTTTCGCGACGCTGGTGACCTGCTCGGCGAAGATCGCGAGCGTCTTGGTCATGCCGTTGAGCGTATCTCCCAATGCCGCGATCTCGCCCTTCGCCGCGACTTCCAGTTTTGGAGAGAGGTCGCCGTTGGCAACCGCCGTGATGACGCGAACGATACCGCGGACCTGGGTCGTCAGGTTCGACGCCATGAAATTGACGTTGTCGGTCAGGTCCTTCCAGACGCCCGACACGCCGCGCACTTCCGCCTGGCCGCCGAGTTTTCCTTCGGTGCCGACTTCGCGCGCGACGCGGGTAACTTCCGATGCGAACGAGTTGAGCTGATCCACCATCGTGTTCATGGTGTCCTTCAGCTCGAGGATTTCGCCCTTCGCGTCGACGGTGATCTTTTTCGAAAGGTCGCCTTTCGCGACCGAGGTGGTAACTTCCGCGATGTTTCTGACCTGCGCGGTGAGATTGTTCGCGAGCAGGTTGACGTTGTCGGTCAAATCTTTCCACGTGCCCGCGACGCCCGGAACTTCGGCCTGCGCACCCAGCTTTCCTTCGACGCCGACGGTACGCGCCACGTCTGTAACCTGTTCAGCGAACAGGCCCAGCGTTGCGGTCATGCCGTTGATGGTGTCGGCCAGTGCCGCGATCTCGCCGCGCGCGTCCACGACCAATTTTTGCGACAGGTCGCCGTTGGCGACCGCGGTGACGACTTTGACGATGCCGCGGACCTGGGTCGTCAGGTTCGACGCCATGAAATTGACGTTGTCGGTCAGGTCCTTCCAGACGCCCGACACGCCTTTCACTTCGGCCTGGCCGCCAAGTTTGCCCTCGGTGCCGACTTCGCGCGCGACGCGGGTAACTTCCGCGGAGAACGCTCGAAGCTGATCCACCATGGTGTTCATGGTGTTCTTCAGTTCGAGGATTTCGCCCTTAACATCGACGGTGATTTTCTGCGACAAGTCGCCGTTGGCGACCGCGGTCGTGACGGTTGCGATATTTCGCACCTGGTCGGTCAGGTTGCGCGCGAGCACGTTGACGTTGTCGGTCAAATCCTTCCAGGTGCCCGACACGCCTTTGACTTGCGCCTGGCCGCCGAGCTTGCCGTCGGTGCCGACTTCCTTGGCGACGCGGGTAACTTCGTCGGCGAACGAGCTGAGCTGATCGACCATCGCGTTAACCGTGGTGCCGATTCGCAGGAACTCGCCCTTCACCGGTTGGCCGTCGATTTCGAGCGCCATCTTCTGGCGCAGGTCGCCTAGTGCGACTGCACCGATAACGCGGGCGACTTCAGTGGTCGGCTGCACCAGGCCGCCGATCAGCGAATTGATCGAATCTTCAATTTCCTGCCATCCGCCGCGTGCGCCCCTCACGGTCGCGCGCTCGGTCATTCGCCCCTCGCGCCGGACTGCATTCTCGACCCGGATTATCTCGCTGGTGATAGCTTCGTTGCGCTCTGCGATGGCGTTGAATCCCATCGCGAGCTCGTCGAGCAGCTTGTCCTTGTGCGTGACCTTGAGCCGAACCGAAAAATCGCCTTGACCGGCCGCAGTCAATGCCTTGATCAGGTTTCTGAAACGCCGCTCATCAGAGTCTTCGCTGGAAGCGCGATGTCCGTTTCGGCGGGACTTACCGTTGGTCTTGCTTCCGACGATAGCCTCGTTGTCTGCCGATTGGCTCCCGTCGGCCGACCGCTGATTCCGCGTTCGAATCGTTCAATTCCACCTGAATAGCTCCTTAGAGAACTCGGTTTGATTAGCGCCCAAAACTGAAGTTTGAAAATTTGTTTGAAAGAATGAGCAGGGTGCAATTGGAAGTGGAGGGGGTTCGAAATAATCCGAACCTGGAGGAGGCGGGATTGCACCCTGCTCGATGGACTACCGGAGATTTGAAAAAATGAGCAGGATGCAATCTGAGGCGGAGGACGGTCCGAAAAATTCCGAACCTGCAGGTAGAGGAATTGCATCCCGCTCGATGGACTACCGACATTCAAATCTCCCCGGCACTGACCCCGTCCATGGGTCACAAAACGAATGCCGCAATAACGAAAGCTGCTAGCGGAAAGCAGAAAACGTGCCGGTTGAGGTAGCAGATCGGCAAAACTAAGAAAAGCCGCTTAAAGACTAAAGTATCTTCATATAGGCAGAACCGAAGTTTAGATATAACTCAGAGCGATCTGGGGTTTGCGGAAAAACTTTCCGGATATTTTTTCACAGTTCATGACTCCGTGGTTCTCGCCGTGACCAAAAGGCTTCGATTCCCGGATCGTTGTTTGCTCAAAATATGGGCGTGCGTATCAGCAATCTTTTCAGTCTCAGAGTCATTCTTTCAAAGAGATTGGTGGTCGTAGTGTTTTGCCTTTGCCTTTTTGCACCAAGCTTCCTGACAGCCACTGAAGATTCGCAGCTGAAAATTGGGCCGCCGCTGGATTCACTTAAGACGACGGAGCTCCACGATTCCTTCAACGAGATTCATCAGGGACATCGTCATGAGGCGATCGACATAATGAGACCCCGGGGCGCCCCGATTCGTTCCGTGACCGACGGCATCATTCGCAAGGTTTTCATCAGCCGGCAGGGCGGACTGACTATCTACGAATTCGATCGTGAGAGCGCTTACTGTTTCTACTATGCGCACCTGGATCACTATGCGGACATCCACGAAGGAATGCCGGTCGCGCGCGGCGATGTGATCGGATACGTCGGGAGTACCGGCGATGCGCTGCCGGACGCGCCGCAACTGCATTTCGCGATCTTCAAGCTCGGCCCCGACAAAAGCTGGTGGAAGGGCGAAGCGATCGATCCGTATCCAATCCTGATGAGAGCGGTAACTGAGGCCCAGTCAGTTTGGATCAAAGCTGGCCGAGCTCACAGGCTGAAGCCTGTGCCACCGCTTGGTCAGGAACGTGGATGGCCGTATGGCTTTAATATTTTTTCAAGCGCCGTCAGCGTCGCTTGATTTTCGGAGAGCTGTCGTTCGAGCGTCGCGCGCGTCGTGGCGGGAAAATCCTGCTGCAGAGCTTTTTGGTATTCGGAAATAACCTCTTTGGCGTCCTCGAGGCACCATTCGACGACACCAGTGTCGCCCATGCTCATGACCACGTTCAGATCCATCTCGGCGCGATCGATGAAGCCGGCTGACGCTGCCTGATTCCTTACCCGGCTTCTCGCCGTCACCGCCCAGTCGCTTGCGCTCGAGATTCAGTTCGTCGGCATGGCGGCGGCGAATCGCTTCCTGCCGTTTGAAGAATTGCACCAGGTTTTCTTTGCTGACGTCGGCGGCGGCTCGACGATAACGCTCTGCGCTGTCGACACAGATCTTGATCAGGTTATCCAGGGTTTCAAGTTGGTCATCGAGATCCTGCCGTCGGTGCACAAAATTGCGATTTTCTTCCCATCGAGTGTTCTGTTAGGCGATTAACTCCGTGAAGAATGTCTTTTAGATGCCTGCGACCTAACCCCTAACCTTCCCATGGTGGGAAGGGGAAACGGACCGTGGGGACTATTGACAGGCATGGGATTCGTCCGTTCGATGATTGTTGTGGCGAGTTCTTCGTTTCGATCCATTGGATGAACCGTTCGACGATTTCGATTCGACTTTGAAATGCGGCAGGACTTTGTCGGCATAGAAATGCAGGAACTCGCTCTGCCGTGGGCCAATCTGATGCACGTAGACGTGATCGTAACCGGCATCGACAAATTTCTTGATGGCGTCGATATGGCGGCGCGGCTCCGGACCGAGAATTACGTCCTCGGTAATCTTGTCCGGCTGCATCGACTCCGCAACCGTCTCGAAATGTTTCGGCAACGGCAGATCGGTCATCAATGGCGCGTCGATGCCGGCGTTGGGCCATTGCTTGCGCACGATGCGCGCGGCTTCGTCCTCGCTCGACGCGTAGCAGACAGTCACCTGGCCGTAGCGCGGTTTGTGCTTGCCGCCAGCTTGTTCGAAGTGCTTGACCAGATCGCGCTTGGGCACGGTGCTGATGAGTCCGTCGGCGATTCGGCCGGCGAGTTCCGCGGAGCGCGGTTTCGATGCGGCGATCATGACAGGAGGCGGCTTGGCGGGCATCGTGAAAATGCGCGCCTGCTCGACGGTGTAGTACTTGCCACAGTGGGTCTGCCATCCGCCCTGCCACAGTAGCCGCATCACGGCGACGGCCTCTTCGAGCATCTCCTGTCGTTGCGGGGCGGGCGGCCAATGCTTTCCGGTGATGTGCTCGTTCAGATTTTCGCCGGTGCCGAGGCCAAGAAAGAATCTGCCGGGCATCATCACTGCTGAAGTCGCCGCAGCTTGCGCGATGATCGCAGGGTTATAGCGCATGAGCGGACAGGTCACACCGGTGCCGAGGCTGAGATTTTTTACTGCCTGCGAAATCCCGCCTATCACGCTCCACACGAAAGGACTGTGCGGCTGCTGGTTAGTCCATGGATGGAAATGATCCGAGATCAGCGCGAACTGAAAGCCCACGCTTTCTGCGGTGCGAGCGTTCGTTATGAGATCGGCGGGCCCAAATTCCTCGCTGGAAAGCGCGTATCCCAACTCCAACATGACAAGTTACTCCGGAGTCAATTGATAGGGGAGAAAACGCAAGAGATGGGCCAGATTTCATTCGAGAGATCTTTGCTTATCGAATATCAAAGCATGACAAAGCTGAAAGAATTACACCCTCAACCATGACGAAACTCGCCACGCCAGCAACTAATCCTCTGGAAAAATGCTTGTGCGCTATGAACAGGCGAGTGGCAGCGGACTTGCTCGTTACCCGCCAGCACGCTTCGAGGTGAGACTATGAAATGCCGGCACGACGCTTGTTCCTGTGAAGCGGAACCCGGGAGCCAGTTTTGTTCTAACGAATGCGAGTCCGACACGCGCGACGAGGGCGCGACCGATTGCCATTGCGGTCACGACGATTGCCGCGCATCGCATTCTTCGCATCGCGACAGCACTTAGTTCGCGGACGCAGACGGATGGCAGCTCGAACACGATCCACGGACTCCGGGACGAAAAAACCGTCGCGGCCCGCGAAAACGCAATCAGCCACGACATTGTCGGGAGACGAAACTGGGGCTCCGGCGGCTGATCTGAGCCGAGCCGAGCGGCGTATCGCCGAAGAACGCACGGCGCCTCGCGCGGCCGTGATCCATGAGGCGATTCGTGCCGAGGGTGAAGGGGAACTACGCCGGCCAATCGGAGCTCTGATCTGGTCCGGGATGGCGGCGGGTCTTTCGATTGGATTCTCGCTGGTAGCCAGTGGACTTATCCGGGCTCATCTCCCGGATACGAGTTGGCGGCCCTTGGTGTCGTCTTTCGGATACAGCGTCGGCTTCCTGGCCGTGATTCTCGGACGCCAGCAGCTCTACACGGAGAATACTCTGACCGTCATGCTGCCGCTGTTCACACTGCGCGATCTGCCGACTCTGACGCAGGTGCTCCGGCTATGGGTCGTGGTGCTGCTCGCAAATCTTTTGGGTGCATGCATGTTCGCGTGGGCGCTGGCGAGTTTCGATCTGTTCGGACATGAGGCAACCAAAGCCTTCGCCGATATCGCGACGACTGCAGTATCTGTCGGATGGAGCACGTTGCTGGCGCGCGGAGTTGTCGCGGGCTGGCTGATAGCGTTGATGGTCTGGATGATGCCGGGGGCGGATTCCTCGCGCGCCTTGATAATCGTCGTCATGACTTACCTGGTGGCGCTCGGCAATCTGCCGCATGGAATCGCTGGATCGGTGGACGGGTTTTTTCTGGTCGCCCGCGGCGCGATGTCATGGCGCCATATTCTTGGTGATTACCTTACGCCGGTTTTGATCGGGAACACGATCGGCGGAGTCTCATTGGTTGCCTTCTTCAATCACGCGCAGGTGGTTTTCAGCGGCGACAGTGAGGCGTCTTAACGATGCGTAATTTCTACAGAGACCCATCATCTCCTTTGGTTTACGCTCGCGAATTTCGATCCAAAAGTTGGCACGTCCAATGCTCATTTGTTTGGACTAGACGACACTCTTTTGGAGGCTCAAGATAAAATGAAATACCTGCCAATGATATTTGTGCTAGGCACACTTTTCTCGATGGCTATCGTCGGTTGCAAGCAATCAGTCGAACCGATCCTGACCCACAAATTGGTGGTGACGGGCAATCAGCATGCGGTTCCGATGTATCCTGACGAACAAACTTATCTGCATACCTCTCATGAGAAACAAGAAGGCGGAGTGGTTGGAGTCGTCGGCGATGTGAAGCAAAACCTGGCCGCGAAGCAGCTCGACGATCAGACTCCCGTCCAGGTTGTTACCAGCGATGACAACGGCGCCGTCGTAACCGTCACCGACGGACCAATGAAGGGAGCTACCGGATTCGTTCCAAAGCAGAATGTTGACTGAGTAGTGGCCGGTCGATGGCTGATAGCAAGCTCTCAAAGTACCGGTCGAAGCGCGATTTCAAAAAGACCGCCGAGCCGAGCGGAGAGGCCGCAGTTGCGCCCTCTGCTCGTCGTCGGTTCGTGATTCAGAAGCACGACGCATCGCATCTGCATTTCGATCTGCGACTCGAGCTTGATGGCGTCTTTAAATCGTGGGCACTGCCGCGCGGACCTTCGCTCGATCCCAAGGACAAAAGGTTGGGGGTCGAAGTGGAAGATCATCCGCTGGAATACGGCGACTTCGAGGGCACTATTCCTGAAGGTGAGTACGGCGGCGGCACGGTTATGCTTTGGGACCGCGGCTACTGGATGCCCGAAGGCGATAAATCGCCCGAGGATCAGCTCAAATCCGGAAACCTGAAGTTTAGTTTGGATGGCCAGCGGTTGCATGGCAGTTGGGTACTGGTGCGGATGAAGCGCGATCGCAATGGCGGCAAGCGGACCAACTGGCTGCTGATTAAGCATCGCGACGAGTTCGCGCGCGAGGATAGCGACGAACCCTCGGACGACGATCGATCGGTGGCATCGGGCCGTACGATGGCCGAGATCGCGAGCGGCAAGGGCCCGAAGCCAAAGCCCTTTATGCTCAAGGGCGGAAAAGCGGCGGCTGACGCCGTGTGGAATTCCAATCGTGATGAAACCGAAACGTCGCGAACCCGCAAGAAATTGAACTCAAGATCGAAGACGAGTTCTCCAGATGCGAAGCCAGCCGACGATGCCGTCGTTATGGGCGTGACGATCAAGAAGCCGGAGAAAATTCTCTGGCCCGACGCTGGCGACCGCAAGCCCGTCACCAAACTGGAGCTGGCTCGATATTACGAAGCGGTCGGAAGCTGGATGATCGCGCATTTGAAAGGCCGGCCATGCTCGATTGTTCGCGCGCCCGACGGCATCCACGGCCAACATTTTTTTCAGCGCCATGCGATGCCGGGAACGTCGAGCATGCTGACGCTGACCAAGGTTTTGGGCAGCAAGGAGCCTTTCCTTGAAATCGATCGAGTGGAGGGTCTTGCGGAAGTTGCGCAACTGGCCGGACTGGAACTGCATCCATGGAACTGCCAGCCCGGAAATCCCGAGCTGCCCGGGCGTTTGGTTTTTGATCTCGATCCGGCGCCGAGCGTTGATTTCGATGCGGTGGTTGAGGGCGCACGAGAAATCCGCGACAGGCTGGAAGCCGTTGGCCTCGTGGGCTTTTGCAAAACGACCGGCGGTAAAGGGATGCATGTTGTGACGCCGCTCAGCCTTGCGAAGAAGGGCGAAATTTCCTGGAGCGACGCTAAATCCTTCGCGCGCGACCTCTGCCTTCAAATGGCCGCCGATAATCCCAAGCGATATCTCGCGAAGATGACGAAGAAGGAGCGCACCGGCCGCATCTACCTGGATTATCTGCGCAACGACCGCACCGCGACTGCGGTAGCGCCTCTTTCACCTCGCGCTCGCGACGGCGCGCCCGTCTCGATGCCGCTGCTATGGACGCAGTTGCGCCCCGGGCTCGATCCCCTGCGCTTCACGATTCGCACCGTTCCCGGCCTCATCGCCAGGAGCACCGCATGGCAAGAGTACTGCGACGCCGAACGTCCGCTCGCGCCGGCAATCAAACGGCTGACGAGATCCAAAGCGGCCTGAGGAGGCTCCTTTGCAGGATGCTGGTGGTGATTGCCAGCGTTGCATGCGTTGGTGGATGCGGCACCATACCGGATTCGGACGCGCTCATTCACGATCGCCGGCTGTACTGGCACCATTACAAAGTCGTCAGCGATCAGGGTCCGCTTTCAGCCAGCCAGAGTCATGAGATCATTAAGAGGCTCGAGGAACGGAGCGGCAAGACTGATGTTCTCGAGCGCCATCTTGCTTTCGAGCAAGCGATTAGCGGGAGTCCGCTGGTAACGGGCAATCGAGTGACGCTGCTCGAGAACGGCGCCGAGACCTATCGCGCGATGTTCGCCGCGATCGAGGGCGCAACGCACAACATCAATCTCGAAACCTACATATTCGACGGCGATCAGATTGGGAAGGAGTTCGCGAACGCGTTGATCGCAAAACAGCAACAGGGCGTGCAGGTCAATATTATTTACGACGGCTTCGGATCGGTACTGACGCGGCGCAGCTTCTTCAATCGAATGCGATCGAACGGAATCCGGCTGGTCGAATTCGACCCGATTAATCCCTTTGCTGCCGGCTTTCGATGGGCTCCGCTGCATCGCGATCATCGTAAGCTGATGGTGGTCGATGGTTCGCGTCGCAATCACCGGTGGCATCAACATCTCGGGCGTCTATTCCAGCGGTCTTATCTCGAAGGGCAAAAATCCCTCAGTGAACGTTCTGAAAACCTGGCGCGACACCGACGTCCAGGTCGAAGGACCGGTCATATCCGAATTCCAGGAACTGTTTGTTGCCAACTGGCTCCAACAAGGCGGTACGCCGCTCGGATTTTCCGATTATTTTCCAGCGCTCGATGCCAAGGGCAATCAGATCGTCCGCGTGCTCGGCAGCGTGCCCCAGGAATTCAGCACGATCTACGTGACGCTCATCTCCGCGATCCGCAATGCCGAGTCTAACATCTACATCACCGACGCGTACTTCGCGCCCGATTCGCAGATGCTCGAAGCTCTGGAAGATGCGGCGCGACGAGGCGTCGACGTTCGCCTGCTTTTCCCCGGGCACAGCAACGAGCCATTGATTCAGCCGGCGGCCCGTTCCCACTTCTCCGAACTGCTGGACGCGGGGGTCAAAATTTATCTTTGGCAGGGAGAAATGCTGCATGCGAAGACCGCGACGATCGACGGCGTGTGGTCGACCGTCGGTTCGTCGAATCTCGATTGGTGGAGCATCGCGCGCAACGATGAAATCAACACGGTCGTTCTGAGTGTCCATTTTGGACAGCAAATGAACGCTTCGTTCATGCGCGATCTCCAGAATTCCGAGCAGCTCGATTCTGCCACCTGGCAACAACGATCTGTTCTCGAGCGAATCGAGGAAGCCTTCGCCCGAAGTCTCGAGCCGATGCTGTAGCCTCCGCCACAGGCAAACCCGGTCAAAATTACGTAAGTGTCCGTCGGATTTCGGACACGCGCCGAAACAAGGCGATAAGACTTGAAGGCCAACGCAGGTATCGATCTTGCTGCCTACAACAGGTCTTACCCGCATAGACTGAAATGGCTGCTGGATCTGCATACAAGTTGCCTCCCGAGCCGACGCCTCCGCGCCACGTGCGAGGATCGCGCGTCGCCGGATGGATCGTCGCCGCCCTCGTGGTACTTGTCTTCGCCGTGTTCGTGGCTTCGTATTTTTTGGATCCGATAGTTCGGTCGCGAGTGGAAAATACGATGAATCAGAAGCTGGTGGGTTATCACACCAGGCTCGGTCACGCGCATCTGCAGTTGCTCAGCCTGACGTTAATTCTCAACGATCTGGTCGTGAAGCAGAATGCTCATCCTTCGCCGCCAGTCGCAGATTTTCCGCAGATGACCTTTGACGTGCAATGGCGCGAGTTGGTTTTGGGCCGCGTGGTGGGCCAGGTCCTGCTCAATCATCCACATGTGCATATCAATCTCATCCAGTTGGAGGCTCAGAACGCGAGCAAGGTGCCCTTGAGAAAAGAGGGTTGGCAGGAAGCGATCCAAAGTGTCTACCCGTTCAAGATAAATTTATTCAGGGTCGAGGACGGCGAAGCCACTTATATCGATACCGATCCGGATCGGCCACTCTATCTGAAAGACATCGAGCTCCGCGCTGACAACATCCGCAATATACGATCGAAGGATCAACGGTATCCGTCACCGATCTGGGCCAAGTCGACAGTCTTCGACAATGGACGCTTGACCATCGAGGGAAAAGCGAACTTCCTGGACGATCCCTTTCCCGGAGTGCTCGGGAACTACTCAATCGAGCGTATACCACTGAGTAAATTCGAGCCTGTAGTCCAACGCGCAAATCTCCACGTCTATCAGGGGATACTGCAAAGCAAGGGAGTGGTGGAATATTCGCCCCGTATCGCGCGAGCCGAAGTCGAGACCGCCACTATCGATGGGGTTCACCTTGACTATGTACACACTGCGCAAACCGCGGCGGCTGAGACGAGTCGCATTCGCACCGTCAAGAACGCAGCGGCCAAGGTCAACAACGCTCCTGGCATCGAGCTGAAAGCTCACGAAGTCGTGCTTACAAACAGCACGTTGAAATTCATCAACAATGCGGCGAACCCCAACTACAGGATCGTGATCACCGATACCAACTTGCGCGCGACGAACCTGTCGAATCATCAGAGCGAGGGAACCGCGAATATTAATTTCAATGGCAAATTGATGGGCTCAGGCGACACCAAGCTGACCGCGGTTCTGCGCCCCGAGCATGAAGGTCCCAATTTCGATTTCGACCTGGAAAGCAATGACACCGACCTAACAGCGTTTAACGACTTACTGCGCGCATACGGAAAATTCGATGTAGCTTCCGGCAAGGTATCAGTGTTCTCGCAAGTCACCGTGAAGAACCATTACGTCAGCGGCTATATAAAACCGTTGTTCACCGACCTCAAGGTCTACGATTCTCAGAAGGATAAGAAGAAACCTGTCCTGAAAAAGGCTTATGAGGTGGTGATCGGTGGGGCGGCAAAGCTGCTGAAGAATCGAAGGACGAAGGAAGTGGCAACTAAGATTGATATCTCGGGTCCCATCAAAAATCCAAATGTGGACCCTTGGCAAGCGATTGGACAATTCATCTATAACGCATTCGTCAACGCAATCGTCCCCGGCTTTGACAAGGAAGTAGCTCAGGCCCGGCAGGCCTCATAGCTAGTTCGATTCCATTTCTTCGCTGCCTTCAGAAGACCCTGCGACCGGGAAAGATTTACCGGAAAAAGCCAGGGAATTGTGCAGCATAGCCTTAGGAAATTCTGGAATCCCTGTGGCCGGCTTCTTGCTGTTATCAAGGCAAGTTCCCGATGGAGGGTTCAAAAATGAGTGTTATGAAACGTATCGCAATACTCCCAGCCGCTGTTGCGGCGTGCGGAATCGTCGCAGGATGCTTCTCCTACCATAAGCATGTGGATGAGACTCAGACTCCGGCGCCTGTGGTTGAAACCGCTCCGGCTCCCGCGCCGGTGGTGGTAGCACCGCCTGCGACCTCGAGTAGCACAACCACGACGACCGACAATGGATTGGTCGAGCGGCAAAAGACAACGACGTACACCGCGCCGTAGTTATATAGCCATGAGCGACGCGCGCGCGGATTGTCAAACGACCCGCGCGCGCGTTCGTTCCATCCCTATCCGGTGGCGGAGGCAGTGTTATGAAAATGAAAAAATCAATCGTGTCTATCGCTTTTGTGAGTGCGATCTTTTGTGGCAGTTTGGCGCTTCAGTCCTGCGCGGAGAGAACTGAGACAACCTACAGTGAACCTCCGTACTATAGCAGCACCACCTACGGTCCGGACTACGCGTATAATTCCTATCCGCCGCCGTATGCTGACACCTCCACGACCACTACCTACACCACCACCAGTGAGCCAGACAGCGTTGTGGGATCCACGGCACATGCGGCCGGAACTATAATCGCGGCGCCATTTCGCCTGGTCGGTGATGCCTTAGGGATCATCTTCTAGAGGTTTTTTGCTTGCTGGAATCGGTTTATCGCGGTTATGGGTGTTTGGTTTTCGCCAATAGCGCCACTTGACGCTGGACCGAATCGCAGTTAATTTTCGGTCAGAACATTATTCAATTAACTGTCGCGAAAACTCAGACACCCGGTTCCCGGAGACTGTCATGTCAGATCTGAGGCTTCGAGAATCCGATGGCGCGTCGCTAGTGTATTCTGCGCTCCGATTCTCCAAATCTGCGATGAAACCGCGCGAGTACTCATGCCGCGAAGTCAAATGAGCGAGCAGGACAAAGTAACCTCGTGGCTCAGTTCGCCGATTGGGAACGATCCCGAACGACTGTTCTCGCTCTTGATGAGCAATATCCCGGCGCGGGTTTGGATAAAGGATGCAGCAGGGCGATACGTGTTCGTCAATCCGCGGCTTAGTTCGGAACTCGGTATCGAAGCCGAAAAATGGCTGGGCGCGCGGGACGAGGAACTTTTTCCTGGCGTTGGTCACGTATACTGGCGCAAAGATCAGCAGGTCCTGAGCAGTGGCGCCCCGTTGATTTCAACCGATCAGATCGAGCGGGGAAAATCTCTTTTCGTCATAAGATTTCCATTGGCTATCGACGGGAATGACCACGTCGCCGCGGTCGGCGTCGAGACCACCGAACAGATGTCCGCCCTGATCGGCTTCTTTCACTTGCGCGACGAACTCTTTCGAAACGAACGCCTGCGTGCGATTGGCGAGATGGCGTCGGGCCTCGCGCATGATCTCAGAAATATTCTGAATGCGGGCGCGCTACGATTGAACATCCTTCGCTCGAAGGCCGGGATTGATTTGATCAACGATGTGGATGCGCTGGCGAGAACCGTCAATGCGGCCGCCGAGCGAGTGCGGGGCCTGCAGGAATTTGTTAACGAGCGGCCACAGGAGAATCTGGAAGTCTCAGACCTCTCGATCCTGATCGGCGAAGCCATCGAAATGGTGGATTACCTGATTGAGAAAACTCCAACAATCAAAGGCGGCACGATTAAGCTGGTACGGAACATCCCGGCTTCGTTGCCGAAGGTTTGGGCTTTTCCAAATCAAGTGAAGCACGTGTTCGCGAACCTTTTGATCAATGGCCGCGAGGCCATGCCAGACGGCGGCAATTTGTTGATCGAAGCAAAGCCGGTTGCCGCTACCATCGAGGTGGCTGTCACCGATGAAGGTACTGGCATCCCCGCGGACATTCTCCCAAAGATGTTCGATCCCTTCTTCACGACCAAAGAGTTGGGCACTGGTTTGGGTCTCTCAATGGCGCGCGACGTCATGACCAGGCTGGACGGGAGGGTTCGCGCTGAGAATCGTTCTCCCCGAGGAGCTGCGATAATTTTGGATTTCCCGATCGCGGAATAGTTACCGCCGCCGAGTACTTTTTACATACTTCCCAAGGTCGCCAGCGAAAATTGGCACTTGCGTCGCATTCAAACCGGTAAATCCTAAGTACTTTCCAGCCCGCCTCCTAAGTACATCTCTTGCTTTATGTTGGTCGCCCGTACGCGAACGGTGGGCGGAGGTGTAACAATGCTCGAGGCAGACGCAGCCTTGGAATCGGCGCCGGCTGTCGTGGATTCATCGGAAACCGCGGCTGGCGGCTTGAAATCAGGTGGCTTTCTCGGGTTGGAGCGAGCAGCGATCGCTCTGAAGCCTGGAGATCTAGTCGAAGTTCGAAGTGCCGCCGAAGTGATGTCGAGCCTCGATGGCGATGGCAAACTCGAAGGCCTACCTTTCATGCCCGAAATGCTGGCGTTTTGCGGCCGTCGCCTACGGGTATCCAAAAGAGCGGATAACACTTGCGCCCTTGGCCAGCCTAGACGAATCGAAAACACAGTTCATCTCGAACAGCTAAGGTGCGACGGATCGGCGCATCGCGGATGCGAGGCTGGCTGCCTTTTTCTATGGAAGGAAGCATGGCTTCGGCGCGTGCGTGATAGCGCCGAAGAATCCAGTGAAGCACATATTACGCCGGTTGGCATCGAGGATGGCGCTTATCGTCTTCTTAGTGAGTTCGCGCAGAAGCCGGATAACACTCTTATGTGCCAGTCAACGGAATTGAATTCCGCGACTTGTCCGGCGCCACTCGGCAGCTCTTCAAACTACTTCGCCAAGGTCGCGCGAGATTGCGCCGCGAATGAAAGAAGTTTCGAAGACCTGCACCAGCTCGTCACTTACTTCTGGGGCAAGGCGATTCTGTATCTGTTCATGCTATGGGCGCGAGCGCCCTGGAATGCCGACAAATACCATAAGACTCCAGCGACACCGCTTGATTTGAAGCCAGGTGAAGTGGTGCGGGTACGCGGGATGTTCGAAATTCTTCGGACGCTGGATCGCAAAGGCTGTAACCGAGGCATGGAATTCAAGCCCGAGATGTTCCAGTTCTGCGGCCGCAAGTACCCGGTTATCATCAACATGACTCGGCGAATCGACGAACGCAGCGGTGAACTTAAGGGCTTCCGAAGTCCGTGCATAGTACTCGAGTCAGTGTACTGCCACGGTCAGCGCTCCTTCTGTCAGCGCGCAAACTATCACTACTGGCGTGAAATCTGGTTGAGCCGGCAATAGCTGCGGACTTTACCAGCGAGAGGAACACGATGAAGGCATCTGAGTTGGCGCAATTCTTCGGCGCCATTGGCAATAGGATAATACAAACCGAGAGCTGCTATTGGTACAATCCCAAGCCGTTCCTGTATAAGAGTCTGCCGGTTCATCGTTTCGTGAATCCTTCTACGGCGGAAATAGCGCAGGTCATGATCAAGGGCCCTGCCTTCGCGTTGCGTTATCCTATGACTCCGGACAAGAGCGGCCCGCGCGGAGGAATGTACGTTTGTTCTAATCGCAATTACGATATCGGGGCACTGACGTCGCAGAACGTTCGCAGCCGGACGCGCAGGGGCCTCGCGCGATGCCGCATCGAGCAGATCGATTTCTCTTACCTGGCGCAGCACGGACATGCGTTGACGGCGGAAACCACTCTGCGCCAGATGGGCAAGATGCCGAGCACCACTGAAGCGGAATGGCATCTGTTCTGCGAGAACGCCAGTCGTTCGCCGGACTTTGAGGCTTGGGGAGCATTTGTCGAGGATCGATTGGCAACCTTTATCGTCGGGATGCTGGTCGAGGACTGCTACTACATACACTTGCAGAAGAGCGCTTCGGACTTGCTCAAGTACTATCCCAACAACGCGCTGCTGTTCACCGTAATGAAAACGAAGTTGGCGTGTCCCGAGGTCGGCTACATTTCTCACGGTCCTAAAGCTCTCGCGGTCGGTAAGGGGCTCGACTACTTCAAAACCAGCATGGGTTTTGAGATGCAGCCGTACACCGACCATGTAGTGTTCAACCCGCTGGTCAAGCCGTTCCTGATGTGGAAGGGAGATGCGGTGGTAGACAGGCTCGTACGACGCTATCCGGGCAATCTTTTCTGGCAGCGGGCGTCGCGAGCCTTGCGCGTCGCGAGGGGAGAAGAACATCGAGCCGAAGAGAGCGTAGAGCTCGCTTCGCAATAGGAGTAGCCGCTCACGTCCTCAGAGCGACGTCCGGTAGTAGTGAACGGCCTGGGTCATTCCGCCGGCGAGTCTGCTGCGCACGTAGTTCATGAAATCGGCGGTCAATACGTACTTTGGTTTGAGATAGACACCGCCGTTGTTCAACGAGAACAGTATCCGATGCATCTTCCAGTTTCGGAAATTCTGATGAAGCTTGAACCTGGCTGATACTCCGAGAGTCTGAATTCCGAACGGAAACTTGAATCCGAACCATAGCGGCTGAGAATTGATCGAAAGGTCCGGCTGATAGGACTCTTGAGCTTCCGCTATCTGTCCACTGGCGAGCGAAAACTCAACAGTCTTATCAAGGTCCGGAATTCTTATTGTCACCGGACGGAGTAGCATCAGCAGAGCGCGAGGATAGCGCTCGTTTATCTGCTGCGACATAGCCCTGTAGGCATCGAAGATATCGCTCAGCGGCTTTGTCTCGAGGGGGTCATAAGGCAACTCATCCCAACCAGGCAAGGCTGCATACCGCTGCAATGCTTGCGAAGAGTCATGCGCCGAGCCCACTTCGTAGTCGTCGCCAGGATAGAGAACTGCCGCGGTCTGACCCTGTCGCTGGAGATAGTTGTAGGCATCGCCCACGGTGTTGGCGAATGGATTGACGTACTTGTTGTCCTCGCTCGAGAAGTAGATGAAACTCGCAAACGGTATCGTGACCTTCGCATCAAGAGCGCGATGAACCTCGGAGACGTTACGCAGGACCTGCAAGGCACGCTCTGGTAGATAGCGTTCCGGCGGTTCGAAGCCCGCGTAGGCGGCTAACGAAAATTGGTTGAGCAGGACGTCGACGTGTCCCACGTCTTTGAGGATCAGCCGGCATTCGGAAGTGCTTATGCGGGCGTCGTTTGCATTCAATATAACTTGCTGATTGTCGATGACCGCCAGCGCCGAATCCATCAGGCCTGCATGATAGCAGTACACTTTCGTGCCGCGAGTCGAGGCCGTCTCACCAGTCAGCGGCACAATCTCGCGATGGGGCAAGAGTCGGAAGTGCTGATAGCCGAGGCCCTTGAACGCCGCGAGTATCTTGGCGGAATCGCGAGTCTGGAAAAGAATCGTTACGCGCTGTTTGAAGGAATCCGGAAAGGAGCCCAGGGTTGGAAAGTGACAATGATCCGGATGCTCGTGCGATATCCAGAGGTAGTCGATCCGATCAAGGAGTGCGGGATCTAACGCTGGTTCGGGGCGAAGCGTCCACGAATTGTTGAAAATTTTGCCCGACAGCCACGGATCCATCAGGATCGACGTGTCTGAGCATTCAGCGACTATACACGCGTGCCCAACGAAGTGAATTTTCATTTTTTCAGTTTTTCACTGTTTCACTGGTTCAGGCTATCCGCCGAATCTCGCTGGACTACACGGCTGCCTTCAAATGTTGGAACCAGTCGCCACGCAGCGTCAGGATCGTCGCCAGGATCCGATTTATGGACAGCTAAGTAGGGGGTTGGGTCGCCGGCATATTGGTCCCTGCCGAACACCGCCGCCGCTGCCACATTGCCGACGCCGGGTGGCGTCGAAGTGTCAGCGCTTTCCACGTTCTCGAGGTCATAACCGAGTCTGGCGAGGGCCGCGTCAATCCTGGCGCTCATCGATGGCAACAGATTCACTAAAGCCTTGCGCGCCGCGAAACTTATCGCCTCGATTTTGTTAGCATCTGTAATTTCTTCCGGCGGGCGCTTCAGGATGCCATTGGCTCGCGATGGGACTGCTATCGGATCGTACGCCGTCCAAGCGTCGTACATCGCAGCGTGCATTATTGCGAGCGTTCGCACGGCGACCGACGGCTCGGCGTTCGTCCGATGGATATAGTCGAGGGCAACGTTATCCCAATAAGCCGAGACGGTATCAGCGTTAGCCAAAGCAGCGAACTCAAGCAGCACAAGCACCGCAGTCAAGGTTATAGCTACTACTCGACGAACGAACATCTGCCCGCCCCTGACGGTTTCTGAAGTGCCACCTGCTGCGGTTCAACAAATGGCACTGGTGGTTGGAAGGGGCTCCGGGCGGGCGCGGGATCTGGCCTATCGTCGTGGTGGGGAGCTTTCGGTCAGCCGCTGCCCACCGGAGCCAAAAGTCCGAATTAATGCCTGGTCGTCAGCAATCCTCTTGCATTGAGCCATGCAGGTAGTGTGCCGCTTCGCGAAGAAGTTGAAGCGATGAGCAATTGGAGTGTCTAGGTACGAATCTAGATTGTTTCTTAAGCTCTCACGTGTCCGAGTTATAGCGTGTTGGATCTGCACCGTTATGTATTCGTGAAAAAATTTCCCCCCGACTCACTGAGGCGAGTTCCCACGCATGCATTCGTCAATGAGAAGAACGACGTCATCCGCTCACGGGCAGTGGCATCTTCGTTGCTTTTCGAGCACGGGCCATGCTGCAAAAATTACAAACATCCCCCCGAGATCGCACGGTCGAAGTGCAATGGTCGAAACTTCTCACTGAGGATAGCGACCGGCGTCCGCGGAATTTCCTGCTGTCGATTCCACATATCGAATTTGTGATCGCTGCTGCGGTTGGTCTGCTGATTCTCGGTTTGCTGACGAATCCAACCGGCGGCGGAATCGTTGCGCTCGCGATTGTCGGAGCGGTGATTCTACCTTGGAGCATTTACTGCACAAGCCGTCATGTCAGTTGGCTGCTTTTCGTCCTCGTGCTGATCGAGGCAGTGGCCGCGAGCGCCTTCGCTGCGGGCTCGGACGCTAAGATAGGAGCCTTTGTCCGATATCCCATGAGTTTTCTGTTCATCCTGCCCTTTATCTTGTCATTGTGGAGGTCGGGAATTCTGCGGCAGGGCGGATTTCGTGATTACGGAATCTATTTGATTTGGGCGCTCTTCAGCGTCTCTTATTCGATCCTTCCTGCCGTTTCGATCGCGCGAGCATTCGCCGCGATTCTCCCATTCCTGGCATTCTGCGCCATAGCTGCGGAAGTCAGGAGCGGAGAAGATGCGCGCCGAATGATGGGAGTTCTGTTCGCCGGCTGCGGAATTGTGGTCGCGGCCAACTACCTCGAAATTTTGATTCAGCCGGGCATGGCCTGGCAGATCGATACCGAGCAGGGGATGCTGCGGTTCGTGGGATTTCTCACCGAGCCCAATGAAATCGGCAACTTGATGCTCGCGACTATCGGCGCGGGAGTTGCCTATTGGCCGATTGCGAGTAAAGGGAAAAAGGTTCTAACCGCGGCGGTGATGATCGGCGCACTGGTGCAGGGTGTGATGGCGGACTCACGATCGCCAATAGTCGGGCTCGCCATTGGTACCGCGGTTTATCTCGTTTGGAAATATCGAGCCAAGGGCCTGATCGGCATAGTGGCCCTTTGTGCGTTCTATTACGTGGCCGCGCATGCGATTCCCGGCATGCACGATTATGTCGATCGCGGCGACGTCGCAAGCTTCACAGGCCGGCAGGTCGCATGGGATTTTGCAGTCAGCAAGGTCAAGGAGCGTCCGCTGGTAGGCTATGGGTATGAGGTCGAGGGGCAAATTCTCAGCAGTCAATACTTTCCCGGCTGGGACGCGGTATGGAGCCTCGGATATCAGTCGTCATTGCACGACGGCTATGTTTCCCGCGCGGTGAGTCTCGGAATACCGGCGCTTCTTTTCTGGTTGTTTATTACGTTGCGACCGTCGATCAGTTGCTTCTTGCGCGATGGCGATCCGTGGAAGTTGAGATCGATGGTGCCGTTGACGATTCTGCCGGTGTTGATACTGGATTTCACCGAATCGGTTGTGGATTTCCGCTCATTCGCCGGCCTTCTGCTGGGTCTCGCGTGGGCGATGCTCGAGCGCGAGAGACTTTTTGCGCGCGAACAAGCCGCCCAGCGCGCGATAGTCGTCGAGGAGTCGAAGACACCAGTCGTTCGAGCTCTGCAAGGGGTGCATGCCTCGTGATCGCAAAATCAAGGCTGCGATCTGGCTGAGCGGAACGCTACTCGTTCTCGCAACTCTCGCGTACGTGATTAACACTCTGGCCAAATCGCCGAGCGAATCACCGAACGCTTACTATGTCGATTCCAGCACCGGCGACGATTTCGGTTCGGGCCACAGCCCTTCCAACCCGTGGCGCACGATCGGAAAGGTTAATTCGGTAGCACTGGCTCCGGGAGACACTGTCTATTTTCGTCGCGGCGAAGTCTGGCGCGAGACTCTCGAACCGCGCAACGGAGGTGCCTTGGGACATCCCGTCACGTTTACGGCCTACGGCAGCGGACCAGCGCCGACCATCAGCGGCAGCGATATCGTGACGGGCTGGAGTTCGATCGGCGCGTCGATTTTTCGTGCTCGATCCTCAAAGCCCAACAATGTTTACGTCGATGGCGGCCCCGGCTGGGGATTGACCCGCGCATGCTGTCTTCCGGGCGAGTCGTGCACGCGGTCAGATTTGTGCGCGATGGGACCGATGACCGCGGGCAGCTGGTACTGGAATCCGGCGACGTCGGATTTGTACGTGTGGTTACAGAATGGATCCAATCCCGCGAACCATGTCGTGGAAGCTGCGGTCCGGATCTACGGAATGAACGCGACCGCCGATGAGGGTGAGAAGGGCAACATCGTCATCGATGGTCTCGCGTTCGAACGCACGGGAGGATACGGCATCTACTTCTACTCGAATGCCGAAAACGGACAGGGGCCGGTTGGAGTAGTCATTCGCAACAATACTGTGAGGCAGACCGGGACGGGACAGGTTGATGGAGGCGAGTACTACAACGCGATCCACTTCGACGAGCATCTCGAACTGAATACGGCGCCCAGGTTCATCGGCAATACCATCGCCTACAGCGGCGGACACGGTAACGCAATCAATTCGCAGAAGGCCGACGGCGCTCAGATCATTGGCAACCACGCAGAGCACTTCAATCACAACGGCTTCGATACCAAGCAGTCGACGTCCGTGCTGGTCCGCGGTAACACCGCGCACGATGCGTCCGAAGCCAACGGTATTTACCAGGAATACTGCGCCAACGGGATCATCGAGAACAACGTGATCTACAACATCAGCGGCTCAGTGCCGGGTCGCGGCTCCGGAATTCAAATCGACGCCGGCACATCAGGTGCGACGATAATCGGCAACTCGATCTCGAACGTCCTGACGGGCATCTACCTGATCACGCCGGCGACTGCGAGAGACAATGTTGTGAGTCATGCCGGTCACGCAGTACTCGAGGCGAACGCCGGCGGCACCTTCGAGCATAACCAGTGGGGCGACTCACCGATCTTCTATGTGAATGGCCGGCGCGAGACTCTGGCGGACGGTGGAGTACTTCCGCCGCGGTAGAATACTACTTCTTTGTTAGTCAGTCCGATTAGAAGTGACTACTCAATAGAGTACTAACTGCGCTTGCAGTCAGCTCTGCCTACGATAAAGAAATTCGGATGGTCGGTTGTAAAATATACAAAATTGTAAATAGTACATAGCGTGGAAAATATACAAAAAAAGATTTAGCCAGCATTCTGTAAAAGTTGAACCAATAGTATCCGCCTGCTAGTGTTTCCCGCGCGACGAGTCGTGGCGTCGCAGACATAGGTTCGGCTCAAGGCACGCAGGTTCCATCTTCGTCTTTCGGCACCGCCATCTTCAACCGGCGCGGTTTGAGCAGCTTGTAAATTCAAACGCGAGGGGAGTTTCAGACTCAAGGCTGTGAGTCCAGGTCCACGGGGAGAGACCTGTTCGGATAGGGTTTCGTTTTCAGACCTGCCAAGGGCATCACGCCACTGAAATAGCCCGCGCCTAGCCGCGGAAGCGCGTCGGCGTTAGTCCGGCGACCGGTGATGTGTACTCCTCCACCGTGATCGCCGAAGCCGGCCCGATGCTGCCCGCGAGACAGAATTGCGCACGCCTGGGGAGGGCGATGTTTCATGCGCGTATTCAAAGACGGCTACGGGTTCGTCGGCCTAATCGTAATCCTTCTTTTCGGCTTCCTTACTTTCGGTCTAGGCGCTCCCATCGAAGCGGCGGCCTACGAGGTGAAGATCGCTGCGCCTCTCAGCGACAGCGTTGTAAGCGGCACCGTGCCGATCTCTCTCCTGATGAAGTCCGCGACCTCATTCGCCAACGTATACATAGATGGTGTGTATCTAGCGTCGACACCAAGCGCGATTTCATGGTCGACGGCCGATGTGGCCAATGGCATGCACACTATTTCCGCGAAAGCTTACGACTCAGCCAGCCAGGTTATTGGAACTTCCTCGAGGTTGGTTCGCGTAAAAAACAAAGCAACTCCTACACCGACCTCTACCTCGACCCCCTCGCCAACCGGCCAAGTGACTATCAGCTCGCCGGCTAACGGCGCGACCGTGTCCGGCACCGTGTCGATAGCGGTGCAGTATGCCGCGCCAGTCAGCTGGCTCAATTTCTATGTCGACGGAAATTGGGTCGCATCGTCGCCGCCCTACACCTTGGCCTGGAGTTCAAGCAGCGTCGCGAACGGCCTGCACTCAATCTCCGTGAATGGATACAACACGAGCGACGCCTTGGTCGCGACCACCTCCATAAGTCTGAACGTCAAAAACGGGTCGTCGCCCACGCCAGCTCCATCTCCAACTCCGACGGTAGCGCCCACTCCTCCGCCCACCTCGACCCCTGCGCCAACTCCCACGCCCGCGGGCGGAGTGAGTATTACGTCGCCGAAGTCGGGCGCGACTGTTTCCGGCACAGTGTCTGTCGTCGTGCAGAACGTCGCGCCAGTCAGCTGGGTCAATTTCTACATTGACGGAAACTGGGTCGCGTCTTCTCCACCTTACACTTTCGCCTGGAATTCGACCGGCGTGTCCAACGGTCAGCACGCGATCGCCGTCAACGGCTACAACAGCAGTAACGCGTTGGTTGCGACCACCGCGATGAACGTGAACGTCCAGAATGGGTCGGGTCCCACTCCAACTCCTGCCCCCTCGGGCAGTGCGACGCCAAAGCCCAGCGCCAGTGCGTCGTCAACCGCTTCTCCGGGCTATTACTCACTGTTGCCGAGTGGTTCCGCTCTGCCATCCGACAGCCAGTGCGCGTCAGGAGTGGCGGGCGATACATTTGAGCCCGTGCCCCAAAACGCTCCGCAGAACAGCTACATGCCGTCTGCTTCGGACCTGAGCACTTACGTTTCGGAGGCTTCCGGCGGTGAAGGCGGGGCTCCGGGAAGTTATCTGACACGCGCGGATGGCCAATTCACCGGTACCACCGACGCGATTCTCAAGTGGGCGTCCTGCAAATGGGGCTTTGACGAAAACGTCACGCGAGCGACCGCGGTCAACGAGACCCATTGGAGGCAGACCGAGCTCGGAGACGTTGGTAATGGGACCAGCCTCGGAATCCTGCAGATCAAATCGAGCGATTACCCGTCGAGCTGCGAAGCTGTCTCATCGAGCCAGAACACGTCGGAGGTTACCGATCCTAGTTGCTATTCGTACAACAGTACGGCGTTTGCCGCTGACTATAAGCTGGCTCAGCAACGAGCGTGTTTCGAAGGCAAGGTCAGCTATATGGTCGGGGAAGCGCCGTCGGGATACCCGGCATATCCGAACGGAACTCCTGACCAAATGATGTGGGGGTGCGTCGGATGGTGGTATTCAGGACATTGGTACGATTCGGGCGCCCTGAATTACATATCGCAAGTTCAGGGATATCTCTCCTCGGAACCATGGCTTTCGGGAGGTGTAGGATACTAGCGTTCCAAAAATAGCGATCTAAGTGGTCGCATGATCGATGTGGACGGGTCCACACCTGGAATTGAAATTACTACAATCCAGTGTGGGCCCGTCCCTTTTCGAACATTTCGTATGCATATTTCGTCCAGAAAGAATAAGCCTTGGTTTCTTCGATTTTTTTGATGCCAAGGCAGCAGTCCGTCACAGGGTTGTAATCCTTTCACAGTACGCGCCCCCTCTTACGTAAGTAGCCCGAATTAGCATCGTTTCAGTCGTCGCAGGCTATGGCACGCGAGTTGCCATTGCTAAGGCGAACGCGCGAACGCGCGGGCAGCGAGCGCAGGGTGGGTAGATCGAGAGCCGATCTTAAAAATTTATGAGGACGCATTTTGCCATGAGGGCGGATAACGCAACCAAGGATCGGTTTTCTAAACGTGCAATGTGCATTGCATGCGCGATCACGATTGCGGCCGTCTTCGGTGGATGCTCCGCAGGAAGCAAAAATCAAGGCGACAACCGCGACGGCAAAGAATTCGCGTCAAAGCCGATGTCGGCCGAGGCGTGCGCGGCAAACGCCAGTATCCAGCAAAGTGCGGCGCAGGACCCCGACTATCGGATCCAGCCCGGTGATTCCCTGGCGCTCGACTTCTACATGAACTCCGAATTCAACGACACGGCCACGGTCGATCCCAACGGAAAGATCACTCTCCGCATGGTCGGTCCTATCCAGGCCGGGGGTCTAACGCCGGATCAACTGGCCTCGTCAATCGACAAGGCCTATCAGAACGAGCTTCGAAACCCCGGCGCGGTGGTTCACCTCAATAACCTTCCCAGCCGACAGGTCTATGTAGAGGGCGAAGTCACCAAACCCGGCTCCTTTCCCCTGCAACCCGGAATGACCGTCGTGCAGGCGCTGGCGCTGGCTGGCGGCGTGACCGACAACTCTGATCCGGAGAGCTCAATCCTGATTCGCCGCGACGCGTGCGGACAGTCGCAAGGAACCACCGTCGATCTGGCGGCTGCTACCAAGAAACCAGGCTCGGCCGAAGATGTGGCCTTGATGCCGCGTGACGTGGTGGTGGTGCCGAAAAGCAAGATCGCGAACGCCGACCTGTGGGTGAAGCAACACATAAGGGACATCCTGCCGGTGGAACCCTATATCTCTCCGACCTTCTAGCTGGATGAACTTATCGGGAATCGAATAGGACTATGTTGCCAATTAACTACAAAGACTGGATCGATATCGCCTGGCGCAGGCGCCGCATCGCAACCATCGCAGGCCTGACGGTCTTTGGCGTCGTAGCTCTGGGAACGCTGCTATGGCCTCCGCTCTACTCATCGAATTGCCAGGTCCTCGTGCAGGACAACCGCGCGCAGCTGCTGGTGTCACCTGATTTGCAGGGCAACGCGCCTCCGAATTCCTCGGCAGTCAATAATCCGGTTCAGGAACAGGATCTCAATTCCGAGCGCGAATTGATTACCAGCTTGTACCTGGTGCGGCTTGCGCTCCAAGGACTCCCGGTACCTCCCGCCTATGCGCACGGATCGGGAATGGCGGTGGCCGCGGTGAAAGCTGCCATCCGGCTACCGCTCGAGGGTTACCATGTCCTGCACAGTATTCCGCGACTGAGTCCGCAGGACGCGTGGGCGATCGACATCGAGCGCAATCTCGACGCGACGGTTATCAAGCGCTCGAACATCATCACGGTCGAGTTTAGTTCACACGACCGCAAGTGGACCAAAGACTTTCTGGATCGCTTGATGAGCCGATACCTGGAATTTCACGCCAGTCTCTCGCATGACCCGCAGGCGGAGAAGTTCTATGAGCAGCAGACCAACCTCCTGAAGACTCGGCTGGAAGCGTCGGAGGGACAGCTTCGCGATTTTCAGCTCAAGACCGGCATCGGCAATCTCGACCAGCAGAAGCAGGCGCTCATCACGCGTATTTCGGATCTGCAAAGCACTTCTGCCAAAACCGACGCTCAGATTTCAGGAGACCAGCAGCAGGTAACAGCTCTGCAGTCGCAACTGGGCAGCACTCCGGGCCGGATCGAGAAGGAAACCCATCAGGTGCAGAACCTCGCGCTGCAACAGTTGAAGCCGCAAGTCATGCAGTTGCGGGCGGAAAGGGCCGAGCTGCTGACCCGCTATCAGCCGGGTAGCGAGCGTATCAAGCAGATAGACGCCAAGCTCGCATCCGAAGAGAAGATTCTCGATAACGAAAACCATCTCGAGGTTAACGAAGAGTCGACCGATGTGAATCCGGTATGGATCACGTTGCAGACCAACCTTAAGACGGCCAGCACTGAGGCATCATCGGGCAAGGCGACGCGCGACGAACTCAACAAGCAGATCGACGCTGCCAACCAGCAGTTGGCGTCGCTCGTGACTAACGGCGTCCAGATGGAGCGCCTACAGCGTCAGGTGACGTCGGATTCCGATGCTTACCAGGCCTACGTACGCAAAACCGAAGAAGCGCGCGCATCCGAGGCGCTCAACAGCAATAAGATTCTAAACGTCAGCGTCGCGCAGCCGCCGATCGTCCCCTTGCAGCCGGTCTTTCCGAGCGTGCCGTTCAACCTGGCGGTTGGACTGATCCTCGCGGCCATGTTCGGAGCGGCGGCCGCTTATTGGGCGGAAGAAAGCGACTCGAAGATCTATTCGTCCGGCGTGGTGAACAATCTTACAGGACTTCCGATTGTCGCAGTCCTGAGCGAGCGGATGTAACGGCCATGTATTACCGGCACTTCGGACTCGATGGACCACCGTTTCGATTCACGTCTTCCCCGACGGCAGTGTACCTCGGTGCGGCGCATCGTGAATGCCTCGCCGCGCTGCAGTGGGGCCTGCTCTACGATCAATGCGGATTCATGCTGTTGCTGGGTGAAACCGGAACCGGCAAGACCACCTTGGTCAACGCGGTCCTCGCGCGGCGGCTGCCAAAACTTCATCTCGCCTGCGTGCCGAACCCGCGGCTCAGCTTCCAGGAAATCCTGCGCGTCGTGCTGCCCCAGCTGGGCGTAGTAACCGACGAGCGCGGCAAGCTCGAATTGATTCAAGCGCTCGAGCGCGCGGTTGCAAATCGCCCCGAGGACAGTCGCACCGCGATCATAATCGATGAAGCGCAGGACCTGAGCGACGAAACCTTCGAGGATCTTCGCCTGCTGGCCAATACCGTCGGTGCGCGGGACCGCGAATTGCAAATCGTCCTGATGGGACATCCCGAGCTGCTTGATCGTCTTTCCGCGCATCATCTGCGGCAACTGCGGGAACGCATCTCGACCAAGGTATCTCTGCCCGCCCTTGGCGATACCGAAAGCGTCGCGTACATCGATTACCGTCTGCAGGCGCAGAACGGATCGGCGCGAGTCTTCGATCCCAACGCACTCAAATATCTCATCAAGGCCGCCGCCGGAATTCCCAGGCGCCTGAATGTTCTATGCCACAACGCACTGCTGCTCGCGTACTCGAAGAACAAAAGCACGGTGACGTTGGAGGTGGCACGCGAAGTCGTCGGCGACTACCAGGGCATTTTCCCAATCTCAAACGTTGAACCGCGGCCCGCCCTGCGCACCGTCGAACCGGCGATGAGAGAACCTGCGATTGCTGCAGAGCCCGCCATTAGTGCAGAGCCTGCGAATAGTGCGGATCCGGCGATTCGACCGCGGCGGCCTTTGGCACTTGCTGCCGCGGCGTGCGCGGCATTCGCCGTCCTGGGCTTCGGCAGCGTCTTTGTTGCAAGAACAAGCAACTTGTCGGGCGAGTTCGATCGTATGGCACATCGGATCGAAGCCGCCCCCGTTGCTCCCGAGGCTTCATCGCAGCCGACGGAGGACGTCAAGACTGTCGAGGCGACACTTGGCTATACCGCGTCCATCGCTGACGCGTCTCCCGCTCCAATGCCAGCCCTCAAGACCGAGACTGCGCCAGCGCCGCGTCACGCTACGATCCAGATTCGCCCTGGAGACACATTTCATGACCTGGCGGTCAAGTATTTGGGTTCCAAAGATCGAACCTGGGAGTTAATACACGCCAATCCGCAAATAAAAGATCCCGACAATCTCTACGTCGGCCAGACCATCTACTTGCCAGCGCACCAACCGACGAAACTGGCTGGAGAAGTTCAGTGAGCAAATACTACGACGCGATCAACCGAAACCTCGCAACCACTCGCGAACCGATGCCGCCCGTCCGCCCGCGCGCGAAGCTGGTCTCGAAAACGCGCGACCTGATTGAGCAGCCTGCGCGCGAGGTAACGCCGAGGACCAACGAGATCGCGTTCGAAAATACCTGCTGCCCGAACCGGTTCCGTACGATCTGCCCGCGATGCTCGCGCGCCAGGACGCCATTCGTCAGCTGTGTGAGCGGATGGCGCCGACCGCGGCGGTGGACAAGTCGTGCCGGGTCGCAATCACGGGATGCCGTCCTTCCGACGGTGCGTCCTCAATCGCGGCCGCATTGGCGTTCGATCTCAGCCAACGACTTTCGATGCGCACGCTATTGATCGACGCGAATCTTCAGAGTCCCACTCTGCACCGCGTCGTTTCGCCGGCGGAGAGGACGGTCGCACAGATTACGCTCGACGGTTCGCTGCAACTTCGCATGACTGGATGGCCGAGATTGACGCTCGC
>CAVUUH010000034.1:0-379149 GCA_963744545.1 uncultured delta proteobacterium
TGCTTCGCGTTCGAGGTCGTCGTCGTACGTACGGCTCGACCAGCTTGAGCCGTGCCGGTACTTTGCGGAAGCTGCGGAACCAGTTTTCCATGTCGTCGAACAGCGAGAACGCGACCGGCGTGAAGAGCAGCGTGATCAGCAGGCATAGCGTCTGACCGCCGATCACGACGAGCGCGATTGCGCGGACCGAGCTGTCGCCGGCGCCCTGCCCGATCGCGACCGGAATCATGCCGGCGACGAGCGCTGCCGTGGTCATCAGGATCGGCCGCAGACGATCGCGATTTGCCTTGAGGATTGCCTGGCGTCGCGGCATCCCGCGCGGATCAGGTTGAGGGTCTGATCGAGTTGCAGAATGGAATTCTTCTTCACAATGCCGAACAGCAGCAAAATCCCGAGCGTCGAGTACAACGCCAGGTGCTGGCGGAAAACGAATAGCGAGATCAGCGCGAACGGCACCGCCAGCGGCAGCGACAGCATGATCGTGATCGGATGGATGAAGCTCTCGAACTGCGCCGCCAGCACCATGTACATAAAGATGATCGAGAGCAGGAACGCGATCACGAAGCCGCTGACCATCTCGCCGTAAATCTTGCTCTGCCCGCCGAACTCCGTGATGTAGCCGGGCGGCAGATGAATCTGATTCACCTCGCGCGTGACGGCGTTCATCACCTTGTTCATCGCGAATCCGGGTGCGAGGTTGAAGACGATCGCAATATGGCGCTGGCGATCCTGCCGATCGATCTGCACCGGTCCGGTCCCGTGCGTCAGCGTCGCGACGTTATCGAGCCGCACCTGACCGACCTTGCTCGACGGAATCGTCAGGCTGGCGACCACCACCGGGTCGTTGCGATCCTTGTCGGCCAACTGCAGCCGCACGTCGTAAGTGTCCTGGCCTTCGCGAAACCGCGTGATCACGTCGCCCTGCACCATCGTGCGCATGGTCTGCGCGATATCGTCGACCGACACTCCCAGGTCCGCCGCCTTGGTGCGATCGATATTGACCTGCAGCTCCGGCAGCCCGCCTTCGTAGCTCGAATCGAGATCGACGATGCCGGGAATTTTCCGGAGCCGCGTCATCAGGTTGTCGGCGTAGACTCGCAGCGTGTCGAGGTCTGGGCCGCGCATGTCATATTCGACCTCGACGTCGCGATAGCCGCCCTGCTCCCACGGCTTGATCGCGTCGACGCTGACGCGCAGCGCCGGAAACGCGTCCATCAATTTGCGCGCATCGGCCATCACGAGTTCCTGGCTGCGATGGCGCTGAGCGAGCGGGAATAGTTTCGCGTCGACTTCGGCAACCGTCACGCGGTCGTCGCCATTGGTGTCGCCGACGGTGGTGAACAGATCGCGCACCTCGGGGATCGTCCGCAGGCGATCTTCGATCTGCGCACTATCTCATCGGTATGCGCCAGCGAATAGCCCGGCGGCGTGCGGATGTTAACCGCGAACTCGCTCGAGTCGTCGTCGGGCATGAAATTCGCGCCGACCAGCTTGCCCAGGAACGGGATCGAGATGATAAGCGCGACCGCTACGACGACCAGCACCCATCGATGGTCGAGCGACCAGCTCAGCGCGAGGTCGTAGTAGCCCTCGATCCAGCGGAAGATTTTCCAGTCTTTGGTGCGATTGTGCTTCGCGCCGCCTGCGCCCTTGGGTTTCAGGTAGCGCGAGCACAGCATGGGAGTCAGCGTGAACGAGACCAGCAGCGACACCATGATCGCGAACGCCATCGTCAGGCCGAACGAATTCAGAAAGCGGCCCATCACGCCATGGATGAACGCGACCGGCACGAAAATTACCGCGAGCGAGAGCGTGGTCGCGCTGACCGCGAGTCCGACTTCGGCGGTGGCCGCTTTCGCCGCGGAAATCGGATCCATGTCCTTTTCTTCGATGAAGCGGAAAATATTTTCGAGCACCACGATGGCGTCGTCGATGACGATTCCGACCGCGAGCGTCAGTGCGAGCAGGGTCATGCGGTTCAGCGTGAAGCCCATCCACAGCAGCAATGAGTAAGTCGAGATGATTGAAACCGGAATCGCGACCGCCGCAATCAGGGTCGAGGTGATCGATCCGAGAAAAAAGAACACCACGATCGCGGCGCAGATACCGCCGAGCACCAGATGCTCCTGCACGGTCTCGACCGCCGCGCGGATGAAGCTGGACGCGTCGCGCGTGAAGATCACGTCGACGCCCGGCGGCAGCGTGCCTTTCATCTCCTGGTAGCGCTCTTTGACGCGGTCGACGATCTCGATCGTGTTCTCGCCCGACTGCTTGCGCACGATCAGCGACACCGCGTTCTTGTTGTCCCATCGCGAGAGCGAGCGCGGCTCCTTGACGCTGTCCTCGACCGACGCGACGTCGCCGACGGTGACCGGCCGGCCCTCGACTTCGCTGACGATCACTTTGCCGAAATCCGGCACCTCGGTGATTCGGCCGAGCGTGCGCAGCATCTCCTCGGACATCCCCTGCTTCATGCGGCCGCCGGGATATTCGACGTTTTGTCGCGAGAGCGCCGCGCCGACCTGCTGAATCGTCACGCCGGTCGCGTGCAGTTTGTCGGCGTCGACGTCGACGTGAATTTCGCGCTCGCGTCCGCCGACGATGTCGATCGAGCCGACGCCATCAACCGATTCGAGCGGTTCTTTGAGCCGCCGTCGCGCGAGCTCGGTCAGCTCTTTCAGGCTCTGGTAGCCGGTGACCGTGATCGTCACGACCGGCACCGCGTCGAGGTCGAACTTCTGCACCAGCGGCGGCTTGGTGCCGTCGGGCAGCTGATCGAGCACGGTGGAAATCTTGTCGCGCACGTCCTGCACGGCGGCGTCGAGGTCGCGCTCGAGCTTGAACTGGATAATGATGCGCGAAACGCCTTCGAGCGTGTTCGATCGCATCTCGTCGATCCCGCTGACGGTGTTGATCGCTTCTTCGATCGGCTTGGTGACGCGCGCCTCGGTTTCTTCGGGCGCGGCGCCGGGCAGGAAGGTCGTGACCATCACCGTCGGCACGTCGACGCGCGGAAACAGATCGACGCCGAGGCGCATGTAGGAGAACCAGCCGAGCACGACCAGCACGCCGACGAACATCGTGGCGAAGACGGGGCGGCGCACGCACAGGTCGGCGAGAATCACGACTGCTCCTTCGCGACCACCGCGGTGCCGTCAGCCAGGCGATCGACGTCGCTGACCGCAACGTGATCGCCCTCCTTCAGCCCGCCGGTGATTTCAGTCTGGTCGCCAACGACGCTGCCGGTGGTCACCTCGCGCGCGCGCACCACGCCTTGCTCGACGATGAACACGCGCGCGACGCCCGCATAGCGAAGCACCGCAGCGGTCGGCACGAACAGCGCGCGATCGTGGCCGAGATCCATCGTCACGTGCGCGAAGAATCCCGGCTTCAGCGCGCCGTCAGGGTTGGCGACTTCGGCCTCGATCAGCAGCGTGCGGCTGCTTTCGTCGAGCGCCGGCGCGATACGCGTGATTTTCCCCGTGTATGACGTCCCCTGGTCAGCGTCGATCGCCAAATTCACCGGCATGCCGACGCGCGCCAGCGGCACGAATCGCTCGGGCATCGGGCAGCGCAGCTTGATCGGGTCGGTCGCGATCAGCTCGTAAATTTCCTTGCCGGGCGCGACGTACTCGCCGAGCGAGACCATCCGCTTCTGCACCGATCCGCTGAACGGCGCCTTGATTTCAGTGTCGCCGAGCTTCTTGCGCGCCATCGCGAGCGCTTCATCGGCAGACTCCGTGTCGGCCTGGTCGACGCGCATCTGCGACGCTGTTTGATCGAACTGCTCGGCCGAGATGCTCTCGGATTCCTTGAGCGTGCGCGCGCGATTGTAGCGCGCGGTCGAGTTGGCAAGTTTCGCGCGCGCCTGGTCAAGGGAAGCCTGCGCGGTCTCGACCCGTAATTCGTATTCGCGCGGGTTGATCTTCAGCATCACCTGTCCGGCCGCGACCTTGTCCCCAAAGTCCGCGACTACTTCCGTCACCCGTCCCTCGACTTCCGAGGACATCACCGCATGCTCGCGCGGAAACAGCGCGCCCTGGACTTCGGCGGTGCGATCGAGGCTCTGCTGATGCGCCGCGGCAACCGCGATCGCAATCGGCGCCGGCCCCGTCTTCGTGTCGACCTCGGCCGCGGCCGGCTGATGGCATCCCGCAAGCGCGAACGCTCCAAGCGCCGCCGCCAGCACAACCAAAGCCGAAACTCTGAAAGACTTCAGCTTCATGGAAGCGCCACGATGCCCTTGAGGAAGAGTTCCACGACCGCTTCCGCGTCCGACTCGATCGGACTCGACGCCAGCTTGAGCAGCCGGCGCCGCAACGAACCGGTCAGCATCTCGCCGAGCATGAACGCCGCGAAATGCGGATCGATCCGCCGGATTGCGCCGCGATCGATCGCGTCCTGCAGCACCGACGCCATGAAATCGAGGTGCCCGGCGTAGACCCGCATGTATTCGCGACCAGCCTCCGATTCGAGTCCCATATCGAGCGAGTTGCCGATAATCAGCGTCTTCAAAAAATCCTGGTTCGACGCCTGGATTCGGAACTGCGCCAGAATGAGTTTGCGGATTCGCTCGAGCGGCGGTATCGACGGTTCGTCCGACGCCACCGTCTCGGCCACCATCTCGCGCAGACCCTCAAGCACGGCGGCATGCACCAGCGCGTCCTTGGTGTCGAAGTACAGATAGATAGTGCCCTTGGCGACCTTCGCTTCCTCGGCGACGCGATCAACGGTGGTGCCCTGCATACCGTATCGAGCCATCACGCGGCGTGCGGCTTCGAGGATTTCGCGCACGCGATATTCCTTGATTACCTCTTCTTTGGTCATGGCGAAACTGGACAGTCAGTCAAATGAACGTACGGTCAGTCTAGGCAAATCGTCAGATTTGACGCAAGCAGAATGCCGGTCGAGAAATCCAAAGGAAGTCTTCGTGGAGAGGCCGGCCCGAAAGGTCAGGGCGCTGGCTTTTCGAGCTGATCGCCCAGAATTTCGGCCAACCGCTCGGCCGGAACGCGACGCAAATCGGGGATCATCAAGCCGGACGCCGCGGCATGACCACCGCCGCCAAAATGCTGCGCGAGGACCGACAAATCGACGTCGCTGTCGGAGCTGCGCCGTAGGCTGACGCCCTGGCTGCGCAGGTCGAACAGCGCGACGACGGTGCGCGTCTGCCCCTTGTAGAGATGCGCCGCGACCTCGCTGCTATAGCCGAAGCAGCACGCCGTCCGCACCGTGGTGCCGTTGTCGAGCTTGCGATCGACCATCGTCGCCTGCGCCAATTCGAGGCTGCGGCGCATCGCGTCTTGACCCGACTCGAAGGCGGCGCGCAGCTTCCGGCTCATCCGCGGCTCGTGCAGTTTCAGAATTTCACGATACGAGGCCGTTCCGCCGAGCGTCTGCACGGCGAGCGCCCATTGGGACGATTCGGGAATCTGGTGGACCCAGCGATCGTGATCGTCGGCAATCATCACGAAGGGCTCGAAGGCATCAAACTCGGCGCGCTGCTCGTCGGAAAGATCGCGCCCCAATCGCTTCAGAAAATTAAACGTCAGCCGCGCTGCCGAGTATTGTTCGCTCAGAACTTTGCCGGCGAACGGCACCTTGAACTCCGGGGCATCGGCGCGGGAGACTGCGGTGCGATGATGATCGATCCAGTAAATCTGCGCGCCCCGCTCGCTCAGCTCGGTCAGATGCGCGCCGGTCGCCGGTGAGTTCCAGGACAAATCGGTGATCCAGATTTCATCGTTGTTATCTTCGGACCTGAGAGCGAGGTTCCCGATTGTATGGTCGGCCTCGTTGTTGCCGGCCAGCGTCGTGAAGACTTTATGGCCATCGTAAAAGCGCGCCACCGCCGCCGCCGCCATCACACCGTCGAGGCATGAAGGGCCGTGGCTGACGACTTGAATCGTGCGGGAATTTTTTCCAGGCATAAGAGATCAATTGTAGAGCATTCGGCCATGGCGAGCGAAAGCCATTGAAAGGCCGCGCTCGCGGCAACGCGACGCTCGGGCAGATACCCAACGGCCTGAGCGCGCTCAGGTTCGCGCTGGCAGCAATCTGGATCGATCTGGCTGCGCACGGCCATCAGGGACGAGCGGCATTCACGATTATCGCGATAGTCGCCGCGGGCAGCGATTTCATCGACGGCCGAATCGCGCGTCGTCTCGGAGTCGCGAGCGGCAGCGGGCGATGGCTGGACGGAATCGCAGACGTGACCTTCGTGCTGGCAGCGCTCTTCTGCGAAGCGCCCTCGCGGCGCGATACCTTTTTACATCCCGATCCTGATCGCGCTGTCGTTCAGCCAGTACGCGATCGATTCGATCGTGATCGGAGCACGCGCCGCAGGTCCCATCAGAAGCCGGCTCGGACATTGGGGCGGCATCATCAACTATGCGCTCGTAATCACGCTCGCGATCGCACCATCGCCTGCACTCCCGGCACGATCGTGCGCGAACTCGCGCCTGTCATCGCATTGTTCTATATCGCCGCAATCTCAGAACGCGCCTGGCTCTATTACCGCCCGCGTTGACGTGAGCGCGGACCTCAAACGAGGCGTAGAGCTCGCATACCTTGCTTTACCTAACAATAAAATAACCCTACTGAAAGTAGGTATGGGACTTGCTCAATCACATGCGGCACCCGATGAAACTGCAAGCTCACTTGCCCTCAGCCAGCATCGGCGCGCGCGACTGGCACGCGGCGACGATTGCATGGACGGCTCTCCTCGGATTGTCGATACTCCTGCTTGTCCTGGAATCGCTCGGTTTACTCAACAATTTGTTATTGGAGCAGTTCCGGCCATCGCCGATAAGGCATTCTGAGGTTGATACTTTCCATCGGGTTTCGCTCGATATTCACTCACTGAGCAATCCGATTGATCCGATCAGACGGTTTTCAGTTGCGCACCAGCTACCCGAGAATGTCGCTTCATCGCAACCATTCTCGATTGGCAGCGGTGCGCGGGTTGCATTCGAGGTCTTTGGCGATTCAGCGCAACGCAACATGCTGGCCGACGAGAACACAGTGCGCCAGCTGAAGCCGAATGATCGTCTGATGCTGATGCTGATGTTGCTGCGTCTTCATCCGCATCACCAATAAAATCCCTCCGGCGCGCGCCCGCTCGCTTCATCATCAGGGGATAAATTCGTCCATAGCCGAGTGCCTGACTGCCCGGACACGGACCAACTTGCGTGGTTCGTCGATATCGTTAATCACGCGGTACACGTCGCGTTTCGAGCCGTAGAGCAGATGCCGCAACACCCGGTTGGCTCTTTTGCTGTCGGGAGCGACGGGACAGCGGTGTGGAAACTGTTCGAGTGTGTCGATAGCAGCCTCGAGTCCATTGAACCAGCGCGCGGCGATCGAAGAGTCGTCGGCCGAGACTCGTTCAAATATGTCCACTAGGTCTTTCCGAGCGCGAAGGGTCAGTTCAACGAGGTATGCCATAGCGCTGGCGCATTTCGTCAAAAAATTCGCGGGCCGGCCGCATCCGACCATTGGCGATGTCATCGTCGCTTTGGCGGATTGCCTCGTAAACATCGGCGCGAGCGGCAATGTCGAGCAACCGCTGATACGCTTCCGCGTCCTGCACAACCGCCTCTGCTTTGCCATTGACGGTCAGCACCACCGGCCGCTTGGTCTTCTTCAGCTGCTTGAGGAATTGAGCTGACTTCCGCCGAAAGTTTGTCAGCGACTGAATGTCTTTCGTGATATCGAGCTTGGCTGAATTTCGCATCGATTGAGCACCTAATTAGGGCATTAATATACTTGACTGACCGTGGTCAGTTTGCTACCTTAGTTTGCATGACGAAATATCCGAGCACACTCCAACAGGCGATTCAGTACTTCTCTAACTGGGACAACTGCAAAGACTTCATGATCGCGATGCGCTGGCCAGACGGTAAGGTCCGTTGCCCAACCTGCGACTCTGATCATGTCACGTATCTTGAGACTGCGCGGTTGTGGAAATGCTACTCGAAACACAAGCGCGCAAAGTTCTCGCTCAAGGTCGGAACCATCTTCGAGGACTCGCCAATCGGTCTCGATAAGTGGCTCGCTGCAATGTGGCTGATCGCCAATTGCAAGAACGGAATCAGCAGTTACGAAATTGCGCGCGGTCTCGGAGTCACGCAAAAGACCGCATGGTTCATGGACCATCGAATCCGGCTCGCGATGCAGGAGCGCGGTGCCGACCCTTTCGGCGGTAGCGAGATTGAAGCGGACGAAACCTTTATCGGCGGTCTCGCGCGCAACATGCACAAGAACAAAAAAGCGAAAATCACCGGAACTGGCGGAGCGGGCAAAGCCATCGTGATGGGTTTGCTGGATCGTCATACCAGCAAGGTTCGTCTGCGGCACGTTCCGAACACACAGGCAGGCACCTTGCAACCCTTTGTGCGCCAATATGTGCGGGGTGGATCGTATGTATTCAGCGATGCGTGGGTCGGATACCACGGCCTTGAACAAGACTACGTTCATCAGGTGATCGACCACGCGGAAAAATACGTAGACGGCAATGTACATACGAATCGAATCGAGAATTTCTGGTCGCTGCTCAAGCGAACGCTGAAAGGCACGTATGTGAGCGTCGAGCCGTTTCATCTGTTCCGATACCTCGATGAACAGGCGTACCGATTCAACGAGCGCAAGCGGAACGATGGCGAGCGTTTTGTTGGCGTAGCCAGCGCGGTAGTCGGTCGCCGCGTCACGTATTCGGAGCTTACCGGCAAGACCGAAGCGACGGCCGAACCCTTACCGGCGTAAGCAGTGGAGAGGAAAGCGGCATCGTGGTAAATTGCCGCTATGAAATCAAAGGTCGAAGATTTAGAGTTCAAGCCGAAAGAAGCGTTCGAGAATCTGCGCTCTCTCGCGAAAAAAGTTCTGACCGTACCAAAAACCCACGCCCAGGCACCGAAACGCCGATCAATCCAAAAGACAAAGTGATCCAGCGTGAGAACGCGACACGCGCTCGCTCTTACGTTGATCGGCTGGTACCTGATGGTTCCCCCGACACGAGAAGCTTTAGATTCTAGTTGCTCTGGACAACCGACATTCAGCGTTTCTGGCTTTCTTCTTTCACTGTTCGGTCGAGAAACTGAGGAACAGCACCTTAATCGATGCGACCATGAAGGCGTGTTATATGTGCCTGAAGCGTCGTTATCGAAATGGAACCAAGGCGGCGAATTTGAGACTTTGACGGACTGCAAGACTGAACAGCAAAAGCCTTTTACAGAACAGGAGAAAAATCTAGCCGGATTTACTTCAGTGTTTACCGCCAAGTCGGGTATCTCCAAAGAAGATTTGATTCGTAGCGGCGAACAAGGAATTGCGCTTTCTAGATGCATCGCGAGTGATGATCCTCGACTGAAAGGCGACTAATCGGCCTCGCCTCTCAAGAAGCGTTCGTAGTGGTAGTAAATTCGTTCAAAAGTTGCTCTCTTGTACAATGGTAAAATTTAAATCCGCCAGAACTTATGAGTAGTGCGAAACTTCGATGCATCTGGTCTGGTGTGCCGCCCTGTCGTCTCAGGTCCGTTACGCGGCGATAACTCCACGCCATTAAATCGGCGGCCTGCAAGCCTGCGTATTTGGTCTTTCCTTGGAAATCGATCGAACCAATACGCGCATGAAGCGGATGCGTGGCTTTCACTTCATCGCGAGCCGCTAGTGTTGTGTGTTTGAAGTCATTGTCCTCGAAAATAAAGGCAACCGTTTCATCGGCGGCGAGCGTCGGATTTAAGTGTTTCAGAACTGCGTCGATGCACGCCTTCGCGAGAATCTGAAAAGGAATATTAAAAAACTTTTTGCGGAGAAGTCGAAGGTCGCGATTGGTCTGAAGTAGAGATTCGATCAGTTTTGCGGCCTCCAACCAATCTGCGGTGTCAATGTAAGCACCGACCGCCTTTAGGTTGTCGAAAGAGCCCACGATTGACGCCATACAATCTGTCAGCTCATGGGCTTGTTCGATACTCCAACCCTCATACGGTCCATGTGGCTCTTTTCCCTCTGCGTCTGTCGCATGGTTAGTAGGGCGCATTTCGAGCTTTGAGCGCATCTAACCATTGCGATTCTAACGCGCTCCAATCATCCGCTGGAGCTAGGTAACCTGCGACCACCACCGTCGTTGAACTGGTATCTGTCCCGCTCTCGTCGAAGTAGGCTCGAAGATCAAAGATCGCCATCATCCGTACTCGACTTCCGAGCGGATGCAGAGACTCGGCGAGACGCTGGGTCCGTGATTTGCGCTGATAACGGGTTTCATCCCAAGACCAACCGGAGGACATTTCTCAGCCCTCCCCTTGGCAGAGCGTAGCACGCTTGGTCAGCCAAGTATATTGTTGCCCTAATTAGGTGCCATCAATCGCAGGAGGCTTTGTAAAGCCGCTCGATGCGAAACACTGCTTAAATCAGGTTCAAAGGAAGCGCCGGACCCGGGACCACTGATGCCACCAGGAGGATCTCCGCGCCGCGCTTGCCGTCGGCGGCCAGGCGATGGGGCGTGCGGGCGTCGAAGTGGGCGGCATCGCCGGCGTCGAGCAGATGCTCTTCGCTCTCGAATACGAGCTTGACCCGCCCCGACAACACGTAGAGCCATTCCTCACCTTCGTGCTGATTGAATTTCTCGTAGTGCCGGTTGGCGGGAATCTCGATTGCGATCGCCTGCAGATTGGTGAGCGCGCCGCCGCCGGAAATCGCACGATAGCTGAGTCCGTTTGCCGACCTGGGGAGCGCACTGCCGGCGCGAATCACCGCGCATCGCGCCGACTGCTCGTCGCCATCATCGAGCAGCGTGCGAATCGGTATGTTGTAGACCTGTCCCAGCGTGATCAACGCGGCAAGCGAAGGCTGACGAGTCCCTCCCTCGAGCCGGGAGAGATACGGCTCCGACAACTTGGTGCGTTTGCTCAGCTGCTCGAGCGTCCATCCATGCTGGCTGCGCAACGATTTGAGCCGCGTTCCCAGCGTCACCAGAATCTGCCCGAGCGGCCGGTCTATTCCAGCGGCCATCGCAACGTCGATTAACACTGATCCTGCCTGCTGGGCAACCCATTTTCTATTCGATTGTCACCGGGTCATCGCGTCGAATGACGCCCCCATGTGCGACCGCCACATAGACACCGACCTTCGCCCGATTGGCCTGCACTGCGGTGCGAAGAATGCCGAGGTCTTTGGGAAGATCGCCTTGCGCCAGCGTGGTCATCACACAGCGGCCGGTGGGCCGAAGGATGTGCAAGCGAACTTGATCGCCAATCGCGATCGTTCGTCCGATCCACGAGTCTTCGACAAAGCCCGCCTCTGCGTGAGCGGGCGTCACCACCAGGTTCGGCCGAAAGCGAAGGGGATCGAAGCTTCCTTCGGGATAAAGGCTATGGAGTTTAGCCAGGGTCGCGGTGGTCAGGAGATGAATCACCTCGCCGTCGAAAAAACCGTTGGGCGGCATCTCCTCGTCGGTGACCGCCTCTCGATGCTCCAGGTTTTCCAGGTCGGGCCAGTATTGCTCGAGTTGCGCTCGCTCCGGTACTTGCGACAGAAGCGACACCTCCCGGTCGAGCGCATAAGACAGGACCCGATCCACATCGCCCTGCTCACTGCTCACGCGTGTCCCGTTGGGCAGCGTGATCATCACGGGAGGTACTCGTTCTCGCATGTCCGGAAGATCCATCAAGGCCGCTTTGAACTTGAACAAGGTCGGCCACCTGCGAGGGTTCTTCGAGCTGACGACTCTCCCGGTCTCTCGATCCATCAGCGCGTACGCGCGGTCGCCGAGCAGTCCGCGTTCGGTCACGAGCGTCGCCTCGACCTCCTCGCCCAGCATCGACTTCACCGGGTATCGCCACACCGACAACACTGATCCGATCGACTGATGATTTTTCTCTGATGACACCGGTTCTACCTTTTCAGTACGCTCGAGATTTCCTCACATCGCCTGCCGCTGCGGCTCCATCGCGCTAACCTCGGCTTCGATCGGCTGGCCATGATCGCTGTACACGCGGCGCGTGACTTCCGCCGAGTATCCGGGCGTGCGCTTGTGGACCGAGAAGATCCAGGCGATTCCGATCAGCAGATACGCGCCGAAGATATACGGAAACACATTCACCGGCCATGACGGCACCGGATAGACGCTTCCTACCGCGGGGACCAGCAGGAGTGCTACCGACGCGACTGCGAGCGCGGTATCGCGGCCGCGAAGAATTCCGGCTTTGCTAAGATACGCCGGCGCCGCCAGCGAAATCAGGAAGTATGCGCCCAGGAAGCCGAACGCCCCGAAGGTACCGGCGTCGTTGAAGACATCGAGGATTTGCATTCCGAATCCCAACAGCATCACCGACGGCACCAGGAAAATCAGCGCCGCCATGACTGTGACTGCGACGTGTGGAGTCTCGTTGGTCTCGTGCGCATTGCCCATCGCCGCTGGGAATACGCCGTGACGCGCCATCGGATAGAGAATTCGGGCGCCGGAGTTCAGGCATGAGAGCGCAAGCGAGAAGAAGCTGACCATCGCGCCGATCGACACTGGCGCCTTCAGCCACGGCATGCTCACTAGTTCGGCCAGCACGTTGAGGGGCGCATCGACCTTGTCGAGCGTGGTCTTATAGCCGCTGAATCCAAGCACCTCGGTGTAAGCAACGATCACGAAGAACAGACCCGTCAGCAGCAGGCTCACGATCACTGCACGCGGGATAGTTTTGAGCGGATTTTTGGCTTCCTCACCGAAGGCGGTCGCGCACTCAAATCCGACCAGACTGAAAATTGCGGTCACCACTCCAAGTGATATGCCGGAGAAGGACGAACCGCTCAGGCTGAGCTGTGCGGTGTCGAATCTGAAGCTGTGGTGATAGAGCACGACCCAGCACAGCAACAGGATCAGCGCGACCGACGCGCCCTCGAGGAAAAGCATCAGGATGCTCGAAAGCTGGATGTCCTTGTAAGCCAGAACCCAGATGATCGCCGCGCAAATCGCAAACAGCACCAGATTCGGGACCTGAAATCCCATCATACCGCACAGCGTGTTGGCGAAGATTGTGAAACCGGTAATGCCCGCGGTCCCGATAAGCAAATACGCCCACGCCAGGCACCATCCGGAAATGCCACCCGCCGTCGTACCGAGACCCATTACCGTGTAGGCATACATCGAGCCGGCTGACGTCGATCGTCGCGCAAACTGATTGAGATTCAATGCGACGAACAGCAGCATCACGGTGCCGAACAGGTAGGCGAGCCAGCTCGCGTTACCGGCGCTGCTGTACATCAAAGGAATGATCAGCGCCGCCGTCATCGTCGGCGAGATCAGAGCGATCGCCAGCGAGGTGACCTCCGAGAAGTTGAGGCATCCTTTCCTTAGAGAGCCGGTAGATTCCGCGTTCATAGAGAGATTCCCTCCGAATCACTTTCGTCGAGCAGCCGCCAAACGCATCGCGGAGCGATTTGGTCGGTTGCCCGCGAGCGGGTGAAAATTACCTGTGAGGCAAGAATGCAAGTAGGGTGCCTGTTAGGCAATTAAGCTACCCGTGAGGCAAAACGGGTCAAACCTCGATAAAGCGGGTCAGTGGAGGGCTGCGGAAAAGTCAGTTGCCAAACATAAGAGCAGCAGTGCCGCGACGCTGACAGGCGTGCGGTGCCGATCGTTCGAGGCCAAAATGATTGAAGATCTGCGCGACGCCAGCGCGTCGCTCAACCATCGCGATCGATCAGTGCTTGCCGTAGTCGAGCGGGACGCCTTTGCGCTGCGCCAGGATGTACGCTTCGAGTGCGCGCAGTTTTGGATCGTTGGGATCGAGCGCCTTGCCCTTGACCGGATTCTCGATACACCAATCGATCATGTCGCGCAGCAGCGCCACCTTCTGAAGCTGCACCTGGTACTTCGGATAAGTTTCGGGATGCGTGTTCGACGCGTCCGGATGGCACATGTCGCAGCTCACGCCAATCGTGCCGCCAAGTTCCTTGTCGCTGTGGAAGATTTTTTTGCCTTCCGCGACGAAGTTGTCGGTCTCGTTCTTCCAGATTTTGTAGTCGCGATCGGTGAAGCTGGCGTAGGTATCGCCCTGTTGCTGTCCTTTGCTGGGCGCCTTCCCGGTATTCTCCATGCTCGGGACCCTGCTGCTTGGCTTGGAGACATTCGCGCCCGAGGCTGCCGACGGAGCAGGTACCGGCTGTGAGGACTCGTCAGTCTGCGCCATCTGCCACTTTTCGTCGGGATGCTCGGCCTGCCACTTCGCCATCAACTCGCGCGTCACCTCGACCGCCTGTGAATGACTCATCGACTCGCCCGTCTTGAGGCCTTTGACTTCCATGCTGGTCTTGCCGTCGCAGAGCATCACGACCACGCCGCCGTCTTTCGCTGCCGGCACCTGATGGATAGGCAGTGGCGGTGGTGTCGGCGCCTGCTGCGCGCGAATTCGCGGCGCGTACGCGACGGCCGCGGAGATGGCCGCACATCCCGCGGCAGTTGCCAATGCGATCGATCGTCGGATCATGTCGCCTCGAAGGAAGTCGTGTCTCAGTAGCTCGCGAACTGTGGCGCGGGCGGCCGCGCGATCTTGCCGTGCGAAGTCAGGTAGTCGGCCTTTACCGACACCGGATTGCGATCCCACAGGTTGTAAATCTTGTCGGCCAGTCCGTCGGGACGGACATTGAACTGACCATCGCCCAGCCCGTCGAACTGATCGAACGGATCTGCGCGGTTCATCTGGATCGTCAGCGGCGGCAGCCCGGTCGGTGCATATGGCCACGGCCACGCCGTCGAGAGCATCCCGTAAAAACTGATGTTCGCGATCTGGTTGTAGAGCATCTGATGCGTATGGCCGTGGATCACCGTCACGTGCTTGTACGGCCTCAGAATCGCCTGCACCTGCTCGGCATCCTCAGTCCAGAAATTCCAGTTGCGGTAGTATTTGTAGAGCGGCGAATGCGAGAAGACGAGCAACGGCGTGGTGTGCGACACTTTGGCGAGGTCATCGGACAGCCACTTGCGCTCCTCGTCGCCGACCTCGAAGCGTGACTGGATTCCGTTGTCGAGGCCCGCGACGGTTTGCATGCGCTCGGCCGGCGTCATTTTGCGCGCCGTCCAGAAATCCTTCTCATGCACGCTCATCAGCACCACGACATGCACGCCCTTCCAGTCGAACGAGTAGTTGGGCGGCCCGAACATGTCTTGCCACGTGTCGCCCAGGTCGTAGAACCAGTCGTGCTCGCCGACCATCATTTTCACCGGCGCTTTCAGCTCGGCGAGGATTTGCCTGCCGAGATCGAGCTCCTCATGCCGCCCGAGTTGCGCCAGGTCGCCGCCGAACAGCACGAAGTCCGGCTGCGGATCGAGCGCGTTCACATCCTCGACCGCCTTGACCGCTCCGCGCACGAAGCGCTGGTTGAGCGTGCGCGGATATAGATGCGTGTCCGAGATGTACGCGAAGGTGAACGGCGGCTGGCCCGCCATCCCGGTCGCTTCGGCGGTCTTGTCGGGCGCGGCGTTGGCAATTTCGACCAGCTGAAACGTATGCGGCGGCATCAGGCTCTTCGCCATCACGGCGCCCGCCGACGCCGCGAGCACTTTCAGGAAGGTGCGCCGGTCGAGACCGCGCAGTCCGCGCAGGACCGCGTCGCGCTCTTCCATGTATTTCGTTTCGACGCTTTTATGCCGAGCGGCCATGGTCTGCCTGCCTTTTAACTTTCATCACAGTTAATCGCCGCCGAGCAGCGCCGGATTTTCCAGATTCTGGTCCGGTCCGATATCGCCAAACGGTCCCGCCAATCCCGGGCCTGCGACCTTTGTCGCCGTTGGCCGCGGCCTCGTCGCGCTGCGGCCGGTCCGTGCGCGAGCGTTTGAACTGCAGGTCGTACTCCTGCTTCGCGTCGTCGGCGTATTCGGGACTGGTCAGGGTCGCGAGAAAAGTGATCAGGTCATCCTCTTCCGCTTCGGTCAGCCCGAGCGGAGCGATTCCGCCGTCGAGGTACGGGTTCTGCACGCCGCCCTTGTTGTAGTGATCGATCGTGTCCCACAGCGTCGCCTGCGATCCGTCGTGGAAGTACGGCTGCGTCACGAGCAGGTTGCGCAAACTCATCGTGCGGAATCCGCCGATATCATGCGGCTGCTTGGTGACCAGGAATCGCCCGAGCCCGCTCATGTCGGTGCCGATCGCCAGCTTGTCGATCTGCTCGGAACCCCCGCCGGTCTGGCTGAGCACGACGAGCGCCTTGCGCGCGAGCGGCACGAAGTCCGCCTTATGCGCCGACACTCCGATGTTGTGGAACTTCTGATCGGTGAACAGCGGCGACGTCGGATTCCATCCGTGACACGACATGCATCGGCCCTTGCCGTTGAATATCGACCATCCACGCTTGGCCGAATCGCTGATCGCGCTCTGATCGCCGTTGATGAATTTGTCGAACGGCGAGTCGAACGCGAGTTGCGTGCGCTCGTACGCCGCGATCGCATGCTCGATATCGGCGAAGTTGACGTCGCGCCCGAACACTTCCTGGAATTGCTTCTGATACTCGGGAATCGCCTTGATCGCAGCCACCGCATCGTCGGTCGATTTCATGCCCATCTCGACCGGATTGGTTACCGGGCCCTCAATCTGCGCCTCGAGCGTCGGCGAGCGTCCGTCCCAGAACTGCGTCACGTTGAACAGCGCGTTGAGAATCGACGGTGCGTTGCGCTGGCCGAACTGCGCGTGGATACCCATCGAGGTCGGCAGCTGATCGGTGAAGCCCTTCGCGGGCGAGTGGCAGTGATCGCACGAGATCTTGCCGTCGGCAGACAGCGCGTCTTCAAAAAAGAGCGCCTTGCCGAGCGCGATCTTCGCCGGCGTCTGCTGATTGTCGGGCGGAATCACCCACGAATAGAGAGTCGCCGGGAAGCCGACCTGGTTGGTGGACTTGGGATCGGCGATTGGACCCGGCCCTTGCGCACTAACCAAACTCGAAGGAAACGGCTACCGCTGCTGCGGCTAGCAGAAAAAAGAGAACGACGCGTGCGGACTTCATCGTGGCAAGACTCCGGTAACACGATGGCGAAGCGTGATGCCCCGCGCGCTTTCAGGCTCCAAATATTGCACGCAGGGCGTCCGAGTCAATAGATTTTCTGCGGTCGTGGGCGCTGAGAGCGGACGCGCGAGACCGCATAGCGATCGAGAGGTTAATTCAAACCGAATTCGACGAATAAAACGTCTGAGGCAAAACTACGCCTGATACCACGCTCCTCGGCTCAAATTAGAGACGCGGCTGCACTCAGCCGCGCCCCTATCAATCGCAATCGTCAGCCCATCTTGGCGAGCAGGTCCAACATGTCGTTGGCGTGCTCCTCTTCCACCTTGTTGATCTGCTCGATCAATATCTTGGTGGTCGGATCGCCGTCGCCCAGCCATCGGATGACGTCCGAATAGTGCTGGATCGCGATCCGCTCGGCGATCAGGTCTTCCTTGATCATATCGACCAGCGTCTTGCCCTCGGCATACTCCGAGGCTGAGCGCTCTGCGAGTGTCGTGGGTCTGAAGTCGGGCTCGCCGCCGAGTTGCGTGATTCGCTCTGCGACCCAATCCGCATGCTGCTGCTCTTCGTTGGCGTGCTGCAGAAATTCCTCCTTGACCGAATCGGAGTTGATGCCCTGCGCCATGTAATAGTGGCGCTTGTAGCGCAGCACGCAGACCAACTCGGTCGCCAGCACGTCGTTGAGTACTTTCAATACCTGCTTGACGTCCGCCTTGTAGCTGTCTGTGACGGCGCCTTTTTCCATATTTTTGCGGGCGTTGTCGCGGAGTTTTTTCACGTCGGTAATAAATTGATCCATGTTGAGGTCTCCTTTGGCTCTTGATTAGCGTAACTCTTTTCGGGATTCGGGGGCAGGGTAAACGCGGTTCAATGCAGTTTTTTCGGTGTTGCGGGGCGATGAAGCTTGCGCGCCATCGTGCTAGGTTTGGACGAATTTCGGGCAAGGGCAAGGCAAGTGGAACCCCGCATATTACCCCGCGCCGAGCATCCGATCTCACGCCGCGATATCGACGCCAACGTCCTCAAGGTGCTCTATCGCCTGGCAGGCGCCGGCTTCGACGCATACTTGGTCGGCGGGGGCGTGCGCGATCTGATGCTCTCGCGCAAGCCCAAGGATTTCGACGTCGCCACTTCGGCCCATCCGCAGCAGGTGCGCGACCTGTTCCGCAACTCCCGCATGATAGGCCGGCGCTTCCGCCTGGTTCACGTTTTCTTCGGCCGCCAGAACGTCGAGGTCTCCACTTTCCGCAAGCAGGCCGAGGCCGTCGCCGATACCGACGATCCGCTGATTCGTCTCGACAACACTTTCGGCACGCCGGAGGAAGACGCGTTTCGCCGCGACTTCACCGTCAACGCGCTGTTCTACAGTCCGCAAACTTTTCAGGTGGTCGATTTTCCGGGCGGGGTTGACGATCTCGAGGCGCGTTTAATCCGCACCATCGGCGACCCGGAGCTGCGGATGCGCGAGGATCCGGTGCGCATGATGCGTGCGGTGCGATTCGCCGCCAAGCTCGGCTTCGAAATCGAGCCCGCCACGCGCGCCGCTATCGGACGTCATCGCGCCGACCTCGACAAGGCTAGTGTGCCGCGCATGGTCGACGAAACTTATAAAACGCTTGGCCAGCCCGAGGCCGCGCATGCGCTCGTCCTGATGGAAGAGATGGGACTGCTCGAGCACGTAATCCCCCTGCTCGCGAGACATCTGAAATCGCGCGGCGCCACGCTTGCCGAGCAGCCCGCCGTCCGCAACATGGCCGCGCTCGGCCGCGCAATCGGAAGCGGACTTTCGCCCGATCACTCGATCGTGCTGGCCGCGCTGATGCTCGACTTATATCGCGACGAGCATCGTCGCGAGCGCGGCGATCCGCGCCGCGTCGACATCCTGGCCGAACTCCGCTGCCGAGGCTTCGCGCGCGGCGACACCGAGCAGATGCGCCTCATCCTCGAGGCGTTCCAGAATCTCGCGGCGCCCACCCGTCGCACGCGGCGCCTGATGCGCCGGCCATACTTTCCCGACGCCCGGATGTTCTTCGAGATGACCGCGCCGACCTACTCGATCGATGCGACGCGCACGATGCGCTTCCTCGCCGACCCCGACGCCTTCACCGCAAGTCAAGCCCCACCCGCGACGGCAAACGGCACTCCGCCCCCCGCCGGCAACCGCCGACGACGCCGTCGTCGCCGCCGCCGCTCGCGCCACGGCGTCGCACCCAGTCGCCGCAGGCGACCTGAACGGCGCGAGCGTGTCGCCAGACCCGACGCGTCGCGACTAGGTTCCCCGCATAATTGAAATCGCAGTGCAGGAGTTCCCGGATGAACCGGCAGTTCACGACCGATGTTCTCATCGCCGGTGCCGGAGCCGCCGGATTGACGCTGGCAATCGATTTGGCCCGCCGCAACGTCGCGTTTCGCTTGATCGACAAGCTGCCCAGCCCATTCGCGGGATCGCGCGGCAAAGGAATACAGCCCCGCAGTCAGGAAATGTTCGAGGATCTTGGCGTCATCGACCGGCTCGTGGCGGTGGGCGGAACCTATCCGCCGCAGCGCGAATATCGGGAAGACGGTACTTATGAAGACTCGCCGCTGATGGAAGCAACACGAAGCCACGCCGGACGAGCCTTATCTCATCCCGCTGATGGTGCCGCAATTCCTGACCGAGGCGTGCTGCGCGAGCGCCTCGCAGAACTCGGGCACCGTCCGAATTTCGGCTGCGAGCTGACGGCTTTCGAGCAGGACGCCGAGGGCGTCACGGCTCATGTCAAGAGCGCGGATGGCGAAGAGACCGTGCGGGTCGGCTATCTGGTCGGCATGGACGGCGGCAGGAGCTATGTGCGGCACGCGCTGAATATCGAATTCCCCGGCAAGACGCTGAGGCGTCCGGGCCATGGTCGCGGACGTTCGGCTGGAAGGCCTCGGCACCGACGCCTGGCATCGGTTCAACGAAGGCTCGATGGAGAAGCAGACGTCATTTTGTCCGCTGCGCGGAACCGACATGTTCCAGGTGCAAGCACCGATCCCGATGGAGGGCGACATCGATCTCTCCGCCGAGGGACTGACGGCATGGGCGGCCGCGCGCACCGGCCGCGAGGACATCGTGATCCGCGAGGTCTTGTGGGCCTCCGCTTTCAACATGAACGCGCGCATGGCCGACAAATACCGGGTCGGCCGCGTCTTCATTGGCGGCGACGCCGCCCACATCCATCCACCGACGGGAGGGCAGGGTCTCAATACCAGCGTGCAAGACGCCTACAATCTTGGCTGGAAGCTCGCGGCCGTCATCAACGGCGCGCCGGAGAAACTGCTCGCGACGTACGAGGAAGAGCGGCGCCCGATCGCGGCGGAGATGCTCGGCCTCTCGACCAAACTGCTGCGGGCCGCCAAAGAGCGCGGTGGTATGCGCCGCGGTCGCGAGACGCACCAGCTCGATCTCGGCTATCCCGAATCGAGCCTGTCTCTCAACAAACCGGCGCGCTCTCCGGAACGCGTGATAGCGGGCGATCGCGCCCCGGACGCTCCCATCAGGGGCGCGGCAGGCCAATCCACGCGGCTCTTCAAACTCTTTCAGGGTCCGCACTGGACTTTGCTCGGCTACGAGGTCGACCGCGCTGCCGTCGCGCCTCGGCGAGACCTGCATATCCATACGGTTGGTGCGCGCGGAGATATCATTGACGAGGGCGGCCTCGTTCGCGACGCCTACGGCCTCTCGGCAGGCGACTGGGTGTTGGTCCGGCCGGACGGCTATGTTGGAGCGATCGTATCGTCCGGCGAGATAGCGGCTCTGCGTCGATATCTGGACGACGTCGGCATCGCCCCCATCGACTAACTACGCGCCTTCGACTACTTTTGACTCCACTATGCCCGCGAACAATCTCCGCTCGGATCGAATCTGGATGGACGGCGTAATGGTCCCCTTCGACGAGGCCACCGTCCACGTCTTGACCCACAGCCTGCACTACGGCCTCGGGGTCTTCGAAGGGATGCGATGCTACAAGAGCGACGATGGCCGCTCGGCAATTTTCCGCGCCCGCGAGCACATCCGCCGCCTCATCGACTCCGGCCACATCGTCGAGATGGAAGTGCCCTACAGCCAGGAGGAGTTGCTCAAGGCATGCGCCGACGTCGTGCGTATCAACAAGTTCGCCGAATGCTACATCCGGCCGCTGGTGTTCTTCGGCGAAGGTGAGATGGGCCTGTCGGCGCGCGGCAACAAAATTCGCGTCTCGATCGCCGCATGGCCATGGGGCGCATATCTCGGCGAGGACGGCGTCGACAAGGGCGTGCGCCTGAAGACGTCATCGTTCGTGAGGTTCCATCACAACTCGATGATGCCGGCCGCCAAAGCCACCGGTCATTACGTCAACTCGATCCTCGCCGGCTACGAAGCGCGCCGCAACGGCTACGATGAGGCGCTCCTGCTCAACACTGAGGGCTTCGTCGCCGAGGGCAGTGGCGAGAATGTTTTCGTGGTGCGCGACGGAGTCGTGCGCACGCCGCCGCTGACGTCGGTGCTGGCGGGAATCACGCGCGACGCGGTCATCAAGATTCTGCGCGACAACGCAGTCGAGGTGCGCGAGGAATATTTTGCCCGCGACGCATTCTATATAGCCGACGAAGCGTTCATGACCGGCACCGCCGCCGAAGTTACTCCGGTCGTAGAGCTCGACGATCGCAAGATAGGCCCCGGCAAGCCCGGCCCGATCACGGCCAAAGTGCAGCAAGTCTTCCACGCAACCCTGCACGGCCGCGAACCGCGCTACCGCGACTGGCTCTACTACATCTGATTGATGATCTCCTTTTTTGCGATTGTGCCCCTTCCCTCGAGGGAAGGGGTTAGGGGTTAGGTTGACTGATCCGGGAACTTTCCCAATGCGCCCGCAGTTAAACCCCAAACGGGGAAGAACTCGAATGAAAATGATCACCATCGGACTAATCGCAATCGCCGCAATCATGGTCGCAGTAGCGATACGCCCACGACTCGCGCGCGCCGAACTCCTCAAGGAAGGAGAAATCGCGCCGCCATTCACCACTCAGATGGTAACCGGCGAGCAAGTAGCTCCGATGTCGCTCGCCGACTTCCACGGCAGAAAAGTCGTCCTCTATTTCTATCCCAAGGATGAAACCTCGGGATGCACCAAAGAGGCGTGTGCGTTCCGCGACGGCTACGCGCGCTACACCAATGCCGGCCTGGTCGTGCTCGGATGCAGCATCGACTCTGCGGACGCGCACAAGGATTTCATTCGCAAGAACGGCTTGCCGTTCCCGCTGCTGCTCGATCCCGACAAGAAGATCGCAACGGCATACGGCGCCGCGAACGGCATTCCGATCCTCGGCCTCGACCGCCGCATCACTTACGTAATCGACGAGAACGGCAAGATCATCAAGGTGTACCCGAGCGTCGATCCGTCCACGCACGCAACGGAAATCCTGAGCGACCTCGGCGCGAACAACCCCCCTGCTCCAGCGCAACCCGCCCCCGCGGCCCCAGCAGCCCCGTCCTCGAACTAAAATCGATTGTTCCCCTTCCTTCGAGGGAAGGGGTCAGGGGTTAGGTTGCTGCACCTCGGCCGGCGAATACCCCAAACTCACTGCGAGCATGACAGCAGCCGCAGCGAGCATCTCCGCATTCGACTCGCATCGAATCTTTTCCGCGAGTCGTTGAATATGCGCGGTGATGACTTCTGCCTCAGCGATATCGCCGATTCCACCCGCATCGAAGATCGCATCGATCAATGGATTGGTATCGTAGTTGGACTCAGCCAGCGCTTCACGAACGGCGCGCCGCCAGAACTCGCGCGGCTCGACTCGATCGAAATCGATGGTGGCCGCGATCCGCTCACGAAAAACAGCGAGCAACGACGCATAGCGTGCGTTCGCCGCGAGATACTCATCGACACCCTGCGCCGCGAGGAAGTCATCGACATCGCCCTCGATGCCATAGACCCCGAGTGATCCAGCCGCAGGCTCGAGCTTCACGAATTTCTCGCTGTGAGCATCTTCGATACGTTCGATCCCCAGCGGATACAATCGGCAAGCGAGCGGCCGTCCGCTATGGATCCCGCAGCGCGTGCCCTCGAGCGCAACGCATGCACCGCGATCAGAGAACTTCAGAACCGACCCCCGTCGAATCGTAAAGCGATCGATCGCCTCGCGCGTCGATACCCGCGCCGCCCGTGCCAGGCGAATCACATCATAAGGCGAAAGCGTGATGACCTTGTTGTGGCAACAAAGCCCGCACGCGTTGCAGAGGTACGAAAATGCGCTGTTACGATTCATTTGACTGAAAAGACTTGCGACCGCTCTTCAGTCATTCTGAGCGAAAGCTGCTGCAGCAAAGAATCTCGACGGGCGCTTTTGCGTCCGGCGCCGCCTTTAAATGCGCTTGCGCGCGAGATCCTTCGCTGCGCTCAGGATGACACAAGAAAAGAGCATGCTTTTTCTGATCTTAACGCTGGGTGCAGGGGTCACCCCTGCAAACCCACGGCGGGTTTCACATACAATTACGTTCCTCATGGCCGCATCTCCTCTTCCTTCCTGCGACACGATGGTGGTGCTCGCGCCGCATACGCGCGCCGGCGCGACCATCCTTGCCAAAAACTCCGATCGATCGCCCTACGAATGCCAGCCGCTCGCGCAGTTGCCGCATCGGATTCATCCCGAAGGTGCGACCGTGCACTGCCAGTATCTCGAAACTCCGCAGGTCCCTAAGACTGCTGCCGTGATCGGATCGCGGCCTTTCTGGCTGTGGGGTTTCGAGCATGGCCTCAACGAGTATGGAGTCGCGATTGGCAACGAGGCGGTGCTCACGCGAGAGCTCCTGCCGTCAACGGGTTTGCTCGGGATGGATCTGGTGAGGCTCGGGCTCGAGCGCTCGAGGACTGCACGCGAGGCTTCCGGAATTATCGGTTCGTTGATTGAGCGTTATGGGCAGGGAGGTTCTGCGCAGTACGACGTCGATTTCCGCTATTGCGGCGGATTCATCATCGCCGATCACGCCGAGGCTTACGTGCTCGAGAGCTCGGGCCGTCAGTGGATTGCGCGCCCCGTCGAGGATCGCGCGTGCATCTCGAATCGATTTACTATCGACACCGGCAGTCTCGGCTCGGCTGACGTCGAAAGCTATGCGCGCGCTCGTGGATGGTGCGATAGCGAATACTCGTTTGACTTCGCTGCTACCTATTCGAGCCGCAATGCGGGCAGGGACAAGGCCGACCCGCTTCATGCGCGAGGACGCCTGGCGCGCAGCCGCGAACTGGTCTCGCGAAACGGCGGCCGCACGATCCGCGAGATGCTCGCGATTCTGCGCGATCACGACGCGCGCGGCGAGATGCCGCCTGCGGGAGATCCCTCGACGCGCGACGATTCTCCGACGCTATGCATGCACGGATCGGTCTCCGGCACGACGGCGAGCATGATCGCGGAACTTCCGGCGCCTGATGCGGACACGCTCCCCGTGCTGTGGGCGTCGCTGGCAGCGCCATGTACCTCGATCGCCTTTCCATTATTCGTCGGCGGAACACTGCCGCCAGTTCTTGCGGCCGGCGGTGAGAAACCGTCCACCGATTCGCCATGGTGGCGCTTCCGAAAGATCCAGGATCTCGTTGCGGTGGCGCCGGAGCGGTTGGCGCCGATTGTTTGGAAGCATTTCCGGCCGCTCGAGGCTGCGATGCTCGAGCGATGCGCCGAGGTCAGCCGTCAGGCGCGCAAGCTTGAGCCCGCCGCGCGCGAGAAACTTCTCAGCAGCTTCATGGCGCAGAATATCGTCCGCATCCTGAACGCGCAGTCCGCCGCCGAATCCGAATTGACGAGGAACGCGGTCGCGAGGTGAGGGTGCAGTCGATTCAAGAAAGCGCTACCAATAGAGAGTGCGCGTGGAAGGTTAAAAAAATGAAAATCGAATATGCTTTGCTCGCCGATGCGGCCCAGGCGGTCGGCGGCAAAGTCTTTGTGCTGGGCGGTGGATGGAATCTCTATCGATCGGCCAGCTATCCGGCGCCGGTTCAATTTGCCGTCGCGATTGGCCTTGGGTTCAGCACCAGTGAAATCGGGATGAAGTATCCGCTGAACATTGCGATTGCCGACGAGAGCGGAGTGCCGATTGTTCCCGAGATGAAAGGCCAGGTCGAAACCGGGCAGCCCGCGCCGGACGTTCCCAAAACGGCGTCGGTGAAAATCCCGGTGGCGATTAACATCAACATGTCGCTGCCGCATCCGGGCACATACGGGATCGTCGTGACCGCCGGTACCTCGACGGCACAACTTTCATTCGAAGCAATCTTCGCCGGTCAAAAGGTCGAGTTAGAGCCCGAGGGATCGGCGCCGGAACGCGGCAACTGACGCCGCAGGTCGAGCGTCATTTGGATTGTGCGCTCGGCTTGTAGCTGACCAATTCTGCGAACAGGGCGCCGTCGTAAGTGTCCCGATAGTCGAATTTAACGAAGCGATTGACCTCGGCCGCATACCAGAAAGTCAGCGTCGAATCGTCGTTGTATCCTCCCGCTCCGTAATAACGGCTCAACACAACGACCTTCAAAGCGTGGAAGGTGCCAGCCGGCACCGTGACGTCCTCCCATCCGAGGACCGACCCGCGGTCTTCACCTTTGCCTTTTGCCGGTGCTGCGCCGAGCAGTTCCCAATTGTATTTGTCCTCCCAGGTCTTTCCGGAATAGAGCGGGAACGCGAACCATATGCCAGGCTTGTCCGATTTGGTCGGCTCCGATGACGATTGGGTCAACGAGCGATAGACGATTACGTTGAGGGCATCGTCGGTGGTCATCTCGGTGCCCCAGAAGCTGACGTCCATCGTTCCGTCGTTGATACCTTCGATGCGAAACTCGCGATCACTACCTTGTATCCGGTCAATCCAAACGTCGCCGGTGTGCAGCACAGGTTTTTTGATCTGAGCCCGGTCGGAATCTACTCCGGCGGCGTTTGCGGTAACGGTTGGTGGGAGGTCCGCGGCCGGCGAAGGATGATCGACAGAAGCGGCGCATCCTGCGAGCGCCATCGCAAGACAAATCGTGCCTGCACCGGCCAGTTGCGCCAATGTCATTCGGTCGCGCATCGTGAGACGCGATTTCTAGCGCGAATGGATACCGATTGGCCAGCTTCCCTCCCGCGGCTCTTGCTACGCGGTCGGGATGGGCGGTACTCAACGTATACCGCTTTAATCGCGTGGCCCGAGCCGGCACGCAGCGTCGATACGAATTTCTGAACGGGAGAATACTAAGACAAATGGATTTTACCTGGAGTGCTGAACAAGACGCTTACCGGATGGACGTGCGGAAATGGCTCGAGGCCAATCGTCCGCAATCTCTTGCGCGGGGCGAGGACGCCGAAGCCGGCGGCGACGACGCAGTGTGGAAGCGCCTCAAGGAATGGCACAAAAAGCTCTATCACGCCGGATGGGCCGGGCTGACGTGGCCCAAAGAATACGGCGGCCGCGGCGCTACCTTCATCGAGCAGGTGATCTTTCAGCAGGAGCTCGGGCGGCTGAACCTGCCGATGGGATGCAACGTGCTCGGCGTCATCATGACCGGCCCCGCGCTGATGCAATGGGGGACCGACGAGCAGAAAAAGCGCTACCTGAATCCGATCCTCGCGGGCGACGAAATTTGGTGCGAGGGGATGTCGGAGCCGGGCGCGGGCTCGGACCTCGCGTCGATCCAGTGCCGTGCCGAGCTCAAGGGTGACGAGTTCGTCGTTAACGGCCAGAAGGTCTGGACCACGATCGCGCATCGCGCGGACTTCGTGCAGCTTTTCGTGCGCACCGATCCCGACGTGCCGAAGCACAAAGGGATGAGCGCGCTGCTGGTCGATATGAAGGCGCCCGGCGTGACCGTCCGTCCGCTCAAGCAAATCACCGGTGACAGCGAGTTCAACGAGATCTTCTTCGAAGACGTGCGCGTGCCCAAGGAAAACCTGCTCGGCCCGATGAACATGGGATGGCAGGTTCTGGTCTCGACCCTGATGCACGAGCGGTTTGGAATCGGCGAGACGCTCGGCGGAACGGAGCAAGTGCTGCATCAGTTGGTTCAGATCGCGAAATCGGTCCAGCTGAACGGACGCCCCGCGATCGAGGATAACGATATCCGTCAGCAAATCGCGCAGTTCGCAATCGAAGCGACCGCGAAGAAATACAACGGCCTGCGCAGCCTGTCGAAACGTCTTAAGGGTCAGCAGCCCGGACCCGAAGCGTCTATCTCCAAGCTGCTCTCGACGGATCTAGGACAGCGGATGACGAAGTTCATCACGCGCCTGCTCGGCGAGTACGCTCTGCTCGAGCGTCACACCCCGTTCGCCCCCGAGGGTGACTGGATGCGCCGCATACTGTCGTCCGAGTCGATGACGATCGCAGGCGGGACCTCGCCGGTGCAGAAGAACATGATCGGCGAGCGCATCCTGCAACTCCCCAAGGGCTGAGCACTATAAAATCGAATGCTCACGAAGAGGCGGTTCATTTGAGCCGCCTCTTTTTTTCGACTATACGGCAGAGTTCACATAAGCCCGGAGGCTTGGAAGATGGCTCGTAAATCGATCCGCGTGTTATCGCGCAACCCTCTCTTTCTCATCGCGGCATTTTGGTTAGCGCTCGCAACACCTGCGGCAGCGGCGGTTCCGGGCGTGCAGAAATTCGACGGGGTCGACACTGCGTGGCTGCTGCTTTGCGCCACGCTGGTTTTGATGATGACGATCCCCGGACTCGCGCTCTTTTATGGCGGGATGGTGCGCCGCAAAAACGTGCTCTCGACGTTGATGCAGAGCTTTATCCTGGTCGCGATCGTATCGATCCAATGGGTTCTGTTCGGCTACAGCCTCGCGTTCTCGCCGGGCAGCGCATTCATCGGCGCGCTTTCGTGGGCGGGGCTCACCGGCGTCAGCGCCTCGCAACCGTATGCCGCATACTCAGCGACCGTGCCGCATCAGGCGTACATGATTTACCAGTGCATGTTCGCGGTGATCACGCCCGCACTCATCACCGGCGCGATCGCGGAGCGGATGTCGTTCAAAGGCTTCCTCGTCTTCAGCATCATGTGGGTGACGTTGATTTACGATCCGCTGGCGCATTGGGTGTGGGGCGTCGGCGGATGGATTCATGAGATGGGCGCGCTCGATTTTGCCGGCGGCACAGTCGTTCATATCTCGTCGGGCGTCGCCGCGCTCGCCGCCGCGCTGATGGTCGGTCCGCGCCGCGGTTATCGGCACGAGCCGATGCCGCCGCATAATCTGACGATGACCGTCACCGGCGCGGGACTGCTGTGGGTCGGATGGTTCGGCTTCAACGCGGGAAGTTCGCTCGCCGCCGACGGCCTGGCGGTGTCCGCGTTCGTCGCGACGCATCTCGGCGCTTCGGCTGCGACGCTGACCTGGGTCGCGGCGGAATGGTGGATCGGTGGCAAGCCTACCGTGCTCGGCGCGGCGAGCGGCGCGGTCGCGGGACTGGTCGCGATAACTCCCGCGTCAGGCTACGTCGGCCCCGGCGCGGCGATAGTCATCGGCGGAGTCGCGGGCGCGCTCTGTTACAGCGCGGTGCGGATGAAATCGCGATTCGGTTACGACGACGCGCTCGACGTGGTCGGCGTGCACGCGGTCGGCGGAATATGGGGCGCGCTCGCGACCGGATTGTTTGCGAGCGTTCTGGTCAACGCGGCCGGCGCCAACGGACTCTTCTATGGAAATCCGCGCCAGCTATTCATCCAGGCGACCGCAGTCGTCGCGACGATGGCGTTCTCGTTCATCGGCAGCACAGTTCTGCTGAAGGTGACCGACGCGCTGGTCGGGCTGCGCGTGATGGACGAATCGGAACAGGTCGGACTCGACCTCAGCGAGCACGAGGAAGCGGCCTACGCCTTCGAAGCGTGATGAATGCGCTTGCGGTTCAGCGATCACACTCGGGTCAGAAGCTCGAGTACGTGGCCGTTGGGATCCTTGAAGTAGACGCCGCGCCCGCCGCGCCGAGTGTTGATCTGCATGTCCTCTTGCGAGAATGGACCGCTCCCGTACGGAATGCCGGCCTCTTTGATTCGACCGAAGATCGCGTCGAACTCAGCGTCGCCGACCTGGAAAGCGTAGTGATGCATCTCGAAACGGTCCCAGTTGTCAAAATCGAGCGTGAGGGTTTCGTTGATTCTGACCGGCGCAAAATGACCCATCGCTCCCTCGTATTTGAGGCCGAACATGTGCGCGAAGAACTTTGCCGATGCATCCTTGTCATGCGCCGGCACGATCGTGTGATTCAGCGTAATAGCCATAACTCGCCTCCGTCTGGATTTATCGACTGTTCGCCAGCTTCATAACTTTGTAAAGTATTCCCTTTTGAAAGTAAGTCAAGCGATCGCTTGATTAATAATAGCGTCGTTAGCGGAATGCGATCACAACGTTTTTATTAATCATCAGTACAACTAGATTAAAAGTGACCGGCCGGCGTACGTTTTCGAAACTGATGAGCACTAACTACGTCAAAAAACCCCTTGCCGCGAAGATCGCAGTTGTTGCCGGCGCAACGCGCGGGGCTGGGCGCGGCATTGCGACGATGCTTGGCGATGCGGGTGCGACGGTCGTTTGCACTGGCCGCAGCACTCGTGGGAATCCTGCCACTGCCGGCAGACCCGAAACGATCGAGGAGACGGCAGAGCTCGTGACCGCGGCGGGCGGAGTCGGCATCGCAATCCGCGTTGATCATACAATCGCCGACGAAGTAAGCGCGCTTTTCGAACGCGTCGAGCACGATTTCAATCGGCTCGATATTCTCGTGAACGACATTTGGGGCGGCGACGAGCTGACTGAGTGGGGCAAGCCGTTTTGGAAACTCGATCCCGCCAAAGGCCTCAGGATGCAGGAGCTGGCGGTGCAGACGCATATTCTCACCGCTCGCTTCGGCGCGCCGATGATGGTGCGGCAGAAGTCGGGGCTGATCGTCGAAATCACCGACGGGATGCATCTCGACTATCGCGGCAACTTCTTTTATGACCTCGCGAAAATGTCCGCGATTCGGATTGCCTACGCGATGGCCGTCGAACTTCGCCGACATAACGTCGTCGCATTGGCACTGACGCCGGGTTTTCTCCGATCAGAAGCGATGCTCGACGGATTCGGAGTCACCGAAGCAAACTGGCGCGACGCCGTCGCAAAGAATCCCGACTTTGCCGAATCGGAAACTCCAACTTATGTTGGGCGCGCTCTCGTGGCTCTCGCCACCGATCCAAACGTCGCAGCCAAAGCAGGCAAGGTCTGCTCGAGCTGGACGCTCGCGCGCGAGTACGGCTTTCATGATACGGATGGGCGTCGGCCGGACTGGGGCGCGTACTTCGAACGCATGGTGACTGCAATTCTCGATCGCGGCGGACCCAGCAACCGAGACGAACAATTGCGAGTCTGGAGCCGCCACGAGCAGATTCGCAACGACCCACAGCAAGCTGAAGAAGCTGCGCGCCTCGCCGACGCACTCAAGCGCGCGGGCGTATCGATTCTTCCGTAATCAGCGCTGCATCGCCTGGAAGATCATTGGGCCGGCTTCGGCCATCATCTCGCCGAGGATTTCGTTTAGCGGCTTGCTCGGCATCGCGAGCTTTTCGGTGAGCGATTTCATGACCGTCAGGTAGTGCTGCTTCATCTCGGGGCTCATCGATTCGAGCCTGACGTTTTCCATCAGGTCGACGAACCGACGCTGAACTTCGACGATCTCGAGGTCGACGGGATCGATAAACTTTTTTTTGTGAGCCACGGACTTACCTCGTAGGAAGACTCAGAACAGGTAGCGGCGGGTGTTGATGCTGATGAGGATGCCCATCGCGGCCATCATCGCGATCAGCGACGAGCCGCCGTAACTCACCAGCGGCAGCGTGATTCCTACTACCGGCAGCATCCCGGTCGCCATCCCGATGTTGATTGCGACCTGCCAAAAGACGATTGCGGTCAGTCCGACCGCGAGCAACGCGCCGAAGCGGTCGCGTGAGTGCCTCGCGATCCATGCGCCGCGCGCGATCACGCTCGCATACAATCCGAGCAGGAGCAGCGCGCCAGCCAGGCCAAACTCCTCGGCGAAAACCGCGAAGATAAAATCGGTGCTCTGTTCGGGCAGAAAATTCAGCCGCGCCTGCGTGCCTTTCAGAAATCCTTTGCCGGTCGGGCCGCCGGCGCCGATCGCGATTTCAGATTGGATGATGTGATAGCCGGATCCTAGCGGATCCGCCTGCGGATTGATGAAGCTGACCAAGCGCTGGCGTTGATATGGCTTGAGATAATGCCAGCTCAGCGGAGCCGCGAGCATCCCGGCGATACCCAGGACCGCCATCGTGCGCCAGTTCAGACCCGCGACGAAAACCAGCGTGATTGTGATCAGCACCAGTACCAATCCGGTACCGAGGTCGGGTTGCTTGAGCACGAGCGCGGCCGGAACGCCGAGCAGGATCAACGGGACGATCAAATGCCGGAAGCCCCATCCGCCTTTCGGCGGCTCCTCGCGCAGATAACGCACCATCACGAGCACGACCGCGAGCTTGGCGAGCTCAGACGGCTCGAGATGAAAGAAGCCGAGATTGATCCAGCGGCGCGATCCACCGGTGGCGTGTCCCGCGACCATCACGGCGATCAGAAGTCCGACCACCATCACATAAAAGGGGTATGCGTAGGACTGCAGCGCCCGGTAGTCGATGAGGACCGCGAGCAGCAAGGCGCCGGTACCGACCGCGATCCAAACGAGCTGGTGAATCACCAGCGGATCGATAATCTTGTGCCCGCCGTACGACGCGCTGATGACGCTGACCAGCCCGATGCCTGCCAGCGCGAGCACGAGGGTAAACAGCGTCCAGTCGAAATGAAGTATTGCTCTGCGATCGCCGGCCGCCATCAGGGCCGCACTCCTGTCATGCTAGTTGTTGTCGAGCACGCGCGCGATCGCGGGTGCCGGCGGCGGCGGATTGATCTGGAAGTAGCGCTGGAAGACGTCGTGGATCACCGGCGCCGACGCGCTGCCGCCATGGCCGCCGTGCTCGATGATGCAAGCCGCCGCGATGGTCGGATGATCCTTGGGCGCGAACGCGATGAACCATGCATGGTCCTTGTACTGGTCGGGCGTATTCTTGTCCTCTTCCTCCTCGCTCTCGCCGCCACCTTTGCTACCGACGACCTGCGCCGTGCCGGTTTTGCCGCATACGACGACGTTGTCGAGATGCGCTTTGTGCGCGGTGCCACCGGCGCCGTTGACGACGTCAGCCATCGCGTCCTTCACGTCCTGGAGCGCGTCGGGATCGATCTTCATCCGGTTCTCTACGATCGGCGGATACGACTTGGAGACGTTGCCGTCGAGTCCTTCGACATACTTCACGAATTGCGGTTTATAGCGGATACCGCCGTTGGCAACTTGCGCCGCGACCTGCGCCATCTGGAGCGGAGTGGTCGCGACGTAGCCCTGGCCGATTGCAACCGACAGCGTTTCCGCGGGATACCATCGCTCGTGGTAGCGTTTCTGCTTCCACGCCGACGACGGTATAGTGCCGGGATTTTCGTGATCGAGATCGATGCCGCTCTTGATGCCGAGTCCCATCAGATTGGACCATTTCGCGATTCGATCGACTCCGAGTTTTTCGCCGACGTTGTAGAAATAAACGTCGCATGACCGCACGATCGCGTCGTGCAGCTCGATAGTGCCGTGTCCCTGATGACGCCAGCAGTGATACTCGCGTCCGCCGAACCACATCCCGCCGGGGCAGTTGTATTCGGTTGCAGGTTTCAGCGTGCCTTCCTGGAGTCCCGCGATCGAATCGACAATTTTGAAGGTCGATCCGGGCGGATAGATTCCCTGGATGACGCGATTCTGCAGCGGATGGTTCGGGTCGGTCATCAGCTCCTTCCACGCCGACGCTTTCACGCCGCCGCCGAAGATGTCGGGGTCGAAGGCCGGATGCGAGACCATCGCGAGCACGTCGCCGTTTCGCGGATCGATCGCGACGAAGGCGCCGTTCTTCCCGGCCATCGCAGTCTCCGCCGCCTGCTGGAGATTCAGGTCGATGGTCATGACCAGGCTTTGGCCGGGCGTGTCGGCGATTTCCTTGAGCACGCGCAGCCGCCGACCGACGGCATCGACTTCAATCTCCTGTCCGCCTGCGTTGCCGCGCAGAAAACTTTCCCACACGCGCTCGAGTCCAAATTTTCCGATCTCGTCGCCCATGTGGTAGTCCTCATGCGCTTTGAGATCGGTGACGTTGACCTCGCCGACGTAGCCAAGCAGATGAGCGGCGAGCTGTCCGTACAGGTAATGCCGCGCCGGGGTGATCTGCAGACTGACGCCGGGCAGGTCGAGCTGATGCGCCTCGAGCGCGACGACTTGTGACCATCCGAGACGCTCGGCGACGGTGATGGGCTCGTACGGTGGGCGCCCTGCCTGGTCGGCGTCGGAAATTTTGTCAGCAATATCGTCCGCGCCGGTGTAACGCGCGAGGCGCTCGATCGTCAGCGAAAGATTGTCGGAATCCTCGGGCACGATTTGCGCATCGAACGACGGACGCGTGTCGACCAGCGGACGATGATTGCGATCGAAGACCAGTCCGCGCGGCGCGGGTACGCGCTGGAGCCGAATCCGGTTGCGATCGGCCATCTCGACATTTTCTTTGTGATGCAGAACCTGCAGGTAGTACAGGCGCACCGAGACCAAGGCCAAAACCGCGAACATCATGACGGTCAACGTCACGATTCGCGGTTCCAGCAACGGAACCCGCTGATTATTGCTTCGAGGAATGTGGAACTTCGCCACTGATGGTTCCCGACTGCTCTACAATCTATTCGCGGAACGACCGAGGAGGCAATCCCATGGCTGTGCGCTGCACGTTCCGGATTGGCGTTTCAGCGGGCGTAGCGGCAGGAGCGACATATGCATCCAATGTATTGTTGCGAAATTAACAGATAAACAAGGTTCTGACTTGAAAAAGCGATGATCGGACAATGTTGTTGATCTGTTTTCTCTCGTCCACTTCTCCTCAGCGCAGGGGTGCGTTCTCTTGGGATGCGTTCTCTCGGCAACTCGACGATTTCTAAGTGACAACTTGCACTGCCCCGTTTGTCCGTTGGACGACTGTCTGCTAACTGAATGTCGGTGAATCTCCGCCACGCCGCCGCGCTCGCGCTCGTGGGATGGTATTTGATCGTGCAGCCAGGCGATGCTTCCAGTGCGTCCACATCGAACGCTCCAGCAAGTGATCAAATCACGGTAGTTGGGTGTTGGAGTAAGGTCGATGAGTCGTATGGTCTCTCCGGCGTCGAGAGCTTCACGCAGTACGTCCGAGAGGTTCATTCCCGAGGGGGCGCACCTTCTAATGATTACAGGCTCGCTGGCGACACGTCCAAACTCGACAATCTCGGTCCCCTTGTCCGCATCTCCGGTACATTCCTACCCAATGGTATGGGAAAGCACCCCGTTGGTACGATCAAGGTCGAGACTGTTACGGAGTTGTCGGCGGGAGACGCCACGCTGAATCCTTCCATTGGCCGGACCTCAAGTTGGCGGAAGTATAGGGACTCGGCAAATGGTGTCGCCTACTCCCTCCCCGACGCATTCCCGCGAACGGACCTGTGCTGCCCGCCGCAAGGACCAAATTTTGTCGGGCACACAAACACGGCCACGCTGGCAGGATTTCTAGTTCCGAATGATTCGTGGGGAGCCTCTGATTTCGCCGCCGGTAGCTTTGCCATCTACGTCACACCTGAAATAACTAACGCGGCCGATTGTTATAAGTTCGGGCAATCCGATCCAGATGATAAAGTATCGTCGGAATCGATATCCGGTGTGAGATATTCCCATCTGCTCCAGTCGGGCATTCCGCCCGAGGAAATTGACCTTTACCATGCCTTCGAGAATGGACGCTGTTACGAAATTGCTATGGATTTCACCTTCTATAGGATGGGAGGTTTTGATCTTGGCTGCGCCTTCTCGGGCTGTGGACCCCAACAGTCTGATTAAGCTCGTATTGCCGCAGATTTCGTTTTATAAACCTTGAGCGACGGATTCATTTCCGAACGGCTCCCTGTCGGCGGAAGGATCACAGGCTAAAGCCTGTGCCACTTCAGGAAGGAGATCTTTACTCTTCGGGCGGCACAGGGTAGCTCTTCGATTCCTATCCCCTGCAGGGCGAAGGCGAAGAAAAGCCGAGCGTTATCCAAAGCTCTCGTTGCAAGAAAGGAATCCGGGATTCTTCGCCGCGGCAGCTCTGAATGATAAAGTTGGGTGCGCTATTTGCCGATCGTCGCGATCAGCGGTCGCGGACGGTTCTTTCGCGGGAGGAGGGTTCGGTCATTCCGGTCAGGCGCTTGGTTGCGGCCAACATTGCGAAGATGAACGGCGCGATTATTGCCGTGATGAATGCCTGGAGGGTCAATCCTGGGAGTATCGGGCCGGTGCTGGAGAGTGCGCCGAAGCCGTTTGCGATGGCGATGGTGCCGAGCGAAGTCGCGATCACGCTGAAGAACACCAGCGTCGCGCCGACGCCCGCGTTCGCCACCATCAGCCGCGTCGAAACCTCGTAGCTCACCAGGAATACCATCGTCATCATGAAGGCGTTGAGTCCCGGATGCGAACCGGCCAGCGCGTCGGTCGCATAGCCCATCGCGAACGCCAGTATCGCGGGCAGGACGCCATGATGCCGCAGGCCGAGATCGACGGCGAGTATGATGATCAGATTTGGAATCAGCGCTCGAAACGAGACGATGCGCGCGCCGGCGGACTCAAGCGCCAATCCCAACACCACGAAAATCGAGAACAGCAGGATGAGCCGCAACCGCGTCAGTCCTTGGCCTGGTCGTCGAGATGGGGCGGCGGCTGCGTCAGGATCAGCACCTGCTCGAGCTGGCGGAAATCGACTGCCGGCGCGATCTTCACGCCAAGGAAAAGTCCCGCGCCGTCGCGGCGCACGTTCTGGATCGTTCCCACCAGCAGGCCGCGCGGGAAGATTCCATCGAGGCCCGAGGTCACGATGGTGTCGCCGGTGCGGATATCTTGCGAACGATCGGCGTACTTCAGGATCACGCCGTCGTCGACCAGCCCGGCCACGATTCCGCGCGCGCGAGTGCGTTGATCGAAGCCGTCGAGCGCCGAGTTGTGGTCGTCGATCATCAGCACGCGCGATGCATTCGGACTGACGGCGATAATTTTGCCGACCACGCCCTGGTTGGCGAGCACCGCCATCCCGGGACGAAGTCCGTTGTCCGAACCCGAGGCGAGAACCAGGGTGCGCGAGATGCCGTTGGCGTCGCTGCCGATCACGTTGGCGGCGATGGCGTTGGTGCCGAGCGCGTCCTTGAGCGCGAGCAGCTCGCCAAGGTGCTGATTTTCGACTTCGAGCTCGGCCAATCGAGCTTGATCGCTCTTGACCCGCGCGAGCTCGATGCGCAGACGCGCGTTTTCGTCGCGCACATGGACCAGGTCGACGTAATCGCGCGTAATCGACGAAGCGCCGTCGCTGAGATGGGTGAACGCGCCGGTGACGGGGCTGATGACTTCCAGAAATGCGGATTCCGGACGGGCGGCGAGATCGCCGGGATGTACGCCCGTCGAGATCAGATGAAGGGACAGGATCAGCAGGAGGCCGCTGGTCAGCAGCACGCGGTTGCGCCAGAGGAAGGTGCTTTTCATCTGGGGTTCTCTAAATGAGCGCGCGCGGCGCGCGAATCAGGAAACCGGTACCGGCTTCGCGTGGCGCGAAGCTGTCCGAGGTCCTTCCTCCCGTCGCTAACGCTCCCGTCGTCAGGATGACACAAAACGCGAAGCGGTCCGGAGGCCCATTCCTACCGCTCGCGCTGCTCGCTTCGTCAGGATGACACAATCAGAGTGAATCGCAGCGACCGGTATTGGCTGCGCTAGCGCGAAGCATCGTCCGAATGATGCCGGCAACCTCAACGCCTTGACTCCTTTCCTGAGCATGACAAGCGAAGCTGTCTGGAAGCCCACTTCCTCCGGTCGGTAGCGCTCTCGTCGCAGGATGACAAATCGTCGATCAGTCAACGGTGACGTCGCGCAGCAGCGACAGTTCGTCCAACACCTTGCCCGCACCCATCACGACCGCGGTCAGCGGATCGTCGGCGAGCGTGACCGGCAGACCCGGTCTCCTCGCGCAGCAGGACGTCGAGGTTGCGCAGCAGCGCGCCTCCGCCGGCGAGCACGATTCCCTTGTCGACGATGTCCGAGGCGAGTTCCGGCGGCGTGCGCTCGAGCGCGATTCGCACCGACTCGACCACCTGCCGCACCGGCTCCATCAGCGCCTCGCGAATCTCCTCGTCAGTGATCTCGATAATCTTGGGCACGCCCGCGACCAGGTCGCGGCCCTTGATCTCCATCGTCTGAATCTCGTTGCCCGGGTAGGCCGACCCGATGGTTATCTTGATCAGCTCGGCGGTGCGTTCGCCGATCAGCAAATTGTACTTGCGCTTGATGTGCTGGATGATCGCCTCATCCATCTTGTCGCCCGCGACCCGCACCGAGCGCGAGAAGACGACGCCGGCCAGCGAGATCACGGCGACCTCGGTGGTGCCGCCGCCGATATCGACAATCATGTTGCCCGCGGGCTCGGTGATCGGCAGGCCGGCGCCAATCGCGGCCGCCATCGGCTCCTCGATCAGGTAGACCTCGCGCGCGCCCGCGGATTCCGCCGATTCGCGCACCGCGCGTTTTTCGACCGCGGTGATTCCGAACGGCACGCAGATAACGATACGCGGGCGCGGACGCACCAGCGTCTTGCCCGAGTGAATCTTCTGGATAAAGTAGCGCAGCATGTTCTCGGTGATCTCGAAGTCGGCAATGACGCCGTCCTTCAGAGGCCGAATCGCGACGATCGAGCCCGGCGTGCGTCCGAGCATCTTCTTTGCCTCGGATCCTATCGCCAGCACCCGCCGCGAGCCGCGCGAGTCTTTCTGCACCGCGACGACCGAGGGCTCATTGCACACGATGCCTTCGCCCTTCACATAGATGAGGGTGTTGGCGGTGCCGAGATCGATCGCCAGATCGTTGGAAAACCAACCGAAAATTGAATTAAGGACCACGTGTTTCTCCCCTCGCCTGCCCGGTTCAGAACTGATGCCGGTACGCAGCCCCGGCCCGAAAACCACCCCAAGACGCGGCCCAAATGTTGAAGAATTTCCGGCGGCAATCGTTTGGGTCCGTCAAACTTAACCGCAGACAAGAAGCTAACAGAGGATCGACAGAGCAAGCAAGTAACCGGGTGCAATTGCGCACCGAAAAGGCACTAAAGTATGATGCCTATTCAATGTTAGAAGGAATTCGGCGTTACCAATACTCGTGGCAGGTGCAAGTGCCGTTCGCCATCCTGGCGATTATCATGGCCTTTTGGGGCTTTGGCGGCGGCGGCCTGTTCGGCAGCATCCATCCGATCGCGACCGTCAACGGCCAGAAGATACTGGGCGATCAGGTCGATCGCGAAGCCGAGCAACTGCGCGCGGCGGTGCAACAGATATACGGCGCCAACGCGCAGGCCGTGCTCAAGAACATCAATATTCGCCAGGAAGCCGTCGAGCGGCTGATCGAGGAGCAACTGATCGGCGACGAGGCGCGCCATCTCGGCATCAGCATCAGCGACGTGGCGCTGCAGGATAAAATCGCCAAGGAGACCGCTTTTCAGCGCGACGGTCAGTTCGACTTCGACACTTACCAGGACGTGCTCCGCGCGAACAATCTGCTGCCGGCTGAATATGAGACCGCCGAGCGCGATCGGATGATCGCCGACACGCTGCGCAACATGATCGATAACGGCGTGCAGGTGAGCGACGACGAAGCGCGTCACGCCTACAATCTTGCCAACGAAAAGATCGGACTGCGCTACGTCGAGTTTGCCTACAGCGACTTCGCCGCAAAGATTTCGCCGACTGAAACTCAGATCGCCGACTACTACAAAAAGAACGCGGAGCAATTCCGCGAGCCCGAGCGGATCAAGCTGTCTTACGTGCATTACGAGCCGCTGGTGCTGGCCGCCAAGTACACGCCGCCCGACAGGGAAATCGAGGACTACTACAAGCGCAACGCCAACGCGCGCTTCAATCATCCCGACGAGGTTCACGCGCGACACATTCTGATCTCGGTGCCCGCAGGCGCGTCCGACAAGGAGAAGGCCGCGGCGAAAGCCAAGGCCGAGGACGTACTGAAGCAGGCGCAAGCGAAGGGGGCGACTTCGTAAAGCTGGCGGCGAAATATTCGGACGATACGTCGAACAAGCTCCAAGGCGGGGACCTTGGCACCTTCGGCCGCGGCCAGATGGTCAAGCCGTTCGAGGACGCGGTGTTCGCGATGAAGCCCGGACAGATCTCGATAGTCGAGACGCACTTCGGCTTTCATGTCGTAAAGTCGAAGCGTCCAAGCCGGCGCATACCGACACGCTGGCCGAGGCGAAGCCAAAGATAATCGAAGAGATGCGCACGCAGGCGGGAGCGAAGCTCGGGCGCGAGGCGGCGCAGGAGGATCTGGCGGCGGCGCTCGCGGGCGGCAAGCTCGAGGACCTCGCGAAGAAGCGCGGAATCGACGCGGTCGAGACTCCGCTGTTTGCGCAGGGCGAACCTGCCGGCGGCATCGAGCAGGATCGCGAGCTGATGCAGGCGGCGTTCAAGCTCGACGCGGGGCAGGTCGCACTCGTGCCGGAGCAGGGCGCGCCTTACGTGATCAAGCTGCTGGCGCGGCAGCCGTCGCGAATTCCGCCGCTGAAGGAAATCGAAGCGCAGGTGCGTGAGGCGGTGATTCGCACGACCGCCGAGGCGCAAGCAAGCCAGCAGGCGCAAAAGATACTCGCAACGATCAAGAGTCCCGCGGATTTCGACAAAGCGGCGGCCTCGAACAAGCTCGCGATTAAAAATGTCGATCCGTTTGTGCGCGCCGACCGCAAAGTCCCGGGTATCGGCGAATTTCCCGAGGTGACCGACGCGGCCGCGGCCGTGCCGGTGATTCCCGGAGTCATCGATCGCGTGATGGAGAGCGGCGGCAATTCGTACCTGTTCGAAGTCACCTCGCGCGCCGAGCCGACCGACGCCGATTGGAAGACCGCGCAGAAGGCGTTCTTGCAGGAATACGTCGAGCAGCGCCGCGCGCAGGCATGGACGCGGTTCCTCGATCAGCTTAAAGATACAGGCTCAGATACAAATCGACAGCGATCAGCTGGCGGCCGGATCGTCAACCTAAGGGAGCGCGCTAGTGCGCGCGGCATAGCAAAAAAATGAAATCAGATTCCGAGGAGCCTCCATCGCGCCATTCAGCGGGCGTCGACACCAACGAGTTTTTCTTTCCTGGAAGCGGCCGACGGCGCCGGCGTGAGCGCGCTGCTGATTCACGGTCTGACCGGAACTCCATACGAGATGCGCTACCTCGGCGAGCGGCTGGCGGCGCGCGGCGTGCGCGTGCGCGGCGTCAAGCTGGCGGGTCACGCCGGGATGCCCGAAGAATTGGGCCCTGTCAGCTACGACAATTGGTACGAGAGCGTCGTCAACGGCCTCGAGGAGCTGCGGCAATACGGCGAGCCGATCGTCGTGGTTGGACTGTCGATGGGCGCGGTGCTGTCGGCGCGGCTCGCGGCCGATCAGGGCGAGTCGGTCGCGGGACTCGCGATGCTGGCGCCCGCATTTTTTCTGACGACCTCGACCAGTCTCGCGCTGCGGGGATTGCGCGGCGTGCTCGGTTCGATCGCCGAAAGTATTTACCTGTTCAATCCCGGCTCGTCTGACATTCATGACGCCGCCGCGCGATCGGTCCATCCCAGTTGCCGCCTGATGCCGCTCTCGGCGCCGATGAAACTGCTCGACTTATCCGCAGTGGTGAGGCCGATGCTGTCGCGTATCATGCAGCCCGCACTGGTCATGCATGCCCGGCGCGATCACACCTGCCCGATGCGAAAAAATGTCGGCTACGTGATGAAGCATCTCGGCAGCGTCGAGAAGCGCGCGGTCGAGCTCGAGGAGAGCTACCACGTGATCACGGTGGACAGCGAGAAAGAGCGCATCGTCGATGAGGTCACGGCATTCGTCGAGCGATTCCGCATCGCTCCGCAAACGCGCGCCGTCGGCTAGAGTCGCGAGGTCGCGCCGTCAGCTCTGCGCGACGTAATATTCTTCGAGCAGGTACTTCACGTCGGGACGGCCGAGCACCTCGATGAAGCAGATCTCGTCGTTGGCGTTCAGATCGATGATCACCTGGCCTTCCATCGATTGCAGCTCGACGTAGTTGGCGACCTTCACTTCGGCGGCGGTCGCGAAGCTCGCGCAATTCTCGTCGCCGCAATCGCAGACCGACTCGATTCGCGCCGCGCGCAGCTTGGACTCGAGCGGATCGGCGCCCTGCTGCTTGAGCAGATAGACCATCTCCTCGAGCAGGTCGGGCAGTATGTCGTTCATCATCGGCGCAGGCATGGCGCGGTTTCTCAGGGTAGTGGATTCGGCACGCAGATCAAGTGCGAATCGCGCGCGTATGATTGGCGCTCGCGACGGTGCGGCGGTATCGTCGCGTGATGGACGAAGCAGCTCGACAAGATTCTTGTCACCACGATGAACGACGTGCCCGGCTACGAGATCGTCGCGGTCTATGGCGAAGTGTTCGGGCTTATCGTGCGCGCGCGCAACGTCTTCTCGAACTTCGGCGCGAGCCTGCGCACTCTCGTCGGCGGCGAAGTCGGCGGCTACACGACGCTGCTCAGCGAGAGCCGCAATCATGCGATCGAGCGGCTGCGGACGGCGGCCCTCGAGAAGGGCGCCAACGCGGTGGTCGCGATGCGCTTCGATTGCAACGAAATCGCGAACCTGATGAGCGAGATCGCGGCCTACGGCACCGCCGTCACGATCCGCAAGAAATAATCCTGCCTTGACTGCGTACCCAGCCGTACTTATCTTTCAATTGCGGCCGATCGCACAGGAGATAAGTTACCGATGTCCAGCGACAAAATCGTTCACGTTACCGACGCGAGCTTCGACCAGGAAGTTTTGAAGTCGTCGACCCCGGTGTTGGTTGATTTCTGGGCTCCGTGGTGCGGGCCGTGCCGCGCGATCGCGCCGATCCTCGACGATCTGGCGGGCGAGTACGACGGGCGCCTGAAGATCGCGAAGATCAACGTCGACGACAACCCGCAGACTCCCGGACGCTACGGCGTTCGCGGCATTCCCAACCTGCTCATCATCAAGGGCGGGCAGGTCAAGGAACAGATCATCGGCGCGGTGCCCAAGGGCAGGCTGGTCCAGGCGGTCGACAGCGCTATCGCGTAAGCGAGCGACAAACAAAAAACCTGCGTCCGCTTTTCTTATGAAGATAAGATGCGTACTCCACGCTCAGAAATTCCGCGCCTGCTCGAATTGAGCAGAGACGACGATCACCGAATGCGGCGCAAGGCCATTCAGGCTCTGTGCCCGTGTGAAGTTAAGAGTCACGATCCACAGATTTGGGATCGATTCCTGGAAATGGCTGACGATCCCGATCCGCACGTTCGCCGCTGGATTGTTCACGTGCTTTGCGACGGCTCACCCATCGATCTACGAGACGCGCATACTCGCCGTCCTCGAGAAGTTTCAGCGCGATCCGGATGAGCGCGTAAAAAGAAGCGGCCCGCAAGGTGCTCGCACGCTCATCGGCACTCGGGCACGCTAAACGTCCTCTAGCGTTTGATCCGATCACTTCGCGGAGGGCGAGGGCGACGCGGCCGGCGACGGCTCGTGGTTCGCGACCTTCACCGCATTCTGGACCCAGTATTTCATCAGGTCGTCGCGATTGCGCTCGTACTCGAGCTTCGCGTCGCCCGGGAATGTATCCCACCAGCATCTCGTTGTAGGCGAGCAGCATCGGCACCAGTTGCGAATCGCGCAGTAGCGCCGCGTCGGGCGGCATCACCGCCGCCATCAGCATCACGGCCAGTCCCGCAAAGACACCAGCGACTCCCGCGCCGAGCAGGCCGCCCGCCAATCGATCGAGCGGGCTCAAGTGAACGACCTGCGTCAGGCGAATCGCGAACGAACCGATAATTTCCACCGCCGCGAAGATCAACGCGAAGACCGCGACGAAGCCGATTACCGCGCCGACCGTGTGCGACGATCCGAGCTGCGTCTCCGCGAACGCACCGGCCTTGTTGTAGTAGAACGACGCGCAATAAATCGCGGCCGCCAGCGCTACCACCGACGTCACCATCCTGAGCGCGCCCCGTTGCAGTCCGTAGATTGCGCCGATCGCGAACAGCGCGATCGCAACGTAGTCGAACCCGTTCGAGCCCATTCATCCGCCCGTCCACTCCACCTCACGAGCCTAGCTGATGAACGCAAAGCGCGCGACGCGCCCGCGCTCCTGTACTTGCGCGGCGATATGCTTAAATGGGCACATGGCGCGAGTTTATATCGAAGAACTGTCGCATCACGTCGGAAACGAGGTCACGCTCAAGGGATGGCTCGCGGGCAAGCGCTCGAGCGGCAAGATACATTTTCTGCAAGTGCGCGACGGCACCGGCGTATGCCAATGCGTCGCGTCGCTCGCCGATCTCGGCGCGGAGAGTTTCGCGGCCGCCGATCACATGGGGCAGGAAACCTCGCTCGAAGTGACCGGCATCGTGCGCGAGGACAAGCGCGCGCCCGGCGGATTCGAGCTGACGATGAAGTCGATCGAGATCAAGTCGCCGGCGACCGACTATCCGATCACGCCCAAGGATCACGGCGTCGCGTTCCTGCTCGACAACCGCCATCTGTGGATCCGGTCGTCGCGCCAGCACGCGATTCTGCGCATCCGCAGCGAGGTGGCCTCGGCGTGCCGCGATTTTTTTCACGATCGCGGCTTCGTCCTGTTCGACGCGCCGATTCTGACTCCGACTTCATGCGAGGGCACCACCAACCTGTTCGAGCTCGACTACTTCGGCGAGCGCAAGGCGTACCTGACGCAGAGCGGACAGCTCTACGCGGAGGCGGGCGCGCTCGCATTCGGCAAGGTCTACTGCTTCGGCCCGACGTTCCGCGCCGAGAAATCCAAGACGCGGCGCCATCTGACTGAATTCTGGATGGTCGAGCCGGAAGTCGCGTACTGCGACCTCGACGGCGACATGGAACTGGCCGAGCAATTCGTATCCTACATCGTAGGCCGCGTGCTCGAACGCCGCAGCGCCGAACTGAAAACTCTCGAGCGCGACACGACCAAGCTGCAAGCCGCCGCGAAGCTTCCGTATCCACGCATCAGCTATGACGAAGCGATCGAGCGGCTGAAAAAGAAAGGCGTCGCAGTCAACTGGGGCGACGATTTCGGCGGCGACGAGGAAACCGCGCTGTCGGAGGAATTCGATCGCCCCGTGATGGTGCATCGCTACCCGACCGCGTGCAAAGCGTTCTACATGAAGCAGGACCCGGCGCGTCCCGACGTCGCGCTATGCGTCGACATGCTCGCGCCGGAAGGTCACGGCGAAATTATAGGCGGCGGCCAGCGCGAAGACGACTACGAAACCCTGCGCACCAAGATAACCTCGCACGGCCTGCCACTGGCACCCTTCGAATGGTACCTCGACCTCCGCCGCTACGGCTCGGTCCCCCACGCCGGCTTCGGCATGGGTCTCGAACGCATGACCGGCTGGCTCTGCGGGATCCATCACATCAGAGAGACAGTGCCATTCCCGCGCATGATGGAGCGGCTGGAGCCGTAGCGAGCGAGAAGAAACACAATCACCTGCGCGGTGGGCGCAAGGGGTGACCCCTTGACCCAGTATCAATCGCAAAATCCCGCGGACGGTCTTTTGCTCTCGGTCGTTTAGGAGATAGGCGTGCCCGGCGTTTTCTTGTGTCAACCTTCCTGGCGCTCGCGTAGCTCGCTTCGTCAAGACGACGAATAGCTACATCGCAGTCCTGTCCCGAGGGATCTTTTCCCCTCTCCCTGTTAGGGAGAGGATCGAAGGTGAGGGTCCTTGTTTAGCGCGCGATTTTTCCGCACGCGATTCAAGATTCTGCCTCTCTCATCGACGCTCGCACTGAGCGCTAGTGATCTAGGTCTACTTCCAGGCTTTCTACTCTGACACCAGCTTGCTCGAAGCGGATTACTATCTGGCAGCCGCTGGTCTTTACTGTTAGCGAGTAGCGCCGGGGCTTCTTTGCGACGACGTTATCTGCTCGACGGTTTGGCCCTTAAGCTCGCGAGCGCTTTGTTCAGTTCCGCGAGAGATTGCGCTACTTCGCGGCCGCGCGGGGTTTTCAGGAATAGGGCGTTTAGCGATAGCTCTGCGCCTGGGCCGAATAGGCGTCTTACTCGGCCGCTGGTTAGCGCTACCTCTACGATTGCGCCTAGTCTTGGTTGTAGGTCCGCCGGTACTTCCAGCGACTCGATCGCCGTCTTCAGTGCTAGGTAGACTTCGCGCGCTTGCGGATCGGTCGTCGCGTCGAGGAAGGCCTGGATTTGTGGGATCAGGACGTCGCGCTGGAGAGTGTCGAGCGTTATCGATTCGCCCGTGCTCGGGCTTGTCGTCGCTCGCCATCGACGTTACGATTTCTGTGCCGCCGTCGTTTTGCCCTAGCAGCGAGGCCAGTTCGTGCTCGAAGCCGCCGGTCTCGATTGCGCAGTGCATCCCGCATTCTTTAGGCGCGCCGGTTTCCCACCACCATCTGCCCGCGCGAGCGTCCTGGCCCTCGCCTACCGCGCGCGTGCACGGCGCGCATCCTATAGACTTATAGCCCTTGTCGTATAGCTCGTTGTAAGGCACGTCGTTGGCGCGGATGTAGTCCCAGACCTCTTCGTCGGTCCAATCGGCCAGCGGAGCGAGCTTCACGATGCCGCCGTGGTCGTGATCGATTTCGATTTTGCGGATATTCGAGCGCGTCGCCCATTGGTCGCGGCTGAGTCCCGTCACCCATGCGCTGTAGTTCATCAGCGCGCGGCGCAGCGGCAGCACCTTGCGCACCTGGCAGCATAGCGAGTCGCAGATTAACGTCGTTGTAGAAAAGATTGTTGCCGTGCTTGGTAACCATCTGCTGCACGACCGCGGTATCGGGCATGAAGACTTCGACGTTGATACCGTAGCGCGTGCGATATTTATCGATCACGTCATAGGTCTCTTGCGGCATGCGGCCCGTGTCGATCGTGAAGACGCGGATGCGCGGATCGATCTTATGCGCCATGTCTATCAGCGCGCAGCCGTCAGCCTGGAAGCTGCAGCAAATCGCCAGCTCTCTGCCGAATCGCTCTATCGCCCACGCAAGGACTTCCTGCGGCTCCTTGTCGTCGAGCTCGACCGCGGCTTCGCCCGCCTCCAGCTCGTCCATGATAAGACTCAGCTCGGGCGCTTCGACTTCTTCGTTGAATTGGGTTCCTGCAGCCATGACGAAATCCTTGGGCGCGCGATACCCGGTTCAGGCGGCGGCGTCGGCGCCGGTTGCGTTTCCACTTGCGATCGAAATCAGCTCCGCGTCAGATGTCCGCACGCAAAAATGCGAGAACGTCTCATCAGAATCGCGCCGCTCGAGGTAAGTCGCGAACAGCCGCGACACGTAGTCTTCGACCAGCGGCGACGGCACGCGGCGAACTATCGGCTTGCCGATAGCCGCGTCCTTGCCCAGCCCGCCGCGCAGAATAATGTCGAACGACTCGATCGGCTCGCCGGCCGGCCCACGGCTGGTCGTGCCCTGAAGTCCGATGTCGCCCGTCCAATGCTGCGCGCATGCATGCGGGCATCCGTCGAGATTCAGTTTGAGGCCGCCGACCTGCTCGCCGAACTGATTCACCAGCCGCTCGATAATCGTCGCGAGCTTGGTCTTGGTAGGAGTGACGGCGTAGTTGCAATGCGGATCGCCGATACATCCGATCGACGACGCGTACAGCCCGTTCGCTTCGAGCGGGAACCCAATCGCTCCAACTTCCGCGATCACATCGCTAAGCCGCGCGGTAGGAATTCCACTGATTATAAAATTCTGCCGGCGCGTGAGCCGAATGTCGCCACCGAACGACGCCGTCAGCGCCGCAATCTCGCGCATCTGCCGCCCGCTCATCAGCCCAAGGTAAACCGGGAAGCCGACGTAGTTGAGTCCGGGCTGCTTCTGCCCGTGGACGCCCATGTGATCGCTCTCGGTCTCGGGTATCGGCATCTCGGCGAGATTCTCGAGCGCGAAGCCGAGCTTCGCTTCGACCAGCTTGCGAAATTCCTCGGGGCCGTAATCGTCAATCATGAACTTGAGGCGCGCCTTGACCCGCGACATCCGATATTCCGTCGTCCCCTGCCACACGTCGATAATCGCGCGCATCACCGGCATCGCCTGATCGCGCGTAATGAACACGCCCAGGTGCCGCGACAGCCGCGGCGTCGACGATTGTCCGCCGCCGACGCGCACCGCAAAGCCCTCGCGCCCGTCTTTCCGCATCGCGATCAGCGAGACGCAGTTTATCTCGGGCGCGTTGCACTGATGCTTGCATGCGGCGATCGAAATCTTGTGCTTGCGCGGGAGGTCCGAGTACTCGCGATTGCCGTAGAAAAATCCCGCAGTCTCGGCAATCAGCGGCGTCACGTCGAAGACTTCGTCGGGATCGACGCCCGCCACCGGGCATCCCGTGATATTGCGCACGACGTCGCCGCATCCGCCCATCGTGGTCAGCCCGACGCCCTTCAGCTTCTCGAGAATCTCGGGGAACTTGTCGAGCGTGATGTAGTGCAGCTGGATATTCTGGCGCGTGGTCAGCTCGCCCTGGTCGCGGCCGTAGGTCTCGGAGATTTCACCGATCGCGCGGAGCCCCTCGGCGCTCAGGATGCCGCTGGGGATTTTGATCCGCATCATGAACGTGCCGATTTTCGGCTTGTCGTGGTACATGCCGAACCACTGGAGCCGCACGATATCTTCCTCGGGTAGCTTTTCGTACGAAGTCGTGGCCAGCCGGTCCCATTGACCAGTCAGCTCGGTGGGAAACAGCTCACGCTTGAGGCGCTCGACCGAGTTGCGCTTCAGCACCATTTCCCACGATTGCGGTTCCCTCTTCGGCACGAATCGAATCTCCTGCGAATGTAAAAGGTAACTTAGGTGATTCACTTAGTCAATTAAGTAGATGACAAACCCGGTCGCTTATTCCCCTTACCGCTGGAAAATGTTAGATTCACGGTGGAAATACTGAAAAAAATGAAGTTTGGCGTCGGCGTTGATTACTCCTTGAAGGCACTTCTGCTGCTGGCAGAGCGCTATCCTACCAGTTCGCCGGTGCGTGTCGAGGAGATTGCAGACACTCAGGACATCCCGGAGAACTACCTGCGGCGCCTCCTGATTGAGCTCAAGCGCGGAGGCTTGGTTGCCAGCCAGAAGGGGCCGAGCGGCGGGTACATGCTGGCGCGGCCGCCGGCGCGGATCACGATGGCGGACGTCGTCGAGATAATCGAGGGTGAGTACACTCCGGTCGAATGCCTCGAAGAAAGCTCTGCCACCTGCCCTCGCGAGACGCCGTGCGCGATGCGCGACGTATGGCGCGACGTCCGCGACTCGGTCAACGGCATCCTGCGGGGAGTCACGTTGCAGGCGCTCTCCGAAAAGCGCAAGCACGCAATCAACTACAGCATCTAGCGGAGCGGAAGCCCTCACCATGCATACATTCGCCGCGGCCGGGGCCGCATTTCTGATCTGCGTACTCTGGTTCGATTTGATGTTCGACGTGCAGGTGCGAGGTCACTACGGCGAAGTTCCAGCAAATGCGTTGGCGTCGATCTCGGGCTACTACCGGCGCGTCACGCGGGAAGCATGGCCGATGAACCGGCTGATCGCAGTGGTGATGCTCCTGACAATCTTCGTCATCATCCTCGAGATTATATTCGGCAGGTATCATTGGTGGATCGGATGGATCTCGCTTATCGCCGCCGCGAGCGCGATTGGACTGGCGCGCGTGCGCACCATCCCGAACGCATCGCGGCTGGGCAAAGCGTCAGACTCCCCCGAAGAGCAAAGCCGTCTCGCCCGCAGGATCTATAAGGATCACCTCTACTGCATCACCGCGATGACGCTGGTGCTCGTGCTCCAACTGGGCGCGCGCGGCAGGCACCATAGGCATAAGGAAGTGCCGGTCCCGACGACCCCGCAATCCGCGGTGCTGTAGGTGGAAGCTAAGCTGTGCATTCCGAGGTCGCACTGGAGAATACCGTTCCGAGTATTCTTGGCGATTTTCCTGTTTACTGCCTTCATCGCTGGCCCTCTGCGCGTGCCCCTAAACGTCACCGGCACTTTCGCCTCGGAAGGACAGTCTAACGTCACCTGTCCTGCTTCGAAGCTCCTCCCGGCCCTGGATGCCGCTTATCACGTGTGCAGTCACGGATTTGACAATTACGACAGTTGTGAAAGTTTTGTTGAGATCTTCTGGCAATTGCTACCGAAATTCGACTGTCGACGGTCATTCGACAACGATCCAGTACCCGCTGTTTGGCTCGCCGGCGATGCCGAGTTGGACGATTACGTTCACCTTCTGTGGCGGCTGTCATCTTCGCCCGACAAAATAGTTGCCGGGAACCAATTCTCGAAAGAGACTAACGACGCAAAGAAGCTTTTCAGCAGCAAGGAATTTCGGAATATTTTGGACGGGGATTTGGCTGAAGGCTACATGGCGCGATCGGAAGAACTCGAGCGTGAGCTAAAGCAATGAGACGTACGATCGCGTGATCCGCGCGTCAACGAGTCTGCACCTTCGGCGGAAATCCGAAGTGGGTGCGCATGATATATTCCATGTTGTCTTTCGCGGGTGAGAAGTTCGGATCCTCCCGCATCGCGTCCTGGTAGAGCAAAATCGCTTCGTTGATACGGCCCGCCTCCTGTTCCATGAGGCCCAGGTCGAACCAGGCGAATTTGTTGGTCGGATAGAGCGAGAGCACCATCGCGTAGTCTTCCTCGGCGGTTACCACCTTTCCCGCGCGCTGCTCCGCGAGTCCGGCCTGCAGCATCTCGTATCCATGGACGCCGGGCGTTTCGTTAATCGGCCGCGCCATCGCAAACCCAATCAAAATCGGCACTACAGCGGCCGTGACGATCGTCATTGGAAGTGCGCGCGCGTTCAGGTTCGCGGGCTCTCCTTCCGGCGTCCTGAAATATTGGAATACCAGCCAACCGCCGAACAAGACCATCGCGAGCAGGACAATCAACACCAGGAGCGCCAGGTCGGGAATTGCCAGCGCCCGGATCGCCCACGGACTCAGATGTCGGCGCGCAAACAGGTCCTGAAGATCGTAGACGACCGGTGACGCGCTCGGCACGAACACCCACGCGTTGTGCGCGACGATTCCTGCGGCGATGCGCTTCACTTCGTTGCTGCCGACGTCGACGCTCACTCCGATAAGCTGCACCATGAATCCAATGAACACGACCGCGGCTACCGCGACCGTAGTCCGGTTCGGCGCACGATCAACCGCCATCTCGAATGCGGGCAGCGTCAGCGGCATCAGCAATACGATTGACTCCAGCATGTACCGCGGGCCGTAGGATAAATCGCCGCTCCAGGTCTTGTTGGACGCAATCATCAACAGATGCGCTATCGCCGCGAGAACCAGAGTCGTCGTCTCCAGCGGCCAGCGGCGATAAGCCTTGCGGCCCACTGCTACAGCAAGAATTAGCGGTGGCGCGAAAAGAAAAACACTTAGGCCCGGACTGAGAAGATAGCCGGCGATCGCTTTGGCGATCTGAACCAAGTCGAGCACGAAACGCGCTCGATCCTCCGTGTAGCCGAACTGAAGAACGCTCCCGAACCGCAGGTAGTTGAAGTACATCGTGCCGGCCACTGCGCAGATCGGACCAACCACGGCGAGCAGCGTCCGTCGCGTCATTCGCGGCCATCGATCAGGCAAATCTCGAACCAGTTTCCACGCCACCGCGACACCATAAAGCCATATGATGACCGCGGCGGGGACGGCGTCCGGACGCGCCAATATCGCCACCCCGAGGCTCGCGCCTCCAAATATCGAGCTGCTCATCAGCTCACGGGGGCTTTTCGCTGAAAAGAACCAGAACGCGAGGATCACCATCAGCGCGTCCAACTCGTGCTGATAGAAATGGGTCGCCTCCGACATCACGAGGGTGCCGAGGCCTGCCGCTATCGCCATCAACATTGCGGCACGTGGCTTCGGCGAAAGTTGGGTGCCGACCATAAAGAGAACTGCTACGATCGCGCCGCCGGCAATCGCATTGACGATCAGCGCGGTTGAGATTGCCAGTCGCCCGCCCCATCGCAGCGGCTGCTGCTCCGGTCCAATCGGAGGGCCCGCAAGCTGGCCTCCGTTCAACGATCCGATCGCGTCGTCGAGCTTGATCCCGAGATAGACGAACGGGATCGAGACCATCGGCAGGCCCGGCCCCTTTACCGTGTACCAATTTTTTCCGCGGCCGAACCGCGCGTCCACCATCACCGGGATGTCGATTGTGCGCCTGAGAATCAGCGCCTGCGCGGTCTCCTGTTCCATCGCCTCGTCGATCGAAAAGAAATTGCCGGGATTGATGGCGTAATAGAAGCACGCGAACGTCAGCAGCAGGAGCATCGGCAGGTGCCGACTGTAACGTCCAAATCTTTCTTCGATAGCGCTCAGGCGGCTCTCCCCTTCAGCCGGACGCGCGATGTCGTAATCATTCGGACTACTTCACGGGTCAGACCAAATCCACTACTACAACTTTTTGATTCGAGCGACATGGCTACACGTGCTTCAGCACTTTCTCGTGCAGATCGCGCATCAGCTTTTCGTTCTGTCCGACCTCGCCAGTGAAGATCACTTGCGACGTGCCCCAGTCTTTCGCGCGACGCTTCAGCTCCACGATGCATTCCTCGGGCGTTCCGATCAGCATCATCGGCGAGGCGAGTATCTCGTCCGGCCGTCTGCTGGAACATCGGCGCCATCATCTCGGCGGTCTTGCGCGATGCTTCCTTCGATTCGGAGATCACCGTCATGAAAACGAAGTTGCTGATGCGGACCGCGTCGGGCTTGCGGCCGTTCCGTTTGGCTTCGTCGCGGATGAAGCTGACCTTCTCGCGGAACGAATCGTTGGTCATCTTCCGCGCGACTTCCATCGAGATGTATCCGCGCTTGCCCGCATCGGGAATGATGTTGACGTAATCCGCGTATTTCGCCGCGATGCGCAGCAGACCTTTGCCGCCGCCGCCAACGATGATCGGCGGATGCGGCTGCTGAATCGGCTTCGGCCACAGGATCGCATCCTTGAAATGGTAGAACTCGCCGTCGAAGGTCGTCTGCTCGTTCTTCCACAGCGACAGGATGCAGGCCATCGCCTCGTCGAGCATCCGCAGCCGCTCGGTGATCGGCGGAAACGGAATCCCGCTCATCTTGAATTCCGTCTCGGTCCATCCGCTGCCGAGTCCCGCGACCAGCCGGCCGCCGCTCAGATGATCCAGGGTCATCAGGCTCTGCGCCGTAATCGCGGGATGACGGAACAAATTGCAAAGCACCAGGTGGCCGACGCGGATTTTTTTGGTCGCGTCGATCACCGCCGCCGCCATCACGATATGGTCAAAGGCCTTCGACTTCGGGTCCATCTGCTTGTCCGGACCTTCGTTCACGAGATGGTCGGGAAAGACAATAAGATCGTAGCCGAGCGCCTCCGCGGCTTGAGCATTTGCGCGATACTGCGCCGGTTCCAGATTTCCAAGCTGAACTCCGAATTCCATTGGTACCTCGTCAAGAATGGGATTTGAGTTTGAGTGGGCTACGTTAGCAAACCGCCCAGCATTAAGGACATCCAATTTCCTTGAGATATTTTCGCGTGCGCCAGTAGGTGTCGGCAATTGGACCAAAATGACGCCATCTTTACTCAGACCGGGCTGAACAATCCGTCGTGACTGCCGAAAATTGCAACAAGCGCAATAGCAAACTTTACTCGTTATCCTGATTTCTACGTGTGCAATTGCTGCGGTAGTGTGCAAGTCATTCGGTGCCGTACGTTACTGATGCCCAGCTAATCATCAAGGCGGGCTACGCAGAACGTTGAACGGGCGGTTAAAGAATGATTATCTTTGATGTTAGGGATGAATGGGATGACGATGTTGCGGTTTCGCCCAGCATATGCCCGTCGCTTGAGCCGATGCCCGCGCGAACTGTTGACGAAGGAGACAGATGACTCCAGGTATCGCGCAAACTTCCTCAAGAAATAAATTAAAACCGAAGCGACCTTCGATGTTCGACGCGCTCGGCGAGTTTCGCGTACCGCTCGAGGCAAGCATTTACTGGCTGGGCGCATTGACGCATCCGTGGCCGCGCGTCAGTCCGCGCAACGCCCAAGTCGTCATGCTTATTCCCGGGTTCATGGCCGGCGACATGACGCTCGCGCCGTTGGCGAATTTTTGCCGATGGCTTGGCCATCGCGCGCTCTACGCCGGTATCCTGTCGAACTCCGAATGTCCGCGCGAGACGATGGTCAAACTGAATGCGCGGCTAGCTCTCGCCTACGAGAAATTCGATCAGCCCATCGTGGTGATAGGCCAGAGCCTCGGCGGCGTCTATGCGCGCGAGATTGCGCGCGAGCAACCCGAAATGGTCGAGCGCGTGATCACGCTTGGCTCGCCGATTCGGATGCCGCGTCTCCACGCTAACATCGCCGTCCAGGCCGTTGCTCACTCGATCGCCGCAATTCGCGGAAAAGCAAAAGGATGCCTGAGCGAGGAGTGCCAGTGCGGACTGCTGCTGAGCGACGATTCGCCCGCCGACGTCCCAACCACCCACGTGTACTCGCGCACTGATGGCGTCGTGCACTGGGAGAGCTGCGTCGATCTGAGCGGCGCACCGACCGTGGAAAACGTCGAGGTGATGGGCAGTCACGTCGGAATGGGTCTGAACGCCGACGTCTACCGGGTAATCGCAGACCGCCTCGCGATGCCCCGCCGCTCGCGCCTGCGTGCTGTCGCGTCACACGCCGCCGCTACGGATCTAGGGCAGAACGATTGAATGTGGGGCTCCTCGCCCCACCCCCCGGCAGGGGTGACCCCTGCACCCAGTATTAAAAAATAAGATGCGGCCTTACGGCCTGTTAGAACTATTTCGGGGGGAATGGTCGAGGTGTTTCTGCGCCGCTGGACACAAGCACGCTTCGCGTCCTAGCGCCCAAACTTCCTAACAGGGCGTCAGCCCGCATCCTTTTTTTCCGAATACCGGGTGCAGGGGTCACCCCTGCCGCGGGTGCGGGGCGCGCAGCCCCGCATTTTAATTCAGGCGCGACCGTAGACCGGGATGACCGCGCCTGACGTGACGCGGCAATCGTCCGAGCACAGATAGGCGATCGTTCTCGCGATATCGGCCGGCTTCACCCAATTTTCATGCTTCGCCTTCGGCATCGCGACGCGGTTCGCTTCCGTGTCGATCGTGCTCGGCGCGATTGCATTGACCATCACGCCGTCGTCGAGCACTTCCTGCGCGAGTGACGCGGTGAAAGTCGCGATCGCGCCCTTCGCTACCGCATACGCCGCGTAGTCGCCCGCGCCCTGAAGACCGCTGCGTGATGCGACCGACACGATCCGTCCCCATTTGTTGCGCTGCATCGTCGGCACGACCGCGCGGCAGCAGAGGAACGTCGGCTTCACGTTGAGATCGAACATCGCCTGCCATTCCGCGAGCGAGGTCTCGGCGATTGGCTTGCCGCCCCAGAATCCGCCGACCAGATTCACCAGGATGTCGATCTTGCTCCACTTCGACGCGACGTCAGCCACGAACTTCGCGACCTGAGCCTCGTCGCCGACGTCCGCTTTCTTCAGAAAAATCTCCGACGCTGGGAACCTGTCGCCAAGTTGCTTTTGCAGGATCGGCACTTCCGCATCGACGACATAAGGCACCGCTGCCTTCGCGCCCGCAGTCAAAAAATTCTCGACCACGGCGCGGCCCAGCGCTCCAGTTCCGCCGGTGATTATCGCGACTCGATTTTCAAGGATTTGCACGTAGATGCTCCTCTGCGCACCGCCGATTCTAGTGCGCGCACCGCCCATCGCAAACGCTTGACGAACCGAATTCTGTCGGAGTTCCGCCTATTTCAAATTCTCGTTCGCGAAATCCCAGTTGACCAGGTTCCACCATGCCTCGACGTACTTCGGCCGAGCGTTGCGATAGTCGATGTAGTACGCATGCTCCCACACGTCGCAGGTGAGAATCGGCGTCTGACCTTCGCGGATCGGACATCCCGCATCATGGGTCGAGATCACCTGGACGGAGCCGTCCTTCGCGCGCACCAGCCATGCCCATCCGCTGCCGAAGTGGCCGGCCGCCGCCTCGCTGAATTTTTTCTTGAACGCCGCGAAATCGCCGAAGCCTTTCTTGATCGCGTCAGCTACTGCGCCCCTGGGTTCGCCGCCGCCCTTGGGACCCATCGACTTCCAGTAGAAGGAATGATTCCAGTGCTGTCCCGAGTTGTTGAGCATCGGCCCCGGTTCCGCGGTTTTGACGATCTCTTCGAGCGATGCGTTCGCGAATTTGGTGCCCTCGATCAGCTCGTTGAGCTTGGTGACGTAGGCTTGGTGATGCTTGCCGTGATGGTACTCGAGCGTCTCCGACGAAATGTGAGGCTTGAGCGCATCCATGACTGTAAGGAAGTTCGGGAAGTTTGAATGCCATGATGAAAACCGTCCTTTCGGGCTGGAATCGAGATTCGCGGCCCCGCTGAATGTTGAAAGCAGCTCCCGATTGGGGTCTGTGATTTGACCTTACGCCTGACTCGGAACTGAGTCGAATTTTTTCGGCTCAGCGAAAGCCAAATATCATTCTATTGCAAAACGACTGATGCTGTGAAAAACAGATTTCGATCTAAAACAGTATTAGTTGGAGGCGAACTCGAGGGAGAGAAGATCTAATGCAAGACCTTGTTCTCATGCTGCTCAGATTTCTGCACTTTCTGTTCGGCATCACCTGGATCGGCCTGCTCTATTATTTCAATTTCGTGCAGACGCCGTTCTTCGGCGAGACCGAGCCCGCGGTCCGAGCGGCGCGATTCAGAAACTGGTCCCGCGCGCGCTCTGGTGGTTTCGATGGGGCGCGATGGGCACCGTGATTTTCGGCCTGCTCTACCTGCTGATGTGGTGGGGGATGCGTCTGCAGTTCGCGATGACGCCGTGGACCGTCGCCATCTTCACCGGCGGCCTGATGGGTCTCGTCATGTGGGCCAACGTCTGGTTCGTCATCTGGCCGAATCAGAAAGTGGTCATCGCCAACGCCGTTGCGATGGCCGGCGGAGCGCCCGCGAATCCCGCCGCCGCAGCCTCCGGACGCCGCGCCGCGCTCGCCTCGCGCACCAACACGCTCTTCTCAATTCCGATGCTGTTCTTCATGGGCGCCGCGAGTCACTACCCGCTGTTCACCGAGGCGACCCCGGGCGGGATCACAGGATGGCTGGTGGTCACGCTGATCGTGATCTTCCTGGTCGAGGCCAACGCGCTCATAGGCACCCAAGGTGCGACCAAGAAACCCCTCGACTCGATCGCAGGAACAATCCACTCAGGCCTGGGCCTGTGGATCCTGCTGATCGTGATCATCAAGGTGACGCTAGGCTGACCAGTCGGACGAGCGACTGTCTACAAAACACGGAGCCGCCGAAATAACATCGGCGGCTCCGCTTTTCTTTAAAATCCGGTTACCCTTCCAGCTCGGGAAGGGGTTAGGGGTTAGGTTCCACGGCCTCAAGCACGATCCAATATTCGCGCGCCCTCACTTGTTCTTTGCCGCCTCCGCCAAAAACGCCACGATATCGTCGATTCGATCCTTCAACTGCGGCAGCGCACGCATCGCATGCGTCGTGCGCTTGGGCGTGTACCCGGGCGGATACTTGAGAAACATCACGCGATCGTAGACCAGCTCGCGCGGCGATCCCGCGATCGGAGGTCCCTGGCTGCCGGGCAAGTTGGGATCTGCGTTATGGCAGATCACGCAATTCGTCATGTACACGATTCGCCCGCGCTCCGCCGGCGTCATCGGTTTGGACGGCCCACCGCACGCGGACATGACGATCGCTATCATCGTCACGACCGCAAGCTTCAATCGCGTCGATGACCTGAAGTGGCCGAAGATTGTTTGCACGGATGAAATGCGAGGATTGAGTCGCTTCAGAATTCTAGTGAAGCATTTTCGTCATGCAAGCCATTCGCTACGATCAAAGCAGCGCCATGAACTGGTCCACCTGCCGGTAACCGAGTTTAGCGAGCGCTTTGACCGGCGCTCGTTTCCGACCCCTATTGTGAGCGCATCTATCATTATTGCTGTCTCGCTCGGGCATCCGTAGGATTCCCCACTAAGAGCGAGTCGATTAGCCGGAACCTCGGAACGTTAGATGCTCAATGGCTTAGACTTCCGCGAACTCACCATCCCTCTTGTTCAAACGGCATCATATCCCGCGCGTCTGGGAAATGCGTTGCGGCCACTGGTCGACGGAGAGCCAGCATTTCGCCGCGTTTGTGGGGCCATCGAAGCTGCCCGTCAGAGCGTTTGGGCGACGGTGACCTTCATGTGGGCAGACTTCCAGATGCCAGACGGTCGGGGGTCGGCGTTGGACGTCTTGAATCGCGCGGCGGCGCGGGGTCTGGATGTTCGACTCATCTTCTGGCGACCCGATCCCGAAACCGAAAAGTTCAAAGCGAATGCCTTCTGGGGCTCGCCGGAACATATCGACCTGCTCGCTACGAGCGATTCCGCCATTCGCGTCCGGTGGGATCGCGCCCAGCCTGGATTCTGTCAGCATCAAAAGAGTTGGCTTATCGATCCCGGCACGGAGACCGAGACTGTTTTCCTTGGCGGGATCAATCTCAATCCTCACTCCATGGTTGCTCCTGGCCATCGCGGCGAAGGCCAGAACCATGATGCCTACATCGAACTGGCCGGTCCGTCAGCGGTCGATATCCATCACAACTTCGTCCAGCGCTGGAACGAGGCAAGCGAGCGTCATTCGGCAGATGGCCGGTGGGGATCGGGCAGCGAGATTGACTTGCCCTTCCCGACCAGATTGCCCATCCGGCGGGGCGATGCCCTCGTTCAGATACAGAGGACGATTCATAGTGGCAGGTACCGTGATGGGCGAGCGACGCCTGAAGGGACCCCATTCGATATAGAAGCGGGCGAACGATCGAATTTCGATCAGTATTGCGCGGCGATAACTGCCGCCCGCCGTTCGATCTATATCGAGCACCAGCATGTCGAGGTCCCTGAGATCATCGATTGTTTACATCAGGCTCTGCTGCGGGGCGTCGAGGTTGTGGCGGTGGTGCCTGCCGAGGGAGAAATTTCAGAGGAATTGGTGGCCTTAGGAGCTTTCGAAACTTTCACGCTGGCCGGCATCGCTGGATTGGGGAACGACGGACAGCGCAAGCCCGTTTGGGTTCATGCCAAACTCATGGTCGTCGATGGTGAATGGGGTACCGTTGGCTCGTGCAACCTGCATCGCCATTCGCTCTTCGGCAATTCCGAAATGAACGCCGCATTCTGGGATCGGGAGACCGCTCGCGCTCTGTTGTCCGAGCTCCTTCGGGAACATCTCGAAAGGGATATTTCCGGGATGGATGACCTCGCTGCCTTGCGATTATTCCGCGCGATCGCCGCAGACAACCGCAAGCTTTTCAAGGCTGGCGAACGTGCGTGGCAAGGCATCGCCTTCGGCCTACTTCCATAAATCCCTTGAGCAATATTTTGCAGCGCCTCGTCGCGGGTCCGTCCCAGGCTGATGCAACCCGGAATAATGGGACACTCGGAGACCAGGAAACCGTCTTCGCCCGGCGTCAGGATGACGGGTAGTTCAGCCACGATTGTAGATTAGCATCGCGTCGCTGAACCGGTAGCAGCCCGGTCTAGAGTTCGCGGCGGCCGCTGAGCGCACTGGTGAGAGTAGCTGAGTCGCTGTATTCGAGGTCGCCGCCAGCCGGCAGCCCGCGCGCCAGTCGCGTCGTCCTGATGCCGAGCGGTTTCAGTACACGCGCGATATAAAGTGCGGTCGCCTCGCCCTCGACCGTCGCGTTGGTCGCGATTATCACTTCGCGCACGACAGCCGGAGGACTAACGCGCGCAATCAGTTCTTTCATCTTGATGTCGTCGGGGCCGATTCCGTCCAGCGGCGCAAGTGCGCCGTTGAGCACGTGATAGACGCCGCCGAAACTGCGCGCCCGCTCAATTGCCATCAGGTCCGCCGGTCCCTCGACGACGCAAATCACCTCGCGCTCGCGCGCTTCGTCGTCGCAAATCTGGCATCGCGGATGGTCCGACAGACCAAAACATCCTGAGCACAGCCCGACGCGCTCTTTCATTTCGAGCAGCGATTCCGCGAGCGCGATCACCTGGTCGCGCGGGCGATTGAGCAGGTTGAACGCCAGCCGCGACGCCGTCTTTTCACCGATACCCGGAAGACGTGACAACTCCTTTACAAGTCTCGTCATCGCAGGCGGCAAGTCCGTCCTGGCGCTTCAGGTTTTCCGCCATCAAGCGCGCTCCGTCATTCGTTGTTGAAGCCGGGAATCTGCATCCCGCCCAGCGGACCGAGCTTGCCCATCTCGTCGGCGAGCATCTTCTGCGCGCGCTCCATCCCGTCGTTGATAGCGACCAGGATCAGGTCTTCGAGCATCGACTTATCGTTGGCCGCGACGATCGCGGAATCGATTTCTATTTTGCGCACGCGCATCGTGCCGTCGACCACGACCCGCACCATCCCGCCGCCCGATTGCGCCTCGACGGTTTTCGACGCCGCACTTTCCTGCATCTCTTTCATGCGCGCCTGCAGCGCCTGCGCCTGCTGCATCAATGCCGACAAATCTATTTCTGCCACGAGCTTGCTCCTTGCCGCATCTCTCCATCCGGCAACGTATTACTTTGATTCCTTCGCCGAAGCTTGCACTTGATTCGGCATCCTCAATTCCACCAGCCGCGCATCCAATGTATCGAACACTCTTCGTACCGACGGATCAGCCAGCACCGCCTGCCGTTCCTCGGGAGTAGCCGCACGTCGCGCCGCCTCGATCGCCCGCGCAGCCTCGATAGGTTTAGATGCGGGCGCAATTTCTCTGATCGATTCGATCGGCCTCGACGGCAACGTCTCCTTGCGCCCATTCTCCGCGGCGAATGGCTTGCTGATGGCCGGTACCGCAGGCGGTAACTCGCGCGTGATTTTTTCAGCAAGCGGCATCGTCGTGCGGTTCGCCGCAGGCCCCGCCGCGCCGTTGGTCGAAAGCTCGACGCGAATCGGGCGCCCAAGATGCTCGCTCGCGAGCTCCGCGATAACATTCTTGTTGTCGTTCAGATAGCGAATGTAAATGTCGTTGCGCGCGATGACCGTCAGAATATCGCCGTCGAGCATGAGTCCCGCACCCTGCTCCATGAAACCCGCCAGCGCCGCGCGGCGTCCGCGAATAAAATCACGCAGCTCGGGAAGTTCGCGCGCAGCCGCCATCCTGCTGTTCTTGCTGAGATTCACTGCGAAGCGGCGCGTCTGCTTTAACTTCGCCCTCGACACGCAGCCGCCGCGCACCGCTAGATTGCGGACTCGCCGGTGCGGGCTCCGGCCTCGCACCACGGCCTCCAGAGCCACCGCCAGACGAGGCGGGCGGGGTGCTGGAAGCAGGCGGTGTCGATCCAATCGCGCGCAGCAATTCATCAGCGTCGACCACCGCCGCCAGCGATGCCATCCGGACGACAGCCATCTCGAGCAGCAAGTCAGGGTACGGCGATTTAAGAATCTGTTCCTGCGAATCCGCCATCAGGTGAAACAGCCGCATGATATCGCGCGAGCTTGCGGCCGCTGCGAGCCGCTTTAACTCCGCCACTTCATGATCGGGAATGTCGTCGAGCGGACTGTCTGAATCACCGGCAGGAAGTTTCGCGACCGCGAGATTTCGCAGCGTTTCGAGCAAGTCCCGCCCGAGCGATTCGAGGTTCGCGCCGCGGCTCGCGAGCTCCCGCACATGCGCGAGCGCAGCCGCCGCGTTCTTCTGCAGAATCGCATCCGCCATTTTCAGGACGGTGGTCCTGCTCGCGACGCCCAGCGACGACGCCACTTCGGCCTCAGTCACTTTGCCGGACGCCGTCGCGATCGCCGTCTCGAGCATCCGCTCGGCATCTCGCATGCTGCCGCCGGCCTCGCGCGCGAGCAGTCGCAGCGCGCTCTCCTCTGCCTCAACGCCCTCGCGCCCCGCGAGATCCTGCAGCCGTTCGAGAATCTTGAGGTACGGGATTCGCCGGAAGTCGTAGCGCTGCAACCGCGACAGGATCGTCTCGGGCATCTTCTGCGGCTCTGTGGTCGCCAGAATAAACTTGACGTGCGGCGGCGGCTCCTCGAGCGTCTTCAGCAGCGCGTTGAAAGCCGAGTCGGTAAGCTGATGCGCCTCGTCGATAATATAAATCTTGAAGCGGTCGCGCGCCGGCCGGTAGCTGAGATTTTCGATAATCGCGCGCGCGTCTTCGATCTTGCGGTAAGTGGCGCCGTCGATCTCGTTGACGTCGAGGGAGCTGCCCGCACGAATCTCGACGCACGCCGCGCATTCGCCGCACGGATCCGCAGTCGGGCCTTTCTCGCAATTGAGGCATCGCGCGAGAATCCGCGCCGCCGTGGTTTTGCCGACGCCGCGAATTCCGGTGAACAGAAACGCGTGCGCGATTCGGCCCCGCTTCAGCGCCTCGCCGAGCGTGCGCGTCACGTGCTCCTGGCCGACCAGATCCGTGAAGCGTTCGGGCCGCCATTTGCGCGCGAGTACCAGATGTGGGGTTTGGGATTCGGCCATCGCGAAAATCTTTCGCGGGACTGCCCGTCGAATGATAGCCAGGCACCCCTGCGGCACAGGGTGGCAGCCGGTACCGTTGCTTCCTTCCGGACCTGGCGGGGTTCGCGGCCTTCCCTTGCGCAGGACCCGGCTATCAGCGGCGGGCAGTCCCGAAATTCTCCAGCGCGGTTTCGTTTAGCGCGCCCTATTACAATATCACAGCCACGCTCATCGCAACCGCCGATGACGAAAATGTTTCGTGCTCATTGTAACGTGTTTGTCCAAGCGATGGCGTGCGACTCGCGCGGTTGCTATCACAATTGTTATGGCATCGCACGCCGACAAGGTCACGATTGGCCTGATCCAGATGAGTTGCGGGGCCGAGCCGCGCCTCAATCTCGACAAGGCCATCTCGAAAATCGAGGACGCCGCCCAGCGTGGCGCGCAAATCGTCTGCACCCAGGAACTCTTCGGCGCGCACTATCCGTGTCAGGTCGAGGACCCGAAATTTTTCGATCTCGCCGAGCCGATTCCCGGCCCGACTACAGAAGCGCTCGGCGCCGTCGCCAAGGCGCGAAAAATTATCATCGTCGCGTCGATCTTCGAGCGTCGCGCCGCTGGCGTCTATCACAACACCGCCGCCGTCATAGACGAATCCGGCAAAATCGTCGGACGTTACCGCAAGATGCACATCCCCGACGATCCTCGCTACTACGAGAAATTCTATTTCACCCCCGGCGATCTCGATTTCGTCGCGCATCCCACCTCGCACGGATCGATCGGCGCGCTCGTATGCTGGGATCAATGGTTCCCCGAAGCCGCGCGACTCACCGCGATGGCCGGCGCGCAAATTCTTTTCTATCCGACGGCCATCGGATGGTGGCATGGCGAGCCGGAAAAAGTCCGTCCCAAACAGGTGAACGCGTGGGAAACGATCCAGCGCAGCCACGCGATCGCCAACGGCGTCTTCGTCGCGGCGGTCAACCGCGTCGGCGTCGAAGGTGAACTCGAGTTCTGGGGCGATTCGTTCGTCGCCGATCCATTCGGTGAAATAATCGCGCGCGCAAGCGCCACCGCCGAGGAAACTCTGATCGCCGAATGCGACCTCGCCAAAATCGAGCAGGTCCGCCGCAACTGGCCCTTCCTGCGCGACCGCCGCATCGACGCCTACGCGGATCTCACGCGCCGCTATCGTTCGTAGCTGTGAGCAATATTCCACATTCGTTTGGATGGACTCACAATGAACGTTCTTCATATTCAGTCATCGCCGCGGGGCGACAAATCGAACTCCATCGCGCCTGACCAACGCTTTTCTGTCAGCTTCCAGGAAAGTCCTCCCCGCGATTGACGAGGACGTCCTGAATGTCTGGGATGAAAACCTCCCTGAGTTTGATGCCGCATCGATCGGGGCGAAGTACAAGGCCATCAAGCACCAGCCAATGTCAGACGCGGAATCGCGTACATGGAACCGGATTCTGGAATTGATCGGTCGCTTTCAACGAGCGAACCGAATCGTCCTGGGCCTGCCCATGTGGAACTTCTCCATCCCATACAAGCTCAAGCAGTTGATTGATCTGACTGCTCAGCGCAATTACCTGTTCACCTATGACGGCAAGGAATATGGGCCACTCCTCGACATCCCTAAGGCGCTCGTGGTCTATACGCGGGGTTCTACCTATCGCGAAAATTCTACAATACCGCCGTCGTTCGATCACCAGGCGCCTTACATTGATTTCTGGCTTCATATGATAGGAGTGCACGAGGTTCGCACCGTGGTCGTGGATAACGCATGGAATCAGGACGATGCCGAATCGGCGGCCAGCGTGGCGGCCGGCAAGCAATCAGTGGAACGAATAGTTGATGGCTTCTGGTGAGCAATATTCCACCATGAGCATCGCCGGCTTCTCGCGGCCTATCGGATGCCCCCCGAATGGGCGCCGCACATCGCGTGCTACCTCGCGTGGCCGCATAATCGCGACACCTGGCCCGACAAGTTCGACATCATCCCGCCGATCTATGCCGAGATGGTCGCGAAGATGGCGCGCTTCGAACACGTCCGCCTGGCGGTCACCGATGAAAAACAAATCGACGAAGTGCGCGCGATGATTCTCGACGCCGCCCGCCGCACCGAAAAGGAAGCGCCCGGCCCGCTTCTCCCAATCGATATCTTTCATCTGCCGACCAATGACGCATGGGTGCGCGACCACGGCCCGATTTTCGTCAATCGTCTCGCGAATGCATCGACCGCCGGCCCGAATCAGATCGCACTCGACTGGCGCTTCAACTCGTGGGGCGAAAAGTACGGCGCCTTCGATCTCGACGACGTCGTCCCGCAGAAACTTGGGCTCCGCTACGGCTTCAAAGTGATCGAGCCCGGCATCGTGCTCGAAGGCGGCTCGATCGACGTCAATGGCGCCGGCTGCGCTGCTCACGACCGAGTCATGCCTGCTCAACCCGAATCGAAATCCCACGCTGAGCCGCGCCGACATCGAGGATTACCTGCGCACCTATCTCGGCGTGACCAACGTGCTGTGGCTCGGCGACGGAATCGCCGGCGACGACACCGACGGCCACATCGACGACCTCGCGCGCTTCGTCGCGCCCGACACCATCGTCACCGTCCTCGAAGACGATCCCGCCGATGTGAACTACGCCGTCCTGCGCGACAACCTCGCGCGCCTCCAAGCGATGCGCGATCAGGCGAGCCGCCCCTTCAAAATCGAAACTCTTCCGATGCCCCCCGCCGTCATCCACGACGGACACTCGCCTGCCCGCCTCCTACGCGAATTTCTACATCGCCAACGGCGCAGTCCTGATGCCGACCTTCAACGCCCCCACCGACGCCGTTGCCGCACAAACATTGCAACGCCTGTTCCCCAGCCGCAGCGTAGTCGGCGTCCCCTCGACCGACCTGGTCTGGGGCCTCGGCTCCGTCCATTGCCTGAGCCAGCAACACCCCGCCTCGTAGTCATTGTTCAGCGGTCTGGAACCTGCCGCCTGCCACGCAACGATTGATTCTATCATCGACCCCAAAATATCAATAATCTTAACTTTAAACTTGACAGAATTAATATTTGGATCAATATTAGACCACAATGAGGCCAATAATTCTCAAATGCCCGTCATGCGACGGCAATCTGACCGTCGCCCGCCTCGACTGCCCTGATTGCTCAATCTCGATTGAAGGCGAGTTCGCGCCGCCTGCGCTACTCAAGCTCACCGGCGCGCAAATCGACTTTATCGAGGTCTTCATCAAGAACCGCGGCGTCATCCGCGAAGTCGAGCGCGAACTCGGCGTCTCTTACCCGACCGTCCGCGCGCGCCTCGACGACGTCATCACCGCGCTCGGCTACTCCGCCGAAGTCCGGGCCAGAAGCTTCGGCCTCCGACGACAGCGGCTCACGGCGCCGCTCGGTCCTGGCCGATCTCAAGGACGGCAAAATCACACCCGACGAAGCACTCGCCGCACTGAACGAGCCCCGCACAAAAGACGCATAAGTCACTGAAAAAAGAACGGAGGGAATCCGCCATGGCTATCTCGACCATCGATGGAGTTGAATCAATCCGAATCCTGCGCGCCGGCGGAAATCTCAAAATCAGCGGCAGCGACCGCCCCGCAATCGAGATCGACTCGGGCGTCGCGCCAAGAGTCACCACCAACGCCGGCGTCGCCGAAGTGACGCTGCGCGACAACGCGGTCATCACCGTTCCCGCCGGCGTCACGGTCGAAGTCGAAGACCTCGCCGGCAACCTCGACCTCTCCGATCTCGCCACGCCGTTTCATCGTCACTCGCGTGCGCGGCAATCTGCACGCACGCCGCATCGGCGCGATCTCGATGCGCGATACCGTCAGCGGCAACGTCTCGATCAAGGAAGCCGGCGCGGTTGACGGCGTCAAGGTTCGCGGCTCGCTCTCGGTCGAATCCGCGGGCGCGATCACGTTCAGCCATATCGCCGGCGGATTCGATTGCCGCACTATCAACGGCGAAGTGGCAATAGAAAAAATAGCCGGAGGCGCCAACCTGCTCGGCGTGCACGCGCCGTTCATCGCGCGCGTCATTGGCGGACATCTCGAAATTGAAGACGCCGCTCACGTCGAAGCCGGCGTCGTCGGCGGCCGGGTGCGCGCCTCGAATCTGTCGGGCGGCCTGCAAATAGGCAAAATCGGGGGCAAGCTCGCGGCCGACAACGTTGCCGGCGAAGTCGCAGTCGGTTTCGTCGGCGGCAACGCGCGCATCAGCCGCGTCGGCGGCTCGGTCAGTCTTGAAGACGTCGGCGGCGCTATCGATCTCGCCGGCCCGTTTCCGCTCGACAAAGCCTGGAGCGTCGCCAGCCGCGGCCGCGTCAACCTCGAAGTGGATACCGCCGCCGTCGCTCGAGCTCGACGCTTCCGCCGGATGGGGCCGAATCCGAACTTTCGGCATCGACGCGTCCGCGCTCAAGTGGATCGATCGCAGTCACATTCACGGCACCATCGGTCCCGATCCCGCATCCGGTGCGCGCACGAAAATTGCCATCGAGACGCGCGGCGCCGACGTGATTATCGCCAGCGCCGACGCCCGCGAGCGCGATTTCTCCGGCCGCGGCTATCGCTCGCGCGCGGGCGGATTCTCGGCGCCGTTCGAAGACCTGGTCGACGACATTGGCGGCGAGATTCCCACATTCGTGCGCAGCGTCCTCGACGCGGCCGGCCAGTTCGTCGCCGAGAGCGGCGGGCTGTCGAGCGGAATCGTGCGCGAAGTCACCCGCGACGTGAAACGCAGCGTCAGCGAAGGACTGCGCGAAGTCGAGCGCGCAATTTCCGAAATCGAAGAGCAGGTTCCGGAAGACGTCGGCGAGCGGCTCACGAAACTCGGCAAGGAAATCGGCGAGCTCGTGTCGCAGGCAGTGCGCGGCGGCTCGCGCGAGGCGCGCACCGAGATGCGCGATCGGGTGCGCCAGGCCGCCCGCGAGATGCGCGACAAAATCCGCGAAGCAGCCCGCGACGTCCGCAACCGCGCGCACGACCAGCCCGGCAGCACTACTCAGTCGAATACTCAATCGACTACTCAGTCAGACACTGAAAAACCTGAAAACACTGAAAAAACTCAGGCGGAGAAATTCAGACCCGGCGGAACTGTGAAGTTGAATCGCGACGATGCGATCCTGGAAATCCTGGCCGCAGTAAAAGACGGCCGCCTCGAGCCCGACGAAGCCGACGACCTGATCAACGCCTGGATGGAAGTCTCGCGCACCGACGACATCCGCCACTGATGCCGCTGAACGCGCTCGCCCCCAATTTGATCGTCCCCCTTCCCTCGAGGGAAGGGGTTATGGGTTAGGTTCCGCGATGCCGCAGGCCGTTAGCCGACTTTTGCACCAAGCATCTGGATGATCACCATCGCCTGCGACGGATCAACCGTCAGCGATCCAAGCTGGGCCGCATCAAGCGTGAGGCCCTCGATCTTCGAGCCTCTCAGATCGACTTCGCTCAGTTTCGCATTTGCGAGATTCGCATTTCTCAGATCGCATCGGTCGAACACGACCCGCTCAATTGTCGACTCGTGGAACTCGGCTTCCGCAAGCACGCAGTTCTCGAAGCGAGCGTGCCCGATCCGGGACGACGCGAGCCGCAAAAAATCGGCTTTGCAATCCTGGAACAGAACATCCGAAAGATCGCCTTCGGTCATCGTCAGTCCCGTGAGACGGCATCCGACGATCGCAACCCGGCGGAGACTCGGCTTGGCCCAAATGCCATTGGCCGCGCTCGACTTCTCGACGCGCACATCGACCATCCTGAAGTTCGACAGCGTAGTTCGATCAAGTTCGATTCGCGTCAGGACGCAGGTATCAAATTGCAATCGGCCGGCAGATGCGTCGTTCAGCGCCACTCCCTCGATTGCCGCCAGCTCATATGAGTCAGCGGCAAAACTACCGAGCTTGAGCGATTCGAGCGATGCGTGCGCGGGCAAATCCGGGGCATCGATTGTGCGGCTTGCCCTCCGCTTCGCGGTCTTCATCTCAAGCAGGACACCAGCTCGGCTCATCCCTCGTAGTGCCTGATTTCGATCAGGTGCCGGCTCGGGTCGAAGAAGTAGAGATTCTTGCCCGGGCCGCGCGCGCCGCCGCCGGCCGAATTGAGCGACTGTGGCCGTCTCGTCGCCGGGACCGCGCATGTTGCCGACGGAGTCGAAGTCATCTCCATATTCGATCTTCGCGTCGACTCACCCGGCGGAAGACCTCGTCGAATTCCTTGCGCGACATCGCGAACGCAAGATGCTCGCCGCCCTTGGTGCCCCACGCGCAATCTGCAGCGTCAAGTCAGGCGTCACCCGGAGGATCGAAAACGGCTCCCGATCGCCCTCGTACTTAAGACCCAGGATGCCGGCGTAAAACTCGATACTCTTTTTTCGATCGTTCACCGCCAGAATCATATGGTCGAGTTGAATAGCCATTGCATTACTCACTTCGAGAACTGAGTCATCGACAAAGATTGCCGTCGGGATCTTTGAACCAGCACACTTTGGCCGCCGCCATCCGGAGTGGTCCAGATTCCCGGTCGTCCTGTTGCAGTTCCGGAATGCGCTCGAACTTGACGCCCTTCTTCGCGAGTTGCTCCACGATCGCCCTGAGGTCGGGGACCTTCCAGCCCAGCGCCGTGAACGGCACCGGCGTGAATTTCTCCCGCGGCTTCTCGATGTGAAGATGTCTCCCGCCCAGCCTCGTAGATGATCGCCCACCATGCGTCCTCGACCAGCTTGAGACCGAGCACTCCGCCATAGAACGCCTTCGCGCGCTCCGGCTGCGTGGTTCCAACAAACGACATCACTTCGTAATCGCCGAGCATGATTCGATCCTCCTCCGCGTTCGCTGTTAGCGCCGTTTTACCATTTTGAGCGGCTGGCCGTCTTGCGATAGATTGCCAACTGATGCCGAAAAAGCGCCACTGGTTTTTCGACTCGTATAAGTACCAGGTCCGCACCGGGACCGTTCCCGAGTACGCCGACGGCCACGTTATCAGAACGCATTCGCACCCGTGGCATCAGCTGGTTTACGCGTCGCGCGGCGTCATGACGGTGCGGACGCCCGAAGGCGCGTGGGTGGTTCCGATCCATCGCGGCGTCTGGGTTCCTGCCGGCACGCGTCACTCGATCCAGATGTCCGGGGCGGTATCGCTGCGGACGCTGTACCTCGTGCCGCGACTCAGCCGCTCGCTGCCCGACGAGCCTCGCGTCATCGGCGTCTCTCCGCTGCTCCGCGAATTGATTCTCCGCATCGTCGAGCTGGACAGCCTGAATCTTCGCAATCCCGAACACGCGCATCTCGTGTCGGTCCTGCTCGATCATCTTCACGTGATGCAATCCGACGCGGTGCATCTGCCGTTGCCGCGCGACGCGCGCGCGAAACGAATCGCCACGATGCTGCAGAAGGAGCCGTCCGACACTCGCTCGCTGATCGAGCTGTCGAAGCTTGCCGGCGCCAGCAAACGCACCGTCGAGCGGCTGTTCAAGAACGAAACCGGCCTCGGCTTCGGCAAATGGCGTCAGCAACTTCGGCTCGGTCACGCGCTGCGGCTGCTGGCCGCCGGCGACCCGGTGACGACGGTCGCGATGGACGTCGGCTACGACAGCATCAGCGCATTCATCTCGGCGTTTCGCATGACCTTCGGCAAAACCCCCGGCCAGTATTTCCGCTCCGCATGACCACCGCTGGTTGTGACGCCCGTCCTCTGCTATTCAGGTTCGCAGCCGAGCTCGTCGATTCGGTCGGGGTGATGACTCGCGGGGAGGATGGTTGGCCGGTAGCTCGATACTCGACTCCTTCAGAGAAGCGCCATGGCTCACGCGGCGGCGCCTCGTCGCTTATCCGAGACTGTTCCTCGCGGTTTACGTCGTCGAGTGCTGTCGATCTGGATACTGCGCAGCAAGGGCCTGATGGATCCCGCCGGACATCCCATCGGCGCCGACTTCATCGACCCATGGTCCGCGTCGTGGCTGACGCTCCACGGCGCTCCGTCGGCCTGGTCTACGACGTCGCGCGCCTGTGGTCGGTCAGAAAGCAGCGCGGTCGCCGATCCTCTCCGTCGGCTTCGCCGGTTTTTCATTACCCGCCGATCTATCTGCTGATAATGCTGCCGCTCGCGCTAGTGCCGTACGTCTGGTCTTTGCTCGCGTGGACGGTCACGACCTTCGCCGCCTATCTCGCGACGATGTGGAAGATCGATCCCGAGCGCGATTCGCGTTGGCTGGCGATCGCTTTTCCCGGTGCGCTGGTCAATCTGACCAACGGCCAGAATGGATTTCTAACGCTCGCGTTGCTCGGTGGCGCGTCTGTTGACACTCGATCGGCGTCCGATTCTGGCCGGCGTGATGTTTGGCCTCATGAGTTACAAGCCTCAGTACGGCATCCTGGTGCCGATTTTTCTCCTCGCCACTCGGCCGATGGCGCACGATCGCAGCCGCTTCAGTCACAGTAGTAATCTTCGCCGCTCTGTCGTTCGCGATGTTCGGTGCGAAAACCTGGCAGGCTTTTTTCTGGCAGCATCATTTTCACGCGGAATATAGTGCTCGAACAGGGCGGCAGCGGATTCGAGAAAATGCAAAGTGCCTTCGCCGCCGCGCGCCTGTGGGGATTCAGTGTCGCGACAGCATATGCATTTCAGGCCGCCGTGGCTTTGATCGCCGCGATCACCGTCATCTGGATATGGTGGCGAACCGCCAAATTTGAGCTCCACGCCGCCGCGCTCGCGACCGGCGTATTGCTGATGACGCCCTACATGATGGACTACGACCTCGTCATACTCGCGCTGCCCATCGCGTGGCTAGCGCTCGAAGGCCGCCGCAACGGTTTTCTTCCATAGGAGAAATCGTTGCTGGTATTCGTCTGGCTGCTCCCGCTGTTTGCGCGCTCACTGGCCGGCCACGCGCTGATCCCAATCGCACCGCTCGCGATGCTGCTGCTGCTAGCCGACATCAGCCCGTCGCGCTCTGACAATCGCGCGACAGTTCGCGTTGGAGAATGCGCCGCAGAACCCTCACCTAACCAGGGCTTCCCGTGAAATAACGGGCGAGGGATTCAAGGCAGCAGTTCGCGCGAGCTTTCATCCACCAGCCGCACGATCTCTTCTTCGCGGATGCCCAGTGACTTCGCGTCGCCTTCTGCCACCGCGTCGCATAGCGCTTCGGCGATCAGCAACTGCGCCAGCATCCGCGCCCGGCTGGGCACAGGAGTATTTCGCGCGCGGATCAGCCGCGTCATCGTCTCGATCTGGCGATCGCGAGAGGCGACACGCGCGGCATGCACTCGATCGTCGGTCGCGCTGAGCGCGCGCAGGCTGGCGCGAAACGTCCGCCACTTGCGATGGTGCTCGAGCACGGCGCGGCTCAGCCGCCTGCGGATTGCGCGCGCACTCCCGCCGGATTTCAGGATGAGCCTCAATCGACGACCACTCGGCGCTCACCCAGTGCTCGTAAACGTCGAGAAAGATCGCGAGCTTGTCGGCGAAGTGAACATAGAAAGTGCCGGGGGCATAGCCGGCCTCGCGCGCGATGCGGTTCGAATCGGTGCCGTGATAGCCGTCCGAATTGAAAATCCTGGCGGCGGCCTCGATCAACGCGCGCCGCGTCTCAGTCGGTTTCCGATGCCGCTCCGGTTTGCTTCCGGTCCGCGACTTCGCAGGCGAGGTGACCGCGCGCAGCTTCCGGGCGACGCGTCGACATTGGAGCCGCGGCTCGCGCGCATCTTCTATCTCGCAGCCGCCGCGAGCGGCCGCGCGGATTTGTTGCCGTCAGTTGCTTTTTCGATGAACGGCTCGACTGCCGCGAGAAATTTCTCCGGCTCTTCGAGGAACGGGCAATGGCCGCCGCCGAAGAGCGCGACCGAGTGATTCGGGAAACGGCCGATCGCATCTTTGCTGCGCGCGAACGAGACGATCGGATCGCGCGAGGCCCAGGTGAACAGAACCGGACAATTGATCTGCGCGCCGATTCCGGTCTGATCGGCCTCAGGAGTGCGAAAGCCAAGCCACGCCTGCTCCCAGATTGGGGCGCATTCTGCCGCCGCTTCGACAATCCGGTCGCGCTGTTCGCGCGCGGCAGGCGTCCGGAGAAACTGCCGATACATCATCGAGAAGACCGGCTTGAAGTAGAACGCATCGCGCTGGCCGGCACGTCCAAGCGCCGCTATCATGCCGCAGATCCTGTACCCAAGTGCGTTCATCGGGATCAGTCCGCCCGGATCGGCGAGAACCAGGCCAGCGACGCGTCCTGGAGACTCCGCCGCATACGCCATCGCGGCAGAACCGCCGATTGAGTTTCCGATCAGGATGGCGCGGTCAATCTTGAGCGCGTCCATGAATCCCGCCAGCAGCGCAGTGTAGCGAGCGAGTCGTGCCGGATGCTGATCGGCTCCCGAGCGTCCCTGACCCGGCCAATCGGGCGTGATGAACCGCCATCTGGCTGCGAGCGTGTCCGCGACGTGCTCGAAGTCGCGGCTGCCATGGGTGATCGCATGCAGCCCGATGATCGGAAATCCATCGCCACGATCATCGTAAGCGATCGAGACCCCGTCGACCGTGACTCGTCGACAATCTGAGCTTGCGCCAAGCGCAAATCGTTTCGGCTCGGTTCGCGGCGTTGCAGGTGTCATATGGATCAGCCTCCCTTTCCAGGAACAGATGATACTGATACCAATATCATCTGAGACGAAGCAATCCGGAACACCCGGAATCCAGTCGTTCGGACGCCAGGCTCGAAGATTCCGCGGGGGGCGAGGCCCCGAGCTAAAGGCCGGAAAAATTGGACTTGACTTTGAGAATCAGATTCAATGATAACCTTCTGGGGGTTGGCACGTCTTCACAAAACCTGTTGAGCCGCACATCGAAATGATAAAAAAGCGGAATTCTCCCGTTGCTGATGTGGCTCGCTCTTGTGGCTCCATCGGTTGGCTTCGGCGCGGAATCGAACCGGCTCGCGAATAGCGATGGTGCCGGCCCATGCACGCGTTTTGCGGCGGGCAGCGTCGTGAACAACCCAACCGATCTGTTCAGCAAGCACGGCGTCCTGACCGTGAACCTGTCCTACAACACTGAGGTCGATGCGGACGGCCGCACTTTATACTGCTTCACGACGCTCGACGGCACCGAGTCGCCGACGCTGCATGTGCATCCGGGCGATCAGTTGGTCGTCAATGTCACCAACAATCTTCCGGCGCCGACTGAGGCCAGCGCTTTGCGGATGTCCACCTCGGCCTCGGACGTGTGCGGCGCGTCGTCGATGGGACCGGATTCCGTCAACGTTCATTTTCATGGCACCAATACTTCGCCGGTCTGCCATCAGGACGAAGTGATCCACACCCTAATCAATTCGGGTGAAACATTTGCCTACGACGTGAAATTTCCGAAGGACGAGCCGCCCGGACTTTATTGGTACCATCCGCACGTCCACGGACTCGCGAATGCGGCCGTGCTGGGCGGAGCGTCGGGCGCAATTGTGGTCGACGGGCTGGAAAAAGTGCAGCCGGCGGTGGCGGGGCTGGCGCAACGAATCTTTGTCATTCGCGATCAGAACGTAGCCGGCCTGCCTCCCCCGGCGGCCCAAACGACGTGCCTTCATGGGACGTAACTCTGAATTACGTTCCCATTCCTTATCCCTCCTACACGCCGGCGGTCGTCAACATCAAGCCGGGCGAGAAACAACTCTGGCGGGTTGTGAATGCATGCGGCGATACGCAGCTGGATCTTCAACTCCAATACGATGGGAAGCCGCAGACGCTGGAGGTGGTTGGACTCGATGGCGTCCCTACCGGGTCTCAGGACGGCACGCGCACGGGCAAGCTGGTCAAGATGACCGATATTTTTATTCCCAACGCGGGACGCGCGGAATTTATCGTCACCGGCCCCTCGAAGTCGGTGAAGAACGCGACTTTCATGACGCTCAATGTCGACACTGGCCCGAACGGTGACATCGATCCGAATCGCCCGCTGGCGACTCTCACTAACCCGAACTCCGCTGACCAGACGGCGCAACTGGAAATGCCTGCGGCTTCGGGCGCGCCGGGACCGCAACGCTTCGAGGGACTCGCCGACGCGAAGCCGACGACTCAGCGCACCTTGTACTTTTCCGAAGAGAGCCTGGACTCTCGCAATCCCACGTTCTGGTTCAACACGGAGTTTTTCATCACCGTTGTCGGCGCGACGCCGCAAATCTTTAATCCCAATAACCCGCCAGCCATCACAACCACGCAGGGATCGGTGGAAGACTGGACTATCGAGAACCGCACCGGGGAAGTCCATGAATTTCACATGCATCAGATTCATTTCCTGCTGCTGGCAATCAACGGCGTGCCGGTGCCGAAGGAGCAACAGCAACTCCACGATATGGTTCAGATCCCTTACTGGACGGGCACCGGTCCTTATCCAAGCGTAACGGTCCGAATGGACTTTCGCGGGCCGGACGTTGGCGACTTCGTCTATCACTGCCACATCCTGGCGCATGAAGACGGCGGGATGATGGCGATTATCCGGGTTCTTCCACGTGATGCGGGATGGTTTGGCCCTTACGGAAAATTCCGCACGATGTTCGCTTCGATTGGTTGGCCGTACGGGGAGAAAACCGCATCGTGGTGCGTGAACGGCAGAACCGTGGAGCGCGATCGTGACTACGGCCTCAATCGAGCAGCGGCGACGCCAACGCTGTTGCTCGGCGGCCTGATCTTTTTTCTTCTAACCGGCTCTCTTCTCGCAATCGTCGTCGGCTGAACGCCTGCGATCCGAATGCGGAGTCCAGCGGCGATTCGGATTTACGCAGTCTCTGGCGCGATCGCGTTTGTGATTACGATCGTCGCCGCCGTCACCGTATCGTACGCGCAAATTGCCACCTCGCAGTGGCCGACGTTCCATCACGATCTCACGCACACGGGCCTGAGCCAGTTCGATACCAGCGCCAACCCCGGCATGCAGAAGTGGGCGTTCGCGACCGGCGGGATCGTGTATTCGTCGCCGACGATTGGACCCGATGGAACCATCTACGTCGGATCTTACGACGGCAGCGTGTATGCAATAAATCCTGACGGCACGCAGAAGTGGGCGTTCGCAACTGGAGCCGACGTGTCCTCGTCGCCGGCAATCGGCGTCGACGGAACCGTTTACGTCAGCTCTCAGGACCACAATCTTTACGCGCTGAACCCGGGAGGTACGCAGAAATGGGCATTCACAGCCGCGGACGACCTGTCCTCTTCGCCGGCAATCGGGTCTGACGGCACGATTTACTTCGGCTGTTATGACAACAATCTCTATGCGGTAAATTCCGCTGGTACGCTCGAATGGAAGTTTGCGACTGGCGGTGCGGTGGATTCCTCGCCCGCGATCGGCGCCGACGGGACGATTTACGCCGGCTCGCTTGACCAAAACTTATACGCAGTGAATCCGAATGGCACCGAGAAGTGGGCATTCGCCGCCGGTGCGATTGTGACATCCTCGCCCGCGATCGGCGCCGATGGAACCATCTATTTCGGATCGTATGACGACAATCTCTACGCGCTGAATCCCGGCGGCACGCTGAAATGGAAGTTTGCAACTGCGAACGGCGTCGACGCTTCGCCGGCTATCGGCGCCGACGGGACCATCTATGTCGGCACGATCGACACGGCCGACCTGCTCTACGCCGTGACTGACGGCGGCCAAGGCATCGTCGCGCAGAAGTGGGCATTCAAAGCCGGCGACGATGTGGAATCGTCGCCCGCGATTGGCTCCGACGGGACGATTTACGTCGGCGCTGACGACGACAACCTTTACGCGCTAAATCCCGACGGCACGCTCAAATGGAAGTTCGCGACCGGCTCCTATGTTTATTCCTCGCCGGCGATCGGCGTCGACGGAACTATTTACGTAGGCTCGGAGGACCACAATCTCTATGCAGTCGGAATTCCCAGTCCGACCTCGACTCCAACCGCCACCATTGCGCCAACAGCAACGCCCACCGCTACACCGACGCCAACGCCTGTGCCGGTAACACTCGAGATCAAACCGAAAGTGCTTAAGTTTCCGAAGACCGCAGTCGGAACATCGAGTAAGCCGAAAATGGTGAAGGTCTCCAATCCCAAAGGCGGCCAGAAGCGTCCGGGGAATCCGGTCCTGGTCGAGCAGATTTCCGATCCGGGGATATTCACGCAGACCAACAACTGTCCCGCGACTTTGGCGGCCGGCGCCAATTGCACGATCGCAGTGATATTCACGCCGAGCGCAGCCACGAAGCAGACGGCCACGATGACGATTACCGACAACGCGAAGGGCACGCCGCAGACCGTGCGACTGACTGGTATCGGGCATTAGCGGCAGAGGCTTAGGGTTTGAAGGTTTTGAGCGCGTCCAGGATCTTTGTCGTCAACTCACTGTTCAGGGTCATGCCCTCGAGCGCCATCCCTTCGAGCGTCAGAGACACGATATGCGGGATTAACTCGTAGAAGGCGCTGGCCCCTTCGGGCCGTGGAAAGAGCTCCTCGAACGATCGATTGATGAATTCCGCAACTCGATCGTTCGCCGCGCTCACCGACTCGCGCAGGTACGAATCCGTGCGGCTCGCAACGACCAGCTCAATCCAGGCAGTCGCCAACCGGCCGTTGTAGATCTCCCACAATAAGATCGATCGCCATTGCTCGCCGATCGTTCTCATTGGTAAGCCGGCTCACCTTCTCCTTCATCTCGCCGAACTTCAGTTCGATAAGGTGCTCGACCGCGCTGGTGAGGAGCTCCTCCTTCTTTGGGAAGTGATAGAGCTGCGCACCGCGCGAAAGGCCGGCGCGCTCGGCTATTTCAGAAGTCGTCGTATTGGCGTAGCCGCGATCAATTAGGCATACGATAGCTGCGTCGAGCAGGCGTCGACGCGTTTCAGCCGTTTTCTCGTCCTGCGTCAGCCGCTGCCTGAAATTGCTCGGTGAAGAGGCACCCATAACGCCGCAATCGTAGCAGACTGGAAGTCATTATCAAGTAACATAGCTGGAACGAGGCATTAGTATCGCTACTGCAAGAATATCGCTGCGCCACGTGATATGAATTCATCATGCCGGTGGCGGAGGGTGTGACGGTGGAAGGGAAGGGCATGACTGCTTGGCAACGCTCGTTCGCGCAGTACCGCGATCGGCGCGTTTTGCTCATCCTGCCGCTCGGTTTCGCCAGCGGACTCCCGCTGCTGCTGACGTTTTCGACGCTGTCGGCCTGGTTCGCGACTGCCGGCGTTAGCCGCGCGACAATCGGCGCTTTCGCCCTGGTCAGCACGCCGTACGCGCTGAAGTTCCTGTGGTCGCCGCTGATCGATCGTCTCCCGCCGCCGATTCCGATAGGCCGGCGGCGTGGATGGGGTATCGCAATTCAAGTCGCACTTATCGCAGCGACGCTCGCGCTCGGCTCATGCAATCCAAAAGTCGATCTGACGCACATGGCGGCGTTGGCGGTCCTGGTGGCGTTCCTATCCGCCAGCCAGGACGTCGTGATTGACGCGTACCGGGTCGAAATCCTGACGCCCGATCAGCAGGGTCCCGGCGCTGCCATGATTCAGACCGGATATCGAATCGCGATGCTGGTGTCGGGGGCCGGCGCGCTGATTATCGCGGCCCGCTTCGGATGGTTCGCGGCCTACGCGACGATGGCGGCGCTACTGAGCGTTGGGATGCTGGTATTCACCTTCGGGCCCGAGCCAGCGATACCGCCCGAGGCAGAGCCGCATACCAACGCGCGCGGATGGGACGCCGTTCGCGAATGGCTCGTGACTGCGGTGACGGAGCCGTTCGCCGACTTCATGCGACGGCCAATGTGGCCGGCCATCGTCATCTTCATCGTCGGTTACAAGCTCGGTGAAGCGATGGCGGGTGTGATGGCGATGCCGCTCTACATCTCGATCGGATTCTCGCTCAACCAGATCGCCGCGGTCTCGAAGCTGGTCGGATTCTTCGCGACTGTGATCGGCGCGATTATCGGCGGGGTGGTGACGTCCAAGCTAGGCGTGATGCGTGCGCTGATCCTCTGCGGGATTCTGCAGTCAGCGGGCAATTTGTTTTATGTCTTGCAAGCCGTCGGTGGGCATCGTCTCGACTATCTCGCGCTATGCGTCGCAGCCGAGAATCTTACCGGCGCGATGGCGGGCACTGCGCTGGTCGCCTATCTCTCCGACCTGTGCTCGCCCGCGTTCACCGCAACTCAGTACGCGCTGCTATCGTCGCTGGCGGCGGTGGGGCGCACGATGGTTGCGTCTTCGGGAGGCGTGCTCGCGGACAAACTCGGCTGGGTGCCGTTTTTTCTGCTCACTACCGTCGCGACGATTCCAGCGCTCCTGCTGTTGGTCTGGATTGCGCGGCGCGATCCTACACCTTGGCGCAAACGGCAAGATTCTATATCCGCCTGACTCGCGGATCGATCTTGCGCTGCCCCGACTCCGGTCACATGGAGAACCAACTCCGTCGAATAAACCTCGTGGCGCGGCCATCTTCCCCGCTAAGACCAAAGGGTCTGATACATTGCGTCAATGAGTGCCATGCGCGCATCGAATGCCCGAAAACTCCGCGGGCTTAAAAATATCTCCTGGCTCACCGCCCGCCAGCTCGACAAGCTTTACAATGCGCTGACGATTACCATCGTCGAAAAGCGCGGGATCATTTTCGACGACAAGCACACCCCCAACGCCGCGTATATTCTGCTTTCGGGTGTGGCCAGAATCTCATGCCGCAATCGCAAGGGTCAGCGCACGCTCGTGATAATGGTCGCGCCCGGAATGGTTCCCGGCTTCCCGCCGCCGGTGCCCGGCATCAGTTACAATTTTCGCTGCGAAGCGGTCACCGTATGCCGAATCGGCGCAGTCGAGCTCGAGACCTTCATCGAAATCTCACTCGGGATAGCGTCTGCCGATTTCAGGCGGCTGGCGGCGAGCTACCTGGGCCGCTGGGATCTGGTTCAACTGCGATGCGCAAATTTCATGAGCTGCACATTGGAAGAGCGCTTGGCTCTTATCCTGCTCGAGCTTTGCGAAAATTTCGGCGTCGCCGACCCGAAAGGGGTGCGTCTGACATTGCCGGCCCGGCATCGGGATCTGGCTGAACTGGTTGGCGCCTCGCGTCCGCGAATCACCGAACATCTGATCTTATTTGAAAAAAAACATCTGATTTCCCGGAATCGTCGTCAACTGGTAGTCAACAGAGATCGGGTGGAAGCATTTTTATCGCAAGCTCACATCGCCGTCGATGCCGCCGCGATCGGCACGCTCGCGTCATAAGTTTGTATCTCGCTAACGTTTGACGCCTAGCCGCGCTTACACTCGCCCATTTTTTCGGTTCTTTGTAGCACAACGTATTTGTAATGCGTGTAACACTGTGTTTCCTTTCCAGCTTGCAACGGCGTATGGTTTCTATTGGGCTCGGGTGCAAATTTTGAATGAACGGAACACCTCACGCGAAACGGATCTGGACAGGCTGAGTCGACTCAAAGCGTTATCGTGGCTTTCTCAGCCTGAACTAACCCTTCTGATCGGCGCAATGGCGCTGGCCAACTACAAACGCCATGCAGTAATCTTGCGCGAAGTTGCGCTGGCGCGCGATGCACACATTTTGTTAGCAGGCGTCGCGCGCATCACTTGCCGCAACGCGCGCAATGAGCGCGTCACGGTCGCGATGCTCGCGCCGGGGCCAATTCCTGAATTCCCGGCTCTGCCGCTCAGCCAATCCAGATTCCAGTGCGAGGCTTACAACGATTGCCGCGTTGGCACCGTCAGTTGGGATGACTTCGACGGCATCACCGCGAATGCCACCGAGTCCGCCTTCAAACAGTTTCATCGCAACGATTTGAAGCAGTGGTATCGCCTTCTTCTGCGCAGTTCGAGCTTCTTGAACTTGGGCCTGCATGAGCGAATCGCGATCGCGCTGCTGGAACTGTGCGCAGACTTTGGCATCGAGGAATCGCGCGGCACTCTCCTGCGCGTAGCTTTCAGCCACAAGGACATCGCCAACCTGGTCGGCGCGTCGCGCCCCAGGGTTACGGAGCATCTGGCCCGATTGGAGCGCGAAAGGTTCGTGATACGGCAGGGACGCCAGATCGTGGTGCAGGTCGCCAAACTGTTCGATTCAATGAATGCAGAAGCGGGCGCGCACCTGAATTGATGCGCCGTACGTAAGCGGGAGACCTTGGAAACTGAACTCAACCTGGTCCGAGTCGAGCTGATCGACGATCCGGCCACGATTGCCGAGGTTGGATTCGAGGCTCGCTGCGAAGGTGACGATCTGATTTGCCGGCGATGCGGAGATGCCCAGCGACCGATCGTGGCAATCCTCGTGGTGCCGGCCGGTGGACACGCGCGATGGGCGCTGTGCGCGGATTGTCTGCTCGAAATGCCCTGAAAAGGCGCCAATGCGAGAGAACTATGGACAGGATTATTGATCGGTGGCCAAATCCGGGCGACCTGCTGCACGCGGCGCTCGAGGGTTGGGTGATCGCCGAGATCAGCGACGTGACATGGCCCAGGACGCAGCCCATGCCGCCGCCCGAGTCACGCCGCGAATCGGGCATCCAAAGTTTCAGGGCCAGCCGTGTTTCGGTTTCCGCACGCCTCAGACCTGCCAGATAGCATCACTAGCTCAAGCCGAGACGCGCGCGGGCATACGAGTTCAGCGGAATTGTCGAAGTCGATACTGGCGTGCTGCGCGCCGACATTGACGTTTCGAAATGCGGCCTGAAGCGCGCTCGGAGTGTACACCGCGTGCGCGCCGGAACCGGAAAACATTCGCGCCACTGCGCGGCGGCATAGTTCGGCGGAATACGCGGCCTGCCATTTTGCGCGCACGCGATGATCGTTGTCGAAGGTTGCGCCAGACGCCATTAGGCCATCGAACTCGCTGAGGATGTCGTGAATCAACAGATCCGCCGAACGAATCTCGGCAGCGGCCTCTGCCAATCTCACTTGCGTGGGCCCATGTTCGGCCTTTCGCGCGCCAGTCAAAATTACGCGCCGTTCCTTGGTGCGTTCGATGAAATGACGGAGCGCGAATTTCGCGGATCCAAGCACCGCGGTCGCGACAGATACCGACAGCATCGCCTCGGCAGAGAGTCGATACAGATTCGTCGCGTGATTGGCGGCATGAGGACTCGCACCGCGAAAGAGAATCCGCGTGTCGATCGTTCTATTCGAAGGCACAAAGACGTTGTGCGCCAGCACGTCCTTGCTGCCTGTTCCTTGCAGGCCCATCACGTGCCAGGTGTCATCCACTTCGAGATCGCCGCGCGGCACGACCACGTGAACCGAAGCCCGACGCGTCGAAGGATTGGCGCATCCCAGGATTACCCAGTCAGCGTGATCGACACCGCTGCAAAATTGCCAACGCCCTTCGACGCGGAAGCCGCCCTCGACCGGATTTGCAGTTCCCTGCGACGACAACGTTCCCGCGACCAGGCCGTCGCGGCCATCGCCAAAGACTTCGTTTTGCGCCGCTTCGGGAAACGAACCCATGCACCAGTGATGCGCACCCATCACCATCAGCACCCAGCCGCTCGAGGGGCACGCCTCGGAGAGCGATGTGACGGCGTCGGCGAGCGTCCTCAGACTCAGCTCGTAGCCGCCGACGCGGCGCGGCTGCGGAATGCGGAACATGCCGGCATCGACGACGGCTGCCATGCTTTCGGCGGTGAGCTTGCGGGCAACGTCGCATTCGCGGGCATGCGCAGAGAGCGTCGGCGAAATCGCGGCGGCGCGGCGCATGATTTCATCGTGATCGATCTGCATAGTCACTCCAATAGTTAACCTGCGATCCGAATGACTATTGGCATTAGCCAGTTCATCGCGGCGCTAGCGCTTCGAGCGCGCGCTCTTCCGGCGTCGCATGCTCGCGCTTGCCTCCCGCGGCAAGACTCCACGCACCTGCACTGCCTTCCGGTCTGAGCGGCGTGATGCACACGTGCGACGCGCCGGCCTTGTACTGTGCCGCGACTCGATCGCGGATCGCCTGCTCGTCGCCCCACGCAACCATCGCATCGACCAGCCGATCGCTGCCGCCCTCGGCGAAGTCCGAATCACCGAAGCCCATCAGTCTGAAACTTTGCAGATAGTTTGGAAGCCCGAGGTAAAAGCGGATCAACCCGCGGATCGCGGAGCGCGCCTTGCTCGCGTCCTTTTCAAGCATCGAGATCTGTTGCAAGCAGATCAGTTTGTCCGGTCCGATCTGGGCGCGAATCTGCGCGGTCCGTTCCGGTGTAATGAACGTCGGGATCGTTCCGTCGGTCTGGGCCGCTGCAAGCTTGAGCATTTTCGGAAGCAGCGCAGCGACTATTATCGGCGCTTCGAAGGAGGGCTGCGCCGCACCGTACGGAGCCTCCTTGAAGCCGCGCAAGATAGTCGCGCATGAAGGTCAGCGGCTTCGCATAGTTGATCCCGATCCGCGCCATCATCGGTCCGTGGCTGATCCCGATGCCCAGGATGAAGCGCCCGGGAAACATTTCAACAAGTGTGCGGGCCCCGCCCAGCATCGCGACCGGTTCGCGCTTCCAGACATTCGCGATCGCCGTACCGACAACCAATTTCTCGGTAACCGTGAGCAGATGCGCCGCCAGCGCGAACGGATCGCGGCCGAAGGCTTCGGGAAACCAGAGCGCACTGTATCCGAGCTTTTCGATCTTGCGCGCAAATTGCGCGATCTGAGCCCCCGCCATGGAATCCATCAATGCATCAACGCCAGGAGTGCCAAGATTCACAAGATTCATCTGATAAAGCCTCCGCCAGGCAAATTACTGCGGCCACCCCGACCATTACGCTCGAAAGTCGAGACTGACAAGCCAATTCCAATTCAATGGACTTATCGGCCATGGCTCCTTGATATGTTAAATCAAAAGCCGTGAAGAGAACGTTTTGCATAGTGATGATCGCATTCTTATTTTCATGCAGCAGCGTGACGAAGGATCCGCTCGCTGCTTGCGGCCCGTTCGGTGCTCCGTCAGCGGCAGTAATTTCCGAAGTCGTACCCGGTTGCGGCGAAGGCAAGCTGCTCGGTCCGTGGAAGGATGCGGACAAGATCGATCGATACGCATGCCTCTACGAGCCGAAGGTGCCCAGATCGAATAGCAAGTTACCAATGGTCGTATACTTACATCCTTCCTTGTTCTCCGCCGGATGGATTACTCAGACCAATATACTTGACCTTCAGAACTCAACCTCACTCAGCGACGATCCGAAGAATGTCGGATACATAGTATCTGGCGCCTGAGGGACGCAAAACGACCCACTACTATCCGTTCCCGGACAACAAGGGAGTCGGTTGGGACAACTGGTATCGGCAGCTGAACCCCGCGGGTGACGTAAGGATCGGAAACACCACCTGGCGCGAAAATGCGGACGCGGCAACGATCGATCATTTCATCGCAATCGAGGTCGCGACCGGCAAGGTCGATACCGCGCGGATTTACGTCTCGGGATGGTCCAACGGCGCCGCGATGGGCATTCTCTACGCCGTGAATCGCCCCAACATCGCAGCGGCTGCCGTCTATTCGGCGCCCAATCCATTTGGCGCATTCGACGATCCTTGCCCGCAGCAGCCCGTCGCGGGAACGCCGACGAGCATCAAGCAGATTCAGATCTTCAACCCCGCCGCTCGCACGATGCATGTTCATAACGCATGCGACGTCGGCGGCATCTGTCCCAACGGCGAGCTGATGGCGAGTGAGCTGAATGCAGCCGGGGTGGTCGTCGACGATGTGATCCTCGACAATCATCATCAGCAGGTGCACGCATGTACAGATTCATGCGGGACCGATCCGCAGGCTCCAGTAAAGTCGACGGCCACCACAACTGGATCGCTGATTGGTCTCGGCAATCACATGCGATGGCCCAAGGAATGGACGCCCGCGATGCTGGATTTTTTCAGGCAGCATCCGCTGAAGACGGCGCCGTAGGACGATATTCTGTTTCGCGATTGTGCTAATCAGAAGGCGGTCGTAAGGTCGAAAACCGAGGTCGCTTAGAGCATGCAAACGAAGACCGTCAACGAAAATTGGTCGCCTGCCGATCTGATCGATCTCGAGCGCTACCCGATTCTCGATCTGAGCGGTGACGCCACGCGCGAGTTGACGCGTCATTGCCGCGATCAGCTCGATCGGACAGGCGCGTGCGAACTGCCAGGATTTCTGAAGCCCGACGCGGTCGCGATGCTCGTGCGCGAGGGCGATTCGCTCGCGGCGCGCGCGTATCACAGCGTCGTCACGGGCACGCCGTATCTCGAAGCTCCTGATCGCCTCCTGGCCGAACGATCATCCTCGCAAATTTTTCGAGCCGACCTCGGTAGGTGTCGTCGCTTACGATCAGTTTCCGGACAATTCGCCGATGCGACAATTGTTCGAATGGGATCCGCTCATGGAATTCATTGCGGCGGCGCTGAAAAAGGATCGACTCTTTCGCTACGCCGATCCGATGGGCGCGCTCAATCTCGCCGTGATGGGTGAAGGCGAACGACTGCATTGGCATTACGATCAGACTGACTTCGTCACCTCGATTGCGCTGCGACCCTCGGAGGCCGGCGGCGATTTCGAATACGTTCCGCTGATTCGCAGCGCCACCGATGAAAACTATCCGCGCGTCCAGCGTCTGCTCGAAGGCTCCAGCGATGAGGTGGTGCGGGTCGCGATGAATCCGGGAACGCTGCTGCTGTTCGAAGGACGGAACTCGATTCATCGCGTGACGCCGATAGTCGGACATACGACGCGGCTGGTCGCGCTGCTCGCATACGACACCAAGCCCGGAACGCGGAGCAGCAAAGGTCTTGCAGATGGCCCGCTATGGTCGCGTCGCGTAGCTTGGCCACGACCACGAAACGAAGATCGCGCGGACCAATTCGCAAACGGCTCGTCGCGCCACCCGGCACTCGCATCGAGAAAGATCTGCTGGGCGAACGCACGGTCCCTGCGGACGCACTTTACGGAATTCACACCGTCAGGGCGGTCGAGAACCTGGGATTCTCGGGTCGAGTCCTCGCGAGCTATCCCGACTACATCAGCGCATTGGCGACGGTCAAAAAAGCCGCGGCACGCGCTAATCGCGATGCGCACGTGATCGACGCGCGGCGCCAGGGCGCGATCGAGCGTGCGTGCGACTCACTGATTCGCGGCGAGCATCTCACGCAGTTTCCGGTCGACATGCTCGCCGGTGGCGGCAGTATCGCGGTCAACATGAACGTGAATGAAGTCATCGCGAATCTCGCCTGCGAAGATCTCGGCGGCGCTCGCGGCTCGTACGAACCGGTGCATCCGAAGATACACGTCAACGCGTCGCAATCGACGGCCGACGTCTGTCATACCGCCGTTCGAATGGCGGCGCTGGGTCGGTGGGGCGGATTGCGGCACGCGCTCAATCGATGCGTCGAGACATTCCGCGCCAAAGCCGCTGAGCTGCGGCCAGTCATCACGATCTCGCGCACCTGCCTGCAGGACGCTTCACCGGTATCGCTCGGCGAACTTTTTGGTGGGCATGCAGTGGCGATTTCACGACGCACCGGCGAACTGGCGCAAAGCATGAGAGCGCTCGCGCAAATAAATCTTGGAGGCACTGCGATTGGCTCTGGGAGCGGAGCGTCAGCGTCCTATCGGCGCTCGATCGTGAAGCGGTTGAATGAGATCGCCGGCCAAAAATTCACTCTTCGGGCCAACCTGTACGACGCCGCGCAGAATATCGACGACCTCGCGGCGGTTTCAGCACAGCTCGCGATGCTCGCGGAAGTGTTGATCAAGGTAGCGCAGGATTTGCGCTTGCTCTCGTCAGGACCGGAAGGCGGCTTCGGCGAAATCATTCTGCCCGCCGTTCAGGAGGGCTCATCGATATTCCCTGGGAAAATCAATCCAGTGATTCCGGAGACGATGCTCCAATGCTGCTTCCAGGTGCTGGGATGCGAGCGTGCGACCCGACTTGCGCTCGAGCGAGGCGAGCTCAACTTGAACGTCTTCGAAGGCGCTGCGGCGGTCGAATGTACTTCGATGCGATCGCGATGATGGAGCAATCGATCGCGCTGTTTGCAGAGCGATGCGTCAGTGGAATCGTCGCGAACAAAGAACGATGCCGCGAGCTCGCGTCGCGATCACGCTATTGATTAAAGATTGTTCTTATAGTCGTGCTCGATCGCCTGATCGACTTGCTGGGCAAGTTCTTCTCCACCGCCAACTTTCGCGGACAAAATCTTACCGAAGGAAATCTTGTGGCGCTCCGCCCAGGTCTCCGGCTTCCAAAGCTGCGATCGGATGAATGCCTTGGCGCAGTGGAAAAAACATTCGCGCACGGTAACTCGAATCGCCAGCAGCGCAGGCGCGCCACGGGCACTCAGCCGAACCAGCAGATCGGGATCGGCGGTCAACTCCGCGGTTCCATTGACCCGAAAAGTCTCATCGGTACCTGGCACGAGAAAAATAATGCCGACCTGCGGATTGGCCAGGATGTTCCTGAGACTGAACATCAGCCGATTGCCCTTGCGCTCCGGGATCAAAAGCGTGCGCCCGTTTTCTATCATCACGAAGCCGGGACCATCGCCTTTCGGTGAAGCGTCCTCGTTGCCCTCCGCATCAGCGGTTGCAAGCACGAGAAACGGTGACCTCCGAATGAAATCCATGGCGGCTTCATCGAGCTCCGAAAAAAGTTTCTTCGGAGTCATCGGGCTCGGCTCGCCGAGCAAGGCTTGAAGTTGAGCGACTGTTTCAATCCGATGGTTTCGCAAATTTTCCATGAAGTGACTCGCCCTCCAAATTAGTCAGTCGTGTAGTGATATCTCGATTCCATACATCTACCGAATCCGCGATTCCATCTTCCAGCGTCGAGAAAGACTCGGTGTAGCCGGAATTCCTCAACTCGGAGAGATCGGCTTGCGTGAAACTTTGATACTTGCCGACCAGACTCTCGGGAAATGGTACATAGTCAATCGCGCCCGCGCCAAGCCGCGCGATCAGTATCCTCGCGACGTCGTTGAAGGTGCGTGCTTGTCCGGTGCCGACGTTGAACACGCCGTTGCGCACCGGACCTTCGGCAAGCGCGAGGTTCACGCGCACGATATCGCTCACAAAAACAAAATCGCGCCGCTGTTCTCCGTCGGCGTATCCATCGGTCCCCTGGAACAGCCGCGCGTGCCCGCTCGTTTTCAGCTGGCGATACAGCTGATACACCATCGACGCCATTTTGCCCTTGTGGGATTCACGCGGACCGTAGACGTTGAAGTATCGAAGACCGACGACGATGCTCTGAGATTTTGCGGCAACGCTGCGCACATGATTGTCGAACGCGAGTTTTGAAAGTGCGTAGAGATTCAGTGGACGCTCATTTTCGCGTGAAGGCGCGAACGCAATCGAGGAGCCGTAAACGGCCGCGCTCGACGCATAGACAAGTGGGACTTTGCGTGAGAGAGCAAAATGCAGAATCAGTTTCGAGAACGTGAAGTTATTTTCGATCATGTACCGACCATCGGTGCAGGTGGTATCGGCGCATGCCCCCTGATGAAAGATCGCTTCGATTCGATCGGGCAGGGATTTGCGCTCGATGGCACGGGCGAACTGGTCGGGCTGCATGAAGTCCGAGAACTTCAGATCGTCGAGGTTGCGGAAGTTATCGCCGAGGCGATCGACGACGATGACGTCGGTGATACCCTTGGCATTCAACGCGCCGAGCAGGTTGCTGCCGATGAAGCCTGCACCGCCGGTTACAATGATCATTGCTTCACTAGCTCACTATCTGCGAGCGGATTATTCGAGCCACGGACAATAAATTGAATTGTCTGCAGGGCGTTTCCCGAATCGCGAGCTATAGAGAGAGTGTGCGCGCCGGGTGTCGGAGTCCAGAGCAACTCACGTCGAACCGGAGCGAGCGCGCGTCCATCGAGGATCCAACGCAAATTTCGCGCACTCTTACTGGCCTCGAAGACAACGCGCTGCGCGACTGCGGGGATGTCGGGATCGAGCGCGATGATAGTGCCGGTCGCGGGCGAAAGAATCTGCGGATTGGCGTCGCCGAGATTGTTGACAGAAGAGATCGGCTTAGTTTCCGCGACGAACCATTCGCGGCGCGGTGGTTCAACAGCGCCGGGGAAGCTAACCTCGCTCAGTGCTACATCCGCCGGTCGCACAATTTGTCCACTTCCAAATCGGTCGTGCAGATAGTTCATCACGTTGAGCCAGGTGGGTGCCGCGCCGGTAATTCCGGTCACGTCGCGCATCGGCGCGCCCGAGGAATTGCCGACCCAAACTCCAACCGTGAACTTATCCGTGTAACCGACGCACCAGTTGTCGCGCATGTCCTTGCTAGTGCCGGTCTTGACCGCGCTCCAATAGCGTGTCGCGAGACTATTTTCGAGACCGAAGGTAGTACTGCGGCTTGCTCGATCGGATAGTATGTCAGAGATTACGGACGAGGCCTCGGGTGAGTATACTGGGTTCGGCTTCTGAGTATTAGCTTCATTAGTCAATCGAAGTTCTGAGTATTTGCCGCTATTAGCCAGTGTGCGGTACGCATTCACCAACTGCCATAGGGTCACGTCGGCGGATCCAAGCGCCAGGGCCGCGCCGTAGTAATCACCCTCCTCGACCAGGCCGCTGAAACCTAGCCGACGCAAACGGTCCGCGAAGACTTCGACGCCGACCATATCTGTAGTGCGCACAGCGGGGACATTCAGCGAGGAGGCGAGCGCGGTACGCATCGAGACCAAGCCCCTGAACTCGCGATCGTAGTCGAGGGGACGGTAGATCCCGCGCTGTTCGGACAATTCGAGCGGAGTGTCTTCTATCAATGAGGCGGCAGTGAGCAGGTGCTTGTCCACCGCCAACGCGTAAAGGAACGGCTTGAGAGTTGATCCCGGTTGGCGCGGCGCGCGGACGGCGTCGAAGTCGGGCGCATTCGAGAGATCGCCGGCGCCGCCCACGTACGCCCACACCTCGCCGGTGGCATTCTCGACCACGATGACAGCGCCATCGTCAACCCGTCGGTCGCGAACATCGACGATCTGCCGATGCAGGGTGTCGATCACGACGCGCTGCAGTTCGCGATCGAGCGTGCACCGCGCGGAACCAGTCTCGCCGTTCAGCAAACGCTCGGCGAGGTGGGGCGCGAGAGCGACTCGCGCATACTCGCTGCCGCGGACCGAGAATGCGCTATCGAGCGACGAGGTGATCGCGGCTCGCGATGGACCATACGATCCGAGCGCGCGGCTTAGCGCATTCGCCCGTATCGCGACAGATTCGCGGTGCGCATTCGGCGCGCGGATCAGAGCGGCTAGCACCACGGCCTCGGCAGAGTCGATTCCGTGCGGCGCTTTGCCGAACATTACGCGCGAGGCCGCGCCAATTCCCTGCAACTCTCCGCGGTAGGTCACGAGGTTCAGGTAAGCTTCCAGTATTTCGCGCTTGGACCATCGCCGCTCGAGCGCGAGCGCCGCAACGATCTGTCTGACCTTTCGAAAGATCGTTTTGTGCGACTGCGATCTTCCGAGCGAGGGATCGAGCAGCGACGCGAGCTGCATCGTGATTGTGCTCGCGCCACGGCTTCGTCCGCCAAGGATTGCGCGCGCCGCGGAACTCATGATCGCGATCACGTCGACGCCGTGATGGCTCCAGAAGCGGTGGTCCTCGGAGGTTACGATCGCCTGCGTGAGCGCTGGCGAGATTTCATCGAGCGGAGTCCATGCGAACCGACGGCCGTGCCGATCGATTCTCAATTCGTGGACTGGATCGCCATTGCGGTCGAGCAATTGCGCTTCCGACGGATGCCACCGCGCGCGCACCTCTGCGAAAGTCGCCGTCGGCGGCCTGATGATCACGAGCGTCAGCATCGCGATTGCTGTGATCGGAAGGACCACGACTGCGAGACGCGACAACATCTAGGGCGCGACCTCGAATGGAGAATTGGGAAGCTCGCCGAACATTTCCGGCTCGTAGAGAGCGTCGACGCGCGTCGCGGGGAGTTGGAACGTGCCCGATTGATTGAGGCGAATGGTATATTCGATCTCGAACGTCCCCTTCGGCACGTAGTCATAATATGCGCGGAAGGCGTCGAAGGCGCGCTCGGAGTAAATAGGCCACACGAAGTTTTCGGTGTCGATCTTTTCGCCGGAAGTCGCAATCGCCGAATCGCGCCCGAGCCCGGTACCGAGATGCGATGCGCCGGCGGGAATCGGATCGTTCACGACCACCCAGGTCATGTCGGTTTGCGCTTCGACCTTAAGATGCACTCGCACCAGGTCGCCGCGTTTCCATCCTTGAGGATTCGCATTCTCGACCGGCAGAAGCGTGCGGGTGATTCGATAGCCGCTCGAAAAGGGCTGCGTGTAGGGCACGGCTGCGAGCGCGCGAATCTGCGCCCATGGATGACCGCTTCCGGAGTGATCAAGCTTCAGATCTGATTCTGTTGATGGCCAGTCGAACGCAAGATTTCCACCCTTTGGATTCTCTGCCCAATCCAGCTTTTGCGTCGCCGCCTGAATCGAGGAGCTCGTGATTCCAGCGACCGGAGTCGATTCGAAAGCGCTTGCAAACTTCCTTACCGCCAGAGTGCCCCACGCGTTGGTAATCGTTTCGCTCCACGCTCCGTGCATCTGGAGCGCCAGCGCACCGCGCATCACCAGCGGCAAATCGTCATGCCACAACTTGTTGTCGAGCAACAGCAGCGCGAGCCTCACCATGTTGCAATCGGGCGAGACCATCAGCCACCACATGTCGTTGCGCGCGTCGCTCGACAGATGCAGCGCCGTTCCTTGTTGATTGAGCCGCGCGCGCATGATTTGTTCCGCGTACTTGAGGCGCAGATCGCGATCAGGAATTTGCGGAACACGGAGCAGGATACTCCACCAATCGATGACGGCGGAGTCGGGCCACAGATTTGGATCGATCGTGATACTGCCGAGCATCGAGGGATCGGCGTGACCCGCGCGTGCGAGCGCGTCGATTGCGGCAAGTTTGCGCAACGGGAGATCGGCGGCCAGGATCGGTCCCTCGCGTTCAATTTTGCCTTCGACGAAATCGTTCAGACCCTTTTCCAGGGTTGATTCCGAATCGGGCGGAATAGTCAGTCCGGCTTCGTGCGCGATCGAAATGAAATAGGCAGTGAGTACCTCACTTCCATTAGGCATGATGGGAAAGTATTTGAGCAAACCGTCCGAGTCGGTATACGAGGGCAAGTCCGCGATGATCGCGCTCCACAACTTCGGATCGCCGAGCGCCACCGCAACCGACACGCGTTGCTCGAGGCATCCGTAAGGATACTGGCGCATCCAATCGCGCACGCCATCGAGTCCCGCGGCAAGCGAAGGGCTAAGCGAGACTTGCACGCCTCCCACGCCAGCTAGCGCATCGGTCGGACGCGCGACCGGCTGCGCGATCGGTTTGTCGAGTTGCAGCAAGGTGGCTTGCAGTGCGCGGACGGGCACCGCAGGTATGACGCGCTGGGTGATCAGCAAATGATCGGACGGTCCATGCTCGACACTCGCATCGACGTGATATTTGAGTTCGCGCGCGACCGCAGGCACCTCGACGTTCCATGAGATAGTCGTGCCCTGGCCGGGTGCAAGCGCGATCTTTTGCGGCGGCGGTACCAGCGCGAGGCCGTCGATCTTCGCTTGCACAGTCGTGTCGAAAGCACGCTCGGACGCGTTGCGCACGGTGAACTCGGCGGCAAACGAATCGCCGTTTCGAATGATCGGCGACACACCGGACAACAACATCAGATCCTGAGTCGATCGAATACTTGCGAAGCCGGTGCCAAATTGATCTGGGCCGGAATCCGCAATCGCGACGATTCGGAAACAGGTCAGCGAATCGTTCAGCGGCACTTCTATCGTCGCGTCACCGTTCGCATCGATCGGAACGGACGCTTTCCACAACAGCAGCGTGTCGAATAATTCGCGCGTAATCTGGTGTCCACCGCCGCCGCCGGGTGGAATCGCTTTGATGCCGAAGTGGCGCTTGCCAACGACTTGCATCTCGGCCACCGAAGTTTCGACCTGGTATGCGCGCCGACCCATCATCGCGTCGAGCAGTTTCCAGCTGTCGTTGGCGCGAAGCTCGAGCAGGCCCTCATCAACCGCGGCTACGGCGATGGTGCCACCAGGTGAGGGCGCTTTGCCATCGAAGGTTCTCACCGAAATCTTGACGAGCGCCTTGTCGCGCACGTGATAGACGGATTTTTCCGGCGCGACCTTCACGTTCAGTCGATGGTCCCGCCATCCGACGCGAATTTCGGCGATGCCAAGCTTGAACGCCGGCTTACCGAGATCGAGCATCGCAGTCGGCTGCACGCCGGCGATTCTACCGCGCACCACCAGCGCCGAGACGAAAACGTTAGGCGCCCAATCACGCACAGGGAGCGTGATGACGGGATTGCGTCCCGACAAATGTACGATCGACGCGGCCAGCACGCCCTCGCGCTCGACGGTGACCAGCGCGGTCGCGTCAGCGAACGGCATCCGCACCTGGAAACGCGCGACATCGCCGGGCTCATAGGCGGGCTTCTCGGGGATGAAGTCCATGCGGTCGTCGTCGCGGCCGGCGAACCACTCGCGCTCATTTCCAGGAATGAAAATTTCGCTGTTAGCCGAACTCGAGTTGCCCGCGTCGTCCGTCACCGTCGCTTGCAGAATCGCGTCGCCGGTCACCGGCGGTATCGTCTCGCATGAAAGTCGTCCGAGGTCATCGGTTGTGCCCGAGCATAAGACGCCGAGCAGTTTCGTTTCCTGCGTGTTCTCGTATGCGTAAAATCCGCCGATCAGCCGCTTGCGATATGAGTATTGAAGCCGGCTGAAAATATCGACGCGCACCGGCACGTGCGCGACTGGTTTGCCTGAGTCGTCGACCACCGCAAGATGCGCGCGAACAAGGCCGGGCGACGACGCCCAATCCTCAACCTGAATTCCGACCAGTCGCTTCGCCGGCCAAATCATCACGTTGTTCGATACCGTCTGGCTCTCGCCGTTGGGGTCGCGATATTCAAGCTCCGCGTGCACCTCGACCGGCGTTGACTCGCGCGGGATGTCGCTGATGTCGGTGCGCGCGCCGCCCGCGCCGTCGAGCGTGAGATCCTTGCGCTGATGCACGCCGGGATTCTGTTCGGCCTGCGCACCTTCCGAATATCCTTCGGTGTGAACAATTCCTGTCTGCACGTTGCCGTTGGCGAAAACGTAATCGTCGAAGTCGGCGAACTGTGGAGAGGCATTCTTGTTAATCTGGCTCCGAAGCGTGACTGGAAGTCCTTTAGCGGCGCCCCCCGACAGGTACTCGGCGCTCAGATCGATCGGAATGTCGGTGACAGCGACCAGTGGTTCCGCCGGAATTCTGATCGCCGCTTTCATCAACGGGATTCGAAATTCCTCGACGCGAAAATCGCCAGTACTCAGTTCCGGGGTTGATTGATAGCCCACGTAGCCGCTGTCTGCACCCGGTGTCGGACTCGGCGCGAGCGCCTTGCGCCGCGACATCGTGACGTTGTAGGTGCCGAGCTTGGCGGCTTGCGGAATCTGCCAATCATTCTCCGCGCTGCCAGAATTGTTCCATTTGAGATCGAAATCGTAGTGCTGATCGCCGCCGGCAAAACTAATCGAGAGCGTGTCAGGCAGTTCGTTCTCGGCCACCAGCGAGAATCCATCCAAAGTTTTGGCGCGGATGAAGTGCTTCATGTGTACCGTCTCGCCCGCGCGCAGCAGAGTGCGATCGAAAACCGTGTCGGCGATGTACGGAGACGGCTGATATTCAGTCGGCAGATGAAAGCGCCACGACTCGATTCCCTGCTGCCAACTCGAATGCACGAAACTGAAGTCCTCTCCCGCGCGCGCCGTCACGAGCAGGCCGCGATTCAAACCGCTGAGTGCTTCGACCTGGTTGGAGAAGTAGTCGCTCTCATGATCGGTCTGAGTGGAATCGCATTGGGGAAGATTCGAAAATGCCGACGACGTGGGAACCATCGCGAGGCCGCGCGCGTCGGTGCGGCCGGTCCACAATTCCGTGCCGTGACAATCGGCCACCGCGACGTCCGCGCCGCCGACCGGACGTCCGCTCTCCAGCGCCGTCAGCCACACCAGCGAGTTCGCCTGCCCCTGCTTGAAATGAACCGCGAGATCGGTGACCAGCGCGGCAGTTGGAACGTACATCGGCTTCGGCGCTCCGAGTAAAACCGTGCCGAGGCGAGTGCTCTTGAGTTCGACGATGTACAAGCCGGGCCGCTTGAGCGGCATGCCCATCACCTCGAATGCGTTGGGCCCGTTGGGCTTCGGCATCGCGAACTGCTGTGCGCCGTCGGCGTTCTCGCCGCTGAACACGGAGTTCGCGCGCGTTGCCTCGGCCACCCGGTTCAGCCAAGAAAGAACGTCGCCGGCCTTGGGCTGCGGGACCCGCCACAGTGTCGCCTCGATTCGAGTCAGTAGCGAACTGTCAGCGTCACCGTCGAGTTTCAACTTGGCGCCGGCGATCTGCGCTTCAAGGTTTCTCACCGTGACCGGCAGCACGGGATCGATTTTCTCGATAATTCCGAAGCGCGCGGAGAACTTGGCTAGCGGCGGAAACTCTCCCGTCTCGACCGTCATCGGAAAGCGCGACGCGTTGGCCAGTTCGCGGCCGGATCCGTCGACCAGCTTCGGCGGAATTTCGATTTTGTACTGTGACGACTCTTTGAATGGGCCATTGAATGCCAGCGACGAAGTTTCGCCGGGATCGCTGAGCACCGCGAACTTCCGCTTTCCGTTTGGTGCTACTAGCGCGATCTGTTTTGCCTGATCGGCCGAGATCGGGGCGGTGAACGAAAGCGTGATCGGGGTCAGCGGGATGCATCCGGCTTTTGCGCTTTCGCGCTCGCATTGTATTTTCGCTTCGAACGGCTTGCGCGTCTTGTAGCTGATCGTTTGATCCTGGTCGGTTGCGATTCCGGTCTTCGATTTGATTCCCTTGCCCCAGATCAGGGTCACCGCCGTGTTATTCGGGAAACGCTGCCTGGCCTGGAGGATAACGACTGGTTTCTTCGCCGTCAGATCTGCAAATCGCTTCAGCAAAGTGTCACGATCGGGGCCGCTCATGATCGTCGCGCCAATCGTCTGCGGCATTCCCTCAACTGAAAAGCCGGCATGCTCGAGAATCGACTCCTGATCGGGCTCAGCGTCAAGAATCAGCACAAACGCCTGCTCCTCATCTATATTGTTGCTTTCCGACCACGGCCGCTGATCGACGATCGACGGTCCGCCGGTGTCGAAGTTGAACGCGCGGAGATCACCGAATGCCTTCCCCGCGAGCGACTTCAGGCCCGCACGCAGCGTGAAGGTGCATCGCACACCCGCCGGCAAATCGTGGTCGAAGTCGTACGACCAGTTGCGGCTATCGATCCATCGGCCCGCGCCGTGCTCCGGACAATTTATTTCGAACGGTGCTGTCGTATCGCGCGGATCGCCGAGCGGGACCATCGGCTCGGAGAATCGCGCGGTGACCTGCCGGACCTGCTTCACCGTTCCCTTCGGCGAGAAGCGCACCACCGACGGCGATTCTTCGCCAATGGCCGCGGGCACTACGAGCAGCAAGGCTGCAGTGCATATCGCCAATGCGGCCGCGACGATGCGCACAAATAAAAATGTGGATGGAATAAGCCGACGATAATCCGATCGCAAGCTATTGATAGGAGTTCCTCCCGGACAACCACGGCGTACACGTGGGCTGCCAACGTCCTATTGAGAAAGCAATCTCCGTGTCAGGATGTACCGCGCGCCGGGCGTCCGCAAGCGTACTAACCGACGCGGTAGAGACGCGCCGCTTTCGCATGGCGCTGCGCGATTTCCTTGCGCAAAGCGGCGGGCTTGAGCACCTCGACCCACGGCCCCATGCTCATTATCCAGTTCGCCAGCTCGGTCGTGCCCTTGACGGTCATCGTCAGGATCGCAGTGCCGTCGCGTCGACGCGTGAAACGCTGGCTGCGATGAATCGTGCGCGAGCGCACGTACGCTTCGGTTTGTGCGCTGTGAATCTTCAACTCGACTTTGGTCTCAGGGCCGTCGACTATTCCGAAAGTGCCCTCGGTGTGTGCCTCCGGATTGAACCTGGACGGATAGACGAAGCGCTCGGGCGTGCCATCGGGCTGACGAATGAATTCGACTGAGCGGATTCGTTCCACCGCGAGATAGATAATCGCGTTGCTTCGATGACTGTGGCCAAGCAGGTAGAGGCCGCCGCGATAGGCGATCAGCGAGTACGGGTCGAAATCGTGATGATGGCCCTCACCGGTCAGACCCGCGTAGTCGACCTTGACCCGGCTCTGATCCAGCAGCGCGCGCAAGATTACGTCGAGCTGTTCGCTGAAATCGGTGTAGTCCTTGGGCGCGTAAGGAACTGCGTAAAACTTGCGCTCGAGATCGGACAACCGCGTCTGCTGGGTCAAGCTCAAGTTCTGAAAGACCTTCTCCCACAGGCCCTCGACGCCTTCCTTCAACACCGTGCCTTCGAGGAATTTGAGAACAGTCAGCGAGAAATACAGCAGCGCGACCTGGTATGATGATGCCTCCGCAGCTTTCATCGAACTGACCAGGCGTAGTTTGCGATCAGCGCCAGTGCCGACAACCTCGACCAGCGGGCCGCCATGCCAGTCGAGCAGTTCAGTGCGCAGCACCGACACGTAGCGGGCCAGCGTCCGATCGGAAACTTCCAGGCTCTCGGCGATCGATTTGAAACTCCAGCCGTATGGTTTTGAGAATAGCCCGGATGCTATTCGTGCCAGCCGAATCGCGGCGCCGTAGGTCGGCTTGCGGCGAAGTTTCTTCATGGGTAGAGAGCGCTGCGCGATTTCGGAAACCGGTACCGGCGGCGCTTGCGCGCCGCTGTCCGGAAGCCCTCTTCACTGCGCTCGCGTTGCTCGCTTCGTTCAGGATGACAGAGTAGCTGGTTGAATGACAACCGTTGTCAGTGCGCCGATATAGGTTCCTAAAAGCTGAGCCGCCAGCCATAGTTGGCCCCGATGATTCGTCTTCAGTATTCAAATCGACTCGAAAATCTGATCGCGCCGCTGGCCGAAGCTGTCGCCGTGCATCAGAGGCGCGATCCGCTGGAGCGGGTGTCGATTGTGGTGCCCAACCGCGTGGTCGAGCAATTCGTTCGCTATCGGCTGGCCGAATCGATCGGCGTCGCGGCAAATTTGAAATTCCCGTTCCTGCGCAGCTACCTGGCCGAGCTTCTTCAATCGACGGACAAAAACTTCAAGATCCTGGAGGCCGACGATCTACAGCTTGTCCTGTTCGAGTGCCTGCGAAGCACGGAACATCGCGACGACCCGGGATTGAAACCAGCGCGCGATTACATTCTCGGGGGATCGAAGACGGACGCCGACGTCGAGCTCAGAACACTCCTGCTCGCTGCGCAGTTGGCGCGGCTTTTTCGCGAGTACTCTATCTCGCGGCGGCGCATGATCAGAAAATGGCCCACCGCGCGGCGATCTGACGTTGATGCGATGAGCGAGACAGAGAGTTGGCAGCGGCATTTGTGGCAGCTGGTATTCGATTCGCACGGCCGAGTGCGCGAGGAATGGCTGGCGCATCGCGAGACTCGACTGATGATGCTACCTGACGCTTTCGAGGCGACGGAAGATCTGCAACTCAAGGCTGCGCTGCCCGACATACTTCACATATTCAGTTCCTCGTACGCGGGAAATGCCTATGCGGATATTTTCGCAAGACTTGGCGCGCTCGGCGACGTTCGGATCTACGCACTCAATCCGTGCCGCGAGTTTTGGGAGGACGTCGACACCTCGCGCCGCATCGCTATTGCCGGATGGGCTCATCGGCACGACAAACTCGGCGAGAAAATCGATGAATCCGAAGACCCGTTCTTGCTTAATGAATCGTCCGACCCGCCGGCTCTGAGGCTCTGGGGGCGGCCGGGCCGTGAATACATCCGGTTGCTCAACGAATTGTCGCAGTGCGATTTCGCACCGCTCTTTTCCGATCCGGTTTCCGCCGAAAGCGAAACAGCGTCGGTGCTCGAGGAGCTTCAGCAGAACATCCTCGATCGCGCGCCGCAGCCCACGAATATCCAGGACGGTAAGGGCAGGCCGATGGAACCGCGAATCAGTTTTCTTGCTTGCCCCGGAATTCGACGCGAAGCCGAGATCGTCGCGAACGAAATCTGGTCGATCGTTCGCGGCAACGAAAAACTTGCGGCCGAGGGCAAGGCCGAGCGTATTCGCTTTCATGAAATTGCGGTGCTGATTCCAGACTCGGCGGTCGACGACTACGCAGCGCACATCGAGAGCGTCTTCCGAAAGCAGCACCGAATTACGATTGATCTAGTCAGCCGCACCTCCGTGGGCGCTAGTCGCGTCGCCGAAGCGGTCGAGCTCCTTCTCCAATTGCCGAGCGGTCGCTTCTCGCGCGCGGAAATGATCCGGCTGCTGACGCATCCAGCTTTGAACCCCGAAAGCGAGAGCGGAATCGATGTCGAGAAGTGGCGGCGTTGGAGCGAGATGCTGGGGATTTTCTTCGGTGCCGACGACTACGATTTGAAAGACACTTACATTCCGCCGCGGCCTCTACCATTGGGATCAGGCGATCAAACGCCTCGCGCTGGGCACGATGATGACGGGTCAGCGCGGCGGCGATTCCGCATTTTATTCGGCGGGAGTGTCAGGCCCCAGCTACATTCCCGGGGAAGTCGCGCAGGATGAACTCGAAACGGCCGCGCGATTCATCCGGATGGCGCGGTCTCTGATCGCCGACGCAATCTCGATTCGCGATGCGCACCTGACGCCTCGCGAGTGGTCGCTGATGCTTGGCGAATTCGTAAATGCGTACATTCGGCCCGAAGGCGCGATCGACGAGCAAGTCAGGGACAGATTCCTCGAGGCAATCGAGACGATTGGAGAATCGGAACTGAACGTTGGCGCCGATGTCGTACGAGTCGGCGCGCGAGGTGATCGCGGCGCGAGTCGCCGACCTCGAATCGCGGCGAGGACAATATTCGGGTCGAGGCATCGCGATCGGATCGTTTACCTCTCTGCGATCGATCCCGTTCAAAATTATTTTTGCGCTGGGGCAGAACGACGCCATTTTTCCCGAGCGCGATCACAGCGAGCCGCTGGATTTGCGCAGGCTCAAGCGCGCGGCAGGCGACGTATTTCCCGCAGAGCGCGACCGCTATCTCTTTCTCGAGACGGTCCTGGCCGCGCGCGAGCGGATCTTTTTCTCCTACGTTGCGCGCAATGCAAAGACCGGCGACGAGCTGGAACCTTCGCCAGTGATTCGCGAGCTCCAATCAATTTTGCGCGGCTTCATCGACGAGAAGACACTTGCGAAGCTGACAGTGACACATCCGATCAGCCGCTATGATTTGAAATATTTTCCAGAATTCGGCGCGGCCGGATCATCAGCGTGCGAGGCTGAATTCGCGAGCTTCGATCCCGACGCTCGGCGCGGTGCGCGGATGCTCGCGCTGCGGAAAAAGATCAGTGAGTCCACGCGGGACTCGACGAGACTTGAGGGCGACGGGCTCTTGGATTGTCTTGGCGAGGAACTGCGCGAACGCGTCGAAGAGGATCTCCAGTTCGCGAAATTTGAATCGAGCGCCGGCCGCGACGAATCTAGCGCCGATGGAAGAGATCGCGCTGCCTATCGCCGCGATTCGACGGTACCTCGAATGTCCGCTGCAAGGGGCAGCGCGCTACTCGCTCGGAATGCTCGAAGACGAGGATGCGCCCGAAGACGCGGAGGATGAACCGGTAGAGCAGTCGCGGCTCAATCGTACGGTCATGCTGCGCAAAATTTTCTGGCGTGCCGGGGGCAAGCTCGACGTGATCGGCAAAGAGTACGCGCGTGAAGTGCGAATTGCCCAAGCTCACGGCCACGCCTCAGCCGGACAGTTCGCTGAGGCCGCGAAAGCATCCGACGATTCAGCCCTTCGTCAATGGATCGCGCAGGCTTCGGAAGTCGGCGTGAGCGATCTCGACCGATGGAAAGATATTCGGATCGGTCGCGCCGATGAGTTTGCCGACGTCGCCGAGATGCTCCCTCCTATCTCCCTGAATGCAGAAATCCACCGTCACGATGGTACGATCATGACCCGTCGCGTGAGGCTTTACGGCACGATTCGCGGCGTTTCGCCGGAGGCAGGCGCCGCGATCAATTGCGTGCTGCGCAAGAGCATCAAATCCAAGGATTTTCTCCCGGCATTTCTAAACGCAATCGTGCTTGCTGCGAGCGGAGCGAAACTGCCGGACAAATTTCGAGCGATCGTGATTCGGGCAAATTCAGAAAAGAAGGCTGACGGGCTACGCGACTTCAAACCTTTGGAACAAAATTCCGCAATCGCATACCTGACTGCAATCGTCGGCGATCTGCTGTCAACCGGCAACACCTACTTCCTGCCGATCGAGGCGATCGAGGAGGTCGTAAAACAGCTGCGCAACGACAAGAACCCGAGGGATCTCGTCGATGTTGTCGAGCAGATCCTCCTCAACAACCCCCCGACGTGCAGCTCCGACTATGGTCCGGTGCGCAACCCACGGGACTTCGATCCACCAGACGAAAAAACGATCGAACAGATCGTCGCGCGCCGCTTCAAACCAATAATCGGGATATTCAAATGAGCGCGCCCGCACTCACCGCCCACCTCGAATATTTTCGCCCCGCGATCCTCGACCGGATCCTCGACGGCGGCCACAAGATAATCGACGCCAGCGCCGGCACCGGTAAGACTTTCACGATCGAGCGCATCGTAGTTGAGCTTCTGATCACCGGCGCCGCAAACATCGATCAGATCCTGGTTGTCACGTTTACCGAAAAGGCCACCGCTGAGCTGCGCGCTCGAATCCGCGCGACGATCGAAGATGTCATGTCGGGCAGGAGCATCGAGAACGCGCGCCCATCGGAGCGTCGGCGCCTCGATGAGGACGAGGGCGAGCGACTCAAGTCCGCGCTGTTCTCATTTCATCACGCGCCGATTCACACGATTCACAGTTTTTGCCATCGGATGCTCACCGAGCTCGCTTTCGACAGCGGCGTCCGCTTCGGACTTGATCTGGCCAGCGGTCGTCACGAGTTCCACGAGGCTGTCCGCGCCGAGTTGCGCGAGCGGTTGAAGTCGGACAACTGCGTCGAGCGGCTGGTCAGCGAGTGGCTCTCGGACGAGCGGCGCACTTCAGACAGCCTCGAGGATCTGCTCTGGCGGGCGCACGCCCAACGCTATCTGCGAACCGCCGGGCGCGAACGCAATCAGAAGGCGTTGACCGATCTCGCGAACACGTTTGACTCAAAAATGCTGGCCGGCGCGTACAAGCTTGCGGCGATCACAGATGATGCTCGGCTCGACGCTGTAGCAGCGACTGGAGAACTGAAGTCGATCATAGATCATGCTGCCGGATCGACCGCGCTTCTCGCCGATAACTTGTGCGCCTTCGAATTCGGTCGCATCTGCGATCCAAAGAGCGCACGCCGCGTGCGAACTGAAAAGCGTCCGTTTTTCCCCGAGCAAATGCAGGATCGGGTGCGCGCGATCATTAATACGGCTCAGCGCGTGCAGGCGGCGTTGGCGATCGAACAGCGCGTTGTCGACGAACTGCTTGTGGGCGTCGTCAATCGGATGGACGCGCGAAAGCGCGAGCGCGGAACGCTCGACTACGAGGACATGCTGGCGTGGCTGGCGGATGCGCTCGACGGCGCTCGCGGCAAGTCGCTCGCAACCACGCTGCGCGAGCGCTACCGGGTGACTCTGATCGACGAGTTCCAGGATACCGACGAACTTCAGTGGAAAATCTTCCGGCGTGTGTTCGTCGAAGGCGGCGGCAACATCGTCTACGTAATCGGCGATCCCAAGCAAGCGATTTATGGATTCCGCGGCGCCGACGTGCACGCATATCTGGAAGCGCGCGAGCGACTTTCCGAGTCAGGAGCGGCGACGGTTAACTTGCGCGAAAATTTCCGCTCGACCGCCGAAATGATCGGGGCGTGCAACCTGATTTTCGATCAGAAAGCCGTGCCGTCATTGTTCACCGGCAAAATCCAGTACGATCCTCCGGCCGAATGCGGGCGACCTGCTCTGAGAGCCATCGCCGCCAATGGTAGTTCGATCGCGCCAGTGACTCTCGTCAAATTCGCGCCGCGCGGTGAACGACACAAGTTTTCGCGACCGATGCGCGAAGCGATCGGTCTCGGAATCGCACACGCAATTCGACGAATCATCGAGAAACCGGATCAAGCAATCAAAATCTGCGACGATGGCCACGCGGCGCGCAATGTCACCGCGCGAGACGTCTACGTCCTGACGCGGACCAATCGCGATAGCGTCGAAATCGCAAAACACTTGCATCAGGCTGGAGTGCCGTTTGCCTTCTACAAGCAGGACGGTCTCTTCCAGACTCGCGAAGCCTCTTACGTTCTCGACGTGCTCAGGGGAATCGACGAACCCGGCCGCCGCTCAAACCGCCTGAAGGCGTGGGGCTCGCCGTTCTTCGCCGTCGACTATGCCGACCTTGCGCGGCTTGACGACGACCGCAACGCGCAGCCTATGCTAGGCAGATTGTTCGAATGGCGCGCGCTCGCCGAGGCTGAACGTTTCGCCGAGTTGTTCGATGTCCTGCTCCACCAGAGCGGATTAGCCGAACGTCAATTGCTGCTGTCGGACAGTAGCCGTCCCCTTACGAACTTCGAGCACATCTTCGAGATTCTGACTCGCGATGCGTCGCGGCGCGGAGTGTCGCTCGCGGAAATAATTGACCTGCTCGATAGCTACATAGCGGAGCGCGCGACGCCCTCCGGCGACGATCCCAATATCCAGCGCATCGAAGATGATCGCGCCGCCGTGCAAATCATGACTATTCACAAAAGCAAGGGACTCGAAGCCGACGTCGTAGCTCTTTACGGTGGATTTTTCGCGAACACCCAGCCGGATCCGGTCAGCGTCTACCACTGCGGCGACGAGCGGCGGCTTGCGATTGGCAAACCGGCGCGCGATTTAGCAGGCGACGAGATCAAACAAGAACGTGCCGAGGATGATCAGCGTTTGCTCTACGTCGCACTGACCCGCGCGCGCGCGAAATTGATACTCCCCTGCGTCCCGAGCGGGACGCTGAATCGCAACCGCGACCTCACTGGATTCTACAAACCATTAAACGATCGACTGCGTGATCTGGATTCTGAAAATCGACTGGAGCGGCTCTCCGTAACCGAGATAGCAATTCCACCGTCGACGGATTCAGAAAGCGAACATCATCTGATCAAACCGGCACTTGACGAGACCGCCTTGCGCGACTGGCTCGAATCGACGTCTCGGCCCATCGTCCGCGATAGCGAATTCACCGATCTGGGCGCAAAGCATCGAGGCTTGATCGTCGAGTCTTATACCTCGTTGCAGGCGGCCGAGCCCGACGACTTCAAAACCAGTGTCGACGCGATCGATGCGCGCGCCGACAGTATCGATTTGCTGGGTGGCCGTCGCGTCGGAATTTTCCTGCATGAGGCGATCGAGAAGCTGGATTTCGAATCCTTTGGCGATACACCCGATCTGCAATCATGGATGGCGCGCGACGACGTGCGCAAGTTGTTTGCGAAATCGATGCGGTGCCACGGAGTTGATGATCCCCGATGGCTCGACCGCGGTCGCGAAATTGTCTTCAACACTCTCACATCGCGGGTCGCACTCGGCGAAACGATGCTCGAAGGCGGCCTCTGTCGTCTGGAAGGCATCCGCGAAATGGAATTCGCTTATCCGATCCCCGAAGGACATCATACTTTTCTGGGTAACGGTCCGGACGGCGCGTGGAAGGTCGAGGCCGGCTACATCAAGGGGTTTATCGACCTGGTATTCCGTCGCGATCAGCTGATGTACTTCGCGGACTGGAAGGGCGACCTGCTGCCGTCGTATGAGACGGCCGCGGTCGCGCGACACGTGGGGAGCCACTATCGGTTGCAGGCGCGAATCTACTCAGTTGGCGTACTGCGTCTGCTCGCCATCCACAACCAACGTGACTATGACTTGAGGTTCGGCGGCCTACTCTATGTATTTCTTCGCGGCGTGGCGCGCTCCGGTGACGGCAAACTCGGATTTTACTTCGAACGACCGTCATGGAACGAAATAGTCACTTATGAATCCGAACTGATGAGTCACGAGCCTCACGCCGAGCTATTTGCGTGAACGACAGATACTCACTACTAGGAATCGATACCGCGTGGCGACGCTTTCAATCGGCTCGCGGTGGCGGTCGTTCCGCTTTCGACGCTCGTATGCGCGCCCTCGAAGGTGCGGTCGCGGCGCTCAATCTAGCGCCTGAGACTGTCCACCTGGCAGCAGAGCTCGCCGCCTTTGAACCCGCTCTGGAAGCCGATGATCGAATAGCGCTGATCGTGCTCATCCTCGTATCAATGGTTGCGCTCCAGGAAGGAAGCACTCGTTTTCCGGCCACTGGCCCGCTCTCCGACGCTCCACTCCGCCGCGTGCTGAGTACTTTGTGTGGGGAGGGTTTTGGCGAAGACGGCGTCGAAACTATAGCCACTGCGATTCAAGTTCTTCTCCAATCGAACCGCGCACCGGCCGTTGTCGGTCAGCGGGAGGATGAGTACCAGCCCTTACTATATATCGCGCCCTACATAATTCATCAGAGTGTCTATTCCTGCGAGCGCGAACTGGCTATTCGACTGGCTGCGCTACTGAGTACTCATTCTGAGGAGCAACCTGACGCTGAGCGACGCGCGCGCGCGCTTCAAGATGTGATCGGTCGTCCGGTGATTGTGCAAGGCAAGCGAATCGTGATGTCCGATGAGCAGTGCAGAGTCGTTACCGCTTCGGCGCGAGCGGGACTGACGGTTATTTCGGGTGGTCCGGGCACCGGCAAGACGTCGATCATAGTCGCAATCATGCGGCTGATGGTGCGCCTTGGCGTCGATCCTTCGGAGATTGCCCTGACGGCTCCAACCGGGAAAGCCGCCTATCGAATGGGCGAGTGTGTCGGTGAATCGCTGAATCGAATCGAACATCGCGACGCGGTGGACCAAGCGCTCCTCGATGCGCATCTGAGTCCCTCGACCATTCACCGCCTGCTTGGTTATTCGCCCGACTCCGGCCGCTTCCGGCATCATCGCAACAATCCGCTTTCGGCAAAGGTGGTGATCGTGGATGAAGGATCGATGCTCGACCTCACTTTGATGGAGCGGCTGACGAGCGCGATTCAGCCGGGCTCGCGCTTGATCCTGCTCGGCGATGCCAACCAGTTGCCGTCGGTCGCCGCGGGCTCCGTCTTTCGCGACTTGATCCCATCTGGCGAAGATGGGCTTGGTCTGCTGGGTGCGGCGTCGATACGGCTCGAAGTGAATCATCGAATGAAGAGCGACGATCCGTCGGGTCGATCGATTTTGCTCGCAGCCCGATCGATTAACGACGGCGACTCCAATCTCCTAAGCTCGGTTGACGAAGCCAATGCTCCGATTGTCGTACGGCGCTCGTCGCCCGGGGAGCTGGCATTCTCAGCCGTGGAATTTGTTGCAGCCACTCCGCGAGAGCTCGGCCCGTTTCTGGATTGTTGGTACGCCAATCAAATCCGCGGGGGAAAAAACGTTTCGGAACTGGTCAAGCATGAATACATCGAGCGCGATGGCCGTTTCGATGAGGTCGACTGCGAGCGATTGCGTATGCTGTTTGAGCACGTCGGCAAATCGCGCATCTTGTGCGTGACGCGTGTGTTCGAGACCGGCAGCGAGCGAATTAATGCACGCCTTCATTCGCGGGCCGCAGAATCTGCGGACGTTGCAGCGGAGCGCGTCCCGTTCGTGGTTGGCGAGCCGCTGATCGTGCTGCGTAACGATTACGAGCGCGGGCTATTCAACGGCGACAACGGAATCATGCTGTGGGTGCGACACGGCATCGGCGCGCGAGTCGCGACGGCGATATTTCCGCGTGACGACAAGTTCGTTGCGTTTCGATTCGAGGCGTTGCGCGAGTTCGTCGAACTCGGCTACGCGATGACCGTACATAAAGCGCAGGGCTCGGAGTTCGATTCGATCGCGATTGTTCTGCCTGAGAAACCGGTCGCCGTGCTGACCAGGGAACTCGTCTACACTGCGGTCAGTCGCAGCAGCACTTCAGTCGTTATCGTCGGCGACGAATCGGTGCTCAGCGATGCAATCGCCACTCGCGTCGAGCGGTTCTCCGGACTTGCCGATCAGCTGCGGCTGGAGCTAGCCAGCTAACTCTTTGGCGTATGCGCGATCAGGAATTCGCGCACGCGCTTCACGGTCGCACCAATCACGTCGGGCGTCTTCCAATTCTCGACCAGTTCGGCGTTCGGCGCGAGCTTGGCGATCTCCCTCGAGGTTTCAGTTGGATGATAGTCGTCGCTGCCGCACAGAATCAGCAGTGGTGTTTTGCACGAGCGTACGAAGTCGCGCGACACGTTGAAGACGAAGTCGGTGCCGTACATCCGGTCGCGAAACTGCCTTAGCGAGGCGTCGTCAAGCTTCGGATGGTCTGCTTTCAGCGACTGCGCCCATCCGTCGAACATCGCAAAGAACATTTCGCGATTGCGCGGGCTGAGTCCGATCGGATTCTGCAGAACTGCGGCGGTGACGCGTTGCGGCGCCGCTTTGATCATTCCGAGGCTGTAAGACCCTCCGATACATCCGCCCATAAGATGGCATTGTTTGATCCCAAGATGATCGAGCAGCGCAATGTGATCGCCAGTGTAGGTATCCCAACCATCGTTCGCGGTGATCGGCCCGGACGACTTGCCGGCGTTGCGCTGGTCCATCGCAATCACGCGGAAGTTGGTGGCGAGTTCTTTGGTTGGATCGAACGGGCTCTTGGCCCAGAACTCGATGCTCGAGCGCATCCCGCCCGGTGCAAATAGTAGGATCGGATATCCTGATCCGTACTCCTCGTAGTATATCGACACGTCGTTACGCTTGAATGTTGGCATCGCAGACTCCTTGAAAGTGTTTGAAGTGATCAATCTCCCTGAAGCGACGGCCGCAGATGACTCCACGGGCGTGCGGCTTCGAATGTCGCCGCCAGTGCGAACAAATCGAACTCGCCGTTTGGTCGCCCTACGATCTGAAGTCCAATAGGCAGTCCTGCGCGGCTGAATCGCGCAGGAATAGTCATTGCCGGTTGACCGGTGGCGTTGAACGGATACTCAAATGCTATCCAAGTCCATAACTCATCGAGATAGCTCTCGGGCTTCGTCGGAAAGCTCCCGTTTCTCATCGCAGGACGGGTCATCGTCGGCGTCAGCAGCGCGTCGTAAGGCTCGAGATGCTCGACGATCGTGCGCGCGATATTGTGCATCGTGGCGAGCAGGTTCACGTAGTCAGCGCCGCTCACCTTGCGCCCGTATTCATACATCTCGCGCACGACCGGCTCGATCAGATCGGGATCGGTGATCGGTATCGCCGCGATTCCCACGCAAATCAGAATTCGCGTGCACTCGATCAGCATCGCGCCGGGATCGAGATCGATCGGCTCTACCCGATGTCCCATCTCGAGCATCGTCGCGCACGCCGAATCGAACGCCGCCGCGACTTCCAGATCGACGTCGCCAAGTTTCGACGTCGCGATCGAGGCGAGCTTCAGATTCCGGGGCACCACCTGCACCGCTTCTTCGAACGGACGCGACGGGGGCGGCGCCCAGTACGGATCGCCGGTCGCGGGACCTGCGATCGCGTCGAGCATCATGGCAACATCGCGCACCGACCTCGCGATCGGGCCGCGTGTCGCGTATCCTCCCCATGCTTCTCCCCTATGCGGGGCATAGGTTATCCGTCCGCGCGACGGTTTGAGTCCAACCACGCCGCAGTTCGAAGCGGGACCTCGGATCGAGCCTCCACCGTCGCTGCCCTCGGCCAACGGCCCGAGTCCCGCAGCAACGGCAGCAGCCGCACCGCCACTCGAGCCGCCGGCGTTGTATTCGTGATTCCATGGATTGCGCGCCGTCGGGCACAAACCGCCTTCAGTCGTAGGACGTCCGCCGAACTCCGGCGTGGTGGTTTTGCCGAGCAGGATTCCTCCTGCATTCCGCAGGCGCTGCGCGATGACCGCATCCTGCGGCGGCACCGAGTCGGCGTAATTGTGCGATCCGAGCGTTGTGCGGATTCCCTTTGTCGGCGTCAGATCTTTCAGCGAGTACGCGACGCCATACAACCGCATCGACGCTGCATCGGTCCGCAACGCCTCCAGCCGCGCGGCGTCGGCGAGCGCGCGGTCCGCGGTAACCGTCATGTACGCGCCCAGCTCAGGATTGAGCCGCTCGATTCGTGCCAGGTAAAACTCCGCGACTTCGCGCGGGCGCAGCTCGCCCTTCATTACCAATTTGCGCAGTTGCCAGGCGTCGATAAAGGGGTTGAACATAGTAGTAACTTGTATAGCTACTGACTATTGGGCGGTTAGTCCGCCGTCCACCGACATTGAGCATCCGGTGACGAATGAAGCGGCATCCGAGCATAGCCACACGACGGCTTCGGCTATTTCCTCGGGACGCGCTTTGCGTCCGATGGGTTCCACTTCGTCGAGGCGAGCGGCCAGCTTGGGCCGTCCTGCTACCATCCCTTCCACCAGCGGGGTATCGACCACGCCGGGGCATACGTCGTTGATTCTGATCCCAGAGCGCGCGTACTCGAGCGCCGCGCATTTCGTCAGGCCGACGACTCCGTGCTTGGCCGCGGTGTATGCGGGCATCGAATGCGATGCGACCAGACCCGCCGCCGATGCAGTGTTGACGATCGCGCCAGGACTTTTCTGTGCGATGAATTGACGAATCTCGGCGCGCATGCACAGCCATACGCCCTTGAGATCGACGGCGATGATTTTGTCGAACTCATCTTCATCGTAATCTGCGGTTTTGCGTTGCGTGCCGGCGATTCCGGCATTGTTGAAGGCGCAATCGAGTCGCCCGAACGCTTTCACTGCCGACGCGACGAGAGCTTCGACATCTTTTGCCTTCGACACGTCGCAACGCACGAATTGCGCCTCACCGCCGACATCGCGAATCCTGCTGACGGTTTGTTCTCCGCCCTCTTCGGCCATGTCGGCGACGATCACACGCGCACCTTCGCGCGCAAAGACGATCGCCGCCGCTCTGCCGATTCCCGACGCCGCGCCGGTTATCAGCGCGCTTTTGCCAGCGAGTAGTGCCATCGATTTATCTCCCGCTTCGCCGCGATTGTGGCGGCGTCGTTTGTGATCTACCAATATGTTGCAGCGCGAACCAGTGAATGAGTGAGAGGTGCCAAGATGCTTCGCAGCGAGAGCCGTATTCTGACCACGCATGCCGGCAGCCTGCCGCGCCGGGAAAGTCTGACCGCGATGCTGGTGAAGATCAGTCGTGGTGAAGAAGTTGACCGGGCCGCGATGCTCCGCGAGATCGATGAGTCGACCCGCTATGTCGTACAGAAGCAACTCGAAGCGGGAATCGACGTTGGCAACAACGGCGAGCAATCGCGCGAGAGCTTCTTCACGTACGTGCAGCATCGAATGACCGGCTTTGGCGGGCGCAGCGAGCGACCGATCATGCGCGATCTGGTTCGCTACCCGAGCTTTCGCAAGCTGATGGCGCCTCTGTTTCAGCGATCGATGGTCGATTTGCTGCACCGCCAAAGGCGATTGGCGAGGTCGAGTACCGCGACCGCGCAGGGGTGGATCTCGAATGTGCCGACACTCTGCGTGTTCTGGATGATCAACAGACCAAATTCGCTGAACCGTTCATGACCGCCCCGTCGCCGGGGATAATAGCCTCGGCAATGCTCAATGAGTATTATGAAAACTACGAGAAGTATGTAATCGCAGTAGCTAAAGCATTACACACTGAGTATGAGTACATAGTATCGAAAGGGTTTGTGCTCCAGGTCGATTGTCCCGACCTCGCGATGGAACGGCACACATCATATGCAGACCGCCCGCTTACCGAATTTCTCGACTACGTCGAGTTGAACATCGACGCGATGAATCGCGCGCTGCACGGAATCGCGCCCGATCGCGTTCGCATGCACGTATGCTGGGGCAACTACGAGGCGCCGCACGATCTCGACGTTCCGCTCGCGCAGATTCTGCCCCTGCTCTATCACGCCAACGTCGGTGCGCTAGTCTTGGAAGCGGCCAACCCGCGTCATCAGCATGAGTATCGCTGCTTCAAGGAATTCCCGCTGCCCGATCACATGAGCCTGGTGACCGGAGTCATCGATACTAAGACCAACTACGTCGAGCATCACGAGGTGGTCGCCGACAGGCTCGAGCGCGCGGCCAATGCGATCGGCGATCCGCGCCGCGTAATGGCCGGGACCGATTGCGGCTTCGAAACGTCGGCCGGGCTTGGCGAAGTGGCCGAGGAAATCGTGTGGGCGAAGTTGCGCGCGATGCGCGCTGGCGCCGATCTCGCCTCGCATCGGCTCTTTCACTGACGTGCTCGTCAGCTGCGCCAGGGCTCGACGAGGATTTTCGCGTGCGTCTCGGGTGACGCGAGATCCTCGAACGCCTTCGCGACGCCTTCGACACCGACCTTGCCCGTTATCAGCGGGTCGGCGTTGACGCGTCCATCTGCGAGATGGCTGAGTGTCGCGGCGAACTCGTCGGGGGCGTAGCCGAGCACGAACTGGATATTCAGCTCCTTGCTGATTCCCGTCAGCGGCTCGATCTGGTCGCGCTCCATGCATACTCCCACCACCACGATGCGCGCGTTGCCCGGCGCCGCCGACATAATCCCTTCGATCACGCCAGGCACGCCCACGCATTCGAAGATCACCGCGGGCCGAACCGCAGGCCCTGGAATCCACGGCGGCAGCATCGGCGCTTTCGACGGATCGCTATACACCGCCATCTCGCGCCAGCTCGTGTACGGCGATTTCTCTTTTGGATCGACGACGACGTCGGCGCCCATCTGCAGCGCGAGATCACGCCGTCGCGGCGAAAAGTCCGCGGCGACGATAGGATGAACCCCATTGAGCTTGAGCGCGGCGATCACCGCGAGGCCGACCGGGCCGCATCCGATTACCAGCGGAGCGTCATCTATGCCGAGCCTTGCTTTCTGCACCGCGTGATACCCGACGGCCATCGGTTCGGTCAGCGCGGCCCGCTCAGTGGAAAGTCCGTTGGGGACTTCGAGCAGCAGCATCTCGGTGAGACGCATCAGCTCGCCGTAGCCGCCAGGATTTTCGTTCGAATAGCCAACTGCCGCGACGCCGCGAACGCTGATCAGGACCGGCATCGCGCACACGCGCGTCCCGACTTTCAGTCGCTTCTGCGTCTCCGTCCCGTAGTCGACAACTTCGGCGCAGAACTCGTGGCCCATCACGATGTCGCGCTTGAGATCCATCGGGAACAGCGCGCCGGCCTTGCGCGAGTTCTCGACCATCTTCTCGGCATGCTTCAGTGCATGCAGATCGGATCCGCAGATCCCGCACGCGAGCGTTTTCACCAGCACCTCGCCCGCTCCAGGAGCCGGTGTGGGAATATTATCGACGACGAGCCTTTTGTCTCGCATTATTGCTGCGCGCATGATTGTTCTCCTTCTCTATCGCTACTGTATCAGGGTTGATCGTTCGGTCGTCAAACTCCCGCGCTTCATCCCGTCCCCAAGTGGAACGGGAACCGGACTTAAGGGACGCGGATGCTCAAGATGAGCGGTGTTCATGCGATAGACGTAGCACGCCGGGTGGCGGCGCCGTCAGGCTGAACAGTTCATCCCTGGACGAGATATTTTATGGGTTCAGTGACTTGATGACTTCGGGACCTTTCATCGAGATGCTGGTGATAGTCTTCGCATCGAGCGGCATCTTCATCAGGTCCACCGAACGAATCTGGCTGTTCTCATAGGTCCGGAAATAAAATCGTCTCGCCTTCAAGTCGGAGGCGCTGGTCCAAATGGTGTGGTCGGCCATGATGTTGCCGTGCACAGTGTCGAGTTCTTCGCGACTCGAGCCTTTGGGAATGTCGAAGTTGTTCAAAATGTGAAACGCCTGGAGCACGGCCTCTTCGCCGGTTTTGGAGGGCAAGACCCCGGTGCTGTAAGCAACCGCCCGGACGAATCGCGACGGCGGGGTGAAATCGCCCGGCATCCCAAGCATTCCTGTGCCTTGGCCGAAGCCGGTTAGCCTGACGCCTCCGACCTCCACCGGCGGCGCATTGGTCAATGAGAAGTTCAGATAGTTGCGAAGATTGGACATGTGCCAGTCGAAGGCCGGCGAGTTGGTCATCACCCCGATCATGTTGTCGTAAACATGAAGTTTTCCATCCACGTATTCGATAACGATGCTCTTGCCAGAGGCATCATGAACCACGTAGTGAGCGGGAGGTACGAACCCCCACTGCTTGAACACGACACTTGCGACGACGACACTACCGATGTTTTGTTTGACCTCTTCGACGGTCGCAAAGTTTTCCAAAATCCACGAACCGACCTCCCAGGGCGCGATTGTTCTCGAAGCGTCGCCTGCCTTGTAGCTCATGTAGCCTGCCGTGGTTGGAAAATAGAACGTCCCCGCCGCAAGGCCCTTCTCATTGACGCCATCGAATAGAAACGGCAGTCCCACACCATTGGCACCAATCGACGCATACCTGGAAATCCACTTCAGCCCATTTTCGCCCTCCGGCGTGGTGCCGCTTCGGGCATAGCTGCGCGGCACCATGATCACATTGGAATCGAGATCGATGTTGAACTCGAGCGTACGCGCGTAGACCACGGTTCCGTCTTCAGCAGTGAGTCTGATCCCTGTGCAGGCTTGCGCCATCTTTCCGAACAGGAGCGAAAGCACAACGATACCGACGCATACTGCTTTGTATTTCTTGACGCCGACGCCGTTTATTTTCATTTTGGACATTCCTTCTTCCCGGCTATGCGGTCACGTATGAGCAAAAGGAATGCCGCCTCCGAAGCTGGCTCGAGTGCGATTCAGGAGCAGCAAAGCAAAAAATAGTTCTCTCGAACCTAAGCATCGTATCTAAAGGGCTGAGCACGAGTGGCAAAGTCTTGTCGGAGCAGTGACACTGTCGTGCCGAAAGCAAGAATATGACTGCAAGTCATCACTGATAACTAGCTGACTATTTCGTGGCATCGGTATTGCTGAAAGACCGAGGGATTCAGATCGATGTTATCCAGATCGGTGCGGCTAGGTATAATGTGCCTCGCCTTTTTGATTCTTCTCGCCCCGCCGGCGCATTGCCAGCATGGCGACTGGCTGATGGGTACCGACGGTCTGCTAAGTGCTCAGCAGGCGCCAGAGGGTATTTTCTATTCGAATGTCTGGTCCTACTATCACACCTCAAGCAGCGATTTTTTCGCGACAGGCCCGCTGAAATGCAGTCCTCGCGATCGCATCTGTCTCAATCTCAACCTTGGTGGAAGCGGCAGGCTCGACGAATTCGTAGACCAAAACGTAATTGGTTGGACGTCACCCTATAAAGTGCTGGGCGCTAACTATGGATTGTTTATCGACGTGCCCTTTGCCATCGCCGATGCCAGCGGTTCTGCGAGCCTACAACCAGTCCTGAGTCTTAGTCGGAATTCGCGCACGCTAGCATCGCTGCAAACGTCCAACGCGGTGACCAAGGGTAGCATTGGCGACATTTACGTCGAGCCGGTGGATTTCGGTTGGCACTTCCCACAGCTGGACGCCATCATATCTTCAGGGTTCTTCGCACCTTCAGGACCGTATAGAATCAGCGGCGTTAGTCAATATCGGCTATGGCCACTGGACGGGCGTCTTTGGCCTCGGAGGTATCGTGTATACCGATGCCGAGCGAACGTGGTCGCTCTCCATATATGCTCACTACCTGCTGTACGGGTCGCAAATCGGAAGAAGCTACACCCTTGGCGATGTCGTCCCGCTCGAGTGGGGAACGGGGAAGACCTTCAACTTGGACAACGACACTTTCAAACAGGTGACCTTGGGCGCGGCAGGCTACGCCCAGTGGCAGCTCACCAGCAACCAGATTGATCTTGCTCCCAGGACCAGGATCACTTCGTCAGCGATCGATTTGCTGGAGGATACGCGCTCTCAGATCTATTCTGCCGGCCCCTCGATTAATTTGCTGACGAAGTACGGCCTCTTCTCGCTACGCTATTACGAAGAGTTCGGCGCGCACGCCACTCCGTCGGGCCGACAACTGATGTTTAGTCTTGCGCTCGCGTTTGGCTGAGGTGCATTCGCGCAAGCAGCCCGGCTTCGGGGGCCGCTGATCTCGGCCGCGGCCAGACGACTTCTATTTCAGCGCGGAGAAATTGGTCGGCATCAGAATCGTATTGCTGAACGAGGCGATTATCGGGCCGGCTTCTTCGCTCTTGTTGCGAACTGCGATCCAGTCCGGATCCGCTTGAAACGCCGCAAATTTCTTCTGGCGCTCATCCAGCGAGTCCCATTTCAAAATGTAGTACAGGTCAGCGTTTGATTCGCCGATCGCTACCGTCCAGAAGCCAACCGGCTGGATGCCGTGCTTCTCGAACAGCTTAACGGTCGCGGTCTCGAAACGCGTCACCACGGCGGCCAGCTTGCCGGGCATGCAATGATAAATTCGTAGTTCGTACAGCATCTCGCACCTCCACTGGCTGGTTAGCAGCTTAAGAGTCTAGGTGGTCGGTGGTCATCGAGGCCAGAGTTGGCGTGGCGAGCATTGAGATAGTTTGCCGGCAACCTAACCCCTAACCCCTTCCCGAGCGGGAAGGGGAACCGGGATTATTGGATTTTAGTGGCGAGCAGCATTTTGGCGTTTGCATCGCGAGACTAATTATATTAGTTAAATGTCTATGATGATTAGCAAGGCAACAAATCTACTCTTCGCAGCCGCAGCACTCACTGTCGCCGCCGCATTACCCGCGCGCGCCGACCAAGCACCCGCGACCACAGCTACGCAGTTCCTGAAACTGCCGGGCGGGCAGATCGCATATGACGACACCGGCGGCGCCGGGCCGATCGTCATCTGTGTTCCCGGCCTTGGCGACATGCGCCAGCAATATCGCTTCCTCGCCCCTCGACTTGTTGCCGCGGGTTTCCGGGTCGTCACGATGGATCTCCCTGGCCATGGCGAGTCGAGTGTCGATTGGCGCGACTACTCGGCGGCAATCGTCGGCGCAGATATCGTCGCGATGATTCGTCATCTCGGCGCGAGCAAGGCGTTCATTATCGGCAACTCGATGGCCGGGGGCTCAGCGGTATGGGCCGCCGCGGAAATTCCCGACAACGTCGCAGGTATCGTAATGATCGATCCATTCACGCGCGTGATTCCGACCTCGTCAGCTCTGCTCGCGTTTCTGAAAGTCGCGATGCTGCGTCCGTGGGGGCCGTCGTTCTGGTCGATGCACTACGGGTCGCTTTATAAGAGCGCGCCACCGGCCGACCTTGATTCATATCGCGCGGCGCTGGTTGCCAATCTGAAGCAGCCCGGGCGAATCGAGGCGACCAAAGCGCTGATCTTCGCGTCGCAAGCGCCATGCGAGGCGCGGATTCCCGAGGTTCATGCTCCGGTGCTGGTGGTGATGGGCACGCGCGACTCTGATTTCGATGATCCCGCCAAAGAGGCCGACTGGGTAGCGACTCATCTCCATGGAAAAAAATTGATGGTCGATGGCGCCGGGCATTACCCGCACGTCGAGTATCCCGACATCGTGGCCGGGGCCGTCGTCGGTTTCATGAAGGAGGCACAAAATCAGGATGGCGAAGCGCGTCGGAATTGACAAAGACGCGGTGGTCCGCGCGGCTGCCAAAATCGCCGACGATCACGGATGGGACGCGCTGACGCTGGCCCGCGTCGCCAGGAAGCTGCACATTCGATCGCCTTCGCTCTACAACCACGTTGGTGGTCTGGAGGGATTGCGGCGCGAGCTTAAATTGCTCGCTCTGCGCGATCTCAATACTGCGCTCAGCCGCGCGACTGTCGGCAAATCGCGCGACGACGCCGTCCGCGGTCTCGCTACCGCTTATCGCATCTTCGTGAAGCGTCACCCCGGAACTTACGCAGCCACGACGGTAGCCGCGCCCAAAAACGATCCCGCAATGGAGGCAGCCGCCAGCAATATCGTCGAGACTATCCTGTCGGTGCTCAGCGGTTACGGGCTGGATCGCCGCGAAGGCCTCCACGCAATTCGCGCCCTGCGCAGCACGGTGCATGGCTTTGCTGCACTCGAAATCGCCGGCGGATTCGGCATCCCGCTCGACGTTGATAAGAGTTTCGAGTGGCTGGTTTCGGCCCTGCTTGCGGGCCTGTCAGCGGCTTGCTCGCGACGAACCTCTTAGGCCGCGAATTTCGGTGAATTTTCACACTGCGCAAGTAGATCATCATCCCTGGACTTGCTACAAGCGGTGCTCATCGTCAGCCTGCGGGTACTCCTCGCGGCAGCCATGGGGGTTTTTTATGGCTACAGACACTTCCGACAAACATCCGTCCGGCACGAACGCGGAGCCTACCGACCAAACTCGCAAATCGACCGAAGCGGAGCCCAAATCTCCGGGACGTCGTCGCTTCATCGCCGGTCTCGGCGCGGCTACTGCTGCCGTATCGACTGGAGTTCTGACTCCACTGGTCGCCGCATCCTCGGCGAAGGGGAGCGAGATACCTGATTTCCAGACCCAGTCCGGGTTCGGCGTCCCACCTCGCAGAAGGGCGGCGCGTTCTGGGAATAATTCCGCCAAACAGAGGGTGACGGAATCTTTCCAGCTGCGGCTAGGCCTGGCCCAGCAGGACGGGCACGTTCCGCCGGCGGTAAATGTCTCCAACGGCGATACGGCACTCTATGCAGACAAGGGTGGCACATATACCAAGGCGTCTTCCGCACGACGACTTCGGACGGGTCGATCTGACGGCATTCGCAGCCTTGACGAAAGCGTTGAGCAGCGGAAAGTTTTCGGATTTCCAAAACATGATCGTCGGCGGCACGCGCACGCAAAACGGTCCGCAAGGCGGTCTGTGCTTCGACCTGGAAGCGCTCGATAACGCGCAGTTCGGGCAGCCTATCGTGCCACCCGCTCCCGCAACTGCCAGCGACCAGAACGCGACCGAGCTGCTCGAACACTACTGGGCTTCGCTGCTTCGCGACGTGGCCTTCACCGACTACGGCTCGAGTGCGCTGGCCGCTGCGGCAGCAGCGGAATTAGGATCGCAACCGACCTATTTTGGGCCGAGAAGCGGCGGCCATAGTGACACCGAACTTGTTGTTCCGCGGCGCCTTCCCGGGCGAGACGCTGGGACCTTACCTCTCTCAATTTTTTATCAAGCCGACGGCGCTAGGCGCCCAACCGATCAGCCAGCAGTTGATTACCTATCTGCCGGACATCGACTACATGACCAGTTTCGCCGACTGGCTGACGGTGCAGAATGGCAATGTCACCGGCGATAAGAATCAGATCGATCCGACACTTCGCTACGCGCGTAACGGTCGGGATCTCGCGGCGTTTACCCACGTCGACGTGCTGTACCAGGCCTATTTCACGGCGTTCCTCGTGCTCACCTCAATTGGCGCGCCGCTAAATCCCGGCAACCCGTATATCGGCTCGAAGACGGAGAACGGCTTCGGCACGTTCGGCGCGCCTGATTTCGCGGCGGCCCTCGCGCGAAGTGGCATTAAGGCTCTGAATGCCGTCTGGTACCAGAAATGGTTTGTGCACCTGCGTCCTCGTCCTGAGGCCATCGGAGGCATCGTTCAACTGATCATGACCGGACAAAGCAACGAGACCGACGTCACTCTGAGTCCGGTGATTCTCAGCTCGGTGGGACTTCAGCAGAGTTTCACCAAGTATGGGACGTGGCTGCTTTCGCAGGCATTTCCTGAGGGCTCGCCGACGCATCCGTCTTACCCGACAGGACACGGCGTAGTGGCGGGCGCTTGCATCACAGTTCTGAAGTTCTTCTTCGACGGCAGCTTCGTGATTCCAAATCCGCAGGTGCCTTCCGACGATGGACTTTCGCTGTTGGACTACACTGGCTCGGACGCGGGAGAGCTAACCGTCAACGGCGAGCTCAACAAGCTCGGACACAACGTCAGTTTCGGTCACGGGATCCACGCCGGCATCCACTGGCGCAGCGACACGGACACCTCCTTGTTGCTGGGAGAGGCCGTCGCGCTGAGTTTCCTCAAGGATAGGGCCCAGACCTACAACGAGCCGTTCACGATCAGTCTCACGAAGTTCGACGGGACGACAGCGACGATCTCCAATAAGGGTAACCCGTAGGTAATGTAGCTCAGCTATTCGAGCGCGACTTCGTCGCCGAGCGCGATGGTTCCGGCGTTGGCGATGGTCGCGTAGGCGCCGAGATTCTGCGCCGCGTCGCGCACGATCGTTCGCAGCACCGACGGATCCTTCTTCACTCCGGGCTGATCGAGCGTCGGGATCACGCATCGCACGGTGGGTATCTCGACCTTGATCCGCGTCGCGCCGATTCGAAGCGTCCGCCCCGACCATTCGGCCTCGACCAGTCCTTCGATTCCGCGCTCAGTCTCGATCAAAACGTTAGGACGAAACCGGCGCGAGTCGAAATCAGCGGTGGGATTGCACTTGGAGAGCGCGCTCAACGACGCGGTTGTCAGCAGCTGGAAGGGAAACGCGTCGAAGAAGGTGCCGAACGGCGACGTGAATTCGAGAATCTGCGGCGGCAGCGTCGAGAAGTCGGGCAGCGGCTCGTTTTCCAGCCGGCCGAAGACCTCGCGCATCTCGGCCTTCATGTCGGGATTGTCGGGCGCCGCGCGTCGAAGGAAGTCGCGCTCGCTTGGCGGCTGAACTGGCCAAATCGAAACGGGTCGTCCCAGGAGTTCGGAGAGCTGCGCGTTCGCCTCGGCGGAGTCGGAGCGAAATGTCGTCCCGTCAGGCATCGTGATTTGCGCGGGCGGCACGTCGTTCCCGGACGGCTCGCGCAGATAGACCGCCGTGCAATGCAGACAGCGCCGGCAGCTTGCGAGCGTTGCGAATCTCGCCGGCCTTTTCGTCGCGAATCGCCCATCCGCGGTCGCCGTAGATTCCGAGCGCGCCGACGTTCGCACGCTGCAGACGTTCGCCTGCCATCGACTTGACCGGGTATCGCCAGATTTCCTTGACCGTGCCGATTACTTGCATTGAAAATCCCTCGATCTCAGATGCTACGCGCCGTCAGCTCTCCCGAACAGTTCGGACACACGTGCTTCATAGCGTCCGCGCAATCGGGGCAGAAGGTGCATTGAAACGAACAGCACTGCGCGGGAGCAGGAGGAGCCAGCGGCTTGCCGCACTTCTCGCACTTGTCTTTCACCTGCGTCATCATTTTGAGCAGCGCGGAGTTCTGCTCCTCGCGCTCGGCGCCGGCGAGCAACGCGGCGCGCGCCTTCTCGTTGCGTTCATTCGCCGCGAACGATTGATAGATCCCGGCGCCGCCGTGCTCGAGCCGCGCGAGAATCACCATCATCTCGCGCCGCGACTTGCCTTCGAGCAGCGATGCGATCACCTGGTCGGGCGATAGTGCTTTATCGGCCATTTTGTTCCTCCCGTCGGAACGATTGTCATGGGCCTGAGGAGCTTTGGCACCATTCGCGACCGCCATCAAGCCCGCGGTGCGAGGTGTTCGCCGCGCGATGCGGCGGCGTATTATATTGCGGGCATCGCGGTGTAGTCGTGAAAGTAAAAGCCGCAATCGCGAACAAGGCCGGCGAACCGCTCGAAGTCGCCAGCGTCGACCTCGAAGGGCCCAAGGCCGGCGAAGTGCTGGTCGAAATCAAGGCGACCGGCGTCTGCCACACCGACGCCTACACTCTGTCGGGCGCCGATCCCGGAGGGCTTGTTCCCCGCGATCCTCGGACACGAAGGCGCCGGCATCGTGGTCGAAACGGGGCCGGGCGTGACGACGCTGAAGCGCGGCGACCACGTCATCCCGCTCTACATTCCCGAATGCCGCAACTGCCCGTCGTGCCTCTCGGGCAAAACTAATCTGTGCACCGCGATTCGCGAGACGCAGGGCCGCGGCGTGATGCCCGACGGCACCAGCAGATTCTCGCGCGGCGGCCAGCCGCTGCATCACTACATGGGCACTTCGACGTTCGCGAATTTCACCGTGGTGCCCGAAATCGCGCTGGCGAAAGTTCGCGACGACGCGCCGTTCGAAAAGATTTGCTACATCGGATGCGGCGTCACGACCGGAATCGGCGCCGTCCTCAACACCGCGAAGGTGCAACCCGGCGATCGGGTGGTGGTGTTCGGCCTCGGCGGCATCGGCCTCAACGTCATGCAGGGCGCGCGGCTGGCGGGCGCGTCGATGATCGTCGGCGTCGATATGAATCCCGCGCGCAAAGCGATCGCCGAGAAATTCGGCATGACGCATTTCGTGAATCCCGCGGAAGTCGAGGGCGACCTCGTGCCGTACATCGTGAACCTGACGCGCGGCGGCGCGGATTTTTCCTTCGAATGCGTCGGCAACGTCAAGCTGATGCGCCAGGCGCTCGAATGCTGTCAGCGCGGATGGGGCACCAGCGTGATCATCGGCGTCGCGGGCGCGGGGCAGGAGATTTCGACGCGGCCGTTTCAGCTCGTGACCGGACGCACCTGGAAAGGTACGGCCTTCGGCGGCGCGCGCGGCCGTCGCGACGTGCCGAAAATCGTCGACTGGTACATGGAAGGCAGAATCAACATCGACGATCTGATCACGCACGTGATGCCGCTGGAAAAAATCAACGACGCCTTTCACCTGATGCACGAAGGCAAATCGATTCGAAGCGTGGTGACGTTTTAGTGCGCGCAGGATGCAGCGAAAATCAAACGCGCGGTCGTATTCTGACTTGTCGCGTGTGCGATTGCGCTCGCGGGATGCTGTCGCATGAAACGCAGCAGCAGAAGTACATGGAGGCGATGACTCACGGCAACAGCGCGCAGGCCAGCCAGATCTGGCTGCACATGGACGCCCAGAGCCGCGCCGATTTCTCGCATAACGAGGGAATGACGCCGAACACGTCGCCCGACGATGTGAAGAAGCAGGTGATGGAGCACTACCAGGACAAGATGGGCGGCGGCGACGAGAGGACAGCGATGAAACGGTCGAGAAGCCGACGCCGAACGTCCATCTCGGCGGACTCGAGAGTCTGCCCGAATGGGTCGGCCCGACGGGCGCGCCGCCGCAGGCCGTGACGGTGCCGGCAAAGACTGAGCCGCCGCCGTCCAACTGAGAATCGCGACGATGGAGTTTGGCCTCACCGCCGAGCAGAAGTTGCTGCAAGAAACGCTGCGCGACTTCGCGCGGCGCGAACTGCTTCCGAATTACGCCTCGCGCGACGCGGACAAAGATCTGCCGCCGGCGCTGGTCAGGAAACTCGGCGAGATGGGCGTGCTTGCGCCGATGGTCGATACGCATCTCGGCGGTTCGGGGCTCGATTACGTGTCGCTCGGAATCGCGCACGAGGAAATCGCGCGCGGCGATTTCAACGCCGCGTACGTCTTGCTGATCGCGGCATTGGTCGGCGCGATAATCTCGCGCAGCGGCGACGAGCGTCAGCAGGCTGCGTTCCTTCCGCCGATTTGCCGCGGCGAAATTATCGCCGCGCTCGCGGTGACCGAGCCCAGCGGCGGCTCCGACGCGGCGCATATCAAGATGCAGGCGCGTCGCGACGGCGACAACTACATCCTGAATGGCGAGAAAACCTCGATTTCGTTCTCGTCGTCGGCAGCCACCGCCCTCGTGATGGCGCGCACCGGCACGCTGGAACAGGCCGCGCGCGGCGTGAGCGCGTTTTACGTCGACCTCAACTCGCCGGGCGTATCGCGCACGCGCTTTCGCGATCTGGGCTCGCGCGCAATCGGCCGCGGCCAGCTATTTTTCGACGGCGTGCGCGTGCCCGCGTCTGCTCGTATCGGCGCGGAAGGCGCGGGCTTCATCCAGGTGATGCAGGGATTCGATTTCAGCCGCTCGCTGATCGGCCTGATGTGTATCGGCGCCGCCGAGCAGAGCGTCGAGGAGACTTGCGCATACGTCGCAGAGCGCCAGGCGTTCGGCGCGCCGCTCGCGCGGTTCGAGGGCGTGTCGTTCCCGCTCGCCGAGGCCGCGGTTCGGCTGCGCGCCGCGCGTCTGCTCTGTTACGAAGCGCTGTGGCTAAAAGATCGCGGCGAGCCGCACGGATGGCTCGCGGCGGGAGCAAAGTGGCTCGCGCCGGAACTGGCCGCCGACGTTTTGCATCAATGCATTCTGCTCCACGGTCATCTCGGGTTCAGCCTCGATCTGCCGCATCAGCAGCGGATGCGCGACGTGATCGGACTCGAGATCGGCGACGGCACCGCGCAGATCATGAAGACTCTTGTCGCGCGCGAGATCATCGGCAAGGCTGCGCGCCCGTACTAGAGGTTGCGTTTAGATGGCAGAATCGAAATGGCCGATGATCTGGGACGCGCGATGGATTTGGGCCGGGCCCGCGCCATTGCCGGTGTCGCCGATCGGCGCGGCCGGAATTCCGCCGAAGGAAACCTGGAATCGATTCTGCTACCTGCGCCGCACGGTTCAACTCGATGCGGTTCCCGCGTCAGTTCCCGCGCGAGTGACCGCCGACTCGCGCTTCGTGCTGTTCGTCAACGGCGTCGAAGTCGCGCGCGGACCGGCGCGTTCGATTCCCGAGCGCCTGGCATGGACGGAGGTCGATCTCGCGCCGTATCTGCGCGCGGGCCGAAACGCGATTGCGTCGCTGGTGCGATTTTACGGAGTGCCGGGACCGTGGTGGCGTCCCGCGGCGCCGAGCTTCCTGCTCGGCTTTGGATCGTTCGCGTTTGAGTCGCCGGCCATCGGCGTGATTTCAGACGCGTCGTGGAAAGGACGCGCCGCGCCGTATCGGCAGGATGTCGTGCGTGGTGCCGCGCTGCCGGTGCCGCCGACCGAAATCCTCGACGGCGCGGCAATTCCGGCCGGCTGGAACGACGCAGCGTTCGACGATTCCGAATGGCTGCCCGCAGTCGAGTTGTCGGCGGCCACTTTTTCGCACAATCGCACGCGAATCCCGGTCGAACCTTTCACCTCGCCTGAGCCTGACGAGATCGCGCCGCTGACCTCGATTCCGATCGTCGCTGAAAGAGCTCTCGCGTCACGGCGTCGCAGCACTCAACAGCGATGATCCGCGCGGCGCGTATCCGACGGCGGATCAGTCTGCTGACGGTCCCGACACTATCGTCAACTTCGACGCAGCGATGATCACGCTCGCGACGCCATGGGCTGTCGTCCGCGGACCCGCGGGTTCAACTGTCGACGTCTACTGCGGCGAGGACGTCCGCGCCGACGGCAGCGCGGAGACGCAGCCGCGACAATTCGCGATGCGCTACATTCTGCGCGGCGACGGCGCAGAACGGATCGAGTCGTACGAGGCGGTCGGCTTCCGCTATCTGTCGATCGTCGCGCGCGGCGGTGCGCAAATCGAATCGGCGGGCGCAATCGAGCGGCGTTATCCGCGCGGCGACGAGGCGTACTTCGAATGCGACGATCCCGCGCTCAACAAAATCTGGCGCGTCGGCGCGCGCACGCTGGAACTCTGCTCGACCGACGCCTTCATCGACTGTCCCGGCCGCGAGCAGCGCGCGTGGCTCGGCGATTCCTACATCCACGCGCTGTTGACCTACACGACCAACACCGACTGGCGGCTCGTGCGACGCCATCTGCGAATCTGCGCGCATTCGCGACGCGGCGACGGTTTGCTGGCGATGGCCGCGGCGTGCGATTTTTCGATTTCGTCGACCACGATCCCCGACTACTCGCTGCACTGGATTCGCGCACTCGCGCGATACTTCGAATATTCCGGCGACGCCGAGACAGTTCGCGAGTTGATGCCGACCGCGAGCGGCGTGCTGTCGGCGTTCGAGCGTTATCGCGCACCCGACGGGCTCATTCGCGGGATGCCCGGATGGATTTTCATCGACTGGGCGATGACCGAGCGATCGGAAGTAACCGGCGCGCTCGACGCGCTCTACGCCGCGGCGCTCGATGATTTCGCATCGCTTGCCGAGACTGTCACGGCGGATTCGCATGGTGCCGCAGAAGCTCGCGCGCGCGCTGAGCGAACTCGACGCGCCTTCGATTTGCTGTGGGACGAAGCGGCGGGCGTTTACGTAGACGCGGCCGATCGCAACGGCCCTCTCCGCCGAGTCAGCCAGCAAACGAACGCGATCGCAATCGTCGCTGGATGCGCTCCGCGCGAGCGGTGGCCGCGAATGCTCGACTACGTCCTCGACGAATCTCGCGTAGTAGTCACGCCCACGATTTCCGACAACATGGCGGCGTACCGTGAAGCAGCGAATGGATCCCGCCGAGCACATGAAGTTCGACGTCGAGCAGAACGTCGTCGCAGCGCAGCCATTTTTCTCGCACATCCTGCACGACGCGATCGTCCGCGCCGGTCGCCGCGATCTGATTCCCGCGCGATGCATGAAATGGTGGCCGCAGATCGAACGTGGCGACACCGCGTTCGAGGAATACTGGGACGCGCGCACCGGCACTGGTAGCCGATGCCATGCATGGTCGGCGACGCCGACCTACGATTTGACGACCTGGGTTCTCGGCGTGCGGCCGGCTGCACCCGGCTACTCGCGCGCGGAGATCGCGCCGCAATTCGGTAACCTCAGGCATCTCGAAGGACGCGTTCCGACCCCGCACGGTCTCGTTGAGGTGAAGCTGGATCGAGATGCCGGCGGCGAGGTGGTGATTCCGGATGGTGTCACTGCAGTCGTGCGATTCGACGACGCGCCTCTCACTGGCGGCGAGTTCGGCCCCGGGCGCCATCCCATTTCCCGTTGACGCGTGCCCGCCCGACAGTGTTAAGAATCGAGCGACGCTGAAATTTCATGTCGATGCTCAGTCCATATCGCGTGCTCGATCTCACGACCGAGCGCGGCCTTCTATGCGGCCAGATGCTCGGCCGACCTGGGCGCCGACGTGATCAAGGTCGAGCCGCCGGGCGGATCGTCTGCGCGCAGAATCGGGCCGTTCTACAAGGACGCGCCGCATCCCGACCGCTCGCTGTATTGGTGGGCGTACAATCGCAACAAGCGCTCTATCACGCTCGACCTCGAGCGCGACGCGGGCCGCGATCTTCTGCGTCGCCTGGTCGAGCGCGCGGATTTTCTGATCGAGTCGCACAATCCCGGCTATCTGCGGCAGCACAATCTCGGCTTCGCCGACCTGGCGAAAATAAATCCCGCTCTCATCTACGTTTCGATCACGCCGTTCGGACAGGATGGCCCCAAAGCAAGTTACGCCGACAGCGATCTGATCATCATGGCCGCCGGCGGACCGCTGATTCTGGCCGGCGACGCAGATCGGCCGCCCGTGCGCCTCTGCGTTCCGCAGGCTTATCTGCACGCATCCGCCGACGCTGCAGTGGCCGCGCTCGCGGCTCATCATGAGCGCGTGCGCTCGGGCCTCGGCCAGCATATCGACGTCGCGGCGGTGCAATCGGTTGCGATGGCGACGCAGTCGAACATACTCGCGGCGGCTCTCGGAGCGATTGAACCGCGACGGATGTCCGGCGGCGTGAAAATGGGCCCGATCGAAATCCCACTGGTCTGGCCCGCCAGCGACGGTTACGTCGCGATGACTTTTCTCTTCGGATCGGCGCTCGGCGTATTCACGGCCAAGCTGATGCACTTCATTTGCGAGCAGGGATTTTGCGACGAAGCGACGCGCGACAAGGATTGGATCGCATACGGCGAGCAGCTATTCAGCGGCGCCGAGCCACTCGCGGAATTCGATCGCGTCAAGGAAGTTGTCAGAAATTTCACCCGCAGCCGCACCAAGGCCGAGTTACTCCAGCTCGCGGTCGAACGCGGATTTCTGATCACGCCGGTCACAACAATCGAGGAAGTAGTCGAGAGCCCGCAGTTCGCGTCGCGTGATTACTTCCAGAACGTCGCGCATCCCGAACTCGGCGAGTCATTCCGATACCCGGGACCGTTCGCGAAATTCAGCGCGAGTCCGATCGAGTATCGACGCAGGCCGCCAACCGTCGGCGAGCACAACTCCGAAATCTACCGCGGCGAACTCGGCTTGAGCGAACGCGAGATCGCTGAACTCACGCGCGCGGGGATCATCTGATGCCGAACGATCTGCCGCTCAAGGACGTCAAGATTTGCGATTTCATGTGGGTGATGGCCGGTCCTGCGTCGACGCGGATTCTTGCCGACTACGGCGCGACCGTCGTGCGAATCGAGTCGCCCACTCGCGTCGATACCGCGCGCACGCTCCAGCCCTATCACGGCAATCAATTCGGCCCCGACACCTCGGGACTGTTCGCCAATTGCAACGCCGGCAAATTTGGAATCTCGCTCGATCTCGGCAATCCCGCGGCGCGCAGGGTGGTTTACGATCTCGTGCGATGGGCCGACGTCGTCACCGAGTCCTTCTCTCCCAAGGCGATGCGCGCGTGGGGCTTCGACTACGAATCGCTGCGCAAAGTCAATCCCGACCTCATCATGTTGAGCTCGTGTCTGATGGGACAGACCGGGCCGCTCGCGAGAATCGCCGGCTTCGGCAACATGGCGGCCGCGAATTGCGGGCTTTACCAATCTCACCGGATGGCCCGACCGTCCGCCCGCCGGCGTCTTCGGCGCGTACACCGACTACGTCGCGCCGCGGTTTACCGCGATCGCGATTCTCGCAGCGCTCGATCATCGGCGCCGCACCGGGCAAGGCCAGTACATCGATCAGTCGCAGGCTGAATGCGCGATTCATTTTCTCGGACCCGCGATTCTCGACTACACGGTGAATGGCCGCGTCGAGGAGCGAGTCGGAAATTCCGACGCCGCTTTCGCGCCCCACGGCGTTTATCCAGCCGCCGGCGATGACAATTGGGTCGCGATCGTCTGCCGCGACGACGACGATTGGCGCCGCCTGTGCGCCGCAATGGAAAATGAAGATCTGGCGCGCGATTCTCGCTACGCGTCGGCTGCGGGACGACTCGATCATCGCGATGCGATCGATTCGTCGATCGCCGCCTGGAGCCGAAACCTCGATCGTGGTGCCATCGAATCCCGCCTTCAGTCGCACGGCGTTCCCGCTCATCAGGTGCAGAACAGTGCCGAAGCGTACGCCGATCCTCAGTTCGTGCATCGTGGACACTTCGTCGCGCTCGATCATCCGAGCCTCGGCAAATTCACGGTCGAGGGCCCTCGCGCGAAACTGTCCCGCACACCTGCCGCTGTCCGCCGGGCTGCTCCTTCCCTGGGACAGGACAATCAACACGTGCTCGAAAGCATTCTCGGCTACGACGAAACGCAAATCAGCGAACTGGTGGCGTCCGGTGCACTTGGCTAGCGGCGCATCAATCCAACGTTCTTCGCGCGCCGTACCTGAAACAGAAGCCCGGTGGTGATGGCCGACGACAACAGGATTTCCGATGAAGGACTCGTGTCTGCCATGGCCGCCGGCGATCAGGACGCCTTGGCCACGCTGAATCAACGTTACGGCCGCGCGCTCAGCGCAGTCGCAGCGCGAATCCTGCGCGACAAGGCCGACGCGGAAGAAGTCGCGGCCGATGTCCTGTGGCAACTCTGGCGCGAGGCGTCGCGATTCGATCGCGGTCGCGGCTCAGTTGGCGCATGGATCATGATGACGGTGCGAAGCCGCGCTATCGATCGACTGCGCGCCCGCAAGGCTCGCGAGCCCCGCGCCGGTGATCCTGCCGAACCCGCGGTCACCAACGATCCATCAAACGAAATTCACAGCGCCGAGCGGCGCAGCAAGGTCGAAGGAGCACTGGCAACCTTGAATGACGGTGAGCGCGACCTGCTGCGGCTGGCGTACTTTTCCGATCTCTCGCAATCCGAGATTGCCGAGCGCACCAGCATTCCGCTCGGCACTGTGAAAAGCAGGATGCGCAGTGGATTGATCAGATTGAGAGACGCACTTCGAGGGAAGTGTCGAGTAGGCGGATGGATCACGCGGAAATCAAAGACCTGATCCCGCTCAAGGCACTCTCGCAGCTCGACGGCGACGAGGCGCGCGCGGTTGACGATCATCTGGCGGCGGGATGCGACGAATGTGAGCGCGAGCTTGCGTCGTTCAACGATGCGCTCGCGGAGATGGCGATCGCGGAAGCCGGCGCCGACGGTCCCTCGGATCGAATCTGGAGTCGTCTGCAAGCTCGCCTCGACGCGACCCGGCCCGCGCAGAGAATCGAAGATCGATCGACGCGTGAATCCTCCCGCGGGCGCGGCTTCGCGATGATGCTCGGTTCAGCTGCCGCAGCCGCAGTCGTCGCGTTCGTCGTCAGCTACGCGGTTTTGAATTCGCGTCTGCGCAGCGACACTTCCGAAACTTCAAATGAGATTGCAGCGCTCACCGCGAAAGTTATCGAAGTCCAGCGCAAACTCGATACCACCGGTGACCAGCTTGCCGCGCTCGAGGCGAAGGTCGCGCAGACTACCGACCTGACGCTCGCGAGCCTCGGTCCCGACGCGCACGTCGCTCGTCTCGCCGGTCTCCCCGCGTCGCCTTCTGCCACCGGTACCGTCGCACTCAGTCCCACTCAAGGCACTGCGATGCTCGAGGTGAGCGGTCTCCCGCCGACGCCCGACGACAAGGTGTACGAGGTCTGGTGGATTGGCGCAGAAGCAGGGGCCGATCAAGGCGGGATTGTTTGAGCCGTCGAGTCATGGCGCGACGATCGTTTCACTCGACCTGCCGCCGCCGGGAGAAATCGTGCTCGCGAGTGCCATCACGCTCGAGCCAAGCAGCGGTGTCGAGAAGCCGACGCGGCGCGATGTACCTGAAGGGCGACTTTTCCCGCCGCTAGAAAAACTTCGCGCTTCTAATCCGACTCGCTCACGGCTCCGTATATCCGGCATGGAGCCGAACGAATCCGCCTTCGACCTCGATCGTTATCTGCGCGTATGCGGCGCAACCAAGCCGGAGCGCTTCGATTGGACGACAACGAAACCGCAACCGCGGCTGAGCGACGACGCGCTATTCACGATTGCCTACATGATGGACATCGAGTCGCACACTATCGTCTATCTGCGCGATTTGCTGTCGACCCGCGTCGTTCGCGACAATGAGGTCACTGCATTCCTGTCGTGCTGGGCGTACGAGGAATTTTTTCATTCGCTTCTGCTCCGCCGCTTTCTCGCGACGCAGGGAGTGTCGGTCGAAGATAAGCGCTTTGCCGATTTGCGCAGCAGGGCCAGCCTCGCCGATCGCTTGATCCGTCCCGGCATCGCAATCCTGTCGCGCATGACGCGTCATTTTCCCGCCGTGCATATGACGTTCGGTGCGATCAACGAAATCTCGACGCTGACCGGTTACCAGGCATTGATCAGCCGCACCGAGTTCGCGCGCGACCGCTCTGCAAGCCTGCCTCCACTCCTGACCACAATTCTGGAGAGAATCATCAAGGACGAACGCCGGCACTTTGCTTTCTATTTCAATCAAGCCCGCTGCCGGCTTCGCGCGCCCGCCGCGCGGCGCCTGACCGCATTCCTGGTGCGAAACTTCTGGGCTCCGGTCGGGGTAACGGTGCGCGGCGATCCTGCGATGCGCCGTGTGTGCGCCTACCTGTTCCCCGGCGAGCGCGGCGTCGAGCGTCTTGCCGCTGTCGATAGTGCAGTCGCGCGCCTCCCCGGTCTGGAGTGGTTTGACCTCGGCGCGCGCTACGCCCGCGGGGTTCAGGCGAGCGCGCCTCGAATCTTTTTTCCGACCGAGCTCGATCAAGCGGCTAATCCGCGCGTATCTTGCCGCTCCGCGTGCATTTTTAGTAATTCGGACTGCATGTTCACCGGCATCGATCACGTCGTGATCGTCGTTGAAGAACTGGAATCTGCGGTTACGAGTTATTCGCGCGCGGGATTCACGGTGGTTCGCGGCGGGAAGCATCCCATCGGAACTCACAACGCGCTCATAGCATTCGCTGACGGCAGTTACTTCGAACTGATCGCATTCCTGAAACCGAACATTGGGCATCCATGGCAAAGCGCGCTCGAAAAGGGCGGCGGCATCATCGACTTCTGCATGCGCACCGACGATCTCGCGGCGGATGTCGACTCGATGCGCCGCGCGGGCGCGAAGATCGGCGACCCGTCTCCGCTGACGCGCGATCGTCCCGACGGCTATCATCTGAGTTGGGTGCTCGCAATTCCTGCAGCCTCCCTTCAACGGCCAGCTGCCATTTCTGATCAAGGACGACACTCCGCGCGACGAGCGCGTTCCGCGCTGAACGGTCGCATCGCAACGGCGCTACGGGAATTCGCACGCTTGCGATCGCGGTGAATGATCCAGGTACGACCAGCCGCTACTACGCGCGCGTGCTCGGACGCCCTGGCGCGCCCGTTCAGCGTCCTGATCTCGAAGCAGCAGGGGTTGCGTTCGCGATCGGTTCCAACGAAGTGCAGTTGCTCGCATCGAAAAGCGAGAATGGTCCTCTGGCACAATGGATTCGCGATCACGGTCAATCGCCGTACGAAGTCATCCTCGCAAGTGCGGGCGCTGGCGCAACGGCTCCTGATCCCGCGCTTCTGCAAGGCGCTCGCATCAGGTTCGCTTGATCGGAAGGAGCATCACGATGTCAGCCGGCAAAGTGAGTTTCGGTTTCACGATTCCGCAGCGCGGCGTGTTTTTCGGTATCGCAACCTGGCCCGAAATGATCGCGATGGCGGCTAGAGGCGGACCGAAATCCATTGTTCGATTCGGTGTGGGTCGGCGACAGCGTGATGGCGAAGCCGCGGCCGGAGTCTATCTCCTTGCTGGGAGCGCTCGCGGCTGCGACCTCGCGCGTCAAGCTCGGGGTTGGATGCATGGCGAGTTTCCCGATCCGCGATCCGATTCTGTTCGCATATCAATGGGCCACGCTCGATCTCATCTCGAACGGCCGCATGCGCCTCGCCGCATGCACTGGAATTGTCCCGGCCGGCGGCGCCAGCGCGAAGGAAGGTGGGATTTGGGGAATCACCGATGGGCAGCGCGGCAACCGGATGGCCGAGAACATCGCGATCTGCCGCCGCCTCTGGAGCGAAGACAACGTCAGCTTCGAAGGCAAGTATCGTTCGTTCAACGGAGTGACAATCAAGCCCCGCCCAGTGCAGCAGCCGTGCCCGATTTGGATCGCTGCGAATCCTCCGCCCGCGCAATCCGAAAAGCCGATGCGCCGAGTCGCGAAAATCGCCGACGGCTGGATGACCGTGCAAATCTTTCCAAAGATGCTCGCCGGGTTGTGGTCGAAGCTGTCGGAGAGCCTCCGCCAGGAAGGGAAGGATCCGGCGACGTTTCCGAACCTCGCGTACCACAACATCAACATCAATCCACGATCGCGCTGCCGCGCTCGAGGAATCCAAGCGCTTCCTGGAAGAATACTACGGTCCCATTTTCGCTCCGCCGATGGTCGAGGCATGGACCGCGGCCGGCACTCCCGCACAGTGCGTCGAGCATCTGCGCGATTTGCTGCGCGACGGCGCGAAGTCGATCGCGCTCAGAATCACGTCATGGGATCAGCGCGGCCAGTTTGACCGCCTGGTTAACGAAGTCCTGCCGCGCGTGAACATCTAGCCGCGCTGGCGGCGGTATAGCCGTTCTCGTTGTAGTAGTATCGCCACTCGCGATGGTTCCCCCGGCAAAAATTCCTCGCGTCGTCATCTCTGCGACTGCCAGCGGCGTCGGCAAGACTACCGCGACCGTCGCGCTGATCGGTGCGATGCGCGCGCGCGGCCTCAAGGTTGCGGCGTTCAAGTGCGGCCCCGATTATCTCGATCCCACCTATCACGAACGCGCTGCCGGCGTTCGCTCGCATAACCTCGACGGCTGGATGATGGATCGCGACGCGGTGATCGCGACTTTTGCGCGCGCGTCCGCCGATGCTGACATCGCGGTGATCGAAGGCATGATGGGGCTGTTCGATTCGGCGACGCCGACCGGCGAGGAAGGCTCGACCGCCCAGCTTGCGAAGTGGCTCGACGCGCCGGTGATCCTCGTCACCGACGCCTCAGGCGTCGCGCGCACGATCGCCGCAGTGGCCGCGGGTTTCGCGCGCTTCGATCCCGCGGTGCGCATGGCCGGCATGATCTGCAATCGCGTCGGTGGACGCGGACATCTCGATCTTTTGCGCGCCGTCGAGCCCGAGGTGCCCATCGTCGGTGGATTTCCCGCCAATGGCCGAACTCGCTTTTCCCGAGCGCCATCTCGGCCTGCTGATGGCGGATGAATCGAATGTGCCGCAACGATTGATCGACGGATGGAGCCGGCTTGCGGCCGAGTGGCTGGACCTCGACGCTATTGTTGAGATTGCGCGCTCGGCGCCTGCACTCGAAATCGATCGCGCGCCTAGTCTGACCAAAATTGATTCGAGTTCGCGGCCGCGGTGCCGAATCGGCGTGGCGTACGACGACCGCGTTTCACTTTTACTATGAAGACAATTTGAATCGGCTGCGATCGCTCGGCGCGGAGATTGTAAATTTCTCGCCGATCCGAGATCGCGAACTGCCCGAAGTGGACGGACTCTACTTCGGCGGCGGATATCCCGAGTCGTTCGCGCGCGAACTGTCCTCGAACACTGCGATGCTCGCGGCCATTCGACGCTTCGCGGCTAGCGGCGGCCTGATTTACGCCGAATGCGGCGGCCTCATGTACCTGACGGACGCAATCCGAACGCTCGACGGCGCGCGATGGCCGATGGCTGCGATAATTCCCGGAGTCGCGGTGATGTCTGAGAGACTGCAGGCGATCGGCTACGTCGAGGTCGAGACGCGAGCGGACTCGATTCTCGGTCCTGCGCAAACGCGATTTCGAGGGCATCAGTTTCGCCATTCAACGCTCGAAGGTGCTGATAGCGGCGATCGGATCGATCGACATCTACAACGTGGCGCCGCGATGGGGTGGCGCTCCGTTCGCGGAAGGCTACCGCGTCGGAAATGTTCTCGCGTCATACGTTCACGCGCATTGGGCGTCGAACCCCGCTGTCGCGAAGGCTCTCGTCGATGCGTGCATTCGGTCGCGCGTATCAAGACAACCGGCTGCGTAGCGTCTAGAATTGCCGTCATGAGCAGCGACCGCGCAGAGCAAAATCGAAATAAAGACCGCGCCAAGATTCCCGGCGATTTTCCGGCCGCGCCGCTGACGCTCGAAGGCTACAGCATTCTCCATCAGATGTTCCGCGTGCGGCGCCGCGAATTGCGCGCGATCGACACGGCGAAACGCGACGCGGCAATCAACGAAGCGTCGAAGCTGTTCGGCGAGATGGCGCGGCGCGAGGACGGTGAGAGCGCGCTTTTTTCAGCAATTGGGCACAAGGGCGATCTGATGATCGTTCATTTCCGGCGCAGCTTCGAGGAACTCCGCGATGCTGAACAGGCGGTCGCGGGGCTCGCGCTCAGCGACTACCTGGAGCCAACCACATCGTATCTGTCGGTGATCGAAATCGGGCTTTACGAAGCGACGGTCGCGCTCTATCGCAAGCTCGATCGAGAGCGGCATCGGACCGCATTCGCCGCAATGGAAATCGGAAATCGAGTCCGAGCTTGCCCGCCAGCGCGAGAAAATATCGCCGCGCCTGTTTCCGAAAATCCCCGCACGTCCGTACCTGTGTTTCTATCCGATGGACAAGAAACGCGACGGCGCCGACAACTGGTATCGCCTGCCGATCGAGGATCGCCAGCGCCTGATGCACGATCACGGGATGGTCGGGCGGCGTTTCGCCGGCGAGGTGACGCAGATTATTTCGGGCTCGATCGGCTTCGACGATTGGGAATGGGGCGTCGACCTTTTCGCCGACGATCCGATCGTGTTCAAGAAACTCGTCTACGAGATGCGCTTCGACGAGGCGAGCGCGTCGTACGCAAAGTTCGGCCCTTTTTACGTCGGCATCCGCCTCGAGCCGGCCGCGCTGGCCAAACTCTTCTCGACCTGATCGAGAACTCATCCGCTGGCGCTCGCCGCATCCATTTCGTAGCCCCGACAGCGCCAACTTGGCTATAATGCGTGAGTCATGAAAAAAGCCAAAATCGCGGAACTGCGTAACGGCCTTTCGCGCTATCTCGATCACGTTCGCGCGGGCGGCTCGGTGCTCATGTACGATCGCGATCACGCCAATCGCGGAGATCATTCCTCTCACGCGGAGCAAGACCCGCAGCAAAAAAGATCTCGACGAGGAGCGGCTCGCGCGACTCGAGGCCAAGGGCGCGATCAAACGCGGCACCGGCGATATGGCCGCATGGCTCAAGACTCATAAGCCGATCAAGATTCCGGGAGGCTGCCGGCGTCTTGCAGGCCCTGTTGGACGAGCGAGAGAGCGGCTGGTGAGATTCTGGGACGCGTCGGCATTGGTTCCGACTTTCATCGAAGAAAGCTCGACTCCCGAAGTTCAGAGTTGGCAAGCAGCCGATCCTGGCATCACGATATGGATGATGACGCGGGTTGAAGTGATTTCCGGCCATCGCCAGAAAGAAACGTGAACGGCCGGAGCTTGCCGCTCTGTGGAACCGTGCGATTCGAGACGTGAACGAAATGGCCTCAAGATGGACTGAAATCTCGGACGCTGCTGCCACTCGCCTTCACGCTGAGCGCATCGTCATGGACCATCCGCTGCGTGCGGCAGACGCACTCCAGCTCGGCGCCGCACTGGTGGCAGCCGACGGCGATCCGCAATCTCTCGAACTCGTCACTCTCGATAACAGACTCGCTGAAGCGGCTCGGCGCGAAGGGTTTCCTGTCCTCACGGTGCGATAGATCCTAAGCGGTGGCCGGAGCGCTCGCGTCCTCCGCACGCAGCGCCGTCAGCTCGCGGCTCGCGCGCGGCAGGAACACCAGCCCTATCAGCGCGTTGCACAGCATGAAGGTGAGTTGCGCCGCGAGGCTGTAGGCGACGATTTTCGCGGGCGTCGCGTTGGTCGAGAAGAACAGCAGCCACGCCGCCTGGCTGGTGCCGAGATGAGCTACCGAGATCGGCAGCGCGGCGGCGAGGAATACCAGCGGCAGAAACAGCATCAGCTTCACGAACGGGATCGCGATTCCGTACAGCGCCAGCGCGTAGTACTGCGCCACGACCGAGGCGAGAAACGTCGGCGCCTTGATCGCCAGCACCATCAGGTAGTCGAGCGGACGCGCCTGGATGAACGTCGCGAGCAATGCGCCGGCGCGTCCAGTCTCGACCCAGTTGCGAATCCGCGCGCTGCGACGGGCAATCGCGAAAAAAGTCATGATGCCCGCGAGCAGAGCCCAGGCCGCGATGTATACGATGCGCAAAATCGCGACGATCCTTATCTGCGCGGCGCCGACCGGCGTGTAAAAGATCACGCCGAGCGTCGAGAACAGAAAGAGCTGATAGATTTCGAGCATCGCGATGAACAGCACCGAGCTCAGCGCACCCAGGAAAGTGATTCCGGCTTTGCGATGCAGATAATACGCGACGCCGCCCTGCGCGAGGCTGGTGTTGATTAGCGCCAGCACGTACATGCTCGCGCGAATCGGCAGGATGTCGCGGTATCGCATCCGCGCGTTGAAGCGATTCACTACCCAGGTGAGGCACGCGGAATCGATCGCGCAGTAGAAGAGCGAGTACGGCATGAACACCGCAAGGAAATCGAGTATCGGCACCTGCGAGAGCGCCTGCTCGACTTTGCGAATCGGGATGCGCCAGAAGATCAGCGCAAAGATCGCGACGGTGCCGAGATACGGAAGCGCCTTGCGCCACGGCGGTGTCGCGCGCGCCGCGGGGACGTCGTCGCGCGCGGCGCTGTCGCGTCGGGGATCGGGCCGGCGCTCATGCGTCGTTGATCCTGACTGCGGCGGTGCCGATCAGCACCTGCTCGCCGCGCTGATTCTCGACGTGAATCTGCAGCTCTGCGCGATTCGCATTCGGATCGACGGAAATAATTTTCGCGTGCGAGGTCAGCGTGTCGCCAAAGAGCACCGGCTTGGTGAGCGATACTTCGATACGGCCGCCGCGGACGAAGCGCATGCCGAAGTTGTCGGCGAGGAATTGCGCGATTATCGCGATCGTCTGCTCGCCGCCGGCAATCGGCGCGACGAATCCCGCTTTGCGCGCCGCGTCCTTGTCGTCGTGGATACCGCGAGGCGGGCGGCGCTCGCGGCGGCCGCTCGATTCCGTCGTGGTAGGCTTTCGCCGCGGCTGCGTCGAGGAGGTACGGCGCCGAAACCAGCTCCGCGCCGATTCGAATCTCGCCAGCCGCCGCGCTCATTGCATCTCTCCCTTGTCGTTCAGCAGCACCGACGTGATCGCCTGCCGCACCAGCAGTTGATTCGTCACCGCGTCGCGCGATTCATATTCCAGCGTGAAATAAAATTTGCCGCGCTTGCGATACGTCGCGGTGATCGTGCCCTCGACCTTGACCGCCTGCCCGACGCGCATCGGCTCGTGAAACTCGCACCAGTGCTTGGCGTGGACGCCGCCCTTGCCGCCTTTCAGATGAGTGGCGATCAGAAGAGCGTAATCCTGCAAGCGCATCGTGGGCGACACCATCGCGTTGGGATTCTGCGCCGTGGGGATGAAGTCGGGATTCGCGGCCTTGACCGCATCCGAAAACGCTCGCGCCCGCTCCGGCGTGACGACGTAGTTAATCGGCCCGAGGCGCATTCCCTCGTGCAGGTTCTCGGGGCACATCGGAAGTCTCGTGTCGTCGCTCATCGTACCGATTGAACGACTTTAGCAGGCGTGCAAGATTCGGCGAACCGTCTCTCGGTAAAATGGTTTTTCAGGAAAGTGGCCACCAACAAAGTCGATTACGCGCGCAAGGCGCGGATGCATCTCAGCAAGGCTGATCCGATCCTCGCGCGGATTATTGCCGAAGTCGGTCCGCTTGGAATCCAGCCGCGGCGCGAGCGTTTCCAGGCGCTGGCGCGGGCGATAATTTTCCAGCAGCTCGCGGGCGCGGCCGCCAACGCGATCTACGGCCGCTTCGTCGGTCTGTTTCCCGATGTGGAATTTCCGACGCCGGAACAAGTGCTGGCCAAGACTGACGCCGAACTTGCGCGCCGTAGGCCTCTCGGAAAAAAAGGCGCTCTACATAAAGGACCTCGCCGCGCACATCCGCGACGGCAAGCTCAACTTCCACCTGTTCCATCGCATGACCGACGAGGAGATCATCGAGCATCTCGTCATGGTCAAAGGGAATCGGCCGATGGACCGCCGAGATGTTCCTGATGTTCAACCTGGGCCGGCCCGACGTGATGCCGGCCGACGACCTCGGCGTCCAGAACGCAATCAGGCGCCACTACAAGATGCGCCAACGGCCCGAATCGCAAGCGCCTGCTGAAGCACGCCGAGCGATGGCGTCCGTACCGAACCGCGGCAGCATGGTACCTGTGGCGCAGCCTCGACATCGTACTGCCCGACGGCAGCGCAAAGGCGCCGACAAAGAACCTCGCAAAGAGGAAGAAGTAGTAGTAGGCCTCATCCGTTGCCCGGCAGTTTCGAGGATTTCGGCAGGGCTGGGTTCATGTAGTCCCACGGCTGAGCGCTCGCAGTGTAAATGTCCTGGCTGGGACGAAACGCGCTCGGATCGTCCAGGCTGCCGACTCGAATGTTACGATGTCAGGGCTGAGCCGGAAGGCCGAACAGAGGCGATCCGCAATCGCCGCAGAAGGCTCGCGTGGTCGTATGCCCGCTGTCGGCGGTGAGTTCGAAGTACTTCGGCTTCCCCTGGGTTACCCTGAAAGCGTGCGCTGGGAACAGCAAGAACTGAGGCAAAGGCGCTCCCGGTTTCACGTTGACAATCCCGACAGTGACAATTCAGGGCGAGCACCGGCTCTCCTTCATAGCTGTACCGAATCGCACCGCAGGCGCATCCACCAAAAATCGGCGTCGACATATTAGATTCCTTTCTACTGCGCGTCTCACTCCGCCAGCATTGGGTTTGGTTTTGGGAAGCCTAGTTTTGTCAGGGATTGGTCGAGGGTGCTGATGTCGTCGGACGGGGTGGGCGCGTGCTCGGCGAGATCGTCGACGCGGCGGCGCATTTCTTTTAGTTCTTGGTAGAGATTGCTCGACAGGCTGGCGATCAATGCGAAGCAGATCCACGGCACTGCCACTAGCGCAATTACCGTAATCACGATCATGAGCGCGGGCTTGCGATTCGGCGCTGTTGGCGACCGCTATCACGGCGGCGTCATCGACGCTCATCAGGTCCGCGACGCTGCCTTGCAGATCGCGGAGCTTCGGCTCGAGGCTGTCGTCGCTGGGCGACGCGGTTCGCATCGCGTCGAACAGCGGGCGCGCGTCGTTGGCGATTTTTTCGATTAGTTCGGCTTGTTCGCGGCTGCCGATATGCTGCCGCGCGATTTCGATTTCGGAAATGAAACCGCGCTGCTGGTCCATCACGATTTGCGACGCGTCGGGCTGCGTGCGTCCCCAATCCATCTTGTAGAGCGCGGTTTCCATCCCCTGGGCCGCACGCTCCGCCGCATATTCGTTGTCGTGGATTTCGCGCGGCAACGTGCCGAACACGTGAAACGCGCCCGCAATCACAGCCGCCGCGATCAACAGAATCGCCGGCGCGAGCGCGGCGATGAAACGGAGCTTGGTGACGATAGTCAGGTTGTTCATGCAGTTCTTTTTTCGTTCCCGTCGTTATCCCAAAGGATGCCCGCGACGGATGCGAAAACGCAACGCCCGATATGATCTCCGCGCCGCCGTATGCAATAATTCTCGCGATGAACTTTGCCGATCGCCTTGCCCAAGCGTCGCGCGCAAAAGACAGCGTCGTGGTGCTCGGTATCGATCCTCAGCTCGACGCTCCCGGCGCTCCGGGAATCCCGCCCGGTTACTCGCTAGCGCGCTTCTGCTGCGAAATCGTCGAGGCTTGCGCGCGCTCCGCGATCGCCGTCAAGCCGCAGCTTGCGTTTTACGAAGCGCGCGGCCTCGAAGGGATGCGCGCGTTTTGCGAGGTCGTCAAGCTTGCGCGACGCCTTGGCTTGATCACGATCGCCGATGCGAAGCGCGGGGATATCGGTACGACCTCGGCCGCATACGCGGAGGCCTTTCTCGGCGACGGGGATTTCAACTGCGATGCGGTCACGGTCAATCCATACCAGGGCAGCGATGCGCTGATGCCGTTTATCGCGAAAGTTAAAAACGGCCGCGGCGTGTTCGTGCTGGTGAAGACGTCGAATCCTTCGTCGGGAGAATTTCAGGATCTCAACGCGCCCAGTCGCCCGATATGGGAGTCGGTGGCGGCGCGCGTCAACGGATGGGGCGGCGATTTCATCGGCGCGAGCGGCCTCAGCTCCGTCGGCGCGGTGGTCGGCGCGACCTATCCGGTGCAGGCGCGGCGCGCGCGCGAGTTGATGCCGGCGGCGACGATCCTCGTGCCGGGATACGGCGTGCAAGGCGGCACAGCCACTGACGCGGTAGCGTCGGCGCGCGCGGACGGCACAGGGTTCATCGTGAATGCGAGCCGAAGCCTGATGTACGCGTATCAGAAGAAAGAAGGCGTCAAGCCGGTCGAGGCTGCCGCGGAATACGCCGAGGCAATGCGCGTGGAGATCAACGCCGCACTCGCGGCGCGCAACGCCGAAGCATTGGCGCGCACCGCGTGACAGAATCCCTCGCATGCGAGATTGTGAAACACGCGCGGTAGGCGCTTTCACGCTCGCAAAGTCGCCCTCACTCGCCGCAGGAGCGTGACCCTCCGTGGGCTGCGAAGACCGACTCTATTTAGGGGCGGGGTCTGTTCAAATTCGCCGCGAGGAACTTTGTGCTGCGAGTCCATGCGTCCTGCGCGTCGTCGGCGTTGTACCAGAACGGGAGCTCGGGGAAGTTGAAGCCGTGATTCGTGCCTTCGTAGATTTTCATTTCGTGCGGACGTTTTTCCTTCGTCAGCAGATCGTCCAGCTCGTGCGCGTCCGCCACCGGCACCAGCACGTCCTTGTCGCCGTGCAGGATCAACGTCGGCGGCATCGACTTGGCCCCGTACTGCAGGGCCGGCGGCAGTCCGCCGTAGTACTCGACGATCGCGGCGATTTGGTTCGGATCCATCGCGCCGGTTGAGAGCGAAAGGAACGATCCGAGCGAAAATCCCATCAGGGCGACTCGATGCGGATCGACCGCGGGATTCTTGTCGAGCGCGTCGAGGCCCGAATGAATCTCCTCGAGCCAGGTCGGAAAGTTTTGCGGCATCAATGCCGGCTGTCCAGGGCCGACCGCGTCGGTCTGACTGTAGTACTCGATGAATTCGCCGTAGTAGCCGAGGTCCGCGAGCTCACCGCACATTTTTTCGTACTCGGGGTTGCCGGCGTCCTTGCGAATCGACGCGCCATGCAGCATCACGACCGCCGGATGCGGCCCGCTGCCCTTCGGCACACAATGATATTCCTGAACTGGCTTGCCGTCGGAAGTGAATTCGCCCTTGACCCATCCGGCGTGGGCATTCGAAGCGACGAACAGAAGAATCGCGGCTGCGAATGCGCCGCATGCGGCTTGTAACGAACGCACGGTGATGGAATCAGCCGCGGGCGCGCGGGTTATGCGCGCATCAGCTCGGCTTCGTCGGCGGCGATGGTGGCGTAGACTTCGCGATCGATCTTGCGATAGCGATCGAGCGATTTTTCCGCCTGCTCCTCGTGGCCCTGCTCCTTGGCGATCTCGTGCATCTCTTTTTCGATCCACGACAGATGCCACGATTCGTCCTTGGTGACCGACTTCAGGACTTCCATCGTTTCCGCATCGACGTTGGGCAGCGCCATGTGCGCGTTGTAGCGGCTCTGCGCGCGCTCCTCGACCACGACCGTCAACGCGAGCAGGTCGATGATCGTCTTGGGCACGCCGGTCCGCAGACCCAGCCGGCGCTGATAACCGTCGTCGATAAGGATGGGTGCGCCGCCGAGGTCCGAGATTCGCTTGGTCCAGAGATAAGCGTGACGGGTTTCATCGGCCAGGTGAGCCGTCATCTTGAGCTGCGACTCGCCGTCTTTCATGTGGGAGAGAAGATTGAAGAGCAAACGCGCACCGCGCAGTTCGGCGTCACGGTAGAAGCTGAAGATAAGAATCTGCTTGTCCGCCGGGGACATTCCAGTGAAATTCATCGTTCCAAGTGATGCGCTCAATAGCCAAATCCTCCCGTCAGCCGCCCGCACAACACGGCCAATGTCTAATAGTATCAGATAGGACGGTTGCGCATAACTTATGCGATTCGATTTGCATGGTCAACAAAATGGCGCGCGGCATTAGGCCGAGCGACTGATGACAGTACGCCGCTTTGACATGAACGTTGCGCTCTTCCCCTCTCCCTGGAAGGGAGAGGATTAAGGTGAGGGTCCTTTTTCAGCGAGCGATTTTTTCGCTCGCGACTTTGAGATTCTGCTCTTGGGTGCTGACTAGGAGAGTTTGCATCACCTCAACGAATACATTCCGGAGCAGAAGCAGAATCTTAGATCGCGCGTTGAAAAAAACGCGCCGCACAAGGACCCTCACCTTCGATCCTCTCCCATTCTGGGAGAGGGGAAGAAACTCCGGGCCTGCTTGCGAATCCCCGGCGTTGAGAACAACTTATTGTCTGTATGCCTTCACCAGACGTTTACTGGCTTGCGTTGAGACGGGCGCGCGGGGTTGGTCCGCGCACCTGCAAGCTGCTGATCGAAAAGTTCGGCGCTCCGGAAAAAATATTTCAGCTCAATTCCGACGAGATCGCGGCCGCCGGCGTGCCGCGCAACACCGCGCGCAATATCGCGGAGTTTCGCGACTTCGAGCCGCTCGAGAAGGAACTATGCGAGCTGCCGAATATCGGCGCGCGGCTAGTCAAATGGAGTGACGCCGACTATCCCTCGAACTTGCGCCAGATTGCCGATCCGCCCCCGTTCCTGTTCGTGCGTGGTCCCGCGCAACTGACTGACAGCAACTGTATCGCGGTCGTCGGCGCGCGCGCGGCCAGCGATATCGGCCGGCGGATGGCGCAGAGGCTCGGGCTCGAGCTGGCGGCCAAGGGCTTCACCGTCGTCAGCGGGCTCGCGCGCGGAATCGACGGCGAGGCGCACCAAGGCGCCCTCGACGCTCACGGCAAAACGCTTGCGGTGCTTGGATGCGGCGTTGACGTCATCTATCCCGCGGAGCATCGCAAGCTGGCCGAGGCGATTATCGCCGGCGGCGGCGCGCTGATCAGCGAACTCCCCATTGGAACGCAGCCGCTCGCCGAGAACTTTCCGACGCGCAACCGTATCCTGTCGGGGCTGTGCCTCGGTGTCGTAATCGTCGAGGCTGCTGAAAAAAGCGGCTCTCTGATAACTGCACGGATGGCGCTCGAGCAGGATCGCCAGGTGTTCGCCGTGCCTGGCAGTCCGCTCAGCGGCAAGACCCGCGGCAGCAATCGCCTGCTGAAGGAGGGCGCGAAGCTGGTCGAATGCGTCGAGGACGTGATCGAGGAGCTCGCGCCTCAGATGATTGGCGGCGGCCGGCCGCGTGTGGGTGATAGGACGCCCGTCGCTCCGATTGAACGGGTTCCGACGCCGCCAACGTCTAATACAACTGCAAGGCCTGAAGAAGTTTGCGGTGAATCAAACACCCGAAGATGCTAAATCTCTCGAAGGACCAGTTGACAGCACTACGGCAATTTTAAACAATCTAAAAGAGTCTGATAAGACTCCACGTTGACTCGATAATCGAGTCCTCCGGGCTAAATGCCCAAACCGTGCTTAGGTTACTTCTGGAACTGGAACTCGAAGGTCGCGTCACCCAGCATCCCGGCAAGCTTTTCTCGCTTGCATAAGTCTGGCAGGGTGTAGCCCTGAAGCGTCGGGGATTTTGACTGGCGCGAAACCTGCGAGGGTACGGGAGCTTTGGAGGCGCCTAAATCGGTGGCAAAAAATCTCGTAATCGTCGAATCGCCCGCAAAGGCGAAAACTATAAAGCGCTACCTTGGTAGCGACTACCAGGTGATGCCCTCGGTCGGCCACGTCGTGGACCTGCCCAAGAGCAAGCTGGGAGTTGATATTGAGCACAATTTCGCCCCGGATTTCGTCACAATCAAGGGCAAAGAGAAGGTCCTCAGCGAGATCAAGAGCGCCGCGAAGGGCAAGGATAACGTCTACCTCGCCAGCGACCCCGACCGCGAGGGCGAGGCTATCGCGTGGCATATCTCTGAGCACCTCGGCAAGACGAAATCCAAGGTCAGCCGCGTGCTGTTGCATGAAATCACGTCGGCCGCGGTCAAAGAGGCGGTCGCGAATCCCTCGAAGCTCGACCGGCACCTGTTCGACGCCTACCAGGCGCGCCGGGTGTTAGACCGGCTGGTGGGCTACAAGCTGAGCCCGCTGCTGTGGGAAAAGGTCAAACGCGGAATCAGCGCCGGGCGGGTGCAATCGGTTGCGCTTAGGATAATCGTCGACCGCGAGCGTGAGCGCGAGGCATTCCGGGCCGAAGAGTACTGGACCCTCGACGCGCGCCTCACCGGAAAGAATCCTCCCCCGTTCAAGGCGCGGCTCTACAGCTACAAAGACGATCGCATCGACAACAAGGCCTACAAGCTGCCCGAAGCGCAGGCACGCGAGATCATCGCGGCGGTCGAGAAGGCGCCATTCACTGTAAAGAGTGTCGAGCGCAAGGAAGTCCGCCGCAGTCCTGCGCCCCCGTTCATCACGTCGCGGCTTCAGCAGGAGGCGTCGCGTAAGCTGTACTACCAGCCGCGCCGCACAATGCAGATTGCACAGAAGCTGTATGAGGGCGTCGAGCTGGGCGAGGAGGGCGCGGTTGGCCTTATCACTTATATGCGTACCGACTCGCCGCGCGTGTCGGACCAGGCGCTCGAGTCCGTCCGCAACCATATCGGCTCGCGCTACGGCAAGGAGTACGTCCCCGAGCAGCCGAACCAATACAAGTCCAGCAAGCAGTCGCAGGGCGCCCACGAGGCGATTCGCCCGACCGCGGTCGAGCGGGATCCCGAGTCGATCGCGCGCTTCCTCGACAAGGACATGCTCGCGCTCTACACGCTCATCTACAATCGCTTCGTCTCGAGCCAGATGATGCCTGCGGTGTATGACCGCACGACCGTCGATATCGAATCGGCCGACGCGATTTTCCGCGCGACCGGCCAGGTGATGAAGTTCGACGGCTTCATGCGCGTGTATATCGAAGGCCAGGACGAGCCCGAAGACGAAGAGGGCACGCTGCCCCTGCTCGAAGAAGGCGAGAAGCTGACGCTGTTGGGATTGGACCCTGAACAACATTTTACGCAGCCGCCGCCGCGCTACACGCAGGCCACGCTAATCAAGGTGCTCGAAGAGCAGGGTATCGGGCGCCCTTCGACCTACGCCGCAATCATGACCAGCATCCTGCGGGTCGAATACGTGGAAGAGGACGAGAGCAAGCGGATGCGGCCGACGTCGCTCGGGCGCGTCGTCAACGACATGCTGGTGAAGGCGTTCCCCGACATTCTGGAATCCAGTTTCACCGCGCAGTTCGAAGAGGACCTCGACAAGGTTGAAGAGGGCACCGAGAACTGGGTCAAGACGATGAAGCGGTTCTACCGGCCGTTCGCGAAGGACCTGGCCGACGCGAAAAAGAAAATGCCCGAGGTCAAGCACAAGGGCCTGGCCACCGACTTCAAGTGCGAGCTCGACGGCGGCGACATGGTGATCAAATGGGGCCGCAACGGCGAATTCCTCGCCTGCTCGAATTACCCCAAATGCACCAACACCGGCGAGATCGCGCGCGACGACCAAGGCAACATCACGCTGAAGCCGTCGGCGCCGGTGCCCAGTGACGAAGTCTGCGAGAAATGCGGCAAGCCGATGGTCAAGCGACGCTCACGCTTCGGCGAATTCCTGGGATGCTCGGGCTATCCCGACTGCGATGGAATCAAGCGCCTGCAATCCGACCCGGTGAAGACCGGAGTTGCGTGCCCGGAATGCAAAGAGGGCGAAATCCTCGAGCGTCGCAGTCGCCGCGGTAAGATTTTCTACGGATGCGGCCGCTATCCCAAGTGCAAGTTCGCGGCATGGAACAAAGTCGTGCCGCAGCCGTGCCCGTCATGCGGCGCGAACTACATGGTCGAAAAAGACTTGAAGCGCACCGGTATCACCTGGCAATGCGCCAACAAGGAATGCGGCTACAAAGCTCCCGCGCCAGTCGTCGCGCAAGTCGAGCCGGCTCCGGCGTCGACGCCGCCCGCGTAGCGCTTCCGCTTCGCCATTTCGACGTGTTGGATTCGCGCAGACTTCCTGGTCGCATTGTAAGCGCCATAGTCTCAGTTCGAGTGGGGCGGGCCGCCGTGCCCGCGGCTCTGATCCTCGCATTGCTCGTAGGATTCGCGGCACCGGCTCGCGCCGATACCCCGGTTGAAGTGACGCCGCACCAGGAAGAGACGGTAGCGCCGTACGTCGCGCGCGTTTACTTCGACGCGAAGGCGAAAGATGGCAGCGACTCCTACTTCGAGATTCTGAAGGACGGCAAACCCGTCTATGAGCAGAAAGCCAAAACCAAGGGCGAGAAATTTTTCATCGGCACGATGTACAAGGACGATCCCGATGCCGCGATGGTCAAGATGGGGATGGACATCACCGGCGCTGGTCAGCCCGACCTGGTGATCTCGGAGTACACCGGCGGCGCGAACTGCTGCCTGTTTTTTCATATTTTCGAAATCGGACCGACCTTCAAAAAAATCGGCACAATAAACGCGGAGTTCGGAGACTCGGGCCCGCACTTCGTGCATCCGGACAAGGACTCGAAGAGCACCGGTTTGGCGATTGAGATTCACGACTGGACCTTTGCCAATTGGAATACCGACTTCGCCGATTCGCCCGCGCCAAAAGTCATCCTGCGCTTCAGCGACAATGCGTACCGGGTGGCGCCCGACCTGATGCGCGCTGCGCCGAGTCTCACCGCCAGCGACCTTGCAGCGCGCGCCGCCGAGGTTAAGAAGTACGCGCCCAGCGCCAAGGATGGTACGTGGCCTCACGCTAAGGTTTCGCCGCAGCTATGGGGAACGATGCTCGATCTGATTTACTCAGGTCACGCCGACGATGCGTGGAAGTTCCTCGACGACGCATGGCCGCCGAAAGTGCAGGGCAAAGACGCCTTCGCGCGAGACTTTCGCGCACAACTCGCAAAGAGCAAGTACTGGCCCCCCGTCGAGGCGATGAACACCGCTAAGCCGCCCACCGCAAAGACACGATCAGTCCGCAAGCACTTCGCCGGCGACGAAGTAGCGTCTCGTTACGACGGGGTAATCTTCGCCGACATCTCTTCGAGCCGACGCCGCAGAAATCGGCGCTCGGGAGCGCTGCCAACTCGCGCCAGCGCCGCGCTATACGACTCGGCCGCCTCGCTCCATCTTCCCAGCCGCCGCAGCAAATCCGCGCGCGCCGACCACATCAGGTAGTAGTCGCGAAGATCGCCGCTGGCCGCGATCGCGTCGATCAATTCGAGACCGGCCGCGGGACCCTCGGCCATCGCGACCGCGACTGCTCGATTCAACTCGATCACGGGCGATGGTCGTATTGCGCTCAGGCGTGCATAAAGATTTGCGATCGCGCGCCAGTCGGTCGCATCAGCGCTTTTGGCGCGCGAGTGAACCGCCGCGATCGCCGACTGAATTGCGTACGGGCCGTGCGCGTCGGCAGCAATCGCGGCTTCCGAATGAGCGAGTCCCTCCGCGATCTGCGCGCGATCCCAACGCGTGCGATCCTGCTCCTCGAGCAGCACGAGTTCGCCGCGATCGTCGATTCGCGCGTCGCGCCGCGCGTCATGCAACAGCATCATCGCGAGCAATCCACGCGGCTCCGGCTCGGTAGGCATCAGCGCGACCAGGATTCGTGCAAGCCGAATCGCCTCCGCGCAAAGATCGGTTCGCAGCAGACGCTCGCCGGAGCTTGCCGCATAGCCTTCGTTGAAGACCAGGTAGATGACCGCCATCACGGCGTCGAGCCGCTCCGCGAGCAACTCGGTCGACGGTACCTCGTAGGGAATCTTTGCTGCGCGGATCTTCCGTTTGGCGCGGACCAGCCGCTGCGCCATCGTCGCCGGCGCCGTCAGGAACGCGCGCGCGATTTCCTCGGTCGTGAGCCCGCACAGCGTGCGCAGCGACAGCGCGACGCGCGCGTCGTCGGCCAGCGCCGGATGACAGCACGTGAAGATTAGCCGCAGACGTTCGTCCGGCAAGCGCGCCCGCCGCTTCGATCTCGTCGCTCATCGCCTCCACTCTCGGCCATGCGGATCAATTCCTCGCGGCGATCGTTGAATCGAGCCTGTCTGCGGATGCGATCGATCGCCTTGTGGCGCGCTACGCCGACGATCCACGCGCGCGGATTGTCGGGCAGCCCGTCGCGATGCCACTGCTCGACCGCGCTCGCAAACGCGTCCTGCGCCGCGTCTTCCGCCAGATCGAAGTCGCCCAGCACGCGGATAAGCGTGGCGAGTATTCGCCCGAACTCCTCGCGATAGAAACGCTCGATCCCGGCGGCGGTGTTGTCCATCGGCAAGTCCGTCCGATGGCAGGCTAGCCGCCCGCCGCGCATCCCGCTACCAGCTAACACGAACTCATTCGTGATAGATCCACCAGCATCCTTCGACCGGCCTGACTTCGATCGCGTCGCCGTCGCGCGATGCCAGCTTGTTCGCCCACGTGATTGCCTCGTCTATCGAGGCGCACGCGATCAGGTTGAAGCCGCCGGCGACTTCCTTGGTCTCCGCGAACGGCCCATCTGTCATGAGCCGTCTGCCATTTCTCCGTCGAATCGTTTTCGCTTGATCGGAAACCTGCAGGCGCGCACCGACCCACAGGCCAGGTTCCTGATCCAGCATCGCGCGACTCGCCACGTATTCCGCGCCGACATCTTGATGCTGCCGCATGATCTTTGTGCGCTCGCTCTCGGGGATGCTGAGCACGGCCCTCTCATCTTCGACCGACGTGAGCATGAAAATCTTCGACGCCGCTTGTCCGGAGGTTTGCGAGATCCACCAGAACTCGCGAATCGGCCGCACCTCGTTTACGAAACTCTCGTGAGCACCTTCCATATTCGCGTACTCGATCGCCTCTTCGTACGAGTCGAAGTCGATTATGTCGAAGCCGCCCACCAGCTCCTTGGTCTCCGGGAACGGCCCGTCGATCCGCAGATGCTTCGCGCCGCGATTCTTCACAGTGATCGTCTCGCGACTGGGGCCGAGGCCGACCGAAACGTTTATCAGCCCGGCCCTCCCGCTTCGCGAGGCGCGCGCGAAGCAGATTCGTCGAGTTTCTGCTGATGGAACCGGATGCGGCGGTTCAATTCTGCCGCATCAATGCTCTCCGATTCCCCGCGCACCTCCGCGCCCGTGATCCATGTACTTCATCGCGATTGCCCCTGTGTTCGCCTACATGTTGATCTTCATGACCGGCCGCACTTCGATCGATCCGTGCTTCGCGCCTGGAATTCGCGCGGCAATCGAAATCGCCTCGTCGAGATCCTTCGCCTCGACCAGGTAGTATCCGCCGAGCTGCTCCTTGGTCTCCGCGAACGGCCCGTCGGTCACCACGGTCTTGCCATTGCGCACGCGAACCGTGGTGGCCGTCGTAGTCTGCTCGAGCGCATTGCCGCCTTTGTTCTTGCCGCTCTTGGTCAGGTCCTGGGTGAAGGCCATGTATTCCTGGAAAATCTCGCCCTGTTCTGCTGCGCTCATTTTCTTTCCATCCGCCTCGCTGTTGTAGATCAAAAGCAATATTCCATTGCGTCTCTCCTTGTGCCCGATTTGGGTTTTCACATATTAGTCGAACGGCGACGCGCCAGATCGACAACCAATTTCAACCGGTTCACTTATTGTCGCTTCTGTTTACTCGAGCAGGGAGAAACGCTAGGAGAGCTCGTTTACAGGACCGTCGAAAAAAGCCACGATCAGCTTTCGCCGCATCTACGCCATGAATGAAATCAAGGTAACCGTCGTCGGCGCCGGACTCGCAGGCAGTGAGGCGGCGTACCAGCTCGCGCGCAGGGGTATCCGCGTGCGGCTGGTCGAGATGCGTCCGATCAAAATGACCGAGGCTCATCGGACCGCGAATTCGCGGAACTGGTGTGCTCGAATTCGCTGCGCAACGACTCGATGGACACCGCGGTCGGCGTGCTGAAAGAAGAAATGCGCCGGCTCGGCTCGCTCGTGATCGCGGCGGCTGATCGCGCGCGGGTGCCTGCCGGCTCCGCGCTCGCTGTCGATCGCGACGATTTCTCACGCGCGATCACCGCGGCGCTCGAGCGATCATCCGATGGTCGAGATTTCGCGCGCTGAGGCATGCGAGATTCCAGACGGCCTGACAATTCTCGCGACCGGTCCTCTGACCAGCCCCGCACTTGGCGAATCGCTGAACCGGTTTGATCGGTCCGCGCAATTTATATTTCTACGACGCGATCGCGCCGATCGTCGCCGCCGATTCGATCGATATGAGCATGGCGTTCATGGCCTCGCGCTACGGCAAGGGCGGCGACGATTACATCAACTGCCCGATGACCGAGGCTCAGTACGAAGCGTTCGTCGCGAGCTGTAGTGGCGGCTGAAAAAATCGACCTGCATCCATTCGAGAAGCCGGTCTATTTCGAAGGATGCATGCCGATCGAGGAGATGGCGCGGCGCGGGCCGATGACGCTCGCATTCGGTCCGATGCGTCCGGTCGGGCTCTCAGAGCCACGCAGCGGCCGGCGGCCGTTTGCGGTCGTGCAGCTCAGACAGGACGACGCGGAAGCGCCGCCTGTACAATATGGTCGGCTTCCAGACCAAGATGACCTACCCCGAGCAGCGCCGCGTGCTGCGAATGATTCCCGGACTGGAGAAGGCGGAGTTCGTGCGCCTCGGCTCGATCCATCGCAACACGTTTGTCGACTCGCCGCGCCTGCTCCGTCCGACTCTCCAGCTCAAAACGCGCGACGATTTGTTTCTGGCGGGCCAGATGGTCGGGGTCGAAGGCTACGTCGAGTCGGCGGCCGCGGGATTGCTCGCGGGAATCAACGCCGCGAACATCGTCATGAATCGCGAATTGGTCGTGCCGCCGCCCGAGACCGCAGTCGGATCGCTGATCGCATATATCACCGATGCGACGCGGCGCGATTTTCAGCCGATGAACGCGAACTACGGCCTGATGCCGGACTTGAAGATCCGCGCGCGCGGCCGCGAGAAGAAAATCGAGATGGGTGCGCGAGCGCTGGCGGCAATCGACGAATGGATCGATCGCAATCAGATCCAACCGCCCACATCTATGGCTCCGTGCGAAGTTCGGCTATAGAAAATCGCTGGAGGTCCCGTCGATGACCAAAGCGGAATTGATCGATATGATCGCGCGGTCCACCGACCAGCCGAAAAAGCAGGTCGCCGCCACCTTGGACCTCGCCTTCGAACAAATCGCGCGCTCGATTCGCAAGGACAAGCGCTTCTGGGTGCCCGGCTTCGGCACTTTTTCCGTGCGTCGGCGCAAAGCTCGCGCGGGCTTCAATCCACGCACCAACGCGCCGATGACAATTCCCGCAGCTCGCACGGTAGGCTTTCGTCCCGCGCCGCAGCTAAGGAAGGGTCTCTGACCACGGCCGCATCCAAAGCCGACGAGCGCGATCAACCGCCTGATCATCCGCTCGATCAAACGACCTCCCGCCCGATCGTTTCTGCCCGCGCGCTAAGTCTCATTCTGCTCATCGTGGCTCTCGCCGCAGGCGGCGCATTGCGTTTCGCCAATCTCGGCAGTCTCGAGATGTCGCCCGACGAGGGCGCGTCATGGGCGGCCGCTTCCGCGCCGAGCGCCGCCGAAGTGATCGCACGGCAGCCCGCGCTGAATCCCGGCGAGCTGCCGGTGCATGACTTATTGTTGCACGAATGGATCGCGCTTTTCGGATCGAGCCTTGCCGCGATGCGCGCGCTGTCTGCCGCCTTCGGCGTCGCGTCGATACTGCTGGTCTATCTGGTTGTGTGCGAACTGTTCGAGGAATCCGCGCTGACTCGCGACGACGTCAAGATAGTCGCGGGGCTCAGCGCTCTGCTCTTCGCGGTGAATCTCGTCACGATCAAGTACTCGCACGAGGCGCGGATGTATCCGCTGATGCTCGCGGCGATCCTCGCGCAAGTGGCGATGTTCCTCCGCGCGCTGCGCGTCGGCGGCCTCGCGAACTACGCGGCAGTCGTGGTCCTGACCGCGCTCGCGATCGCCTCGAACTTCGCTGCCGCTGCTGATACCGGCGACCGAAGGCCTGTGGCTCGTCTATATAATCGCGCGCGCTGGATGGCGCCCCGACAATGCGAAGGCGCAGGCGCGCGTGGGTGATCGCGATTGCGCTCGCCGCAGCCGGATTGATTCTCGTGCCGAAACTTTTTTCGTCTCTGCACGCGGCCTCGGCCGGAAGCGTCGGCGGATGGCGCAAGCCGCCCGCTTGGTACGAGCCTTTCGCGCTATTCAACAAGGCGACCGGCAGCTTCGCATTCCCGATCCTCGCCGCGCTTGCGATTTGGGGCGCGATCCGCGGATGGCGCCGCGGTGCGCGCGACTCGATCGCCTTCGCATTGCTGTGGATGTGGGCGCCGCCGCTGATGATGGTCGCGGCGTCGTACACGATCGCGCCGGTATTCGTCGAGCGTTATGCACTGTCGTGCTTCGTTCCGTTTTTCATCCTCGCGGCCTTGGGAATCTTCGAGTTGCCCGGCGATCTCGTCCGCGCCGGCGCGCTCGCACTGGCAGTCGCATTCTCGCTCGGCCATATCGTTTCGTACGATCGCAAACCGCACGACGCGCAGTATCGCGAAGCAATCGCGGCGGCTGACTCCGCGCTCAAACCGGGCGAGGTCATGACCGTCGTTCCGTCGTATGCGATCGAGGTGCTGCGATACTATCTTCCGCCTGACCAACTCGATCGCGCCGTTCGTTATGATCCGTCAGCACCGGCCGCTGTGTTGATTCTTGGCGATCAGAACCTCGCGCCTGGCGCCGCTCAATCATATAGAAATGAATATCCTCAAGTGGTCGCGCGGCTGCGCGGCGTAACTGTGATGCGAAAGTGAAGAAAGTGAAATTACGATGAGCGATCAGAATCCCGAGCATTTGAAAATAAAGGGCCAGCAGAAGGCCGCGTGGGACGACAGCGCGGCGGGTTGGAAGCGATGGTGGCTGACCTTCGAGCGCGCCGCGCAGACGGTCAACGATCGCCTGGTCGAGATTGCGGCGGTGCGCGCGGGAAATCGCGTGCTCGATATCGCGACCGGCAGCGGCGAGCCTGCGCTGACTGCGGCGCGCGCCGTCGGGCAATCGGGACGAGTCGTCGCCGTGGATATGTCGCCGGGGATGCTCGCGATCGCGCGCGAGCGAATCGACGCCGCGGGCCTGACCAACGTCGACCTCGTCGAGTCGGACGCCGAGTCCTTAAGTCTCGACGCGCATTCCTTCGATGCCGTGCTGTGCCGATGGGGTCTCATGTTCATGCCTGACCTCGACGGCGTGATGCGCGGGATGCATCGCGCGCTCAAGCCTGGCGGACACTTCGCGACCGCGGTCTGGTCGGTGGCGGACAAGGTGCCGATGTGCGGCCTTGCGCGCGACGCGATACGGCGGATTACCGGAATCGTGCCGCCGCCAAACGCGCCCGATCCGATCAAACTCGCGGACACGTCGATCCTCGAGCGCGCGCTCGCCAACGCGGGCTTTCGCGACGTGACGATCGAGCGGCAGATTGTAACGTTCGAATTTCCGTCGGCAGACGCGTTCGCGGATTTCCGCGGACAAATCGGTGGCACCCGCGCGATGCTCTCGAAAATGCCCGCCGAGGTCGCCCGCCAGGTGCGTGATGCTGTCGTAACGTCGGCGCAGGAATACGCGGCGGATGGCGGCGTCGTGCGGCTCAGCAACGAGACGATCTGCTTCGGCGCGCGCGCGTAGCGGGATTCCACGGTGACTGCCGCTCCGACGCGCGTCTCGCTATTCCGCTACTCTCCGGCACTGATTCTGTTCGCAATCGTAATCGCGGACGCGCGCCAGCTCAGCGATCCTGATCTCTGGGGCCACGTCCTGTGGGGCCGCGAGCTACTCGCTCACGGCTCGTTGCCGCGCGGCAATCCGTATTCATATTCGGCGCCCGGCTACTTGTGGCTGCGTCACGAATGGTTGAGCGAAGTTCTGATGGGCTCGATCTTCGACCACTTCGGACCGATGGGCCTGAAGCTGCTCAAGTTCGCGTGCACGGCAGGAACTCTCTGCTTCGTGGTTCTCGCGATGTCAGAAACTGCGGCTCCCGTGCTCGTGCAGGCGCCAATCCTGCTGATCGTGGCGCTGATGCTGGTGCCCGTGATCCAGTTCCGGCCGACGATGTTCGATTTCCTGTCGTTGTCCGCGATCGTCGCGCTGCTGAGCCGCCACAACTGGCGCGGTTCGGCGCCGCTCTGGCTTGCGATTCCGATCGTTGCGATTTGGAGCAATCTTCACGGCGGATTTTTCGTCGGCATCATCGTGATGGGCGTTTATGGAGTCAACTGTCCTGCTGGCCGACGTCCTTGCCGGCGCGGGACCGCGTCGCGGGCTTGGCATTATTGCGATTACCGCCGCCGCTGCCGCATCTACCTTGTGCACGTTTCTGATCCCGCCCGCGCGCGACACCTGGTACACGCTCATCCACTCGATCATGAACCCGATGACGCATTACGCGATCGAGGATTGGAAACCGCTGATCGCCGCGCTGACAATCCGCGGACAGCGGCAGCGTCGCGCAGAAGTATTTCGTCGTGGTGCTGTTCTTTTTTGGCGCCGCCGTCGTATCAGTGCTGCTGACGCCGAAAGGTGGCGACGCTCCACTGATCGCGGTCGGCGGCATTGCTGCTCGCGACAGCCTTCGCCGCCGAACGCAACATCCCGATTGCCGCGATTACGATTGCTCCCGTGTTTGCGAATCACCTCGGCTTGCTCGTCAGGCGGCGCGATCTGGTCGAGCGCACCCGATGCGAGCGCTCGCGAGGCGCCGCGCGCAGGCACGATGGGTCATGGAAATTTTAATCGCGGTCGTTGCGATTACGTTCGCGCGGCACGACGGAGTGCTGACGCCCGGGATCGACGCCAATGGAAATCCGGTGCGCGCCGTCGAGTTCATGCAAAGTCACGGGCTCGAGGGCAATGTGCTCGCGCAGTACGGATGGGGCCAGTATGTCATTTGGCACGGCGCGCCCGGCATGAAAGTTTTCATCGACAGCCGCTACGACCTCGCCTATCCGCCCGCCGTGGTCTGGGACTGGTTGAAGCTCGCCAACAACCTCGACGGCGGGGCGCACACGCTGGCGGCCTATCCGCATGATTTCGTTTTGCTCTCCAAAGATTCGGCAGCCATAAAAGTGATGGACTCCCAGCGCGACTGGCGCCTCATCTACAGCGACGACACCGCCCGCCTCTACGCCCCCGCGAATTCACTCTGCCGCGCGCCTCGACGGTGTGCCGTTCGCCGGCACGTCGCCGCCGGAATTTTTCCCATAGTCGCGATGACCGCCGGTCCCGCTCGCGTCTCGCTCTGGCGCTACTCACCGGCGATCATTCTGTTCGCGATCGTGATCGCGGACATGCGCCAGCTGAGCGACGCCGATCTATGGGTGCACATTCTGTCCGGTCGCGAACTGCTCGCGCACGGATCGCTGCCGCCCACCAACATCTACTCGTACTCAGCACCGACCTTCCGCTGGCTGCATCACGAATGGTTGAGCGAAGTCATCTTGAGCTCGCTCTTCGACCGGTTCGGGCCGTTCGGCCTGAAGCTGCTCAAGTTTATCTGCACGGCCGGCACGATTTCATTTATCGTTCTCGCAGAGTCCGAAACCGGCGCGCCCGCAGGCGTGCAGGCGACAATTCTGGTGGTCGCGGCAGTGATCCTGATGCCGTCGATGCAGTTCCGGCCGCAGCTATTCGATTTCCTGGCGCTATCGGCGATCGTCGCGATGCTTTGCCGCCACAACTGGCGCGGCTCGGCGCCGCTGTGGATTGCGATTCCGATCGTCGCGATTTGGAGCAATCTTCACGGCGGATTCTTCATTGGCCTTGATCGCGATGGGCGTTTACGGAGCGGCGACCCTACTGCAAGACATCTATATGGGTCGCGGTCCGCGTCGAGGGCTGGTCATTTTTGCGATCACCGCCGCCGCTGCCGCATCTACCTTGTGCACATTTTTGATCCCGCCCGCGCGCGAAACCTGGTACACGCTCATCTACTCGATTCGGAACCCGACGACGGCCGGCACCATCACCGATTGGAAACCTCTGATCGCCTCGATGACGACCGCGCCCGCGCGGCAGCCTCGAGAAGAAATATTTCGTCCTGGTGCTTTTCTTTTTTGGCGCCGCAGTCGCGTCCGTGATTCTCAAGCCGAAAGGCAAGGACGCACCGCTGATCGCAGTCGCCGCAGTTCTGCTCGCGACCGCCTTCGCCGCCCAGCGCAACATCGCGATCGCAACGATTGCGATCGTGCCTGTATTCGCAAACCATCTCGGCCTGCTGCTTCGCGCAGCATCGGCGGCGACCGCTCCCGCGACGCTCCGCGCGCGGGTCGATTTGTCATGGAAGCTCTGATCGCAATCGTCGCCCTGGCGATCGCGCGGTCGAGCGGGATTCTGAAGCCCGGGATAGCTGCGCCCGGCTATCCTGCCGACGCCGTCAACTTCATGAACCGCCACGCGCTCGCCGGAAACGTGCTGGCTGACTACGCATGGGGCGGGTACGTGATTTGGCATGGCGGCCCGCGGCACGAAAGTATTCATCGACAGCCGCTATGACCTCGCCTATCCGCCGACCGTGATCGCGGACTTCCTGGCACTGGACCGCGGCGAGGCCGGCGCCGCCCACACTCTAGACGCCTACCCGACTGACTTCGTCCTGACCAATCCGCGCGGCCGGGAGGCAACGGTGATGGACTCCCAACGCGATTGGCGCCTCATCTATCGCGACGACGACGCGCGTCTTTACGCGCGCGTGAACTCTCCAGCCGCTCGCCTCGACGGTGTCCCGTTCAAAGGCACCGCAGGGCTTGCATTCTTTCCCTAAAATTTAGCCGTTCCCAGCATTAGTTTAAACTTAGACCAGTCATGAAAAGATTCTTGTAACTATGGTAAGATATGATAAGTTTATTTCCGATCACGAAATCGCCAACCTGGAAGGGGGATGTCGATGACGGTCGAAGACGCACTGCGAAAGATCGCGCTATTGCGCAGGGTCAGCACTGATAAGGGCGCCCTGCCGGCAGAGCGAGAGGCTGCGTACCGCCTGCAGAAGGTGCTGATGCAGCGCTACGCGATCAAGGATCAGGAAATTCCTGATGGCCAAACGACGACCAGACCTTTTCGTTTAAACTGGAATTATTGGCAGGAACTGCTCGACGAGTTCGGCCTGAGTCTGAACCGCTTCGGTGGTCGCGGCAGTGTCGAGATCGGGAACAACATCGTCGCCCACATCAGGCTTGCTGCCAACGACTGGTGGATCGAAGTGCGTACTCCGCGCGAGAAGCAAATCACGGTTCGCGACCGCGGTCTCGATTCGCTGCGCGTCTATCTCAAAGAGCACGCGCCAAAAGGCTACTCCTTTCTCAGACGCTGACGGCGGCTTGCGAAGGCAAGCAACTTGTCGCTTGCGAAATCGCCCTGCGCCTTTCGCTCTCGCCGGTCGTACGATAAAAGGCGAACATGAAGCCCCGCCACGCTGCTGCGCTCGCGCTTGTGGGCTGGTATCTGATGGTGCCGCCGCCAAGAGCCGTCGGTGATCATTTCGAGACCAACTTCTACGCGCCCCTGTCGAAATGGACGCAGCTACGAATGTTTGACTTGCAATCGCAATGCGAAGCAACGCGCAAAGCTTACCAGCAAAAGCCCACTGGCAACCTGGTTATCATGCTCGGTGCGGCGGAGGCACAGGCAACCGCCAAAGCCTCTCAGTGTGTCGCGACCGACGATCCGCGCCTCAAAGAAAGTAGTTGCAATCTGAACCGTATTTAAGACACTGCGGGAAACCACTTACGACATTCGACAGGAGTTAGGACAGTGCCCGAGACTGCGCCTTTAGGTCGCACCTCGGATCGTCGCCGCGTCAGAACAGGACCGCGCTCAGATTCTCCTATTCAAATCGTAATCCAACGACGCTCGCAGCGAGCTAGCACTGGAAATGCGCCGTCAGTGTGGTAGTAAGTGATCGCTGCTGCGCCTCGCGAGGATGCATTGTTCGCGCGCGCAGCCAACATTATCGCCACACTCAAGGAGCACTCAGGATGAAAGCCGCCGTTTTCCATGGGCCCAAGTTGCCGCTCAGTATCGAGGACGTCGAACTCGACAAACCGCAGGACCGCGAAGTCCTGATCAAAACCGTCGCCAGCGGCGTATGCCACAGCGATCTGCATTTCGTCGACGGCTTCTATCCCTATCCCGCGCCCGCGGTGCTCGGCCACGAGGCCGCCGGCATCATCGAGGAAGTCGGCAAGCAGGTGACCTACGTGAAGCCCGGCGACCACGTGATCTGCTGCCTGTCGGTATTCTGCGGCAACTGCGAGCAGTGCATGTCGGGGCATCCGAATCGATGCTCGAACAAGGCCGCCACGCAGCGCAATCCGTCACGACAAGCCGCGCATCTCGCAGAAGGGCAAGCCCGTCAACCAGTTCCTCGACATCTCGTCCTACTGCGAGAAGATGCTGCTGCATGAGAACGCGGTGGTGAAAATTCGCGAGGACATTCCGCTCGATCGCGCCGCGCTCATCGGATGCGGCGTCACCACCGGCGTCGGCGCGGTGCTCAATACCGCGAAGATCGAGCCCGGCTCGACGGTCGCAGTCTTCGGCGCGGGCGGCGTCGGACTCGCGGCGATCCAGGGCGCGCGGATCGCGGGCGCGCGCAAAATAATCGCGGTCGATATGTTCGAGGGCAAGCTCGCGATGGCCAAGCGGCTCGGCGCGACCGACACCGTCGACGCGTCGAGCAGCGATCCGGTCGAGGAAATCCGCAAGATGACCGGCGGCGCGGCGTCGATTATTCCTTCGAGGCGATCGGGCTCAAGAAGGCCGCCGAGCAGGCCTTCAACTCGCTCAAGCCGGGCGGCACCGCGACCGTCATCGGCATGATCCCGGTCGGCCAGAAGGTCGAAATCGACGGCTACATGTTTCTGACCGAGCGCAAACTGCAAGGCTCCAACATGGGCTCGAATCGCTTCCGCATCGACATGCCGCAGTACATCGACTTCTACCTGCAGGGGCGCCTCAACCTCGACGACATGATCAGCCAGCGCGGCAAACTCGAAGACGTCAACGACGCGTTCCGCGCGATGAAAGCCGGCGAGGTCGCGCGCACGGTCCTGATGTTCAACTAGCGCTGCATCGACTGAAAGAAATACAAGGAGCAATCAAGATGAAAGCTGCAGTCTTCCACGGTCCCGATCAGCCACTGACAATCGAGCAGGTCGATATCGACGAACCCAAAGAGCGCGAAGTCGTCGTGCGCACGGTCGCCAGCGGCGTATGCCACAGCGATCTGCATTTCGTCGACGGCCTCTACATGTGGCCGACGCCCGCGATCCTCGGCCACGAGGCGGCCGGCGTCGTCGAGAAAGTCGGCTCGCAGGTCTCGTACCTCAAGCCCGGCGATCACGTCATCGCATGCCTGTCGGTCTTCTGCGGATACTGCGAGGAGTGCATGTCGGGCCATCCGAACCTCTGCTCGAACAAGGCGGCGACGCAGCGCGCGCGCGAGCGACAAGCCGCGCCTCTCGCAGAAGGGCAAGATGGTCAATCAGTTCGCCGACCTGTCGGGCTACGCCGAGAAAATGCTGCTGCATGAGAATGCGCTGGTGAAAATTGCCGACGACGTCCCGCTCGATCGCGCCGCGCTGATCGGATGCGGCGTCATGACCGGCGTCGGCGCCGCGCTCAACACGGCGAAAGTCGCGCCGGGCTCGACGGTCGCGGTATTCGGCGCCGGCGGCGTCGGCCTCGCGATCATCCAGGGCGCGCGCATCGCGGGCGCGCGCATGATCATCGCGGTCGACAAATTCCCGGCCAAGCTCGAGCTCGCGAAAAAGCTCGGCGCGACTCACGCCGTCGACGCGTCGAAGGGCGATGCGGTCGATCAGATCCGCACGCTCACCAACGGCGGCGTCGAGTACTCGTTCGAAGCGATCGGCCTAAAGGTCGCAGCCGAGCAGGCCTACGAATCGATCGCCCCCGGCGGCATCGCCACCATCGTCGGGATGGTTCCGCTCGGCCAGAAGGTCGACGTCGACGGCTTCTCGCTGCTGTTCGAAAAGCGCATCCAGGGATGCTTCATGGGCTCGAACCGTTTCCGCATCGACATGCCGCGCATCATCGAGCTCTACCAGCAAGGGCGGCTCGACCTCGACGACATGATCACTCGCCGCGGCAAACTCGAAGACGTCAACGAAGCCTTCCGCGCCATGAAGGCGGGCGAGGTAGCCCGCACCGTCCTGATGTTCGACTAAGCGCGCACTTCAAATCGCATCAAACAAAAAGGGCCGGTCGGAAAAATCCGATCGGCCCTAAATTTGTCATCCTGACGAAGCGAGCAACGCGAGCGGCAAGACATGGCTTCTGGCCTCCGGACAGCTTCGCGAAAGCGAAGCCGGTTCCGGTCCCTGAAATCGCGCAGCGCTCCTTATGTCTTCAGCAACTCCGCGATGCCATCCTCAATCGACACCCGCGGACGCCATCCGAGCACGCGCTCCGCTTCCCTGCGATCCGCGAGCGTATCGCGCATATCGCCTGCGCGCCCCTCGCGATGAATCGTCGGGCCCGCCGATCATCGCCGCAATCCGATTGACGCTGACGTTCTCGCCGCGCCCGATATTGATCGCGCGCCCATCAGCAATCTCGCAGTCCATCGCGAGCATGTTCGCCGACACCACGTCACTGACATGCGTAAAGTCCCGCGTCTGCTCGCCGTCGCCGAAAATTTCGAGCGGCCGGCCCTCGCGCCGCGCCTTCAGGAACGCCGCCACCGCGAGCACATAGGATCCCTCGCTCGGCATCCGCGGACCGTACACGCCGAAGTAGCGCAGCGTGAGGGTTTGCATCGCGAACAGCCGATGGAACATGCGCGCGTACTGCTCGCCGACGTACTTCTGCAGCGCGTACGGATTCAGCGGATTCGGCGTCATCGTCTCGACCAGCGGCATCTTCGCCTGCTCGCCGTACACCGACGACGATCCCGAATACACGACGCGCCGAACCTTTGCGATCGCGCGCCGCGATCAGCACGTTCAGCGTCCCGACCACGTTGGTCATGTGAGTCTCGACCGGCTTCGCAATCGAGAGCGGAATTCGCGGCAGCGCCGCGACGTGGAACACGGTATCGACGCCCTCGAACGCATCGCCTATCGACGACGCGTCGCGAATATCGGCCTTCGACCAGCTCGGCCGCGCGATTGAGATATTCGCGCGTGCCGGTCGCAAAATTGTCGATCACGCGCACTCGCAATCCCGCGCCGACGAGCGCATCCACCAGATGCGAGCCGATGAATCCCGCGCCTCCCGTGACGAGCACAAGACGTCCTTCCGATTGCGAATTGGTGGTCATCGAGGGAAGCGCACGCGCGATCAGGGCAAAATTGCGTGCTTTGCATCGCTAGGATAACTTAGTTGGTTACCGCCCGCATCCGAACGGGCACCCAACAATGACCACCGATGCGCACAGGATCAAGCTCCTCAAGGAGTTGCTCGCCGAACGAATCCTCGTTCTGGACGGCGCGTTCGGCACCTTCGTCCTCGGCGAGAATCTGAGCGCCGAGGACTACGGCGGCGCTCGCTACGAAGGATGCAACGAGAACGTCGTCCGCACGCGGCCCGATCTGATTCGCCGGATGCACGACGGCTTCCTCGAAGTGGGCGCCGACATCATTGAGACCGCGAGCTTCCAGGCGAGTCCGATCGTGCTCGCCGAGTACGGTCTCGAGCCGGACACGCGCGAGCTCAACCGAATCGCCGCGACTCTCGCGCGCGAGGAGGCCGCAAAATTCAGCACCGCGGACAAGCCGCGCTTCGTCACGGGCTCGATGGGCCCGACGACCAAGAGCATCTCGGTCACCGGCGGCGTCACCTTCGATCAGATGCGCGACGGCTACCAAATGCAGGCCGAAGGACTGATCGAAGGCGGCGTCGACATCCTGCTGCTCGAAACCGTCAACGACACGCTGAACTGCAAAGCCGGCCTCGTCGCCATCGAGGCCGCGATCGCAAAGACTCGGCGTCGCGCCTGCGGTCGCGGTGTCGGGAACGATCGAGACGATGGGCACTCTGCTCAGCGGGCAGGACATCGAGGCGTTCTACACTTCGCTCGCGCATCGCGACCTGCTCTGGATGGGCCTCAACTGCGCGACCGGTCCCGACTTCATGACCGATCATCTGCGCACGCTGTCGGGCATCTCGAAATTCTTCGTCGCATGCGTGCCCAACGCGGGCCTGCCCGACGAAGAAGGGCATTACAATGAGACGCCCGAGATGCTCGCGGGGAAAATCGCGCGCTTCGCCGAAAATGGATGGGTCAATTTGGTCGGCGGATGCTGCGGCACCACGCCTGAGCACATCCGGCTGCTGGTGCAGGCGGTGGCGGGCAAGCGTCCGCGCGAACGCTCGACGCTGCGGCGCTCGGTCGTTTCGGGAATCGAGACTCTGGTTATCGACAACGACACGCGGCCGGTGATCGTCGGCGAGCGCACCAACGTGCTCGGCAGCCGCAAGTTCAAGCGGCTGATCGCGCGAAGGCAAGTTCGAGGAGGCCTCCGAAGTCGGGCGCGTGCAGGTGCGCCGCGGCGCGCACATCCTCGACGTATGCCTGCAGGATCCCGATCGCGACGAGATGGCCGACGTCACGCGCTTCCTCGAAATCGAGGTCAAGAAAGTCAAAGTGCCGCTGATGATCGACTCGACCGATCATCGCGTGATCGAAGAATCGCTCAAGCGCACGCCGGGCAAGTCGATGATCAATTCGATCAACCTCGAAGACGGCGAGGAGCGCTTCAAGAAAGTCGTGCCGCTCGCGCGCCGCTTCGGCGCCGCGCTGGTCGTCGGATGCATCGACGAGGACAAGCAGCAGGCGCAGGCGGTCACGCGCGAGCGCAAGCTGCAGGTGGCGCAGCGCTCGTTCAAGCTGCTCACTGAAAAATACGGCGTCGAGCCCGAGGACATCATCTTCGATCCGCTGGTGTTCCCGGTCGGCACCGGCGACAAAAATTACATCGGCTCCGGCGTCGAGACGATCGAAGGCATCCGGCTGATCAAGGAAGCGCTGCCGAGTTGCAAAACGATCCTCGGCATCTCCAACGTATCGTTCGGACTGCCCGAGGCGGGCCGCGAAGTGCTGAACGCGGTGATGCTCTATCATTGCGTGCAGGCCGGTCTCGATCTCGCGATCGTCAATTCCGAGAAGCTGCATCGCTATCCGTCGATTCCGGAAGAAGAGCGCAAGCTCGCCGAGGATTTGATCTGGTGGCGCGGCGACGATCCGATCGCCGCATTCGCCGCGCATTTCCGCGAGCGCAAGAGCACCGTCACGGCCGAAGATCGCAAGTCGATGCCGCTCGACGACCGCCTCGCGCGCTACATCCTCGAGGGCTCCAAGGACGGCCTGGTCGAGGACCTCAACGAGGCGCTGACGACGCGCGGCCCGCTCGAAATCATCAACGGCCCGTTGATGAAGGGGATGGACGAGGTCGGGCGCCTGTTCAACGCCAACCAGATGATCGTCGCCGAAGTTCTGCAATCGGCCGAGGCGATGAAGGCCGCGGTCGCGCATCTCGAACCGCACATGCAGAAGTCCGAGAGCGCGACCAAGGGCAAAATTATTCTCGCGACGGTCAAGGGCGACGTTCACGACATCGGCAAGAACCTGGTCGAGATTATTCTCGGCAACAACGGCTACCGCGTCGTCAATCTCGGCATCAAGGTGCCGCCCGAGGAACTCATCAAGGCGTTCCGCGAGCATGGGCCCGACGCGATCGGACTGTCGGGCCTGCTCGTGAAGTCGGCGCAGATGATGGTCATGACGGCGCAGGACTTGAAGACCGCGGGAATCGATTGTCCGATCCTGGTCGGCGGCGCCGCGCTCTCGAACCGCTTCACGCGGATGAAAATCGCGCCCGAGTATCCCGGGCTGGTCGCATACGCCAACGACGCGATGAACGGGCTCGACCTCGCCAATCAGATCATGGACTTCGAGCGGCGCGAATCGCTCAAGCACGTGCTCGCCGAGCAGTCGAAAAAGATGCTCGAGGCCGCGCCGAAGGTCGTCGACGCGCCCGCGGACGCGACGCCGCGCACATCGTCGGTGCGTCGCGACGTCGAGATTCCGAAGCCGCCCGACCTGAAGACTCACGTGATCCGCAACTACGATCTCGGCGAGATTTTCGACTACATCAATCCCAAGAGTCTCTACTCGAAGCATCTCGGTTTCAGAATATGTCGAGGCGTTCGAAGCCGGCGATCCCAAGGCGCGCGAGCTGCACGATCGCGTCGAGGAAGTCGCGCAGCAGATTCTCGCGCGCAGCGAAATTTCCGCGAACGCGGTCTACCGATTTTTCCCCGCGCAGTCCGACGGCGATCGCACCGTCATGATTCTTTCACCCGACGGCAAGAACGTGCTCGAGTCGTTCACCTTCGGCCGCCAGAGCGAAGCGCCGCATCTGTGCCTGGCCGACTACGTCGCGCCGCGCGACTCCGGCCGCACCGACTATCTGTGCATGTTCGTCACGACCATCGGCACCGGCGTGCGCGCGCTCGCCGAGGATTGGAAGAACAAGGGCGACTATCTCCGCTCGCACATCCTGCAAGTGCTCGCGCTCGAGGGCGCCGAGGCATTCGCCGAGCTGCTGCACGTGAAAATTCGCCAGATGTGGGGAATCGGCGATCCGCCGGGACTCTCGCTGAAGGATCTCGTGCAGGCGCATTACCACGGCAAGCGTTTCTCGTTCGGCTATCCTGCGTGTCCGCGGCTGGAAGATCAGGAGCAGATTTTCCGCCTGCTCGAGGTCGACAAGAATGCGATCGGCGTGCAGCTGACCGAGGGCTTCATGATGGATCCCGAGAGCGCCGTCAGCGCCGTCGTGTTCCATCATCCGGAGGCGAAATATTTCAGCCTCTCACCGGCCGACATCGAGCGCCTTGAGCGCGAGTTCGAGGCCGCCGCCGTCAAACGCGCCGCCAGTTAGCCACTGTCTTTTGTTATTGCGCTTTGCTGCGTAGCTCGCGCTCGGCCAGTTCGAGATCCGCTTCGATCATCAATTCGGCGAGCCTCTCGAACTTGACTTTGGGCGTCCAGCCGAGCTGACGCTTCGCCTTCGAGGCGTCGCCGATCAACAGATCGACTTCCGCTGGACGGAAGAACCGCTGATCGATCTCGACGTGATCCTGCCATTTCAGTTTCAGGCGATCGAACACCACTTCGAGGAATTCCTGCACCGAATGCGTCTCTCCCGTCGCGATCACGTAGTCATCGGGCTGCTCCTGCTGCAACATCAGCCACATCGCCTCGACGTAGTCGCCGGCGAATCCCCAGTCGCGTTGCGCGTCCAGGTTTCCGAGCGCCAGCTTCTCCTGGATGCCCACTTTGATTCGCGTTGCGCTGCGCGTGATCTTGCGCGTCACGAAATTCTCGCCGCGCCGGGGCGACTCGTGATTGAACAGTATCCCGTTGCACGCGAACAGCCCGTAGGCCTCGCGATAATTGACCGTCTGCCAGTGCGCATAAACCTTGGCGCACGCATAAGGACTGCGCGGATGAAACGGCGTGGTCTCGCGCTGCGGATTCTCGGTTATCTTGCCGAACATCTCCGACGAGCCCGCCTGGTAAAGCTTCGACGCTCGCCCGCGACGTTTGTTGTGATCGCGCAGCGCCTCGAGCAATCGGAGCGCCCCAAGCCCTACGACATCGGCGGTGTATTCAGGTTGATCGAACGAGATACGCACGTGCGATTGCGCGGCGAGATTGTAAACCTCGTCGGGACGCACCTGCTCGATAATTCGCCGAAGGCCGGTGCCATCGCCAAGGTCGCCGTAATGCAGTTGCAGACCTTCGGAGCCCGGACCGAAGCCCTTGCGCAGGTGATCGATTCGTCCGGTCGCGAAACTCGAAGTGCGGCGCACCATGCCGTGCACTTCGTAGCCCTTGTTCAGCAGAAACTCGGCGAGGTACGACCCATCCTGTCCGGTCACGCCGGTGATTAATGCTACTTGCGCCATCTAGATTCCTTATCGAGATGCGTCGGAGAATATACCACGTCCTTTGAGTGCAAACCATTCCCGGCGCAAACAAAAAGGGCGCGGCGTATTCTGCCGCGCCCATAAAGGCACATCGATCGACTTGTGCCAGTACCGTGCTCAGTCGCCGGGCACCAGCCGATGCGAATCGCTGTCAAAGTGCTGGGTGGAAAATTCGAACAACTCGGCGTCCTCGATCGCTTCCATCTGATGCACTAATCCGATCGGGACGTCCATGCATTCGCCCGCCACCAATTCGAACTCATCGATCGTCGCGCTTTCCGGCGACTCCTTTACCCGCACGAGCAGCTTGCCGGTGCGCAGGTAAAACGATTCGGTCTTGATCTTGTGGTAGTGCAGCGAGCACTTCTTGCCCTTACGAATTTCCAGGATTTTTCCGCAGTACCGATCGCCGTTCGCGATCCAAACTTCGCGGCCCCATCCCTTGGGTACGATTCGGACCGGTTGTCTTGCTCGATTCATTTTTACTCCAGTTAAATTCTACGCCGTGACGCCGGTCAACATCGAGCCGAACATACTGGTGACTTTGACTCGATCGAACCGCACTTCCGCCAGGCGGCGCGCCCGCGCACCCATCTGTTTAAGATGTTCCGGCGAATCGATCGCCTCGCGAATCGCGTCGATCAGAGCCTCGACGTTGCCCGGGCGTACGACAAAACCAACTTTGTCATCGCGCGCGATTTGCGCGACCTCGGCGTTTTCTTCCATCATCGCGATGAACGGGCGCCCCGCCGCCAGGATTCCATAGATTTTGCTCGGCACCAGGCATCCAGCCGCGCCCGGCGCGAGCGGTATCAGGTGAAGATCGGCAGCACTCAGCGACTCGCCAAGATTTTCCAGCGGCTGATAGGGCAGGAAAGTCACGTTGTTCAATCCCATCGCGTGCGCCCGCTCCTGGAGCCAATTCTTGCGCGCACCTTCGCCGATTATAGCAAACAAAATTCGCTCGTCATCGCGCAGCCCGTACGCCGCCTCGAGCACGCCTTCGAGCTGCTGCGACAATCCGATGTTGCCCGAATACATCACGACGAACTTGTCGCCGAAACTGCGGCGGAACGGATTGCTGTCGAGCGGACGGATCCGCCCGCAATCGACCCAATCCGGAACCACCACCACCTTGTCCGGCGGCACGCCCTTGTCGATGATTCGCCGCGCCATATCATGGCCGAGAGTCACGATCAGGTCGGCGCGTTCGTAGGCGTAATCGTTGCCGCGGCGCAGCAACTCGAGCAGGAACGGACTGCGCACGCCGCCGGTAACTTCCGCGATATCCGGATAGAGATCGCGCACGTTGTAGACCAGCCTGCATCCCCAGCGCCGTTTCAGCACGGCAGCCAATGCGCCGAGCAGGGGAGGATCGGTCTCCGCGACAATCACATCCGGCCGCGGCAGCCGGAATGCCACTATCGCCGCCAATAGGTAGTAGGTACCCAGATTGACCAGTCGACCGGCGAGGTTGGTCTTTGAAAATCTGGTCCCCCAGGTGCGAATGATCGTAACTTTGCCGCGACGTTCACGCGACCACAAACGAAAGCCGGCGGAGTTCCTGTCCTTGGTGTGATACGACGGTCCCGCCACGATTGTGACTTCGTGGTCGGTCGAAAGATCGTCGCAAAGTTCTGTCAGGAATTGACCGGTGGCTTCGCGGTCCGGCCAGAACGAACGGTTCAGGAACAACACTCGCGTCCGGCCGGCTGTGAACGTTCGACGCGACCGAGGATTCGCGCTCGCGATGCTTCTTCGAAAAAATCCAACTCACGGGCCGACTCGGCCGGCGCCGCGGAAAAAGCAGTTTGTTTTTCTGCGCTTGCCATACGCGACTACGATACGGACACTCGGCGCCCCACGCTCGACTGAATCGGCAATGACTTAGACGCGCCACGCTCGGCCGCGCGCACCTGGCTATCGATCCATAGATAGGTGCGTCTAAGACCTTCTTCGAGGCTTATCTGCGGCTCCCATCGAAGGACTTCGCGCAAGCGTGTGTTATCCGAATTGCGGCCGCGCACTCCTTGCGGTCCCGGTATGTGCTTCCTTGTTAGTTTGATCCCGGCAATCGCGGCGACCATGTCGGCCAGTTCGTTGATAGTTACCAACCGATCCTGGCCAAGGTTGAGCGGCTCCTTGTGGTTCGACCGCATCAGCCGGTAAATGCCGTCCACGCAATCGTCGATGTAACAGAACGAGCGCGTCTGCTCGCCGTCGCCCCAGATCTCGATCTCGGAATTGCCGCTATGCTTCGCGAGCGACACCTTGCGGCACAACGCGGCCGGCGCCTTCTCGCGGCCGCCATCCCAGGTGCCGAGCGGGCCAAAGATGTTGTGGAAGCGCACGATGCGCGTCTCCAGCCCATAGTCTTCCCGGTAGTGCGTGCATAGCCTCTCAGTCACCAGCTTCTCCCAGCCGTAGGCGTCCTGCGGCTGTGCCGGGTAGGCGTCTTCTTCCTTAGAGCGCGTGACGTTCGCGTCGGTCTGCCTGATACTCCGGATAGACGCAAGCGGACGAAGTGTACAGGTAGCGCTTCACGCCGTTCTCGCGCGCCGCATCCAGGGTGTGAATGTTGATCAGCGAATTGTTGCGAAGGATCTCCGCGTGATGCGCCGAGATGAAACCCATGCCGCCCATGTCGGCGGCGAGCGCGTAGACCTCGTCGATTCCATCGGTGGCTTTCAGGCAGTCTTCCCAACGGCGCAAGTCCAGCAGTGCAAAGTCGTCCGCCGCGCTCGGCTCATATTCGGGATACTTCAGATCCGCGCCGCGTACCCAGTAGCTCTTTTTCTTGAGATAGCTCACCAGATGGTGGCCGATGAAGCCACCAGCTCCCGTAACCAGGACTCTCTTCATTCAGTGCTCCCCTCCGGCGTGAGACTAAACCGCTCCCTCACGCACAGCTCATACGATCGCTACTGGCGGGCCGACGATAGCTGATTTTCGCAGCTTCGGCGAACGGTGAATTGGCCCCATTACCAACAGGTCCATTTTGGTTCTGAGAAAACAATCGAGCGCTTCTTCCGGGCGGCAAACCACCGGTTCGTTCTCGTTGAACGAGGTATTGAGCAGCACCGGCACGCCTGTCTGACGGCCGAACTCGCGGATCAGCTTGTAGTACAAGGGATTCTGGCGCGCATTCACTGTCTGCAAGCGCCCAGTCCCGTCAACATGCGTGGTCGCTGGAATCGTGGCGCGCTTTTCGGGCCGCACCGAATACGCCATCAACATGAACGGCGACGGATACGACTGCGTGAAGTAGTCGCCGGCAGCTTCCTCGAGAATCGAAGGTGCGAACGGCCGGAACATCTCGCGTCGCTTGATTTTCGAATTGAGGATGTCGCGCATCTCGACCCGGCGCGGGTCGGCCAGGATACTGCGATTGCCCAGCGCGCGCGGACCCCATTCCATCCGCCCCTGGAACCATCCGACGACGAGCCCATCTGCGATCGTCGCGGCAGTCGCGCGGCAAAGTTCGTCTTCATCATCGATCTTGCTAATCACGCAACCCTGACTGGCTATTTCAGATTTGCGCGAACTGAGTATTGCGGCGATCTCGTCGGCGCGGAATTCCGGCCCCCAATTTGCGTGCTCCATTACAAATTCACGCTGTCGCGGCGCGCTCGAATGCCATTGATCGAACGCCGCGCCAATAGCCAGTCCCGCGTCTCCCGCCGCCGACTGTATATAGATGTCCTCGAAGCCGGTTTGCTCGAGAATCTTGCCGTTGACGACGCAGTTGTAAGCGACCCCGCCCGCAAGACACAGCTTCTTGAGTCCGGTCGCGCGCTGCAGGCTTCGCAACCGATCGAGAATCACTTCCTCGAGCCGCCGCTGCATCGAAGCCGCGATCGCAATATGCCGTTTGTCCACCGCCTCCGCTGGATCGCGCGCCGCGCCCAGCCGAGCTGCAAGGAAATTCGAGTAGAGCCTTCCAATAGTCGGCTCGCCCGTGCCCCACGTCATTTCAGCGCCCGACTTCTGATAGGTGAAATATTCCGGCGCGAGCATGAAATCCATGCGCCCGCCGTTCGGCGCGATCACGATCTTGCGGAACTCCTCGAGCACTTCCGGCTCGCCGTACGACGCCAGCCCCATAACCTTGTACTCGTCGCCGTATTTCGGAAATCCGAGGTACTGCGTCAGCGCCGTGTAGAACATTCCGAGCGAATGCGGAAACGTCACCACGCCCATCGGCGAAATCTTGTCCCCGCGCCCTACGCCCCACATCGCGCTGGCAAAATCGCCCAACCCGTCGATCGAGAACAGCGCCGCCTCATCGAACGGCGAGACCAGGAACGAGCTCGCCAGATGCGCGCGATGATGCTCGACGCGTCCCACCGGTATCGAGCTCTCTCCCGCTCCCAGAGCGCGCGCCGCTTCCGTGCCGATCGACGCAAAGTGCGATTGCGCACTCAGCCGGTCGCGCGCAAGCATCGGCATCTTGAGCGCGTGCCACGCCTTGCGCATGATTCGCGCCCAGGGATCGCGCGCAACAGCCAGCATGTCGATATCGAGCGGCGACGCGCCCGCCGCCTTCACCACGTATTTCAATGCTTCGACCGGAAATCCCGCAGCGTGCTTGATGCGCGTGAACCGCTCTTCTTCAGCGGCCGCCACCAGCCTGCCATCCACAATCGCGGCCGCGCTAGCGTCGCCGTGATACGCATTAATTCCAACGATCAACATTTAACTGGAACGAGCTACGTCTGATGCGCGGCTGCCAGGCGCCGGTCACTGCTATGCGTCAGGATGTTCCTGTAGAGCGCGATCATTTCCGACGCGCATTTCTCCCACGAAAAATCTGCGGCCATCCAGCGCCGGCCACGCTCGCCCATCTCGGCGATAGGCATTGAATTTATTTTGACGATCGCGTCCGCGAGGCTCACCGGATCGTTGTTCACCCAGAGCCCGCAGCCGACGCGCTCGACTTCTTTCCACGGTGTGCCTTTGCTCGCAATCACAGCGGCGCCGTGAGCAAGCGCTTCGGCTACGACTATCGCGAAATTCTCGGTGAACGACGGCACCACGACGACGTCAGTCCGCTCGAACATCCGCCGTTTTTCCTCTCCACGAATATCGCCAAGCATCGCGACCTCGTTGCCCAGCTCCAGCCGATCGATCTCGCGACGAAGTTGCGCTTCGTACTCGCTCGAACCCGAACCCGCGATCGCAAGCGAGAAATCCAGTCCACTCCGTTCCTTCAAGATGCGGCAAGCGTCGAGCAGATTCTCAATTCCTTTTTTGGGATCGAGACGCCCGACAAATCCGAGCTCGAGCCGCGCACCTCGCGGCTCGCGATGAAGCGTTTGCGGAATTTCGACTCCGTTGGGAATCAGATTCGATAGTGGCGCGCGGAAATCTTGCTCGCGTTTCCGCAACCTCGTCCTCCGAAGTCAGATGGAGGACCAACATCGCGCGACGCAACCGCAGTGCAAACCTTCTCCCACAGCGACTTGAATCCCACACGTCGCGATCCGCTCCAGCGCTGAAGCGCGCCGTGCGGAGTCCATATCACCGGCCGCTTCAGCATCCGCGCGGCGAGCAAAGTCGGAATTGTCGGAAACGAATACGCGGCATGCAGATGAATCACGTCGGCCCATCGCACCTGTTCCGCCAACGCGCCGAGCAGCTCGAGCGACACCGACTGGCGCGCGACACGCGCGCAGTACCGCGCCTCGATTCCGTCGCGATGCGCGTATGCCGCCATCGACGCCGCGTCGAGCCGCTGTCCCCATCCGTTCGCATCTGTCGTCAGCACCCGAACTGTCACGCCGGCGAGCGCCAGATGCCGCGCGAACTGGTACGCGGACTCAGGCAGCCCGCCGTAAACCCATGCCGGTGCGAAGAACGGAGTTACGTGCAGGACGCGCACCGCGGCGTCGTTGTCCGCAGAAATCAACCTGCCGTGCTCGCTTTGATGCCCAGCAGAGCCACACTCGCCGCCGTCTTGTACGGATTCACACCCGCGTCCATCGTGTTCAACAGATGGACCGACTCACACGCGCGCCGGATCTGCGCGTAGTTGTTGAACACCGAATACGAGTATGAGAGCCCGTCCCCTTCCGACAGGATGTAGCCCTTGCCTCGCGACTTGATGAAATCGAGCAGCGTCCACAATCCGAGTGAGTTAACGATTTGTTTGACCGCGCGCACCGGCGCCGAGCCCTGGCCGAAGTTGTTAGCATCCGAGATAAAGATCGCGCGCTTCGCCACCCGCAACATCTCGCCCACCGCGAGCGACGGTTTTGGAATGTGATGCAACGCCCCGAACGCGCACACGAGGTCGAACTCACCGTCCCTATATTCGAGCGCCTGCGCGTCACCGTCCACGATTTCGTTCGGCGCCAGGCCTTTCGCTTGCGCCGCCGCGCGCAGCTCGGGTGACGGCTCGATCCCGCAAATTCGAATCCCGGGAAGTTCTTCCTTGAGCACGAACAGCGCACGTCCCGTCCCAGAGCCAATGTCCAGTACCGAGCCACAGCCCAGATAATCGATCATCGATACCATGAACCGCAGCGCGAAATTATGCTCACCGTCCGAGTGCACGTGCATCTCGTCATATTTCGCCGCCGTGCGCCGGTAGTATTCGCGTTGAATTGTTACGGGATCAGGCATGGCGGATTCCCTCGGAACCAATCCTCCCCAGCGTACGGGTGTCGAGCTCGGCCGCCATCATCAGCATGTGAATCAGCGCGATGAACAGAATGCTCCACGGGATCTCCCCGAAGATCATCGAAGTCGCGGATCCGATATCAATCAACTTGGAGGAAACGTAAACGCCGCCGATCAGCGCGCCCAGTCCCATTCCGGGGTGAATGTACATCTCGAGCAGCAGGCGATAGATCAGGCCGAAGATAAACATCCCGACGATCACTCCGATGAGTCCGAAGTTGCCGTACAACTCGACTATCTGCGGAAGATTGATCGACGTCGTTGATATTTTCCGGGGTGATCAATCCGTATCGATGCCCGAACCAACCTCCGCTCAGCTCTTCGGGTTTGTCCGGCATGACGAACCGCGGGATCGGCTTGAACAGGATCGGATAGAAAGACTCGCCATCCCAGAAGGGCACCATTGACGGGCGTGTCCGCGATTACCTCGCCGAACACCGTGAACTGCGCCAGTCGCATGCCGGCCATATCGATCAAGCGCTTGCGGTGGCACCGCGCCGCCGAGCGTGATGCGGTAAACAATATTTCCGAACACCCGCGCCTTCTCGATCACGCTTGCGTCCGACAATCTCCCGCCCCAGGTCGCGATGCGATACGGCGCTTCCGCGGGCCGCAGAATGAACAGTGCGACGGTCCCGAGCGCCATCATTTTCCACGGAATCGATCGGCGCACCGAAGCGAACATCATTGCGACCAGGATACCCACAATCAGGCCGTTTGCGGCGGAGCCTGTTCCGAGGCCGATTGCCATTCGGATCGGAATTAAAAATCCCCAGAGAAACGCCGCCGTGATCCAATCGAGTCTTCCCGTCAGGTGAAGCGCGACCAGCGTGCAGATTCCGACCATCGACAGGTCAGCTGCGAACAGGCCGACCTGCGCCAGGCTCTCGGGCAGTAGATTTATGACGTTGGACGAAGATACGAACAATCCGCCGAGTGCCAGAATCAATGCGACCGGCTTTACCGCTCGCAGGTCACGCCACTGCAAGTTGAATCGAGGTAGTATTGGTCTGAATAGCCACTTCGCCGGTCCATAGTATCCGGCAAACATACAGTAGAGTCCCGCTAGTGAGTATCCAAGTGCGAGCGTGATGTAGTATTCGGGAATCGGCGGTTTGAACAATCCGGTAGCAAATTTCCTCAACAGGAACACTGGCAGCGCGAAGTTATAGGCGAAGATCAGCCGTCAGGAAGGGCATGAATGGAATCGTTGGATCCGCGCCGGACATCCAGAGCCAGACCGGAAGCGCGAGCGACGCCAGTATCGCGGACGCAAACGCGCGCTCGAGGACCGTCGGCGAACCCGGCGCGTAGAGGTTCAATGCGATCAGCACGATTATGATCGAGGCCGCCAGCGTCACCGCCTTGCCGAGGCTCGCGGAGCCCGGCCGCGGCACGCTGACCAGCGCATACCAATCGTCGCCCGGACGCGATTCGAATTGTTCAGCCATTCGATTCGATCTCACGGGTTTGCGCAGCGCCCGCAGCCGGCAGCTTTTGCGATCCTTTCAAAGTTCGCGCGACATCGATAATTTCCGCGAGCCGATCGCCGTAAGCATGCCGCCCGCGTGTAATTCTGCGATACCCCGCCGCGGCAATGTTGGCGCGGTCTTGGTCGCGCGGGAGATAGCTGCGGACCTTGGCGACGAACTCATCCGGCGATCCGAAAAATCCGGCTTCATGATCTTCCTGGAATAGTTCTTCGTGTGTCGAGGATCTCTCCGTCAGCATGAAACCGCCGCACGCTGGGATCTCAAACGTGCGCATCACGTGATCGTCACGATTCGAGCGCCGCACCAGGTTTACCGCTATCTTCGCGCCACCAACCGCGAGCCGATAGTCTCGCGCTACAGCAAATCCGCGCGCATACGGCCGCAGCGCTCGCGCGCGCTCCCAGTAAGCTCCGTAGAGCCGCAGCTTCACGTCGGGCATTGCGCGAACGAGCGCCTCGAAGTACTGGATGCGATGCGCGTCGCAGCCGCCGACGAACATCACATCGCACGCGAAGCGCTCGCGCTCTTCGTCCGTCGCCGGCGCCTCCGGAAAATGCACTTCCGGCTTGTAGCCGAATCGCACGTACGCGACGTTCGGGCATCCCGCGCGCCGCACATCGCTCATGATTTCTTTCTTCGTGCACACGTACAAATCGTACAGCGGAATCGATTTGAGAAGTTCTCGCGAGTTGTCCGCAGGGTTGAACGGATCGTCAGTTGCCCAATTCACCAAAGTCGCGCCGCTGACTTTCTTCGCCGCTTCGAGCGCCGCCGGAGTAAACCAGCGGCCCTTGCCGATCAAAATCATGTCGGGAGAGAAGGCCGCTGCGTTCTCGACCAGCGCGCGATTCAATTGTTGATAGCCACTCAGCGGGCGCCCCGCGACTCGATCCGCTATCCGCTCCGCAATTGACCGCGAACTCTTGATAAAGACCGCCTCGTCAAGAAATCGGAACTCATGCTCGCCGCGCGCGGCGCTGGCTTCCAGAGCCTCCAGGAAGTGCGCGCTCGACGGCGCGTATGCGGAGGTTTCAGCGTAGAGAATCCGCATTGGCTCCGCCCGCTTTCATCTCCAGCGCCTCGCGATAGTACTCTGCCGAGCGCGCGCCATAGTCGTCCCATCCGCCGATTTTTCTCACGCGCGCCAACGCTGCTTCGCCCATCTGCTCGCGCATCGCGGGATTTTCGTAGAGCGTCAGAATCTTCTCGCGAATCGCGCGAGCGTCGCGGATCGGCACGATGAACCCTTCGACGCCGTCGGTAAACAAATCCGCGGCACCGGTATTTTCGGTCGCGATCACCGGCAGGCCGCACGCCATCGCCTGGGCCTGAACCAGCCCGAATCCGTCCTGGATCGACGGCAGCACCAATACTGACGCTTGACTGTAATGCTTACGCAGCTCGGCGCGGGGAACGACGCCGACGTACCGGAATGTGCCCTCGTACTTCGCCATGATCGGACGCATCTCGGCTTCGACCGTTCCGATCACGCACAGCTCTACGTCGGGATATTGAAAGTTCGCCATCGCTTCGAACAGATAAGGCAGACCCTTTTGCAACGACACCGTTCCGACGAACAACACGCGAAACTTGCGGTCGCTCTCGGGTTCGCGATGAAACATCGCAAGGTCGACGCCGTAGGGATTGAGCCGCAGCTTCTCGGATGGCACGCCCTTGGCGGCAAACGTGCGCATAGCGAACGACGACGGCACGAAAATCAGATCGCTATACGCGTACTCCCCCAGTTCACGATCGATGAGACGCGAATCGATGCCCGGGAATCGAGCACCTAACCGCGCAAATTCGTCGTTCAGAATTTCATCCTGATATTCGATATGCGCCGAACCCCGATCACATACGGTGACCGCGCCGTGCCGCGATCGGGCCGCCTGATGGCTCTGCAAGCCAAAGCTGGACAAGCAATGGAACACGTCACACGGTGCGAGCCGCTCCGCCATCCAGCGGTCGAAGGTTTCGATCATCGGTACATTCAGCCCATCTCGCACGCGGTTTAATCCGAATCGGTTCGCCAGCATCGCCGGCGCCATCAGCCACGGAAACGTGCTCACTTTTTCTTTCGGCATTCCGTCTACGCGCCACGACGGATACGCGGTGTACAAATGTTCGAGATGCCCGAGCCGCTCCAACTGCCGCGCAAGATCGAACGCGTGAAACGGACCGGCGCTGCCAACGCAGATCTTCATGACGCCTCGGCGAGATCGCGCGCCACGGCCGGTTGGGATTTCGCAACACCGCTCAATTCGAAAATGCGCTCGAGAGCGGGCGTGAATACCCGCTCGTAATTGTACTGCTCCTCAAAGGCGCGACGCGCGGCTCGGCTCATCGCGACGTATCGGTCATTGTCCGCGAAGATAGACGTGATCGCGCGTGCGATCGACTTCGGCTCCTCGACGTCAGCGTACGTCACCCACTCCGCGTTGCCCAAAAAGTCGCGGTAGCTCGCGCGGTCCGGCACCACCACCGGCAATCCCATCGCCGCGTATTCGAATAGCTTGTTGCTCGCCGAAGCCACGTATTCCAGGCCCTTCGTTACCGGCTTGTAAATCGAGAGTCCCACCGACGCGCGGGAAGCGCGTGCCTGCAACTCGTCGAGCGCCAACCATCCGTCGAGGCTCACTCGGTCGGCGACGCCAAGCTCGCGCGCGAGAGTGTTGAAGCTCGCCCCGAATTCCGGACGATAACCACCTATCACGCGCATGCGAATCGCGTCGGTCATCGCCAGCGCACGCAGCGTCTCCAGGTGTCCGTTGTCGGCGCTCGCGTGACCGATGTAAACCGCTTCGCGCGCACGATATCTCCTGGCGATCGTCTCGCTCCAGTCCGCCGGTGCGGGAAAATAACTCTTCTCAGGACAATTCGGCACGACTATCGGCGCTCGCGAATCTCCCGCGGCCGCGAGCCAGTGTCGCGCACGATATTTTTCCGGACAGACTACCGCGTCCGCCGACCTGGTACCGGCTAATGCCGTCCATACGACCCAACCTTCCAGGGAGTTCCACGACAAATTCTCCGTCTCGGGCAACTCGTGCAGATGAAACAGTAGCGGTGCCGGCCGCCGGGCAATCCTACCGAGCATGCTTGCGACAAACGCGTGCGGGTCGTACGAATAAACTATCGCCGGTCGCATTTGCTTGATCAGTGCACGCGTCCGCGCGGCGAATTTCAGCATATTCGATCAGCTTTGCGCCTGCGCTCGCCGCCTCTTTTTCGCGCGCTGAGCCGTAATCGCCGAATCGTTCGATAGTCACATTGGACGGCCACTGCTGAATCGGCTCATCCATGTTCCGGCAGAGAATATGTATCTCAAAATAGCAACTTAGTATCCGGACTGCATACACAGTCGGCGGATAGTAATCCGGATTCGCATATATCGTTATAAGCAGTCGAGGTTTCATTTGCGAAGCGCGATCACGTGCCCGTATTCTTCAATGCTCGAAACCGCACCGCCTTGCATGTCCTCGACCCTGAAGCCCATTTCGTCCATCAGACCGAGAAAGCTCGCGCTGGTCGTGCCGGCGTCAACCCACGCGAAAGGATGCACTTCCACCAGGATCGCGCGGGGACGCCGTCGCTCATCAGTCAGGATTGTTCGCGCGCCCTGTAGCACCTGCTGCTCGAAACCCTCGACGTCGATCTTGACCACGTCGACTCTCTGCCGAGCTAGCGCCGCGTCGAGCGTCACCATCGGCACCGTGATGACGCCGTCGCGAATCTCCGGACGCGTCTCGATTCGCGACTCCTGCCCGCGCGCCGACGCAAAGCGGACCTGCCCGCTGCTCTGACCAACGGCAGCCCTGATGACAGTCACCCTGTCTTGCCAGCCATTTACGCCGACGTTGGCTTCCAGAGCCGATACGCTCTCGGGATCGGGTTCGAACGCGGTGACGTGGCCCGCGTCTCCGACGCGCTTCGCGAACGCCAACGCATAGAGTCCCATGCTCGCGCCGACTTCCGCGATGTGATCGCCAGCCCTGACTTCGCGCATCACCCGGCCCCAAACTGCTGGCTCATATTTTTCCGCGATGAACCCGCGCGACTGCGCGCTCAGCCGGAACCGGTCAGTGCCATTGATCAAGCGCTCGAGTCCGCGGCCTCGCGCCACTGTCGCCAGCATGCGATCGTAGGCTGGACGGATCCGATCCCATAGCCAGTCCGCGCGTTCCAACGCGGGCGCGTGACGGATTGCGACGCCGGCTCGTTCCAGGATGTTCATGGCTTCCGATTCATTGGGCGCGATCCTGAAAAGGGATGAACGGTGGCCCCGCGAGGCTCCTCCGCAGACGCGGAGCGAGCATCGGCGAAAGCCATCGCGAAACTTCGGCGGGAAGCATCGCCCACCCGAGCCGGAAATAGGTCTTCAACCTCAACGGACGATATCGTATCGACGCGCGATAGCATCGCCGCGCGAACCCCGAATTGCCCTCGTGCATTGCCATCAGTCCGACTGAGGCCAGCTCGTTCGCGTTCCGGTCGATAGCCCATGCGGCAATCTTGCGGCCACGCGCGCCGAAGTGCTCTCGCGCCAATCGCGCGAGCAAGGTGTGTCCCTCGAATCGGCGCTCGAAGTCACTGAATTCTTCCGCTGAATCGACCTCGAAACGGCGACTGCGCAGGCGGTTGGCATAGTGCGCGCGGAACTCCCTGAGCCGATGCCGCACCAGCACTTCCGGCACGTATATGAATTCGCCGCGCTCGCGCAGCAGCAGATAGATAAAAGTGTCCTCACCGCCCCAATGTCCCGCGTTGAATTCATGCGGGAAAGCCGCCGATCGCGATCAGCATTTCGCGCCGTATGACGATCGACCCAACCAGGATCGGCCACGGCACGCCGGCGAGCATTTCATCGAGCGTCGGCGAATGATCGCGGCCGCGCTCGACATAACTCGGTTTGACGACTCTGCCGGCGCCGTCTACCTCCATCCCATTCGTGAAATACCGCCACGCACGCGGGATTTTTGTCGAGCAGCGGTACGGTCTTCTCGAGCATCTCCTCGGTCAACGTGTCGTCGCCGTCAAGCAGCGCGATATATTCTCCCGCCGCCGCTCTGATACCCGCGTTGCGCGCCGCCGCGACGCCCGCATTCTCCTGATCGATCACGCGGAGTCGTTCTCCGAATTTTTCGAGCACGGCGCGGGTGCCGTCGGTCGATCCATCGTTGACGACGATCACCTCGAAACCGCCATCGAAGCGCTGCGCGAACACGCTCTCCAGCGTCCCGCCAATGGTTGCCTCATCGTTGTAGGTCGGAATCACTACCGAGACTTTCATTGCGTCCGCTCCTCGAGGAATGGCGGACCTGCAAGGCTGCGCCGCATACCCGCCGAGAGCATCGGCGAGAGGCGTTGCGAGACTCCCGTCGGAAGCATCGCCCATCCGAGCCGGAAATAAGTCTTCAACCACCATCGCCGATGACGAATCGACGCGCGATAACATTGCCGCGCGAACTCACGATCGCCGTCGTCCATCGCCATCATTCCCAGCATCACCAGCTCGTGTGCAGTTCTGTCGATTGCGTAGTTGGCCAGCTTGCGTCCGCGCTCACCGAATCGCTCGAGCATGAGCCGCGCCCACACGCTGTTCCCCCTGAAAAACTGCTCAGGGTCCGGCGCACCGCCAGATTTCTCGTTCCCGCCGTGCGGGCGAAGAGACTTTGCGAGCCTCAACTGGAACATCGGCAATCGGTACCGCACCAGTTTCTGAGGCACGTAAATAATCTCTCCACGTTCGCGCAGCCGCAGAAGAGCAAACATGTCCTCGGCGCCGTACTCTCTTCCAAATTCCTCGGCAAAGCCTCCGATCGATACGAGCGTCTCCCGCCGAACGACGACCGATCCGAGCAGTATCGGCCATGGCCGCTTGCCAAGCATTTCATCCAGCGTCGGCGAATGGTCGTATCCGGGTCCGACATAGAAAGGCGCGAGCGGCGCACCGCTGGCGGCATCCACCGTGACCCCGTCTGAAAACAGCGCGACGCCCGCCGGATTTTCGTCGAGCACCGGCACCGTCTGAGCGAGCTTGTCTTCAGTCCACGTGTCGTCCGCGTCCAGCAGCGCGATATATTCACCGACCGCGGTCCTGATACCGGCATTGCGCGCCGCCGAGATACCCCGATTTTCCTGATCGATCACGCGAATCCGATCGCCATATTTTTCCAGCACCGCGCGCGTGCCGTCGGTCGATCCATCGTTGACGACAATCACCTCGAACCGCCCGTCGAACCGCTGCGCAAACACGCTCTCCAGCGTCTCAGCGATCGTACCCTCGTTGTTAAAGACAGGAATAATTACAGAAATTTTCAATTCGTCTTTTATTAAGGGGCAGGGGTTACCCCGCCGCCCAGGAAGCGTGAAACCCGGGAGGGGTTTCACAAAATTCAATGTTCACGCATGCGCCGGCCCCGAAACCGCGCGCTGGATTCTCAGCGGCAACGCCGCCGATATCGTCCGCGCAACGCGCACCGGCAGGAAAGTCCACGCCGAGACGCACGTAAGTCTTCGCGTCGAAGGGATCGTAATGCAGCGCGAGCCGATAACACCGTCGCGCAAAGATTCGATCGTAGTCGAGCATCGCAGTAAGTCCGAGGCTGACCAGCAAACCTGCGGTCGCGCGCCGAATCGCGGCGAGCAATCGCAACGCGCGGTCGCCGTAACGCTCGCGCACCAGGCGATTCATCAATTCGGAGTTGCGCACATAGCGGTCGATTCGAATCGCCTCCGCATTCTCCGAATCATTCTTCCACACCCGCCGACGCTTCAGGCTTTCTTCGCACGGATGCCGCCACACGATAAAGCACAGTAGGCTCGTCAAGATAAACGAATCGGCCGTGCTCGCGCGCGACGATCATGAAGTAGCTGTCTTCCCACTGCGGATGCCCGGTCGCGAACTCTTCGCGGAAGCCGCCAATCTTGTCGAACGTCGCGCGCTTCATCACCGCCGTGCTGGGCAGGATATTCCACAACCCCGAGAGCAGATCCTCCATCGCGGGCGCGCGCTTTTCATCTTCGGGAGTATAGGTAGTGCCAAGCATTTCGCCGCCGCCGCCATCATCGACGCGTTGGTGTAGACCATCGCGGCGCCGCAGTCGTGGTCGAGTGCCGCCAATGTTTTCTCGAGCTTGTCGGGCATCCAGATATCGTCGGCATCGAGGAACGTAACATACTCACCGTGCGACGCCCGCACGCCCGCGTTACGCGCCACGGCCGGACCGCCGTTGACGCGATCCAGCACGGTCACGCGCCCGCGATACGCGTCGAGCACGCTCGAGGTCGCATCGGTCGATCCGTCGTTGACGACGATCACTTCGACGTCGCCGCCAAATTCCTGCGCGAGCACGCTGTCAATCGCGGCCGCAATCGTAGCCTCGCCGTTGAAGACCGGAATTATAACCGAGACCGTTTTCCGCGCCGCTTCCACAGCCTTCAGCTTATCCAGCCCCTGCCTGGAACCTGATCTTGAGCTGCGCCACAATCAAGTCACGCCGCCACTCGCGCCTTCTTGCCAACGATCGAATCCAGCGCGGCAAGTAATCCGTCACGATCCGCCGCGAAATCCAGCAAGCCGATCTTCTCAAGCGCCCGCGCACCCATCGCTGCACGATGCTCCGGGCTATCGACTACCCGCCGCAGCCGATCGGCGAGCGCGGCGACATCGCCCGCCGGATACACAAAGCCGTTGACACCGTCCTCGACCAAATCGGGCCCCGCGCCGACGCGATCGCTCACTATCACCGGCTTGCCCGCGTTCATCGCCTCGTTGACGACCAGGCCCCACGGCTCGTGCTCGGAAGGCAGCACGAACACGTCGCATAGATCGTACAAGGCCGGAAGTTCGGATTGATTACGAAAGCCGATGAATCGGATCGAGTCCCATTTCAGTTCGCGCGCGCGGCGTTCGAGACTGGCACGCTCCTCGCCGTCACCGGCGAAGACCAGATAGGCCGCGGGCTCGGCAACTCCGTCAGGCGAGAGCCGCGCGTACGCTTCGAGCAAATCGGCGGCGCGTTTGTGCGGCTGCATCTTCGACGCGAACAGGATCACCGGACGTCCCGGCTTCAATCCAAGCTCGGCGCGCAGTCGTTCGCGATTCGGACGGGCACGCTCCGCAGCAGTCCGAAAAAATTCGTTGTCGACCGCGTAAGGCATCAGGAAGATTCGCCCGGCATCGACTCCATAGTGAAGATAGTAGTCGCGATTCAGCCGCCCGATGGAAAGAAAGCCGTCGATCGTCTTCAGCAGCGCCGGCATCGCGATTCGCTTGACGCCCAGCTTCAGCGCGTCGTCGGTCTCGCTCAGCAGATTGGACTCGCCGCGGAGCATCACCGGGATATTCAACGACTTCGCCGCCGCGATTGCCGCCAGGCATCCGCGATGCGCATAGCCGTGAACCCACAGCGCGTCGAATTGCCCACGCCTCAGACGAGCGCGGAGCCCGAATGTCCACGGCCGCCAGAACGAAAGCCCGCTTCCAGAGCCGACGCGCGGCAAAAATTCATGACGATAGCCGTCGAGCAGCGGCACGTCCCATTTCACGTCGACGCCAAAGCCCGAATCGCGATACGCATGCACCGAGAAATCACTCAGAAAGAAAACTGTCAGCTCGATTCCCGGACGCGCCGCAAGATAGCGGAACAGCGGCGCCTGGTACTGGATCGGATGACTGACGAGGCACGCAACGCGGTAGCTGCCGTCCATCTCAGGCCACCTGCGGTTTCGAATCAGGATGACGCGCGAGCACGCGCCCGGCCGCCGCGATCACTTCGTCGACGCCGATAGCCTTGATGCATTTGTTGTCGTACGGGCACGCGTCGAGAAAGCAGGTGTGGCATTCGACGTCCTTCAACAGCACTTCATGCTGCGGGCCGTGCGGCCACCACATCCCGGGAAATTCGCGCCGCGTGAAGAGCGAGACGCATGGCGTTCCAACCGCAGCCGCCAGATGCTGCACGCCCGAGTCGTTGCAAATCAGCATCGCGCAGCGCGCCAGCACCTCGCACGATTCGCGCACGGTGGTCTTGCCCGCGAGGCTCACGGCCTTGCGTCCGACCGCTTTCGCAATCCGCTCGCACATCGGTACTTCGGAACTGCCTCCGAGCACGACGATCCGATAGCCGCGCGACGCCAGACTGTTCCCAACCTCGATGAACCGATCGACCGGCCATCGATTCGGCTCCAGTTTCGCGCCGGGCGCGAACGCAATCATCAGATCGGACGCCGCCACTCCCGCCTGATCGAGCAAATCGGTCACCGTCCGCCGATTCGAGTCGGTGAGCTCGAGCGGAAAGTCGGTCGATCGTCGTCCGCGCGAAACCTGCCGCTGCGGACAATCTCGAGCAACCGGTCCACTTCATCCGGGAAATCGTTGAACAGAGTTTGCGCCTGCGCCGCCAACCTGGGTTCGTATCGCCAGCCGAATCCCCACCGCGCGCCAGCTGATCGCGCCACCATCAGATTGCGGAACAAGGTTGCCAGCGGCGCGGCGACGACCGGCAATTCGATCCATACGTCGAACTTGCGCGCGCGCAAATTGCGCACCAACTCGAGCCGGCCCCGCGCAGTCGCGATATCTTCGGCGTGATAGACGACGATTTCGTCGATCCAGCTCACACCGTCGAGCAACTCGCGCGCCCCGGATCGAGCCCGCCTTGCCCGGTGACGTCAGCAACGTGAGATGCGCGGCAGGGATACGCGCGCCGAATCGCATGCATCGCGGGGATCGCGCAGGCGGTGTCCCCGATATTTCCGATGCGGTAGATGCAAACGCGCTTTGCGTCGATCGGTCGCCGCCGCGGCCATGCGCATCGAGCCGCGCCGTGCAGAATCGCGTTGGCAGACGCTCGAAGCGCACGAGCCGCAAGCGCTTGCTGTCTGGCCAGCGGCATTTCGAATTGAGCGATGACGCGCGCGCGATGCGCCGTCAGCCTTTGGGGCGAAGATTGCGAACAAAGCGAGGATGAATTTCCTCGCTATCATCGGGGCGAGGCGGCTGATCGTCTGCCGTCGGCGCAGTCGGCGCCTGATTGATAGCTGCGAACTGCTCTTTCGCGCGGCGAATAAAATCCGACGCAAGAATCCACGTGCACACGATCACCAAGGTGATCGAGGCTGCCAGCGTCGCGTTCTGGCGCGCTTTCGGCGAGAAATAATTGTCGGGCACAACCGGAGGCTCGACCACCTTGAACGCGAAGTCGGATTGCACTTCCGCGATTTTCTCGCGCTGAATCTGCCGCGCCATCAGCTCGTAAAGCTGAGTCTGCAGCAGTGCGTCCGAACTCTTGCGGACTTCCTCGTCGAGCGACGCGGCGGCGCTGGCGCCCGCCTGCACCTCCTCGTTGCGCAGCTTGTCGCGCAGGCTGTCCAGGTAATATCCGAGCACGCGTTGAGCTTCGACCGGCGAGGGATCCAGGAAGTACAGGGTCAGATTGCCGCTCTTGTAATCGTACTCGGTGCTGAACCGATCCGTGATCATCATATGCACCGACCACTTCGTCACGGTCGGCGCGTTCGGGCTGCGGACGCCCACGATGTTGTGTTCGAGATGATATTTGTTGACCAGGTCGGTGGTGAACGCGTAGCTGTTCATGATCGCCGTGTAGCGTTCCGCCAGCGTGACCGTGTCTGCGCTGCCGCCTTCGAGAATCGACGCGATTCCTCCGCCCAATCCGTCGACCATGTCGCTGCCGGCGCCCGTGCCCATCGAGAGGCTCTCCTCAGGCGCGACTGGAGTGACGATCGCCTGCGCGCGATACCATTTCACGGTCAGGAATTTTGTGTACAAGCCGTAGCCGAGTCCGATTCCGATCGTGAGCGATGCGATCAGGAGCCATCGCGATCGCAGCAGATCGACGTAGTAGAGAAACTGCAGCGTCGCATGTTGCGCTTCCGTGAGATGAGCATGCGCGCCCGCGACGGTAGCGTTGCCGCCCGCCGACGGAGTCGAATGTCCGTTGCTGCCTGAGGGATCCATCAATTTGCCGGACTGACGTTCCTGCTTACTGCCAGACGAAGCCGCCCCATGACGGGTTGAATGACATGCTTAACTGGAACAGTGCGCGGAAAGAATCGTTGTTGGTGTAATTGATGTCGGTCACGTATTCGATTCCCGCGCGCGCTTTCATCTCGCCGAGCGAATTCGCCAGCGGCGCTATTTCGAGCGGCAGATGCAGGAAGTTCAACGCAAGCCCGTATCCGGTTTCGGTGTTGCGGGTAGGCGGCGAGTAGAACGGCAACGCAATTGCCTGTCGACGAGTATAGAAGGTGTCGATGCCCGCGCGCGATTGCAGATTGAGCCACCGATCGATCTCGAAATTGGCCTGCCAGGCGCCCGGTCCCAGCGAACTGCCCATCAGCGCATTGTTGTAAGTCCAGTACAGCGAGTCGCTATGCACCGAATACTCTTTGTCAGTGAGTGCGTATTCGAATCGCGCGGTGGTGCGCCCGTCGATCGTGAGCCGCGGAACGTAAATTCCAGCAGTGTACGACGGTCCCTTGAACGGCAGCTTAATCGAGCTATTTCCGCCCAGCTGGAAAAAGTCTTCGGCCAGATCCTCTGCGTAGATTTGCGTATCCCGCAGTCGCTTGATGTACACCTTGCCGAAGATACCGAAGCGCGTGTTGGTGTTGTATTGACTCGAGTTACCCGTGCTGAGACCGGTTAGATTTCCGATGAATCCGCCGGGACCGTAATCGTTGTTGCCGCTGCCGCCGAACATGATCGTGTGCTCGAGGCCCCATTCAAACGACGGCAGCGTCCTGAACGTGATTATATGGCCGGAGAGCCACGGCCGCGAAAAGGTTCGTCCCGAGTTGAGCTGCCCGAGAAACGCCTGGTACCGATACAGCCCCAGGTAACGGAAAATCCACGGCAGATGGCCGGGATGGATATTCTGGATGCGCAGCGCCGGGAACGGCTGCCCATTATTCGACTGCGAAAGCTGGTTGTAGTACCCGACGCCCCACGACGTCTCCTCCTGCCCGAAAGAGATCGCAGTATTGCCGAGGCTGACCACCATCGCGCCGGTCAAAAGTTGCGCGCGGCTCGCCTGGCTCGGACTATCGGTAAGCGGACCGGCTAGCGCCCCTTCGCCATAACCGGTGATGAATCCGCCGACCCCGCCCCATCCCGACCATCGCAGGATTTCATTGCTTCCCTGGTCGGTCGAGAGACCGTCGTTGTTCGGCAGCAGCGGAGTTCCTTCCTGATAGTCGATTCCCGCTCCATTTTCTGCAGTAGTATTCAGCTCGCGCCGCTTGCCCTCGGACAAAACGTACTCGCCTTCGATCCGATCGACCGGATGGAACATCGTGGGCAGGTTGTCTTCGCGGTCCTGCTCGATCCATTGCACTTCGTCAGGCAACTGGAGCCGCAGTTCGCTGATGATACTGCGCGCCAGTTCATTCGGGTTCTGCATTTCCGACAGCTTCGATTCGGCCTCGACCGTGATCCGCGCCGCCTCGACCCGGCTGATCGGCTGAATTTCCGAAAGGTAGCTGTCGGCCAATCCCAGGTCGTTCAGCGTGGCGAGTTCGTCGTAGATCGAGCTGTCGAGCGGAATGTACGCCGCGTAGGTCGAGGCGAAAGCAGGGCGCGCGATCATCGCAATCGCAAGCGCCGCCAGCATCAGCGGAAATTTTATCCGGCGCGCGCGCCGCAAACCGTTAACGAGGGCCATCCGTTTCTCCGAAGCGGCTCGCGGTCTGTTGTTTGCTGAGCTCGATTTGTCGAAGGCGCTGAATTTCGGTGAGCTTGTCGATCGAATCGACCGGCGGATTTTTCTGTTGCGTCACTACCGGATGCAGATGGCTGATCGCCGGCTTCGCAGGAATCGGCCGCACCGCCGAATCTGTCTGCTCCACCGGACGCGCGCCCAGCCGCTCCGCGAGCGAGCTGTGGCTGTTGCGGAACAGGTAGGCGACGAGCACTTTGCGCACGTATTGCTGAGTCTCGGGGTAGGGCGGGATACCGTTGTACTTGTCGACTGCGCCTTCGCCCGCGTTATACGCCGCAAGCAGCTCGGGCAGGCTCAAAGGCGCGCCGTCGCCGTGCGCGGTGCGGTACTGCCTGAGAAAACTGATGAAGCGCACGGCACCGAGCGTATTACTGACGGGATCATACGGGTCCAGCACGCGGAAGCGGTTCGCCGTCGCGGGCATCAGTTGCATCAGGCCCTGCGCACCTTTCGGCGAGACCGCGGCGGAGTTGCCGCCCGACTCGACGCTCGCTATGGCGGCCAGCAAATCAGGATCGATGCTGTATAGCTCCGCCGCCGCGCGGAACAGACGGTCGTTCTCCGCGCGCGTGCTCGCGGGCTGTTGCGCCCGTGCCGAAGCCGCGCCGACTACTGCTAACGTCATCGCGGCCGCGATGATTGTTTTTCGAACCCCCACCCCGTTGGCTCTTCGATCCGCTACAAACTTGCGCCCAGTATTCCTATCACAGCCAGCGACGAAGCGGCATTAGCAATGATCTGCGTGATCGTCGCTGTCTCCTGCATTTTATTTTCGTAAATCAGTTTCTCAGGAACGTACACCGTATCGCCAGGGTCCAGCCGCGCCGACATCAGGCCGCCCGATATCACCGGCAACAGCGGGAACATCGTGGATTCCTTGCTCGACTTGATACCTTCGTCCGTCATCACCGATCCGTCGGCCTTGATAACCATGATGTGGTCGGGGTCCGCCCCTTCGTTCGGGCCTCCGGCCTGGTTGAGATAGTCGCGCGTGGTCAGCCCCGGGGCGAAACACGATCGCATTGGGGCTGTACACCTGGCCGAGCACGTTGACCGCATCCGGACGCCGCGGAATCGTCACCTGGTCCTGGTCGACCAGCACCACGTTATCCGGCGAATTGGCCAATTCGTTGAGCGGGTGCATATGGATGACGAGGCGGCCCTGCGCTTGCTGGCCCTCGGTTTCCGTCAGCACTTGTTGGAGTGCGGCAAGCGTCTGCGGACTGGTGGCGGGATTCTGACTTTGAGGATTCTGGGTGGCGGCCAACTGATTCATCGTGCCCGGATTCATCTGGATCCGCACGATCGATTGCTGCAACCGCGCGCGCGCCTCGTCGAGACGCTTTTGCTGAAGCTCTTTTATCGACTGCCGAATCAGCACGGTCGCGGGGAGATAGGCATCCGGCAGCAGGCCGCCCGATCGCTCGAGCACCGACGCGATTCTCTCGCCATCGTGAATCGTGTACGGACCTGGCCGCTGGACCATCCCCTTGACCATCACCACCCACGGCAGATGCCAGTCCGACGCGCGTCGCACGAACAACTGATCGTTCGCCACCAGTTCGGGATTGTGCTCATCGTTGCCCGACAAGGCCGCGCGCAGATCGACGTCCATGAATGTGTGGCTGGTATGGCTGCCGTTGATCACCTGGGTGCGCGCGATTTCAGCGTTCTTCTGATACGCGTCGTCCTTGAGACCGCCGGCGAGGTAAATCAGGTCGCTCACGTGCATGCCCTGGCTCATCACGTAGTAGCCGGGATTTCGCACCTCGCCGAAGGCCTGCACGGTTGGCAGATACTTCATCTGCGATTCGCTGAACACCGTCAGCTCGTCTTCCTGCTCGAGTGAGATATTCTGCGGGCCGCCGACGATGTCCGACATCGCTTCACCGAGGTCGACCGGCACCAGCCGCACCGTCTTGGCCTTGCCTTCCTTGCGGCGAATCAGCGCGTACTTGAAAAAAGTATGCGGCGCAGGACCTTCGGCCAACTGCACCAGGTCCGCGACTCGCATCCCCTGGTGCCATTCGAATTTGCCGGGACGATTCACGCTGCCACGCACGGTCACGATGTCCTGCTGAGTCGGCAGCACCGGATAAATCTTGATCAGATCGCCATCGCGAATGTCGAAGCGCTGCGATCGGATCTGGTTGAGATCGACGTCGAGCGCGATTCGCTTCTGATGAGCGTCCACCCGTTCGACTTGCACCCGCTGCGAGTATCCGAAGGCGCTGATGCCGCCGCCGAGCTTGATTACTGAGTCGAGCGGCTCGCCGGATCGGCCGAGCTCGTAAATCGCGGGCCGCTTGACGTCGCCGACCATTCCAACCACCGGCCCGATCACCGGCACGAAGATCACGTCGCCCGGCTGTAGCTGTTCGTCGCCCTGCTCGTTGCCGGCCAGCAGCAGCGAGTAGAGATCGATCACGCGCACCAGCTGATTGCCGCGCCGAAGTTCGACTTTGCGCAGGCTGCCGATCTTCGTGATTCCGCCGGCGGCGCCGAGCGCGTTCGATACGTGCGACAACGCGCTCACCGTGTATGCGCCCGGCTGCGAGACTTCGCCGACGACGTACACCTGGATAGTCTTCAGCTTGCCCATCGTCACGTCGACTTTGACGCCGGTAATTTGTCCGGCGTGATCCTCGATGAGCTTCTTGGTCTGCGCGAAGTTCAAGCCCGCGACCTGCAGCGGTCCGATTTCAGGAATACTCACCGCGCCGTCGCGGCCGACCGTGAGATTGATGGTGTTGTTGATTCGACCCCACATCAGCATCTTGAGCTGATCGCCGGGGCCGATTACGTAGTCGTCGCTGACCGGGACGTTGGCTACAGGAGCAAACGTGGACACGCGCGAGGCAAACAGCGAGTAACCGAATTGCTGCAGGTTGCGCGTGCTCGGCGCAGCCGGCGCGATCGCGGAATCGAGCGCGCGGAATTGCGATTCAACCGACGACGCCGGCTGATTCGAATTTGCCGGCGACATCGACTGCTGCGGCGTCATCCCCATCTGCTGCCCCGGTGAAGTCGTCGTCTCGTCCGATCCGCCTTGCCCGGCGAGTCCCGTGCAACTTCTAAGTTGCGCAAGCTGTTGATCGGTGAAGGTCAGGCCAAGCGACTTCGCGATGCCGGTGACGTCATTCGCGCTGAGCTGCTTCGCCGCAAAATGGAGACACAATTCCTGCATGTCATCGGGGCTGAGACCACCCGACGCCATTTCACCTTTCAAACTGCCAAGTTCGTCGGGCGAAATTCCAAGCTGCTGGATGACCGCCGCCATCGACTGCTTGTTCATCGTGTTGGCGAAGCCTTGCGCACCGCCGAGGCCTTGCGCACCGCTCATCGCCGATGAACCGCTCATCGTAGACGAACCGCTCATCCTTGGCGAACCGGTCATTCCAGAAACGCCGCCGGAAAGAGTTGACGGATTTCCTTGGGAAGACTGATCGGAATCGTCGCTGTTATCGGAATTGGTGCACGGCGGCAGCCCGGATTCGTCGGCATTCGGATCGCTCGGATCGACGCATCCGCGACGCATCGTGTTACCCACCGCACCATTTTGTGAATCGCTATCCGCGCCGGAAGGATCGTAACCACCGGCGCCGCCGCCGAGCGCGCCGCCACCGGAATCGTTCATCTGCGCGCGCGCGGTGGAGCAGAACAAGACTACCGCGAGCAACAGAACGAGAGCCTTCAGCGTTGTGGCAACTGCTTGTCTAATATTACTACTCATAGTAGGATACCCTCAGGGCTCGCACTCGATTTTACGCGCACCCTCGGGTTTCCTGGTAAATCCTGAGCCCCGCCATGATAGCTAAAATTTCGATTAAAGAAAGGGTGGCAGCTAGTCATGGGCGGACAGGCAGTCTTTTAGTCAGCGTACCGTAAATCGATTTCAGCAATGCGTCCGCCCTCCCGTGTTACTCGGGCTGTGACTCAGTCATAATTAACGGATCCCCTCCCAACGCTCCCCACAAACCGGCTTCGACGACTCCACCCGCTCTGTAGTAGTCGAACCTGGTTAGTTTAATACTGTCGAGAACCCCGAAGGCACGTTATAATACGCTAATGGGCTGAACGTCAAGCAAGCTGCATCTTTTCAAGTGTTTGGAACGTGCACGAGACGAACCTTGTGAGCTATGACGATCCAGCAAACCCATCACGATGGCTTTGCCCGCTCCGCCAGTTCCGGTGATTTTCGCTTTTTTGTTCTTGTGCATGTTGCGCGCGAGACCGCCGATAAAGGTTTCGTCCGCTTCAACATCTCGCTACCGCCGAAAGGGTCGACCGAACGCTTCTGCATCGCGAGCCGGATTCGATGATCCATGAACCATGCGGTTTTTTGCGTGACTCCGAGACCGCGCGCAATTTCGTAACTGCTGATCCCGTTCTTGCAATTGGCGATCAGCCACATCGCAGGAAGCCACTTATCGAGACCGATTGGCGAGTCCTCGAAGATGGTTCCGACCTTGAGCGAGAATTTTGCGCGCTTGTGTTTCGAGTAGCATTTCCACAACTGCGCAGTCTCAAGATACGTGACATGATCTGAGTCGCAGGTTGGGCAACGGACCTTACCGTCTGGCCAGCGCATCGCGATCATGAAGACTAATTTGAACGCGCTCTAAGTGTGCGCTGATCGTCAACCGTATTGCTACGGACTGTCGAGCGTTTCATTTTCTGCCGCGTCCTGCTTGAGCGGGCCGCCACCCGGCCCCACCACCGCGACGAATCGCTTCGGACCGTCGTAGATCACCCGTTCCCCATGCGGTAGCTGCCAGATAGCCTGCGTATCTGCCGGCGCGCTGCCCTTGGCGCTGTTCTGCTCCGTCGGCGGACCGACGGCCGCGACGAGCTTCTCGAGCACCTTCCCGCTCGAATCCGGCGTGAACCATGCCATCACGAGCTGCATGCCCGAATAAGTGGTGAACTCGTACTTGACTTGGCTATAGCGGATTCCATCGACCTCGATGTTGTTGAGTCGGTAGGTGTCGGCGCCATAGGGAGCAGTCTCGATACTCCCGTTAGGAAACCTGTTCTGGACCCGGTACAGCGAGTCGCCGAATCTCACATCCAGAAAAGAGGTGACGTTCGGCACTCCCAGCAGCCCTTGCACTTTCTTTTGCGCCGATACGATTGCAGGTGAACTGGACGAACAGGCGGCGGACGCGAGCGCTCCCGCGACTATCACCATCAATCCGCGCACTATCAAGAGTGGGCGCGACCACATCCGTCAGGAGCCTTTGACGACCGCCGAGGCCGACAGCACGACCCGCAAACCGCCCGATTCGACCGCACTGAGCAGGATCGCCACTCGCTCCGCACCCGCAAGATAGCGCTGGAAAATCGCTTCGAATCCACGGAAGGGACCCTCCACCACAACCACCCGCTCACCGGCGTCAATCGGCTTGTCCGGAATTTCGATCACGTCGTCCACCCCGCGACTGCGGATGTCCGACACTATCGATGGCGGCACCGCCAGCGGATCGGTTCCCGCCGACACGATCGCACGCACTCCCGCCATGTACTTCACGTCGAAATACTGGCTCTGAAGATCGAACCTGGCGAACACGTAACATGGGAACAGCGGAGTGATCGACACTGCCATCCGTCCCCATCGCGGCGTCTTCGCCTTGAGCATCGGCAGAAAGACTTCCGGCACCACGTGGGCGAGCTGGTCGCGGACCCATCGCTCCTTACCGGTCTTTGTCCGAACCAGGTACCAATGTGTCTGTGAGTTATCGTCCATCACGGGCACGCAGCGGCCGGCGCACTGGTAGAGGTGATACAGACCGCATCGAAGTAGCGATGCGGCAACGCCCTGGATGCTGCCGGAAAAACAGAGGCGGCTGCAGCATACGCTACAGCCGCCCTGTCAGTCCAATCGACTGCTAGATTTCGTACGTGAACGTGAACTCGAGTTCGTTGAAACGCTGCTGACGGCTCAGCAGGTACGGATCGGTGTAGCGTCCGCTGCGTCCGAGAAACCACTGCGCGTTCACTCCCAACAGCACGTTTCGCGAATATCGATAAACGTTGGTGGTCGCGAGTTCGCCGACGTTGTCGTCGATGTCCCACAGGATCAGGTTGCCTGCCGTCAACTGTCCGTTCATCAGCCAGTTGGTCGCGTTGATGAACGCCAGGCTGCTGAGCTCACGGACCTTGCCGTTGGTGCTTACCTGTGGCACCGCGCCAGGCGGACGATCCGGATACCAGGTCTCCGTGAACTGGGCCGTCAGGAACGTGTGCTGCTTCGATATCCACGGGATGTAAGTCGGCCGGTCGCCCGCGATAATCCAGCGTGTGAACTCCGTCCATTCTGCGCCTCTCGCCGATCAACGGTGGCCGGAACCGAGATGCTAATCTTCGGCTGATACAGAATGTCGTAGCGATAGACGATGTCGGTCAGATCCTTGTCGTAATAGGTTCCGGTCAAGCCGAAGAAATGATTCCGCCGATAGTCGGTCGTGCGAACCGCCTCAACGGTTCCGCCCACCGGAACGCCCCTGCGTGGACGGTTGAGGAAGAACCCGGGGATAACGAACGTGCCCGGTGCGACCGCAAACGCGCCCGGTTCTCCCGTGACTTTCGCGGTGCAGCCCGCACAGGTTTCGCTTAGAGCGCTGCGAAATTCATACAAGTAGATGAAGCTGGTCTGGAGTCCGTTTCCAATCGGCAGCAGGGTCGAATATCGCGCGCCGAATTCGCTGTTTTCAAGCGAGTTCGACGGAGTGTGGCTCAGATTTTTCGAGTAAAAATCGTAAAATTGACCCGAGGCCTTCCCTCCAACCACTGGCCCGATCGGCAGGAAGATCATCCCCTTGGGATCGCCGTTGGGCACTTCACTGACGTTGAGCTTCTGGCCGTTTTGGTTGAAGTCGACCGGGAATGGGCTATCCGGTCCGCTGCCGCAGGTCTGGCAGCCGCCGTCCAATGCGGCTGGGACTACATACGGATTGCGCGGGTCGGCCTGGGTGATAATTTGAGCGGCCTCGAAGTCGCCCGGAATAATGAATGCTTCCAACTCGTTGTTGGCGGTCTTCAGGAAGTCCGGCAGGATGTAGTTCAACTTGATCATCCTGAGGTTCGTGCGCACGTCTTCGGCGGCTTCCGCACCGTAGACTCCGTGCCATGTCGCATTAACCGGGTTGGTGACTTCGGTTCCTGACAGCGCGTCAGCTTCCGACCAGATGATCTGCTGCTTGCCGATACGCGCCGAGAAGTTGTCGGTAAAGTTCAACTGCGCATACCATTCGCGCAAATCATTCTTGAAGTAATCGTTCTGGAGCGAGTGAACCGGAAAAACTCCGTTGTTCGAGCTATCGTTCTGCGAGTACGGAGTAACGTCGGTGTTCGGACGCTGCACGGCCGTGGTTCTTTAGCGAGCCGAACGAGTCATACCACGGGCGATAGTACGCGAAGAAGTCCGCATCCTTGATCAACAGCGTGTCGAACCGGCCCAGCAGCTTGTAGTTCTTGACCATGTGGTAATCGGGCCGCACATCCGCCAGATTGCGCTGCTCGGCCAGATCCCAGTGATTGAAATCGAAGCTGCCGCCGGTGATTCCGAATGACTTGCCGGGAATCGCGAACGTCGACGTCAGCGTCGGATGAACGAGCGTGGTCGGCGTCGAGTCACGGCTCGAACTGCCTTCGCCCCAGTGACCCGCTTCGCGAGTTTCGAAAAATCCAAAAACGGAAAAGTCGCCCTGCGTGATAGTCGCCATCGCGACTGAGGTCCAGAGCGTCCCGACCACTGCTACGGCGGCCACCATCAAACTCCGCCACCGCGTTCCTCCGAATCCCAAATTGCCGTTCTGCATAGACACCCCCAAGCTGGAGCCCTCGTGGTTACGTCGAACTCCTCGCCTGATTATTCCTCACCAGGCAAGCGTCAGACACTCATTTCCCCATACGCGCAAGGAAACCTACGAACGCGGCTTAGCTACCATTCCGCTGAGTACCTTGTCAAGAAGGGTGCATGCGCCGGTCACACGTGTGCAACACTCCGTTAAGCAGAGCGTGACTTGGCAATTGCTCCGATTTCGAATGTTCGAGTTTGCTTGTGCGCCTGCGCAATCCCGCGATGCTGGAATGAATCACGCCGCGCAGCGGGTCGCCTGTCTTCAATCGCGTAGATTAATCGGATTGAGTCCTCCGCTATAGGTCGACTGAAACAATGGACCTCATTCTGAGCGGCCACGGGTGCGACGCCCAAAAAGGCGGCGACTGCCTCGATGCCGCATTGGAGGGCCGTCGCAACCAGGCCTGCTTGCCATCAGCCCAGTCAAATGAAAAGGTTCCGCCTGCGATTGCTGCAATCGCCAGGCTGAGGATGGGTTGACTCGTTCAGTGCGATCATGAACAAAGAATTACGTCGCACTTGAATTTGTCATCTGATCAGTGTAGGTACGACCACCGAATACGCGTCCGGGGGGATTTCCGGACCTTGGCGGGGGCTCTAGTTAGCCTTGCCCGGTGGGGAACGAACCGATGGCCGCGGGGGTTTTTTGGTTTGATTGGTCAGCAGATGGGCACCGATTCGACTCGGCGGGGGTTAGATAACATGACGCATGGAAGGATGCAGACGATGACTCAGGGTAGGGATGGGATCTCGTTGGCGCCGACGGGAGCGCGGAGGCTGATGGGGGTCGCTCGTCGGCTGTCGGTCGTGGCCGTGGTGTTGTTGATCGCTGCGCTGGTCGCAGGGACGGCAGGCACCAGCTACGCGAACAAGAGCAGCTGCTTCTCGACACAGTCATCGTGTCAAACTACGGCGCCGCGTTCGCCGGCAGCCTCAGACATTTGTCGCGGGCTCGCAATCAACACACGCGGCCTTTCCTGTTGGTCAAAGGCGCCAACACTCTGTTGGGCGCCGGCACCGGACCGGCGGCGATTCGCGAGAGCTCGCTCGACGGCCAAATCGCGGTGACGAATCCTCTCGATCTTATCGATTTACCGGTTTCGTCAGCGGCTGGATTTCGATCGGCCCGCCGGCGCCGAATGGCTAACTCGGCGCGATAAGAACAGCGTCCGGAAAGCATTATCGCGCACCGCGCAATGGTCGTTTCAACACCGGTTGTTTGGCTCCCGGAATCTTTGGCACCGGGTACCGGTACCTGCCAGTTCAATACTTCGGGCGTCAACATCCGATCAGGGTTTGGCATTTGAGATCCTTTCGACGGCGTGAATCCGCGGTAACGATATCTTGGCGATTGCGAACACCGTGCCAGTCAACTTCTTTCGACCGGATCTCGATGTCCATGGCGGGTCGCTGAAGCTTTCGGAGCGGCACCTACGGGCGCCGGCTACGCAGTTTGGGCACCGCGATCACCGGTACGCCGCCGATGGGGTTGACACATTTACCATTCGACCGAGTGACGTTGCTCCTGGCGAACGATCCGGTTGCGCCTTCCAACAACATCCGGTGTGTACCCTTCCTGCTGTCGCTATTCCGCCGAACCTGACCCCCTACGACTGCCCATTCGGCACGTCGACAACGCCACCATCGGCGGATGCGATCACTTTCCTGCTCGGTCCGGTCGGCGTCGCGTATGACAAAACCGGCTTCCTGTTCGCCGTGAACGAAGCTGGCGAAGCCTCGTACGGCCCCGCGTATGTAACCGTCTACGCGCCGGGAGCGGCTTTGGCGACGTATTCCCCACTGCCATCGTAGGTCTTGGACTTGTACGACCGCGGCGCCTTTGTTGACCGGCGAAGATCGCGGTCGCTCTCTGACACGATTTCTTCGACGACGTTATCTTCGTCACCGACGTGGGCGACAACAGCATCAAAATCTTCGCTCCGTTCGACCAATTTCTTCGCGACAGACTTCCATTTGCACCGGCACCGAGCTAGGCGAGATTAGCGGCTGGCCACACCAAACTCAGGCGTCCCGAAGGAATCGCGCTCGACGAAGCTAGCGGCGATCTGTACGTCGTAAACAACAAGCTCAAGTTCGCTCGGAGATGTTCACTGATTTCACCAGTCTTGAGGACGGCGGCGACATTGCTCCGACTCTGATCATCTCAGGGAACGAAACATCGAAGATGAACTTCCCGGTTGGCGTCGCGCTCCCGGCAGTTCACGCCGTCGGCCGATCGCCCACGTGAACACAACTGTCGGCGCGCAGCGACTAACCCACACACGCGCGACAAACTGCTTAAACCGCGAACGCCGAATCCGACTACCGGATTCGGCGTTCAGCATGTTTCTGCGTATCGTCATTCTTTTCGAATGTCGTCTAACGTCAAATCCTCAGCCAGCGACGCCGCCAGCAGACCGCTGATCTCGCCGCGCGCCGCCAGGCTCGGATGATCCGCCTCGACTGCTACCTCGCCCTTGCCGGCGAGCTCCAGAAACTTGGCCGCATCGACACCCTCGAGCGCGAACCTGACGAACTGCACCGCGCTGATTTTTTCGTCTGACACCTGGCGATCGTCGAATCTGGCCGCGAATCTTCTTTGCACCGATCCTCAGCCACAGATGATTCTCCAGGCCGACCAGCCGCGCCAGCGCCGCGTCGCGCTCCGCCGCCTCCGCGTACTCGATCAGCAGCGTCGCAACCAGCTCGCCCGGGCGCCGGAATCAACTCGTTGTAGGTATCGATCTCATGCTGGATCGCTTCGCGGTCGGTCATCTTCTCCGACCTGATCATTTCCTCGATCTGGTACCACACGGTCTGCGCGTTCTCGAAGATAAATGTCAGATGCGATCCGACGTGCAGCCGGCGCCGCTCCTTCTCATGAATGAACAACGGCCGCAGCCGGTCGCGCACGCGTTCGTAGTCGGCCAGCGCAAGGATTTCGTCGAGCGTGATTTTCTTCATCGTCATTCTCCTTCGGCGGCTCGGGCGGCGGCACCGCGTCCGGAAATCCGCCGCGCTGGTACGCGCGCGCCAGCACTTCGATCGGATGCATCGGATGCACGCCGGTCGCCTGCTCGATTTGCATCGCCGCCAGCGGGCAGTCGGTCGCCATCACGCGCGCGCCCGCCTCGCGCATCCCGCTGAAAGCCTTCTCGCCCCATTTCATCGAGAGCTCGAAAAATTCCTTCTTCATCGCCCAGGTCCCGTCATGCGCCGTGCACGCGTCGACCGTCGTCGACTTCGACGCCCGGAATCTGGCGCATCAGGTCGCGCGAGCGCAGCCCGATGTCCTGCGCCTTCAGATGACACGGGACGTGATACGCGACCGTGCCCGGGCGTGGACTGAAATTCCGTGTTGAACTTGCCCGCGCGCCGAAGCTGGTAAAGCAGCTCATGCGGATCGACGATCGCGGCCGCGAATTCCTTGACGTCGTCGCCGGCCAGCAGGTTCGGATACTCCTGGCGCATCATCAGCGAGCAGGTCGGATTGATCGCGGCGATTTTGTAGCCCTCGCGCACCAACGGCAGCATCGAATCGATATTCGCGCGCGCTTCCTTGCGCGCGAACTCGACGTCGCCGCCATCGAGCGCCGGCATCCCGCAGCAATTCTGCTTCGGGCATTTCACCGCGCATCCGTTTTTCGCAAAGACCTCGACCGCCGCCTTGCCCGGCGCGGGATTGTAGTAGTTCACGAAGCAGGTCGGAAAAAGCGCGACCTTGGCGGTCGGCTCGGCCGGCGGCGCCGGCAGCGGATTGCGCTCAGCCATTTCTCGAAAGTCTCGTCGGCAAAATCCGGCAGCTTCTTGTCGCGATGAATCCCGAGCATCTTCTCCATCACCACGCGCTGAAACTTCTGATGGCATCCGAAGTTCGCGAGCCCCGGAGTCAGCGTGCCGACCTTGCCGAGTCTGATCGGGATGACGCCAGCACGTGCTCGCGCAGCGCGACGCCGTTTTCTTTGGCGTTCACCGCTTTGGCGCGCAGCATCAGGCGCGGAAAATCGAGCTGGAACTCATGCCCGTCGTGCGGCGTGTAGGGACATTTGATCTCGCACAGCTTGCATCCGTAGCAGAGGTCGATGACGCGTTGCTTCTCGGCCGCGCGTCAGCGCTCGCACGTCGCCGTCGTTGCGATCGACCGCATCGAACAGCGCCGGAAACGACGGGCACAGATTGAAGCACAGGCGGCAGCCGTGACAGATGTCGAAGACGCGCTCGACTTCCTTGTCGAGTCCGGCGCGGTCCCAATATTTCGCCTCGGTAGAATTGTAGGTAAGGCCGTCAGTCGGCCGTGGACTCGATACGTTTGGCCATCGGAAAATCTGTCGGCAGCTTTCTGATTCTGGTCCGCCTTCCGCACTATGGGAAGGGGTTAGGAGTTAGGTTGCCGGCATCCGCTGGCGCACGAAACCGGCGCGGCGCTCGACGCCCGCGCCGTGCTTCGATATTCGCGCGATTCGCCTTAGAGCGTGGTCTGCGCCTTCGCGAAACGTCCTGCGTGCGACTTCTCGGCCTTGGCCAGGGTCTCGAACCAGTCCGCGATTTCCGCGAAGCCTTCTTCGCGCGCCGTCTTCGCCATCCCGGGATACATGTCGGTGTACTCGTGCGTCTCGCCATGGACGGCGGCTTTGAGATTCAGCAGCGAATCGCCCATCGGCAGACCGGTCGCAGGATCGCCGACCTGCTTCAGATAGTCCAGATGCCCATGCGCGTGTCCGGTCTCGCCTTCGGCGGTGTCGCGAAACAGGCCCGCGATTTCCGGCTGACCTTCGACATCAGCGATCTTGGCGAAATAGAGATAGCGGCGATTAGCCTGGCTCTCGCCCGCGAACGCGTCTTTCAGATTCTGATGAGTTTTGGTTCCTTTGAGACTTGCCATTTTCTCTCTCCCGTTTCGAATTTCTTTTGGTTTGATTTAATCGGTCTCGACGAATCAGCCTTGCGCGCCTTTTTGGCCCGGCTTGCCTTCGCTCGTTTCGCGCCGCATTCATCGCACAGCGCATGGATCTCCAGCGACGATCCGAGCACCGTGAACTCTCCCAGCTCCGACTGCCCCGCGAGCACGCGGTCGAGGCGCGGAATCTCGATATCGCGAATCCGCCGGCATTTGACGCACACCACATGATGATGCGGCGTGATGTTGCCGTCGTAGCGCGCGCTGTCGTGCAGCATCGTGACTTTGCGCGCCTCGCCGATATCGCACAGCGTCTCGAGCGTGCGATGCACGGTAGCGAGCGAGATATGCGGATGCTGCAGGCGGACCGCGGCGAAGATCGCGTCGGCCCGCGGATGCTCGCCCGAATCAAGCAGCGCCTTGATGATCGCGAGGCGCTGCGGCGTCACCGCGAGCCCGCCCCGGCGGCATCGCTCGGCGAACTCCGACAGCCGCTTGGCCGCGTAAGGACCGCGCCGCCGTTCATTTACTAGCTGTAGTTCCATAACCTAGATGATAATAATTACCATCTAGTTATCGCTGTTGCAAGCGGGCTAAAACCTAACCCCTCCCCTTCCCGAGCACCGGACGCGAAGACGTGACTAGCTGGCGTGTAGCTGAAGCCCGGAACCCTCACCTACCTGCGGCTGCGCCCGCCAGCTTCCTCTCCCGTGAAGGAACGGGCGAGGTAGAAGAAGGGACCGGGATTCTTCGCTTCGCTCTGAATGACACAAGAACAGAATTTAGAGCGAAAGGTCGTCCTCGACATTTCGCGATTTCCTTTCACTGGGTGCAGGGGTCACCCCTGCCGAAGGAAGTGTGAAACCCACCGCGGGTTTCACATTCAATTAGTGAATTACAGTCGCGGCAGGATCGGCGCGCGGCGGCAGTCCGGCTTCGTCAGCAGCATCTGCACGTCGCCGATGTAGCGTTCGCGGAAGCCGGCTTCGCTGTAGCAGAGATAGAAATCCCACATCCGGATGAATTCTTCGGGATAGCCGAGCGCGCGCACGCGATCGATATTCTTGAACATCCTGAGCCGCCAGTTCTTCAGGGTCTCGGCGTAGTTGGGCGTGATGTCTTCGAGATGGAACAGGCGCAAGTCGCTCGAGCGCGTGAGCGAATCGCACAGCGCCGTGACCGACGGCAGGAAGCTGCCCGGGAAAATATATTTCTTGATGAAATCGACGCGCCTGGTCGCGGCCTCGTACTCGCGATCGGTGATCGTGATCGCCTGCAGCAGCATCATGCCGTCGGGCTTCAGCAGCTCGCCGCATTTGCGGAAATATGAATCGAGAAAATGATGGCCGACCGCTTCGATCATCTCGATCGACACGGCCTTGTCGAACTGGCCGGTCAAGTCGCGGTAATCCTTGAACAGCACCGTGATCCGCTCCGACAAGCCCTCGGTCGGCGATTCGCTTGACGGCGTAGTCGTGCTGCGCGCGCGAAATCGTGGTGGTGGTGACGCGGCATCCGTAGTTTTTTGCCGCGTGAATCGCGAACCCGCCCCATCCCGTGCCGATCTCGACCAGATGATCGTGCGCACGCAGATCCAGCTTGCGGCAGATGCGATCGACCTTGGCCGTCGCCGCTTCCTCGAGCGTGGCGTCGGGGCGCTCGAAAATCGCGCACGAGTACATCAGCGTGGGATCGAGCATCAGCTCGAAAAAATCGTTGCCGAGATCATAATGCGCCGCGATGTTGCGCTCGCTGCCGGTCCTGGTGTTGCGATTGAGGTAGTGGATGAAGCCGGCGGACCGGATTCGCGAGCCGCGCGAGGCCGCCGTCGAGCCCTTCGGTCACCTCGCGATTGCGAATCATGATCTGCACCAGCGCGGTCAGATCGTCGGTCGTCCACGATCCGGCCATGTACGATTCGGCAGCGCCCATGCTGCCCGCGAGCGCGAGGTCGGAATAGAAGCGATGGTCGTGGACGCGAATGGTCGCGCGCAAATCGGCGTCGGATAAATCCTGGCCGAATGGAATGCGGTCGCCGCCGTCTTCGATCATCGACCCGTCCGGTTTTGATTCCCGCCAGGCGGCTGAGCACCGCGCCGCGCGCGAATCGATCGATGATCGCGGGACGACGCGCCCGGGCCGCATCGACACCAGATGCGACAATGGAATCAGACTTGGCCATCGTGAGAATCCACCATGTGACACGTCCCCGATGCGGACAGCACCGAATCGAATACACGCGCTCGCATGATGGTGCAAGCGGTGACGAGCCAGAAAATGAAACCGCCCGGCTCCCGGAGCGGCCGGGCGGTTTGAATGCTTGCGACGCCGGAGCGTCAGCTTCGAGCGGTTGTGCTTAGTGCTTCTTCGACTTGGCGACCGTAACGTCCAGCGCTGGCAGCGAATCGAGCGTGATCCCGTTGAGCGTACCCACCGTGTCACACACCGCGTTGGTAGTGTCACAGCATTGCACCGTGATCGTATAGGTGCGGGTGCCGAGCTTCGCGCAACGCTCGGACCGGATTTGCACTGCCATCAAGCGCCAGCGAGTCGGTGGTAACCTCGAGGCTGCCAGTCGCGAGCGTGCCAGGAAACGTTGTCGGCGCCCAGTCCGCGCCCTGCGTCGAGGTCGGCTTTCCGCATCCATCGCCGTTGCCGTTGTCTGCCGCCAGCTGATCGTCGGTTATGTCGGTGACCTGGAGGCTCACGTTCACCGCGCTGGCCGCGTCGGCGGGCAAGGTCATGCTGATGTCCTCGTTTTCGAGCTTGTGATTCGGCGGCCACAGGCTGGCCGGCGAGATGGTGACGGTCGCGGCCGCGGTGCCGGCGGTCAGCCCTTCAGAAGTCTGAAGCGCGGTATCCTGGGTCAGGCATCCGACGGAAAAGCTCGTCTGTTTACCACGCTCTTGCCCTTGGCCAGCGCGGCCGGAGCAGTCGCGATCACTATCATCGCGGCTGCGCCCACAGCGCTGACCATCAGTTTCTCTAACTTCATTCAGTTGAAACCTCCCCGATTAAGGATTGTGCGTGAAACTTACAGACAATATTACCGATCAACTGGTAATACATCAAGACGTGCGTAGACCCAATAATCGGCGTTGTGGTGCTTGAAAGTAGCCGACGGTTGATCGATACTCAGGGAGTTGGCTCGGGTTCGCCGATCGCGCTTCGAGGCTCCATCACCGTATCCCGGACCAGTTCGGACAGCGGCCGGACGCTATCGCCCGTGGCGCGCAATGCATCTGCGACCGACATCGCGGGCACCGCCGATCTTGCGCGAGACTTCGCCACCCGCGGCTCGAGCAGATGCTCCTCGAGCAGCTCGGGCGGTACCTGGCGCAGGTCCCAGATTATCCCGCACGCCTCGAGCAGCTTGAGCGTGTAGTACGTGATGTCGATTTCCCACCAGTAAAATCCGTTGCGCGCCGCTGCCGGATAGTGATGGTGGTTGTTGTGCCATCCCTCGCCGAGCGTGACCATCGCGAGCGTGAAGCTGTTGCGGCTGTCGTCGTTGGTCTCGTAGCGCCGGCGGCCGAAGACGTGCGCGAGCGAATTGATCGTAAAAGTTCCGTGCGCGAGAACCACGGTCGAAATAAAAAATCCCCAGATGAGCATCTGCGCGCCGGTCGTATGCAACCCCGGCGCATGTCGCTGGAGAAACGCCCCCAGCCCGAACAGCGCGAAGCCGAGAATGGTCGGGACCAGCACGTCGAAGCGATCGAGAAACATCAGCTCGGGAAACTTCGCGAGATCGCGCACGACGCGCAGCTCGGATCGGAAATTAGCCTCCGACGTGATCCATCCGATGTGACTCCAGATGAAACCATTCTGCCGCGGCGAATGAACGTCGCTCGGCTCGTCGGATCGCTGATGATGCAGCCGATGATGCGACGCCCACCACAGTGCTCCGCGCTGCACCGCAGTCGCGCCGATCGCGGCGAATATAAACTGGCCCGCGCGCGAAGTTTTGAACGATCGATGAGAAAAATACCGATGGTAGAAGCCGGTGATCGCGAACATCCGGATGAAATACAAAGCGATCGCGACGCCCACCGCGACCGGGCTCCATCCGACCCAGATCACCCCGAGGCACATCAGATGAACCACCACGAACGGGATGCATCGAAACCAATCGGTCTCTTGCGGCGCGTTCGCATCGGGACTGCCGCCGGCCGAAGTATCAAACCATCGCGCGATCGCAATAAGAAATCTGCGGGATTTTCCCGCCGTCCCTGACGTCATTCTGTCTCCCCACCCGTGCCCGGTTTTCCCCAGCACGGAAGTAGTTATCATGGCCAGATTTGCAATTCTATGTGAACAGGCACCAGGACGCGTCACTTGACGGGCGTAAGCATCTCGACTTCGTCGAAGCGCGTGTAGTCGACGCTTCGGCTGCCGTCGGGGTGGAGCACCAGCACGTCCGCAAAGCGGGCGTCCCAGACGATCTCGTCAAGTTCGAAGGTGTGTCGGGCGTGAACGGTCTGAGAGAACGTCTCGTCGAGTCCAATGATAGACACGATGATCTCGGCTGCGCAATTGGCCATCGATTCGCGCGTATGGCCGAAGAGCGGAGCTGCCCTCGACAATCTGATGGACCGCGGTCCACGACAACGCGAACATCGCGCTGCGGCTTCGCGTGAGACGTGAGGTCGTAGAGGCGGCGAATGCCGTCGCCCTCGGCGGTGACTTCCTGGCGCGCGAGCACGACGTGCATATCGGCCTCGACGATCCGGTTCGCGCGCAAGTTGGCCGCGCGGATCATCAAGCTGTGCACGCCGTCGCGCGGACCGATAACCACGTAGCGGCTGAATCTCACACGCGCAGTGGGGCGCGAGAACTTCGAGAATACCAGTCCCGTCATCAGCGCGAGCGCGAGCAATCCGGTCAGCGCCTCGATCGACACCAGGATGTTCGAGAACAGCGTGACCGGCTCCATCTTGCCGTAACCGATCGTCGCCATGGTCTGCACGCTGAAAAAAAACATGTCGGCAAACGAGCCGGTGCGCGCGTTTTCGATTCCATGATCGAAGTAGTAGCCGGTGGCGAACAAAAGATTGGCGAGAGTGAAGGCGGCCGCGATCAATCCGATCAGCGCGGGCCACGAGGACGTCACCAGGAAATGGTAGAGGTCCTCGAAGATGCCAGTGGGCGCGCCGTGAATCGCGCCGTCGCCCTTCAGGCTGCCGACCTGAATTGTCCGCTTCGCCATCGCGGGAGAAATATAGCGGAGGTCCCCCGTGGAAGGGACCACCTGGCGAGGTGTGAAACCGGTGCCTATCGCGCGAATGCTGCCCGCAATGCGTCGGCCGCCTGGCGCTGGCCCTCTTTGCCCTTGTCCAGGCCGTCGGCGAAGCTGACGAACCCGTGAGTGACGCCTTCGTAGCGCGTGCAGGTGGTTTTGACCCCGGCGGCTATCAGGCGCTCGGCGAATCGCTCGCCTTCATCGCGCAGCGGATCGTGACTGGCGGTGAGCACGAGCGCGGGCGGCAGGTTCTTCAAGTCCTTCGCGCGCAAGGGGCACGCGTAGGGATTATTTTTTTCAGCGACGGGGTCGGTGTAATTTTTCCAGAACCATTCCATGTCGGCGCGCGACAGAACATGACCGTCGGCCGCGAATTCCTTCTGCGACGGAGTGTCGAGCGCGCAATCGGTGACTGGATACATCAGCAGTTGGAACGCGATCGGCGGGCCGCCGCGGTCGCGCGCCATCATCGAGACTACCGCCGCCAGGTTTCCGCCCGCGCTGTCGCCGCCGACAGCCAGCCGCGTCGCCTTCCGCGCCAATTGAGGCCGCATTTTCGGAAACCCACTTGGTCGCCGCGTAGCAATCTTCGGCGCCCGCTGGAAATACATGCTCCGGCGCGAGGCGGTAGTCGATCGACACGGCGACGCATCCCGCCTGGTTGGCGAGCGCGCGGCATACGCGGTCATGACTCTCTAGGTCGCCGAGCACCCATCCGCCGCCGTGAAAAAAAACCAGCACGCCCATCGGCGGATTCCCCTCAGGCGTATACACGCGCGCTGCAACCTCGCCGTCGGCGCCCGGGATACGCCGATCCTCGACCCGATAAATAGCTGGCGGCGGAATCGGATTCGCCTCGAGCAACGCGCGCATCTTGGCCCGCGCCTGCTCAGCAGTCTCCGCGCGCAGGAACATCGGCCCCGCCGCATTGAACACATCGAGCATGATCTTCATCTGGGGATCGAGCGGAGTGGGAGTGGCCATGCGCGATCATTAGGTTAGGCGAGTCTGAGAGGCAAGCGATTTTGCCGCCGATTCTTAAACAAAAAAAGTTCCGCCGCGTACGGTGAGAAAACTAATTCTCGAAGCGATGAAAGTCCGCGCGCCAATGTGCGCGGAACCACGGGTCGCCGTCGCGGGAGCCAAATACGTCCGCACTGACGAGCATGTCGTCGCCTGCGATGCGGCAATCCAGGTTGGTGATTTCGTTGACCGCGAATGTCGGCGAGAACGAGAACCCGTCGTTGTGGGTTTTGTATTCGTTGAAATCCAGCTGCGAGCGCATCGTGGCGTAAGCGCGCCCGTCGGTCGAAATCGGCACGACGCGGCCGCGCGGATTGATAATCTTGTCGTTCGCCTCGACCCCGGTTTCGGTGAACGTCAGCTGAAACGGTTGGTTGCCGATTTGTTCGTAGCACAGCCGGTACGTCTTCGGCGTCCAGAATCCGATTTTGTGCGCGCCCGGCTCACTCCTGATCCAGTCAAGCTCGCTCACTTGTCCCTGCCAGCATCCGCGAAACACCGCTGGCAACGCGGGAGCCGCTTGCGCCGTCATCGGCGCGACGTTGACGTGCGGCGGCGGCGGTGGTGGCGTCGCCGCCGCTTGTGGCTGCGCGGGTTGATTCCAGCCGGGTAGCAGTTGAATCGTGTTGCCGCTGTCACCATCAGACGGCGCTAGTCTGATTACCGGCGGCGGCGCCTGCTGCGGTGGAATGTAGGGTTGGTACTGATTCGACGGTCCGGGAACCTCGAGCGATGACTGCGCACGCGCCGCTCGGGCGCCAATCGAGAGCGAGGCCGCCTATGAGCGCGCAAAATATAAGGATCCGTGTGAGCATCGATCAGCTTGGTTCCACCCTATTATATACGAAGCATATCCAATGCCGCTTCATCCGCCCGATTACAGCGTAGATTGAGCGCCGGGCGACGGTTACCATCGAAAAAAGTTCGCAACGGTTTCGCGCGCAGGTTGCCCAGGAAGATGAGCGATCAAAACATAAATTTCGAAGCGGCGTGGGCTGTCAGCCAGGCCCCCGCAACCGGACGGCGCGCCCAGGCGCATCGATTGGCCAACGCGATGCGTCGCGTGATTGACCATTTGGTGCAGGTCGCCGCGCCCGAGGAAGACTTGTCGGCCGCCGCCGACGCGCTCGAGCGCTACGCCAAGCGTCTGTCGAAGTATCCTGTTTCCCGCAGCTACGAGGGTTTCGCCGAGAGCGCCAACGCCGGCGATCCGCACGCGTTTTTCGATCACAGCCCGCTGATTGGAATCTCGAATCCGCTCGCGCCGCCGATTCGGCTTGCCGTGCTCGGCGACAAGGTCGAAGGGCGCGGGACCTTCGGCGTCGCCTACGAAGGTCCTCCGGGACACGTGCACGGCGGATTTCTCGCCGCCGCATTCGACGAAGTTCTCGGCATGGCGCAGTCGCTGACCGGCAATCCCGGCATGACTGGCACGCTCACGATTCGCTACCGCCGGCCGACGCCACTGCTGACGGAGCTGGTCTTCGAGGCCTCCGTCGACCGCGTCGAGGGCCGCAAAATCTTCACCCACGGCACCCTGTCAGCCAACGGCGTCCTGACCGCCGAAGCCGAAGGCCTCTTCATAGCAGTAGGCCAGGAGCGCTTCGCCGCGATGGCCGCAATGGTATCGGATCACACAACCCCACCGCCCAAAAAATAAAAAAAATAATTTAATGACTGTATTAATGACTGTAGTGGAGCGGGCCGCCGTGCCCGCTCTCCCAGCGGCGGGCAGGGCGGCCCGCCCCACTACTCACGCTCTCTCAAAATCCGGTCCCCCTTCCCGCTCGGGAAGGGGTTAGGGGTTGGGTTGCGAGCATTCCAGCAACTTCCGCCGTGTAACTACTGCCCCTTCAATTCGAGTAGTTCTTTCGCGCAAAGATCGTCAGAACATCAGCCTTATTCTGCGAGCCACATCCGGTATGAATATTATTCCAACCTGTTAAGGCCGATCATCGCGCCGATTCGTATCAAAACCGCCTGAACTCAACCACTTTTCATCACTGGCAGCGCTCTTGCTGCATCACAGTCACGCTCCACTCTTTCGGACTACGCGATCGAAGGTCCAATATCGTCGCGCGATTACGATTGGCCCGAAAACCAGAAAAGTGAGGTAACCCTATGACTCTAACCCGCAGACTATTCGCAGCAGGCGCACTGACAGCTTTAGTCGCATTCCCGATTTCGGGCGCCTTCGCTCAGAGTGCTGGCTCGATGGGAGACAGCGGTTCTTCGGCTTCGAGCGCTGGCTCGATGGGCGGTCCTTCGAATTCCAGTGCGGACTCGATGGGCTCCTCGTCGGCTTCTGCCCCCGCGCAAGGCGGGCAAGTAGATGACGCCACCCTGCAGAAGGCGGCCAAGGCATACGTGAAGGTCAAACAGATTGTGCATCAAGACAAGCAGGCGAATTCCGGCGCCAATGCACAGCCCGCTACGCAATCAGACAAACTGAACGCAGTCCGAAACGAAGGTCTGGATCCTCAACAGTACAACCAGATCATCCAGATGGTTCAGAACGATCCCCAACTCCAACAGAAATTCGCGGCCTACGTAAATCAGAACGGCGGTGACGCCGACTAACCTCGATCACCTGACATCCTTCGCAAAACGGCCTCTCCCGCAATCGTGCTGCGGGAGAGGCCGGGCGCCAGGAGCCTTACCTTTAATGGCTTCCCTCGAACCTGAGAGCGAAATGGCGTCCTCGCCATTTCGCGATTATCACTGGGTGCAGGGGTCACCCCTGCCCAAGGAAGCGTGAAACCCACGGTGGGTTTCACATTCGATTAAATGGCTCAATCAGGGCGCACCAATCCCGACAATCCCGCGAACAGGAGTGGCGTGATCGTCCATCCTGCCAGTATGTGCACCCATAGGTACCATCGGAGCAGGCGGCTTGGGATTGAGCTTGGATCGCGCGGCTCGCCGCTGCGCGTCGTTCTCCCGCTCACGCTGTGGCGCGGATTCGGGCGCCAGTATTTGTCCTGGTGCAACTCGACTACCGGCAGGAAATTTTCCAGCGAATACACGACCGGATTGAAAACCGGGTAATGCGGCGGCGCTTCTCCGGTTGCGACGAATTCTCGATACGCGGCTTCCTCAGTCGGCGTGATGATACGCATCCGATAGCCCCATCCGAATAGAATCGCGCCGACCACTACGAACCCAGCGATCCACCACAGCGCGCGCAGCGGCATGTAGCCGAAGCCAATCGTGTATTGCAGCATCAGGCTCCATATCCGCTGCGGGAGGCTCTCGTGACCGAGCCGGCGCTGCGCGATTTCCTTGGCGATGCGCACCTGCGTCGCGCCGTCGTCGCGCCCCATCTCGCTTAGCACCTTTGCGAGCTGGCGATACGGCTGCGGATGGTATTCCGCCGGCTGCAGTCCTAACCATCGCAGTCGCGAGTCACCGTCGCTGGGACCGCCTGCGATGTCGCCGTACACGAACCCGTTGAGAATCAGGTTGCCGGGCGCGGGCCAGCTCGCCTCGTCGTCCCAGATTGCTCCCGCGTGTGCGTCCTCGAGGTCGAGCGCGGTCTTCGCCGTATGCTTCACGTCGACCCAGTAGAAGGTGCCGTCTATCGTGGCGCGCTCGGCGTCGAGTTCTCCATCGCCGCGAAATTCGGCGCCGTGGACGCTGAGGTCGTGCCCGATCTTCGCCAGCCGCGCGTACACGATACCGTCAGTCGTGAAGCCGTCATGAAACAGGACGTCGCCTGCGACGTTCGCCTCGACCAGGTTGACTGAATCCTCGCCCGCATCGAGGATTCGCGCACCGGTCAAATCGAGCGTCCCGTCGATTCGCGCCCGCAAGAAACTTATCGGCCCGAAGTCGCCCATTATGAAGCTGGCGTCGCCGTGAATGTTCGCCATGTTGCCGAACACCGCACCGATGCGCGAACGCCTCACCGTGATGTCCTGCAGATGCGCCGACAGCAGGTTGATTCCCTCGGGCACATAGCAGCGGATCAAAGTCAGCTGCTTGCTTACCGTCGCGTACGATAGATCGAGATTGCCGGTAATCCGCGCTCCCGCCAACGCGAGTCCGCTCGGATGAATGTACTGCGAGGCCTGCGCGTCGCCGAGCAGCCACGCGATAACTTCGGCCCGCACAGTGCGCTCGCCACCCCATTTCTCGGCGTGCGCGGTATCATTGCTGGCATTATCGGGATCGTCGCTTGGACCGAACCACGGCACGTCGCGCATCGGCGCTGCATGCATCAGCTTTCGTTCAGCCGGCGTCAGCGCAGCGCCGAACTTCTGTTGCGCCATCATCTCGAGCGTGGCAGCCGGACTCGGGCCAATGGCGTCGGAATCATCGCGATGCGCCTCGGCCGCGAACGACACGCGACGCAACAAACATCAGCAACGCGATCGCGACCGCCGCGGCGATTGCTTTTCGTTCTATGAAAATCGGCGGGATCAATGCTGTGACTCCGCGGCGGTGCGAAGGTCGAACCGGAAATATCAGCGGCAAGCCGGAGGATGCAACCGGGCAAAAGAATTTAAGGCACTCGCCGCCCGCCGATCGCGCACAAAAAAAGCCGCGCCGATCGATTCGATCGGCGCGGCCGTCTATCAGATTACTGTGCCAGCTCTCTGGCTCCCCTCGCCAGAAGGGAGAGGGGCTAGGGGAGAGGTTAGCGGCGCACTCCCCGACGAACCTTCGGTCCCGTCTTCGGTATCAGGTTGCCGATTATCGCGTCATTGATGTCGAAGCAAAAAGGACCGGAGTCGTCCGCATCGTTCAACCATATCGACATCGGATTGGATGTAATCGACGACAGGTCGAGCCCTGTAGCCTCGACGTTCAAGTTCCAGCTACCGCAACCGCCGACAGGTCGCGAGAGCAGCACGATTCGAGCGGACACAGTGCCCGGTCCCTCACCGATAGGATTAAGCCCGAAGAATGTTCCGTAGGTTTGATGGTTGACGGTGTGAGAAACGAATGGGTCGATAACGTAGTCAAATGCGAACAACGGAGTGATCGGGGCGTCCACACACGGGCCGTCGCAGATCGGCTCGCAACTGTATGGGGACAGCGCGACCTCGATTCCCGAAACGATCGCGTCATCCTCGCCGCCGTCGCAATCTCCCTCGCCATAGTTGGTGAAAGTGATATTGAAATTCGTGCTGTCGGAGGTGCCACCGCCGTTGTGGACGATCTGAACTTTGTGGCCGGTCAGTACGATTTCCTGGTCGTCAACCGCGTGTGCCGGCGATACCGCTAACGGCGCGAAACTCAGAGCCGCTGCTCCTAATGAACCAATCAAAAGACCTCGTAACGAGAATTTCATCGCTATCCTCCCTGTCTGCTTACGGAACTTTTCTGGATATGAACAGAATCCCACCCGACCCGAATAGTGACGATAAAATATCTCTAAGTAAAGGTTAACCCTTCAACTTTCGTATACCCATTGGGCAGTTTGGACCCAAACCTCAACATATTAATCATTTTAAATATCGTGATGTAGCCAACGTATCGTACAAGATGGCTATCTAATGTCTGAGGAGCGTATAGAACTGTGACGAAGATTCGTCGAAGGGACGCGCAATCAGATAAGTTCGGCCCATCGATGCTCAAGCGCCGTCTCTGGCCGCCGCGCGATATGCCCGCCGAGCGCCGCGCGCGCCTCTGCCTTGCGACCCGCTGCCCGTCGCTGCCGCCGACGAACGCCACGCCATCCAGGATTCGGCTGCAGAATTGCGCTCGCGCGATCGCCGTGCCACTTCGATTCGCGATCAGTCAATCGAGCATTCCAGCATTTGCTTCAATCGTATCGTCAATGCTTAGAATTTTTCTCGCTCAACTTGCCGAAGGAGTCGTCCGTGGAAGCTGCACAGAAAGAAAGAGTCGCCGCGCTGCTGGCCGAGGTCCAGGTCGCAATCCTCGTGACGCAAGGCGAAGTATGGGCAACGGCTACGATGCAGGCATTTGCCGAGACGCCGGAGTTCGATTTGTTGTTCATCATGAACGAAGGGTCGGAGAAATTAGAAAACCTGCGCATCTATCCGTATGTCACCGTGTTCCTGGACACGCGCGAAAAAGGCAAGGTCGAGACGTTCGAGATCTCGCGCTTGTTGATCCAGGGAGAAGCGGTCGAAATCGAGCGAGAGAGCGCCGAATGGGACGCGATGAAGGCCGTATTCCTTTAGAAGAGCCCGTTCGAAGCCCCGTTCTTCAAGTTCCCGACCCTGCGCATGATGCGCGTGCAGCCCAAGCGGCTATCCTACGCGGGCGCCGATCGCGTCGCGTTCAAGGCGGAATTCTGAGAAGGTCGCGGATCAATTGGGGGCAATTCTATCGCCGAATTTTCCCCTCTCCCTGTAAGGGAGAGGATCGAAGGTGAGGGTCCTTTCACAGCGCGTTCTTTGCGCGCGATTCACGATTCTGCTCTTTCTCTGAGAATTGCGGGCGCCCATCCCCTGCTGTAAGAACAAGGTGTGACAGTGACGACGCTTGCCGACAAAATCGCGCCGTACGCCGCCGCATTCCGCCGCGACGGATTCGTCATGGTGCCCGACCTGCTCGGCACCGATGAACTCGAGCAGTATGGCGCCGCGGTCGATGAAGCTGTCGCGCGTCGCAAGCGTTTCGACAATCGTAAGCTCGGCGACAAGACGCCCTACGAGCAGTCCTTCATTCAGTGCATCAATCTGTGGGAGGACACGCCTGCGGTTCGCCCACTCACGTTCCATCCCATCGTCTGCGAAACCGCCGCTCGACTGCTGAGCGTCGACAAACTCCGCCTCTGGCACGACCAGGCGTTATACAAGGAGGCCGGCGGCCGCCTGACCGACCCGCATCAGGATCAACCGTACTGGCCGATGGTCGAGACCGACACTATCACGGCGTGGATTCCGTTCGACGGTTCCTCGCACACCACAGGATGCATGGGCTATGTGCCGGGCTCGCACTCAGTCGGTCTGCGAGTGTTCGTGAACATCTTCAAGCCCGAGGACGCGCTCGAAATTTTGCAGATGACCGAAATCAAGGACACGCCGCCGGTGTATGTCGAAGTCCCGCGCGGCGGCGTCGCGTTCCATCACGGCCTGACAGTGCACATGGCGAAGCCGAACCTCGGCTCGCAGACGCGCCGCGTGCATACAATGATTTTTTTCCGCGACGGATCGACTCGCAAGAATAATTTCCCGCATGACTCGGTCGAGCGCTATCACCTCGAGATCGGCGCACCGATCGACAGCCCCGTCACACCGATCGCATGGCCGCGAGCGGCCGGCGATTTGCCCGAACCGCCCGACGCGCCCATCTCCGAGCTATTCGCGAACGCAGTCAAGCTCGGCGCGTTCCCCGACAAGGCCGGCCGCGCCGACCGCTAGCATTGAAAGATTTAGCCAGCATAGTCGGACGCGGCCAGCGAGGTTGCTACATCATTGGCATTGAGGGCATATACGGCATTCCAGGCATGGACGTCCCCTTGGTCTTGGTTTGCTTGACTGAGGGACCGGCCTCGATCGTCCCGAAGACTCCCTCAGCGTACCCCCCAGTACCCGCGGTAAAGTAGACAGCGTCCGCGGTGGCATTCATCGCGCCCATGCCGTCGACCAGCGACCACAAGTCCTGAATCACAATGGGTTTGCCATCGTGATCCTCGAGTTGGCCAAGGAATTCGCCGTTGGCCGGATTGAACACGCTGATGGTGCCGTCGCCTTTATTTCCCACCAGCAGATCGTTGCTGAACGTACCGAAGTGGCTGGGCGCCAGCGTCAATCCCCATGGCGAGTTGAGCGAAGGATCCCTGAAACTCATGATCAGGTTGCCCTCGGTATCGAACTCGTCGACCTGGCCGACCGCCTGCACTCCCATCGAGTAGGCAACAAACACGTCGCTGCCAATCGCGGTTATGTTGTAAGGGGTGAAACCGGTTGGCAGATCCGGATCCGAAAATCCGCCCGTAGTGGTAGTCGGATTGAAGTTGGAGTCGAAAACGTCAATCGATCCCTTGCTATTGGCGGCGTAGAGCAGGTTCGCGGTGCCATTGTTCGCCAGCGCCAGCCCGGTATACACCTCGCTCGAGTTGGTGATTATCGTGGTTGCGGTGGCGCCGAGACTCTCGTTCCATCCCGCGATCGTCCCGTTCTCGGTGGCGAAGATGAACAACGCCGATGTGCTGCCCGGAACCGCGAATTGGCCGGTGGCGTTGCCGACGATGCCAGCTGGTTTACCGACACTACCGGCGGTGGCCCCGGGGATCGTAACAAACGGCAGCGCCTTCATAATCTTTCCTTTGCCGTCGATCAGTTCCGAGACTCCTGTCCCTTCGTCATTGATCCAGAAGGGAGTGGCAGCGGCGGCGATGAATGTAGTTCCCCATGGGTTAATCATATGAGAGTCTTTCTTCTTCCCGCCGCTCCCCTTGCTGCCAATCAGCTTGTCGACCTTGAACGACGTCGCTGACGCAGCGACGGTGCTGCGGACCTGCACCGCGAGCATCGCCACACCGAACGTAAGAATCGAAAGCGCCAGTAACAGCTGGCGGCTCCCGGCTACGTGCCGATCTAACCTACCTTGCATTTTGGTTTCCTCCAGATCGAATAACCAGCGCGGAAAAAATTTGCGCTGGCTCGGGAGCTAAACCGATATTCGATGCGAATGGTTCCCGCGGCTGCGAACTCGCAGGCGGCTGAGTAGAATTCCGCCTTGACTCTCGCGAGCCTCCACCGGAATACTACTCGCGAACGGAGGGATTACTCAGTAGCGAAAAGAACTATAGTAACAACTACTCAGTGCAGCATGCGCGATTATAGCACGTCTGGCGTAACATACTATTGAGGATATAGTCAGTTCGTAGGTCGATGCGGCGAGCAAGAATCGCCATTCTCCCCACGAACCTGAGAGCGAAAGGTCGTCCTCGACATTTCGCGATTTCCTATCACTGGGTGCAGAGCCTGTCCTGAGCGAAGCCGAAGGAGGTCACCCCTGCTGAAGGGAAGCGTGAAACCCACCGCGGGTTTCACGTTTAACTATGCCTATTTGCAGTTCACGCTCTTCACCACGTTGCCGCCGCCGGCGAAGTGCATGTTGTGATCGTAAACGACGTCGCATCGTGAGACGCTCGCCGGCAGTCGCCGCGAGATCTGCGCAGTAGTGTTCGCATAGTTGCACTGCAGCCAGTAGCCGCGATCGCTCTTCGGTAATTGCCAAATTTGAATGAGGTTGTCGCCGCTCGGCTTTTCGCTGTCGGGCACCAGCGAAGCCTGTTCCGACGGCGGTCCGTCGAAAATTGTGACGCCCGCAACCGCAGTCTGGTAGCCGGAGTAGGAAACCGTCCAATCGGGCGCGGGTGCAGACGCCTCTCTGTTCGACTGAAATAGTCGCAGGACAAACGGATTCGGCCCGCGCGAAATGCACCGGCGCAATCGCGCACGCGATCGCAATCAGAATAAGTGTCTGTCGCTTCATCTCGTTACCTCGCGCAGCCGAGGCGGAAGTCTAGAACGCCGCGCGAGGAAAAACGAGCGCGGGGCGGACTCGCGATATGTTTCGCGTTCCCGCCCCGCGGATTAGATCGCCCGCGGCGTGAGCGCCGCGCGCATGGTCGAATCGGGCTTACCGCTCGACACCTGGTCTTTTGAAGTATGTTCTGGTCGGCCGCGCGATTATCACAACCGCTATAGCCAGTCCTGCCAGCAATGATAAAACTTCCATCATACTAACTCACTTGCACGCGTGAGAAACTTATCGGTCGATTCCAACAGCGCGCGATTACAGATCGATTTTACTTTGCTCCCCGGCCTGCACTGGCTAATCGCCAGTACCGTTCGTGCCGCGACCGCGCATCTGTCGAAGAAGTTGTTCAGGAACGCTGCGGGAAGCCGGATCCGAAGTCTATTCGATTCTCCAGAAACCGGTTTCTTCCCGTGCGTGGTATGCGATGCGTCTTGGTTTACAGGCTCACGAACGAGAGAACGATGTACGCCAGGGTCAGGAACGCGAACGCGACACCGGGCAGTTCGCTGAGCACACTGTTCTGCGCGATGCGATCCGCGGCGAGCGTCTCGGTCTGCTCCTTCACCTGCTGAAAGCCTGCGAGCGTTTGATTAATTGTGGTAGCAGCCATTGTCCTTGCCTCCCGTAAAGTTCGTTTGACAGTGGGGGGTAGAGCAAGGCCGATGCCAATGACTGAAGCCTTTGTTTAGTTCAACTATTTTCGTAGGTGCAGTCTTTTCGATTTGCGTTTCGCAAAACGGCGCCCTTTTCTCGCGAAAACTCCGCTATTTGCGGATAGTCCGTCGCAGCAGCCGCGCGACTGCATGCAGCGCATCGACGCCGCCGAGAACGCGCTGATTGTTACGCGCGCGTTACGGACGGCGCGGCATCTCGATGGCTCCCACGGCGTACGCGACGGCTGCCGACGACGTCAGCAAATCCGCCCGGCTCTGGACAATCGTGTAGCGCGCATTCGCAAGATCGCGATCCGCAGTCAGCAACTCGACGATCGTGCTCAGCCCCTGGCGGTAGGTGTCGAGATTGGCGTCGTACGACTCCTGCGACGCTGACAGCAGAGCCTTCGCATACTGGTAGCGGCTTAGCGCAGTCTGGAACTCGTAGTACGCGCGCCAGACGGAGCTGATCGCGTCGACCTCGAGCGACTCGAGCTGCGCACCGGCGGCGTCGCGAACAGCCTCGGCCTGGCGAACGTCGTTGAGACGCTTGAAGCCCGTGAAGATGTCCCAGTTCATTGTCAGCAGCGCAGTGTACTGAGGCTGGTTGGCATTGACCGTCCGCGTACCATCGTATTTGTACTGCCAGGCCTGAAGGCCGTAAGTGCCGGCGACTCCGACGGTCGGATAGAACTGCGCCTTCGCTTGATCGACGGCGGCCCGGCGCGCATCGAGCGTCGCGACCTGCGCCGCCAGATCAGGACGACTGCGCACCGCCGTCTCGATCAGTTGATCCACTTCGCTGCCCAGTCCCGCCGGAATCGGGATACTGCCGAGATTCGGCACGTCGAGCGGAGTGTTGGCTGCCACGCCCAATGCGACAGCCATGTTTGCCTGCGCCTCACGCACCAGAAGATGCGCACTGGCGAGATCGTATTGCGATTGCGCGACGGTTTGGCGCGAGAGCAGCAACTCCGGCTCAGTGGCCAATCCGAGATCGACCCGGCGGCTGACGGCATCATCGTCGGTCTTTGCGAGCTCGACGTTTTCTTCCGCCGCCTGCACCGCCGCCTTCGCCGCTCCGATCGAATAGAACGCGCGCTGCGTCGCGAAGACCACATCCTGCAGCTTGCGGTTGAACGAGAAGTTCGCGGCTGCGAGTTGCGCGCGCGCGGCGGCCGCGCCGGCGTCGCGGCGGCCGAAGTCCAGCAGAATATAGGTGAACTCGAGCATCGGGGTTACCTGCCATTGTCGTAGCACCGCGTTTTGCCCTGGCAGTTGGAATATTTCGCGCTCGTATCCACCCGAAACCTGCGAACTCACGACTGGATAATACGGTGCGCGCGAAACTCCATAGGCATCCGCGGCGGCGCGAGCCTGATCCCACGTCACCCGAGTGTCGGGATTGTTGCTGAGCGCGATATCGATCAACGCGGGCAGGTCGTACTTGTTGCCCACGCTCGTGGCGCGCGGCTCCGGCAGCGTACTCGGCGGCCGATCCTGCATCGGTATTGTGTATTCGATCGCCGCTCCATGTTGCGGCGTCCACGCGCGATCCGATTCCGCCGCCGCGAATTTGTCGGGATAGACTTCCGGCTGCTCGGCAAAATAAGTGCAGCCGCTCGCGGATACCGCCAGACCGATCGCGGCCACCACCATCTTCCGTCGCGCGCAACGCTTGTCAAAATCGAACTTCATAGAACATCCCCAAAATGTGCTGTGAAATGCGGTCGGGAAACATTGAATCCCGCAACGTGCGTTTACACAATCCGGCGCGTAGAATCTTTCCGCTATGCGATTCCTCTTCGCGACCACACGCAGATTCGCTATTCCGACCGCCGCGGCATTCCTGCTCGCCGGATGCGATCCCGTCGTCAATATTGCGGGCGCTAATTTTCCGAGCTGGCTCTTCTGCGCAATCTGCGGCGCCGTCCTGACCGCGGCGATTCGTCCGATCTTCGTGATGACGCGTCTAGAGCCCTACCTCTGGCCGCTGCCCATCGTGTATTCGAGCCTCACCGTGCTGCTCGGATGCGTCGTGTGGCTCATCTTCTTCAATCGAATCTGATGTTGTTCAATCTAATCTGATGAATACCGCGACCAGGATCGAGACCGGGACCGAATCCTCGACAAGCTTGCGCGCCACGGGCCACCTGCTCAGTGCCGCGATCGTAATCGCCGCCATCCTCGTGGCTGTCTACGTCGCGCGCCTCTACTACTTATATCCGCGCACCGACGACGCTTACGTTCGCGCCAACATGGTCGGAATCGCGCCGCACGTGAGCGGGCCGATTACGGAACTGCCAATCGTCGATAACCAGTACGTCAAGCAGGGCGACTTGCTGTTCATCGTCGATCCTCGCCCCTATCAAGCGGCGCTCGACGCCGCGACTGCCAAGCTGCAATTAACCGAACTCAATATCAGAGCGCTCGAGGACTCGATTCGGACCGCTGAATCCGATCAGGTACGGCTCGAAGCCGACGCCTCCTACGACAAGCAGTACCTCAATCGCATCGAGCCCCTGCTCGCCAAACATTTCGTCACCGCCAACGACGTCTTCAACGCCCGCTCGCGCGTCAGCTCAGCGGAGGCCGCGGTTCAGGCCGCGCACTCCGACGTTTCCAAGGCGCAGAACCAGCTTGGCCAGTACGGCGATATCAACGCACTGCGCAAAGACGCAGAGGCGACGGAATACAACGCGAAACTCAACGTCGGCTACTGTTACGTCCGCGCGCCATACAACGGATGGGTCACCAACCTCAACATCGCGGAGGGCCAGTACGCCAACGAGGGCCGCGAAGTCGTCAGCCTGATCGACGACCGCAAATGGTACGTCATTGCAAATTTCCGCGAGACGTTTCTGTCACACATCGAACCCGGGATGACCGCCGAGGTCTTCATCCTCGCCTATCCCAACAAGCGCTTTCGCGGCCGCGTGCAAGGCGTCGGATGGGCCCTCTATCAGCAAAACGGCGCGACGGTAGAAGGCCTCCCGCAGACTGAGGCAACGCTAAACTGGGTGCGCCTCTCGCAGCGCTTCCCGGTGCGCATCGTGCTGGAGGACCGCGACCCCAAGTTCCCCTTCCGCACTGGCACAACCGCAGTAGTAACAATCCAAGGCTTCCGCGATCAGGACCAATCGCAACGATAATCGCCTGCGCGGCGGGCGGCAGGGGTGACCCCTGCACCCAGTACTAATCGCAAAATGGCGCGGACGCCATTTTGCTCTCAGGTTTGTGGAAGAGTGTTTGCCTTACTCGATTGTTTGATCATCGAGACACCCGCCCCTCAGAGCAAAGTAGTGCGTTGCGCGCAACTTTGCGATTGATACCGGGTGCAGGGGTCACCCCTGCCCAAGGAAGCATGAAACCCACGGTGGGTTTCATTTAAAATAAAGTTCCTTGAATTCATTTGACCGCACGCCCGTAGTGGGCTTTTAATGCCGACATGGCTGGAATTGTTTCCTACGGTTCATACGTCCCCTACCGACGCCTGAAACGCTCCGCGATCGCCGCCGTTCTCGGCACTCCTGCCGGCAAGGGCGAGCGCGCAATCGCGAGCTTCGACGAAGACAGCGTCTCGATGGCGGTGGAGGCCGCGCGCGACGCGCTCAAATTCGCGCCGCCCGGGGAAGTACAGGCTCTAATCTTCGCGACCACGACGCCTCCGTATGCAGAGAAGCTCAGTGCCGCAGTGATCGGAGCCGCCGCGCAATTACCGGCGGAGATTCGCGCGTCTGATATGACCGGATCGGTCCGCGCTGGTATGTCCGCGTTGCTGCAAGGTGCCGATGCGGTCAGTGGCGGCGCGAAGCGCGCGCTCGTCGCGATCGGCGATTGCCGCCTCGCGGCGCCCGAAGGCAAGGCCGAGCAGACGACTGGCGATGGCGCAGTTGCGTTCGTGCTCGGTGCGGACAACGTGATTGCAGAAATCGAGGCGAGCGCCTCGCTCACGCGCGAATTCCTTGACACCTGGCGCGCACAGGGCGAGCGCTTCGCGCATTCGTGGGAAGAGCGCTTCACTCTCACGCAGGCGCACTCCCCGCTGCTCGGCACCGTCATCAAGAACGTGCTGGAGAAGGCGAAAGTCGCGCCCGGCGATCTGTCGAAGGTAATCCTCGACGCTCCCAACGCCCGCGCAGCCGACGAAATTGCGCGCGCACTCAAGATCGATCCCGCTAAATTCTCCGATTCATTTGCTCTAACCGTCGGGCAGACCGGCGCCGCGCATGCGGGCCTGATGCTCTCCGCGGCGCTTCCGTCCGCCAAACCCGGTGACCGAATCCTGGTCGCAACCGTAGCCGATGGCGCCGACGCAATCCTGTTCCGCGTCACTCCTGCCAACGCCGCCTTCAAGCCGGTGCATTCCGTTGGCCGTATGATCGAGTCCAAGGGCGACGTGTCGTACGCCAACTATCTCAAGTGGCGCGAGATTCTCCCGACTGAGCCGCCGCGCCGTCCTGATCCCGACCGCCCCGCGGGACCGCCGATGATGCGCTCGGAAAAATGGAAGTTCGGCTTCATCGGCTCGCGATGCACCAATTGCGGCACGCCTCAACTCCCGCCGCAACTCGTCTGCGTGAAGTGCCACAAGCGCGGCTTCATGGAGCCCTACCAATTTGCCGACCGCACCGCGAAAATCGCGACCTACGCGATCGATCGCCTCGCCTATTCTCTCAATCCGCCGACTGTTAACGTCGTAGCAGACTTCGACGGCGGCGGCCGCTTCCTGTGCGAGATGACCGACTGCGAGCCCGATAAGGTCGCGATTGGCGACGAAGTCGAAATGACGTTTCGCCGGCTCTTTACCGCCGACGGCGTTAACAATTATTTCTGGAAAGCGCGCCCCAGGCGTTAGCGCCGAGGAGAAAATCGATGGCTAGCAGAGGAATCAAGGACCGCGTCGCGATCATCGGGATGGGATGCACCAAGTTTGGCGAGCATTGGGACAAGGGTCCCGAAGACTTGCTCGTCGACGCGGCCTACCAGGCTTACGAATCCGCCGGCGTCGAGCCCAACGACGTCGACGCGTACTGGCTCGGCACGATGGGCTCCGGTATCTCGGGCCTGACGCTTAGCGAGCCGCTCAAGATTCAGTACAAGCCCGTCACTCGCGTAGAGAACATGTGCGCTACCGGCTCCGAAGCGCTACGACAGGCATGCTACGCGGTCGCGTCGGGCGCATTCGACATGGCGATGGCCATCGGCGTCGAGAAGCTCAAGGACTCGGGCTACTCGGGCCTGGTCATGAACGCGCCCCCGAACGACGGCACCGAGGGCAGCATGACCGCGCCCGCCTCCTTCTCGCTGCTGGCGCCCGCCTACTTCAAAAAGTACGGACTCGACCCCGACAAGGGCAAGGACGTGCTGACGCGCATCGCGTGGAAGAATCACAAGAACGGCGCGAAGAATCCCAAGGCGCAATTCCAGAAGGAAGTGTCGCTCGAGACCATCAAGAACTCGCCCAAGATTGCCGACCCGCTCGGAATCATGGATTGCTCGGGCGTGTCGGACGGATCGGCGGCCGCGATCGTCGTCCGTGCCGAAGACGCGCACAAGTACTGCAAGAATCCCATCTACATAAAGGCGCTGTCGTTCATCGCGGGGCCGGCCGAAGGTCCCCTGTCGCAGGACTACGATTTCACCACCTTCCGCGAAGTCGTTGCCACCGCCAAGGACGCCTACGCGCAAGCCGGCATTACCGATCCGCGCAAACAGATCAGCATGGCCGAGGTTCACGATTGCTTCACGCCGACCGAGCTGGTGCTCTACGAGGATCTCGGCTTCAGCCCGCGCGGGACCGCATGGCAGGACGTGATGGACGGATTCTTCGACCTCGAAGGCAAGCTGCCGGTGAATCCCGACGGCGGCCTAAAGTCGTTCGGCCATCCCATCGGCGCGTCCGGCCTGCGCATGATGTACGAAATGTGGCTCCAGATGCGCGGTGAAGCGGGCCAGCGCCAAATCAAGAACCCAAAGGTCGGCCTGACCCACAACCTGGGCGGCGCCCCCGGCCGATGCGTCAGCTTCGTCTCAGTAGTAGGCAGCCAGGTCGGCTAGGTTTTGTGTCATTCTAGAGCGAAGCGAAGAATCCCGGTTCTTTGCTAGATTGATCACAACGGCCGGCATTGTAAGATGCCGGCCGTTTCCATTTCACGCCTAAGATGCAGAACCTATCTCCACTACTCAGTCGAATAGCCACTGCTCTAGTCGCACTAGTAATCCTTCTGTACGTGGGCGACTACCTTGTCCTGAGGATGAAAAGCAATCCAACCGGCACCTGCCAAATGACCAAGCTCTACGCGGTGCCACAGAAGGACGGTAAAACCGAATACGAAACAGGCGAGCCGGAAACCCAAACTTGCGCAAACTCAATCTTCCCCCACCTCGGCTACAGCCCATGCTGGTACGTAAAACGTCACAAAACCCAGCAGGTAAATCTATGACGATCCATTCAAGAAACGCATAGGAGTTTTTCCCCTCTCCCAAAAGGACCTTTTGCATAACTCGCGCGGCGCTCTTCCCCTCTCCCGCGGGGAGAGGATTTAAGGTGAGGGACCTTACTCAGCGCGCATTTCTCGCGCGCGATTAAAGATTCTGCTTGTGCTCCGAAAGCACACGGAGGTAACGCTAATCGGTCCTGGCAAGGAGGTTTTGCATAACGGCGGACCGGACCAGAATCTTGAATCGCGACCGAAAAAAATCGTTCGCTGAGTAAGGTCCCTCACCTTAAATCCTCTCCCGTCGGGAGAGGGGAGGAAGTCCAAGCCGAGTTACGCAAAGATCTCCAAAGGGAGCGGATGAAAGTGAGGGTCCTTGTTCAGCGCGCGCTTCGCGCTCGATTAAAGACTCTGCGGGTATGTCATCCTGACAAATTGGCACGGCGCGGTTCTACTTCCTACTTTCGAGACCCATCCGGCGCGCGATGATCACCTTCATGATTTCATTCGTGCCCGCGTAGATCGATTGCACCGCCGCGTCCGCGTAGTCCGTCGAGACCGGATACTCCATCATGAAGCCGTAGCCGCCGTGTAGCTGCAGGCATTGGCTGGTGATCTTCTTCTGTAAGTCAGTCGTCCACCATTTCGCCATGCTCACTTCCGCGACGATCTCGTCACCGCGCACGTGTGCAACCAGCAGCTTGTCGACGAACGCCTGTCCCACTTCCACCTCGGTCATCATCTCGGCGAGCTTGAACTGAGTATTCTGAAATTCCGCAATCGGTTGCCCGAATGCTTTCCGATTCTTGCAGTACGCGATCGTGTCCTCGAGCGTGCGCCGGCAACTCGCCATCGACGACACTCCGATACACAGCCGCTCCTGCTGCAGCTTCTCCATCAGCATCTTGAAGCCCGTCCCTTCCTTGCCGAGCAGGTTGCCCGCCGGCACACGACAATCCTCGAAGAACAACTCGCTGGTGTCCTGGCCGCGCAGCCCCAGCTTGTCGAGCTTGCGCCCGCGCACGAATCCTGGAGCGCTCGCCTCGACCAGCATCAGGCTGACGCCCTTGTGCGGTGGGCTCGCCTTAGGGTCGGTCTTGCAGACGACGATCACGAGATCGGCAATCTGCCCATTGGAAATAAAAATCTTCGAGCCGTTGATCACGTAGTGGTCGCCGTCGCGGCGCGCTGTCGTCTGCACGGCGGCGAGATCGGATCCGGTGCCCGGCTCAGTCATCGCGATCGCGAGGATTATCTCGCCGCTGATCGCACCCGGCAGGTAGCGCCGCTTCTGCTCCTCGTTGCCGAAGCTCGTGATGTACGGCATGCAGATATCCGAATGCAGCGACATCATGAGCCCGTGCGCGCGCACTCGCGAAAGCTCTTCCATCACGATCGCGTCATAGATGAAATCCACACCGCCGCCGCCGTATTCGGCGGGCGCATTAGCGCCAAGAAAGCCAGCCTCACCCATTTTGCGCCAACTCGCGCGATCGCTCATCCCGACGCGATTCCATTCCGGCACCTTCGGCTCGATTTCGGCATCGACGAACCGCCGCACCTGCGCCCGGAACATCTCATGCTCTTCAGAAAAAATATCTCGTCGCATCATTCAGGCATCTTCATGTTGCCGCGCACCACAATCAAGCCCGGGAGATCGTATTGCGGTAAGTCGTCGGTGATTTCGAACCACGGGGCCTTTACCTCGATGAAGATATGCTTGTCAGGTTTCATTCCCGGATCGTCGTCGAGAAGTCCGGCCGGGATTTCGAGCAGTCCCGAAGTGCCGGATGGATTCGGCACCGGCGAACCGCATCGGCTGCAGAACGATACGCGATACGCAGGAGGCGTGCGCAGAATCGGCGCTTCGTAGATGCTAATCAGCTCTCGGCCCGCGACGAGGCGGAAATCTTCGATGCGCACATATAGGCCGGCGAAAAATGCGGAGCCGGTGACTTTGCGGCATCGCGTGCAATGGCACAAATCGAAGGGACCAGCAGCCTTCGTGAATTCGAATTGAACCGCGCCGCAGAGACAGCTTCCATGGATCATGCGAATTGCTCCGTTAGTCGTTCGCGCGATGCCGACAACCTAACCTCTAACCCCTTCCCGAGCGGGAAGGGGAACCGGACGCGGAGAAGGGATCGGAAAGATCGGAACCGGGATTCTTCGCTTCGCTCTAGAATGACACAAGAACAGAACTTTAGAGCGAAAGGTCGTCCTCGACATTTCGCGATTTCCTTTCACTAAGGTGCAGGGCTTAGCCCTGCCGAAGGAAGCGTGAAACCCACCGCGGGTTTCACATTCAATAAAGTGATCTACAAGTTCCGGCCGCCGGCCGCGTCAGTGAAACCTCTGACGCCGATACCGCCTTCGCAAAGGATTACGCCTCCAGTCGCGGTGGAAGAATTCTCGCCCGACGCCAGCAGGACATACGATCCGGTGTAGTCGCGCGGCTCGGGCAGCTTGCCGAGCGGAATTCCGCGCTCTACAGCCGCCTTGAGCGGCACCGAAGCAATCGATTGCTCTCCCATGTCGAGCGAGCGCGGGCCGCGCAAGTCAGTTGGGATCGCGCCGGGCGCCACTCCGTTGACTCTAATCTTGGGCGCCAGCTCATAGGCCAGTTGGCGAATCAACCCGACCACCGCATGCTTCGAAGCCGTATATAGAGGACCGCCTCCGCACGGGTAAAAGCCCGCGTTCGAGACCGTGAAGATGATATTGCCGTTGGTCTTAGCAAGTTCGCAGTATGCAGCCTTCGCGCCGAGCAAATAGCCCTTAACGTTCACGCCGAACAGTTCGTCGAAGGCGATGCCGATTCGATCGTCGGGCAATGCTGCCAGCGAAATCGAGAAATCCCAGATTCCGGCGTTGCCCACGAAGCAGTCGAGTTGCCCGAACCTCGCGACTGTCTCCGCAACCGCTCGCTGATTGTCGCCAAGGTCGGTGACGTCGCCGACGATCGCCGCTACCCGATCGCCAAGTTGCTTCGCCAGCTCCTCGGTACGCTCGCGCGCTCGATCGAGGATTGCGACTCGTGCGCCCTCGTCGACGAATCGCTCGACGATTGCCCGTCCGAGCCCCGATGCGCCGCCGGTTACGAGCGCTACTTTATTTTCCAGCCAGCCCATATCAGAAGAAGTTACTCAGGTTGCGCGACAGTAGCACGGTCTGCTCGAGAAAAATTTTGCGGTCCGCGATCTGGAACGATCCTTCGACTCGCCGCAGCAGGTCCCGTCGCGATCCGATCCACGAGCTCTCCTCCGAATTGAGCCTGGTCCGGTAAACGTGGAAGTTCGATTCGACTCCGAGCTCGCGGCCGCTGTCGCGAACCACTCTCACATTGGTTATCAGATGACGCGTGCGCGACGGTGGATCTTCCGCCCACGAGCGGCCTGACTTTAGCTTCGCCACCCGCCCGGCGAGCAGAGTCTTGTCGTCATCGAAGAAGGCCATCTCACCGGGCTGCGTGAATTCCTTGCTCAGTTCGCGCTGCATGCGAGTGCGGCGGATCGGCATGAAGTAGTGCGCGTCGTCGCTGAACAGTGCGATCCACTCCTCGTATCGATGCGCGTCGAGCAACGCCGCCTCGTCGTAGTAGAAGCGCTCGACCTCGTACTGGCGCACCATCGCCGCGATTCGGTCGTCGTTCGGACGCAAGCCTGAGTCTGCGGACATCTATATGGCTCGCTAGATATAATCGCCGGGCGTGGTCGCCTTGAGCAGATCGTCCCAGCCGAGGCCCTTCATCCATTGCGCCCACGAATGATACGTCCACAACTGGCCATGCTCGCTGGTAAGACCCTCGACCCGCGCCAAACCGCCTTCCTTGATAATCTTGCCCCGGCCCAGACCCATGGTGAGCTGATGCTTCATCCGCCGGCTTGCGACGCCGCGGGTCTGCGCCGTGGCCTGCGACCAGTTCTCGCCGTCGTCTTGTTCGAGCACGCCCGCCGGGCCGAAAACGCGGCATGCGGTGCTGACGATGAAATCGCGGGTCTCGCGCGGCAGGTTGCGATCAACCAGGGTGAACCACCAGATCTCGGTCTGAGCGGGGCTGCGCGGTATCCGCAGAGATAGCTGTCCGGTCACCGAAGTCACCCAGGCGGTCGGAAAGATGTTGGGGTGTCCGGCGACTTCCACTCCGACCGGGCCCAAGGCTTCCCGAGCCTGCGGCGAGGAGCGCCAGCCTTTGTCGAAGTCGGGATTGCCCAAAGAGGACGCGGTGGGCCCGCCGATCGCGTGCCCATATTCACCGAGTACAACCACCTGGTCGAACTTCGTCCCGATGATGCCGATGCCCGGCATATCAAGCGCGCCGCCGCTGTCCATGTTCACGTCGCTCATGTCGATCTTCTCACTCGTCGTGCGGCCGGGATCGACGCCGAGCACACCGGGCATGAATGCGGACGCGTGAGTGACCTGCGGATGGTACCAATCGAAAAGATTGTCGACTGCGATTTTCCAGTTGCAATCGATGATGAACTTCTGGATGCCGGGGACCACGACCATGTCGCCCCGCGCGGCAATCATATCGAGGCCGAGCCGCCCGGTAGCGCCGAGAAACTGTTCCAAGGGCGGTGCGGAAATGTCGTGGGTACCGAATATGAATCCCTTGTAGGTCGCCACTTGCGCCACTTGTGCCAGCCCGTGTTTCGATTTGTCGAGCTGACCGGCATAGAAGGTCTTGAATCCCGGCACGCCGAGAAGCTGTCCGTCGATGCCGTAGGACCACCCGTGATAGGTGCACAGGAAGCTCTTGGCGTTGCCTTCCTCCGCGCGACAGACGGCGTTACCGCGATGCGCGCAGGTGTTGAGCATGGCTTTGACATTTCGATCCCTTTGCCGCACCACCAGCACGTTATCGCGGCCCATGACCGACTGGAAAAAATCACCGGGCTCGGGAATCTGTGACTCATGGCAGAGGAACAGCCACGAACGAGCGAAAATCCGCTCCATCTCGAGTTCGAAGATCGCGGGATCACTGTAGATACGCCGATCAATCTCGCCTCGCTCGAGCGAAACCATCTCGTCTATCTCAATGCTCTGCGACATCATGCAGAACCTTCCTTTTTAAGGAGCGTGCCGCGACCACGAATCCGCCGCGAGTCCGGAACGGATCGATAACACAAATTTGAATTGCACCGGTAGCGGAAGGAGTGTAGCCACGTGGCACAGGCTTCAGCCTGTGATTCTTTCCTGGATTCGCATGGACCAGAAAATCACAGGCTAAAGCCTGTGCCACCAAAGTCCCGAACCCGAGAGCGAAAGGTCGTCCTCGAAATTTCGCGATTTCCTTTCACTGGGTGCAGGGGTCACCCCTGCCGAAGGAAGTGTGAAACCCACCGCGGGTTTCACATTAAATAAAGTGATTTCCCCTTCCCCGACGCCCTAAGCCCGCATCGATGCCCGCGAATTCCCGAGCAGCATCTCCGCGACCGCCGTCAGATCGTTATCGTCGTAGTAATCGATTTCGATACGTCCTGGATTTCGCCCGCGACGCTTGAAAATTCTGACCTTGCGCTTGAGTGCTCGCTGCAGGCCTTCGGCCAGTGCGTTGAGGTTCGCGTCGCCGCCGGAAGACGATCGCGATGCGGCATTTTTTGTCTCGTGCGGGCGATTTGCGGTAGCCATTTCCTCGGCTCCGCGCGAAGAGATTCCGACCGCCGCGATTCGCCGCGCCGCCGACAGTTGCGCCTCGGTCGATCCGATCGAGAGCAACGGCCGCGCCTGTCCTGCAGTGAGTTCTCCCTTCGCAATCATATTCAGAATCGGTTGCGGAAGTTCGAGCAAGCGAATCGTGTTGCCGACGTAGGGACGGCTTTTGCCGACGCGCGTCGCGATCTCGTCATGGGTCAGCCCGAAATGGTCGACCAGGCGGAAAAACGCGAGTCCTTCTTCGACTGCGTTCAGATCTTCACGCACGATATTCTCGACCAGCGACATCTCGAGCGCGGCGCGATCGTCGAGCTCGCGCACCACGACCGGGACAGTCTCGAGACCCGCCGCACGCGCCGCACGCAGTCGCCGTTCGCCCGCGATCAGTTCGTAGCGCGGCCCGTCGGCTTCGGGCGCATCGATTCGCCGCACTATCAGCGGCTCGATAATTCCCTGGCTCTGGATAGCGCGGGTAAGTTCAGCCAGCCGTTCCTTGTCGAAATTTATTCGCGGCTGAAACGCGCCGGCCGCGATACTGCCGACGGCCGCCTGCTTGAATTGCGAGTCGCCGCCGCCCTCTAGGGGCGCGGCGGTTTCAGTCCCCGCCGCCGCATTGCCGATCAGCGCATCAAGCCCGCGCCCCAATGGTTTCCGTATCATCCTGATAGTCCTCTCAAATCTTCGATCGTGTTCCGATTCCTAACCTCCCCTTGTCCGAGGGGAGGTCGCCGCGCGCCGGAGGAGCGCGGCGGGTGGGGTGCAACGCCCGACAGCGCAGCCACCTCAACTCGTCTAATCTCAATTCCGAGATGCTGGAACTGCCGCCGGACGCAGCACCACTTTCTGACGTGTTGCAAAAGAGAAAGCGTGCGTGCGTGCGACGGCCAGCGTTGCACCTCTCCCGCCACTCACCTTCGGCTCGCGCCGACCTCTCCTCGGACAAGGAGAGGTTATTAGGACGAGCATCGTCCCTCATTTTCACCTTAACCGGGTGCAGAGGTCCCCTCCCCACGCGCAACGATCTCGGCCGCGAGCGCGCGATACCCATCCGCGCCTGACGACCTCGGTTCGTATTCGAACACCGACAATCCATGACTCGGGCTTTCCGACAGCCGCACGCTGCGCGGGATCACGCTCTGAAAGACTTTTTCAGGAAAATGTTTTCGCACCTCATCGGAGATTTCATGGCTCAGGCGATTGCGCGAGTCGAACATCGTGAGCACGAGACCCTCGAGCTCGAGCCCCGGCCTCAGCGCCGCCTTGACCTTGTTGATCGTGCCGAGCAAGGAGTTGAGACCCTCGAGCGCGTAGTACTCGCATTGCATCGGCACCAGCACGGAGTCCGCCGCGACCAGAGCATTCAACGTGAGAATTCCCAGCGACGGAGGTGTATCAATTAGAACATAGTTATATTCCGAACGCACCGGCTCCAGGAGCGCTCGCAAACGTCGCTCGCGTCCTTCCATCGTCACCAGCTCGATCTCAGCGCCGACCAAATCGTCGCCCGCCGGCGCCAGCGACAACGTAGGCCGCACCTGCCTCACGATTTCCGAAATCGCCAGGCCACCGACCAGCGCCTGGTAAATAGTCTTGCCCTCCCGACGCGATGCGCTCACATCCTCGGGCGTGGCGATACCGGAAGTGGCGTTGCCTTGGGGGTCGAGGTCGACCAGCAGGACCTTGCGCCCACTATCAGCCAGCGCGAAGGCCAGATTGATAGCCGTCGTAGTCTTGCCGACGCCGCCTTTCTGATTAGCGATTGCGATTACCCGCCCCACAACCTACCCCGCAGAGATTGCCCCTGCCCCACTCGCCCGACGTTTCACGTGAAACGTTCCGACAACCATTAAATGCGCACAGTCAAACAAATGCAAATCGCGTGATCCGATTTGCGTAACTAGCTGAAATTACTGATTTTTCGCGACGGAACGTTTCACGTGAAACGTCAATGCGAACGCATTGAGGCAGGCGAGGGCAGGAGAGGAAGGATCGGGGATTCTTCGCTTCGGCAGTTTTCGCTCTGAATGACACAAGAACTGAATGAGACAGGAAAAAGAACCTGAGAGCAAAATGGCGTCCTCGCCATTTTGCGATTAGTACTGGGTGCAGGGGTCACCCCTGCCCAGGGAGGTGTGGAACCCAGGAGGGGTTCCACTCCTATCACCGGCGGACCCAGGTCGCCGCCGTGCGATGGAACACGTCGCGGCCGTGCCGCAGGTCGTAGACGGATCGCGCACCGTCGAAGAGTCCCGCCTCACCAGCGGCCGCCAGCGTATCCTCGTCGAACGTCTGGTCCGCGGTGACGTAGAGCATTAGCACGCCCTCGACCCGCAATGCGCGCCCTGCAATCTGGAAAAGCGCCGCCGGGTTTCCCAACGCTCGCGACGTGACCACGTCATACCCGTCACGCACGTCGAACGACTCGGCGCGCGCGCATTCGACCCGGACGTTCTGCAAGCCCATTTCGATCGCAGCCTCGGTCAGAAACGTCGCGCGCTTGCGCCGCGCCTCGACCAGAGTGACGCTCGCGTTGATCGCCGCCGCGATCACGAGCCCGGGAAAGCCGGCGCCACTGCCGATATCGAGAAAGCGATGGGTCCTGCCTAGGCGCAGGATCTTCAGACTGACGGCGAGCGAGATTGGGATAATGCTATCGAAGACGTGGAACACGATCTCCTCGGGGTCCTGTGGATGCGCCGTCAGGTTTATCTTCGGCCCCCAAACGGCGAGCATCACCGCCAACCGCTCGATCCGGTTCAGGAACTGGACGGTATTGCTGACGACTCCAAGCGGAGCGATCGCAGGCGCGAGCTGAGCGCGTACCGACGCCGCAATCTGATCGGGGGTGAGCCCCTTCTTTCTAGCAGCAGGTTTGGCGGGTTTCCGCTTCGCAGGTGCTTTTTCGGTGCTCTTAGGTTTCACGTGAAACTTCGGCGGCGGAAATTTAAGTATCTGATTTTATTGATGAATCGCGGCAAAACGTTTCACGTGAAACGTCGGAATCAGCCTTAAATGGCGCGGGCGTTGCGGTCCCGGCGACTCTTAATATGGACCGCAAGGATCGAGATCGCCGCCGGCGTGATTCCTGGCATCCGCGCCGCCTGCCCGAGCGATCGCGGCCGCACCGCGCATAGACGCTCGGAAACCTCGGTCGACAGGCCCATCACGACCTTGAAATCGACCCAGTCGGGAATCGTCGTGTCCTCGAGCCGCGCAAACCGCTCGACCGCCTCGACCTGCCGCCGAACGTAGCCCTCGTACTTGATCTCGGTCTCGAGCTCAGCCGCTTCGTCGAGGTTCAAGGTCGAGGTCACCCCGCTCATCTTGATCAAAGCGTCGTAGCCGATTTCGGGCCGCTTGAGCAACTCGATCGCACGTACCGGCTGCGCAATCGGCGTCGATCCATGCGCCACGATGGCCGAATTGACCTCGTCGGATGCCGGTATCAGCGCGGACTTGAGGCGTTCGATCTCGCGCGACACCGCCTCGGTCTTGGCGCGGACGCGTGCGCCTGCCGACGCGTCGAGCAATCCCAGCCGCTCGCCAATGTGAGACAGCCGCCGGTCCGCATTATCCTCGCGCAGCAGCAGCCGATACTCGGCGCGCGAGGTGAACATCCGGTATGGCTCGCCGCCGATACCCCGCGTCACCAGGTCGTCGATCATCACCCCGATATACGCCTGATCGCGCCGCAGTATCAGCGCCGGCCCGCCCCGAACCTTGAGCGCCGCGTTGATTCCCGCGATCAAGCCCTGCGCGCCCGCCTCCTCATAGCCGGTGGTACCGTTTATCTGGCCCGCGAAGAACAGCCCGCGCACCAGCTTGGTCTCCAGCGACGGCGTCAACTGCGTCGGGTCCGAGAAATCGTACTCGATAGCGTATCCCGGCCGCATTATCTCGGCCTGCTCCAGCCCGGCGATCGACCGTACCATCGCGAGCTGCACGTCGAGCGGCAGGCTGGTCGACAGCCCGTTGGGATAGACCTCGATCGTGTCGCGGCCCTCGGGCTCGAGGAAAATCTGGTGGCGCTCCTTGTCCCGAAAGCGCATCACCTTGTCCTCGACCGACGGGCAGTAGCGCGGCCCCTTGCTCTGGATCACGCCCGAATACATCGGCGAACGGTCGATCCCGCCGCGGATTATCTCGTGAGTGCGCAAGTTGGTGAACGTCAGATGGCAGGGAATCTGCGCCTGCGTGATTCTCTCAGTGCGGAACGAGAACGGCGGCGGCGGCTCGTCCCCCGGCTGGATCTCCAACGCGGAGTAGTCGATCGTGCGCGCGTCGAGACGCGGGCAAGTGCCGGTTTTCAGCCGCCCGATTCGAAAACCCAGCTGCGCCAGGTGATCGCTGAGACCCATCGCGGCGAAATCGCCAGCGCGCCCCGCCGAATAATTCTTCATCCCGATGTGGACGAGGCCCTTGAGGAACGTGCCGGTGGTGAGGATGACCGTCGGCGCCTCAAACACCTCCCCAATCTGCGACTCGACCCCGCGGACTGCGCCGTCTTCGACGATCAGGCGCTCGACGCTGGCCTGCCGCACCTGCAAGTTCGCCGTTCGCTCGAGCACTCGCTTGCTCCGTGCGCGATACGCGGCCTTGTCGGCCTGCGCCCGCCGCGCACGCACCGCCGGACCCTTGCGCGTGTTCAGAAATCGAAACTGAATGCCGGTCTCGTCGGTCGCCAGGCCCATCTCGCCGCCGAGCGCGTCGATCTCGCGCACCAGGTGCCCCTTGCCAATCCCGCCGATCGCCGGATTACACGACATCTGCCCGATATGGTCGAGATTGAGCGTGAGCATCAGGGTGCTGGCACCCATCCTGGCCGCCGCCAGCGACGCTTCAATCCCGGAATGCCCAGCGCCCACGATGATAACGTCGTACTTCATAGCGAACCAGCGATTATGGCCCGCATCGACGCGTCGCGCAAAGCGGTCGCGCGAAGATGGCAATAGCGAATAGTAGAGAAATAATACAACTAGATTGTAGGTGAAACCCGCGGTGGGTTTCACACTTCCTTCGGCAGGGGTGACCCCTGCACCCAGTGAGAATCGCAAAATGGCGCGGACGCCATTTTGCTCTCGGGTCCGGACTTTGGTGGCACAGGCTTTAGCCTGTGATTTTCTGGTCCATGCAAATCCAGGAAAGAATCACAGGCTGAAGCCTGTGCCACGCATCACTTGCCGATGCAGAAGTCGCGGAAGATCGCGTCGAGGACGTCCTCACCGCTGACTTCGCCGGTAATCGAGCCGAGCGCTGATGCGGCCGCCATTATGTCGACTGCGACGATCTCTGGAGGCATCAACGATAGCGCGGAGGTGCGTGCATTCTTGAGAGCTTCCAGAGCCATCGCGAGCGCGTCGCGATGTCGCTCGCGCGAGATTGCGATTTGATCGTTTGATGTTGGTCTGGACGGGTTGATGAGTGCGGCGATCGCTTTGGTCAACTCGGCACGCAGGGTGACGGCTTCGTCGAGGTTGATTGCTGAGAACGGGAGGATGGGAATTTTCAGGCCTTGCTCACGGAGATCGGCGGACGTGATTGCGGCCGGCAGATCGCGCTTGTTCAGGATTGCCAGGCCCGAGCGGTTGGTTGTTAGCCGAATCACGTCCAGGTCTGAAGGCTCGAGCGGGCGCGACGAATCGAACATCGCGATCAGCAGGTCCGCCTCGCGAGCTGATCGGAGCGTGCGCTCGATGCCGATTCGCTCTACGTCGTCGGTCGATTCGCGCACACCCGCAGTGTCGTTGAGCACCAGCGCGTAGGGGCCGAGCTGAACCGAGTCTTCGATCACGTCGCGAGTGGTGCCGGCGATCGCGGTCACGATTGCGCGGTCGGCGCCGAGTAAAAGATTCAGCAGGCTCGACTTGCCGGCGTTGGGCTTGCCGACTATCGTCGCGCGGACGCCGTCGCGCATCAGGAGGCCGCGCGCGAAGCTGTCGTGCAGGACGGCAACGTCAGCGATGAGGCGCTCGATTTCGGCGGCGACCTCGCGGCGCGACGGGAGTCGGATGTCTTCGTCCGAGAAATCTATCTCGACTTCGAGATGCGCGCGGATCGCAATCACCTGGGAGCGTAATTCGGCAACGCGTTGTGAAAGTGCGCCGGAGAGTTGCGACAATGCATTCGCTAGCGCGGAATCGCTGCGCGCTGCGACGATGTCGGCGACCGCCTCGGCTTCAGCCAGATCCATCCGGCCGTTCAGGAATGCACGGCGAGTGAATTCACCCGGCTCGGCGACGCGCGCACCGGCTTCCAGAGCTATCGCGACGATGCGGCGCACAACAAACGGGCCGCCGTGGCATTGGATTTCGGCGACGTCCTCGCCGGTGAGGCTCGCCGGATGCGGCATCACGACCGCAAGCGCGCGATCGATGCGCGCGCCGGTTGCCGGATCGACAACGTCGCCCAGGCGCATCACGCGCGGCGTCATCGCGGCTGAATGTGCGGGGCGGAAGATAGAGTCGAGGATCTCGAATGCTCGTGGGCCGGACAGGCGGACGATCGCGACGGCGCCGAGGCCGGGTGCTGTGGCAGGGGCTACGATCGTGTCGAGGAGGTACATAAACAGGGGAACGTATTGTATGTGAAACCCGCGGTGGGTTTCACGCTTCCTTCGGCAGGGGTGACCCCTGCACCCAGTGAAAAGAAATCGCAAAATGGCGAGGACGCCATTTTGCTCCGAGGTTTTGTTCTTGTGTCATTCTAGAGCGAAGCGAAGAATCCCGGTGCTGTGCCTGATAAGAGCGAGAGAGCCTATTTGAGATTTGCGCATTTCACGGCCGTGGTGTTGGCTGGATGGATCCTCATCGCGCCGACGATTGATTGTGCGCGGCGGGGGTTGCAGCGGGAGACGCCGCTGTCGGAGTGGGAGCATGTCGATAGTTTTTCGTCGCGGGAGAGTTGTGAGGATTTTCGCGCGACTGTGATCGATGCTGAGAAGAATGATGCCGAGAACGTTTATGTTCAGCGGTATTCGTATTCGATTTGTGTGCAGGATGATGATCCGCGGCTGAAGGGGGAGTAGTGACTCGGCGAGCATCGCGGGTGATGCCGAAGAACCTAACCCCTTCCCATGGTGGGAAGGGGAACCGGAGCCGGGATTCTTCGCTGCGCTCTGAATGACACAAGGACAGAACCTGGGAGCGAAAGGTCGTCCTCGACATTTCGCGATTGTCACTCGGCGTCTTCGACATTTCGCGATTTCTTGATCACTGGGTGCAGGGGTCACCCCTGCCGAAGGAAGCGTGAAACCCACCGCGGGTTTCGCGTATAATGTAAGTTCCTTCCCCCTTTGTTGTCGTCTGACGCTTGCTCAATCGCGCGCGGTATGGTTCGATTGCGTGTTCGGGGTCGTTCGAAGTTATTATCCACCTCAAAAACTGAAAGAGATCGCGCCGAAAAGATACCCGACTTATTAACCGACCTTGGCGGTCGGAATTCTAAAACCGAGTGAAGCTGGCCCCGAGCAATGAAAAGGACCTACCAACCGCATAACCGCCGACGCAAACGAACCCATGGATTCCTGGCGCGGATGGCCACGCCGGGCGGACGCAAGATACTCAAGCGCCGCCGTGCGAAGGGCCGCGCACGCCTCGCAATCTCGATCCCGCCCAAGCAGCCAGGCTAACAATCCGGTGCGCGCGCAATTGAGCTTCGCGGCGGCAGACCGGCTGCATCGGAGCGCGGAATTTTTGCGCCTCCAGCGAGACGGAGTGCGCTTTCAGAGTCCTCATTTTGTCATGTACGCATCGCGACTCGAGCACGAGCCGGAGCGGTCGCGGTTGGGTGTTACGGTGTCGCGCAGAATCGGCAACTCTGTGGTGCGGAACCGGGTGAAGCGGCGGGTGCGCGAGTGTTTCAGGAAAGAGTTGCGGGCATCTCTGCCAGCCGGAGCGTCGATCGTGGTGATCGCGCGCGGCGGCGCGGGTGCGCTCGAATCGGTGGCGATCAATGATGAACTGATGATGGCGGCGCGGAATCTCAAGGGGCGAATTGGCGGGCGCGATCATTGATGCGTAGGAACCTAACCCCTAACCCCTTCCCGAGCGGGAAGGGGATCCGGAAACTTAGCGTTGCTGCTACGCCGCGACTGCTTGCGGTCGGGGCGGTTGCGATTTATCGCGCGGCAGTGTCGCCGGTGATTCATGCGAAACACGGGCCGGCGTGTCGGTTCGAGCCGAGCTGCTCGGTGTATGCGCGCGATGCGATTGCGGAGTACGGGATCGTTCGGGGCGGTGCGATGGCACTTTGGCGAATCGCGCGGTGCAATCCGATTGGGGGGCATGGGTTTGATCCGGTGCGCGGGCGTGGGGTGGAGAGATGAAAGTGATCGAGAATTCTGGTTCCTTCGCCCGTTCTTATTCCCTCGCCCCACGTGGGGAGAGGGTTAGGGTGAGGGACATTTGTCCGGCGCGGTTGTCTGTTGCGCCGCACATTCCAGAGTCTTTGAAAATTTGGTCCCTCACCCGCCACTCGAAGACGAGCGTCGGCCTCTCCCCACGGGGGGCGAGGCAATTGCTGCCCATGAGGATCGAAATTGGATTCTAGTCGCGTACTGCTTGCGGTTATTTTGTCGATCATTCTGGTGGTGGCTTACCAGGAGTTGGTGCTGAAGCGGTTTTTTCCTGCCCCTACGCAACAGCAGCAGCAGGCGGCCGAGCAGGCTAAGGCGGACAAGGCTGCGCAGGGGAATGCGGCTGATAACGGGACGAACGCAATCGGGACGCTGACCAACTCGACGGCTCCTGGAGCGGCTGCGACCGCTGCGGCTGACGGGGCAGCAATCCGGTGGCGATGACGCCGTCGATGGCGTTGGTGCCGGAGCGCACTATCGAAGTCGATTCGGATTTGTACGTCGCCGTGTTTACTACTCATGGCGCGCGGCTCAAAAGTTTCAAGCTCAACAAGTATCGGCAGAGTGCCGACAAGAACAGTCCGCCTTACGAGATGGTGCAGGTGGCGCCGGGAGGGCGTCTGCCGCTCGGCGCGGTGCTGACGCGCGGCGGGAACGTCGTCGACGACAGCGATTTCAGTTACGAGACGAATGCGCCTGCGAAAATATCGGCGGCGGGCGCGGATGCGACGGCGGTGTTCGTCGCCAAAGAGGCGGACGGCACTACTATCACCAAGACTTTCACCTTCAAGCCGTCGGGCTACGTCTTTACGATGGACGTTGCGGTCTCCGGCGGGCCGCCGCTGAATCAGCTTGGGCGTGTCGATGAGCCAGCCGCTGACGGCGCATCAGGGGTACTACGATATCCCCGCGCTGGAGGCGGACGTGGCGACAAGTCGTTCACCGAGAACGAGAAGGACCTGAAGAAGGGAGTGCCGCCGAGGTCCGGCCCGATCACGTATGCCGGTTTTGGCGATCAGTATTTCCTGGCGGTATTTTTGCCGCAGGACCCGAAAGTCGGCATCGCTCGCGATGGCCTACATAGGTGACGAGGCAATCGCACGGCTGTTGTTCGACGACACTACCCGAACCCGTAATCAGGTCTATATGGGGCCGAAGCTCCTGGAAGCCCTGGAGGCTGTGAATCCAGCGCTTACCAAGGCGATCACTTTCGGCTGGGCGGGAATCCTCGCGATCATTTTTCTGCGCATCCTGAAGCTATTTCACTACATCGCGCCCAACTACGGGGTCGATATTATTCTGGTGACGGTGGCCTTGAGGGTCGCGCTGCTGCCGATCTCGATCAGAAGCCAGCGATCGATGATGAAGATGCAACGGCTGCAGCCGCAGATCCAGCGCCTGCGCGACAAGTACAAGGAAAACAACGAGCAGTTGCAGAAAGAGATGGTCGATCTCTACAAGCGCAATCACGTCAATCCGCTCGGCGGATGCGCGCCGATGGCGCTGCAATTGCCGATTTTTATCGGGATGTACGAGGCGCTGCGGAACTCGGTCGAGCTGCGGCATGCGCCGTTCGTCGGCTGGATCAACGATTTGTCGACGCCCGACTGCCTGCATATTTCCTGGATGCCGCAACTGCCGCTGACGCATTGCCACGGCCTGCCGGTGCTGGTGCTGCTGATGGGGCTGACCAGTTTTCTCCAGCAGTACATGACGCCGACGACGCCCGATCCGAATCAGCAGCGGATGATGATGCTGACGCCGCTGATTTTCACGATCATGTTGATAAACTTTCCCGCGGGCCTCGCTTTGTATTATTTTTCGTCTAACCTGCTAGGCGTGATCCAGCAATACTTTCTCAACCGCGAATTCCAACAATTACCGCCGGCTGCATGAGCAATATGGACTGGAAAGAAGTGGAAGCCGCCTCGGTGGAAGAGGCGACCAGGGAAGCCCTCGAGCAGCTTGGCGCGCGCGAGGACGAAGTTACGATCGAAGTGATCGCGACGCCGCGCGCGGGCGTGCTCGGACTGGGCGCCCGTCAGGCGCGGGTGCGAGTAACGCGCAAGGGCGCGGAAGGTGTCGGCGCGAATCCGCCGGCGGTATCGCAAGCATCGCAAGCGCCGCGAGAACGCAACGAAGGCGCGTCCGATGGGCGTGGTCGCGGGCGTGAGAATCAACGGCGGGGGCGCGATGACGGGCGCGCGCGGAGCCAGAGTCCGGCGGCGTCAGCCGGCGGCGCCGACGATGACAGCGGCGCGGCAGGGCGCAAGAACGCGAACCTCGAGGAGCAGCGCCGCGAGGCGATGGTTATCCTCAAGCAGATTCTCGAGCAGATGGGCGAGCCGACCGAAGTGCGGCAAATCGAAGTCGATGCGGAGACGGTCGAGATCGAGATCAAGGGCGACGGATCGGGGATTCTGATCGGGCGGCATGGGCAGACGCTCGACGCGCTCGAGTACCTGGTGAATCGGATCCTGGCGCGGCGAATCAAGGACGCGGCCCCGATTTCACTCGAGACCGAATCGTATCGCGCGCGACGCCGCCAGCAATTGCATCGGATGGCGCTGTCGATGGGCGAGAAGGCCAAGCGCGAGCATAAGCCGGTGCGGCTCGAGCCGATGCCGCCGCGCGACCGCCGGGTGGTGCATCTGGCGTTGAAGGACGATCCGATGATCACGACGCGATCCGGGGGCGACGGAATAATGCGCGCGATCGAGATAGTGCCGACCGACAGCAGCGGCGGGCGTCGCGAGCAGAAAGGCGACGGGCAGAATCGCGGCGGGCGTCGGCGCGAGCCCGAGCGCGAGACGAATCGCGAGCGCGAGCGGGAAGTGCAGAGGATCGAGCCAGAGCGCGGCAACGAGGCGATTGGCGAGCAGGGCGGATTCAAGCACGGGCAGAAGCGGATTGTGTGATCTGAATTTCTCGCACCGACCTCCGATATCGTTTCCCCTTCCCGCTCGGGAAGGGGTTAGGGTGTTGGGTGTGCGGCGCGGTCGACTGAGAGCGTCGGGCATCCGGAAGCTCAGAATATTTGGTCGCTCGCGCAGCGCGCGCTGAATAAGGTCCCTCGCCTTCGATCCTCTCCCTTCGGGAGAGGGGAAGACGGACGGGCGCGATCCTGAATTGGATCGCGCCCGTCTTTGCGTTGCGAACGGATTCGCGGCTAGAACGATGCGGCGCGGACCATCGCCTGGGTGGTGAAGAAACTGCGATCGACCGCACCCATGTTGATGTACCAGCATTCGCGCTCGGGGGTTTCGAGGCCCGGCAGATAGCACATCGTGGCGAGGCCCGACTGCACGTCGGTCGAAACCGCGCCTACGACGAATGATCGCTTGAACGGATAGATTGCGACCTTGGCGTCGGGCACCGGGCGATCGCGAGTCGCCAGCCAGTAGATGTGCGAGCGGAACAGATGGCCGGCCCGGTCGTAGGTATCGATGTAGGGCTCGAACCACATTTCGCTGTCCATAAAGATGACGGTGCGCGAATCAAGCGCGTTGATGCGCGAGCGATCGGGCAGCGCCTGGACGATGTACATATGGCGCATCTCCCAAACCTCGGGGCATGCGCTGGCGCCGCCGTCGGTGGGGCATCGCTGTTCGGGCGAATGCTCGGCGTGGATCGTCGCGAGCATGTTTTTCTCACCCAGGAATTTGTAGAAGTACTGCTCGGTCTTGGGATTGAAGCCCGAGTAGTGATCCGGATCCCACGCATGAGCGGAGGTACCGCCGGCCGTGGTCGAGGAGCTCATGATGGACTCGTTGACGCGGCGCAGCCGGCGCGATCCGGCATCGAGACTCCAGATGTCGTCGCCGTGCCTGGGGTCGGCGTAGCGGTATCGGATGAAGCCGGTTCCTCGAATTTCCTGCGGCGCCAGAATCGGATACAGACCGAACAGCCAGTAACGGCCGGTGGCCTTGAAATCCGGATCGGTCGGCAACGGCTCGACTTCGGTGCGGCCGACGAGGTCATAGCCGGCGTAGTGTCCGATCTGGAAATACTCGATCTGGCCGGTCTGCGCGCCTTTCTTCTGGTACTCGGAATCGCAGTCGTAGTAGCGCAGATCGTAGTCGTCGGAAGTGATTGGGCGGAAGACGTTGTTCCAGATGACCTTGACGGCGACGTCAGGGTCATTGGCGTCGATCAACGGGAAGGGCTGACCGGCGACGTAGCCGACGATCGACTTCTTGTCCCGCGACAGCTGTACCTGCGACGAATACTTTTCAGTCGCATCTTTATAAGGAGGCGGCCAATCGACGCGCTGGGTCGGCACGATCTTCATCGACATGCCGCGCTGAACCTTGTAGTAGACGCCCGGGCCCACCAAGTCCTGCACCTTGGATGCATTCTCAGGCGTGATGAAATCACCCGGCTTGACCTGGGCGTAACCCGGAGTGCTGAACGCGCCAACGGCGAGCAGCAACAGGGTAGCGACGGTCGTCGAGATAGTTGACGACAAAGTCTTCTGCCTTCGCATACATGCCTCCCGAGCGGCCCGTGGCCGCAGTCTTATCGTTGTTTCCGACATTAGGGGAGGTCTAAGCGAATCGTCAACTTAATTTCTTGCAGATTGCGATTTACGACGTTCCGGGTTATGTGGCAGTTCAGATTGGCTAATGCTAAATTCCGACCTGCCAGCACAAGAACGCACCGAAGCAGATGTAACCCGAAGGAACCATTCTGGCCGCCTCGGGCATACTAGTCAGTGCACGCGGACGATTCGCGCGAACATATGTGAGGCGCTATCGATGATTTCGGAAAACGCGACGCTGCGAGAATCGTCGACTTGCCTTCAATCACGATTTTTCCGGATCATCAGTATTATTAGTATTATTTCATAGACGAGGATCGCCTCCTTCTCTCCTAAAAGGGTTTATTGCCGATCAGCGCCTCATTTCGTACGACGATAGCGTCTGCTCAAATTTGCATAAGGCATCCTGATCGGGCAGATCTAAATATCAGTCAAGTGCTCCTAACAACCGTTAGGTAGCTCGTGCGATTATCGTTTGGTCGACAGCCCCACAATGGGCCGTCGCCGGTTGTCCTCAAATCGCCTAGAACGATGCTGCGCGGACCATTGCCTGGGTGGTGAAGAAAGTGCGATCGACCGCACCCATGTTGATGTACCAGCATTCGCGCTCAGGCGTTTCCATACCCGGCAGATAGCACATCGTCGCCAGACCCGACTGCACGTCGGTCGAGACCGCGCCTACGACGAACGATCGCTTGAACGGATAGATTGCGACCTTCGCATCTGGAACCGGGCGGTCGCGAGTCGCCAGCCAATAGATGTGCGCGCGGAACAGATGGCCGGCACGATCGTAAGTGTCGATGTACGGCTCGAACCACATCTCGCTGTCCATGAAGATGACGGTGCGCGAATCAAGCGCGTTGATACGCGAGCGATCGGGCAGCGCCTGCACAATGTACATGTGGCGCATCTCCCAGGCCTCGGGGCATGCACTGGCGCCGCCGTCAGTGGCGCATCGCTGCTCGGGCGAGTGTATGGCGTGGATGGTCGCGAGCATGTTCTTCTCGCCCAGGAATTTGTAGGCGTACTCTTCGGTCTTGGGATTGAAGCCCGAGTAGTGATCGGGATCCCATGCGTGGGCCGAGGTTCCGCTAGCGGTTGACGAGCTCATGAGAGCTTCGTTGATGCGGCGCAGGCGGCGCGAACCGGCGTCGAGACTCCAGATGTCGTCGCCGTGCCTAGGGTCGGCGTAACGGTATCGGATGAATCCGGTTCCTCGAATTTCCTGCGGCGCAAGAATCGGATACAGGCCGAACAGCCAGTAGCGGCCGGTGGCCTTGAAATCGGGATCGGTCGGCAGCGGCTCGACTTCGGTGCGGCCGACCAGGTCATAGCCGGCATAGTGCCCGATTTGGAAATACTCGACCTGGCCGGTCTGCGGGCCGCGTTTTTGATATTCGGAATCGCAGTCGTAGAAACGCAGATCGTAGTCGTCCGAAGTAATTGGGCGGAAAACGTTATTCCAGATGATCTTCACCGCGACGTCAGGATCGTTGGCGTCGATCAAAGGAAACGGCTGCCCGGCGACGAAGCCGACGATCGACTTCTTGTCCCGCGACAACTGTACCTGCGACGAATACTTTTCGGTCGCATCCTTATAGGGAGGCGGCCAATCGACACGCTCGGTCGGCACGATCTTCATCGTCATGCCGCGCTGGACTTTGTAGTAGACGCCGGGACCTACCAGGTTCTGGACCTTGGATGCGTTGTCGGGCGTGATGAAATCACCCGGCTTAACCTGAGCATGACTGGGAGTGGGGTAGGAACTAATTGCGAGCATCACCAAAGCAGCCACGATCATCGCGATGCGTAACGACGCGCTTTTCTTCAATCGCATAACGGGCCTCCCTGATAAGTTGAGACGGCCAATCGCCGCTGTTGAACTTATCGAGAACATAAGAAATTCAGGTGGGCTTCGTCAAGTTTTTTGATTGATTGCCATGCTAAGGCATCGTTCGTTATATGGCTATTTAAATTAGAAAATTATTGTAACTGATGTTAAGAGATTCTTTACGATACGCATTGTGGGACACAATGGTCAGTTTGGGACAGGCGCGGGGCAGATTTCCGATGAATAAGGAAACTTCCCGATGGCACGCGCGGTGCTCTGGTGAGTTGGAGCAACCTGAAGATGAGTACAAGAGTTTTGCCGGGTACGCGTGAGGCTGTCCGCCGCAATAGTGCCAACAGAAAGTTTACGCTTGCGGGCAGCGCAGGCGGCCAGGTGATGGTGCTGATTTGCGTCTCGCTGATCGCGCTCATGGGCATGATAGCCATCGTCGCCGACTTCAGCTTCATGCAGCATCAAAAGAACATGATGCAGACGGCGGCGGACAGTGCGGCAATGGCTGGGTCTGAGGAATTGAGCTACGGCGACCAGGTGGCCGCGGGCAAAGCGGACGCAGCCACCAACGGATATACCGACGGCGTCAACAACGTCACGGTAGCAATCAACAACCCGCCCCTCACGGGACCAAATGCGGGCAACGCGGCGTACGTCGAGGCGACAGTCAGCAAGCCGGAGCCGACTTATTTTCTGCGGGTACTCGGGGTCAGCACGATGACGGTGTCTACGCGAGCGGTCGCATACGAGGGCAACGGGCCGAGTTGCATATATGTGTTGAATCCGTCGGCCTCGGGCGCATTCTCGGCCAACGGCAATGTTACGGTCACCAGCGGCTGCGGGCTGCTGGTGGACTCGAGCTCGTCGAGCGGTTTGTCGGTAGTCGGCAATGTCTCGATTACGGCGCCGACCATCGGGGTGGTGGGAGGATATAGTGCGGGCGGCAGTTCCAGTCTGACGCCGACGCCGAAGACCGGGGTGATTGCGGCCACCGACCCGCTAGCCTCAGTCGCGGCGCCGACCGTCGGTTCATGCGCTCACACCAATTATTCGCTCAACGGGAACAGCGGAAGCGCGAGCAGTCCGCTCCAGCTGTATGCTGGCACCTATTGCGGCGGAATCACGGTCCACGGCAATGCGTGGCTGAATTTCAATGCGGGAACTTATGTGCTTGCCGGTGGCGGAATGGCGATCAGCGCCAACACGACAATGACCGGCACCGGGGTGACCTTTTACAATACGAGCGGAACCGGTGGTTACGGCGCGATCAGTATGAACGGAAACACGCAGGCCAATCTCAGTGCGCCGACCTCGGGTCCGCTGGCGGGGATCCTGTTCTTTCAGGATCGCTCGATCCCCAGTACCGGCGCGGGCAGCACGATCACTGGAAATTCGAGTTCGACTTTCGATGGAGCGGTCTATTTCCCGACGACCACCCTTAGCTTCAACGGAAACAGCAGCACCAACGGCTACAGCATCGTGGTGGCGAACAAGTTGACGCTCAGCGGCAACGCGTCCATCGGCACCAACTATTCGTCGCTGGCGAACGGCTCACCGATAAAATCCACGATACTGGCCGAATGAGTACGATGCGCAAATCGGGCGAGATGCGACCGAATCGAGCGCACCAGCGTGGGCAGGCGTCGGTAGAGCTCGCGCTCAGCTTGCCGCTGCTGCTGATGATGTTCCTGGTGGTAGTGGAAACGGGGCGCGCGTTCTACATAGCGATTTCGGTCGCCAACGCGGCGCGCGCCGGTGTTCAATACGGCTCGCAGAGTCTCACGACCGCGGCCGATAACACCGGGATGCAAACGGCGGCGACCAACGACGCGCCAAATCTCGTCGGCATGACGGCGACCGCGACTCATTTCTGCATATGCTCCGACGGATCCTCTTCGACCTGCCTGGCCACCGATTGCGCCAGCAGCCACCGGCTGTTGTACACACAGGTGAACACCAGCGCGTCGTACACGCCGCTAATAAATTTCATGGGCGTCCTGCCCTCGATGACGGTGCCCGGAAAAGCCATCATGCGCGTGGTGCAGTAGGATGATGAACTCGGGCGGAATCAAGTTGTGGCGCGCGCGTATGCGCGCGGCGATCCGGCGCTCGCACCCGGGACAGGCGATGGCCGAGTTCGCACTGGTGATCACTCCATGCCTGATGCTGTTCTTCGGCGTGATCAACTTCGCGCTGGCGCTCTACTGCTACGATTTCGTCTGCTACAGTGCCCAGCAGGCAGTCAGATATGCAACAGTCCACGGCTCGACCGCGGTGACGGCGGTGACGTCCTCCAGCGTTCAGAGTTATGTGAACGGTCTGGTCGTCGGCGTGTTGAACACGGGCGCGATGACCGTTACCACGACCTGGTCGCCGAACAACAAGCCCGGCAGTGTGGTAACAGTGGCCGTCACCTACAACTATCCGCCGCTGACCAGCCTGGTTTCCTCCGTCACTATCCCGCTCACCCGCACCGCCGCGATGGTCATCACGCAGTAGCGGGCGCCGTACCTCAGATCGAATCGATCGGTTGATTTGTCATGCAGGCGGCACAGTCGGTTGGACGTCACTGCTTGATCGATGCAGCCGGCTCTGCGACTTCGAAGGTCTGGTCTTGCGGAGGCTTGAGCGCGCTCGACAGTGAATGCCCGATGGCGACCAGTGGCCGCTCGAGCAGATAGTAACTGGCAGCGGCGCAAACGAATACCGCCACGATGTTCAGCGGGAATTCCTGCAGCCTTCCGAGTGGGAGCGGACGCGTAATGGTACCGAGGAATAGCTGTTGCCAGATATACAGGCTGTAGGAAATTTTTCCTATCCAGCGGAGCGGCGAGGTCTCGAGAATTCGGCTGAACCACAGTCGGGGATTGAGGACGGTGCCAATCAGGATAAGCGGCACCAGGAAACTCTCGAGCCCGGTCTGCAACGGAGGGTTCAGTGCGATTAATGAAATGAGCACCGCCAGCAGCACGCCGATGATCAGTCCGGACCAGGGTCGGGAGAAAGACGCGCGGTAAGCAGGAACGCTCGCGATAAGCGCGATCCAGCATCCCCACAGCAAGCCGTCGAAGCGCGTATCAGTTCTCTCGTAAATAAGGTTCGAGAGAACGCCAGGCCATATTTGTCCGTGGAAATAAACGTAGTCGATCACGCGCCACATCGCGACGCCGATCGCGAACCATGGCGTGAATCGCCTCGCGCGCGCGGCGCCGAGAGCGACCAACATGGCGGGCCAAATCAGGTAGAAGTGTTCTTCGACCGCGAGCGACCAGAAGTGTCCGGTGTACCATCCGGCGTCCGGCGGCACGATGACGTAGTTGCGGGAAAAGAACAGTGCGCTGAGCCATTCGCGCGGACTCACCACGATAATGCCGGCGATGGCGAGCAGTCCGATAGTCGCGAGGTAGGTGAATGCCGGCGGGAGAATTCTGAATACACGCCGGATGTAGAAGCTGCGCAGACTTATGCCGCCGGTTCTCTCATTCTCGTCGAGCATTCGGCCGCAAATGAGTAACCCGCTGATACCAAAGAACAGGTCGACCCCGAAGGTGCCGTGCAGGCTGACTGCGTACCAGGCAGGGTTGGGAAATCGGCCACCCGGCTCGAACAAAGCACCGCCGGCGTGCTCGAACATCACGAGCAGGATGGCGATCGCGCGCCATCCGTCGAGAGTCGGACGGTAATCTTTCGAAGGACGGCTCACGTTCCGAAGGGGCCGTGAGTAGTCGCGGGCGGTGGCAACAATCGACCCAATCGAGGATCAACCGCAGGCCGTGATGACAACGCCTCGATGCGGGCGGCCGCACGTGAAAGTTGCACGCGGTCGAAGACCATCACCAGAAGCGCCGAGCCGCCGGCTTTCTCCGAAGTTGCAGAGAGCTGATCGGGATAGGGATAAAAGATCTGGCTGGCCGAGCCGCGGTATTTGTCGATGAGCGGTCTGATTGCATCATATGAACCTTCCAACCCGACGCTGGCTTCGCCGTTGATCCACGGACCAATCCAGAGTCCCTTGTCGTGGCGAAGCTCCGAACCCTGACTAAAATAGTATGGCGGCACCGGCGGTCCTACGAGCCAGTCAGCTGGCAGTAACCCCAGGCTACTGGCCACGGGCGGAGTCAGACCTGCGAGCGCGCCGGTACGTTCAAGATACTTATTTGCAGCGACGACCAGAGTGTCGAAACGGGTTGAATCGGCCTGTCGCTCCAAATCAAGCGGGGTCTGACCTTTATAAGCGGCCAGCTGGAGCGGCGGTATTTTGTAGAGCGACACGCCGCCGACGTCGACCGGTGTGACTCCAAAGGTCGAGAGTAGAGGTCGCCAGGCGTCCTCTTCAGGGTCGCTGACGAGTACCGCGCTTACGTCGTGATTGGCGAGGAATGCCTTCAACTGCATATCCGCGTCTGGAAGATAAACTCCAGCGTAAATCGCATCCACGATTGGCCAACATTCGAACTCAGGTGGCACGACGCCCGTGTATCCGCCCGCCATGCGAAAATACATGTCGGTTTCGGCCTGCCACAGCGGGCTGTTGCCTCTGAACCCATAGGGCAGAATCACAACAGTCTCTTCGGGCGCCAGGTAGTTCTTGTACTGCCCATCCAGAAAGAAGGCCGGCGTATCGACGGGCGCGATCCAAAAGCCGGCGGAGAGATTCGGCGTGAGAAACAAAACCGCCAGAACCGAAATTGCATACTTCGAAACTGATTTTGCGGAGCTGGCGGCCAGCCAGATTGAAGTTAGTATTGCGAGATCCAGAAAAGCATAGAGCATGAACCGCGCGGGCAACGCGTTATCGAGGATCGGCAGCCGAGCAAGCAACTTTCCCGGGAGGCCAATGCTCGGCTTCCCTGCCAGGTGAAGGAGGGGACCCAGTGACAGGAGGCAAATGATAACCAGGGAGTCGATCAGCAACTTGCCAAGGGGTTCGCGCCAGTGGTAGCGGGCGAAGATGGCCACGATAAGTATCAGTGGCAGTCCGAGATAGCCGCCGGCCTCGTAGGCGTTGCCCAGGAACTGGTTGGAGATCGATTCAAATGCGCCGACGTGACCGAGGACGTTCAATCGAGTGGGAATTACGAAGTTGAGCAGATCGCCGGAGAACGCCGCCAGCGACCACATCGGTTGGTGCGGAAAGCTGAAGGCGAAAAGGTAGTACAGATAGGGACTCAGTAGTGCGATCGCGATCGCATAGGCGGCCACAATCGGCGCGATGAGCCGGTACAGGCGGCTTCGCACATCTCCCGAGGTGAATGATATGCCGAGCACGATCGCCATCGCGCCGAACATCGTCATGGTCGCGACGATTTCGATTGTGAGTAGGAACTGCGCCACCAGCACCAACGCCAGCAGCGTCGCGAAGGTCGCAGTCCTTATCTCACCGGCGAGCTTGCGCACGACGAGATATACGGCCAGCGGAACCGGGAAAACCAGAAGGTGGGCCAAGTTCCCGAACATCTGGCCGAGCATGTACGACGAGAAGCCGAATATGTAGCCGCCCAGCAGCGAGGGCCAGAAGCTCCTGGTCACGTACCGGCAGAGGATAAACGCGGTCCAACTCGCCAGAGCCGGAGCGATCAGGCACAGCAGATTGTAGCTGACGACTGGTCCAAAGATTCGAGTGAGCGGGATCGAAACCCACGCCGCCAGCGGAATACAGGTTGCCCAGGCGAGGTTGAAACCGGACGGCGCCCAGATCGCGTGCGTCACAAATACGTTCAGGCGGCGACCGATCGCGTGGGACCACCATGCCAGCATCCACATCATGACCGACGGATCCGTACCGGTGCCTACATGGAAGTTCGAAAGATGACCGGCGAGCGAACGGCCGAAGAACAATACCGAGAGCGCCAGATAGATCAGCAGACTCGCAAGGCTGGCAAGGGTGTTACGAATTTGCGGATTAACATAACTGACGGTAGGCACTAGGTGGGCTTATACTTGGGCGTTTGATGCCGAGCAAGTATCCACCTGAGAGAGGCTGCGATCGCGCTGATCGGTTTGTCAAAGAAATGCGGCGGTACTAGCATCGAGCTTCTGCGAACCATTTCGGACCTACCAGCCAATTCAAGGAGGCTCGCAACGTGGCTACAGAAACCCCGAACAAGATACTCGCCCCCGGCGCCGCGGCGCCGGACTTTTCGCTGCATAGCACGCCCGATCAACTGGTCTCGTTGAGCGACTTTCGCGGCGCTCCGCTGATCGTGGCATTCTATCCGGCCGACTGGAGTCCGGTATGCGGCGATCAGATGGCGCTTTATAATGAGGTGCTGGCCGAGTTCCACAAGTTCAAGGCTGCGATCGTCGGGATCTCGGTCGATGGATCCTGGTGCCATGATGCGTTCGCGCAGAATCGCAAGTTGCACTTTCCGCTGCTGGCGGATTTCGAGCCCAAAGGTGCGGTCGCACGCAAGTACGGCGCGTATCGCGATCACGAGGGCGTCTGCGAGCGGGCGCTGTTCGTGATCGATTCGAAGGGGACGATTGCGTGGAGCTACCTGTCCCCGGTCGGCGTCAATCCCGGCGCTGACGGAATACTCGACGCACTCGAAGCGCTCGCCGCGAAAAAGTAGGAGGCGATCCGATGAGTCCATCTGCGAAGCTCAAGCCTCCCGTCGGCGCGAGCGATCACGTGCAGGGACCGGCGAAGGCGCCGGTCACGCTGCTCGAATATGGGGACTACGAATGTCCCTACTGCGGCGAAGCGTATCCGGTGGTGAAGGCGCTACAGAAGCGCCTCGGCGATCAGGTGCGTTTTGTTTTTCGGAATTTCCCGCTCGGCAGAGGCGCATCCGCATGCCGAGCATGCCGCAGAAGCCGCGGAGGCTGCCGGCGCCCAGGGCAAGTTCTGGGAGATGCACGACATGCTCTACGAGAATCAGGATGCGCTCGAAGATGAAGACCTGGTGCGATACGCGCGCGCGCTTCATCTCGACGTGCCTCGATTCGTCAAGGAGATGGAGTCGGGTGCGTACCTCGAGCGGGTGCGCGAGGATTTTAGCAGCGGAGTCAGGAGCGGAGTGAACGGCACGCCGACTTTTTTCATCAACGGCGTGCGTCACGACGGGCCGTTCGATCTTGCTTCGCTGCTGGCAGCGATTGAGGAAGCGGCCTAGGAGAGCTACGTGATGAGCGCGACACATTTCTGATTCCCTCCCACGTTTGTCGGGGGAGGGTTAGGGTGGGGGACCGCATGCGGCGCGGTTGTCCGGTGCGTCGCATTCGTCACAGTCTTTTTCGCTTAACTTTCTTTGGTACCGCTTCTACTGCATCTGCGATCCGCTGAACAATCTCATCGAACTCGCTGATGACTTCATAATTCCAGAACCTCAGCACCGTGTATCCCAAACCACGGAGGAACTCGCTTCGACTTTCGTCGCGATCCGTTTGATTTGCATGCTGCGATCCATCGAGCTCGATGATCAGCTTCGTTTCAAGGCAAACGAAGTCCGCAAAAAAGGGCCCGATGGGATGCTGCCTGCGAAATTGAAATCCCTTCATCTGATGGCGGCGCAGGCGCGACCATAATTTCTGTTCTGCTTCGGTTTGATCGGCGCGCAGTCTTCGAGCCGTATCGCGAGGCAGGGTAGGTGCGGATGGCATTGCTATGCCGTGGCAGAATGCGGCGCAACAGGCAATCGCGCCGCAAGGGTCCCCCACCCTAACCCTCCCCCGACGAACGTGGGAGGGAACCAGAACTGTCAACTATTCGGGTCGAGGCCCCACTTTTTCTTGTTTTCGGCGACCTGCTCGGGGGTTGGGTGATCGACCTTTTTGAACGGCATCACCTTGAACTGATCTTTGATCTCCAGCAGCGCGTGGTTTAGTGCGATGTCGTCCTTGAGGACCTCGGGGACTGCGGGCTCCTCGAAAATCGCCTGCCATGGGCATTCGGGCTCGCAGGCGCCGCAATCGATGCATTCGTCGGGATCGATGTAGAGCTGGTTGGGGAATTTTTCCTTGTCGGGGCCGATGTATTCGTAGATACAATCGACCGGGCACACGCTGACGCATCCGGTGTCAACGCAGTCGCGGCAAAGGCGGGTTATAGTCCAGGGCATGGTTGGCAGCCTCGCTTAGGATCCAGTCCTTAGATTATCTCGATTTAAAATCGCACTCCCTATTGTCGAGAGTACGCGCATAACCTATATCGGCACAGCGCCTCTGAAAAGGGCAACGTGGGCGATTTCGCGGGGTCGGGAAACCGCTGCCATCGGGGGCCAGCCGGGCTAGAATATTCGGCGCGAAGAATCGGAAAAACAGTGGAAGAGCAGAATCTTGAATCGCGCAGAGCGCTGTAATAGGACCCTCACCTTCATCCTCTCCCTTACAGGGAGAGGGGAGAGAAATTAGATGGCATCAAAGTCGAAAGCGAAGATGCGGAAGGCCAGCGTCGCCAAGCGCGCGGTGACTGCGAAGCCGGCGGTGGTCGGCAAAGCGCCGCAGACGGGCAAGCGCGTCGAATCGGACAGCATGGGCGCGATCGAGGTCGCGAACGATCGCTACTGGGGGGCGCAGACCGAGAGATCGCTGCTGCATTTTGCGATCGGATTCGATCGGATGCCGCGATCGGTCGTGCGCGCGTTAGGAATTTTGAAAAAGGCGGCGGCGGAAGTTAATCGCGATCTCGGCAAACTGCCGGCCGACAAGGCCCGGCTGATGACCGCGGCAGCGGACGAAGTGATCGCGGGCAAGCTCGACGATCATTTTCCGCTGCGCATCTGGCAGACCGGCAGCGGCACGCAGACCAACATGAACGCCAACGAAGTCATCTCGAATCGCGCGATCGAGATGGCGGGCGGCGTGCTTGGCAGCAAGAAACCGATTCATCCGAACGACGACGTGAACATGTCGCAGTCGTCGAACGATACGTTTCCGACCGCGATGCATATCGCGGCGGCCGAGGAAGTCACGCACAACCTGATCCCGTCGGTGCGGAAGTTGCGCGACGCGCTCGCGCGCAAAGCCAAAGAGTTCGCCGACATCGTGAAGATCGGGCGCACGCATCTGATGGACGCGGTGCCGCTGACGCTCGGGCAGGAATTTTCAGGATACGTCGCGCAGCTCGACTACGACTTGAAGCGAATCGAGGCGGCGCTGCCGGACCTGCTCGAACTGGCGATCGGCGGCACGGCGGTCGGCACCGGGCTGAATACGCATCCGGAATTTGCGGAGCGCGTCGCGAAAAAAATCGCGGAGTACACTGGACTGCCGTTCAAGTCGGCGCCGAACAAGTTTGCGGCGCTCGCGGCTCATGATGCGCTGGTGGCGGCTTCTGGAGCGCTCAAGACGCTGGCGGCCTCGCTGATGAAGATCGCCAACGATATCCGCTGGATGGGATCGGGACCGCGCGCCGGGCTGGGAGAATTGATCCTGCCGGAGAATGAGCCGGGATCGTCGATCATGCCGGGCAAGGTGAACCCGACGCAGTGCGAGGCGATGACGATGGTCTGCGTCCAGGTGATCGGCAACGACGTGGCGATCACGATGGCCGGGTCGCAGGGAAATTTCGAGCTCAACGTTTTCAAGCCGCTCATCATCCACAATTTTCTGCATTCGACGACGCTGCTGGCGCATTCGTGCGCGTCGTTCAGCAAGTACTGCGTCGAAGGGATCGAGCCGAATCGCGAACAGCTCGAGCGCAATGTGAAAAGTTCCTTGATGCTGGTGACCGCGCTGAGCGAACCGATCGGCTACGACAACGCGGCCAAGGTCGCCAAGAAAGCTCACGCGGAAAATATCTCGCTGCGCGAGGCCGCGATCGCGCTGAAGCTGCTCTCGGGTGAGGAGTTCGACCGGCTCGTGCGGCCAGAGAAAATGCTGGCACCGGAAGGCTGAGCCTGAATGCGGCGGGGGATCGTTCTTTTTGCGATCGCGATCTTTTTTACTGTGGGCGCGACGCTTTCACCGCCGACGGCGCGCGCGGTGCAAACCCCGGGTGGCATCGCGACCGATCCGATCCTGCAACCGCCGCCCTACAACGGCCAGCCGCTCGAAGTCACCATCGGCCTGCACATCGTAAATATCGCCGCGATCGACGAAGTCAGCGAACAGTTTCAACTCGACGCGTATATGTTCGAGCGATGGAAGGACCCGCGCCTCGCGTACAGCTCGGAGGGGCCGCAGGACCAGGTGCGTAACTACGCGTTCGGGCAGATCTGGATTCCACAACTCGAGATGATCAATGCCGCGACGCCGCGCCAGCGCGACGAAATCTCGATCATGGTGAGCCCGGACGGCACGGTGAGATACGCGGAACGCCTGCTGGTAACGCTCTCGTCAAGCTTCGAGCTAAGGCGTTTTCCGTTCGATGAGCAGCGGTTGATGGTGATCATTCATCCATTCCTGGTGGACGGCCCGCATATCAAGTTCAAACTCAGCAGTACCTCGACGTGGACCGCCTCCGAATTCAGGAGTTACTCCTCGCTCGCGCAGTGGCACCTGATCTCGATGAGTTCGCAGTTGCTGGTCGCGCCGACCTACGGCGGGCTGACGATGCCGGAAGCCAGATTTCAAGTCGACGTCAAGCGGCGATCGAGCTTTTATATCTGGAAGGTGTTCCTGCCTCTGCTGCTGATGGTGTTCCTGTCGTGGGCGGTTTTCTGGATCGAGGCGAGCGATCTGTCGAATCAGATCACAGGTCGCAGTCACTACGATTCTGACTGTAATCGCGTTCGCGTTCGCGATTTCCGCAACGATGCCGCGCCTGCCCTACCTGACGTACATCGATGCGTTCTTCCTCGAATGCTACATCTACGTTTTCCTGGCGGTGGTGGAGTTGATGACGGTCCACGTGACGCATCGATCGGAAGTGCGCCGCGACTTGGGGCTGCAGATACGCAAGTACTCGCGCTTTGCGATCCCGGCGGCGTTCGTAGTGACCAACGTCTTAATCGCGGTACATTTCCTGGGACGGTGAAGACACGACTCTCGACTGCGGCTTGCTGGGCGCTCGGCGGGGCGACGATCGCACTCGCGGCGATTGCGGAACTCGCGATGGGCCGCAAGATCTGGGGCGTCAGCGGCGAACCCGGCATCTGGGCGGGCGACGTCAACAGCTCGCACAACTCGCAATACATGACCGATCCGTACAGCTTCAGTCACATCACGCACGGAATGTTGTTTTATGCGCTTACGTGGCTGTTCTTTCGAAACCTGCCGGTGCGCGCGCGTGCGCTGATCGCGCTGGCGGTCGAAGCGGCGTGGGAGATCGTCGAGAACACCGACATGGTCATCCAGCGCTATCGCGCGGCGACGATCTCACTGCACTACTACGGCGACAGCGTGATGAACTCGATGTGCGACATCCTGTCGTGCATGGTCGGATTCGGGCTCGCGTACCTGCTGCCGACGCGCGTCAGCATCGTCGCGGTCATAGTCCTCGAACTGACGCTGGCGCTATGGATTCGCGACGGCCTCTTTCTGAACATTATAATGTTGATACATCCGATTCCGGCCATTCGCGCCTGGCAATCAGGCGGATGGCGACTCAGCGGCGCTTGGCGCCTTGCAGGATGTCGAAGGGGGCGCGGCTCTTCTCGCGCTTCAACAGTACGTAAGTCGCGCCTGCGCCGCCGTCCGCAGGCCGCGCGCTGGTGAATGCCAGCACGTGACCGCCGATTGCGCCATGCGAGAGCCATCCCGCGGATGCGTGCTTGAGGACAGAGTGCCCATTGGGAGAGCGGAGCCCGCGCCCATGCACGACCAGCACCGCGCGCAGCCCTTTGCGCACAGACTTGATGATGAACTCCTTCAGCGCTTCCTTCGCGGCGCTCTGGATCATGCCGTGCATATCGAAATGATCCTGCATCGCGAACTCGCCGCGGCGAAGCTGTGACACCAGGCGCGGGTCGAGACCGACGCGGTAACCCTCGACGTACTCATCGGACTCGGTGATGTCGAACGGCGCCTGTCCCGATACCAGGTCGGACAGCAGAGCGATTACCTCCGCATCTTCGTCGACGATCGTGTGAGTCGTCGGCGGGTCGAGCGGTATTCGTGAGCGGACGGTCCCGTTGCGATGCAGCGGGCGCACTCCCTCGATCGCTTGCCGAAAAAAAGATTCGTCGTCGACCGGCTCCGCAACCGGCGGCGCTGCTATTTCAACGACTGGCGCCGCCTTGGCCGGAACCTTGGGCTTGAGGGTCGGCCGCGACTGAGGCAGCACGCGCTCGCGGTCGGCGAGCATCTTTTTCAGATCTTTAAATGGCGACGAGAAAACCCGCGCGGGAGCGGGCGTCGCCTTTCCTTCGCCCTCTCGTTCTTCGGCGAGGCGATCATGCTTTCGCTTTTTTGCCATCGGAAGAGGCCCGCAGGACCCGGAGCAACGCCTGCTCGACAGACTATGCCGAGGACGCAACGCGGTTCAAACCGCGAACGTATCGGCAAGGGGGCGGAGGCTAAAATCGCGGGCTAAAATGGTGCGCGTCCAGCGCGCATCAACTACACTTGCCAGCGTGTCGCGAACCGCTTCGAAGTTGGCTGACGTGAGGGTCCTCATATGCGCCGTGTGATGGTAGTTGCCGCCGCAATTGTCGGAGCGGTCGTGATTTTCGCCGGCGCGATCCTCTTCTATGCCGCCGCTAACCTCAACTCGATAATCGCCGAGCGGCGCCAGTCCATCCTCGACAAAGTCAGCACCGCGCTCGGACGCCAGGTTCACGCCGACGACATCAAGGTGAGCCTCGGCTGGGGAATCATGGCCGACGTGACGGGAGTGCAGGTGGCCGACGATCCTGACATTTCGACGAAACCATTCATCGAGGCGAGCAACGTCTACACCCGACTGCAACTGCTGCCGCTGCTGGCGCGCCGAATCGAAGTGACTGAAGTCGTGCTCGACAAGCCGGTGATCAGAATCGTCCAGACTCGCGACGGTACCTTCAACGTGTCGACGCTCGGCAGGAAGAAGGTTCACAGCGCGGAGGAATCGAGCGGCGAAGGCGAGAGAGGGAAAGGCGGCGGCGATAACGAAGAGTCGCCGATGGCGGAAGCGGGCCGCGCGCCGGCGGCGCTGGGATCGTTGCTGGTGCAGAATTTCTCGATCAACGACGGCACTTTGACTTTTCAGACGGAGGGCGCGCCGGAAAGTTCTACCGTCAACGCCATCGACCTGAAGGTTCGCGATTTCGGCTTCAACGCGCCGTTTACCGTCGCGGTCACCTTCGCGGCGCTCAGCGATCAGCAGAACTTCGATCTTTCGGCGACGATTGGTCCGCTGATCAATAACGGCGTTATCGACATCGACGCGATCCCGCTCTCCGGCAAGGCCAAGGTCGGTCCGATTCTGCTGACGCAACTCGAGACGATCCCGATGGTGGCAAAGGCGATACCGCCGAAGCTTTCGATTTCCGGTCCGGTCAGCTTCGACGCCACGGCTGACGGCACTATTCAAGTCGATCAAATTCAACGTCATCGAGCGATTTGAGCGCGAATGCGATCGCGTTCGGCGACAGCTTCAATAAGCCGGCCGATACGCCACTGAAAATTTCCGCCGAGGGTTCGCAGACGGGCTCCGGAGTTGCGGTGACGCTCGCCAACGTCACGCTCGGCGACCTCGAGGCGAAAGCGACAGATATCAAAGTCGGCGGCGGCACGACTGCGGCGCACGTCGATACCAACAACTTCGATCTTGCTGCGCTCGCGAAAATGATTCCGGCGCTGGGCAAATACAACCTGACAGGCAAGACCGAGATTCACACTGCCGCGACACTTGTACATGGCAAGGCGTCGGCTGATGGCACCGTCGCGCTCGCCGGCGTCGGATTGTCGATACCTGATCAGAAGACGCCGCCGCTCAGCAATGTCAGCGGGAATATCAAGCTCGCCGGGACCAGCGCGGACGTCGGGCCGCTGACGTTCAACCTTGGCGCGCAGCAGGCGACATTGAAATCGCATATCGATCAGTTCCAGCCGCTGGTCATGAGCTACGAACTGAATGCCGCCGCGGTTCGTCTCGGCGGACCTCGCGCCGTCGCGCCCGCCCGACGAGGTGATCAACCAGCTTTTCGCCAAGGGCGCGGTGTCGATTGGATCGATGACCGGTCCCACCGTCGATTCTGAAATCACGTCGCCGTCGGGCAACCTCGCGAATGTTCCGTATCAGAATTTGCGGCTGTCGCTGTCGCTCGCGGACAAGCTTGCGCGAGTGACTACGCTCAGGCTGAAGGCGTTCTCAGGCGACATCGTCGCGACCGGGAACACGCGGCTCGAAGCGTCGGCGCCGATGGAGGCGTCGATCAGTTTCACCAATCTCGACGTGCAGCAGGCGCTCGACTCGCAAAAATCCAAGGCAGCCGGGTACGGTTCGCGGAACGCTCGGCGGGAAAATCAAAGTCAGCGGAAAGACCGGCACCTTCGACGAGATGAAGCCGACTTTTAAGGGCAACGGCAATCTGACGCTGACAAACGGCAAGCTGATCGGCGTCAACATCGGCGGACAGGCGCTCAAGAAGGTGCAGCATCTGCCTGCGATCGGCAACCTGGTTCCGGATGCGGTCGTCAAGAACCATCCCGAACTCTTCAGCAACCCCGACACGGACATTCAGCTTGCGAGCCTCACATTCGTGCTCGAGGGGCCGCGAATCACGTCGCACAACATTAAGGCGCAGACGGTGGACTACAATCTGCTCGGCGACGGATGGTTCGACATGGACAAGAATATCGACCTCGCGGCGGAAATCGTGCTCTCGCCGCAATTCAGCAAGGAGCTGGTCGAGCAGAAGAAGGAAGTCGCGTTCATCGCGAACAAGGACGGGCAAATCGACATCCCGCTGCAAATCGTCGGGCAATTGCCCAAGCCGCAGGTCCTGCCCAACGTGACGGAGCTGGCGCAACTGGCGACAAACAACGCGGCCCAGTCACAGGGTCAGAAGTATCTCGGCAAAATTTTCGGCAAGAAGGGCATCCCAAAAGGACTGAGCAAATTTCTCGGCGGCGACTCGAGTGGAACTGACGGCTCGGGCAACGGATCAGGCAACAACAACGGCGGAGGCAACTCGAATCCGCCGCCGAATCCGTTGGATCAGTTGAAGAAGTTGTTCTGAGCACACTCGCTACAGAATTCATCTGGACGATTGTGGCGCCGGCGCCGCCGTGGTGGGGTTCGGCGCCGCGGAATGACGCGCAATAGGGCGAGGTGCCAAGATATTCGGCGACTGCCTTGCGCAGCGCGCCGGAGCCGATGCCGTGGACGATTCGCACTTCGGCGCGATTGGTGAGGAATGCGGTGTCGAGGAAGTCCTCGAGCGCGCGCAGTGCGTCCGTCGTGCGCATCCCGATCAGGTTCAGCTCATTGCCTTCGCCGCCCTCGGAGCTGAAGGTTATCGAAGCCTCTTTCTTTTGCGCAGGTCGAAGTTCGGGGGCACTCGCCGCTGATCGGCGCAGCCGTTCGGGCGCTACTTCAATCCTGAGACCGCCGCGGCTGATGACGGCGCGTCCCGCTTCGAGCACAATCAGTTCGCCGCGGATGTCGCCGACCTCGACGCTGTCTCCCACCTTCAGCGGCGCGTCGGACTCCGATGCGGCGTCGGCAGGCGCGAGGCTCTCGAGCCTCGTCGACGCTGTCGTGATGAACCCCTTCAAATCGGTGCGCGATTTCGCTCGCGTCTTCAGTTCGTCCATGAGCGCGGCGCCGTCGCGCCTGAGCTCTTCGATCAGGTCAGCGACTTCCGTGCGCAGCCGCTTGCGTTCAAGCTCGGCGCGCTCGCGCGTTTTTTCAGCTCTTTGCAGAACGTCTTGCTCGACTTGCGCGAGGTTGAGTTCGCGCTCGCGCAATTTTTCGAGCTGCACATTCAGTTTCGCGCGCTCGGCGTCCAGCCGCTTCAGCGAATCGGTCAGCTCGATAGTGCCGGTGCCCATCGATTGTTCTGCAGCGCGAATTATTTCCTCAGGGAGTCCGAGCCGCCGCGCGACGGCAAGTCCGTAACTCTGGCCGATCGTATGCGGCTTCAACCGATAAAGCGGCGCGAGGCGCTCGGCGTCGAAATCCACTGCAGCGGCCTCGAAGCCGGCTTGCGAGTACGCGTGCAGTTTGACCGCGGTCGAATGCGTCGCGATCGCGAGCATGCAGCGGCGCGTTCCGAGATGGTTCATCAGGCCGATCGCGAGCGCCGCGCCTTCGGCGGGATCGGTCCCGGCGCCCGGCTCGTCGAGAATCACCAGCGCCGGTTCGTCCAGCGACCGGATTATCTCCGACAGGTTTGCGATATGCCCTGAGAAGCTCGACAGGTTGGATTCGATCGACTGCTCGTCGCCGATGTCGGCGAATACGCTTCGGAACACCGTCGCCTTGCTGCCGGGGAGCGCCGGAATCAGCATCCCCGCCTGCGCCATCAGCGACAGCAGCCCGACCGTCTTGAGTGCCACGGTTTTTCCACCGGTGTTCGGCCCCGAGATGACGATGCCGCGCTGCCCGGCGCCAATTTTCACGTCGATCGGAATCACATCTCTACCACTGGTCATCAGCAGCGGATGCCGCGCGCCGATGAAATCAATCCCCTCGTCGACGAGCTGCGGCTCGACGCATCTAAACCGCTCGGCGAAGAGCGCGCGCGCATTGAGTGCGTCCAGTGCCACCATCGCATCGAACGTGAGCTGAAGTTCGGGAGCGTAGCCACCAACCATCGCCGTGAGTTGCGCGAGGATTCGTGTTTCTTCCGCCTCCGCTTCGCGCTCGAGCATCATCAGCCGGTTGTTCAGCTCGACCGCCCACATCGGCTCGACGAACAGCGTCTCGCCGGAAACGCTGCGGTCCTGCACGATTCCCTCGAACCGCTCCGAGTAGTTGAGCTTCATCGGCAGCACGAAGCGTCGGTTGCGAATCGTCACGATATAATCCGAGACGAACGACTCCATGCCCGAGGCGTTGAGCGAACGCAGTAGGCGCGTCTCGAGTTCATTGCGCTCGTCACGCAGGCGGCTGCGCAGACGTTTCAGCTCGGGACTCGCGTCGTCGAGAATTGTGCCGTCGTCGGCCAGCGCACTGAGCATCGCGTCGGCGAGCTCCTTCGGCGCGAGCAGGTTCTGCACGAGAGCCGCGACATGCTGGAAGCGCTCGACGCGCGATCGCAGGAATCCGCTGACGTGGCGAGAGCCCACGATAAAATCGCGCACCTTCACCAGCGCTTCGCCGCCGAGGATCGCACCCGCGCGCGCGGCTGCGAGCAGATACGGCCGCTGATCGGCGAACTCGCTTATCGGGATCGAGCCGGCGTGCGATCTCAGCTCGACCATCTCGGCGGTCGCGGTCAGCCGGCGTTGCACTTCGGCTGGATCGATAGACGGGCGCAACTCGGCGATGGCCTCGCGCCCGGGCTCGGAGGCGCAAAGCTGCATTACAAGGTGAATCACCTTGTCGAATTCGAGTGCTTTCAGATCGCGTTCGCGCATCGCTAATATCCAGCCAGCTTTCTAAAATTTAGCCCAACTTCGAGTCGCAGGCATCCTCGATTCTTAAACGGCCCTCAAGGAAAAATGAAATGGATCGAATTGAATCGCGGCTGAACACCAACTCCGACGAGTTTCGCCGCAACCGCGAGGCGATGGAATCGCTGGTCAAACGCCTGCACGATGAAATCGAGCGGGTTCGCCAAGGCGGCCCGGTGTCGGCGCGCGAGCGTCATGTCGAGCGCGGCAAGATTCTCGCCCGCGACCGCGTCAAAAAACTTCTCGACCCCGGCAGCCCGTTCCTCGAACTTTCGCCGCTGGCTGCGTTCCATATGTACGACGGCGACTCGCCGTCCGCGAGCATCATCACCGGCGTCGGCAGAGTTCATGGCCGCGAGGCGGTGATCGTCGCCAACGACGCGACTGTAAAAGGCGGCACGTATTTTCCGATGACCGTGAAGAAGCATCTGCGCGCGCAGCAAATCGCAATTGAAAATACGCTGCCGTGCGTTTACCTGGTTGATTCGGGCGGCGCTTTCCTTCCGATGCAGTCCGAGATTTTTCCCGACGAACATCACTTCGGGCGCATCTTCTACAACCAGGCGCGGATGTCCGCGAAAGGTATCGCGCAGGTCGCTGTTGTGATGGGCAGTTGCACGGCGGGCGGCGCGTACGTGCCCGCGATGTGCGACGAAAATATTATTGTCCGCGAGGAGGGAACGATCTTCCTCGCGGGACCGCCGCTCGTGCGCGCCGCGACCGGTGAAGAGGTGACCGCAGAGGAGCTTGGCGGTGGCGACGTGCATACGCGGCTGTCAGGCGTGAGCGATCATCTGGCCGACGACGACGAGCATGCGCTGCAGATCGCGCGCGCCATCTTTGAGAATCTCGGCCCTCGCACGCACACCGCGATCGAGCAGGACGCGCCCGAGGAGCCGTATTACGATCCCGCCGAGCTCTACGGCATCATCCCGGTCGACACGCGCAAGCCGTACGACGTGCGCGAAGTGATCGCGCGCCTCGTCGACGGTAGCAAGATGCACGAGTTCAAGGCGCGCTACGCGACGACGCTGGTAACCGGATTCGCGCGCATCTACGGCTATCCCGTCGGCATCATCGCCAACAACGGTGTGCTGTTCAGCGAGTCTGCGCTGAAAGCCACCCACTTCATCGAGCTGTGCTGCGCGCGGCGCATCCCACTGCTCTTCCTGCAAAACATCACGGGCTTCATCGTCGGCAAGCGTTATGAGCAGGGCGGCATCGCGAAGGACGGCGCCAAGATGGTCAACGCGGTTGCGAACGCGCAGGTGCCGAAGTTCACGGTGATCATCGGCGCGTCCAACGGCGCGGGAAATTATGGGATGTGCGGGCGTGCGTACTCGCCGCGATTGCTCTTCATGTGGCCGAACGCGCGCATCTCGGTGATGGGCGGAGAACAGGCGGCGAACACGCTGCTCACGGTGAAGCTCGATCAGTTGAAACGCGAAGGCGCGACGATGACTGACGCGGAGCGACAGGAATTTCTGCGCCCGACACTCGAGACCTACGAACTCGAGTCGAGCGTCTATTATTCGAGCGCGAGGCTGTGGGACGACGGCGTGCTCGATCCGGTAGAGACGCGCGCAGCGTTGGCGCTGGGCATCGCGGCCTCGATGAACGCGCCGATCCCGGAGCACGCTAACTTCGGTGTCTTCAGGATGTAATCTTTCTAGAAGTGATCTTTAAGCTCGCGGGCTTTGGCGAAAATCGCGATTGGATCGTCGTGCACCGACGGATCGCGCTTCTTCAGATTCGCGCGCAGCTCCGGGCTGTCTGCGCGCAGGAAGGGATTGGTCTTCTTCTCGTCGCCGATCGTCGATGGAACCGTGAACTTGTTCTCCGCGCGGGTCTTCACGCTCCAATCGTGCTTCTTTTTCAGCGCCTCGTTGCCCGGCTCCAGCGTCAGTGCGAAGCGCAGATTTTTCTCGGTGTACTCGTGCCCGCAATAAACCTGGGTTGAGTCGGGCAGCGCCGCGAGTTTCTTCAGCGACGAGACCATCGTCGCCGCCTTGCCTTCGAATACGCGGCCGCATCCTCCGACGAACATCGTGTCGCCAGTGAACACTGCGCTGAGTGTCGGGAAATAGTAGGCGACGTGGCCGTTGGTATGCGCCGGGATTCCGATCACGCGGCCTTCGAGCGCGCCGATTCTAACTTTGTCGCCGTCCGCCACAGGATTCGTCAGCGCGGGAATCTTTCCGCCTTCAGCGCTCGCGCCGTAAATTTTGATTCCCGGCACCTTCGACGCGATGTCGCTGTTGCCGCCCGAATGATCGCCGTGCCAGTGCGTGGTCAGCACCGCGACGATCTTCGCTCCGTGCGATTTCGCCGCCGCGATCACTTTGTCGGCCTCGGCGCAGTCGACCACCGCGCATTCCTTGCTGCCGTCGTCGATCACCAGGTACGCGTAATTGTCCGATAGCTGTGGGACGGTAATTATAGCCATCGTGATACTCCTTGCAGCTATATGCCGACGATATTGTAGCCCACGTCCACGTAAACAGTCTGGCCGGTGACGCCGCTAGAAAAATCGCTCAGCACCGCCGCCGCCATCTTGCCGACTTCTTCGATCTTCATGCCGCGCCGCAGCGGTGACCGCGCCTCGACCTCATGCTGCATCGAGTGGAAATCGCGAATCGCCGACGATGACAGCGTGCGCGCCGGCCCTGCGCTGAGCGCGTTGACGCGAATATTCTTTGCTCCGAGATCCACCGAAAGGTAGCGGACGCAGGCTTCCAGAGCCGCCTTGGCCACACCCATCATGTTGTAGTTGGGAATCGCGCGCACTGCGCCGAGGTAGCTGAGCGTCAGGATCGATCCTCCGCCGCGCGCTTCCATCAGCGGTTCCGCGGCACGCGCGAGTGCGACTAGCGAGTAGGCGCTGATCTCGAGCGACTTCTTGAAATTCTCGCGGCTCACCGTCAGGAATCGATCGCGCAGATTTTCACGCTCCGCAAATGCGACCGCATGCACCAGCAGGTCGAGCCCGTCCCATTTTTTCTTGAGCGCCGCGAACACCGACGCGATTTGTGCGTCGTCGTTAACGTCCAGCTCGCCGATCACGTCCGCTTCGATTTGCGCCGCCAGCGGACGCACGCGCTTCTCGAGAATCTCGCCCTGGTAGGTCATCGCAATCTCGGCGCCTTCCGCCGCCAGTGTCTGCGCGATAGACCACGCCAGGCTCTTGTCATTCGCGACGCCGACGACCAACGCTCGCTTGCCTTCTACTATGCCCATGAGGAGTTCCTTGTCTGCGCAGGTGTGCGAAGGGCCCGGATCTAGATTCTTATATCTTGATCTTCATTCCGTCATAGCCCATTTCGAGCGCGATCTCATCCTCGCGGCTCAGCACTTCGCGCCCAAGATGCGTCAGCACCATCCGCCGCACCTTGAACTTGTCGCGATTCGCCGCCAGCAGCGGGTAATTGAGATGGAAATTCAGGTGCGCGCTTTCGAAGTACGTGCATTCGCAGAGGAACAGATCGGCGCCTTCGCTGAAGTCCACCAGTTCATCATTCCATCCGCTGTCGCCCGAGAAAACTATCGACTTGCCGCCGCCGTCGACTCGGAGCGACAGCGAAATGTCAGGCTTGGTGTGCGGACTGCGAATCGCGCTGACTTTGAACTTGCCCAGCCGCGTCGAACTCCCCGGCTCTAGCACCACGAACTTCAGCTTGTGCTTGATCTGGTCGAGGTCGAAGTGCGGGAACATCGTGCGCACCAGCGTCCAGGTGCGCTCCTCGAGCTTGGCCGGCCCCGCGATCGTCAACGCCTTCTTGCGGCGCGTCTCCCACATGTAGTCGAGGATCAGAAACGGCAGGCCGCCGAAATGATCGCCATGCAGATGACTGATCAGCAGCAGATCAAAGCTGTCGGTGGAAATCCCGCCGCCCTTGAGCGCCTGCATCAGCCCGGGACCCGCTTCCATCAGGATTCGGCCCGCGGGCGCGTCGATCAGGTAGCCAGCTTGTGAACGGCCGAAACTCGCGAAGGCATCACCGGTGCCGAGCAGAGTGACGGTCACCTTCGTACCATTCGAACCATTCGACGCCGTAGGATTCTGATTCATTCAGGCGAGCTATGCTATTATCATCGGGAGACCCGCGCAAACATGGGAGCGCCCGCGATGAAACAGGTGAAAATCGGTGTCGGCTTCGGACTCTGGCGGCTCGGGATGCCGCCGGCGGAAACGATCGCGCACGTTGCCGAGCGCGCCGAAGATTGGGGCCTCGATTCGTTCTGGCTCTCCGATCACCTACTCGCGCCCTCGCCGGAACTCGACGTCGTCGCGACCTTGTCGCTGCTGGCCTCGCGCACCTCGCGCATGAAACTCGGGCCGAGCGTGCTGCTGCTCAACCTGCGCCACCCGCTGATGGTTGCGAAATCGTTCGCGTCGCTCGACTACCTGTCGAACGGCCGGATGGTGATGGCGGTCGGCACCGGCGCGAATCTCGCCGACTACGCAGCGTGCGGAATCCCGGTCGAAGGGCGAGGCAAGCGTCTCGACGAAGGAATCGAGGTGCTGCGCACAGTTTGGCGCGAGCGCGTCGCCAGCTATCACGGACGCTTCTTCAACTTTGACAACGTCACGATTGAGCCGCGTCCCGTCGCGCGCACCAACAACGATTTCGGCACGATGGACATCTGGGTCGGCGGACGATCCGACGCGGCGCTGAAACGCGCGGCGCGCCTGGCCGACGGCTTCTTCGCATCGTTTCAGACGCCCGAAGAATTCGGCACGAGCATGGCGAAGATTCGCGACTACGCGGCCGGCTACGGTCGCGCCAATGCGCACATCGAATCGGGACTGATCCTGCTCTGCCGCATCTCGAAATCGCGCGAGCGCGCGCTCGAGGAAATGCGCCCGATGCTCTCCGCGATGGGCCGTGGCGCGGAGGCCTACCTCGAGCGCACGGTTTACGGCTCACCTGACGATGTGATCGCGCGCCTGAGTGAATACGTTGCGAAGGGTCTCGACAAGTTTGTACTGTGGCCAATTGCGGAACCCGATGCGTGGCCGAAGCAAATCGAACTGGTCGGCCGCGAGATTGCCTCGCACTACGCTGCGGCCTGAAAAATTCGCGCGGATCGCGATCGCGTTCTCATTCGTGGTCGCTACTTTTTCAGGATGCGCCAAGTCGCAGCCGCTCAAGCCGCCGCCGAGCATCTACGCCAGCGCCGAAGATGTCGAGCTCAACTTTCGCGACCGCACTTTCGTGCTCGGTGACAACAATGAAATCGCCGAAGTGCGCCCGCTCGATTGGCGCAAGGACCGGTTCCTCAAGCTGCCGTTCTGGTTCGGCGTCAACATCCTGGTGCCCGGAGTGATGGCGCCGAAAGAGGGCGACTTCTACGTCATCAGCGAGGCGACCCTCGAAAAGCCGCTCGACGCACCCGGCGAATGGATGATTGAAGCGGGCAGTTCGCTCGTCAAACAAGAGACGGTGTTCGTCACGACTCGCACGCATTATTTGGGTACCGGAAAAATTCTGCCGACGATCGTGCAATACATGGGCAAGCGCGAATTCAAACGTCCCGACGGCAAAACCGTTCAGATTCCCGTGCTGCGCGAGGTCTCGATGCCGATGAAGTGGACGCTCGGCGGCCATATCCCGAAAGATTACGCGAGATACAGCACATGATTCGCCGCGGCAGAACGATCATCCTCGCAATCGCGCTGGCGCTCATCCCGGTCGTCGCCGGATGCACGCCGGACAAGGCGCTCGACTTCGGACCGACCGGCGAAATCAGCACGCCGCCCGAGGATCAGCTGAGCCGCGACATCATGCGCGATTTCGACGGCCGCGATTTCATTCTCGCCGACAACGATCACGAGGCGCACGTCAGCCTGACCGACTGGAAGCCCGGCCGCCGCATCATCATGCCGTACTGGCTCGGCGTGAATCCGCTCTACCCCGGATTTCTGCGCCCGACCGTCGGACATCTATATGTGATAAGCCAATCGAATCTGGTGCGCCCGCTCGGCAACAACGAATACCTGATTCGCGCCGGCTCGAAACTCTTCAAAGCCGACACCGTTTTCGAATCGACGCACACGCACTACACAGACACCGGCGGCATGCTCCCAACGGTCGTCCGCTTCGTCGGCACGCGCGTCATCACAGTTCCCAAGGATGCGCCGGCAACGGGAACGATCACCGAAAAGGTCCCAGTCCTGCGGGAAGTCTCTATGCCGATGCACACGACGTCGGAGCAGGACCTGACCGGCTACGCGAAGTTCGTCACGGTCAAATAAAATAAATCTTCGGAGAAACCTCCTCATGCTATCGCATACGAAATATCTCACCATGAAAGTGCCGGAGCGGATGGACTTCGTGAACATCACCGGCGAAGTCGAGAAGGCGGTTAGGGAAAGCCGCGTCCGCGAGGGACTTTGCCTCGTCAATGCGATGCATATCACCGCGTCGGTCTTTATCAATGACGACGAGCCCGGGCTTCACGAAGATTACAAGCGATGGCTCGAATGGCTGGCGCCGTACGACCCGAGCCCCGAGCGCTATCATCACAATCGCACCGGCGAGGACAACGGCGACGCGCATCACAAGCGCCAGGTGATGGGCCGCGAGGTGGTGGTCGCAATCACAGACGGCAAGCTCGACTTCGGCCCGTGGGAACAAATCTTCTACGGCGAATTCGACGGCCGCCGCCCCAAGCGCATCCTGATCAAGGTGATTGGCGAGTAGCTTCCCAGTCCATCGCCCGTTAGTTCACGGGAGAGGTTGAGGTGAGGGTTTTGGGCCTCATGTAGGGGTCCAGACACGCATCCAACAGCCTGATCTGTTAGGTTTTGCGTTTAGCGTTGGCAGGCCTAAATATTCGTTCGATAAAGATGTCGGTTCTGCCAAGATCTTCATATCCTAAGAGCGAGCCCTGCATTCTCTCGAATCCTTCGCTCCACCCACTTTTGGCCGCGCTGTCGAGGACCAAGAGCATCGCAGCATCGATGCGCCGAAACTCTTGATCGGGCAGCGCCGATACATCACTATCCGCATACCCTTTGCTGCGCAGTGGCACTATTTTCCATGCGCGACTTTCGCTGAGACGATGTCGTGAAGGGTCCGCAGTTGTCCGCAAACATCACGTAGTCTCGTTTCACAAACCGTCCTTGCTCGACATAAGGATCGAAGAGCCGCTCAGGAATTTCTTCGACATCGGGATCGGGCGGATACTGTCCCGAGAAATAAGCAAGTGTTTCTTGCCCTCTAGCATCAAAGGCAGCTCTCGACCTGTGTGAATCTTGTAAGGCAAGTTATCAAGCGGTTGAGACGATCTTGAAGTCACGTTCTTCTACGTCTTTTTCGTCTAGCCGCTAGGACTCTTCAGACTCCTGCAGCGTTGCGGTCTGTAGTAGCTCTGCGGGCACGTCTTCGAGGAAGCTCGACACGCGGCCCATCACGAAGCCGAAGCGTGCGGTCGAACATGTGTATCGGATACGACAGGTATAGCTCGTCGCGCGCGCGAGTGCTTGCGACGTACATCAGGCGCCGCTCCTCTTCGATTTCATCATCGCCCACGCTTTGCGGTCCCGGGAAGCGTCCGTCCGCGGCCCAGATCAGGAAGACCACTTTCCATTCGAGTCCCTTGGCGGAGTGAATCGTCGTGAGCGTCAGGTGCTCGTCTTCCGAATCGGTCGCGAGCACGCCGTCGAGCGAATCGGTCGGCGGCTCGAGCGCCATGTCCGCGAGCAGCTGCTCGAGACTCTTGTAGCGCTCCGTGAGATTCTGAAAATGCTCGAGGTCGCGCTCGCGCTTGGGGTAATCGTCGGCGTACGCCTCGCGCATCACCGGCAGATAGTATTCGAGCGTCATCGCAATCTGCTCGGGCGGGCGTTTTTCACCGCTGCGCAACTCCGCCAGCAGCGTGCCGAGCCGCTTGAGACCGCCCTCCGCACCGCCGCGCGCTTTTTCAGCGAACTTCGCGATAGCCGCGGCCGGGATCATCGGTCGCGACGAGCGAATCGATCGTCCGCTCCGCCGTGCGATGCCCGATGCCCTTCACGAGCGTCAGAACGCGCAGCCACGACACCGCGTCCGCCGGATTTGCAATCACCCGCAGATGCGCCAGCACGTCCTTGATGTGCGCGGTTTCGATGAACTTGAAGCCGCCGCGCTTGATGAACGGGATGTCGCGGCGCTGCAGCTCGAGTTCGAGATCGAATGAGTGAAAGCTCGATCGGAACAGCACCGCGATCTCGCTGAGCTCGACGCCCTCCTCGCGCAACTCGAGGATTCTCTGCGCGACGAATCGCGACTGCATGTGCTCGTCCTGCGCGCGCACCAGGAACGGCCGAAATCCGCCCTCGCGCTGCGTGAACAGCGCCTTGGTGTATTTCTCACCGGCGCGCGAAATCACGTCGTTGGCGACATCGAGGATTCCCTGGATCGAGCGATAGTTCTCTTCGAGCTTGACGATTTTCGCGCCGGGAAAAATCGTGGGGAAGTCCATGATGTTGCGGAAGTTGGCGCCGCGAAACGAATAGATCGACTGCGCATCGTCGCCGACCGCCATCACGTTGCGATGATTCATCGCGAGCAGCCGCACCAGGTCGGCCTGGATCAGGTTGGTGTCCTGGTACTCGTCGATCATGATGTAGCGATAGCTGTCCGACATCCGGCGCCGCACGTTCTCGTATTGTTCGAGCAGCTCCGCGAGCCGATACAGCAGGTCGTCGTAGTCGAGCAGGCCGCGCTCGCGCTTGTAGCTCTCGTAATTTTTCGCGAGCTCGAGAATTTCCGTCTCATGCTCGCCGAGATGCGGAAAATCGATCTCGATTTCCTCTTCGAGCGCGCGACGCTTGTTGCGCGCCATGCTGATCGCCTCGGCGATCGTGCTCTTCTTCGGAAACCGGCGCTCGCGCGACGCGAGTCCCATCCGCGTCCGCAGCAGGTTGATCACGTCTTCCATGTCGGAGCGATCGAGAATCGTGAAGTTGGGCTTGAGGCCCATCGGCGCCGCATGACGCCGCAGCACGTTGTTCGCGAAGGAGTGAAACGTGCCGCCTGCGACCGCGCCCGCGCGATCTCCAACGAGCTGCTCCGCGCGACGCAACATCTCCTGCGCCGCGCGACGCGTGAACGTCAGCAGCAGGATCGCGCCCGGCGGCACGCCGCTCTCGATCAGCCGCGCGACGCGATAGATCAGCGTGCGAGTCTTGCCCGATCCCGCCCCCGCCACGACCAGCAGCGGGCCGTCGCGATGCGTCACGGCGGCTAGCTGCGCGGGATTCAGCAGCTCGGCGTACTTGATTTTGAAGTTGCGCTCGTCGGCCGGCGATGCCGGCTTTTCGCGCAGGTAAATTACCTTGTCGGCCACGGCAAGCGCGATCCTACCACGCCGCGCGCCGCAAGTTGCGATGCTCCCCTACGGCAGCATCGGCCCGCTGCCAGCCGGTGTCTGCCCGCCGTTTTTGTAGATGCCCTGCATCGTCTTGTTCCAAAGTTGATCGGGACTGTTCGGCGATTGCGAACCCGAAGCGGCTGCGGCCGAACCCGCCGCGCGCCGCGCATATCTTCGACGTGCGGGTCGAGCAGAATTTGATCGACCATCTTGACGCTCGGATCGTTCAGGTAGCCGGTCGCGATTCGTTCCGCGTCATTGCGCCCGAACTGCGTCGCCACGAATCCCGTGAGTATCAATTGTTTGCTGCCGCCTGGCGACGTCGAGAACTGCGCTGTCACCATCGGCAGCTCGCTCATATGTAGATACTTCGTAAGCGCGTCGCTGGTGCGCTGATCGATCACGTAGTTCTGCGCCCGCGCGATGCCGCACGTCGCGAGCATGATGATGGCCGCAGGATCAATGCTTGCAGTCGTCGCATCACAGCCATCGACCATACCCGAAGCGCGTCGACGAAAAGAAAAAGCGCGGGCGCTCATGTTCGACGCCCGCGCCTCTTTAAGCTTGACGATTATCGCGTTACGGAACCTGGATCTGCTGAATCTGCGCCGTCTCTTTCTGCACGACTTCGGCTGGAAGCGGCGCGTACTTCAGGTCCGGCGCGTACTTCTGTCCTTCGGTCAGCGCCCAGCTCAGGAACTTTTTGATCTGCTCGCCGACATCCTTGTTGGTCTGCTTCTGATAAACGAGCAGCCAGGTGAACGACGAGATCGGATAGGCGTTCGGGCCCGGCGCGTCGGTGATCGACACGCGGAAGTCGGCCGGCATGTTGCCCGCCGACGACGCCGCCGCCGCTGTCACGCCCGTCCAGGCTCGCATCGACCCAGTTGCCCGCTTTGTTCTGCAACTGCGCGAATGGAATTTTATTGTTGAGCGCGTAGATCAGCTCGACGTATCCGATCGCGCCCGGCGTTTGCTGCACCAGCGCCGTCACGCCTTCATTGCCCTTGCCGCCCAGTCCGATCGGCCATTTGACGGCGGTGCCTTTGCCCGGGTCCGTCGCCCAGCTCGAGCTGACCTTCGAAAGATAATCGGTGAAAATGTACGACGTGCCGCTGCCGTCCGATCGGTGGCATACGACGATGTCCTGCCCCGACGGGATCGCCGCGCTGGGATTCAGCGCCCTGATCTTGTCGTCATCCCACTTGGTTATTTTTCCCGCATAAATGTCCGCGATTACCGGACCCGTCAGGCGCAGCGTGCCGGTAAATCCGGGCAGGTTGTACGCGACTACGACCGCGCCCATCACGCTCGGGAAGTGCAAAATTTTGCCGGGCGCGTCGGCGAGCTGTTGATCGGTCAGCGGCGCGTCGCTCGCACCGACGTCGACCGTGCGATTCGAGAGCATCCTGATTCCGCCGCCCGAACCGATCGATTGATAGTTGAACTTGATGCCGGGATTTTCCTTCGCGTAAACGTCGAACCACTTGGAATAGATCGGATACGGGAACGTCGCGCCGGCGCCATTGATTAATAAGTCGGCGAATCCGGATGTTGGCGATCCCCGCGATCGCCAGGACCGTGAAAAGGGCCAGAATTAGTCGTCGTTTGATCATCTTTTTGAATTTGCCTCGAAGTTAGTCGTCTCCGTTCCGCGGATCTGAATGCGGCGCGCAGAAGCTATGCACTGAACATTAAGAGCGTATGAACCCGGCGTGTCCGCGGGTTGAAATCGTCCGCCTGGAGCGCGATTCCCATGCATAATCGTGCGTTGGCGCGATCGTTTGCTTTTCTTAGGCTCGCTCAACGACAATTCAAATCGCAAACCAACGATTGGCAATTTTCAATGAGCAAATCACTCGACGGAATCAACATCGTTGAATTCGATTCAAACATGGGCGCGGCTTACGCGACGATGCTGCTCGCGGAAAACGGCGCGCGCGCCATCAAGGTCGAGCCTCGCGGCGGCTCGCGCGAGCGCGGCACGCCGCACTTCCACGTCCTCAACCGCAGCAAGCGCGCGCTCGAGCTGGACCTCGACGATCGCGCATCGCAGGCTCGCGTCGCGGAGCTGATTCGATGGGCTGATATCGTCGTCACCGGCTTCACGCCGGCGCCGGCTGCGGCAACTGAACCTCGATCCCGAATCGATTCGCCGGATAAATCCGCGCGCGATTGCGCTCGGCGTGCCTCCTCTCGGCAGCCGCGGCCCTGACGCCGACTTCGACGCGAACGACGACCTGGTCGCTGCCCGCGGCGGTATCACCGGAAGCCAGTGGGCGCGCAGCGGCAATCCCGTCGCGCTGGTTTTTCCGGCGGCAAGTTATTCGGCCGGCGTGATGGCGGCGACGGCGGCGGTTGCCGCGATCCTCGCGCGCGGTGCGAACGGAGCAGGGCAGGCGGTCGAGGTCTCGCTTCTGGCCGGCGCCTTCTCGCTGCATACCGGCGGAATCCTGCGTCACGAAAAAATGACGACGCTCTATCATGGGCCGCAGGATCCGCTCGGTCCGATCCCGGTTTATCGTCTGTTCGAGGCCGCCGACGGCAAATACCTGTTCGCCGCCTGCGGCAACGCGACCTTCTGGGGCAAGTTCGCGATCGCAATCGATCGTCCCGATCTCGTCGGCGACCCGCGTTTCGAAAATGCGCCATGGGGAATCGCGCAAGAGCACTGGCAGCCGCTCAAGGACATCATCGAGCCGATCATCCGCACGCGCCCGCGCGACGAATGGCTGAGCATCCTGCGCGAGTCCGACGTTCCATGCGCGCCGGTGATGTCCCGCCAGGAGTTCATCGATCACCCGCAGACGCGCGCGCTCGGGATGCGCCATGAAATCGACGACCCCACTCTCGGCCGCATGATTCAGATGGGCCTGCCGGTGTTCCTCAACGACACTCCCGGCGAAATTGGCGGTGCGGCTCCTGAAAAGGGCGACGACCGCGCGGCACTGCAATGGCTTGCAGAGCCAACGCGCGACACATCGCCGAAAAGCGAACCGCACATCGACGGAAAACCTCCGCTCGATGGCGTCACGGTGCTCGACTTCGCCAGCTACATCGCGGGTTCGTACGGCCCGATGATCCTCGCGCAACTCGGCGCCAAAGTTATCAAGATCGAAAGCCTCGAAGGCGATTCGTTTCGCCATTTTGGTTTCGGCTTCCTCGGCTGGAACCAGGGCAAGCGCGGCATTTCTTTGAATCTCGCGAGCGCGGAAGGCCGCGAAATAATCCATGGGCTCGCCGACAAGGCCGACATCGTGGTCGAGAATCTGCGGCCGGGCCGGATGCGCAAATTCGGCTTCGACTACGAAAGCGCTGGCGGCGCGCAACCCGCGCATCATCTATATGTCGGTCAACGCGTTCGGAAATCGCGGGCCCGAGCACAATCAGCCCGGCTTCGATCCGCTGCTGCAGGCGCGGTCGGGCGTGATGGCGGCGCAGGGCGGCCATCACGGGCATCCGGTGTACCTGACCTGCGCGATTTGCGACTACGGCGCCGCGATGCTCTCCGCGTTTGGATGCGTGCTCGCGCTGCGTGCGCGCGAACTTACAGGACGCGGCCAGTTCTGCGAGACCTCGCTGCTGCAATCCGCGATGGCGTTTCAGGCCGGCGAGTTCGCGTTCTATCCGGGCCGGCCCGACATGGAAAATGGCGCCGCGGAGAATCGCGGACGCTCCGCGCTCTCGCGCGCTTATCAATGTCGCGACGGCGAATGGCTATTCATCTCGCTATCCAGTGAACCTCAGTGGAACGCGCTACTGACTATTCTGCCGGGGCTGCCGAATACTAACTGGGACACGGCCTCTACCGAGCCGAGCGAGGGCGCACTCGCGGAAGCGCTCGCGGAACAATTTGCCAAGCTCGATCGTGACGACGCACTCGCAGCGTTGAAGAAATCCAACATCCCGGCAACGCGAGTAAATCACACCCGCGAACTGTTCGACGATCCGCAGGTCGTCGCGAACGATCTGATCGCCGAGTTGTCTCATTCGCAATGGGGCCGCGTGAATCAAACCGGGATGCTGACGAAGTTTTCCGCGACTCCCGGCACAATCGAACGCGCCGCTCCGATGCTGGGCGAGCATACCGACGAGATCCTGCGCGAGTACCTCGGTTACTCGGCCGACCGAATCGCCACGCTGCGCGCCGCCCGCATCGTCAAGTGATCGATGGATCCTGAGGCGGCCGCCGTCATCACTCCGCATCTGCTGGCGCGCGAAGAACTGCTCTGGTGCGGACGCCCGCATGACACGACCGCGCTCTGCGATGGCGCGCCGTCGCGATAATCCTGGTCGGAGTCGCCGCGCTGGCGTTGCGTGCATTGCCGCTCGACTCGAGCCTTGCCGAACGTGCCGACATCAATTCGATTCTGCTCGCAGTGCTGGTCTGCGTTCTGATCGCAGAAGCGATCGTCTTCCACACCTATCTCTCGAACACCTTTTACGGCGTCACCAATCAACGCGTGATCATCGTATCGGGATTGAGAGAGCCCGAGATGACCGCTGTTCCGTTGGACGTCCTGAATACTCCGCGCCTCCGCGTCCGGCGCATCAATCGCACTGTGGAATTGAGCCCACCGGATAGTCGTTCGGGAGCCATCCCCTTCACCAACCCGTCCGTTCCGCCGGATTGGACCGGAAACGAATGGTACCGGCTACTCGCGCTGGAAGACCCGCGCCGAGTGTACGACTTGATAGTCGAGTCCGCGCACAAACTCGAATAGTCAGTCGTGGAAAAACGCACTACACAATTCGCAGATAGTCCGGCGATGGCAGCGGCGGGAATTTTGCCGCGGGCAGCGTCTGGTACCAGTACGCTACCGACGCGATGTCGTCCTGCAGCGGCAGGAACTCCGCGCCCTTGCGCGGATCGCCGAGCCATCCGAGCGCCTGGATCGTCACCCGCAGGTCGCGCTTGAACCTGATCGGGTCCGCGATATGCCAGCGGTACATTCCAAATCTCTGCTGCGACGCATAAAGCCCGTCGGGCCGAATGACTTGCGCCAATCCCGCGTAGGGCGTGGTGAACTCACGATACCCGCCATTTTCCTTGCCGACATCAAAGTTGTACGAGCCGCAAAAGTAATCCTCGGTGCCGGTGCCGCAGATCGTCGGAAACTCCGCGTCGCCGTCCATGAAAAATTTTATCTCGCCCTCGCCCCACCATCCGCTGTTGTGAACGCCCCACGCCATGTACGTGCCGACGTATTGCCCGCGCCCGGTTATGCCGTCGACAATTGTGTATACCTCTTTGTACGGCAGAGGATTCACGCGCCGGAACTGCGCATGGAAGTAGGCAGCGTCAGTAGGTACTTCAGTGAGTACATAGTTGATTTGATAGAATAGTATCATTGCCGAGTCCGCAGTATTGGACATAGTAATCAGACATCGCTTGCGAAATGGCATTTCCCAATAGCAATTGAAGGCGCTCCCGGGATTCACGCATACCGCCAGCGACGAAACTTGCGCGTACTTGTTCCATCCGCAGGCGAAAAAATCGCCGACCGGACATTCTACCGACGGCTCCGGCGAATCCGTCCCAGTAAATTCTCAGAATGCTCGAGCGCCACGCGCCCGTCGGCGTCATCCAGATTTGCGCGATCGCGCCCGCACCCGCGATATCGGCGAGCACTTTCACTTCGCCCGGCTCGATCACGACGTACGGCGCGGCCTTCCATCCCCGGCCCAGCTTTCGCGCAGGACTCTTCGCCGGGTCGGGAGTCGCCATCGCGCCCTTGCCCTTTTCGCCAGTCGGATTCTCCGCACTGATCGAGCGGCTCTCAGCCGTCGACAGGATCGCGAGATTGCCCATGTGCATGCCGAGTCCGTTGAACGATGCCATCGCGTGCGCCTCCTCGTGACGAGCCGCGCAATTCTAGTCAGGTCACGTCGCGATGCGGAAGGATTTTCGGGCCGCCGACTACAATTCGAGATCGACGGTCACGAAATCGTGATCGGATATGCGGCGCATCAGAATCGACGACCGCGGAGAGACTACCGCCGCCGTCCCCGCAATCGGATGGAGGTCGCGGACCGCGAGCCAATCGAGTTTTGGCCTCATCGATCGCGGAATCAGTCCGGAGAAAGTGAAAGTCGGGTGATTGGCAACGTTGACGCCCTCGATCTCGAGCCGATGCTCTCGCAAGTGCTCGAACAGGGGCTCGTATGCCTGGGGTGCGCGAAATCGATCGGGATTAGCGATCATTTGGCGCGCCGTTGCCCGCATATCGGCCCAGCTCGCCAGCTCGGTAGTCGTAGTATTCAGATCGCCGCCGAAAATCGCGCGGCCCGACGTCGGGAACGACTCGAGGTAAGTCGCCATCTGGCGCGCGCGCTCGGCAGGCATGCATCGGCTATGAAGATGCGCGAGGCCGACGGTCAATTCCTTGCCGCCGAAATTCACTCGGGTGACGAGTCCGGTCGGCAAGCCTTTTCGCGTCCAGCGTCGACGGCGCTTCAACATGGGCGGCGTGCGCGGTCGGTGCATCGCGACTGCGAGCACGTCGTCAAACGGCGCAGCGCTCAGGATCGCGTTGCCCATGTAGCCGACAATCTCTCCGCGCGAATTCGTCACACCGAACTCGGGAATGTACGCGCAGCTCATCTCGAGCATCGCGGCCATTTCGGCGGCAACGTCCCGGCCGGCCGAGGGCTTCGATCCCGCATTGACCTCGCACAGCAGGATCACGTCGGCGCCGTTGAGCGGCGGACGTTTCAGACACTTCACGATGTCGCGGAATCTTCTTCCGCCGGCGGCATTGAGCAGCACGACTCGCAGCCGCGACTTCGTCCGGCGCGCCGCACGATTGACCACGACTGGCGGAAAATGCGGCGTCAGCTTTGCGCCTGCCGCGGTAAGATCGAGCGCGTCGCGGTGCATCGCCAGGAGTTAGTCGGCCAATTCCTTCTGAAGATCTTTGAACGAGGTGATCGGCGCCGTGCAGGTATGATCGCGGCAGACGTACGCGGTGATGTGGCCGCCGATCTGCCGTTTGTCGCGTACCTGCTCCGGGATGAAGCCGGTTTGAGCGTCGGCCGGGTCGGCGACGAAGACCGCAAGATTCGGAACGTAGAGCAGGCCGAGCCGCTCGGTCCATTCGAGCAGCTCGGACGATTTGCGGTCTCCGACAATCACGACCTCGGTCGGCCCGCGCTGATAGAGATCCACCGCCTCGAGCATGTGCGAAAATCCGAACGGCTGCTTCTCGATAAATTCGCGGAATAGCTTCAGCGTGCGCTCCGCCTCGACGCGGTAGCGCTCGTCTCCCGTGTAGCCGTGCAGCCTGAGCAACGCCATAACGGCCGCGCTGTTGCCCGACGGCGTCGAGCCGTCAAAGGCCGCCTTTGAGCGCATGATCAGCGCCTCGTGATCGTCCGACGTGAAATAGAAGCCACCTTTTTCCTTGTCGATAAATCTCTCGAGGATCACGTCAGCCAGCGTCCGCGCATGCGCGAGATACTTCGAGTCGAGCGACGCTTCGTACACGTCGAGCATCGCGCCCGCCAACTGCGCATAGTCTTCGAGATAGGCGTTATGCCGCGCGAGGCCGTCCTTGAACGATCGCTTGAGCGCGCGCCCGTCCCACATCGTTGTCATGATAAAATCTGCGGCCCGCTCGGCAGCATCGAGATACCGGCGCTCATGCAGCGCGCGATAGCCCTCGGCGAACGCACCGATCATCATCGCGTTCCATGCCACCAGCACCTTTTCGTCGCGGCCCGGCTTCACCCTTTGTTCGCGCGCCGCAAACAGCTTCCCGCGAATCTCGCGAATCTTCGACGCCATCTCGTCTTCCGAAATTTTGAACATGCGTGCAGCGTCAGCGAGCTCGATCGTGCGATGCGGAATATTCGCGTCTTCGAAGTTGCCTTCGATCGAGATGTCGAAATAACGCTCGGCGATCGCGCCAAGCTCCGGACCAATCACGGCGTCGACCTGCTCCGGCGTCCAGACGAAAAACTTTCCTTCCTCGCCCTCGCTGTCCGCGTCCTGCGCCGAGTAAAAGCCGCCCTCGGGACTCGTCATCTCGCGCAGAACGTAATCGAAAATCTCGCGCGCGACTCCCAGGAACTCCGGCTCGTTCAGCGCGCGGCCGGCGTCGAGGTAGAGGCGCGCCAGCAGCGCGTTGTCGTAGAGCATTTTTTCGAAATGCGGCACCAGCCATCGCTCGTCGACGCTGTAGCGATGGAATCCGCCGCCGATCTGATCGTAAATTCCGCCGCGCGCCATCTTTGACAGCGTGTGCCGAACCATCTCGGCCATCGCCTCGTCGCCATCGGCGGCATGCACGCGAAGAAACAGCGAGAACACGAACGTGTTGGGAAACTTCGGCGCCTGCCCGAGCCCGCCGTTGATACTGTCGTAGTGCGACCCGAGCGCGCGCGCCGATTCGGTCGCCAATCCCGGCTTCAAATCGCCGCCGGTCGGCACGTAGTTGGTAATCGCGCCGAGCGCCTCGGTCAGCTTCTCGAGATTGTTCGTGACCTCCTTCGCCTTGTCGCGATATGCCTGCGACACCGCCGCCAGGATTCGCGGGAAGCCGGGCATTCCCTGCCGATCCTCGGGCGGATAATAGGTCCCGCCGAAAAACGGCCGTCCGTCGGGCGCGAGGAACATCGTCAGCGGCCATCCGCCGCGCCCCGTGATGAGCTGCACCGCGTCCATATAAATCTGATCGAGGTCAGGCCGCTCTTCGCGATCGACTTTGATCGGAACGAAATTCTCATTGATCAGCCGCGCGATCGCATCGTTCTCGAACGACTCGCGCTCCATCACGTGGCACCAGTGGCACGCCGAGTAACCGATCGACAGCATGATCGGCTTGTTCTCGGCCTTCGCGCGATTAAGCGCCTCGGGTCCCCACGCATACCAATCCACCGGATTGTGGGCATGCTGGCGCAGGTAGGGACTTTGTTCGTTGATCAGCCGGTTCGGCTTGCGGCCGGGATGACTCTCGGGATTTTTTGCCTGGCTCATGAATCTCGTTCCATCCTATCTGCCTCGCCGCGCTCTGTCATTCCGATCGGCGCGCATATGGCAGAGCATCGAGCGCGCCAGTTACAATTCGCTGCTATGGCTTCCGCTTCCGCACCGCCCCACTCCGCCACGCTGCCGCATCCGGTCCCTGACGATTCGCAATTCCGTCTGCGCGCCGGATTGGTTCTCGTTCTCGCCGCGATTCTCTTTTTCGCCCGCCTCGGCGCACGAGCGCTGTGGTCGTCGGAATTCCGATGGGCCGAAATCGCGCGCGAGATGATCGTGACGCACAACTACTTCTGGCCAACGATCAACGGCCACGTCTATTACGACAAGCCGCTCGGCTCATACTGGCTCGTAATTTTTTCGACACCGTTCACAGGCGGCCTCAACGAGGCAGCAACGCGCCTGCCCAGCGCGATCGCGGGACTGCTCGCAGTGGCGCTACTGATGCTTCTCGTGCGACGCCTCTACGACGCTCGCACCGCGATCCTCTCCGGCGTCATCCTCGCAACATGTTTCAGCTTCGTATTCTTTTCGCGCGACGCGAGCGCCGACGTCGAGACCATAACCGGTGAACTCGCCGCGCTGCTGCTCTTTAATCACAACGAGGAACGTGGCGGCGGGATCTGGGTCGTCGGCCTGTGGCTGATCATGGCAGCGACATCGCTCACCAAAGGATTGCTAGGATTCGCGCTGCCGCTATTGGTGATCGGCGCGTACTCATGCCTGCGCGACGGATGGTCGCAGTTTTTTAAAGAACTCACACGAGGCTCTATCGCTGATCGCGCACGACGGCTATTCCAGCGCAATCGATGGTTCTTCAATTGGTACACGGTCGCCGGCATCGCGGTTGGCGGCTTCGTATACTACCTGCCGTTCGAAATCTCGGCGCGCATGATGGGCACGCAAAAAGGCCTCGCGATGGTGTATCGCGAAAACGTTGTCCGATTTTTCCATCCGTTCGACCATCGCGGGCCGATCTATCTCTATGTCTACGTGATCTTCGGCCTGATGGCTCCGTGGTCAGCACTATTGCCCGCAGCCCTGGTCGAGACTCACAGCCTCCGCCGCGCCAATGCCGAGCCGGCACGAGCAGATCGATTCGCGCTGGTCTATTTCTGGGCGACGTTCATATTTTTCACGCTGTCGGGATCGCGCCGCAGCTACTACATCCTGCCGATTCTTCCCGCAACGGCGATTCTGGTTGCGCGAACTCTTGCGTACCCCGGCGAACTTCGCTCGATGATCGCGCGTCGGCTGCTGGTTGTCGGCTACGCGATCGTCGCATTCGCCGCAGTTGCCGGGATCATCCTGCTGATTCCCGCCTGGGCGATTCTGCCAAGCCCTTATGATGCGCTCCCGGACTTGCCCGAGAAGCCCGCGTTCATCGTGTTCTGGATCGTGTCGGTCATCGCGGTCATCTACACGATTCGCAAATTCAGTCCGTATGTCGTCGCAATCTCGATGGGCGCGATCGCATTTCTCGTGATGACCTACATCTATATCTTCGCGATGCCCGCGGCGGAGGCTTACCGCGGTGAGAAGCCATTCGGCTACGCGGTGTTGAACAAAATTGGCGGATCGACTGACCACCTCGTCCTGTTCAAGACCGAGGGACCACTGTTTTATCTCAATCCAGCAAAGCCGCTCCCCGAACTGGATGATAGGCAGGACCTGCAGGACGCGATCGCAAAAGGCGACGCGAAATGGATGATCGTCCGCCGCCGCGACATGCCCAAGCTCGACACTCCCACCACGATCGAGCTCAGCGAGGCATCATATCCATGGGAGACCGATTACAATTACCGAAACAAGGTAGTGCTGGTCCGGCTCGGGAATTAGTACGTGTCGCGCCGCCGCTCAGCGCGTCTGCTTTCCTTGGTGTCATCCTGACGACGAGAGCGTTAGCGACGGGAGGAAGGACCTCGGACAGCTTCGCGCCAGCGAAGCCGGTACCGGTTTCTGAAATCGCGGAGCGCTCCTTTGTTGAAGGCAGCAACTCAAAAACCGGAACCGGCGGCGCTTACGGCCCGCTGTCCGAGATCTTCCTGCCGCTCGCGTTGCTCGCTTCGTCAGGATGACATGAAATTTCGCGAGCGCTGATGCGACCTACAGACGCATCGGCATGACGACGTACGTGTACTGCTGATCGGTCTCTGTCCTGATTACCCCGGGGCTGACGTCGTCGCTGAGGCCGAGTTCCACGGTGGAGTCCGCGCCCTGCGGAATCACGCCGAGCGCTTGCTGCACGTAGGACGCGTTGAATCCGATCGCGAATTCTTCGCTCTTGAAATCGACGTCGAGCGACTCGCTTGCTTCTCCGGTTTCCGGACTTGTCGACGAGACCGTCAGCGTTCCCGCCGACAGCGCGAATTTGACGCCGTGATAGCGCTCGCTCGAGAAGATCGCCGCGCGCTTGATTGCTGCGAACAGCAAATCGCGCTTGACGACAATCTTGTACTTCGACTGCTTGGGGATTACGCCGCGGTAGTCGGGGAACTCGCCCTCGACCAGCCGCATCGAGACTTCGGTCGCGCCGCGCTTGAGGTACGCGAGCTGACCTTCGAGGCTGAGCCGCACTTCGGCGTCGCCGCCGACGTCGAGAATTTTGCGCAGTTCCGTCAGGCCTTTTCGCGGAATGATCGCGCCGGTCGCCATCGTGAATCCCGGCACCTCGCGCTCGATCATCGCGAGGCGATGGCCATCCGTCGCGACCATCCGGACCGCTCCGGGTGCATTGGACTCGACGAATACGCCGCTCAGGTTGTAGCGGGCTTCATCGGGACTGACGGCGAAGATCGTCTTGTCGATCATTTGTGCGAGCACAGTCGCCGGAATCGCCAGCTCGGCCTTCAGTTGTTTCTTCGCAGCTCCAGTATCCTTGGTGCTCTGACTCGGCATCGCCGGGAAGCTGCGAGGATCGAGACCCATCATTTTGAATTTTGCGCGTCCGCACTTGAGCTCGACCCAATCGCCGTCGAGCGTCGTCAGCGCGACTTCATCGCCTTCGGTCTCGCGCACGATTTCGAAAAGCTTGCGCGCATTGAGCGTCAGGCTTTTCTCTTTGCCCGAGCACGCGACCTGCGTGCGGATTCCGACTTCGAGATCGGTGGCGCTCAAGGTCAGTCCATTTCCGTTTGGTTCGATCAGAACATGGCCGAGGATTGGAACCGTCGTGCGCCGTTCCACGATGCCCTGGACGAGTCCCAAACCGCTAAGCAGCGAAGCGCGCTCGATTGCGAGTCCCATGAATTGTTAGCCCGTCTTCCTATTTCTGGATCTTAGATCTCTAAAAAAGAATAGCAGTAATAGTAGGTGTTGTGGATTTGTTGATGGAAGCCGCAACCGCCTGAAATTGAACGCCGATCGATCGCTGAAAAGCTGTCGGCGGAAAAGCGGCTGACCGACAGGGCCGGCCTTGCGCGCACCGGCCCTGTCGATAGCTCCAACCTTATGCTCCCCTCGTCCACACCTCCCCCACAATCGATTCACGCCGCATTTGCGCGGATCGATTTAAGCTCGCGTTCGATTTTCTCGATCGAGAGCCGAAAAGCCGAATCACTGGTGACGCGCCGCATGATCAGGTTGTACGCGTGAATCACCGTCGAATGGTCGCGACCGAAATGCTCGCCGATCGTCGGGAACGAGCTGTCGGTCAGCTTGCGGCACAGATACATCGCAACCTGGCGGCAGAACGCGATGTGCTGGGTGCGCTTCTTCGACTTCAGATCCGCCAGCCGGATATGGAAGAAATCCGAAACCGTCTTCTGTATCGAATCGATGTCGGGCTTCGCGTCGGAATTTCGCACCAGGTCCTGCAGCGCGTTCTTCGCGAAGTCCACCGTGATCGCCGATCCGTCGAACGAGGCCAGCGCCGCCAGCCGCGTCAGGCATCCCTCGAGCTCGCGAACATTCGACGAAACGCTCTGCGCGATATACATCGCGACCTCGGGCGCCAGCCGGAGATTTTCGAGCACCGCCTTCTTCTGCACGATTGCCACGCGCGTCTCGAGGTCGGGCGGCGCGATATCCGCGATCAATCCCATCTCGAACCGGTTGCGCAGCCGCTCCTCGAGGCCGGGAATTTCGCGCGGAATTTTGTCGGAAGTCAGAATAATCTGATGCCGCTCGGCATGAAGCACGTTGAAAGTATGGAAGAACTCTTCCTGGGTTCGTTCGCGGCCGGCCAGGAATTGCACGTCGTCGAGGATCAAGGTGTCGACGCGGCGAAACTTTTCGCGGAACTCGTTCATCTTGTCGCGCCGCAGCGAACCGATCAGCTCGTTCATGAAAATCTCGGCCGGCATGAACAGCACTTTCTTCGGCCGCTCGCCGCTCGCCCAGATATGATGCCCGATCGCGGTCACCAGGTGAGTCTTCCCGAGTCCGACCCCGCCATAGATGAAGAGCGGGTTGTACTTCTCGCCCGGCTGGTTGGCGACGGCCTGCGCCGCGGCATGCGCAAACTGATTGGCCGATCCCACCACGAACTCCGCAAAACTGTAGCGGGCATTCAGGGTCGGATGCCGATCTCCACGCGGCGCTGCCGCTGTCGTCGCGCGATTTGCCGCGGACGCCTTGCCGTTGCCATTTCCGTTTGCATGACCGTTGCCATTCGAATGACCGTGCCATTTGAATGACCATTGCCATTTGAATGAGCACTGTTCGGACGTTGTTGCGGCGGTGCGACGGCCGCATTCGCGCCGAGCGTCAGCCGCACCTCGATTTCGCCGCCAGCCTCCGCCGACAGCGCCGATCGCATCAAGCTCAGGTAACGATCGTTGATCCAATCGCGAAAAAATCGATTGGGTGCCTCGACCGTAACGGTTGATCCTTGATGAGCGACAAAGTTCAGCGGTCCGATCCAGGTCTCATAGCCGACCTGGCCCAATTCATTGCGCATACGGTCCCCAGCCCGTTGCCACAAACCATTCATATCGTCTCCCCCATACCCAAACCGGAAGTCAAATCAGGTTCCGGAACTAGCGCGCCGGCATCAGCTGCCGCGCGAATTACGCACAGTCTTATCCACACCTGTGGATAAGCGCTTTTTCCCTTGTGACAGCCGACAATTTGATTGCGCCAGGCGCCGGACTATCAACTTGTCCGGGTTACGATCGGTTCTGTTGGGTTGAAAGTTTTGGTTGAGAATACGAGCGATATACACGCGCTTGGAAGCCATAGTCACGCGCCGCGAGACGGAACCGTTCAGTGGAAATTGGTTCTTGTAAGTACGAAGTGTGCGGCCAAGTGAACGTGATAAACTTATTTCGTGAGGAGGACAAGCGCGCAAAAATTTTCGTCGCTATACGCGCGGAACGAAAAGGAAATTTTACAAGCGAGCGATCGCGCGCAATGCGCACGAAATTTTGCGCCGATCTCGCGATCGCGCAAGTCTGCTCTGGAAGCCATCGTGCGCGATCGCAATTTTTCGCGTCACAGGCGAGTTTTTCTCGCGAGAAGACCGCACGCGATCAAATTTTTCTTCGCGATCGAAAAAATATTTTCGATCTCGCGCGATCTATCGCAGAAATCAACGATGACTTCTAGAAAAAAATCAGATGAACTCTTCAACCGCGCCAGTGTTAAGATTCCTGGTGCGGTGAATTCTCCCGTGCGCGCGTGGAAGGCCGTTGGCGCAGCGCCAATCTTCATCGAAAGTGGCAGCGGTGCAACAATCACAGACGCCGACCGCAACACTTTTCTCGACTACGTCTGCTCCTACGGCCCCGCGATTTTAGGCCATGCTCATCCGAGTGTCACGCGAGCGATCGCCGAGCAAGCGCGACTCGGCCTGGGCTTCGGCGCGCCGACCCGGCTCGAAGTCGAGCTCGCTGAATTGATCTCGTCATCGATCACATGCGCACAAAAAGTACGATTGGTTACTTCGGGAACCGAAGCCGGCCTCACCGCGCTCAGGATCGCGCGCGCGGCCACTGGTCGCCCGAACATAATCAAGTTTGACGGATGCTATCACGGGCATAGCGACTCGATGCTGGTGCGCGCCGGTTCAGGCGGGATGACTCTTGGTCAACCCGATAGCGCGGGAGTTCCGTCGGCGCTCGCCGCGATGACGATGGTGGCGCGATATAACGCGATTGAGACAGTCGAAGGTTTATTCCGCGCCGCACCTGAAAAAATCGCAGCGGTGATTGTCGAGCCCGTCGCCGCCAACATGGGCGTGGTGAATCCTGATGCAGGATCGTTGAAGGCGCTCGCCGAAATCACGCGCAACAACGGCGCGCTTCTGATCTGTGACGAAGTTATATCCGGGTTCCGGCTATGTTTTGGTTCAGTTGCCGAAAGCATGGGCATCGCGCCGGACCTGATCATGCTCGGAAAAATAATTGGCGGCGGGATGCCGGTGGGCGCCGTTGCCGGCTCCGCGAAAATTATGGACCTGCTCGCGCCGGTCGGTCCGGTGTACCAAGCGGGAACGTTGTCGGGAAATCCGCTTTCCGTTCGCGCGGGTCTCGAAACACTTTCGGTTCTCCAGGAGACAAATCCATACGCCGCACTCGACGCCGCTGGCGCGCGTCTTGAATCCGGACTTCGCGACGCACTGAAAAAAACCGGACAGACCGGATGCGTCAATCGCGCGGGATCTTTGCTCACGATGTTTCTCGGGCCCGAGCGCGTGCGCGACGCTGACGAGGCTCGCACCTCCGACTCGGCGAAGTTCGCAAAATTTTTCCACGGCATGATCGATCGCGGGATAAATATTCCACCGTCGCAGTTCGAGGCGATGTTTCTATCGACTGCGCATACCAACGCCGACATCGATCGCACTATCGCCGCCGCAACCGAATCCCTGAAAGATCTGAATGCGGGTGGATACTGAAAAGATGGCGATGAGTAGCGGCAGGATGATGCGGTTCGCCGCGATTGGCTTCGAGTTCGCATGGCCGATGATCGCTGGCGCAATTCTTGGCCATTACCTCGACCTGTACTTTCACACCGACCCGTGGCTGACGCTCGTGATGTTCCTGCTCGGAGTCTTCGGCGGCTTCTGGCGGCTGATCCAGGAACTCGCTCTCTTCCAGCGCGAGAACCGTGAGTCTTGATTGGCGCTTGCCGCCGACTAATGCTTCTATCGCGGCTTGAGAGTTCTCAATTTCTCGAGGTCACAGCGTATGTGCAGGAATATTAAAATCCTTTTCAATTTCGAACCTCCCGTCACCGACGAAGAGATTCGCGCCGCTTCGCTTCAGTTCGTGCGCAAAATCTCCGGCTTCAACAAACCGTCGAAGGCCAACGAAGGTCCGTTCATGACCGCACTCGATGAAATAGCGGGAGCCTCGGCACGCTTTCTCCGTTCGCTCGAAACCAATGCGCCGTCCAGGAATCGCGAAGAAGAGGCAGCCAAAGCGAAAGCTCGCGCCGCTGAAAGATTCGGCGCTTGATGGAGTTCTCGTGGTCAATCCCGACGATCGCGTCGATTCAGCGCACCAACTTCGGTCTCGTCATCGTCGCCGCGGCGATTCTTGATTTGTTCGCCTCGACCCCGGCGGCCGTAGGATGTTTGCTCGGCGGCGCAGTCGTGATCGCGAACTTGTGGATCCTGTCTGCTCTCGGCGGATTGCTGCTGGCGGCGTCGCGCGCCGGCGTCTCCGGTGCGGCCGCCAAGCTGGGCGCGCTCGCGATTCCACTGAAGCTCTTCATCATCATCGGCATCGTCTATCTCGTCTTCAGTCGCGCGCGCATCGATGGCATGGGCTTCGGCTTCGGAGTCTTGACTCAGATGGCCGCTATCATTATTGAAACCGGGCGTGCTTCGCTGCGCGGCGCCGGTTAAAAAGTTAAAATAGCCGCGTCGGAGAAATTGAATTGCAGAAGTCGGTAAACTTTCTCGAACTGATCGGCGGCGGAAAAATCCCCGAGGTGCTGATCGGCACCTGGATCGTAATGGGCATCCTGCTCGTCTTTGGTTTCGTCGCCCGCGCCTCAATCGCCGGCGCCGCGGACCCGGTAATCCCCGACGAAGGAGTCGAGCATCCGCTCGATCTCCGAGATGATCGTCGAATGGCTCGACGGCTTCGTCGCCGAAGTCACCGAGATGCACGGGTCGCGCGCGATGGTCCCGTTTTTCGGCTGCATCTTCATGTTCATCCTGTTCGCCAACTTCTTCGGCTTGATCCCGGGGATGGAACCTCCGACCGGCGACTCCGACCTGACTTTCGCGCTCGGCGTCATCTGCTTCGGTTACTATATCTACCAGGGCTTCGCCTCGAACGGCGTCTGGTACCTGAAGAGTTTCCTCGGTCCGTATCTGCCGCTGGCGATTCTGATGCTGCCGATCGAGCTGGCCGACAACTTGTTCCGCCCTTTTTCGCTGGGCATTCGTCTTTACGCCAACATGTTCGCCGACCATACCGTGCTTAGCATTTTCACCGGCCTGACGCGGCTGATCATACCGCTGGCATTCTATGCGCTCGGGTCGATCGTCTGCATCATCCAGGCGATCATCTTCGTGGTTCTTTCGATGAGCTACGTGCGACTCGCCGCAAGCCACGATCATTAGAGAGATTTCACTTAGGAAGGATTTTTCGTGCCAGGGATTCCGACCGGAATTCGAGGTGGTAGAGGAAGAGAGGTGGCCGGATACGGCACCCGGGGCGCGCGAAATAGAAGGAGGATCGAAATGTTACGACACAGGATTGGAACGATAGTGACGATGGCCGGGATCGCCATCCTCGCGTCGCCGCTGCTCGCAATGGCGCAGGAAGCGGCCGGCGCCGGCGACGGCGCGCCGCTTCGCGCGGGCCTGATTGCGATCGCCGCGAACATCGGCATCGGAATCGCGGCCTTCGGCAGCGCACTCGGACAGGGCCGGATGGCGGCCTCGGCGATGGAATCGATCGGCCGCAACCCCAACAGCGCCGGCCAGATCTTCGTCCCGATGATCATCGGCCTCGCGTTCATCGAAGCGCTGACCCTGTACGCGCTCGTGATCGCATTCTTCCTGCAGGCGAAGATCTAGCGACTGCGCACTCCTACAATGTGGCATTGGGAGACGGGGTCCATCCGGGCCCCGTTTCTCTTTCTACCAATCTGGTGTGGCCGGTTCCTTTCAGATGCTGACTGCTAGAATGGTTTGAGCACCGTCAGCACCAGGATCGCGATCAGCAGCGCGCTCACCATCCCGTGGATAACGCGGAACTCGTGGCTCGATGAATGGCTCGGATGGTTCTCGAGGAATTTGATTCGGCGATAAAAGCGGACGTGATAAAAAAGCAGAATCGCGACCAGCAGCAGCTTCGCCTCGAGCCATCCCTGCCGCAGCACCGACGGATCCAGGATGATCAGCAGGAGACCGAGCAGGATGCTGACCGCGGCTCCCAGGTTGACGGTGGATTCGAACAGACCGCGCGCCGCGCCGAGAAAACGTTCCTTGGGCAGTCCGACTTCTTCCGGCACGCGCGCGAGCAGACTGGTGACCATCAAAAGTCCGCCCAACCAGAAGATCACGCCGAAGATATGAAGAGCGAGTACGAAGCCGCGAACAAAGTACATCAGATTCCCCCCGTTCCGATCAAATTGCGTCCCGGTCAATTCCGCTGATGGTTGCGATCGCGAGCACAGCGGCGCTGAAGTAGAGAGCTCCGGCGCGGGCGGGTGCTTGCTTGACTGGTCCTAACCTTGGCATTGATTGGGGTACGCCGGTTGCAGAGCATCTTACGCTAGCCGCGCAGTGAAGCGAACCGATATCCATCAATACGAGGCGTCCAGATGGCGATTTCCTACGAGGGAGAACTCAAGCGCAAAAAAATCAGTGCCGATGAAGCGGCGGCGCGCGTCAAATCCGGCGATTGGGTCGAGTACGGATTCGGACTCGGGCAACCGGACGTGTTCGATCGCGCGCTGGCGGATCATGCGCAAAAGCTCGAGCGCGTAAAGATCCGCGGATGCCTCGCGATGCGTCCTCGCGCGGCGGTCGAGGCCGATCCCGACGAGCGTCATCTCACTTACCTGTCGTGGTATTTCTCCGGGCTCGAAAGAAAGATGCACGATCGCGGCCTCGCGCATCATATTCCGATGAACTTCGGCGAGGCGCCCGACAACTATCGCCGTTTCATCGACGTCGACGTCGCGGTACTGAAGACAGCGCCGATGGACGATCACGGATTTTTCAACTTCGGCCCGTCGGTCACCTATCACAAGGCCATCACTGAAAAAGCGAAGACTCTCATTGTCGAGACGGACGCGAGCATGCCGTACGTTTTCGGAATCGAGAACGCGGTGCATATAGATGACGTCGAGTACGTGCTGGACGCAGGCGCGTCGGCGATGCCGGAGCTGAAGAACCCGGCGGCGAACGCGGTCGATCAGAAAGTCGCGGAACTGATCGCGCCGGAGATTCCCAGCGGCGCGTGCGTGCAGATCGGAATCGGCGCGATGCCCAATGCGGTCTGCGAGTTGCTCGCGACCGCGCCGATCAAAGACCTCGGCGTGCACACCGAGATGTTCGTCGACTCGCTCGTGTCGTTGTTCGAGGCCGGCAAAGTTACCGGCGCGCACAAGGCGACCAATCGCTACCAGATGACGTACACCTTCGCGGCGGGCTCGAAGCGGATGTACGACTTTCTCGATCGCAACACCGCGTGCTTCGCGGGCCCGGTCGATTACACCAACCTGCCCCAGCACATCATGCAGAACGATCGCGTCATCTCGATCTGCAACGCGGCGCAAATCGATCTCACCGGGCAGGCGTGCTCCGAGTCCGCCGGCGTGCGGCAGATAAGCGGCACCGGCGGACAACTGCAATTCGTGCGCGGCGCGTACGCCTCACGCGAAGGCAAATCATTCATATGCCTCGCGTCGACTTACGAGCGCGATGCGCATCGCGCGAGTCGAATCGTCGCGCGAATCGACGACTGCAATATCGTGACGACGCCGCGCACCGACGTGATGTACGTCGTGACCGAGTACGGGATCGTCAATCTGAAAGGTAAGTCAGTGCCGGAGCGGACGCGTGCGCTGATCTCGATCGCGCATCCTGATTTCCGCGAAGAGCTGGAACGCCAGGCTCGCGAGTACCGTCTAATCTCCCGCGCGATTTTCTGATCGACAGACAGTCAGCGCGCCGGCGTCTCGTCGTTGTTGTCGTCGGCGAACTTGTACACGAGCTCGTCGGGGCGCGCGTAACCAAGCTCGTGGCGAATAAGGCGTTCGATGTAGCGGTCGTCTGAACGGAGCTTCTGAATGCGCGTTCTGAACGCAGCGTTGTCCGCTACCAGTTGATTGCGGCGGGCCTCCAATTCGGCACGATGGCTCTGGAGGGCAACGAGGTCGCGCGGCCCCAGATTGCCCAGAAGCGCACTCAAGATAAGCATCAGCAAAACCCCGGCGAAGATTAGGCTGAGCCACTCGCGGCGGAGTACGAAGCTTAACCGGGTCATCGCAGCAATCGTAATTCAACGGTCGGGTTGAGTTCAAGAGTTCTAATCTTGAACGTCATTCTAAAGACCCGAAATAGACCGGTTCGGTTGAACTCTTCCGACTTTAAAATTTCTTTATAAATCCCGCACCGGCCCTTGATTTGAGAATAACATGTTTCTATAATCGGCTCGAACCGATGGGAGCATGAGCTCTCATCTATAAGAAAGGCGCTTCTCCAGCAGCAGCCTACGAAGAGGAGGTACCTATGCCAGGAATGAAGAAAATGGCCAAAAAGGCCACCAAGTCCAAACCGATGCGGAAGAGCAAAATGGCAAAAAAGAAGCCTGCCAAAAAGACCAAAAAGAAGTAGTCACTTAACGAGTTTACCTTCGGGCTAATACCCCGAAGGCTGGCTAAGGATGCCAGGGATTGCTGCTGGAATAAGCCGAGGCTGAGAGGCCTCGCAACACGGGAGAGCCCCTTCGAAAGAGGGGGCTCTTTCCTTTGGTGGCGCTTGCGGGCGTGCGCGTTCATCATGCTAGGGTTCGATCGCCGCGAACTTTCGCGAACCCTGATGTCCGAGTCAGCGAAAAACTTTGACGTGATAATTGTCGGCGCGCGCGTCGCAGGCAGCGCGGCTGCGATCTTGCTCGCGCGTGACGGCCGGCGCGTTTTACTCGTCGACAAAGATGGATTCCCGTCGGACCGGCTGTCGACGCATATCGTGCTCGGCGGCGGAACGAAAGTGCTCGAGCGCATGGGCATGCTCGAAATGCTCGAGCGCGCGGGCGGCGTGCGCTTCGCGCGCTCGCGCACGGTCGGTCCCGATTTCGACTATAGCGGCGAACTCGTGCGCAACGGCGCTGACGATCGCGGACTGTGCCTCGGACGCGTGGTGATGGATGCCGCGATGATCGATGCGGCGCGAAGTTTCGAACTCGTCACGTTTCGCGAACGCTTCAGGCTTATCGATCTACTTATCGAGGATGACGCCGTCGTCGGAATTTGCGGCGAGGACGCGTCGGGCGTCCACGAATTCCGGGCGGCGCTGACGATCGGCGCTGACGGGATGCGCAGTTCGGTCGCGCAGATCGCGGCGGAGCGTATCGATGCGTTCAGGCGCGTCGACGTTCCGTGCGCGCGCGCATATTACTATGCGTACTTCGAAGGCGTCTCGCGGAAAAATCTCGGCGACGAGCTGGTCGCGGAATTCGAATCGGCGCCCGGCGCGGGCAACCTGGTTTGTCGATGCGAAAACGGACTCACGGTCGCGGCAACAGCGTTCGATGCGTCGGAGATGCAAACTTTTCGCACCGACCTCGCATCGAATCTGCGCCGCCAGCTTGATCGTTCGTTCGCGGTTGGAAAGATCCTCGAAGGCGCGACGATCGCGGGCAAAGTGTTTTCTTCCGGCCTGCTCAACAATACCTATCGCAACCCGGTCACCGACGGCGCGATTCTGATCGGCGATGCGGGCCTGCATGTCGATCCGCTGTTCGGCCAGGGACATTCGATGGCGTTGATGAGCGCATCGATCGTCGGCGAGCTCGCGCGCGAGTGGTTCTCCAGCGGCCGCGGCAACGCAATACCGGTCGACATGCTCGAGGACTTTACGCGGCGGCGCGATGCGGAGCTGATGCCGTACTACAACGCGAGCGTGCGCACGTCGCGCGAGCTTCCACTCGACCAGGGCAGCCGCCTGGCGCATCGCGCGGCCAATCGCGAACAATGGGCGGCGGACGAGATGATCAAATTCTGGCAGATGCTGGCGCCGCGCGCCGCGCTCTCGTTCAGATTCGCGCGCTTGATGGCGAACGTGTCGCGCGCCGCTTAAGTCAGCAGTCCTATGGACGACGTCACACTCGGCCGTATTCCCGCGCAGCGCGAGCTGCCCGAGCCGGTAAAGTTCGCGTGGCCGATAATGCTGCTGCCCGAGATGTTCGCGACACCGCGGCATCTCGCGCTGGTGCTCGGCTACCTCGCGTCGATCGGATGGGAAGTATTCGTGCCCGATCTCCGCGCCGCATACGGCAAAGGCCCGACGCCCCCAATCGAGAAACTTCATTTCAATGATCTGGCCGCGCTGGCCGCCGAAGCGCTCGAGGGAATCGGCCACGACGCGGTGGTGCTCGGTCACGGCGTCGGTGGATTGATCGCACTCAAACTCGGCTCGCATCCAAAAGTAAAGGCGTCGGTCGCGTACGCGCCGCTAGTGCCCGGTTTTCGCACGCCGATGGTGGGCGGAATCGGAAATCGAATCGCGATGATGCTGGGCCGGCCGATCAAGCCGCCGAGCGGCAGAGTACTTTTCGAGCTGATAGCCGATTCCGATCCGTTCACGCGTGATGGATTGATAAATGCGATGGTGCCAGATTCGGGCGCGCTCGCGACCGACGTTATGACGGGCGCGATCGAGTTTGCACCATCGAACAAAGCGGCGCCGCGACTCGTCGTCGCCGGCGACTCGGACATCCTCGCGCCGCTGGCGGAGACGACCAAGTTTGCGGAGTCGATCGGCGCGAAGCTGGCGACGATCCGCGGGCGTGGGCATTGGCTGATTGGCGGGCGCGCGCTCGAACGTGCGATCAACGAAACGCAGCGATTCCTGGTGCGCGCGCTCGGACAGGATTTGTTGCTGCTCTATCCCGAAGAGTGGAAAAACGAGCCGCCCGAGTGAGAGAGTGAAAAGTGAAATCGAAGGCAGGTGAAAGCGATGGCAAATGAGAACGGGCAAAAGAATCTGATCGTCGAGGAAGAAGCCGGGCTGGTCACGCTCACGATGAACCGCCCGGAGAAGCGCAACGCGCTTTCGACCGCGATGATGACGGAGCTGAACGACGCGATCGTCGCGATCAGAAAACGCAGCGACGCGCGCGCGGTGATAATCGCGGGCAACGGCCCGGCGTTCTCGGCGGGACACGACCTGGGCGAGCTGAAGGGTCGCGACCTCGCCTTCTACCGCTATGAATTCGATCTGTGCGCGCAACTGATGCTGACGATTCAAAGAATTCCGCAGCCGGTGATCGCGCGCGTGCATGCGATCGCGACCGCTGCGGGATGCCAGCTCGCGGCGACCTGCGATCTGGTCGTCGCAGGCGAGAGCGCGAGTTTCGCTACGCCGGGCGTGCGGATTGGACTTTTCTGCTCGACGCCGATGGTCGCATTGACGCGCGCCGTCGGCCGAAAGCATGCGATGGAAATGCTGCTGACAGGGCAGCCGGTGAAAGCGCGCACCGCATCCGAATGGGGCCTGGTGAACCGGGTGGTGGCCGACGCCGAGCTGATCGCAGAAACGCGCAAGCTCGCGATGCAGATAGTCGAGGCAAGCCAGCTAATCATCGGAATCGGCAAGCGAGCATTCTACGAACAAATCGATCTCGATACGCCGAAGGCCTACGAGTACACGAAGGAAGTAATGAGCCAGAACGCGATGGCAGTGGACGCGCAGGAGGGAATCGGCGCATTTTTGGAAAAGCGCAAACCAGTGTGGTGCGGCAAGTGAGGGGCGCGTACGAGAGATCGATTGAAAGTGAAACCCGCGAAGGATCCGGATTCTTCGCTGCGCTCTGAATGACACAAAGAACTGAATGACACAGGCAGAAGAGCCTGAGCGAAATGGCGTCCTCGCCATTTTGCGATTTCCTGTCACTAGGTGCAGGGGTTACCCCTGCCCAAGGAAGTTTGAAACCCACGGCGGGTTTCAATTCAAATAAGTTTCGCCCGCTCCATTTGGTTCTCAACACCCGTATTGATCGGGTGCGCCGCTCTTGTTAGGGTCGGATATGGCGCATCTGAGTAAACGGACTGCGTTTAAAAACTGAAGGCCGACTTGGGCCCGCGGAAAAACCGCGGGCTTTTTTTTATCTTAGGAGGTATTTTTATGGCACATCAGGAGCTCCGCGAAGCACTTACCTTCGATGACGTTCTGCTGTTGCCTCAATCGTCTGATTTGTTGCCGGCGAATTGCGACGTCTCTACTGCGCTGACGCCCAAGATCCGTTTGCGCATTCCGCTGGTGTCGTCTCCGATGGATACGGTTACTGAATCGCGCACCGCGATTGCGATTGCGCAGATGGGTGGCTTCGGCTTTATCCATCGTAATCTTTCGATCGAAGAGCAGGCGGCGGAGGTCGAGACCGTCAAGAAATATGAAACCGGAATGATCGTCGATCCGATCACCGTTAGTCCCGAGCAGAAGATTGGCGAGGCGCTGGCAGTGATGGAACGCTTCCGGATCTCGGGGCTGCCGGTTGTTTCCGATGGGCGGCTGGTCGGAATCTTGACTAATCGCGATCTTCGATTTGAGCGACGGCTCGACAAGCAGGTGCGCGACGTGATGACGCATAAAGTGATCACCGCGCGTCCGGGAATCGATCTCGAGCATGCGAAGGAGCTCCTGCAGGCGCATCGGATAGAGAAGCTGCCGCTGGTCGACGATCAGAATCGGCTGCGTGGGTTGATCACAGTTAAGGATATGGACAAGGCGATTCGCCATCCGCATGCGAGCAAGGATCAACTTGGGCGGCTGCGGGTTGGCGCCGCGGTCGGTGTCGGTCCGGAGCGCGAGGCGCGCGTGGCGGCGCTGCGGCGGGCGGGCGTCGACGTGATTTGTATCGACACCGCGCATGGGCATACGCGGAACGTGATCGACGCGATCAAAGCGACCAAGAGCGAGTGGCCCGATATCGAAGTCGTGGCGGGGAACGTCGCGACCAGCGAAGGTGCGAAAGCCTTATGCGACGCAGGCGCCGACGCGATCCGGGTCGGGATGGGGCCGGGGTCGATTTGCACGACGCGCGTGATCTCGGGCGTCGGCGTGCCGCAAATCACGGCGATCATGGATACGATCGCGGTGGCCGAGCCGCGCAATATCCCGGTGATCGCGGACGGCGGAATTCGGTTCTCGGGCGATATCACCAAGGCGATTGCGGCGGGCGCGAATAGCGTGATGATTGGATCGCTGTTCGCGGGCTCCGAGGAAAGTCCCGGCGAGACGATTCTCTACCAGGGGCGCACCTACAAACTTTACCGAGGGATGGGATCGCTCGGCGCGATGAACGAGCGCACGGGAGACCGCTACGGACAGCTGGCCGCGACCGACGGCAAGCATGTGCCGGAAGGAATCGAGGGTCGCGTGCCCCATCGCGGGTCGCTCGCGTCGAATATCGAGCAGCTGGTGGGCGGGTTGCAATCGGGGATGGGATATATCGGCGCGGCGAATCTCGCGGAGCTCCGCAAGCGGGCGAAGTTCGTCAAGGTGAGCGACGCGGGCATGCGCGAGAGTCATGTGCATGACGTGTTCATTACGAAAGAAGCGCCGAACTACAGACAGTGAGATGCGGGGCTCCTCGCCCCGCGCCCCCGGCAGGGGTGACCTCCTTCGGCTTCGCTCAGGACAGGCTCTGCACCCAGTATTAAAGAAAATAGAAGATGCGGGACTTCGTCCCTGTTAGAAGGTTGAGTACTGGGTGCAGGGGTCACCCCTGCCGAAGGAAGTATGAAACCCACCGTGGGTTTCATTACAATCAATCGCGATGGAATCCGAAGACAAAAAGTTGATCACGGTGCTGACGCGCCTTTACGCAAAGACCAAGGCCGATGTAGTCGAGTGGGAGCCGAGCGAGGACGCGAACCTCTTCGCGGTGAAATTCTCGGACTACACGATTTCGCTCGTGCGTATGCTGGCAACGCCGACCCATGCGGAGTCGTTCAATCTCACCATCGCGAACAATGACGGCGCGGTGATTCAGGAGATGGACAGTTCAACCGCAAGGGACAACGGCTTCCCCGACATGTCAGACCTCTTCTATCGCGCGCGACGGCACGCGGTGGATCTGAATGGTGCGTTGGACGACCTGCTGAAGGAACTTGACGATTTGTCATAGCGGAAAATCGTCGCGCGCAAAAACTAGAATCGGAGGGCACGCAATTACTTCGAAGTGCTTACCAAATCTAGTCTCGCTCGGATTTCTGAGTCATCGCTTATGTAGAAGACCGGTTCCATTCGCTTGTATTCAAGCAACTCCGCGATCCCATTTGCCGTCATGACTTCGTAGAGTGGATAAGAATTGCCGTCAAATCCACCGTTCTCGTTTGTTTTTTCAGTGAGTGAAGTTGCTCCTTGCCTCTCGGCCGTCACCTGAGCGAGTTTGTGACTCCACAACAAAGGGCCTTGCGGTGGATATCCGGTACCCTCGTAGAGGGTAAAAACAGAATGATCAATGTATTCGGTTTCATTGAGGGTGACTTTGTCACGCGTGAGACCTTCCGGGAGCGTGAACCATCTAGGGAGCCTCGAATCTGGAGCTAGATTGAAGTAGCCCTCAGCACAACCGAACAGCGACGGACATGCAACTATCAGCAGCGCGAACAGAAGCATGCGGTTTACTCTGTGAAGACAAGGCTTCAATCGCCACAGGCATACCACTTAGTGGCAGTTAGCAGCGAACTCCTATTGGAGTTCCGTTCAGTAGCCACCTGTGGTTGACTCATTCTTTGGCCCTAACGTATGTTAGGCAAGGTCTGGCACTACCAGCCCGCGAAAACAGGACACTGAAAAAAAATGCCTCATGAATCTCGAATGAAATTTTCTACTGACGAAATTCTTGCCAATGTTGATACTCGGGAGCCCCTGATTGTTAAGGGGGTTAAGTGTCATGGCGGGTTTGATGCTGATGGCATCTACCGGTCGCCGCGGACTGCGTTTCGCGTGCCGGCTATCGAGGCTTGGCAGCGGCAGCATGTTGAGACCTCGGGGACCGAGCTGTTTGAGATTCCGGCGGATACCGTTTCGCCGCAGGTGCCTAATGTTGCGCAGGTGAAGTTTCTGCTCAGGTCGGGGGTGCGCGAGCCGATGGTGCGGTGGTTGTCGGAAATCGCGATCGTCGAGGGGTTTGGCGCGATGATTCGTGAGTTGCCGGTGCCTCCGCTCAACACTTTTATCCACGAGGATACGGAGGGGACTGCGCTGGCGCATCTTGCGAGCGGGCTGTTCGAGGCGCATGCGCGCGACGAGGCCGGATGGAGCGAAGAGGGGGGCCATCGCCAGATGTGGGACGCGGCGCGCGATGCGGCGTTGTCGAATCCCGCGATCTCGCCCGAAATCTATGCCGCGATTATTGCGCGGCGCGGTGGACAGCCGGTTGCGATGTTCCCGGAGCTGGGCGAGCCGGTCGAGCGGTTGATTCGGTTCATGGCGAATGTGCTAGCGATCGAGGTCTTTGCCGCATCGACTTTCGCCTGGGCGGAGGAGATTCTGTCTGACCCCGAAGTTTCCGACGCGCCCGACGACGCCGCCAACCTGGTGCGCTACATCCGCTCCGACGAGGCGCCGCACGTCGAGTACCTGCGCACCGCGCTCTCCGAAATACAGGCGCGCACGCTGCTCACGCTTGACGGCAAGCCGATGTCGGGGCGCAAGGTCGTGAACGACCTGGCAGAGCGCTCGCTTCGCACGATGATTCGTCAGCGGCTCAACGAGCGCCCGGTGATGGTGCGCGATTTGATTCGCAGGACGGCGAACGTCAAGGATGTCGACGCGCTGATGCGCGAGTTCGACGCGCTCGCGACGCCGTGGACGCCGCCGGCGCGGTATGCGGATTTGGCGCCCGAGGCGGGTGCGTCCGCGCCGATCGGGTACTGAGAGCGGGAGAACCGGGGCACTTATATCTCATGTGGAAACCCCTCCGTGGGAATTTCACGCTTCCCTGGGCAGGGGTAACCCCTGCACCTTAGTATTCGAAAGACGGGGCGACGCGCGCTCAAAGCCGGCAATCGAACTATCGGTCTGGCGATGGTAAGGTTTTTCTTTGGCTCGCCGGTTGGGTCCGAACTAAATCGCGATGCGTCTCCGATTCAAGAGTACGTCTGTGAGTATGCGGGTCTGCGTTGCGGGCGTGTTTGCGATTGCGTTGGCAATCGCGATTGCGCCCGCGCTGGCGCAGGCTCCTGCGGCCGGGTCGCAGGGCGCATCGTCGGCGCCATCTGCGCAGGCGTCGGCGGCCGCCGTCGCGACTGGCGCGCCGGAGCCGGCTGCAGCCGCCCGTCCCGCATCTGCCGCGACTCCCGCGCCTGCGAACGCGTCGCCGGCCGCGCAGGGTCCCGATGCGCACGCTGTGATTTTCTATCTGAGCCACGTGATCGACTGGTACCAGCATCTAGGTGCCGAAGCGCAGTTGGTGAACGATCCGGAAGAAGCCCTTTTCTTCGCTGATGATCGCCAGACGGCCGGCCAGGTACTGAAGCTGGCTTTCGACTACGCACGCGCGCAGGCGGCGTTGATCGCCAGGATCAACCCGAATGCCGCCGCCGCTGGAGTTGCCGGCTCGACCACGGACATCGCCGGCGTGGGCAACGTCACGCAAACTTATAAGACGCTCGATGCCGCCGCGAACGTGCTGCGCGCGCGAATCAAGGATTTGCAGGCTCAGCTGGGCAAAGCGCCTGCGAGCCAGCGCGCGGCAATCGCATCCAAAATTGAGGAATTACAGAGCGAACTCGATCTCAAAGACGCTCGTGTCAGTACGTTCAAGGCACTCGCTCAGTTCAGAAGTGGCAGTTCGTCGGCCGATCAGAGCGGCTCGCTGGAGTCCCAAATAGACGAGCTCGAGCATTCGATTGATAGCAGCAAGAAAACGCTGACCCCGCCGGTCGAGACCGCGGCGGTGAGCTCCAATCCGACCGGGATTATCAGCCTCGTCGGCGAACTGTTCGCGCTCAGCAACAAACTCGACGCCCTCAACCAGAGTCAGGTCCTGGCGCAAGGGCTGGCCGATCACACCAAACAGCTTCGCAAGTCGATGCTCGCCTTGATTAATAGCATCGTCGCACAGGGCAATGGGCTCGGCCAGGGAACCGGCACCGCCGACATCGCAACCCTGAAGGACCGCACGAAGTCATTCGAAAACCTGCTCGAGGAGTACAAACTCGCGAGAGATGCCACCCTGCCGCTCGTCAACCAGCTCGCGCTGCTGGGCGTTTACACCAACAACGTGGCCCGCTGGCATGCCGCCGTCGAACAGCGCCGGAACAAGGAATTTCGCAGACTCGTCATCCGCCTGATCGTGCTCGGCGCGTCGTTAGCGGTGATTTTCCTCGGCGCTCTGTTCTGGAAATGGCTCACCAATCGTTACGTGACCGACATCCGGCGGCGCGGGCAGGTAATGGCGGCGCGGCGTCTCGTGCTCGGCCTGCTGATCGTGATCGTCTTGATGGGGAATTTCTCCGACGAGCTGGGATCTGCCGCCACGGTGGTGGGATTCGCCGCCGCCGGAATCGCGGTTGCGCTGCAGAACGTGATCCTGTCGATCGCCGGTTACTTTTTTCTAATCGGGCGATTCGGAATCAAGGCTGGCGACCGCGTGCAAATCGGTGGAGTGACCGGCGACGTTATCGATATCGGGCTGGTGAAACTCTCGCTGATGGAACTGGACGGAGCGGGGACGACGCATCGCGAGCCCACCGGGCGAGTCGCGGTGTTTTCCAACGCGATCGTGTTTCAGCCGTCGGGCAATTTCTTCAAGCAGGCGCCCGGCACCAGCTTCATATGGAATGAGGTGCGCCTCACGCTGGCGCCCGACGTCGATTACCGCCTCGCGGAGAAGCGGATACTCGACGCGGTCGACGAAGTGTTCGCGCGCTATCGCGACCGCGTGATGCGCGACTACCGGCATCTCGAGCGCGACCTCAACATCATGCTCGAGACGCCCAAGCCGCAGAGCCGGCTGCATCTGAGCCAGAACGGGCTCGAGATAGTCATTCGGTATCCCGCGGAGACTTATACCGCGCCGCAAATCACCGACGAAATTTCGCGGCGGGTGCTCGACGCGATCAACCGCGAGCCGAACTTGCGGCTGGCCGCACAGGGCATCGCGAATATTCAGTCGCAGGTCCCGCCTCCGGCGACGGCGGAAGATGGCGCCGAGAAGGCGGGCGATGGCAACGGGCAACCGGTGGAGGACAAATCAGTTGCGCCGGAGGGGCAAAAGGTCGGTGGCAGTACGACGTCGAATAAGTAGAGTCGCTCGGCGGCGTATTGCGGACACGGGGGGCATTTCAAAGCGTCAGAATCTTGAATCGCGCGCAAAATAGCGCGCTGCAATCGGACCCTCACCTTTATCCTCTCCCTTATAGGGAGAGGGGAAAACGGAGACAGACCCGGTGTTACGCGGCGGGACTTCCTGCGATACTGTCGACGATGTCGGCTAGTTCGGGGATTCGGTATCGCTCGCCGTTGTATGCCTTGTACATGAGCACGACCCAGAATACTGCGAGCGCGATGTTGATCAGGGTCAGAATGAAGTTGAGCAGCGCGCCCAAAGCATGCGGGAGGACCGCGATGAATACTCCGAAGACGACTTCGATCGCGAACCATACGACCGAGAAGCCAATCGACTGGCGGGCGTGAAAGCGGATGAACTCGTCCTGGTTGTAAGGTTCGAGATAGAGAAAAATGATGCCGGTGACGAAGCCCAGCAGGTAAGTCAGCGCCGCAATCACGTTGGCTTGCGGTCTTCGGCTCTCACCGTTCATCACAAATTCTCCTTTCTCATCTCGAACGATGAATCCTCGCAGCGATCGGTCGAGAATTAATTTGTAGTCGAACGTATAGGGGGTCGCAATGCGCGTATGCAGCACGCGCACTGCGGCAGAATGCGCTCCGCGCCTGGCGCAATCGGCCTGTCACCGACGCTTATTGCGACCGATTCTTTCTGGCAGCTTCCAGGCGATCCATCGCTGCGCTCGCGCTGCGCGAGGTCTCTACTACTTCGAGCTGTGCGCGAATGCGGCTGGCGAGCTGACGGCGGAATACCGGCTTGGCAAGGAAGTCGCTGACCCCCAGGCGCATCCCCTCGGCGCGCGCGTCCATATCGTCGCGGGCGGTAATCATGATGATAGGGATTTCGGCGGTTTCGGGACTGTCCTTGAGCGCCTTGACGACCTGGAAGCCGTCCATATCGGGCATCATAAGGTCGAGCAGAATTACATCGACTTCGTTTTCATGAACCAGTTTGAGACACTGTGCTCCGGAGTTGGCCGTTATCGGGACAAAGCCTTCGCGCTGCAAATGGTGGGCGAGAATCGCGACCGTGTCCTGATCGTCATCGACCACCATAATTTGTGGCGACCTGATTGCTTCATCCATACAAGTTCCCGCCGTCTAACCTTCGTCGCTATTGTCCAAGGAGGGCGGAGCTATCACGCCACAGCGTCTCAGCTTCGCGGAAAACGTCGTCCGTTTGAGCCCAAGCATCCGCGCCGCCGCCTGTTTGTTGCCCCCGGTTTGTTTCAGCGCGTCGTTTATCAATCTACCTTCCAATTCCCGTACCAAGTTATTCAGGTTCACTCCGCCGTCGCTGAGCTTGACCTTGACCGGAGGTGTCGCGGGCCGCGTGCTTGCCACCAGGTTCTCCGGCAGCATCGAGGTGTCGATAATCGAGCCCTCGCACAGAATCACCAGCCGCTCGACCATGTTCTCGAGCTCGCGAACGTTGCCCGGCCAATCGTAAGACCACAGCGCCACCATCGCCTCGCGGCTGATTGCGATTTCGCGCCCGGGCGCGCGATCGCGGATACGGTCCAAAAAGTGGTTGGCGAGAAGCGGGATGTCAGAGCGTCGTTCGCGCAGCGGCGCAATCACAATGGGCACGACCTGCAGCCGATAGAAGAGATCCTCGCGAAACGCGCCCTTCGCCACCGCGTCAGACAGGTTGACGTTGCTCGCCGCGATAACGCGCACGTCGACCCGCGTCGCCCGGTCCGCCCCGACAGGACGCACGGCGCCGTCCTCGAGCACGCGCAGAAGTTTCGCCTGCAACCCGCGAGGCATCTCGCCGATTTCGTCGAGGAAGATAGTGCCGCGATTGGCCGTGGTCAGCAGTCCATGACGCGATCCCGCGGCGCCCGTGAAGGCACCTCGCTCATGCCCGAACATCTCGGACTCGAGCAGGTCGTGCGGAATCGCGGCGCAGTTCACCGGCACGAACGGCTGATCGTTGCGCGACGAGAGCATATGGATCGCCTGCGCCACCACTTCCTTGCCGGTGCCGCTCTCACCCGTGATAAGCACAGTGACCTCGGTCGACGCGACGCGCTCGATCAACGCGCGCAGCTTGACGATCGCCGGATGCTCACCGATCAATGCCTGGTCGACTGCAAACGGCATCTCCCGCTCTGATATTTTTGGTTGCTGCGCCAACGGTGGTCTGCTCTTCGCAACCGGCGACGGTAAATCGCGTAGTTACGTTGGGATGGTCTCACGTGGCGCATCCAGTTAACAGGGCGATGACTACTAGTGAGCAAATAAGACAAATCAAGCAGCGGTTATTGTTACGAGGAGAACGCGAACGACATCAGTCGCCGGTCGAATTGCGGTAATGCGCCGACTGTCCCGGGCCTTCGGCCACCGAGATCTCCATCGTCGTGACCTCGGTCAGCGCGCCACGCGACCGCAGCGCCGTCGCCAACTCGTCCCAGATGTAACGCGCGAGCTCCTCGGCCGAGCTATGCACGATAGGGACGATACACACGTCGGCGGCAGGCAACACGAACTCGTCGTTCTCGTAGCGGATTCGCACGACGCCGTTGGTGGATGCGTCGATCGTCAGACAATCGCTGTTGCCGGGAATGATCGTGCGCTCGTCGAGGCGGTCGACGATTTCCTTGGTGAGTTTTTTGATCAAGCCGAAATCGATCACGTAGCCGGTCTTCGCGAGCCGTCCTTCGACGTACACGCCGACCTGATAATTGTGGCCGTGGAGAGGTTCGCGAAATCCCGGGTAGGCGATAAAATGCGCGGCCGAGAATTTCAGATTCTCTTTCGCAACATGGATGGAAAAATTCGCGTTCGATGGCATCGGCTTGTCGCTGATCACTATACAACGCCCGCCAGCTTTAGCAGCGACAGCAGGCTGGCCGCACGCTGGCGGGAAAATCGTTCGCCATACTGCACCGCGTCGATCGAGGTAGCCTCGAGAAACCGCTCGCGCTCGCCGGACGCGATCGGCCCGAGATGCGCCGCGAGCTCCAGTACGCAACCCTCTTCCGCATGGAATCCGGAAGCCAAATCGCCGACATCCACGCCATGCAATCCGCCGAGAACGCACTCCGCGAAGTATCCTATCTGGCCGGCGCGATCGAAACCGGGAAGTTCGGTACGCATCGATTCATCGAGCGATAACAGCCGGTCCATTTTGTATTGCTGGCGTCGCGAAACAACCTTCGAATCGCCGCTGCCGTCGAATCCGGAACCGATCGCGATTATCGCGATCCGGCCGCCGTCGATTTCAATCGGATGGAAAATGTACCCCGGCGACGTGTAATCGAGCATTGTGCGCAGCGCCATCCTATATGCGAGCAGATCGAAATTCGTCCCGCTCGCGATTTCCATCAGAAACTCGCCGAGTGGCAGGTCCGCGCGATCCGCAATCTCGATCAGTCGAACGAACGCATCAGGATCATATTCCTCGCGCCGTGCGATCAGCGGCGCACATTCGCGATCGAACGTCAGCAACAGACCGCCGATGCCGTCTTCGTCGGCCGCGCTCGACGCTTTGATCGGAAGACCACGATCGACGGGCTCGATGTCCATCGCCAGATAGCTTCCATGACTCGACGGCTTGGCGAGACCGCGCCGCGCGTTGTGAATCGAAATTGGGAGTACGTCGCGCGCCACCAGCCGGCTCGCACCGCCGCGCCGCTCAGCCAGCAATCCGTAGCCGCTGAGCAGCGATCCATATCCGACGACGAATATTTCGGAATTTTTGGACACGTGGACTTATTGTGTCATTCTGAGCCGCTGCGGCGAAGAATCTCGACGGACGTTCTTACGTCCGGCGTTTCGTGGGTACGCGCTACGCGCGAGATCCTTCGCTACGCAGACTTCGCTCAGGATGACATAAAAAGTTAGCCGCCTGATTCAAGTGTCCTTATATGTCCTCCGCGCCGGGGTAGTACTTCCCCTCGCCGAGCGCGTCCACCGCTGCCCAGAACTCGGGGCCGCCGGCTTTCATCGGATCCTCGAGCGCCCATGCCTGCCGCTTGTAGTTCCAGCTCTCCGGACGCAGCCGCTTGGCTTCCTCGAAATATTTCTTCGCCGCGTCCGAGTGTCCTTTCTCGAACAGATATTCACCGAGTCTGAAATTCGCCGCCGCACGAACGTGAGCGTCGTCCGGCGTATGCATCCGCTTGAGCACCTCGGCCTCGCTCAGAGCGAAACGGCTTTTCGATCCATTCGCGACCCAATCGCGCAACGCGTCCTGGTAGGCCCTGCGCTTTGCCTGCAGCTCGTTCATCGCGTCGGCCGGAATCGAAAAATTCGTATGATCCATCTTTCGGAACGCGTCGGTGACGCCGGCGGGCTCGCTCGGGCGGACGATTTTGCCGCGCTCGTCGATCCAGACAGCAGTCGGCACGTTGACCATGTCGTAAAGCTCGGCGACGATATGCCGCCGATCGATCAGGCATGGGTAGGTGGGCTTGGCCGCCTTGATCCACGGCTCGGTGGCAGCGTTGCCGCCGCTATCGAATGCGATCGCGATTGGCACGAATCCTTTTGGTCCGAGTTCTTCGTAGAGGGCCTGCCAGACTGGCAGGTCAAAGCGGCATCCTCACCACGAGGCCCATGAGACGACGAAAACTTTCTTGCCGCGATAGTCGGACAGCGAATGCATCTTGCCGTCGAGATCGGGCAGCGTAAAATCCGGCGCGTCGAGCGAGGTCAGCATCCGCTTTCGCTCCGCCGCGGCCGCGCCGAAGCACCATGCGTGATGTTCCTCGTCGGTCACGACGGGCTGTCCGAGCAGGTTCGCCAGCGCGGCGAGATTGTAGCGACCGCCGGCGACGAACTCGTGTTTCCGCGCGTCGGGCACCGGGACGCAGACGTCGCCCTTGCAGAATCCCTGCGGCTTGAACTCCCATCCGCTGACGCGCTTGAAGTCGTCGCCACTGAGCCACAATCCGCCGCCGACCGCGTCCTTATCGACGCCGGCAGTGACACGTTCGCCATATATAATGTCGATAGCCATCGTTAGTTGCCTCGCGTCGGGATTTCAGCACAAATCCGTCACGCGCACCAAGTACCGCTAGATCCACAAAATCGCGCCACTCGCCGGACGCCCCGTACTCTCGCGCACCGCGCGCACATAGAACCGGATCTGTGCGCGATACTCGTCGAGGCGCGGCGCGACTTCGATATCAGTTTTGAAATCGACCACGGTCCAAACGACGCCTTCGTTGGTGCTCTCCGCGAACGCGAGATCCGCGATTCCTTCGACTGCGGTGCCGTCTTCGAGGCGAATCATCAGCGGACATTCGCGCATCACCGTGTCCGCAGCTTTGGCCCGGCGCATCAGTGGAGACTTGAGCGCGGCTGCCACCGCCGATGTCGCCGCGGCGGTCTCGTCGTCCGATGCGCCGATCATCTTGGCGCCACTCGCGGCGAGCTTGCCGATCTCGCGCGCGTCGGCGTTGAACGGCGCACGCAACATCGTCAGATGCACGAGGGTGCCGAATCGTTTGCCATGAGGCCGGCCGCGATCTCGTAGCGTCTCTTCGATCGCAATCGCTTCGGCCGATGCCGGTCCAGCTCGATGGCGCCGCCAGCGCGAGTTCAGTCGCGGTCGCTACATTCATTCTCGGCGTCATCCCCGCCGCGAGCATCGCCGCGCGCTTCGCATTCCATTCTTCATGCAGTTTGACGCCGCGATCCGACACGAGTTTGTTTTCGTCGGCCTGCAACAGCTTGTCCTGCCGCAGCCCCATCTTTTCCTCGACGTTGAGAATTAGCAGCCGCGGATCCCACCATACGATCTGATGGTCACCCTTTTGCGCTCGATGTAATCCCGGCGCGACCGACTTCACTTTGCCCGGCGCTTTCGCCGGCCGCGTCAGGACGCTGTCGTCGCCGAATTCGGGGCATCCGGCGGGATGCGTCGATGCAGGCGCGCGCCGCTCGGTCTGTGCCGGATAGACGATAAGATTCAACCGCGCGAGCCAGCCGTCGCTCTCTTCATCGCCAACCGCTGGCACCACGATCAGATCGCGCGCCCGAGTCGCCGCGACGTACAGCAGGCGAATTGATTCTTCTACATCTCGATCATGTTCTTTCGCGGCATGATCCTGAAGTTCGCGCGGCGCGCATCCCGCGAGTTCCATCGCAGCCAGCTTCGATGCGGGCTCGATATATCGCGACGCGTCGGCGCGAGTCTCGTTGCAGGTGATGTCGGCCAGGATGACGACCGGGAACTCAAGGCCCTTCGCGCGATGGACCGTCATGATGCGCACGCCCTCGGTGCCCTCCTCGACAATTGGCGTCTCGCTCGCCTCGTCACGCTCGGCGCGCGCTTCGAGCTCGTCGACGAACGCGCGAAACGACGTGGTGCCGCCGCGCGCTTCGTAACGCCGCGCCTGATCCATGATGCGCATGATATTCGCCAGCGCCTGCTCGCCCGTCGGCCAAATCGCGAACCCAGCATGCGCGCGAGTCTGAGCGAGCAGCTTCGCAATCGTCTCCGCAATCGGACGTCGATTCCGTCCGCGATGCAGATTCTTGATCACTTCGAGCGCGCCCTTCACTTCCTTGAGACTCGCCGGCAGATCGTCGGGCAGCTTGCGAAACGGATGCAGGCTGCCCAGCGTCATGCGGAATTCGAGCAGGGCCGCGTCCGACAGCGCGAACACAGGACCGTGCAGCGCCGCGAAAACCGTCAACTCGTCATCGGTCCGCTCGATCGCACCGAGCAGATTGCGGAGCGCGATCACTTCCTCGCGCTCGTTGAACGATCCGCCCTTGACCAGCACGTGCGGGAGATGGCGCGCCTCGAGCGCGCGCACATACGGTCTCGTCACATCGCGCCCGAACGAGTTCATCCGGCGAAACAGGATGCAAATGTGGCGCGGGCGAATCGGCACGCGCACGTCCGGCGCTTCGCGCTCGGTCACCGTCCATCCACTCTCGTGCACCAGCCATCGCGCGTAGGCGGCAATCGCCTCGGGAAGCGACTGATCGATTCTGAAATTGACGACGCGGCCGAAGTCGCCGTACGGCTCCGGCACCGGCAGCACGACGATCGACGGTTGCGTGGCCGGCTCGGCGCGATACGGCATCAGCGGCGCATATGCAGGCTGGGTGCCCGATTCCTCGCTCATCAGAGGCGCGAACGCGGCGTTGACCATCGTCTGAATCGCGGGCGTCGCGCGAAAGCTGACGGTCAGATGCTCGAGCTCGGCGCCATGCATCAGCAGCAACTGTTTGACGCCCTGGTAGAGCGAAACGTCGGCGCGGCGGAATCGGTAAATCGATTGTTTCGGGTCGCCGACGATAAATAATTTGCCATCAATAGGCTTGACCTTCAGCCAGTTGGTCTCGGCAGGATCGGCTGACGATAGTAAAAGAATGATTTCCGCCTGCAGCGGATCGGTGTCCTGGAATTCGTCGACGAAAATATGTGTGAAGCGACTCTGCAACTCGCCGCGCACTGCAGGATTGTCACGAACCAGGTTGCGCGCGACCAGCAGCAGGTCGAGAAAGTCGAGTCGTCCGGCGCGCTGTTTGATTTCTTCGTAGATGCCGACGATCGGCCACAGTTCCTCGCGTAGCAGCGGCGCGAGATTCGCGCCCGCATCGTCGCGAAACTTCTCTAGCCGCGCGCGCAGCTCAGCGCGCCGGCGAAAAACTTCCTCGCGCTCGACTTCGCCAAAGCTGCCGCCGTATCCCTTCCAATCCCAGCGCCGTCCGGTGCAAAGCGCGATCAGCACCGACTCGAGCGCGTCGTGATCGCGCCCGCGCACCGCCTCCAGCCGCGTCGCCTCGGCTACGGGCCGCGCGATCGCATCGAGGCCCTTCGCCAGCCAGTCGTCGTCCTCGCCAAGTTCGGCAAGTTTGCCCAGCGCTTCGACCTCCGCGATGATCGCGTCGATTTCCGCGTCGCGCTCCATCGGCGAATGCTGCCAGGGCGAATCGAAGTCGCGCCAGTTCATCAGTTCGAGCGCAGCGCGGCGCGCGATTGCACGCGGCCCCGTGCGCGACGACAGATCGCGCCTACGCAGCAACCGCCGCATGCCTTCGCCCGGATTGTCCAGGATTTTTTCGAACCATCGCTCGAACGCGGCGTCGAACATCTCGCCCGCGACGTCCTCGGGCGCGACTTCGAACATCGGATCGACTTGAGCTTCCACCGGCCGCTCGCGCAGCAGGTCGGCGCAGAACGAATGAATCGTTCCGATGCGCGCTTCTTCGAGTTGCTTCAGCGCGAGGTCGAAACGCGCGCGCGACTCGCTGAGCGGTTCGGTGTTCTGGCGTGCGCGCTCGATTTCAGCGCGCAGCCGAAGCTTCAGCTCGCCCGCAGCCTTCTCGGTGAATGTCACCGCGACGATTCGCGCCAGCTCGCCGCGTCCCGACCCGATCACCGACACGATTCGATTCACCAGCGCGGTGGTTTTGCCGGTCCCCGCCGCCGCTTCGATTACGAGCGTGACGTCGAGGTCGTCGCGAATCCGATCGCGCACCGCCTGGTCCGATATGATTGCCGGAGTCACCAGCGTCATGGCATCGCGCGCAACCGCTTCAAGGCTTCCAGCCGCGGTTTCGGCGGTTTGATTTTCGAGCGCCGCTCTTCGTACGGGCCGCAGACGCGCTTGTAGTCGCACCAATCGCATTCGCGATCGTCGGGTGCGGCCGGCAGGAAGCCCGCTTCGACCGACTCCTTGACGATTGCGACGAAATCGCGCGAAGCTTTGCGCGCCTCTTCATTAATTTCGACCACGCGCTCTTCGTAACCGCCGGCCGCGGTGCAGTAGTAGAGGCGTCCGGCGTAAATTTTTTCCTTGAGCACGCTTTCCGCGGCGAGCGCGTACAACACCGGCTGCAGCGTCTTGCCGCCGCCGATTACGAAGTTCTTCTCGGCGCGCACTTTCCCGGTTTTGTGATCGGTCACGCGAATTCGGCCGGCGGGATCGCGCTCGAGCAAGTCGATCGACCCGCGCAGACTTAAACCGCCTTCGATCGCAACCGGGTCCGCCGAGCTATGCGGATCCGCCTGATCGCGGTCGCTGCAGCCCGAAGCCGAGTTCGAACCATTCGGGCCGCCAATGTTCCGGATCGTCGGCCGCGCGCCGCAACCATTCGCGCAAATCAGCGCGGATGCCCTCGATGCCGTCAAGCCACACGCGCTCGATTGCGGGCGCGAGTTCCTCGTGCCTTGCTACCGCAACTTCGTCGAGCTTCTCGTCGAGCAGCGCTGACGCATCCTCCAAATCTTCTGGCGTGACCGGCAACACGTCGAGCTCTCGAAGCGCGGAAAGAATTTCGTACTGAACTTCGGCGAAAATACTTCCGCGTGTGAGTGGATCGAGCGTCTCGATCGCTTCGGGTTCCTCGCGCGGCTCCAGACGATGTACCGCTTGCAGAAAAAACCGATACGGGCACGCCGCAAAATTCTGCAGCGCCGTCGGCGAGTACGATCGCTTCGACAACTGATGTTTTCCCAGCGCCGCCAATGCCGCCGCGTCTGGATCGACCAGGCCATCAGCCGAGGTCCATCGCCGGAGCCATCGCCGCGCCCGCGCGCGCAACGCCCTCCCGAGATGCACGTTGGCGCCGAGCAGATAGTTCGCCGCGCCAATCGTAGTCTGCGGATCGGCATCGACTAATTTGTCGAGCACTGCCAGATCGAATTCCGCGTCATCGATCGCGTCGCCTGGATTCGCCGGCGCAGGCCATGAAAGCCGGGTCGGCCGAGATGAAGCGCGAGTCGCGAGCTCGTCGAACCCGGGCAGACGGCCTTCCGCGGCGCGAAGCACTTCAAGCGCGTAGAACGACGGCACGCGAGGACGGCCCTGGTCGAGATCGACGCGAGGATAGGAAAACATCGCACGCGCGCGCGCCGCGCCTGCCGCAATTCTCAATGCGAGCCGCTCCGCACCGACGCGTCGATCATTACGGGCCAGATACGGACTTAGCCGCGCGCGCGCAGCGTCGGAAAGAATCGGATCCTCGGTCAGCTTGCGCGGGAACATCCGCTCGGCAAGACCTGGGACGATGACAACGTCGAATTCCATGCCACGCGCGCGATTCGGCGACGCGACAAACACCGCTCCGTAGCGGCGAGCGCGTCGAGGAGCTTCCAGCCGGCCGAGCCGATCGTTGAGCACCAGGCGGACCTCATCGAGGCCGACAGGACCGACCGGAGCCATCGGCTCGAGTTCCGCCAGCGCGGCGAGAACCGGCTCGCGATCGCGAATCGCGAGGTCAACCAGTCTGCGCAAAAATTTCAGCCAGTCGCCCCAGGTCGCATCGCTCGGCGCCGCTTCGAGCATCGAAAGAATCGGCATCGCGACTTCGCCGAGATGCGCGAGGTCGAGAATCCGGCGCTCGAGGCTCGAGGCGTAGGCGTCGTCGTCGGCAATTGCCTTGCGCCGGGCGGCGAGCTCGTTGCCGAGACCCGCGAGCCGCTTGTGCCATCTCTCCGAGCTGCCAATCACAGCCGCATCGACCAGCAGCCGCTCCCATCGCCAGGGCGCGCGCGCCATTCCCTCGATTACGGGCACCGGATCGGAAACGTCAGTGTCAGCGGGAGTATCTTTCGCGTCGTTTTCAACTTCGAGATCCGATTCCAACGACACCGGCGCGAGTTCCGCGTCGAGACTGATTGTCGTCTCGTCTTGATGAGAGCGATCGGCGTCAGGCACTTGAGCGAGCGAGAGATATTCCGCGAAGCGGCGCGCAGAGAGATCTTCCGCGGCACAACAAAGCAACGCGAGCATCGCGCGACCGCCCGGCTCAGGCCGTCGGGTGCCGCGCGCATAGTATGCCGGGATGTCCGCGCGGGCGAGTGCTTCCTGCAGATACGGCGCATAGCGAACAGCGTCATGCAGCAGCACCGCGATTCGATCGAACGGCACGCCGCGCCGCGCCTCGCATGCGATTCGGCGTGCGATTTCGACGCACTCATGCATCTCGCCAGGCGCCGAAATCACCGTCACGGTTTCATCGACATCGCGCTCGGGAGGCGCGGTATCGGCGAACAGATGCGTTTGCAGACGCTCGAGCGAGGGCGCGACGGTTTCGTCCGCCGCCGGCGACAATGTAGTAGCGCGCACGCCGATCGCATCTTCGAGGATCGTTTGCACGGGCGAGTCGCCGGCGGGAATCGTCGCGAGAATCGAGGGCGCCCGCGCGGCGAGCGCCGCAATAAAATCGCGATCAAGCACGCTGTCTACCGATGGATCGAGCAACAGGATCGGCAGTCCAATGAAGCGCGGCGGCTCGCTCGCGAGCACAGCGCGCGTCGCGATTTTCAGCATTCCGGCGCGATCGATCAGTTTCGCTTCCGCCAACTCGGCATCGAATTGGGCGAGCGTCGCGGCAATCGCCTCACCGGGACCGCCGAGCGCGCGCAGATCGTCGACGCCAATGTTGTTCCATCGAAGCTCGATCAGCGTCCGCGCCAGCGCGCGTGAAAAGCCGGGAAGCTTCAGCACTGAATCGAAATGCTTGAGCGCTCCGGTCGGTGCGAGGCGGAAGACCGCGCGCGCCGCGACCGCCTCCGCCGCAAGTCCGTCCGCGGGCGCAAGGCCGGCGTCGGCGAGCTCCTCGGCGGCGAGCAATCCGACGAGTCGGTTGAGCGTCAGGCGATGCACGCCCAGCATCGCACCGCGCGACAGCGCAAATGCGCGCACCAGGTCGCCGGCGGCTTCCTTCACCGACGCGATCACGAGGATTTCAGTCGCGGACGACTGCGACTCGAGCCACGCGCGCGCAGCCGCGATACGTTCGCTGGCGCGCGCGGAGAGTACGATTTCACGAGAAGCTGGCATCGGCGCGGCGCGATTCGATGCCGCGCCCACCACTATCGTCGTCCCCGAGGTTCGGGTCTCGCAAGAGGCCGTCGCCGCATTGTTTCCACAACACGACAACGGCTGTCAGCGTAGGGAAGGGCAAACAGTTTATTGAATGTGGAACCCACCTTGGGTTCCACACCTCCCTGGGCAGGGGTGACCCCTGCACCCAGTACTAATCGCAAAATGACGAGGACGCCATTTTGCTCTCAGGTTCCTGGGGGATGGAGGTCAAAAATTGCGGGCTAGTTCGAACCGCCTTTTTCTCGCATCGAGACTTCGTCCCACAACAGGATCTGGTAGCCGTCGGGATCGCGAAGTTCGGCGCCGTAGCCCCAAAAATATTTTCCCGGTGGATTCGTAAACGCGACGCCCTTCGATTTCAATTCTTTGAATTTTGAATCGACGTCGTCGACTTGCAGCGTGAGTGAGCATTTCGCGCCGGCGAGTTGCGATGGTTGCTCGTTGACGAAGATCGTGAAGCCGGCGTCGTCCTGAATTGCAGATGTCTTGCGATCCGGGACTTCGAATTCAACTTTGAAGCCGAAGTTGCGCACGTACCAATCGCGCGATGCCTGGTAGTTCGTAACCGGGAGGTTCATGTGATCGAATTTGACCATTGGCGCTCCTTAAGTTTTCCAGCCTGTGGCAGGGGCAGAATCTTGAATCGCGCGCAAAATAGCGCGCTGCATAAGGACCCTCACCTTCATCCTCTCCCTTACAGGGAGAGGGGAAACGGCTATTTCTGCCTCGGATGCACCGCGTTGTAATCGCGGATTGCTTTCAGGATTGCGCCGCCGGCTTTTTCCATCAGGGCTTCCTTGTTGGCTGTCACGCGCGCGGCCGATGCTTCGATCGGTTTGATCAGGCCCTGGCATCGCGGCATCACGTAGCGCGCGAGCAGTTCGTAGCTGCGCATCATTTGCGGACGCGTCGCCCAGTCATGCGCGAAGCTCAGGATCGTGCCGAAGCCGCCCGAGAGTTTCTGCAGTTGCGCGATACGTTCGAGCGCGTCCTCGGGCGTGCCGAAGATTGCGCCGCCGTACTCGCTCATCCGCTTGGCGGCCTCGTAGCCGTCGGGGAAAGTCGGGCGCTTCGGCGTGCCGAGAATCCCGACGATGTATTCGTTCTGCCACCTCTGGAGGCCGGCCGCGACTTCGCGCATCGCCTGCTCTTTCGATTCCGCCAGATGAAACGGCATCACGATTCGCCAGTTCGCGCGATCGATCGTATTGCCGTATTCCTTCGCCGAGGTCTCGCCAAAATTCCACTGCGTCGGCAGCGCCATCAAACCTTCTTCGGAATACGAGGCGACCGACAGCACGCCCGCGCCATATTTGCCGGCGGTTTTCATCCCTGACGGCGAAATCGTCGACGCGACTGCGATCGGAATTTTCTCCTGCAGCGGACGAATCTGTAGCGCAGCGTTGTTCAGCTCGAACCACGAGCCCTTGTGGCTGAACGGCTCATCCTGGGTGAGCAGCCGGATGATCACGCCAAGGCCCTCGTCCATGCGGTCGCGTTGCGTCATCGGATCGATCCCGAGCATGACGGCGTCCGACGGCAACGCGCCGGGGCCGACGCCGAGCATCGCGCGGCCATGGCTCAGATGGTCGAGCATCACGATCCGCTGCGCGACGTTGAACGGATGATGGTACGGGATCGAGACGACGCCGGTGCCCAGCTTGATTCGCTTGGTGCGCTCGGCCGCGGCGACCAGAAACATTTCCGGCGACGCGATCGTTTCCCATCCCGCGGAATGATGCTCGCCGACCCAGAACTCGTCGTAGTGGAGTTCGTCGAGCCATTGGGCGAGTTCGAGATCGCGCTGAAACTGGAGCGTGGGATGCTCGCCGATAGGATGATGCGGCGCGAGGAACACGCCAAAACCGAGACGCTGGGTCATAACTACTCCTGTTACTTTTTCAATTTTCTGTGCGCGATTGCATCACATGCTCGCACTCGGCGCGGTCGACGGTTGAATGGTCGGAACCGGGGTCGGCATGCTGGCCGGACTGTTGATGGGCGCCGATGGAGTCCCCATCAGCGGGGTCGATGTCGGCATCGCAGTCGGTACGGACACCGTCGGGATCGGTCCCGCCGGACTCGCCTCCGCCGCCGGGCTCGCCGCTTCCGACGGAACCGGTGCGGCCGCCATCAGAGCCGTCCCTGCGCCGTATTCGTACACGAGCACGCCGCCGAGATGCGACTGAGTAACCCAGCGTCACGATCGCCAGGAGGGCGACGATTAGATAGATCGGGCGCGAACCCGCCATGAAGCCGAACGACTGGATCATCAGTCGCCAGATCGCGAGGACGCCGAAGGCGATCGCGAGATACTCGCCTAACTGCGCGTGCCGGTGCAGCACGTCGCGCGCCGGCTGACCCAGCGCGTTCCAGATGCGATCGGCTTCCATATCGCCGGTGAAAAAAGATCCTCCGGCCGCGAGCGCGCCGAGGATCATGAGAAGTACCGCGGTGTAGCGGAGCCAGAGGCGAGTCGGGCTCGCGAACAGATCGATCAGTACCGCGACGAACAGCAGCGCGACCGAGAAGTGATCGACGACCGGATGAAGTTGGTAGGGTTGCAGGAATTTCGACGACTTGGTCCATCGATGCTCCTTGAATTGAACGGGATTCGAGTTCGCGCGGCCGTAAGAAACTGGATGGCGCGAGCGGTCTGAGCAGTTTATCGCAAAGCACCCCTCGGCACGCAAGAATTCACCTAACCCCTAACCCCTTCCCATAGTGGGAAGGGGAACAAGAGCGGGGTACCAGTCTTCTTGCTCGTGGGAGCTGGAACACCAGATTTCCGGTTCCCCTTCCCCTATGGGAAGGGGTTAGGGGTTAGGTTTCTGAGGCTGTATCGCGATCTGAAGCTCGCGGATCTCGACGTCGCTCCACGCTCGCTGCGTAAGGAAATACCGGATCGCGCGGAACGCCGTCAGCTTGCTGAAATCGGGCGTCCACGATTCCTCGAATCCAAACTCCGATGCGTCCGGATTGCCTGCGACCGCTCCGCTTTCGGTCTTGCCGATAGTCACGACGATGTTCGCGTCTTCGGGCGAATCCGTCTGCGTAAAATCGCGCAGGTACCATTGCACCTGCGGCGCATCGTCGGGAATGAGCGCGCGCGCGCCGGTGGGAACCGCGTTCCGGACACGTTCGCACTCCTTGACCGTCCGAATCGAAGTTGCCGGCTCGGACCAGAACAGCAGCGCGTGCCGGCGCCACGGCGCCTCGCTCGTGTCGGGCGCCGGATAAACAAAATTGGCGACGATCTGAACGTAGAGCGTGAGCGCGACCGCAGCCGCAATCGCGTAGCGAATCGAGTTCCATCGCTCTAACCCATGCATCCACTCCACCGCGTAAGCGGCGACTATCGCCAGCGGCAGAACGATCGCGACGACCGCATCAGGGTGATTCGCGCTCACCGACGCAAACGTCGCGATGCTGACAATCGCCCACACCACCGACCACGCCGCAAAGCGATCGCCGATGCGTCGCGAGACGACAGCGAATACGCCGATGATCGCCAGCGCGACGACGATGAATTCGTAAAACAGCAAAATCGGAGTCATCCTGCGGATTGCAGAGTGTAAGGCGATTGACGGCGCGACGAATGCGGCATGGAAGTAGTACACGACGGATGGCACGAGCGGCCGATGGAAAAACGCTGTCGTCAGCACGATCCACAGCCCAATCGCGACGACCGCGCCGACAATCACCAGCACGCGGCGCCGAACCCACCACACGCGCAAGCGCAACCGTCGATGGTCGGTGCGAACTAAGGTCTGCCACGCCGACCAAAATCAGCGACACCACCATCGCCGACGCCGTCACGTAGCCGATTGGATCCGCGGTCAGCCACATCGCAATCGCGACGCCGAGTCCTGCTGCACGGAGAACGCTCGGCCGCCGGCGCATGCTCTCCGCGATCGCGATCGCAATCATCATGAACGCGGTCGACGCGATCACGGTCGAACCGCCCAGCGAAAAATAGGCAACGCTCGGCGAAATCGCGATCAACGCGGCGAAGGCGAGCGCTCCCGCGCGTCCCAGCACCGGACGCAGCGCAAATCCGGTCGCGATCAGCAGCAGGCCGCATAGCGTCACGATAATTCGCGAGGTCGCGTCGGACGCGCCGATCGCCGCAAAGATCCAGCCCTGGAGTATCGTCACCCACGAGGTATCCGACAGCGCGAAAGCGAGGCGGCCGTGCTGCGCAATGAGGAGCGCCGTCAGCGCGTCGGTACTCTGCGCGGCGTCGAGCGGACGCGCTCCCAGAGCGATCGTGCGCGTGATGAGCGCGTACGCCGCGACGATGTACCATCCGAGATGTTCGGCGGTGACGACGTAAACCGCGCGCGTGAGCCGGACCTGGCTCAGATTGAAGGCAAGCTTTTCCGTCGGCGCCGCGGATGGAGGCTCAGGCTCGACGCGCTCGAGCGGCTCTTCGTCCAGCCGCCACTCGTCGTCAGGAATTCTGTCAGCGCCTGCCATTTTGTTTCCGCCGTTGCGCACTCTCGCTATTGCCGGAACCGCGCGCTGTCAACGCCGGCTCGCCGAAAATTAATGCGTCCGAAATTCAGTTTGCACTTGAGCGAAGCGTCAGCACAGCTATGCTGGAAGATTCGGGTCACGCGATAATGCCCAAGTTCGAAATAAATACCCGCCGTCTGGTCAACGGCTCGCTCTCGTTTCTCGCGCTCGCCGCGATCATCGCGCTGTTCTTCGCGTATCGCAGCCACGCGCAACATCTCATTCCGCACAGCGTGCCGGTCTCGATCCAACATCTTCCATACTACGCGTTTTGTTCGTTCTACCGGATGCTCGCCGCGTACATCATCGCGCTGGTTTTTTCGATCATCTACGGGATGGCGGCGGCGCGCGGCGGGCTCTACGAGCGCATCCTGATTCCCGCCATCGATATCGCGCAGTCGGTGCCGGTGGTCGGATTTTTTCCCGCCGCGGTTTATTTCTTCGTCGCGCTCGCTCACGGCAGCCGCCTCGGGGTCGAGATGGCCGCGGTATTTCTTATCTTCACCAGCCAGGCGTGGAACATGGCGCTCGGCGTTTACGAAGCGGTCAAGACTATTCCCGAAGACTCCAAAGATGCGATCGAGTCGTTCGGCGGGCGCGGATGGCTCAAGTTCAAGCGCCTGCTGTTGCCCGCGAGCATACCGAAGCTGGTCTACAACTCGATCCTGTCGTGGGTCGCCGGATGGTACTTCCTGATCGCGTGCGAAATCATCACGGTCGGTCCCGCCAGCTATCGTCTCCCCGGCCTTGGCAGTTTTCTTTGGGAGGCCGCCGAGAAAGGACGCACCTTCGATCTGGCGGCGGGCCTGCTCACCCTGCTCGCGATCATCGTTGCGATGGACATGATCGTGTGGCAGCCGCTCTCGACCTGGGCGGAAAAGTTCAAGTACGAATTCGCGGCCTCTTCCGGCGCGGTGCAATCACTCGGGATGTTCGACGCGCTCTCGGGCGTCGGTCCTGCAGTCACGCGCGCGCTGCGAGCGATCCTGGTCCCTCCTATCAGAATGATGGCTCGTGCGATCGAGGCTCTGCCGCGCGGCCCGGAGCTCTCGCCCGAACAAAGCCGGCGCCTGGCCGCGATCGTGCGAACATTGATCATCGGCTCGATCGTGATTTTCGTGATGTGGGCGCTGGCTCGCGGCTTTGTCGCGCTGGTGAGAACGCTCTCGCAGCCGTGGCCGTCCGACGTGAAGCAGATTCCCGAAGCGATCCTGCTTTCGACCATTCGCATGACGATCGCTTACGCGATCTCGCTCGCATGGACGGTGCCGTGCGCTCTGGCGGCCAGCGAGAAGCCCGCGCTTCAACCGTGTGCTCTCGCCGATCGCCGAGATCGTCGGCTCGATGCCTGCGACGGCGCTGTTCCCGATCATCGTGGTCTTCGTGATCGAAGTTACCGGCGGGATGAACCTTGCCTCGATCCTGCTCATCCTCACCGGCATGCAATGGTACCTGCTGTTCAACCTGCTCGCGGGAATCAACCAGGTGCCCGAGGACTTGAAAGAAGCGGCGCGCGCGTTCGGGCTCTCTCGCATTCGCACGATGGCGCAAGCTGATTCTTCCGGCAGTCACGCCGTCGCTGATCACCGGCAGCATCACCGCGTGGGGCGGAGGATGGAACGCGCTGATCCTGTCCGAATATTTCGTTTACAAAAATCAGACCTACCAGGTGCTCGGAATCGGATCGCTGCTCGACGCCGCAACTTACAAATCCGGCAACGGCGTGATGATCCTGCTGAGTCTCCTTTCGATGATAGCGGTGGTGCTACTGTTGAACCGGCTCATGTGGCGCCCCTTGTACAACCTTGCCACGGAGCGATACAGGCTGGACTACTGACGCGCGTCCCACTATGTGCGATTCGGACTCATCTGACCCATGGCCCTCCTCGAGCTCAAACACATCTCGAAAAGTTTCGCGCATGCCAAGGGCACGCTGCAGGTGCTCAACGATATCAACTTCGACGTCGAGGAGGGCGAGTTCGTCGCAATCGTCGGGCCCTCGGGATGCGGCAAATCGACCCTGCTGCGCATCATCAACGGCATCGTGCCGATGACTTCGGGACAGGTGTTGTATCGCGGGCGGCAGGTCGATGGGATCAATCTCGAATGCGCGCTCGTGTTTCAATCGTTCGCGCTGCTGCCGTGGCTGTCGGTCAAGGCCAACGTCGAGCTCGGCCTCGAAGCGCAGGGACTGCCGCTGGCCGAGCGCGAAAAGCGCGCCGGAATTTATATCGACAAGGTCGGACTCGACGGCTTCGAAGAAGCCTACCCGCGCGAGCTGTCGGGCGGGATGAAGCAGCGCGTCGGTTTCGCGCGCGCGCTCGCGGTCGAGCCCAAGGTGCTCATGATGGATGAGCCGTTCTCCGCGCTCGACGCCTTGACCGCGATCACGCTGCGCGAGGAGTTGCTCGACATCTGGCAGTCGCCCGACATGCCGGTGAAAAATATCGTGCTGGTCACGCACATCATCGAAGAGGCAATCGAGCTCGCCGATCGCATAATCGTGATGGCGGCGACCCCGGGGCGTATCGTCAAGGATCTCAAGGTCGAATTGCCGAGACCGCGCGACCGCCGCACTGAAGCGTTCAACGCCCTCACCGACAAGGTCTTTTCACTGATCGAGGAGCGCGCCTGATGCCTCCCGCGTCGATAACTCCGCTTCCCGACGTCGCGCTGACATCGGTCTTCGGCCTGCTCGAATTGCTCGATGATCGGGGCGGGCGCGAGGACGGCTACAAAATCGCGCGCGATCTCAATATCAGGTTCGGCGATTTGCTCAAGGTGATGAAGGCCGCGGAGATTCTCGGCTTCGTTTCAACTCCGGCCGGCGACGTGGTGCTCGAGCCGCTCGGCAAACAATTCCTCGAAGCCGCGGTCAACGAACGCAAGACGCTCCTGCGCGAGCAGTTGAAGAAGCACGGCCTCTTCAGCTATTTCATCCGCCTGCTTCGCGGCCAGGAGGACAAGTCGCTTTCCAAGGAAGTCGTGCTCGAACACCTCGCGATGCTGCTGCCGAGCGAAAAGCCCGAACGCCAATTTGCCACGATGGTTGGATGGGGGCGCTACGCCGAGCTGTTCGGCTATAACAAGGATGAAGACCGCTTCTATCTCGACAACGAATAGGAGAATCGCAATGGCAACCGATGCTGAAAAAGTCGTGACCGAATTCTGCAACGCATGGCCGCGCAAGAACATCGACGAGCTGCTCGGCTTCTTCACCGACGACGCCGTCTATCACAACATCCCGCTCGAATCGGCCAAAGGCAAAGACGCCATCCGCAGCGTCATCAACACCTTTCTGCCGATGGCCCGGTCGCTCCAGTTCAAAGTGCTGCACAGCGCCGGCAACGGCAACATGGTCTTCAACGAGCGCGTCGACATCTTCGACCTGGGCAACGGCAAAACGATCTCGCTGCCGGTGGCAGGCGTGTTCGAAGTCACGCGGCAATAAGATCAGCGCATGGCGCGACTACTTCGACCTGGCAACCTACACCAAGCAGATGCAGTAGCGCTTTACCTCCCCGTTCTACGGGCGAGGAGGCTGGCCGCAATGCGGCAAGTGGGTGAGGGTTCTGGGCGCAACCGAGATGCTGTCGCGACAGTGTGAAATTCTCACGATGGCCTCGACTGTCACCCACGCCATCATCGGCACCGCCGGTCACATCGATCACGGCAAGACCGCGCTGATCAAGGCGCTCACCGGGCAGGACACCGACCGCCTCAAGGAAGAAAAGGAGCGCGGGATTTCGATCGATCTCGGCTTCGCCTACTTCACGCTGCCCGACGGCACCCGCGCCGGCATCGTCGACGTCCCCGGCCACGAGCGCTTCATCCGCAACATGCTCGCCGGCGCGCACGGCATCGATCTGGTGCTGTTCACCGTCGCAGCCGACGACGGCGTGATGCCGCAGACCGAGGAGCATCTCGACATCCTGCATCTGCTCGGCACGCGCCGCGGCATCTTCGTGATCACCAAGGCCGACCTCGTCGACGCCGCGCGACTTCGCGACGTGCGCGACGAGATCGAGCTGCTGGCAGACGGCACCACGCTCGCCGGCGCGCCGGTCATCGAAGTGTCGTCGATAACCGGCCTCGGCCTCGACCAACTGCGCGAGGAGATCGTGCGCCAGCTCGACGGCTTTCAGGCGCGCCGCGCCACCGGCGTCTTTCGGCTTCCGCTCGATCGCGCGTTCGTCATCAAGGGACACGGCATCGTCGTCACCGGCACCGCGATGGGCGCCGAGGTGCGCGTCGGACAGAAGCTCCGCGTGCTGCCGTCGGGCGACGAGGTCCGCGTGCGCTCGATCCAGGTGCATTCGGATTCGGTCGAGAGCGCCGGCCTATGCCAGCGCGTCGCGCTGAATCTGACCGGCGCCGAAAAAATCGATCTCGCGCGCGGCGACGTGCTCGCCGATGAGCGGCTCGACTCCGCGACCGCGCGTTTCGACGCATGGCTCGAGATTCGTCCCGCCGCCAAGCGCGCGCTCAAGAACAACATGCGCGTGCGACTGTTCATCGGCACCACTGAAACCATCGCGCGCGCGATCGTGCTCGACGAGGCCGGCGCGATCGCGCCCAAAGCCGCGGGCTTCGCGCAGCTCGTGACCGACGATCCGGTCGTCGCGCTCGCGGGCGACCGCTTCGTCATCCGCGACGAAACCAATTCGCGCACTCTCGGCGGCGGCATCGTGCTTAATCCGCTCGGCCGCCGCGTCCGCAAGCCGATCGAGGCGTATCGCGCCAATCTGCGGATGCTCAAAGACTCGTCCGGCGCCGACGCGCTCGAAGCGCTGATCAATCTGCAGGAAAGTTTCGCGCTCGGCACGATCAGGCTTGCGACCCTGATGAACATCCCGATCGCCGAGGCCGAAGCCGCGCTCCGCGAGGCGCCGCGCTTCGTCAAGCTGTCGGTCGGCGACGAAGAGGCGTTCACCACGCGGACCAAGTGGGACGAGCTGAAGCGCTTCACGCTCGACGCGCTCGCGACGCATCACAAGGCGGAGCCGCTGTCGCCGGGCCTCGAGATGGAAGCGCTGCGCACGCGACTGCCCTACGAAATCGGCGCGCGCGCGTTCCGTCCGATCGTCGATCGACTTAGTCACGAATCCGAAATCGTGCGCGAGGAAAGTATGCTGCGCCTGAAGAGCCATAAGGTGCAGCTAGGCGGCGACGCTGGAACCCTCGGCGCGAAAATCGAGGCCGTGCTGACCAGCGCGCAGTTCCAGCCGCCGGATCTCAAGCAGCTAGCCGAAGCATTGAAAATTCCCGCCGGCCAACTTCCGCATCTGAGGACCGTGCTAGTCGCGATGGAACGTCAGGGCCTGATCGTCAAAATCGCCACCGAACTTTATTTCAGCCGCGCCGCCGCCGACACCGCGCACGACCGCCTGATCGAATATCTCAGAACTCACAACGAAATAACCGCCGCGGTCTTCCGCGATCTGCTAGGCGCGTCGCGCAAGTTCGCAATCGCGCTGCTCGATCACTTCGACCACACCGGCGTCACGACCCGAGTCGGCGACACCCGCCGCCTCCGCCTCCGTCGTCTTATCCTGCAGAGTTCGCGTGTCATCCCGACTCGCCGCTCGAGGGACCGCCATCTGTCGCGAGTCAGGACCTGAATCCGCTAAGCGTCGCCTTCACCCGACGCTCGCGGAACAGCATCGCGGAGATGTAAGACATCGACGCCGCGATGCGCGACAATATCCGCGATGTCCAAGACCAAGGACAACAATCCCTCGCGGGGCGAACTGGTTCGCCTGACGGCGCGGTGCAAGGCTGCGGGTTGAGCCGGTAAGCTCGGTCCGGCGGACCTCTCTGCAGTCCTCGCGCGGCTCGATTTGCCGAGCCATCCTGATTTGCTCGTCGGAATCTCGACGGGCGACGACGCCGGAGTGTTCCGTCTTTCCGACGACCTCGCGATCGTCAACACCGTCGATTTTTTCACGCCGGTGGTCGACGATCCTTTCACCTACGGACAGATCTCCGCGGCCAACGCGCTGTCGGACGTCTATGCGATGGGCGGAGTGCCGCGCACCGCGCTCAACATCGTATGCTGGCCGCAATCCGGATTGCCCGGCGAGATGCTCGCCGACATCCTGCGCGGCGCCGCCGACAAAGCGCGCGAGGCCGGCGTCGTGATCGTTGGCGGTCACACGCGTCGCCGACGAGGAAGTGAAATTCGGGATGGCGATTACCGGCGTGATCGATCCGCGCCGAATCGTGCGCAACGTCGGCGCGCAAGTTGGCGACGCTCTCGTGCTGACCAAGGCGCTCGGCACCGGAATTTTGATGACCGCGTTCAAGCGCGACGCGCTCGGCGACGAACGCGTACCAGGCCGCGGTCCGCTCGATGACGCAGCTCAACGCCGCGGCCGCGTCAGCGATGCTGAAATACGAGGTTCATGCCGCCACCGACGTCACCGGCTTCGGGCTCGTCGGCCACGCGCTCAAAATGGCCGAGGGCAGCGGCGTTACGTTCGTGTTCGAGGAGTCCGACCTGCCGCTGCTGCCCGGCGTGCTCGAGCAATGCCGCGCCGGAATGATTCCCGGCGGCGGCGAGCGCAATCGCGAGTACTACGCGCCGAGCGTGCGGATTTCCGACGAGGTTGCGGAAGAGATCGCGACGATCGCCTTCGATCCGCAGACCTCGGGCGGCTTGCTGATAGCGATTCCCGAAAAGCAGTCGCTGGAGTTAGTCGCGGAGCTTCAGAACTGCGGGCATCGCGAGGCCGCGATCGTCGGCCGCGTCGTCGCTCGTCGCGAACATCGATCGAACTAGTCTGATTCACTGAAAAAAGCTACTGCCGTGACAGTCGGTCTGTTACCTATCCTGCCGGTCTATTTTGTTATCCATCCTGCCGGTTTCGTACGTCTGATCTCCTGCCATCGTGGAGAGGGTTAGGGTGGAGGACATTTTGCGGCGCGATTGCCTGGTGCGCCGCAGATTCAGGAATTCCGGCAAATTTGGTCCTCCACCCGACGCGTGCGGACACGCGTCGGCCTCCTCCCACGTTGGAGGAGGCGAGATTCTTTAGAGGCTTAGGAGCGGGATTACTTCTTTGCCGAATTGTTCTAGTTGCGCGTTGCGTTCTGACGGGTGCGTGATGGCGTCGATTCCGATGTCGCGGGCGCCGGCTTTGATGTACTCGCTTATCTTTGCGGCGACGTCGGCGGGACGGCCTAGCGCGCCGTAGCGTTTTGCGGCGTCGGTCATATCCGTCGCGTATCGCTTGCTCAGGAATTTTCCTGCGACTGCGTGCGCGGCTTCGACGCTTTCGCCTAGCCTGCAGAATATCTGGATGCAGGTGCCAAAGTGCGTAATTTTGCGGCCTGCGCGCTCCGCTTCCTTGCCGATGAAATCCAGGCCTTCGGCGAAACGATTAGGCGTGACGACGTACGGCATCCATCCGTCGCCGTAATCGCGCGGCGCGCTTCAGCGGGCCTTCGGCGCGGCCGCCGATCCAGACTGGAGGGCCGCCGGGAGTTCTGGGTTTCGGCTGCATGCTGATTTCGCCGAAGCTGAAATATTTGCCGCGATGCTCGACGCGATCGCCGCTCCATAGCCGCTTGATCACCTGGATCGCTTCGGTCGCGCGTCCGCCGCGTTCGTGGATCGGCACGCCGCACGCCTCGTATTCGCGCGGGAACTCGCCGCCGACGCCGACGCCGAAGATGAAGTGGCCGGCGCCGAGCAGACGGTCCAGCGTCGCGACCATTTTGGCGACCGGCACCGGATGGCGCAGCGGCAGCAGGTAGACGCTGGTTCCGAACGTGAGTTTGGGATCGAGCGCCGACAGGTAGGCGAGCGTCGTCAGCGGATCGTTGACGGGTCCGGTGAACGCGACGTGATCGGGCGCCCACAGGACTTCGTAACCCCACTCCGAGATCGACTCGAGGCCGCGCGTCGCCTCTTCGCGACTCGAAGTCGAGACCATCGTGCCGAATCGAAGCCGGTTGCCGAGCGGAACCGCGTCACTCATGCCGCCGTCATATCACAAACGAGCAGGCACGCCGACGCAACTGCACCGGCGCGTCTTGCGTCGATGAACCACGGTAGAACGTAAACCCCCCTTTCTCTGAAAACGCCCCGCGAGCGCCTATCCCTTGGCGACGTTTGAGGCCTGCAGTCCCTTGGGGCCTTGCGCGACCTCGAACTCGACGCGCTCACCCTGTTCGAGCGAGCGGAAACCTGCCCCATCGATGGCGCTGTAATGGACGAACACTTCCTGCCCGTCCTCCATCGTGATGAAGCCGTAGCCCTTTTTCGGGCTGAACCACTTGACAGTACCGTTAGCCATTTTCCCCCATACCTCCTGAAGGGAACCGGCTGGAGCGCCCCCTCGATGCCCTCTCCCGCCATAAAACGCCACATCCCCAGTGCAGCGTGCGTAACGGCGGGCATATAGCACAAGATGAGGCGCTTACCAAATGGGTAAAACTCGCGAAACCGCGCCGTAATATGTTTGACGATCGAGAACGAGGCAGTGCGGCGGCTAGTATTGCCAGCGCCGAATAGGGCGGGCGTGCATGTGGCAGTGGTCGGGAATCTGGCGCATCACGTCGTCGATCCCGAATTTGTCGGCGCCGTACTTCGCGCGCGCGACCAATGACAGCGCTTCGATCATGAATGCGCGCTCATCTTCAGTGGGCACTGCGCGATGATCTCCGAGCACGGCCATCGGAGTGTCGCAGAATCGCAATCGAGAATTGTAAATTTGAAAGGATGGACGAAATCGGCATAGCGCTGCGTGTAGTCACGCAACTCGCACAGTTCGCATTTCGGCCATCGCGATACAGTCTTTTCGGTTCGATCGAGAACGCACGATGCGTCGCGAGCCTCGACGACTCGCGACGCATCGTGAAGCAAATTCCTACTTCGGAGAGGCAGCCGCTGCCGGCGCTGCCATCGCAGGCGAAGGCGCTGACATTGCGCTGGACGGAGCGGCGGGCGGCTCTTTGCCGGCCTTGGCCTGCATCGACGACTTGGTCGAAGCCTTTGCGGCCTCCTTCGCGTGCCGCTTGCATCGATAGACGCTCGAGGTCGAGATACTCAGGTCGGTGGCGACTTCCTTGGCCTTCTTGCCGCTGTTGAGTTCATTCATCACGGCGTCGCAATCGACCTTGGCGGCCGCATAGGCCGGTCGTGCACTGGTCGCGAACGCGACCGTCGTCAGGAGCATCGCAGAGGCCGCCGCAAGCGCAATTTTCTTCGTCAACATTTTCTTCCCCACTCAGGTTTAGGTTCGTTTCAAACGATGCACAGTATTCCAAAATCCGCGTCGCATCAAAAGGGGGTGGGGCAAGATCGACCCCTACAGCATTTGGAGATATGGATCTCGTGAGATTAACGCTGTAGTAATCTCGGCTATGCGGCCAAAGAGATATCATCGGAACCGCATATTGATCGCGAAGAATGCCGGCGATGCATAGCAATTGCGGCTCATTCGCTGTTCGACCGGTCTTTTGCGCAGGTCGAGTTCCTGTCATGACGGCTATCGGGAACTTCACAAGATCTTCCAGCAAGGCCGTCAAGCGAGAGTTCGGCCGGGCATTCGCAGTTTGCTTGCGAGCGTGCCGCGCGCCGAAACATCCGAGACGACATCGGCGAGCCGCTAAGGGGCTTTCGGTCGGTGGCTGGGATTCTTGAGATCGTCGAATCGACTATGAATCGGGGCTCCTATGGCGAGCGCGTCTACACAGTTCGCCATTTCAGAGACGAGCGGTTTACGTTCTGCAAATGTGTTCCAGAAGAAGTCGAAAAAAGGCAATCGAGACGTCGCGGTCGGACGTGAACCTGACTCGGGGAGAGGCTGAAATCGGCGCGATGCAGCATGCACGCAGAAGAAAAGTGGGTAAAGCGGAAGCGGAAACTCGTATTTGAGGATTTGACGGTTTCGGCGAACGCCGACGTAGCGCTGGCGACTTGAGAGCTGAATTGCTTCGCCGCATCATCGCAATCATCCGGCGAGAGAAAACTGAGCCAGCGGGCCAGGCCGACTCGCATTCTGGGCGTGGCATCAACCCATGAAGTATGCGCGTTGATCGAACGGAAGGACACGCGGTTATTCGATCACGCGGCATGATTAGGTCTTCTCGCCGCGCTCGACCAGGACGTGGAAATAAGGATCAAGCCGAAACCGCACTCTCGGCCGCGCGCTGTGGTACGAGTCGCCGCTTAGTTCTTGCCACAGATCAGGACTTTGATTTGGCAAATCCGGGGAAGGATGGTTGGCGTTTCTCCTGGAGCGCGGAGACGCCTTCGGCCAAATCGGCGCTGAAAAAACCCATCATCTCCATCGCCAGCGACGCGTCGAATGCCGGGCCTGCGACCCGCAGCCAGTTGTTGAGCGAGCGCTTGGTGAATCGCACCGCCTGCTGCGGGCCGCGCGCCAGCTTGCGCGCGACTTCCATCGCCTTGTCCATCAACTTGTCGGCCGGTACGCACAGGCTCACCAACCCGATGCGCTCGGCCTCCTTGCCGTCGATAAAATCCGCGGTCATCAGGTAGTACTTCGCCTTGGCCATCCCGCACAGCAGCGGCCATACGATCACCGCGTGATCTCCCGCCGCGACGCCGAGCCGCAGATGACCGTCCGTGATGCGCATCGACTCGGACGCGATGCTGATATCGGCCATGAACGCGACTGCCAATCCTGCGCCGACGGCGACGCCGTTGATCGCCGAGATGATCGGCTTGTCGAGATTGATCATGTTGTAGACGATGTCGCCGGCTTCCTTCATCGCCTTGCCGACGTTGGCCGCGCCCGACGCCATCTGCTTGATCATCTCGAGGTCGCCGCCGGCCGAGAACGCGCGCCCGGCACCGGTGATCACGATCACGTTGGTCTCGTCGTCGTCGGCGATGTCGAGCCACACGCGGCTCAACTCCCAATGCAGGCGGCTGTTGGTCGCATTGAGAACTTCGGGACGATTGATCGTGATGAGCAGGATGCCGTCGTCCTTCCGCTCGAACAGGAGATGCTGATATTCGCTGTATTTCATGGCGGCACCGATTCCGATCAACCCTTATAAATGTCGATGACCTTGCTGAGTAGCGCGATCGCCTCCGGCTTCGGGCGCTGGAAGCTGTTGCGTCCGATGATCGAGCCGTAGCCGCCACCCGCCTGGATCCCGCGGACGGTGTTGAGCAGTGAGTCGTCGGTTTCTTTCACGCCGCCCGAGAAAATAACGATTCGCCGGCCGGCGAACGCGGCCTGCATCACGTGCGCAATGCGCGCCGACAGCGGTTCGAGCGGAATCTTTTGCGCGTCGTAAACTTTTTTGGCCTCGGCTTGTTCGATGAAAGCAGTCGGCGGTTTGACCTTGATAATATTCGCGCCGAGTTGCGCCGCGATCTGCGCCGCATACGCGACCACGTCGAGCGCCGTCTCGCCCTGCTTGCTGATGCCGGATCCGCGCGGATAAGACCAGATCACCAGCGGCAGGCCGTTGCCCTTGGCCTCCTCGCCAATCGCGCGCGCCTCCTCGTACATCGACTTTTCCTGCGCCGATCCCGGGTAGATCGTCAGACCCACCGCGCAGGCGCCGAGCCGCATCGCATCCTTGACGCTGGCGGTCATCGAGGGCGAAGGATCTTTTTCATCATTGAGCACGTCGTGGTTGTTTACCTTCAGGATGAGCGGAATCTCGCCCGCATATTCGGCGACTCCCGCCTCGAGCAGTCCGAGCGGCGCCGCAAACGCGTTGCATCCCGCGTCAATCGCAAGCTGAAAGTGATAGCGCGGATCGTAAGCAGCCGGATTCATCGCGAAGCTGCGCGCCGGGCCATGCTCGAAGCCCTGGTCCACCGGCAGGATCACGAATTTGCCGGTGCCCGCGAGTTTGCCGTGATTGAGCATCCGCGAGAGGTTGTTGCGCACGCTGCCGTTGTCGGAATCGTAGTAGCTGAGAATCTCTCGAACGCGCTTGGTCATATACCCCTGTCTCCCGTCGGGAGTGTCGTTGCAGTTTGCATTCCTATATCACAACATCGCGGCCGCATAATGGGCTGCGCCGAGCAGGCCGGTGGCTGGATTCAGCGCGACGCGCACCTCGATGCGCTTCAGAATCTCGTTGAGCCTGCCCTTGGCCAAAAATCCTTTCACGAACGCGCCACCTGTCAGCATCGGCAAAATTTTCGGTGCGATGCCTCCGCCAAGATAAACGCAGCCAAGCGCCAGGACTTTCAGCGCGAGGTTGGCGGCCTCAGATCCGTAAATATCGCAAAACATGGTCAGCGCGTGAACGCATACGGGATCGCGTCCGGCCAGCGCCGCTTCGCTCACAGCGGCCGATGGATCCCCGGCTGCAATTTCTGCCTTCAGCCAGGCGGGCTCTTCGACGTGGCTCTCGAGTCGTAGAAAACTATAGATGTTCCAGAGCCCAGGGCCCGAGAGGACGCGCTCGTAGCTTACGTGTCCGAATTCGCCGGTGAGGAATCGCAGCAACTCGATCTGTTCGGTGCCGTGGGGCGCGAAGTCGCTATGCCCGCCCTCGGACGCAACCGCGTAGTACTTGTCACCTTCCCAAACCAGCGCTGATTCGCCGAGTCCAGTGCCCGCAGCGATCACCGCGATGTTACCGTGCTGCGGTGGATTCTCCGCGCGATGCAAAACCACAAACTCGGCGGGTTCGAGATGAACCATGCCGTAAGCGATCGCCGTCAGGTCATTGAGCAGGCGAACCGGGACGCCATTCAGCGCACGCGACAGCGTCGCGGTCGAGAGTTGCCACGGTACATTGGTGGCATGCCCGCGGCCGTCAATTATCGGGCCTGGCACACCGACGCATGCAGCATTCACCACTCCCGCGCCAATAAAATTCGCGCAGACGGCCTCGAGGCTGTCGAACTCCGCTGTCGCGTAACGATGCTCGCGCACCAACTTAAGATTTCCGGCGGAGTGCTCGAACAGTCCGAGTTGAGTTTTGGTTCCACCGACATCGCCGGCCAGGATGAGCCCATCCATGGGAACCTCGCAGGTTCAGCCTTCGACGTTGAAAGATTCGGCGAGCGCGACTTCCTCCGCGCTGCCGATGTAAATCGGATGCCGCTCGTGGATCCCGGTGGCGGCTATCTCAAGAATCCGTTTCTTGCCGGTCGTGCCACGGCCTCCTGCCTGCTCTGCGATCATCGAGAGCGGAGCAAGCTCGTACATCAGTCGCAGTTTGCCCTTGGCCTTGCGGCCTTCAGCAACCTCGCCGGGATACAGATAGATTCCGCCCTCGAGCAGGAATCGATGGAAGTCGGCGGCGAACGCACCGCAGTATCTCAGTGAATAGCTAGTACGTTTATCCTTGCGACTAGTAATATGCGCGAGGAACTTGCGCGCTCCCTCGTTCCACTTCCCTGCGTTGGCCTGATTAACGGCATAGACACTGCCGTGCGCCGGCATTTTCACGTTCTCTTTCCACAAAATGAACTCGCCGAGCGTGCGATCGAGCGTGAAAATATCGACGCCGGCGCCTGCCGTGTAAATCAACTGCGCCGCAGGACCATATAATATATAGCCCGCGATGAGTTGCTGCGTTCCAGGTACGAGAATGTCCTCGATTCCGTGGCTGTGGCCGGGCGCGCGCTTCTTGACGGCGAAGATAGTCCCGAGCGATCCGTTTACGTCGGTGTTAGATGATCCGTCGATCGGATCGTAAAGAACGCAGTAGCTATTGTCGGGGCAGTTGACTGAGTAATGATGCGGCTCGTCCATCTCCTCGGAAATGAGACTGCATACCGGGTATCCTTGCTCGAAGGCGTCGAGGAAAACCTGGTTGCCCCACTGGTCGAGCTTCTTGACCTGCTCGCCCTGCACGTTGGTCTCGCCGGTATAGCCGTGCTCGCCACTGAGACCCGCGGCTGCGAGTTGTCGCGTGATGCGTTTAGCGATCAACTCGATGCGCTCCATGATCAGCGCGAGCTCCGCGACCGGAATCGCAGTCCCGCTCGTGGTCATGATGTGACGTGTGAGAGTGATCCCGCCGGCCATGTGCAATCCCTTCCCCCTTTAGTACGTGACCTTTGTGTAACCTCCGCGCAACCCCATTCAGCGCAGAGGCAGAATCATAAATCGCGCGCCAAAAAAAAGCGCGCTACAAAAGGACCCTCACCTTCGATCCTCTCCCATCCTGGGAGAGGGGAAGAGGCGTTCGTGCAAGATCCCCTCCTTCCAGCACAGGTCTTCCCTAGAGCGTTCGCCAGGTGCGGCCGTCTGCCGCGATCATCAGGGCTGCTTCGAGCGGGCCCCACGAGCCTGCTGCGTAGATCGGAGGATCCATCGGCGACTGCTCCCACGCGTCGAGGATCGGTTGCACGAATCGCCACGCTTCTTCGACCGTGTCGCGCCGCATGAAGAGCGTCTGGTCGCCGACGATCACGTCGTTGAGCAGAGTCTCATACGCCTCGGGGGTCGACGTCACGTAGTGAAAATCGACTTTGACCTGCTGCAGCTTGGTCGCCGATCCGGGCACCTTCGACATGATATGCAGCGCGAGTCCCTCGTCGGGCTGGATCCTGATAGTCAGCATATTCGGCGCCAACGGAGCGCGCGGATTTGCGTTATACAGGATTCGGGGCACGTTGTTGAAGTATATAGCAATTTCGCTCGATCGCTTTGGCAAACGCTTGCCGGTGCGCAGGTAGAACGGCACTCCGGCCCATCGCCAGTTGTCGATCCAGCATCGCAGCGCGACGAACGTCTCGATTTGAGAATCGGGCGCGACGTGCTCCTCTTCGCGGTAGGCTTTGACCGGCACGCCGCCGATCAATCCTTCGCCGTATTGTCCGCGCACGACTCTTTTCTCGATGTCCTCGTCGCCGAGCGGACGCAGTGCGCGGAGTACATCGAGCTTCGCGTCGCGCATCGACTCGGCGCCGGTGGTGTTGGGCGGCTCCGTCGCGATCATGCAAAGCGTCTGCAGCAGATGGCTCTGGACCATGTCGCGCAAGGCCCCCGCGTGATCGTAGTAGGCGGCGCGCGTGCCGACGCCCTCGGATTCGGCGACTGTAATCTGCACGTGATCGACGAATCGCGCGGTCCAGATAGGCTCGAAGATCGCGTTAGCAAATCGCAACACCATCAGGTTCTCGACCGTCTCCTTGCCGAGATAGTGATCGATTCTGAAAATCTGGCTCTCATCGAAATGGCGCGCGAGTTCCGCGTTGATCTCCGATGCGCTCGCGAGATCGGATCCGATTGGCTTTTCGACCACCACCCGCGTGAACGGATGCCCCCTGCCGGGCGGATGAATCATGCCCGCGGCGGTCAATCCTTCCGAGCAGGTGTCGATGAAGGCCGGCGGGATCGCGAAATAAAAAGCGCGATTGCCCTCGGTGCCGCGCTCGGAGTCGATTTCCTCGCATCGCTTGCGCAGCTTCAGGTAATCGGAAGGCTCGGTGAACGATCCGCGAATGAAATGCAGCATCGGAGCGAACTTCGCCCAGTGCTCTTTCTCGACCTTGCGGCGCGAGAACTGCTCGATACCGCTCAGCGCGAACGCGCGATACTTCTCGTCGTCGAGATCCTCCATCGAGAAGCCGACGATCGCGAACTTGTCGGGCAATTCGGCGTCGATCAATAGATTGTACAGCGCGGGAATCAGCTTGCGATGACTCAAGTCACCGGCGCCGCCGAAGATCACTATGATGCATGGATCGTACTGATTGCGTTCCTTGATGGGATGCAGGTGATTGAGATCCACGCTTCTATTTGCAGCCACAGCCATAATTCACTCTATTCCTTGAAGAAGCCGTGACCGCCGAACTCGTCGCGAAGGGCGGCGAGCAGTTTCTCGCCGAACGTTCCCTCGCCCTTATCGGCGCGCGATCGAAAGCGCGCGAACAGCGCCATCGTGATCACCGGCATCGAAATGTTTTTGTCAATTGCGTCCTGCACCGCCCAGCGGCCTTCGCCCGAGTCCTCGACGTAGCCGCGTACCTGCTTGAGGCCCGGATCTTTTTCCAGCGCATTGGCCGTCAGCTCCAGGAGCCATGATCTCACCACGCTGCCCTGGCCCCACAGGTTGGCGATCTTCGTCAAGTCGAACTTGTAGTCCGACTTGTGCATCGCCTCGAAGCCTTCCGCGTACGCCTGCATCAGGCCGTACTCGATTCCGTTGTGGACCATCTTCACGTAATGACCTGCGCCATGGCCGCCGACGTGGTCGTAGCCCTCGGTAGGCGCGAGCGTTTCGAAAATCGGTTGGTAGCGCCTGAAAATTTCCAGCTCACCGCCGACCATCAGGCAGTAGCCGAGCTTGAGGCCCCAGATGCCGCCGCTGGTGCCCACATCGACCAGATGAATTCTCTTGGCGGCGAGCACGGCGGCACGGCGGATGTCGTCGTGAAAGTTGGTGTTGCCGCCGTCGATGATCGCGTCGCCGGGCTCGAGCAACTCCGCCAGCTGATTAATCGTGCTCTCGGTCGGATCGCCCGCCGGCACCATCACCCACACGCCGCGGGGCGGCTTGAGCCTGGCGACCAGCTCTTTCAGCGAATTGACGCCGTCGGCGCCGAAGGTCGACACCTCTTTGCGTTTTGCATCGTCCAGATCGAACGCCACGATCTGATGGTTGTCGCGCCGCAGCCGCTCGACCATGTTCATGCCCATCTTGCCGAGACCAACGAATCCGATTTCCATCAAGCGTGCCTTCCTCTTGGCATACGACAATACGATCCGGACTTGCGGCCGCGCGGCGAGGACCCGGAAGACTCCCTCCACACGCTTCGGCATTTTGATTATCCGGTACCCGATCTAGGCTATTCGAACATACCGGTTGTTCAAAGACCGCGACGAAACCGCTCGGCTAGTGCGACTTTATATCGTCTTCGAGCATCAGATTTCGCAAGTCCTGCCGTTGGAAAATCGCCGCCACCGACCGCGTCAGCGCGACCGACAATACTTCCCCCGGCTCGTCATAGATTCCGGCTTCGTCCTCGGATCCGAGCCCGAACGACCCGACCGGCGGGTCGTAGTAGGTATCGTCGGTGCTGCCAGTCCAGAACGGGACGCTGAACGGCGGCTTGTAAATCGTAACGTCGATCGCGACCTCCGCCATCGTCCGCCACACGGGACCATAAGTGCCGCTGGCGCTGCGTTCCTTCTTCACCCAGCATCGCCGAATCTTGCTTTCGAGCACGTATTCGGTGGTGTTCCTGATGCCCGGCTTGTAGGTGACGTCGGGCGACGACGACGCACTGAGTCCCGCCTCGTCTGCTGAGCGACCTATCGCTTGCTGCAGGATCGGACCGAGCGGCGAGCTGTACAATCGCTCGGTAACGCTGCCCGATTGATCGTCAATGACTCCGATCGCCGGATTACCGTTCAGCGGCGATCCGGCACCGGTAACCTCGCGCGCGTCGGTCGGCGTCAGGATCACGATGGTCTTTTTGGGATAACTGTTTTGATATCCCTTGACCTGGTACCTGTAGTACTCAAGCGTCTGGACCGACGTGGTAGGCGCCGCAGCGGTGCCGCCGCCTTCGTTGACGGTCGAGCATCCCGCGAGCATCGAAGTTGTGATCGAAATGACCGTGACCAGGAGCGCGATTCGGCAGGTGTGCAGGCTCCCCACGGTCTGACCAACAATAACGCTTATCGCTGTGCCGCCTGGGTTCGCTCGCGAAAGAGAAACAAGGTGCCGCCGACCTCGAGCCGATCGCCGCTCTTGAGCGCGTAGCGGCCCGCCACCGGCTGCCTATTTACGAATACCCGGCCGCCCGTCGGACTGATGATAAAATTCTTGCCCTCGCGCCGGATGATCGCGTGACTGCCCAGCACGCTCTGATCGCCGAACAGCCCGATGTCGCTTTCCTCGGCGCGGCCGATAATCGTTACGCCCTTGGTAAGCGGATATTCGCGGCCTTCGCGCGCGTTGCGGCTCTGGCTGCGCACGACCATCAACCAGCCGCGCTTGAGCAGCTCGCCGACCAGCCCGATGAAAAATCCGATCAGGGCGCCGAGTATTATGATCGCGATCGCGCGGCCGACTGCCTGCGGAACGGACGAAATAGACGTCAAGCTCTGATAGAAGAATCCACCGAGCGCACCGCCGAGCACGCCACCGATTGCGCCATTGCGCCGTCGCGCGGCAGATCCCGACGCCGATCCGACGCCCAGTCCGACCGCGATTCCGAGTACGCTCCATCCAAGGATGCGGCCGTTGAGCCCGCCCAGGACATCGAACGCTAATTCGCCGATCAGTAATCCCAACGCTCCGCCCACCGCGCCGATAACGCCGCCGAGCACGAATCGGCGCGCCGCCTGGCGCACCTGGCCGACGCTGAGCGTTTCGATCGACGCGAGAAACGCGCTGATCAATGCGCCAATCAGCGCGCCGAACAAAATATCGCGGCCATAGACCCAGCGGATACCGAGGATTGGCTCTGAGAGCCCCCACGCAGCGAAGCCGCCGAGCCCGCCGGCGGCCGCATAGAAGAGAAGCTTTTCCTGTGAAACGTTACTTGCCATCTGCAATCCTCAGCATTACCCGTGCATGCGTCAGGTTCAAGCGCAATTCCGCAAATGCGCTGTTGATGTTGATGCGCGACAAAAGATCGACTGTGACGCGGCACAGGATCTCGTTTTTTTGTATAAACACTGGGTGCAGGGGTCACCCCTGCCGAAGGAAGGCTTGAAACCCACCGTGGGTTTCATTTCAATTGGTCTGGGTTATCCAGGTGCCGCGCTCTCCCGACGGCGTCGATTCGAACGTGCCGCTGATCTGATCGGCTCGGCGCGCGCCTTCGAAGTAGTACGTCTCGGTACCGTATGGAACCTGGAATTGCAGCTGGTTGCCGCGCACGTATCCGTCCAGCGGAGTCATGCCGAAGCCCGATTGATGAATCACGAGCTCGCCGTGCAGGAAGCCATTGGACTGCGGGCGCAGCCGAAGTTCCATTTCCGGATTGCCGCCGCTGCGAAGACCGCTGATAGTGCCGGTCGCGATCATCGGTCCGAGCATACTGCCCGACGAGGCCGAGCTGGCGCCCATCGTGCTTCCAATCGCGCCGCCGCCTCCGCCGCCATAGCCTGCATACGGACTGGTCCCAGTATCGGCGACCACTACGAATTTCTTCGCGTCGAAATACTGGCCGTTCAAATAAAAATTGACCGTATAAGTCCCCGGCAGAAACGCGCCGCCGCGCGAGTTGCCGACACGTCCGCTGAACGTCACCGTCCTCATGTTGGTCGACACCGGCTGGTAATCGTTGACGCTGCCGAGCGTGCGCCCGTCCGGCCCGATATACGCCGCATCGACGCGATACTGGTTAGCCTCGAGCTTGTAGAGCCGGTTCTCGAAGTTGACCTGCCATCCGACGAACAGCACCTTCGACACGCTGAAAGAGTCGGTCGCGCCCGACAGCGCGGTCCCCGTCTTGGTGGTGTTGAGAAAGCTGATGCTGCGAAGTTGCAGCGGCTTGGCGCGCCGCTCGTCGATCATCGCGAGCTTGCGCGCTTCTTCATCGCGCTTGCGCTCCTCTTCCTTTGCCGCCGCCGCAGCGGCCGCCTCACTCGCCACCGCCGCATTCCTCGCGCTCAGGTCCTGGTTGACGATGAAACTCTCCTGCGAGAGCATTTTGTCATCCGAATAGAGCGCCACCTTGTATGTGCCGGCCGGCTTGTCGGTCATCGTCGGCATCAGCGCGACGCCGCTGAAGTCGGCAGTCGTCTGCGCGGGTCCGACAAACACGTTGGTATCGCTCGACGCGATCTGAAGTCCGCTGGGATCGTAAAACCGCGCCTCGACTTTTTCGTCGCGCCCTTCCAGCCCGGCGAGCAGGTTCTTGAAGGTCGCGGTCCATTTCAGGTAGCGAGCGTTGGTAAGATCGGTGTCCTTGAATTGCGATTGCGGCGGCGCCAGCGCATTGCCCTCGCGGGTCGAGAGCGCCAGCGTCATCGCGGAAAATTCCAGCGGATTCTCGCGCGCCTTGGCCAGCAACTCCTCATGCTTCCACGGCAGCTTGTCGAACCATGGCTTCACTCCGAGCTGCTGCTGGAGTTCCGGGCTCGAATACAGGTACGTGCCGCCGAATGCGGCGCCCGCCAGCACCAGCAGGAAAATCGCGAGACCGATCGATCGGCTGAGCCGGCTCCGCGGCGCGCGATAACTAACCGGTTCGTCTTCGAATTCGAGTTGCTCCTGGTATTGCGATAGCCCGCCGGTGCCGCTGGTCGAGCTGACGCGCGCCTCGTCGAGGCCGCGTCCGTAGAGCATCATGTCGCGGAAGTCCTGGATGCGAGCGGGCCGCCCGTCCATCTCGTATGCGAGCGCAGCGTCGATAGCTCCTGCCAGGTTGCTCGATACTGCCGGTCGAAGTTCGCGCACCGGAGGAAAACTGAACGGCGGGAATTTCTCAGGATCGCGGCCCGTGAGCACGTAATGCAGCGTCGCGCCCAGCGAATAAATGTCGCTGCGCGGATCGACCAGTCCCTGGTATTGCTCCGGCGGCGCGAAGCCGAGGGTGCCGATCATGGTGCCCTTGCGGGCTGCCTTGAACAGACGCGCGATTCCAAAATCCACCAGCACGACCCGCCCGTTCGAATTGAGCATCACGTTCGACGGCTTCATGTCGCGGTAGATTATCGGCGGCACCAGCCCGTGCAGGTACGAGAGCACGTCGCACAACTGGCGTGCGATATCGATCACCAGGCCCTCGGGCAGAGGCTCGCCGCGCACCGCCAGCTCCTCTTCGAGGTTGCGCCCCTCGACATACTCCATCACCAGGTAATGGCGGTTGGCGAGCTCGAAGCGGTCGGTGATCGCGGGAATCGCCTGATGCTTCAGTTGCGCGAGGGTGTCGGCCTCGCGCGCGAAATATTCGTTGGCCTCGATTCGCTGCGCCTGGTCGATAAAATGATCGACCATCTCTTTGATCGCGCACGGACGATTCGCGAGGCGCTGGTCGGTCGCGAGATACACCATGCCCATCCCGCCGCCGCCAAGCAGCCGCGTGATTTTGTAGCGCCCCTGCAGAACGGTGCCGGCTTCGAGCGGGCCTGTCTGTTGCGGCGTGTCTTTGGGCGAGGTTGCCATCGTTAATCAGCTAATGAGTTAAAAACCGGCGCGGCGTTCGCGCCTAGCTTGCATACACTACAATCACTGAAATGTTGTCGGTACCGCCGCCGGCATTCGCCGCGACTATTAATTCGCGCGCCGCGTCGTACGGATCCGCATTGCGCCCGAGGATATCGCGGATCTGCGGATCCATCACGTGCGCCGTCAGCCCGTCACTGCACAGCAGCAGCTTGTCGCCCCGCTTCAGCTTGACGGGGACCGCTTCGGCGCCCGCCGGTCCACTCTGGCGCGCGCCGAGCGATCGCGTGATCACGTTCTTATGCTCGTGGGTATGTGCTTCCTCAGCGGTTATCTGCCCGATCTCGACCAGCCGCTGAACGAGAGAATGGTCCTTCGTGATCTGCCGGAGCGTTGCCCCTTCCATCAGGTAACCTCGGCTGTCCCCGACCCACGCGACGGCGGCGTCAGTCGGCGTGACGATTGCGCAGACCCCGGTCGATCCCATTCCTCGCGACTCCGGATGGCTCGCGACATATTCGATAATTTTCGAATTTGCTTCTTCGAGAGCGCCCGTCAGCAACTCCGCTCCGTTTTTAACTTCTGTACGTGCGGTATCGAGCCGAGCCTCAATGTAACTCCGGATCGTCTGGACGGCAATTGCAGAAGCGACCTCGCCCGCCTCCGCGCCGCCCATTCCGTCGGCCACGACGTACAAATAACTCTGCGCCGGCTCGACCATCGACTCGCGCGTGTATTCGACCGCGAGCACCGAGTCCTCGTTATGCTCGCGGACGCGGCCGACGTCGGTCATCGCCGCCGCGCGCAGCCGAATCGACCCACATAGAGCAATTAGCTCAGCCTTGAACTCGTCGATCGTCGGCCATCGATCCGCGGGATTGAAAGCGATCGCGCGGCGAATCGCCTTCTCGAGCCGCGGTGTGACTACATGCGGCGGATAGAATTGCACCGGCCCGGCTTCTTCGCGCCAGCTCTCACTTGGAATCCTCGAGCCGGTGAGCCAGGTGTAGAGAATCGCGCCGGCGGAAAAAATATCCGCGCGCTTGTCGACCCGCTTGCCGCGATAAATCTCGGGCGCGGTGTAGCCGTCGTTGAAGATCGGCTCGCTCTGCAGCTCGTTGTCATTGCTGACGTAGTCCAGGCCCGTCAGCTTGAGGCGGCCGTCTTTTGCGACGGCGATAGATTCGGGACAGATGTCGTTCAGGCGCAGCGCCCGGCGATGCACAAACGAAATCGCCTGGCAGATCTGGACGGCGGCCGCGATTGCTTCCGGCTCGCTCATCTTCTTTGAACCGCCGCGCAGCGGCTTAAGTTCCTCGTCTGCGTAAACCAGGTACACGCGTCCATTCTCGGCGAACCCTTCGGTCGCGCGCTGAAACGCGGGATGACTGATGGTCTGCGACAGCGCGAGCACACGCCCGAAAACCTCGCCGAGGTCTTCGCCGACTTGCGGCGTTTCATCCTCGTGCGCAAAGTCATCGCTCGGCGAATCTTCATGCGTCTCGGCTAGGACCGCGGCTTCGGCCGCTTCGCTCTCTTCATCCGGCGACGCGTTCTCGGCCGCCTCGGCCAGCGCGGTGGTCGAGGGACTCGCGTCCGCCTCGACCGCTGACTGAATGCCTTCGCCCGAAGCATCTGCACTGGCCGACGGCGTCGCTTGCGAACTCGACGCATGCGCCGCAGGTGCCGATGCCGACGCGGTCCCGTTGGTTTGCGCGCGGGGCGGTTTCAGTTCCGCAGTCTTCGCGCTCGGACCGTTGGGATCTTCAGCAGGCGCCGGGGCTGGCTTCGCGATTTCGACCACCGGCGCTTCTTCGACAACGTCTTCCGCCGGATGTGGCCCGAAACGCTCGCGCAATGCGATCGATTCCGTCTTGCCGTTACCGACCCGTTTCGCACTGTAACGATTTTCGATCGAGGTCTGACTCGTCACCGCGACGATCTCGATTCCGCCTTTGAGTGACGCGCCTGCCGGCAGCGGTGTCGGCCGCGTCACGGACGACTGCGATACCGATGAGGCCGCTTTCGACAATCCCTGGCCGCATCGATCGCAAAACTTGGCGTCGTCTGGCGCCTCCTGGCCGCACTCGGGACACGTGATCATGCGCCGCTAGCCTCTCCGAAACTGCAGTATAGCACCACCGAGCACCACCTGGTCGCGATCTTTCAATTTGTAGAGCTGATCGCGCCCGAGCTTGCCGCGCCCCGCGACGTAAGTGCCGTTCAGGCTGCCCAGATCGCGGATAAAATAATCTGCCCCGCGGAGTACGATCTCCGCATGCCGTCGCGACACGCGATCGCCACCGTGCGCGAGCTTTTTCAGATCGATATCCAGTTTGTCGGTCGCATCCTTCGAACGTCCGATCACGGTGCGCATCCCGAAAATTCCAAACTCGATTTCATCGCCGCGCGAGACCAGCTTCGCCGGCGCGGTCGATACATCGACAGTGCCGTTATTGTTGTTCGCGAGGTGTCCGCCCGCACCCGGCCCAGTCGAAATCGGTGGCGAATATTTGCGCGAGGACGGCGCCGGCGACGCCGTTCGCGATTTAGTGTCAGCCTGCGACGACTCCCCGGTCGATCCGAGACGCGAGCCATACGACGATGCGCCTGCCGGCGGATTCAACTCTCTGGTCTTGGCGGTTGACGAGGTGCTCGACGAGTTCGCCGACAGCGCTTTGATTCGGCGCTCGATAATACTGCGCGCCCTGCCGCCGAGCTCGATCGCTTTCTTGATCTGCGGCCCGACTAACTTGGCCGCCGTGCTGCCCGCGGAGCTGAGACCATCAGGCGCGACGCCGCCGCTCTTGATTCTCTCCGCGACCGGATCGCTCAGCACGATCGTCGGCATCGAGGATTGCGGCGCGGGCTTCGACACCGACTCTTTCCACGGCGTCATCGAACGTATCGGGTTGGGCGCCGGCGCGTTCGAATTGTTGTTGAGCATCACCGTCGATTGCGTCGACATCGGGCTTGGGGTGCCCGCGAGGCCCGCGCTGCCACCGAGTTGCCCCGACCTGATCTCCGGCGGCTCGGGCAGCGCGCGCTTCATCTCTTTGGCCGACGCCTGCCGCTTCGTCACGTCCTGCTCGAGCGCGCGCATTATTGCGTCCGCGGTCCTGATCGAAACTTCAGGCGCCAGCGCGCGCAACGGCGGGAAACTGAACGGCGGCTCGAGCTGTGGATCGCGTCCGGTCAGCAGATGATGCATCGTGGCGGCCAGCGAATATAAATCCGAGCGCGGCTCGACCTTGCCCATATACTGTTCGGGCGGCGCGTAGCCGACCGATCCGATTTGGGTGCCGCGACCGCCCGGCGGCAGGAACCGCGCGATTCCGAAATCAATCAGCATCGCGCGGCCGTCCTTGTCGATCATGATATTGCCGGGCTTCAAGTCGCGATAAATAATCGGCGGCTTCTGCGCGTGCAAAAATGACAGCACGTCGAGCATCTGCCGCGCCCATCGCAATACCCGGTCTTCGGCGATTTTGCCCTTGGGCCCAAGCTTGTCGAGCACGCCCTGCAAATCGCCGCCCGCGACAAACTCCATCACCAGGTACTGGCGCGAGTTCTCGGCGAAATGATCGATCAGAGTCGGGATCCCCGGATGCGACAAACGCGCGAGCACATTGGCCTCGCGCGTGAAATCCTCGATCGCTTTTTTCTCCTGGATTCCGTCGCCGACGATCATCTCCTTGACCGCGACCGGACGGTTGGCGAGGCGCGTGTCGTTGGACAGGTACACGCGACCCATCCCGCCGACGCCGAGCACTTTCTTTACACGGTATCGACCGTCGAGAAGATGGCCCTCGGTGAGCTCCTCACCCGCATTCATGGCGATTTTCTACAACCCCCCTTCAACTTCCGCGCTCAAGACGTTTTTCCGGGCGCGACTGGAGGGGATAACGGCTCAAGAGATCGGTTCTACCACCAGCTTTAAAAACGTTTTGCCGATAATCACTTCGTCGCCCGACTTGATCTCGGCGGGACTTCCCGGCGAGAGCCGCGGCTGACGATTCACATATGTGCCATTGAGACTTCCGATATCTTCAATCGTGATCTTGCCGGCGTCGATTCGAATCAAGGCATGCTTGCGCGAGATCTTCGCTTCGGGATCATCGGCGTCGAGATCCACTTCAGGGAAGGATCCCGTCTCGGGATCCCATCTGCCCACGAGGTTGTTGCCGTCTTCGAGTGGGAACTCCTGACCCTTGCGTCCGCCGCGAACTACAGACAGCTTCGCCTTGAACGGCGCGCCGGCAGCAGCAGCCGTCGAGGGTGCGCTCTCAGGAGCCGTCTCAGGCTTGATCTCACCAGTCGGCGCTTCCGACTTCGGCATTTCAGTGGTGGGCGTTTCACCATCGGGCATCGCATCGGCGGCGAGCGACGGAGTCGCTTTCCCGTCGATACTTTCGGCGGTCGGTTCCGGCGGCGTCTCAGTTTTGGTCTCGGTCGCAGGAGCAGCGCCCGGAGCAGCAGCGGCTGAACTACCGGCGGCCGCCGCGAGCTTGGCGCCGCATCCGTCGCAGTAATCAAGTCCGTCCATGTTTTCGTAGCCGCATTCGGAGCATTTGATCATGGTCTTCTAAGCCCTCGCAGGTGAGTTCGAAGTATCGGTTCCGTACTGTTCATCAAACAAATTCATTTCCGTTTTTTCACTCTCGATACACTAATCGTCCGACTTCTGGAAATCCTTCAACGCATCCGGATCGAGCATCTGGGTCTTGCGCACCACCGCCTGCGCTTGCAGCAGGGTGGTCTTGGCCGCCTTGGTCTGCAACGTCTGCGTCTTCTTGATCTGATCGATCAGGCCCGACAGCGCCTGGGTCGCCTTGACGTTGCCCATCCGCTGCGTGCCTTGCAGCGCGTTGCCGAGCAGCCGAGTCGCGCGATCGACGTTGCCCGCCTTGAGCTCTTCTTCCGCCTTCGCCTGCAGCTTGGCGATCGACACCTGGTCGACCAGGTTCATCACGCGCCCGTTGCGCTTGCTGGTCAGCGTGCGATCGAGCGTGTAGTCGACGGTCAGATCGCATTCGACGGTTTTCTCGCTGCCGCCCGGCACCTCGTAATGGAAAGTGCTCTGCAAAACTCTGACCTGCCCCGGCTTGCGCGGCGGCAGCACCAAAGTCAGCAGCACCGATCCGGGCACGCCGGCCTGCAGGTCGCCGATCTCGTAGCTTATCTTGCGATCCTCGCCGACCAGCGGAGTGCCGAGGACGTAGATTTCAGGCGACGCTCGAAACGCCTCGCGTACCTGCACGCCCTGCGACAGGGTCACCTCGATTCGCCCGTTGCGCAGGCTCACCGCGCGCAGTCCTTCGAGCTCGTCCTCAAAAATTCCGGGAATCTCGGCGGGATCGCCGATGAAATGATATTTGCCGTTGGAGTCCTGCGCGATGCGCTGCAGGAGTTTCTCGTTGAATTCGACCCCGACGCCCATGGTCGAGAACGAAATCTCATGACGGTTCTTCTCGACCAGGTCGATACAGGCCGTCTCTTCGTAAGTCTGACCGTCGGTAAGCACCAGCACGCGATTGAGCCGGTCGGGGCTCAGATTTTTCTTGACCTCGTCGATCGCGGCCTTCATCCCGAGCGCCATTTGCGTGCCGCCGCCGATATCGAGCAGGTCGATATCGTCGATCGCCCGCTTGACCGCGGACTTGTCGCGCGCTGCCTCAGGCGTGATCAGCACCTTCGCCCGGTCGGCGAACGCCACGATCGAGACCTTATCGTCTGCCGTCAGGTTGTCAGCGAGGAACTTGACCGCATCGGTCACGAATTCGAGGCGTCGCTCGTCATACATCGATCCCGATCGATCGATCACCACTCCAAGATTGAGCGGCAAGCGGCTCCCACCGCCAGCACCGCCGGCGCCGCGGGCAACAGCCTCGAGCAGGACGTAGAGTACGAAGTTTTCCGCGCTCGAGAGCACATGCTCGCTGCTCGCGAGCGCGTCGAAGCTAAGCGGATCGGCCATTCGTCAATCTCCCAAGATCAATTGTAGATTTAAGCTGCGAGCCTTGGCAACCGACCTTCTAGAATACGAACCCAGCGCGGCTAAACCAAGCCCCTAAGTAGCGATACCGTAACTGTTAGGACGTTGGCGGAGTTAATCCCGATACAATGGAAACAGCTACCGGATTAATATAACGCCGAATTAGAATTCGGCCACTGAGGTCGCCCCGACCGGGAGTTTCATCATGAGTACCGCCACCAAACACATCCGCCACGGCGTCGGCAGTGTCCGCCCCTATCTATACGGCCGTTTAGATATGCTCGAACTGGTAAAGCGAGCGTTCGGCGCGGTGGAACTGGAGCGCAACGAGGTCGGCAAGGGTTTTCACGTCGAGGCGAAAATCGGCGACTCGATGATCGTCATGGAAGTCAGCGACCCACCGCATCCTGGCGGCAAGCCCAGCTCCGTCTACGTGTACATCGACGACGTCGACACAGCCTACCAGCGCGCCCTGGCCGCCGGCGCAACCTCGGTGGCGGCTCCGGAAGACAAGCCCTACCAGGAACGCGCCGCCGGCGTTAAGGACTCGTTCGGCAACATCTGGTGGATCGCGACCTACACGGGGTGAGCTTTGCGATGATTGCCCGTGGTTGTATCCAGCTTGAGCACGCCAATCCTCTACGGCAGCGACCAATCAGGCGGCGCGGAGGTAAGCGCGGGGCTATACACTGCCGCTTTGGTCGACACGTCATAGATTCCATCAACGGACACGCTGGCCGGATTCAGCGCGATCGACAATGCAGCCGTCAAAGTATCCGTGACCGATCCGGTGCCGCCAGTGCACGCTCCAGCACTGAAAACTGCGCCCGGCAGCGCGCAGTCAAACAACTCCGTGCATGCTGGCGAGGAAGCTCCGTCGGTTTGATTGCAGGCCGCGAGCGCGTTGGCGATCGAGTTGAGAGTCTCCTGCGACGCGCCGCTCAGCGCTGTTCCGGTCCCAGGATCCACCAGGCTCGCCAAGGTGGCAAAGGCATCGGCAAGCCCGGCGGCGTCGCTCGCAGGCGCGCCTACGATGCCGGGAGTGCTCGTGATCAAGAATTGGGACAGCGCGTACACTGAGCCCGCGGTCGTCACCTCATTGACAACATAACTGTTTGCGCCGAAACCGATAGTATCGCATGCGCCAACCGCCGCCATCATCATCAGACTAGTGTTAGCGCCCCCACCAGCATTTCCCCCCTGCGCGGTCACATAAATTTGGGTGTCGTCCGAAGGGCAGGCAAATATCCCGCTGTCGAATGAGCCGTCGTTTGCGGTGGTGCTGGCGGTATTCGGGAACTGGGTCGCGCCCGTTCCATAGCCGGTCGTTCCGGGAGCCCATACTGCCACGCTGGAGCCTGCCACCGGATTAGCCCCGCCCATAACATGACCGGGGAAGGCGGGCTTGGGCGTCGGAGTTATGGTCGCAGTCGCGGTCCTGGTTGTCGTCGGTGTGGCGCCCGGCGGAGGTGTTGGCGTCATTGTCGGAGTCGCGGTCGGGGGTGGAGAAGGCGGTATTCCGAATCCCTCAAGCTCGACCTTTTGCGGACTGTTTCTGGCCGAGTCAATAAATATCAGGGCGGGATTCTGCCTGGCTTTACCGATCCTGTAGGGACTGAACACCATCTCGACGTGGCACGTTTGCCCAGCCGCCAGCGGTGTGCCCGAACATCCATCGCTCTGAATCGGGAAGGGCGCTGCCGAAGCGATCCTGCTAAAGGTGATCGAAGCTGACTTGGATTTGTTGGTGGCAGTGACCGTAAGCGGGGCACTATGCGCAAATTGGTCAACCTGCCCGAAGTCGTGTTGGACGGGTTTGATTTCCAATTCGCCGGCGCGGTGGTCCTTCGCGTCAGGCAGAGCGCTGACTGGATTCGCCGCGACCGCGGCATTGTTTGCGACCATCCACGCCGCCGCGCTCAACAGCATTATCAGAATCAAAGTGGAGCGATAATTTGATCTAAACAACTGAACGTTCCCCCGAGCGTTCGAGCCGGACGAGCAACAGTCGGCTTCCGAACGCTACCTCTAACCGGCCGTAGTATCAAACAGTTTACAGAGAATCCTTCGGCTGACGTGCTTCGATCCTAGAACTGAAATACCGACACGAAGGCGTCGCTGTTCGAGCCTAAAGGCGTACCTGTGTTGCGGCAGGCTGGACATGTAGCTCGGAATGCATTTGACCTACTGTCAAACGTCTTCAGTCATCATGTGGCGTGCGACATTTGTGGGGCCGCACGACTTCTTTCCGGAGGAGATCTTTGCTTGACGTCATTGGAAGCGCTCAGGCGGAAGCAGAATCTTTAATCGCGCGCCAAAAATGCGCGCTGAGCAAAGTCCCTCACCTTCAAACCTCTCCCCGCGGGAGAGAGGAAGAAACCGCGCCACAAAGGTCCTCCCCGGGACAGGTCGCAGCAAGTCTTCGAGCCGCGAGTGAGGGCGCGAGCGTCGAGCTGGCTTTCAGCGCCCTCACCCGCCCGCCGACATAAATGTCGGCGAGCGACCTCTCCCGGTGTGCGGCTAGCGATTGCGTCGCGAGCCGCGGGAGAGGTAGTTCCCCCAACCCCTTCGAACAGGGGCCTACGAGTACTCAGGGTAAACTCCGTCCCGCATCTTTTCTTTCTTAATACCGGGTGCAGGGGTCACCCCTGCCGAAGGAAGCGTGAAACCCACCGCGGGTTTTACATTCGATTAATTCCGTTCGTTTGTTCTCTCGCCGTCCGTCTCCTCCCCTCGTCGCCGCTGGATGCCCTCCACAAAAAGGCGTAAGAAAGTAAGCGCTATGTCTTTAAGAGCTAAATGCGCGATCGCCGGGCTCGGACAGACCCGGATGGGCAAAAACTTCGATCATCCCGGTCCGGTCGGCTTCGCTGCCGAGGCGGTCAATCTCGCGCTCGAGGACGCCGGCCTCCAGCGATCCGATATCGACGGCTTGCTCGTCAACCCCGGGATCACCTGGTTCAACAATCCGATGGCGTCGACGACGCTGCAGAACGCGATGGGTATCCGCGACCTGCGACTGACCGCGACGATGAACCTTGGCGGCGCGACTGCAGCCGCGATGGTCATGCATGCGGCGCAGGCTATCAACGCCGGCATGGCCGAGGTTGTTGCCTGCGTATTCGCCGACGCTCCTCTGCGTCCACCGTCGCCGAACAAGGGGGATAGCGCGGGATCTGCCGCGTCCTATGGTTTCGCGCAAGGCGTGAACGCGCACTACGGCCTGTTCGGCGTCAACGCCCAGTATGCGTTCGTCGCGCAGCGCCATATGTACAAGTACGGGACGACCAACGATCATCTCGGCGCCGTCGCTGTGTCCGAGCGCGATTGGGCCAACCTGAATCCCGCCGCCCAGTTCCACGACGCTCCGATGACGATCGCCGACTACCACGCTTCGCGATGGGTAGTTGAACCGTTCCATCTTTACGATTGCTGCCTGGTCTCCAACGGCGGTCTCGCGGTTATCGTGACCTCCGCCGATCGCGCCAAGTCGTTGAAGCGCCCGCCCGTCTACATACTTGGGATGGGGCAGGGTCATCCTGGCGGCGACCCGCTCGACACTCTCGTCTCCGGCGCGCCGATTGCCAAAGAAACCGCCTTCAAGATGGCGGGAATCAAGCTCGGCGACGTGAACTTCTGCGAGCTTTACGACTGCTATACTTTCACGGTGCTGGTCACGCTCGAGGATTACGGGTTTTGCAAGAAGGGCGAGGGCGGCCCGTTCGTCGGCCAGCGGCGCAATCGCCCCCGGCGGCGCGCTCCCGGTGAACACCGGCGGCGGCCAGCTAAGCTCATTCTATATGTGGGGGATGACCCCGGTGGCGGAAGCAATCGTGCAGATGCGGGGCGAGGGAGGGCGGCGGCAGGTGCCAAAACACGACGTTGGACTCGTTTCCGGCAATGGCGGTATCCTTGCGACCCATTCAACCCTGGTATTGGGATCGCAGGCATAGCATAAGTCACAAGGCGCGCCTTAGCTATCTTTGGCATGGCACGGTGTGCTTCAATCGTTTCAACCGCCGGATCGTCTAACTTATATATAAGCTCAACTTCGTATGCCCGAAATCAGCAAACCCATCCCAGCCATCACCCCCGACATGCGCGAGTTCTTCGAAGGCGCGCGTGCCGGACGCCTGATGGTCCAAAAGTGCGACAGTTGCGGGACTCTGCGATTCCCCGCTCACGACCTGTGCTCGAAGTGCAACTCGACGGGCTCGCGATGGGTTCCCGTGAGCGGCCGCGGCGAAGTTTTCAGCTTCAACATTATGCATCAGCTCTACCATCCGGGCTTCGCCAAAGAGGTCCCGTACGCGGTCGTGATGGTCGAGCTCGAAGAGGGGTGCAAGTTCGTCTCGAACCTCCTTGGCGTCAAGCCGCACGAGATAAAATGCGGGATGCCGGTTGAGGTGACCTTCGAAAAACTAAATGATGAAGTCTCGATGCCTAAATTCCGGCTGCGTGCCGAAAAATAGGCCGTCGCGACTGAACGATCAGGATTAACAACAATCAACCATGACCTCGCTCGATAAAAAATATTTCCAGCGGCTCATCGAGAGCTCGCCGGACATCATAATTGCGGTCGATAAAACCGGCACCGTGAACTATTACAACGACGGCGCACGCACCAGCCTCGGTTACAGTTCCGAAGAAATCATCGGCGAGGGATGTACCCGCATCTATCCGTCGATCGACGAGGCGCGCCGCGTGATGAAAGCGATGCGCGCGTCGCTCGACAAGGGCCGAATCGCCAGCTTCGAGACCGAGTTCCGCAACAAGGACGGCGAAATCATCCCGGTGATGATCACCGGGACTCTCATCCACGACGACGACGGCAACGAAATCGGATCGATCGGCTTCGCCCGCGACATCCGCCGCCTGCGCCACGCGCAGCAGCTGGCGACCGCCGGCGAGATAGCAGTCAGCCTCGCGCACGAGATCAACAACCCGCTCGAATCGATCACCAACAATCTCGAACTGCTCTCGCAAAGCCTGGAGACGCATCTCACCGACGCCGAAAAAGTCATCGAGAACGAACGCCTCGACTCGATTCGCAATTCCATCGAGCGCGTGCAGGCTATAGTCCGCCGCCTCGACGAGATGACCCGCAAGGGCGAATACGAGACGCGCGACTACCTCGCGGGCAAGCGGATGGCCGACCTGGCGCCGCGCGAGGATGGCAAGAATTCACGTGCGCCCGCATGACGCGTCCGCGTCCTGAACAGTCGCCGCTCGAAGGGATGTCGGTGCTGGTGCTCGACGACGATACCGCCGTGGTCAATTCGATGGCCGATCTGCTGCGCGCCGAAAAATGTATCGTGTTCTGCGCGACGCGCCCTTCGGCCGCATTTGGAATCCTGCGCAACGTCAAGCTCGACGCGATCATCTCCGACGTCGTGATGCCCGAGATGGACGGCTACGACTTCTACCTCAAGGTCAAGGAAGACATGCCGAAGCTGCCGGTCATCCTGATGACCGCCTACTACTACGACAAGGATCACATCCTGAAGCGATCGCGCCTGCGCGGCCTCGAAGGCGCACTGTTCAAGAAGCCGGTAAATCCCGGCAAGCTGCGCGCGATGCTCCTGCAGTTGCGCCAGAAAGCCGCCACCGAAAAGGCCGAAGCCAAGGCCGCCGCGATAGCCGCAAAATCCGCCGCCGCGCAGAGTCGCTTCCAAAGCCAGTCGCGCAATCCTGATCTTTACTCTCCAGCCGATGTGGTTCCCCTTCGCACGCGGGAAGGGCGTTATGAGCTAGATTCAGCGCACTCACCCGCCCGTCGCTGAACGTCGTCGGACGATTCCCAGATGCGCCAGCGATCAGTCGCAGCCGCAGAGGTAATTCCGCCAGACCTTCAACAGACGAAGTTTCGCGGTCGCTTACTCAGCACTTGAAGACAGGGTCGGCCTCTGCCGAAGGAAGCATGAAACCCACCGCGGGATTCATTACAATCGTTCCTTCACCATGAAATCGCGACGACGCAAATCATCGAGCGCGCCCCGACGCGCCTGCCCCGGCGCGCCATTCCCCATCCTCGAATACGATCCATCGCCGACCGCGATCATCGAGCCGCGCCGCGTTTACAAACGCATCGACATCCCCAAACATTGCGTGCTCTGCTTCTTCCAGGACGTGATCGACGACCTGGTTCTCAACGGCGGCGCCCGCGAGATCGATCACGACATCAGCGAAGTCGGGCGGCTTCCGATGTACGAAGTCGAGATTGGCGGCAAGCGCCTCGCCGTCGTGCATCCGCGCGTGGGCGCCGCGATCGCGGCTGCGATGCTCGATCGAATGATCGCGCGCGGCGCGCGCAAGTTCATCGCATGCGGCGGCGCTGGCGTGCTCGACTCGAAGATCGCCGTCGGCCACGTCATCGTGCCGAACTCCGCGGTTCGCGACGAGGGCACTTCGTATCATTACCTGCCGCCCGCGCGCGAAGTCGCGCCGCATCCGCGCGCCCTGGCCGCGATCGAAAAAACCCTGAAGCGAAACGGCGTCGATTATATTGTCGCGAAAACCTGGACGACCGACGGCCTTTTCCGCGAGACGCGCGCCCGGATGCTCGCGCGCAAGCGCGAAGGATGCCTCACGGTCGAGATGGAAGCGGCGGCGTTCTTCGCCGTCGCGCAGTTCCGCCGCGTCCAGTTCGGGCAGATTCTCTACGGCGGCGACGATCTAGGCGGCGACGAATGGGACCATCGCAACTGGAACCGCCATCAGGTCCGCGAACGCCTGTTCACCCTCGCCGCCGAAGCCTGCCTCAGCATGTGACCTCACTGCGCCAGCGTGATCCCGAACGGCCCGCTGTTGGCGTTGGCCGGATTCTCGGTCGCAACGTTGCCGACGAAACACGGAGGACCGGGCGCCGCGGAACACGTGGGGCTCAGCGAGAACTGGCTTACCGTTCCTGCGTTCTGGTTGGTCGTGTAAAGAAATGCGTTCTGCGGATCGACCACCAACCCGGTCGGCGCACTCAAGTTGCCGGTTCCGAACGCGACCGGCGAGGACGGAAAGCCGGGAGACTGTAAGCAGGAACGTACCACAGCGACGAGCTGCTTGATTCGCAGTGTAAATGAAATTGCCCGAGCTGAGGGTGGCATAGCCGATTCCGATCGGCACGTTGCCCGTCGTCGTTGACGGTACAATCGAACCGAACAGACAACGCACCAGATGTGGTTTGAATTACCGACAGGACTCCCGCATTGAGATCGGTAACGTAGATAAATGTGCCGGCTGGATCGATCGCGATGAAGCCCGGGGTGCCGCCAGCCGATCCGAGATCGAAGACTGGCGATCCGATCTGGCTGAGAGCGCCGCTGGATCCGATCGAGTACGAATAGACCAATCCCGCGCCGTTGTCCGCCACGTAGACAAATGAGCCGCTTGAATCGGCCGCGATTCCGAATGGTTTCACGAGTCCAGTCACCTTGGTGGTGACCTGCGTGAGCTGACCCGTGCTGGTATTGATCGAGTAGGGCGTAACGGTTCCCTTCTTTGCGCCCGTCACCCACAGGAACGACCCCGCGGGGTTGATCGCGATCTCGTCGGGCCCCGAGCCGCTCCCATTGCTGACGGATGCGCGGCGACAGCGGCGTCAGCGTGCCGTTGGTCTGATTTACCGAGAACTCGTAGATATTGTCGTCAGTGTTATTCGCGACGTACAGGAAGCTGCCGCTGGGCGCCGCGACCACCCCTTTCGGCCCCTTTTTCGCTCCCGCCGTCACCTGCCCCGTACGCTTCAGCACGCCGGTGGTAGTGTTGCGCGTGAACGACGACACCTTGCCGTCATTGAAATTCGTCACGAATGCGAGCGCGCCGGTGCCTCCCGTCGGAGTCGCAGTCGGTGTATTGGAGCCATTGCCGTTATCCTGCGGCAGCAGTCCGTTGTTGTTCGTGCACGACGCCGTATTGAGCATCGCCGCCATGATCACGACAGCGGGAATCAGCCGGACGATGTTCTTGAGCGCGTTTCGCCCCGATAGAAGACAGTCTGATTCCTTGCGTACGCATTCGATCCCCCTTCCGGGCATTCCGGTCCCGAGAAGACAAACAAGTGTCTTGAGTATCACAAATGGTACGCAGCATCGACCCGAAAGGTTTCGCCCGACGATCGGAATTCCGCCACCGCCGCTCCTTGACAGCGCACCATCTTCGGACGGAAACCGAGACTGATGGCTATCTCCTTCCGACGCGCGAATGCAGCCGACGCGCCCGAAGTCGCGACGGTGTATATCGCGTCGCGGCGCGGCGCCGCCGCATATCTGCCGACTGTCGGCACTGACGCGGAGATTCGCGCCTTCGTGATCAATCAGATGGTGCCGGAGCGCGAGACCTGGGTCGCCGAGGATGACGGCCGGATGGTCGCGGTGCTGACGCTCCATGGCGACGAGGTCGATCAATTTTACGTCGCGCCCGGCGAACAGCGCCGTGGCGTCGGCGACGCGATGCTCGCGCATGCCAAGCGGCTTCGCCCCGGCGGTCTTCAGCTCTGGGCGTTTCAGCGCAACGCACCCGCGCGCCGCTTTTACGAAGCGCGCGGCTTCATCGCAAAGAAATTTACCGACGGCGCCACCAACATGGAGCGCGAAGCCGACGTGCTCTACGAGTGGACGCCGTGAACTTCAACAACTTTCCGCCAAGGAGCTGATGCGATGCCGACCAAAATCGATCTCAACAAAGTTCCCCGCTTCGCCGAACTCCCGATCAAGCCCGACAAGCCCAAGGAATCGTCGTGGGGCGTCTTCGGCGACGACGACGAACTCGGATGCCTGAATTTCCTGACGCCCCAAGGCATCGTCGACGCCGCGCGCCTGGTGCGCAAGGGCTCCGTCTTCCGGCTCGATACGAAAATCAATTACGCCAACCCGCCGCTGTTCGCGCGGCGTCCCGCCAAGCACAACATCATGAGCTTCGAGAGCTTCGGCCTGCTCGGTTTCGACGACTCGCTCGACAGCTACAACACCCAGGAGGGCAGCCAGTGGGACGGCCTCGCGCACGTCGGCAGCCCGCGCTACAAGGCGTTCTACAACGGCGTGAAATCCAGCGAGATCAAGGACGGGCCGACCGGACGCCTCAGTATCCACAAATGGGCGAATAAGTTTGTCGGCCGCGCTGTACTGCTCGACGCGTTCCGCTACCGCATCTCGCACGGCCGCACGATCGATCCGCTCAAATCGGAAAAGTACAGCCTCGACGATCTGAAGGAGACCGCCGTCGCCGATGGCGTCGAGCTGAAGCCGGGCACGATCCTGCTGATTCGCACCGGATGGATGCAGGCGTATCTCGCCGCGTCGCCCGAGGACAAAGCCGCGATGGCGCCGCTCGAAGGCCTCAAAGCCTGCGGCATCGAGGACAGCAGCGCGATGGTCGAATGGTTCTGGGATCATCGCGTCGCCGCGGTCGGCACCGATTGTCCCGCGGTCGAGCCATGGCCGTGGGATTTCAAGAACGAAGGCGCGCTGCACTACCGCACGCTATGCTTGCTGGGCCTGCCGATCGGCGAGCAGTTCAACCTCGAGGAGCTGGCGGCAGATTGCGCCGCCGACAAGCGCTACGAATTCATGCTGGTCTCAGTCCCAATGAACCTGGAAGGCGGCATCGCATCACCGCCAAACGCAGTCGCGATCAAGTGAGTGCATAGTAGGACGGAATTTATTCCGTCGTCTTTGTCTAAAGAACAAAGAATCGACGGAATAAATTCCGTCCTACTATCACTTCGCGGCGCGCGCGGTCTCGACGATCGCGATGCGCACCGCATTCTCCATCAGCGCAAGCGCCATGCTGGGCAGGCTCCGATGGCGTCCCGCCTGGCGCGCCTCGTACGGCAGATGGATAAAGCCCACCGGGACGCCCGGCTTGCGCCGCAGCTGATGCAGCGCGGCGTACATCAGCGCGTTGCATGCGTACGCGCCGGCGGTCAGCGACACGCTCGCGGGAATGTCCTTGCGATCGAGCTCGCGGATGATCGCGCGCAGCGGCAGTCGCGAGAAGTACGCGTCGGGGCCGCCGCGAACGACCGGCGTGAATCCCGGGTCGCCGCTTGTTGCGAGCGCGCCGCGCTCGTCGGCGAGATTGATCGCGATTCTTTCCAGTGAGATCGCCGGCCTGCCGCCCGCCTCGCCGAGTCCGATCACCGCGCGCGGCCGGTAGCGCACGATCGCGCCGGTAATTCGCCGCGCCGCCTTCGCGCATCCAACCGGCACGCGCACCGACTTTATCTGCAAGCCGCCGATCACGTCGCCATCGAAGCCGCGCGCGATTTCCCACGACGGATTGATCCGCTCGCCGCGAAACGGCTCAAACCCGGTAAGAATCAAAATCGGCGGCATCGACAAACTTTCTTCTCACGATTGTTCCCGCCTGTGCTTCTTCCCCGCTCGGGAAGGGGAGAGGATCGAAGGTGAGGGTCCTTGTCGCACGCGACTTTTTCGCGCGCGATTCAAGATTCTGCTTCCTCCTGGAAGCCTGCGCTCACTTGCGCCGCGGATGCTCTCTCGGCAAGTCGTCGCGATTGCCCCATTCGGCCCACGACCCGAGATAGTTCCTCACCCTCGGATACCCGCGATTTTCAGCGCGAGGTACGCGTGCGCGGCGCGATATCCGCCCTGGCAGTACGGGATTATCTCGTTGTCAGGATCGAGTCCGAGCGCTTCGAACTGCGCGCGCAACTCGGCCGGCGATTTCACGGTGCCATCGGCGGCAATCGCGGCCGTCCAGTCCTGATGGTACTGCGCCGGGAATCGCGCCGCCATGTTTCGCGCGCACGCGCTCGCTGAAGTATTCCGCATCGCTGCGAACGTCGAAGATTTGCACGTCGGACGCCCGAGATGCCCGAGCAGATGCGGATACGTCGCGAGAATTTCCGCGCGCGGATTGAGCTGGAAATCCGACGGCGCGAACTTCTCGACGTTGGTGACCAGCTTCTCGCCCGCCGCCGCCTTCAGCCCGCCGTCGAGCATGCGCGACCTTCGGATGTCCCGCGTATTCGAGCGCCCACTGACCGCGCGCCGCGCGCATTCCGGATTCGTCCTCGTAAAACACGACGGTCTCGCGCCCGCTGATTCCGAGCGCCGAAAATATCCACTGGAGCTGCGCGCCGAATTCCTCGATGCCGCGCTCGGACGTGTCCGTATGATGAAACGGGAACGGATCGAAATGCCGCGCGCCGCGCAGATGCCCGCGCGTGGAAATCCTTGGCCGGCCGCGTGTCGATGAGGATCACGTCGGCGTCGTCGCGATGCTCCCGGAGCCATCGCGCGTCAACAATTTTTTCAGAATCCATTCTTTTTAGAATCCATTCGACCTATCGGTCTATCCCGACCGCATCACCAATAGAGCGAAATCCACCGCGCCGGAGCAAGTCCGCCAGTCCCGACTTTGATCTTCTCGACCACGCCCGGGCCTTCGTAGATGAGCGCGGTGTAAAGCTCGACCAGCGATGCGCCGGCGCGGATGTGCAGCCACGCATCCTCGGCCGTCGCGACGCCGCCGACGCCGATGATCGGGATTTTTCCGCGCGTGTGCGTATGGATGTCGCGAATCAACTCGCGCGCGCGAATCATCAGCGGTCGCCCGCTGAGTCCGCCCGGATGCGGTGACGTGACGCCGAGCGCCTCGCGCGCGACCGTCGTGTTGCACGCGACGATTCCGTCGACGCCAATCTCGAGCGCGGTCTCGCAGATTCGAAACAGCTCGTTGCGTTCCAGGTCGGGCGCAGATTTTCACCAGCACCGGACGCGGCGACTCGCCGGCGTCTCCCAGCATCGCCGCGAACAGCTCGCTCATCTTCTCCGGCGATTGCCAGTTGCGCAGCCCCGGCGTATTCGGCGAGCTCACGTTGATCACGATGAAATCGGCCATCGGCCCGAGCCGTTTCATCAACGCGCTGTAATCGGCGGCGACCTCCTCCGGCGGCGTGTTGCTGTTCGGCCCGAAGTTGAGCCCGATCCGAATCTTGCCTCCAGCCTTGCGCATCCGCTCGATCCGCGGCGCGACCGCCTCCATCCCTTCGCTGGGAAATCCGAGCCGGTTGATCAGCGCGCGGCGGTCGGGGATGCGCCACAGGCGCGGGGTTTCATTTCCCGCCTGCGGACGCGGCGTAATCGTGCCCAACTCGGCGAAGCCGAAGCCAAGCGTCTCCCACCGCGAATCGCGATCGCGTCCTTGTCCATGCCGGCCGCGAGCCCGATCGGATTGCGAAAGTCGGTTCCCCACAGCTTGATCGCGAGCTCGGGCAGGTCGCGCGGCGGCGTAAACGGCGGCATCAACGAGAGCATCCGCAGGGTCAGGCGATGCGCATACTCGGCATCGAGGCGGAAAAGAAATTGTTTGAAGAACTGCCGATAAGCGGCGTCGATTGCGGAAACAGCGCGCATGGGGTCGAACAGGCAATCTTGCAATGCTGCGCGGCTAGCGCAATCGAAACGGATAGGTACGCGGGCGCCGAACCAACGAAACGGCTCCTCGAGAAGGGAACTTTCGTTTAAGCGACGCGCGAAATGGGAGTTAGCGAGCTCTCTGCGCGTTCGGTATCGCTCCCGACCGCCTCGCTGATCGAGGAGAATCCATCGCGCTTGAGCAACTCTGTCTAGTTCTTTTTTTATCCGACTAGGAAGGCCTGGACCTTCGTAGGTGAGGCCCGTGAAAATCTCAACGAGACTAGCCCCAGCCTTGATATGTTCGTAGGCGTCTTCGGCACTGAAGATTCCGCCGACGCCGATAATCGGAAGGGTTCCGCTCAGTACGATTGTAACTCTGCTTATCAGGGAACGCGCCCTCAATCGGAGCGGCTGTCCGCTGAGTCCTCCCTTTTGCTCACTGCGGCGTCGACATCAGAACGAGAACGTTGTGGTATTGCAACCGCAATGCCCCCTGATGCCAAGCCTCAAGGAAATGTCGCTAATCTCGTCAATTGTGCATGTGCTTAGATTAGGTGCAATTTTAAAGAGAACCGGAGGTTGACGCTCGCAGCTACGGAGCCTCTCTGTATATCGCTCGGTAAATTTCGGACAATTTCTTTGGAGTCTGCCAAGAGCGAAGGTCAGCTGTGTTTGGTGAGCTGACGTTCACAACTATGAATGCGGCCAGCGCCGAGAATCGCGCCGCAAGCTCTGCGAACTCTGCAGGGATGCGCTCTGGCGACGTCTCCTGGTTTGGTCCGATATTGATACCGAGAGGAATCGTCAATCCTTGTTTTTGCTGTCGGCGTATTCTTTCCGCGACCACATCTGCGCCATCACTTGGAAATCCTTGGCGGTTGACAATCGCTTTAGGCTCTTCGTATCTAAAAATTCGAGGCTTCGCATTTCCACTCTGAGGCAGCAAAGTGACTGTCCCAAACTCGGCGAAACCAAAGCTCAGTGCCTCCCACCCACCGCCGGCGAGAGCGTCTTTGTCCATGCCGGCCGCCAATCCCACAGGGTTGGGGAATGACAGCTTGCCCAAGTTGCTCGCCATGCTTGGAGCATTCTGCGGGCGGAACCACGGCGGAATCACTGCAGAAGTTTGAGCGCTACTTCATGAGTGAACTCGGCGTCGCATCGAAAGAGGATTGGCTTGCAGAATTCTTTTGTACGCGATGTCGAGCACGAGAGATCAGAAGCATGGCGTTCGCTTGCTTTGGTAAAGATCCACTTTGAATCCGGAGGAATGCGGTTGGTTCTTTGATCAAATGCACAGGCCCTGAGGTCGTCCGAGTTGGAGGAAAGGCTGCCAGCGAGGAGCCGAGTGTGCCGTTCTTTCCCCCTGCCAGTCAAGCGGATGTCGCGTCCGTTCTCAGAGAAAGAAGTCCTTTTATTAGCCGCATGAGATCATAGAAATCAGAAGTGGTTATGCGGAAAGCATCTCGGCGCGCTTTAACTGTCTCTTCCACGCTTGAGCCCGCCAGCGCCAACAGGATTTGCCCCGGCTTGCCCGTCAGCTGGATAGGCTGTCCTTCCCGACACGACATACAGAGATCTGCGTTCTCATTATCCGTGAGGAAAAAGACAACCGTGGGATCCGACAATGCGTCAGGAATATGGACCGCAACCAAGCGATGGCTTTGTAGAATTTTCTTACTTCTAATCCCTTCGCGCTCAACTCAATAAGCCAGCGTAGGAGCACCACATCAGTTACCGAGTAGGTACAAGTATCGCCCCCATTTCCACGCCCGTTATCCGGATTATTCGGATCTTCTTACGAGCGACTACCAGCGGCTTATCCTTTGCTCCGTAATATTTGATCAGCGATCTGCTTACGCGCCTTCCGGTGAGTGTCTCGAGCAGGGTCATAACCTGCGTGAGACTGACACGAGTACGCAAGTTAGTTGCTTCCGGCATCCTTGTAAACAATTAACAATTAACTAGTTAATTGTCAATTCACATTGGTTTGAAAACAGCTGTGAGTAAAGCGACAGTGAGAGGAGTTGCACCAGACCGGCATGGAATAAGATTAAAGGTGCTGGCGGCGTCGAGCGCCCGGCCATTTGCGGGAGGGGTCAGGAGAGCGTGGAAAATCAGGCGAAAATGCAAGTCAAGTTGATCGACTACGCGCAGCAGCCGCTGGAAAAACTCTACGCGGCGTTCCGCACCTGCTATTCCTCCGACACGCCGATCGAAGTCTGGGAAAAAATCAAATCCGAAAAAATCACTCACGAAAAAATTCGCGAGTTCATCACCGAGCGGCTGAAGACCGGCCACGCCTCGCCGCTCGAGCAGATCGTTTTCTGGTTCGGCATCGCCAACGTCTCGCGCTCGCTGTCGCATCAGTTCGTGCGCCATCGGATCGGCATCAGCTTCGAGCAGCAGAGCCAGCGCTACGTGAAATTCAAGCAGGACAAGCTCGCATTCGTGCTGCCGGATTCGTGGTCGCGCGCGGGGCTCGAAGATGAATTCTCCGAGCTGCTGTCGAAGACCTCCGAGCTCTACGCCAAGGCGCTGAAGGCCGGCATTCCGGCCGAGGATGCGCGCTTCGTGCTGCCCAACGCCGCGCCGACGAATTTTCACGTGATGGTGAATTTCGCCGAGATGCTGCACATCTGCGACCTGCGCCTGTGCGTGCGCGCGCAATGGGAAATCCGCCGGATGGTCGCGATGATGCGCGCGGAGATCAAGCACGTGCTGCCCGAGATCGCGGTGTTCCTGCAACCGAAGTGCGGCGAGAATCGGATGGGCTACTGCGACGAGTCGCTCGACGAATACCAGAAGTGCCCGCTGAGCAAGGTGCGGCCGCACAAGTCCGCGCCTGTTCGATCTTTACGAGCGCTACGGCTCGCGCAAAGCGCAGGCGCTGGGCGAGGCCGAATATCGCGCAGTCGAGGAAAAAGAGCAGCTCTTGATTTTCCGAAGGTGCCGCGTGAGTCGAACGATTCCCCATCCATCGATCGACGACGCGATCGCGGCATTCAATCGCGGCGCGTATTTCGAAGCGGCCGAGATGTTCGAAACCGCGTCGCACTCGGCCGATGACGATCTGAAAGGTCTCATCGTCGCGTTCAATCAAATCGCCGCGGCGCTTCATCTGCGCTTCGAGCGCGGCGGACGGCAGGCGTCGATCAACCTGATGTCGCAGGCGATGATCGCGCTCGACGACATGAAGCCCGCGCGCGCCGGCATCGACGTCGAGCGGCTATGCGACGAGCTGGCGGCCTACACCGAAGAGGTGCGCGCGACTCCGCGCGACGAGCGCGACGGCCTGAAACATCGCGCCCGAATTTTCCTGGAACGCCGCCGCGCCCCGAAGATCAACCGCCGCTCTTCCCCTCTCCCGAAGGGAGAGGATTAAAGGTGAGGGACCTTATCCAGCGCGCTTTTTCGCGCGCGATTAAAGATTCTGGCTCTGTCTGAATGTGTCTGACCGAGGTTATGCAAAGGTCTTCAGAAATGGCAGAGGATCGAAGCTGAACAAGATCTAAAGCCGCACATTTTGCGATAGAATCGCGGCGCGATGAACCTTACCCACGAGCAGATCTCCGACGGCCTCAAGCGCGCGCGCTACGTCACCAACGAGCGCGTCGAGACCGCGATTTTTCTCGCGCTCGCGCTGGAAAAGCCGCTGCTGATAGAAGGTCCCGCCGGCGCGGGCAAGACCGAAGTCGCCAAGGTGCTCGCGGAAATTCTCCACACCGAGCTCATCCGCCTGCAATGTTACGAGGGGCTCGACGAGGCGCGCGCGCTCTACGAATGGAACTATCAGAAACAACTGCTGCGGATGCAGGCTGACGAGCAGCAGGGCCTGCGATGGGAGGAACTGAGCGAGCACATTTTCTCGCGCGATTTTTTGCTCGAGCGCCCACTGCTCAAGGCGATCACCTCGCCGCGCCGGGTCGTGCTGCTGATCGACGAGGTCGACAAAGCCGACGAGGAGTTCGAGGCGTTTCTGCTGGAACTGCTTTCCGACTTCCAGGTGAGCGTTCCCGAACTGGGAACGTTGAAGGCGCACGAGCGGCCGGCCGTGATTCTGACTTCGAATCGCGCGCGCGAACTGTCGGAGGCGCTGCGCCGCCGATGCCTGCATCTGTTCATCGACTTTCCGGGGACCGAGCAGGAGCGAAAAATCATCGAGCTCAAGGTGCCCGAGCTCGACGCGAAGCTGGCGGCCGAGGCGGCGCGCTTTGTCGGCGCGATTCGCAAACTCGGACTGCGCAAGCCGCCCTCGATTGCCGAGACGCTCGACTGGGCGCGCGCGCTCGTGCGGCTCGGCGTGCGCGAACTCGACACCGACGCGGTGCGCACCGCGCTCGGCGTGCTGCTCAAGCACGAAGACGACCGCGCCAAGGTCGAATCGAAAGCCTCGACGCTCGCCCCGCGCCGTAAATCCGCGACGTAGTCAGATGGCCGCGCTTCGCGATCAGCTGGTCAGTTTTATCGCCGCGTCTGCGCGAGCGGGCGTCAGAATTTCGGTCGCGGAATCGATCGATGCGATGAACGCGGTCGCGGCGGTTGGGCTCGAGCGCGCGCGGATGCACGAGGCGCTGGCGGCGGCATTGATCAAGGACGAAGCCGACCGCGCGATCTTCGACGAATCGTTCAGCCGCTTTTTCGCCGCGCCGCGCGCGAATCGCGGAGAGCATCCCGATCAACGCGGTGAGCAGGTCTCGGCTGCCGCGGGCCGCGGCCGTCCCGGCGAGAATCCGACGCCGCGTGACGACGAGCCGCCGCGGAAGCCCGAGCAGCCGCGCGAAGGCGCGCGAGTCGAACGATCGCGATGAGAAATCGCACGCCGTCGGAAGCGAAACCATCAAAGAAAACTGACGGCGGCGCATCGCGATGACGCCGAAGGCAAAGACGCCGATCGCAATCAGACGAAGAAGCGCGGCCGCGAAGAGCAGGGCGCCGCGGATTCGCGCGAGGAATCGACGACGCCCGGTATCGACGCCGCGCGCGTTGCGCGACTCCGCGCGATCGAGCGGATGCCGTTCGACAATTTCTCCGACCTCGACTACGACGAGGCGCGCGACGCGCTCGCGCCGCTGATTCGACGCTTCCGGATTCGACTCGGACGCCGGCTGCGTCTCGCGAAGACCGGCAGAATCGATTTCCGCCGCACGATTCGCGCCGCGATGCAGCGCGGCGGCGCGCTGATCGATCTCAATTTCCGCGCGCGACGCCCGCGTCACGTCGATCTCGTAATCCTCGCCGACATCTCGGGTTCGGTCCGCTACGCCGCGCAGTTGATGCTCGAACTGATGGCGGGCGCGCGCGGATGCTTCCGCCGCGTCAGCAGTTTCGTCTACGTGGACCATCTGGCGGAAGCCGACTTCGAGCAGGGGCATCTGGTAATGACGCCGGCGCTGGATCTTTACGCGCGCTCGGATTTCGGCCGCGTGCTCGGCGAGCTGTGGGCAGCGGCGAGCGGGGTTGCTCACGCGCAGCACGATCGTCGTGATAATGGGCGACGGCCGCAACAACCGGCTCCCCGCGCGCGCCGACCTGGTCCGCGAAATCGCGCGCACTGCCGCGCCGTCGTGTGGCTGAATCCCGAAGATCCCGCGCGATGGGGCACCGGCGACAGCGCAATCAAACAGTACGCCCGCGAAGTGAAGCGCTGGTGCCGTCGCGAAATCTGCGCGAGCTCCAAGCCGCGCTTGAGCCGCGATCGCGCTAGCGTCGATCAGAAATCGAACAGCTCGCGCATCTTGGCCAGCAGCCATCGATGCGGGCCGCCTTTGCCGTCGAGCGCGTCGCCGGATGAGAGCTTTTCCAGCCGGTCGCGATTTCGCGCGGCAATAATATCGCCGATGCTCGCGGCCGCGTCGGGATGCTCCTTGAACAGGCGCGTGAATCCCTCGCGGTCCATCTCGATCACTTCAAGATCGGTGATCGCGCGCACGCTTGCGTTGCGCGGCTCGCCGGTCATCAGCGCCATCTCGCCGGTGATAACGCCGCGCGCCAATTTCCGCAAGGTGGCGAACCTGGCCGTCTGCCGTTTGACCGAGGACTTCGGCCCGTCCGCTGCGCACGATGAACATCGACTCGCCCGGTTCGCCGATGCGCACCAGCATCTCACCCGCGCCAAACTGGCGCACCGCGACAGTCGGCACCAGCAACCGAAGCTCTTCGTCGCTGAGGCCGCGCAGCCAATCGACGTGGCGCAGGTCGGTCATCAGCTCGCGCTCGAACTGAGCGTCGGCCTTTTCGTCTTCGTCGCGGCCGGCGTCGCGCACGTGGACGGTGCGGGTCGGGAACGGAATCTCGATCGAATGGCGGCGCAGCGCATACCAGAGACTCGACGCGACCCGATCGCGCACGCGTTCCTGCACGCCGTAGTCGGCGATCCAGTACTTGATTCGATACTCGATCGCGAAATCGGAATAGTTCCAGGCCAGAACTTCGGGCGGCGGATCGCGCAGCACTTGCGGCAGGTCGCGCAGCAGCGTGAGCACCACTTCGCGCACGTGATTGGGCGGTACGCTGTAGCTGATTCCGACGGTAATCTCGTCGCACACGTGGCCGGTGGCGTAGTTGAACAGCACGTCCTTGGCGATGACGGAGTTGGGGACCTCGAGCCGCTCGTTGGCCCGCGTCACGATCGTCGTCGCCCGCCACGCGATTCCCTTGACCTGCCCGACATGCGCGCCGCTCCGAATCCAGTCGCCCGGCTCGAACGGTCGCCCCATCGGAGCGACAGGCCGCTGAAAATATTGCCAAGAGTCTCCTGCAGCGCGAAGCCCAGCACCGCCGCGAACACCGTGGTGGTGGTCAGAATCGAAAGCGGCTGCACGCCGAAGTCCTGTGTACAACACCACCATGACCACCGCGAACCACAACGTCAGCATCAGCAGGTCCTTGCTGATAGTGGAAAAGTGGACCTTGCCGCGACGCGTGATCGAGTCGACGAATTCGAGCACGAGACGAATCACGCCGAACAGAAAAAGTACGAGGGCCGCAACCGCGACCTTTTCGCCGACCAGTGGGTTGTGGACGAAGCGCGAGCCGGCGTCAATAAGCGCGCTGCCCGACAGCAGCAGGAATGTGGTCGCGGTCACCGCGCGCCTGCGCCGGCGCACCGCGAATGCCCCCAGCATCCCGACCAGCACCAGCACGCTTTCGACGACCGTGCGCGTATCGCGCGGCAGCACGTCGATTTGCAGCATTGTCTGGAGGGGAGTCGCCATCGTTCAGATCCCCGCCGCCACCGCGATTTCGTCGAGCAGTTTCACCGCGTCGAAATACTCGACCGCTATCTCGCGCGCAGCGCGGGCATGCCGCAAGTAGTCGGCGTTGATTTGCGCGATCGCGTCAACCGCTTCGTCCGGCGTGTCGAATCCCATCAGCCCCGCGCCGGTAGGAATAAATTTTTCAAACCCGGTCCGCTGCGTCACCACCGGACGTCCCGCCGCCAGGTAACACACCGTGCGATCGCTGAACCATCCCGTGCGCGGCCTCACGTAGATATCCTTCGCGACCGTGAACTCGCCGCGCGAGCCGCTGATGTACTCGCGATACGCGTCGATATCGAGCGACATCGGCACCACCGGCGTAATCGTGAATCCGCCCGCAATCGCGCGCTCGTAGTCCGGGCCGCCGCTCAGGTTGGTCGCGATCTCGATCGGCTGATTCGCCGCGCGCCGCAACCTCGAGCGCCTTGCGAAAATTCAAATGCTTGGACCAGTAGTACGTCTCGCCCTTGATTACCATGTCGTTGCCGTTGTTCTGCCACGTGCCGACCGTCGTAAACGCGCGCGGCTCCGCGGCGCCGACCCCAGGATGCCATTCGTCGAGATTCACCGGCGGACGCGTCGGATGCCACTGGACGCCACCGGTCGGCAGCAGGCAATCCGGCGCGCCGATATTGTAGCAATACGTGAAGAACAATTTGTGCGACTTGGCAAACGCCACCGTCGTCGGAATCTTGCGCGCCAGCTCGAGCTGCATTACGCCCGGGTCAGTCTCGAGGTAAACGAGGCAGCGGCTGCGCTCATGCTCCTCGCGCGGCTCGGTCGCGCCGCAAAGATTGACCACCATGTCGGCGTCGCGAAACAGTTCCATGCATCGCTCGCGCGACATCCCGACGTATTCCTCCTTCGCCGAGTCGAGGAACGCCCAACGATCGCCGAAGCCGTAACGCTCGAGCACGCCGCCCAGCACCTTCAGATTTCGCGACGGATCCTTGGTCCCGGATTCGATCGTCGGATCGTAGACGTAGGCGCGATGATCCTCGATATAGTAAACGTCGAACCCGATCTGCCTCAGCCCCAGCAAGTGATGCAGTAATTGCCAGATAACCCCGGCAAACGGGTATCGCGCCGCCAGATGCAGCACGACGACTTTTCCCTTGCGCTTGCCTTTCACCTTTGCGTGGCGATCTTAGCCCGCCGCGCGGCCTGCGGCTATGCGCTCCAGCTCGTCCCGCAACTTGAGGATCGCGATACGCCGCTGGCCGATTTGAGCTTCTTCTTCGTCGCCGAGTTCGCCGAGATAACAGTTGCGCGCGGGAATAACCAGCACTGACCGATACGGAAATCCCGCGCGAATCTCCGCGAATGCGTGCGCGCCGATCATGCCCTCGATTGCGCCCTCCGCAGTCTTCTCGCGAATCACGCCGCCCTCCTCGTGTATCAGCGCCAGCGTCGCGCGTATTCGCGCCGTCCGCCGCGAGGCCTCGACGCCCGCCATCCGTCGCATAACTTCAGCGACCAGCGCCTCGTCGGAATCATCTCCACCCGTGCCGAGCCATCGATGCGACCTGACGCCCGGCTCTCCGCCCAGCGCGTCGATCTCGAGGCCGCCGTCATCAGCCAGCGTCGCGATTCGCGCGCGCTCGAAATAGAACCGCGCCTTGATCAGCGCATTCTCGAGGAACGTCGCGCCCGTCTCCTCAGGACTTTCAAAGATTCCGACGTCAGCAATCGAGACCAGTTCCAGCTCGATACCGACGTCGCGCAGGATCAATCGATACTCGGCAAGTTTCGCCCGATTCGTAGTCGCAATCAGCAGCCGCCGCATCGGCTCATTTACCGGGCTTCGCAGGAGACTTCGGCGAGGACTTAGGTTGATACGTGATCTTCAACGACTCGCGCTCGCGATTCTCCTCGAGCGCCAGTTCGATCAACCGATCAATAAGCTTGGGCAACGGCACCCCCGACGCCTCCCACAGTTTCGGATACATGCTGATCGAAGTGAAGCCGGGGATAGTGTTCACCTCGTTCACGTAAATCTCGCGCAAATCACGGGTCGCGAGGAAATCGACTCGCGCCATTCCACGCAATGACAACGCCTTGAACGCCGCCACCGCCATCGCGCGCAATTTCTTCGTCTTCGCAGCCGGCAAGTCGGCGGGAATTTTCGTCGACGATCCTTCCGGATCGACGTACTTCGATTCGTAGTCATAAAACTCATGCGCGCCCTTCACCAGCACTTCGCCGGGAACCGAGGCCTCGGGACGATCATTGCCGAGCACCGCGCACTCGAGCTCGCGCCCTTCGCACGACGCCTCGATCAACGCCTTGCGATCGTACTGAAACGCGTCGTCGAGCGCGGCGTTCAGATCGGCGGCACGCTTCACCTTGCTGATTCCAATCGACGATCCGAGCGCGTTGGGCTTGACGAACACCGGATAACCAATCTTGCGCGCCAGCCGCGCCCCAAGCTCCGGCGTCTCATGATAGTCCGCACGATCGATTGCAAAATATTTCACCACCGCAACGCCCGCATCGCGCAGCAGCCGCTTCTGCGCATCCTTGTCCATCCCGATTGCCGATCCGAGCACGCCCGCTCCCACGTACGGGATTCCTGCCAGCTCGAGCAGCCCCTGCACCGTGCCATCCTCGCCGTAGGTGCCATGCAGCACCGGGAACACCACATCCAGCCCCGGAATCGCATCTTGCGCGCTCGTCACCGCGCCGCTTGCACCGTCCATCGGCGTCGCGACCAGCGCCTGTCCCTCCGGATGCGGCAGCAGAGTGACCTGCGTACCGCCCGCGCTGAGCGCCGCAAGATGAGGCGTCTTCTCGGCGAGCAGTTTCAGCGCGTTCCGCTCGAGATACCATCGCCCGTCGCGCCCAATCCCAACCGGCACGATCTCATATCGCGCCGGATCCATCGCCGACATCACCGTCAACGCCGACCGCAGCGAAATCTCATGCTCGCCCGACCGGCCCCCAAACAGCACGCCAACTCTGAGTCGATTTTTTTCCGCCATGGTCCCGCCCCCGCCCGCGAAGGAACTTAGAAGAACTAATTGTAATGAAACCCGCGGTGGGTTTCATACTTCCTTCGGCAGGGGTGACCCCTGCACCCAGTGAGAATCGCGAAATGTCGAGGACGACCTTTCGCTCACGTTCTGTCCTTGTGTCGTTCAGAGCGAAGCGAAGAATCCCGGATCTTTCCTTGTCTCTCCTCAAGAGGTTCTTCGGACTGTGCACTCGCGATGACCGGCATGCCCTCACTCGGTGCGAATGCGATGCCGCGGCGGGTGGCGTTCGCTTTGTAGCCGGGGGCTGGCTTCAGGTCCACGCGCGATAGGATTTCTGCGATCACGATTTTCATCTGATACGTCGCGAAGGCTGCGCCCAGGCATCTGCGCGCGCCGCCGCCGAAGGGGAAGAAGGTGTACGGGCTTTGTCGCGACTTCGAGGAATCTGTCGGGGTTGAATTGCTCGGGGTTCGGCCATAGCTCGGGACGCCGATGCACCAGGTAGATGCATGGCGCGATCGTCACGCCCGCCGGTAGGTCGCGGCCCGCGATTTTCAGCGGCCTGGTCAGCGTGCGGCCGAAGTTTGGGATGACAGGGTCCAGCCGCATCGTCTCGTTGATCACCGCCTCGACGTATTTCAATTTGCCGACGTGCGACGCATCGAGCTGCTTGCCGTCTAATACTGAAAAAACTTCGGCGCGCGCGCGTTCCATCACGTCAGGATGCGTGACCAGCCGGTTGATGACCCACGCCATCGTGGCTGCGGTGGTTTCGTGTCCCGCAAGCATCAGCGTGTACATCTCGTCGCGGATTACGTTGTCGGGGAGCGGTTGTTCGTTTTCGTAGCGCGCAGCAAGCAGCATCGAGAGGACGTCAGCGCGTCCCTCGACGCCTTCCTTTCTTCGCCGCGCGAATTCCGCGTACAGGATCGCGTCGATCTGGCGCGTCAGCCTGACCGCGCGTCCCCATGGACTCCACGCGCCGGCGTCGATACGCATCGCGGGCAGCGAAGAGCGTGCCGAGGCGGCTCGAGTAGAGCGCGAATAGTGTTTTCAGCGACGCGCGCAGCTCGGCGCCGGATGCCGTCATCTTCGAATCCGAAAACGGTGCGGATGATCGTCTCGAAAGTGATCGCGCGCATCTGCGGATGAATCGGGAACTGCTGCCCAATCGGCCACGACGCGATCGCATTGTCGGCCGCCGTGCGCATCGCAACGGCGTGCGACGCCATCCTGCTCGCCATGAAATGCCGGCAGCAGCAGCCGGCGCTGCCGCAGATGCTCGGCACCGTCGAGGAACAGCGACGATCGCTCTCCCATGAACGCGCCGAGCGGACGATTGGCCTCGCCCGCATGAAGCGCGTCGGCATCGCCGAGAAAAACCTCGCGCACCGCGCCGGGATCGCTGGTGAAGACGAACGGCGATACTCCCGGCACGCGCACCGTGAACCAATCGCCGTAGCGCCGCGCGCATTCGTCGAGAAATCGAAACGGATTGCGGACGAAATCGAAAGTCGCGAAGAGGCTCGGGCCGGGCGGGAGAGCGTCGGAAGGCATGAGGCGAGAGTTACTATGCGCTGTGGGAACGCGTGGAAGTCTGGTTCCCTCCACCCACGTGAGAGGAGGGTTAGGGTGGAGGACACTTTACGCGGCGATTGTCTGTGGCGCCGCAAGTCTTAACTCTGGAAGGTTTGGTCCTCCACCCGCTCGCTCGAAGACGAGCGTCGGCCTCCTCCCACGTTGGAGGAGGCGAAGAACGAGGCGCTGACCGCATCGACGCTCTCAGTCTTTTGCATCCATGCCGTCGCCTTTGTACCGTAGGCGAGGATTCCCTCTATGGCTGTCGCTCCGAAACCGCTTACCCAACCGACGCACGAGGTGCACGAGTTTTCCTCGACGCGTAAGTGGGTGATCGCGTTCTCCGTGATGCTCGGCACCGTGCTCGAGGTCCTCGACTCCTCGATCGTCAACGTCTCGCTGCCGCATATGCAGGGCAGTTTCTCCGCCAGCGTCGACGAGATCGCGTGGGTCGTCACGTCGTACCTGGTCGCCGCGGGAATCATGATTCCGATGACCGGATGGATCGCCGAGCGCTTCGGGCGCAAGCGCTACTTCGTCGCGTCGATCACGATGTTCATCGTGTCGTCGGCGCTGTGCGGCGTGGCACAATCGCTCAACCAGATCGTGTTTTTCCGCCTGATGCAGGGTGCGGCCGGCGCGGCGATGATGCCGTTGTCGCAGGCCATCCTGATGGAGACCTTTCCGCCGCGCGAGCAGGCGATGGCGATGGCGGTGTGGGGAATCGGGATGATGGTCGCGCCGATCATGGGCCCGACTATCGGCGGCTATATCACCGACGCGTGGAGCTGGCGCTGGAATTTCTACATCAACGTGCCGATCGGGACGCTGGCGGCGTTCATGGTCTATCGCTTCGTCGACGACCCGTCGTACATGCGTAACCTGCGGCGCGGGCGCATCGACCTGCTCGGTATCGCGTGCCTGTTCGTCACGCTCGGCCTTGGCGAAATCGTGCTCGATCGCGGCGAGCGCGCCGACTGGTTCACCAGCCCGTGGGTCGTCTACTGCACGGCCGCCGCGCTCATCTCGCTCGCGATTCTCATCTATCACGAGCTGCATACCGAGGACCCGGTCGTCGATCTCTCGATTCTCGAGAACATGAACTTCACGCTGCCGGTGGCGCTGGTAATTTTTCTGACCTTCACGCTCTACGGCACCGCGATTTTGAATCCGATCTTTCTGCAGGAGACCCTCGGCTACACCGCGTCGAAGGCTGGCCTCGTGATGGCGCCGCGCGGCTTCGGCACGATGTTCTCGATGATCATCCTCGGCACGTACGCGCGCCGCGGCGGTGACATCCGTCCGCTGGTCGGCATCGGCTTTATCTTCGTGGGTCTCGCGATGTGGGAGATGTCGGGGCTGAATCTCGCCTCCGACGTGCGCCGAATCGTATGGCCGACTGTGCTCCAGGGCGTCGGCACCGGCCTGGTGTTCCCGGGCTTGTCGGCGGCGGCGCTGAGCTCGATGGAGAAATTCAAGATGGGTCGCGCGGCGAGTCTGTACTCAGTCACGCGCAACCTCGGCGCCGCGATCGGCACGTCGTACCTGACGACGCTGCTTGATACATCGGCAGCAGGTCAATCAGAGCTACCTCGTCGAGCACATCACGGTCTTCACGCTTCCGCACATGCAGATGCCCGGCGGCCTGAACATGGGCGACGAATTCGCGATGGGCCACAAGCACGGCATGGCGATGCTCTACGGGATGGTGCAGCGGCAGGCGATGATGCTGTCGTTCAACGACATCTACCGAATCCTGTGCGTGCTGATGCTGGTGTTGGTGCCGACGTTCCTGTTCCTCAAGCGCGACACGCGCAACCTGCCGGCCGAAGCGGCCCACTGAAAGAAAATTTCTAGAGAACGGAAATTTTCTGATTAGACCGCGAATAGCGTTGCGGTCATCGCGCTCGCCCACCAGGATTTGTTCTTTTAATTTTCGATTGTGTGCCGATCATGATGCGACGCGTCGGGGTTCGCGGGCGCGGCACGACGCGTCCGCAAATGTCGCATGCGCGACAAACCCTAGTCCGGCTTGGAGCACTGGATTATTTGATCTGCGCCTCACGCAGCTAGTCACGCCGAACCTGCGATCGAGGTTCATTAGCGCATCTCATCTTGATGCGGCCAGCGTGATCAGAATGCAACCAGAAAAGCGGCATTTGAGTCACCGGTTGTCAAGTTTGAACATCAGATCATTATCGCTCACACGATATTGCCGGACGACGGTACGCGCGCTAGTTAAGATGCCGTCTTATTGATCTTGATGGCCTGAAAACGTCGCGCGGACCGCAACGGCCAAGTCGGGGGATTTGACGACCAGTCGACGCGCGCATTATCCATCGAGCCGCTGCTTGGATTGAGTTGAGGATGCGGGCAGGCGGGCGGGCATCGCAGAGATGCCGAGCTGGGCTGATGGTCCGATGAAAAGAGCCGGTGCGCATGGCGCAGTTTTGTTTTGGCGCTTTTCGATCTTGCAGCCCTGGAATCGGCGCCGCCGCGCGCCGTGGCCGTCAGTATTGGCGCGGCGCCATCGCAATCCGACCCATCTTGCACCCGGACCGAATCGATTTCTCTCGCCTCAGCCGCATTAAGAGTTCAAAATTTAAGATGGATGACCAACGGCCCTTGACGGTGTCCGGCGGTAAGGTCGCGTGCGCGGCATGCCGACCGGAACACGAAGCCCTTGGAGGTTGAGACTGTGCGAAACGGACCCTTGGTTCATCGACGCGCCAACGCAACGCGATTTGCTTATGGTGCGCCGTCGCCGTTAGAGCGTCTGCAATCACTCTCAGTATTCAACAACCCTCGGACGTTCTCGCGTTCCGGACGCAGCATCCCAATCGAGCCAGCGCCGTTCGAGACGCAGCGGTTGCAGCTCGGCAGCCGATTGCCGATCAACCTGCGCCATTTCCTGGCCGAGCAATTGGGTGCCTCGATGCGCATCGAGGACGACTCGATCGTCGCGCTCGAACCGCGCTCGAATGAAAACCTGATGCGCGAACTGGCGCGCGCCATTCGGCGCTTTTCCGCCGAGCGCGCGCGTGAAGCATGGTGTGAATGCGCGATGGGCCTCGATCGGCTCGAACGCGAGTTCTTCGCCGCGCCCAGCGACGACCGCGGGCCGGTAGTGCTGTGCCTCCGATGCGCCTGCGTGGGCGCTGGTCCTCTCGATCAGCATTGCGGCGCTCGATGTATCCCCGTCCACCTGGGCGCCGAGGTCCGCGCGCAGCAGCTCGAGGGCAAATGCGTCGACGGAACCCTGACGCCCGACGCGTTGCATCGCGCGGTCGAAAATTTCCGCCTGCATCGTACCGAAGCCGGCCAGCCTCACTACGATTTGGACTGCTACGTCGCCGGCGGGCAGGTAATCTTCACCTGGCGCCCCCTGCCCGCGTAGAACGGTGGCGCGACACGAAGGAAATTTTCGCCGATCATCAGCACGAGCGCTGATTCACTGAAAAAGAAAAGGTGCTGGATTTCTCCAGCACCCGATAAAGCGATCAAAATTTTCGGTACTTACATCGCGGACGCGCGACGGCGGCGCTGTTCCTTACGACGACGGCGCTGGGCTTCGGAACGTTTGCGCTTGCGGCGGACGCTGGGCTTCTCGTAAAAAGCCCGCTTCTTCATCTCTTTGAAAACGCCCTCCTTGGCCAGCTTGCGTTTGAGCACTCGCATCGCTTGATCAAGAGAGCCTTCGACCCGAATTTCCATAGTCCTCCGTCTGTCCGGTGATTAGCCTGTCGAGTCTAGGTCCGCCTTTAGTCAGAGTCAACCAGAGGGATTATCGGGTCGAGAGCTAGTCCGGGAGATTCAGCTCTTCCCCTCTCCCAAAGGGAGAGGATTCAAGGTGAGGGACCTTGTACAGCGCGCTATTTCGCGCGCGATTCAAGATTCTGTCTCTGCTTTAACGAAATCACTAAAAGCCTCTCTTCATGCATACAACCCGTGTCTGGTAAAGGAATGGGATTCGGTGCGCGAGAAGGAGCCTCGAAATGGATTTGGGATTGACGGGAAAAGTCGCGATGGTCACCGGCGCCAGCCGCGGGCTCGGCCGCGCGATGGCTCATGCGCTCGCGGACGAAGGGATGCATGTCAGCGTCTGCGCACGAACCCGCGACGCGCTGAACGAAGCAGTCGCTGCGCTGACGAAGACGGAGTCGGCAGTGGGGTTCGTCGGCGACATGACCAAGCCCGACGATGCGCAAAGGTGGGTCGACGAGACTGTGAAAAAATTCGGCGGGATCGACGTGCTGGTCAACAATGCCGGCTCGGCGCGGCCGGGCGCGCTCGCGGAGCTGCCGGAGTCGGCGTGGCAGGAGCAATTCGATCTCAACCTGTTCGCGCCGGTGCGGCTCGCGCGGATATGCGCACCCCAGATGGAGAAGCGCGGCGGCGGCTCGATCATCAATATCGGTTCGATCTACGGGCGCGAGTCGGGCGGCCCGCTGACCTACAACGCGTCGAAGGCGGCGTTGCATTCGTTCACCAAGATGCTCGCGCGCGAATTCGCGCCGAAAAATATCCGCGTCAATACGATCGCCCCGGGCTCGATACTGACCGCCGGCGGAATCTGGGAGCAGCTGTTCCGCGAGAATCCAGCGTTCGAAAGAGATTTCATCAGCCATGAGATGCCGGCCGGGCGCCTCGGCCGGCCCGACGAGGTCGCCTACGCAGTCGTGATGCTCGCGTCGCCGCGCGCCAGCTGGATCACCGGCGCCAACATCCCGGTTGACGGCGCGCAGGGACGCTCGATCCTTTGATATTTTTTCAGTATTCCCTCCTTGCGCTTGCGGCCCTTACTTTCATCGGATGCAGCTCGCCGCTGCCGACCACCGAACTTCCGCCGGCGCGGTATATCGAGGCGGCGCCGGAGTTTCCCGGCTTTCACGACTACCGCGGAATCGTTGACCTGCCGATCAAAGCGTCGGGGATGGATCAATCGGGAATCGCGGACCTGTCCAAGAGCTCGCAAATCGATTTCATTTTTCTCGCCGATCGCGCTCAGCCGGGTGATACCGACTTCGGAATCGGCGGCTTCACCAACGACATACTTTTTATTTCGGGCGGCGCCTTCGATGTCGGCGGCAGCCAGATAATCGGCGCGAACATTCGGGAGCCGATCAAACCCAACCTCACACCCAACGATTTGATTTCGGCGATTCACGACCAGGGCGGCATTGCGATTGCCGTCGACCCGGCCAAGTTCACGTCGTCGGAAGACTACGCGCTGGCTGATGCGATGGAAGTGTACAGCCAGCGCTCGGCATGGCTTGCGCAAAATCCCACGACGCTCTACTTGCACGCGATTTTCTTCGGCACCGATCACTTCCTTGGTGGCCTCGACGTTCGCCCCGACGCGAACCTCGCACTGTACGACCGGATGACTACCGGCGCGCGGGTCGCGATGCTCGCGGGGACGGGCGCGCCCGACAACCTGAACGTGCTCGGCACAAAGGTCGGAACGTTGCCGCAACTCTTTCTGTTCTGCACGACGCATCTGCTGGCGCGCGAACGAGACACCGCACCGATCCTCGAAGCGCTCCGCCTCGGGCATTCGTACGTGAGCTTCGACTACCTCGGCTACGTCGGCGCGTTCGCGTTTTTCGCGCGCGTCGGAGACGCAACGACGATGATGGGCGACGAAGTCCATCTCGCGCCTGGCTTGACGCTCAAGACCGAACTGCCGGCGCCGGCAGATCGAATCGCGATGTACGAAAACGGCGCCGAAGTAACCTCCGTGGATAACGCGACCACGCTCGAGTTCGCCCCAAAGTCCCCCGGCGCATACCGAATCGAAGCCTACCGCAGCGGCAAGATGTGGATCCTGTCGAACCCCGTCTACGTCCGCTGAGAACGCATTAGATCGCGAAGAACCAATTCAATGTGAAACCCGCCGTGGGTTTCACGCTTCCCTGGGCAGGGGTGACCCCTGCACCCAGTGAGAAGCGCGAAATGTTGAGGACAACCTTTCGCTCTCAGGTTCTGTTCTTGTGTCATTCAGAGCGCGTCTTGATCACTCCGCTTCCACGAGCCGAAGCCCTGAGCGAAGCCGAAGGGGAAGAATCTCGGTGCCGCCTCCCCTCGGCATCCGTGACCCTGAAAGATTTACGTAGCCAAAATACAGCTTCAGGACACAGTATCAAGGCATATTCTACGCATCCTAAGTGGCCGGCTTCTTGCTGCTATCAGGGGCATGTACCTGATGGAGGCTACAAGAATGCGATCTATCAAACGTTTGGCAATAATTCCGGCAGTTTTCGCGACTTGCGGACTCGTCGCCGGATGCTTTTCCTACCACCGGACTGTCGACGAGACCACCGCTCCCGCACCTGTGGTTGAGACGGTCCCCACGGCGCCCGCGGTAGTCGCGGTTCCTGCGCCGGCGGTTGTGACGGCCCCGGTCACCTCGAGCTCGACCACGACCACGACGACCGATTCGGCTGTCCCCGGAATCGTCGAGCGGCAGAAGACTACCACCTACAGCACGCCCTACTAATTTTTGAGCGTGAGCGGGCCGTCAGCGGCGCGCGTAAGGTCTCGCGACCGTGCTCATTCGGCGATGGCCGGTTTGCGGGATCGACGTCGCGCCGTTGGCGGCGGCGAAGTCTAACGACCTCACCTGTCAGTCGCACCATGACCGGATCTTAAGCGTCACGTGATCGAGCACATCAGCGAGTGGCCGGTGGCGGAATCGACGCGCATGTTGACGGTGTCGCCGGAGCTGATTCCTTCTGCGCCACGGAAGATAGCGGTCTTGAATTGCGGTGTCTTGCCGGACATCATTCCGCCGCCGCGACGGGCGGCGCCTTCGACCAGGACCGGGAACTCGCGGCCAACCATCGCGCGATTGCGCGCGAGCGACATCTCTTCCTGCAGCGCGATTAGCGCTGTGAGCCGGCGGCCTTTTTCTTCTTCGCTTACAGAATCGCCGAGGCGGAAGGCGCGGGTATGCTCGCGCACCGAATATTTGAACATGAAAGCGGAGTCGTAGCCGACTTCGCGCATAATCGCGGTGGTCAATTCGAAGTCCGACTCTTCTTCGCCGTGAAAGCCGACAATGATATCCGTCGAGAGCGCGACGGCGGGAATTGCGGCGCGCACGCGCGCGACCAGGTCGAGATATTGTGCGACCGTGTAGCCGCGTTCCATCGCGGTTAGAATCCTGTCGGAGCCCGACTGCAACGGCAGATGCAATTGGGGCTGGACCTTCGGCTCCGTCGCCATCGCGTCGATAATCGACTCGCTCATCTCGCCCGGATGCGGCGACGTGAATCGAATCCGCTCGATTCCATCGATCGACGCGATCATTCTCATCAGCGCGCCGAAGTCGGTGCCGCCGAAGCGGTACGCATTGACAGTCTGCCCGAGCAACACGACTTCTTTGACGCCGCGCGCGGCCAGTTCGCCAATCTCGCGCATCAGGTCTGCGGGAGGAATCGAGCGCTCGCGGCCGCGCACGTACGGCACCACGCAGAACGCGCAGAATTTGTCGCATCCGCGCATCGCGGTCACGTAGGCGCGCACGCCGCCGCCGTAGTCGGGAGTGATATCGGCGTAAGTCTCGCCGCGATCGAGCCGCACGTCGATTGAGGCGTCAAAGCCGGCGTTGCCGATCATCTCGGGCAGGCGACGGTAGCTGTCGGGGCCCGCAACGACGTCTAGGAAGGCCGCCTTTTCCATGATAGCGACGCGATTATGCTGCGCCATGCATCCGAGCAGCCCGATCTTCACCTCCGGCCGCGAATTCTTGAGCCGAGCCAGCTCGCGCAATCGGTGCAACACCTTCTCTTCAGCATGCTCGCGAATCGCGCAGGTGTTGAGCAGCACGACGTCCGCATCCTCGACGCCGTCCGCATTGACGTAACCCGCGCGGCGCAAAACGGCGCTGACCGTTTGCGAGTCGGCGACATTCATCTGGCATCCATAGGTCTCGAGATAAACCCGCGGATGCGCCGGATTTGCGATGCGTTCATCCATAAGACGAAAAGAAATCTTAGGCTACGACGTGATGTGTATACAACGCGGATCGACCGACGGCAGAACGGCGAATTTGTGTCGCCCTGACTAAGCGGGCATCGCGGCAATCTTGTCATCCTTCCAGCCGCTCGCGTCGCTCGCTCCGTCAGGATGACAAACGGCGATGCTCGCTTTCGTCCCAAGATGACCGGCGACTCCCTTGCCGGGAATCGTCGCGAGACTTAAGTTTTCGCCACGACTCCTATGCCTCAACAACGCAGGCCATCGTTCGAGCGAATGGAAGCCACATTGCTGGCGTGTCCGAAATGCAAGCGCGCGGTGAAGGTGCGCAAGCGCCTGCTGCTCGTGCTGCCGAATGGCGACAAGTACCTGTACGTATGCCCCGATTGCGGCTCGACCTGCGGCGAGACGATCGAGACGCCGCCTCCGATCGCGCGATGAGGAACTTGATTTTAGTGAAACCCGTCCTTGGGTTCACGCTTCCTTGGGCAGAAGTGTTCTTCGACAATGACGATGCGCATGTTCGCACTCACCACGGAACTGCCTGGCCGAGGTAATTCAGATACTGAAGACCCGCTTTTCCGGCCTGCGCGTCCATCGTATTCGCTAGATTCGGTATGCTTTCCTCGATGCTCAGGCGCGCTTCTGGCCCGCCCAGATCGGTTCGCACCCAGCCGGGCGCCATGAGCAGCAGGGTTCGCGGATCATCGGCGTGGCGGGCGGCGAAGCTGCGCATAAACATGTTGAGCGCCGTCTTGCTTCCACGATAGATCTCGTAGTGTCCGTTATCATTGTTTGTGATGCTGCCCTGTCCCGAGGACATGATGCCGATCGTGCCAGTTGGCAACACGAGCTCCTGCAAACTCTCGACGACACGCATGGGACTCAAGGCATTCGTTACCATCATTCGTATGAATTCGTCGGTGGAAATGTCGGCGAGCATGTCACGAGTACCGATGCCGGCATTGACGAACAGCATGTCGAAGTGTCTCGAGTCCAGACGCGCCCGCAACGCGGCAACCTGATCTGGATAAGTAATGTCGACGGTCGCGATTTCGAGTCGACCTTGAGCGGCTCGCAATAGATCGTGCAGTTTTGATGTGGTGCTGTTCCGTTCAGTTGCCACTACGTGCCAGCCGCGCTTGAGGTACTCCTCAGCCAGGGCGAAACCAAGGCCGCGGGACGCGCCAATGAGAAGGAGCTGTTTATCAGACGATGTAGTGGACATCTACAATTCTCCTTAGCAAGCAATCAATGAAGGGCAGCATGTCGCCATCCGTCCTGGACAGGGCATATCTGACCCAGGCAGTAACCAAGATAGCGGCGGCCAATCATTGCGGAAGGCGCATCGGCCAAGGATAACCCCTGCACCTCTTGGTATTTACGGTTTGTCGCGCATGCCGTCGAGGTCGCGCATCGCGCGCTCGAGGATTTCGCGCACCTTGTCGATCCGCTCTTGCGATGCGCTCTCGCCCGCGACTGCCCGAAACGCCGCCTTGACCAGGCGCTCGGCTGGCCCGCGAACCTCTGCCGCGTCGGGGTCGTTAGCGTGACGCCATCCGGCCCATCGACGCGCTCGCCACCAGATTCGACGTACGGTCTCGTCCTCGCGCTTGAGTTCGGCGGTGCCGGCGTCGGTGATCGCGTAGACGCGCTTGCCTTCCTTCGAGTCCGACGAAATCAGGCCTTCGTCTTCGAGCTGTTGGAGCGTGGGATAAACGGTGCCGGCGCTGGCGCTGTAGATTCCGCCCGAACGCTCTTCGAGCTGACGCATCAGCTCGTAGCCATGCTTGGGACCGTCTGCGATAAGCGATAGGAGCGCGAGCCGAACTTCGCCCGGGCCGAAGAAGCGCGTCCGCATGCCCATCATGCCGAATTCGCCCCAATGACCACGTCTTTGAAACCGTCGAGTTCCGCAAACCATCATGAGTGGCCCTCCGTAACAACGTAATACATGATGGAAGGTATATCGTACGATATAGCTGGAGTCAACGCGCTGGAGTCAGCGCGAAGGAGGCGGCACAATGCCGTGACTCAGAAACCGGAACCGGCTTCGCTTACGCGAAGCTGTCCGAGATCCTTCCAGCCGCTCGCATTCGCTCGTTCCGTCAGGATGACAAAACGACGTGCCAAGTTATCCCATGACGTGCACGGAGGCGGGCTCGATTACGTACGTCACCCGCTTCTCACCGGGAGTGCGGAACGGATATTTGTCCTGATTCAGGTACTTCTTGGCCAGGCTATCGATATGTGTGTCGGCTTCCTTCTCGTCTTCGGCGATGACCGGGCCGCGGATTCCGATGTAACGATATGCGTTATCGGGATCGACAATCGCCAGTGCGACCTTCGATCCGACCTTCATGTTGTTGGCCTTGACCCGCCCGCGCGCCGTGTTGATGCGGATTTTTCCGTTGGTGTAGTCGAACCATACCGGGGTCACTTGCGGCGAGCCGTCGGGCATTACGGTTGCGATATTCGCCAGCGGTTTCTTGGTGGTGAGGAGGTCGAGAAATTTCTCGGGAATCTTGCTCGAAGCCATCGGCGGTACTCCTTGCGGATGTCGGTATGGCTCCAGATTAGACCATCGCTCGCGTGAGGCAACTGTCACGATCGGAACAAATTATCCGCAGGCTGTGGGAGAAAATGCGGGATGAATTTGACACCTACATTTGCATGCGTTAATAGCCAAGCTTAAGCTCGATCTTAAGGAATGTGGCGCGGGGGAGAATGCCCGAATGCGCCGAGGAGTGTTTGCGATGGCGCTGTTCAACAAAGAACCTGAAAAGAACCCAAAAACTCAGCCTACAATTTTGCCGCAAGCTTCCACCACACCGACTCCTGCCACTTCGACTGCCGCTTCGGCGCCCGCTCCACGAGCCAACGGGCCTGCTCCGGCGGACGGCCGCGCATACCTGGATCGTGGATCGAAAATCTCCGGCAAGATTTCGTTCGAAGGTCCCGCGCGGATCGACGGCGAGGTCGACGGCGAGATCAACGCCAAAGATGCATTGACGATTGGCGAGTCTGCCGTTATCACCGCTCACATCCGCGCCGCGTCGGTGTCGGTTGCGGGCAAGGTCAGCGGCGATATCGTCGCGACCCAGCGAATCGAGATCCGCCCGTCGGCAAAGGTCAGCGGAAATATCACGGCGCCTGTACTGTCGGTGCAGGAAGGCGCGATGTTCGAGGGACACTGCTCGATGCAGCCGGAGGGCATGCGCGAGGACCGCAAGGTGACAGTATTCCCCAAGGAAGAGCGCGTGGCGCAGGCCGCAGTTGGAGGGCAGAAGCAGGCCTGAATTTCCGGGCGGTTTCAGTGATTCGCCCGCGCTTCCCGGATTCCTATGATGGAGAGAATTTTGAAAATCCCCGCAGGGGAGATGCCGTAATATGCATATCCCGCCGAATTGGGGGACGTTCTTTGCGCTGATTGTTTCGTTCCTGGTTTTCTGGTTTATATTCAGCCGATTATTTTTTCGACCGTTCCTGAACCTGCTGTCGGAGCGCGAGCGCAGGTTCAAGGATTTGAATGATCGCACCGAGCTGTTGATCAAGCAGGCGCGTGAGGCCGAAGCGGAACGCGAAGCGCGGCTGGCCGAGGTTCGCAAGAGCGCAATCGCGCATCGCGAGACCGAGCGGCGCAAGGCTGAAGCCGAAGCCGCGCAAATGATGGAAGCGGCGAAGGCCGAGGCGTGGGAGACTCTCGAGCAGGTGCATGCGAAGATAGAAACGGAGCTGAAAGCGGCCGAGCGCGAACTCGAGCAGATGGGACACAGCCTTGCGAGCGAGCTCGCCGAGCGCGTGCTGGGCCGGCCATTGAATGGCGGCGCGGCGTCGGGCAAAAACAATTAGGCGCGACTGATTCAACCTAAAATGAAGAAGTGGATCACATCGGCGGCGATTCTCGCTGCCGCTTTTTTTGTGTACGCCGCCCCCGCTGCGAATGCTGCGGAAGGCGTCAGTGCGGAGCACGGCTCATGGCTGCTGCTGATGTTCTTCACAATCAACTTCGTCCTGTTCGTGTCGGTGCTGGTTTATTTCGCCGGTCCCCCGCTGCGGAAATTTTTCGCCGATCGCGCCGTTACGATTCGCACTGCGCTGTCTCGCTTGCAGAGCGCGTTGGCCGCCGCCGAGGACCTGGCGAACAAAGCCGCGGCGCGGATGGCGGCGCTGTCGGCTGAGTTGAAGCAAGTCGCCGACGAGCTCGAGCAGGAAACTGCTTTTCAGGTTGGCAAGGTCAAAGACCTGGCGAAATCGACTGCTGAAAGAATCCGGCGCGATGCCGAGACGAGTCACTACGCGATGGCCGAAGCAGCGAAACGTCGTGTACGCGCGCAGCTCGCCGAGTCTGCCGCGACAGTCGCGCGCGATCTGATCAGCCGCAATTTTCAGCCGAACGACCAGAGCCGGCTTATCGACGGCTTCATGGACAAGCTCGGCGGCGGTGACCCCCGATGAAAGGTTCTCGCGTCGCCAAGCGCTACGCGCGCGCCCTGCTCGACTTGGCCGATCGCGGCAACGAGGAGAAGTGGGGCGCCGAGCTCGAACGGCTGGCCGCTATGGTCGAGTCGCCCGAGTTGCTCGAACGCCTCGCATCGCCGGAGCTGTCCGATCAATCGCGGCAGGAGGCGATGGCGAAGATTGCCGAGCGCCTCAATCTCAGTTTCCCCGTTCGCTCGTTCGCAGTTGTGATCGCACGCCATGGACGCATCCGCGAGATTGGTGCTATCGCCGAGTCGTATCGCGATCTGCTCGACCAGGCGATGGGCCGTGAGCGTGCGACCCTTACGTTTGCGATTAAGCCGTCGGACGACGAAGTCGCACGCGTGGTCAGCGGACTCGAGAGAATCGCGCACTTGAAAATAATCCCGACCATTAAAGTCGACCCCGCCCTGCTCGGCGGCGTCATGGCGGAGTTGGGCGGAAGAATATACAACGGCAGCCTCGCAACTCGCCTCGAAGAGGCAAA